>NZ_JBHYGN010000014.1:0-149480 GCF_051858995.1 Brevundimonas sp. | reverse complement strand
TCGTCCATATCGCCGCTTCCATGATCTGGATGCGGTGAATGTCGATTCGGCCTAGACGCGGGTTTACCTTCACCAGATGAGCACCAGCCGCCACGTCAGTTCGGGCTATCGCGGAGAATGGCGCGTGCGCGACACCGGCGCGCAGCGCGCGACCCGGGTGTTCAGCTCCCGTGAGGAAGCCATCGCCTTCGCCCGCAGCCTTGCGCAAAGGGATGGCGGCGAAGTCTTCATCCACAACGAAGACGGCACGGTCCGGGATCACAAGACCTACGAACGGCGCGCCGGCTAACGCCATGAGCGTGTCTGGAGCGCCCGTCGGCTATGACCGCAGCGTCTTCATCAACTGCCCCTTCGACCCCAAGTACAAGCCGCTTCTGAACGCGGTCATCTTTTGCGTCGCCTATCTGGACTTCAGCCCCCGACTGGCCACGGAACGCATCGATTCCGGAGAGACCCGGATCGGAAAAATCCTCGAACTCATCCGGGACTCCCGCTTCGGCATCCACGACCTTTCGCGCAGCAAATCCGCCGCGGCAGAGGAACTGGCGCGCCACAACATGCCGCTGGAGCTGGGCATCGATCTCGGCTGCCGCCATCTCGGGTCAGAGCACCATCGCCGAAAGCTGCACCTCATTATGGAAGAGGAGCGGTATCGCCACCAGGCGGCGATCTCGGACCTGTCCAACTCGGATCTGGCTATCCATGGCGGCAAGCCGAAGAGAGCATTGGCGGGCGTCCGGAACTTCCTCGCCCCGCACACGACCGGCGACGCCCCGGGACCGACCGAAATCTGGGATCGGTTCACCGACTTTCAGGGTCAACTGTTCATCGAACTGGCCGAGACCGGACACTCGAAGGCGGACATCAAGGCTCTGCCGGTCGCCGAATACATTGAGCATATCCAGCGCTGGATGAGCCGCCCTCGATAGCCCATCACGCCACCGCCGGCGCCACCATCTTCACCCGGCGCAGGTCGTCGGCCAGCATGGACACCTCGTCATCGCGGTCGATCTTGATGGTGTTCTTGCCCATGCCCATCGAGATGGTGGCTCGGTAGGCGACGGCCTGGCCCGCCATCACCGTGACCGGCACGATCTCGCGCTTGTTCTGCGCGGCGGCCAGACCGACGAAGCCGAAGCCCAGCGTATGGGCGCCGGGGTCCACCTCGACCGCCGTGAACTGGGGCGACTTCAGCTGGCCCAGCACCCGGTCGTCCAGCGTCACCTCCATCCCCGCCGCCTTGCCGACGAAACCCTGACGATGGATCAGGATCAGGGCCTTGCCCGGCGACGGGCGCAGCGAAAGGGCCGCCGCCTTCTCGGCTTCCGTCGCGACCGGTCCGGCCTTGGTCCCCTGCAGATTGGCCATGATGTAGCCGGTGAAGATCCCCACGAAGAGCGGGACGTACCAGGCGGCGAAGCCCCGGAACCCGATCAGTCCCAGAAGGAAGGCGACGACGATCGTGACGATCAGGCCGGTGACGATGGCGGGGACGTACTTGCCCATGCGGGACCTCGCGTTATGGAGAGGGGATCGTCCCCCCTAACCGGATAAGCACCTTGGCCGTTCCCTCCGTTGTTCTCGTCGTCGCCCGTGGCTCCAACGACGTGATCGGTCGCGACGGCGACCTGCCTTGGCGGCTGCGCAGCGACCTGCAGCGGTTCAAGGCCATCACCATCGGCAAGCCCTGCATCATGGGCCGCAAGACCTGGGAAAGCCTGCCGCTGCGCCCGCTGCCGGGTCGGCTGAACGTGGTCCTGACCCGTGACGAAGGCTATGGCGACGACGGCGAGGCCAAGGGCGCTCTGGTCTGCCGGACGCTGGACGAGGCCATCGAGATCGCCCGCGAGACGGCCGAGGACGACGGCGTGAACGAGGTCTGCGTCATCGGCGGCGCGGGCCTGTTCGAGGCCGCCCTGCCCCGCGCCAAGCGGCTCTACATCACCGAGGTCGACGCCGCCCCCGAGGGCGATGTGCATTTCCCCGCCTTCGATCCCGCCCAATGGACCGAGACGGCGTCCGAGCCCCATCCCGCGGGCGAGAAGGACGACCACGCGTTTGTGTTCAAGGTCTTCGAGCGACGGTAAGCGCGGGTGGGTGAGTAGTGAAAAGTGAGTCGTGATTAGGCGCGCATGACGACGCAGCCACTCACTACTCACCACTCACTTTTCACTCCCGGCTACGACAGCGTCAGCATGGCCTGACGCTGGAAGTCCATCAGCTCGTCGTGACGGCCGTCGCGGATCTTCTGCACCCAGTAGGGGTCGGCCAGCAGGGCGCGGCCGACGGCGACCAGGTCGAACTCCTCCCGCTCCAGCCGTTCGATCAGCCCGTCCAGCGAGGCCGGTTTCGAGCCCGCGCCGCCGAAGGCCGCGATGAACTCCCCGTCCAGCCCGACCGAGCCGACGGTTATGGTCGGCAGGCCCGTGACCTTCTTGGTCCAGCCGGCGAAATTGAGGTCCGACCCCTCGAACTCCGGCTCCCAGAACCGACGCTGCGAGCAGTGGAAGACATCCACCCCCGCCTCGGCCAGCGGCGACAGCCATTGCTCCAGCTCCGCCGGATCGTGGGCGTTCTTGGCGTCATAGGCGCCGCTCTTCCACTGCGACAGGCGCAGGATCAGCGGCATCTCCTCGCCGATCCCCTCGCGCACGGCCCTGACCACCTCGGCGCCGAAGCGGCTGCGCTCGCCGATGGTCGCCCCGCCCCACTGGTCCGTGCGGACGTTCAGCACATTCCAGAAGAACTGGTCGATCAGATAGGAGTGGGCGCCGTGGATTTCGACGGCGTCGAAGCCGATCTCCTTTGCGGCGCGGGCCGAACGGCCGAAGGCGGCGATGGTGTCGGCGATGTCCTCCTCGGTCATGGCCTCGTATTTCTGGCGGCCCAGACCGGCCAGGCCCGAGGGACTGTCCACCTTGCCCAGCGGCTCCCATTCGGCGCCCTGCCCGCGCGCCGAGCCGACGTGCCAGATCTGCGGCGCGATCAGGCCGCCGACGGCGTGGACCTCGTCCACCACCTTCTGCCACTCCGGCAGGGCCTCGCCGTGGAAGACCGGCACGGCGGCGTCATTGCGGGCCGCCGGGCGCTCGACCACCGTGCCCTCGGTGACGATCAGGCCGACGCCGCCTTCCGCGCGACGGCGGTAGTAGCCGGGCACGCCCTCGGACGGGATGCCGTTGGGCGAGAAGGACCGGGTCATCGGCGCCATGACGATGCGGTTGGGCAGCGTCAGCCCCTTGATGGTGAAGGGGCGGAACAGGGCGTCGACGGACATGGGCGGCTCTCAGGGGAAGGACTGGAACCGGGAAGGTGGCCGTTCGCGTTGCGTTTGAAAACCCTCAGAGGCCGAGTTTTTCGCTGACCGCCCTCGCAAACCCCGCGAACCGCGCCGTCACATCGCCCTGCGGATCCGCCAGAACCACCGGCAGACCGGCGTCGCCGCCCTCGCGCACCGCGGCGTCCAGCGGGATATCGCCCAGATAGGCCACCCCCAGACGGACGGCTTCCGCCTCGGCCCCGCCCTTGCCGAAGATCGGGCCGGTCATGTTCTCGATCAGGCCCAGGGTCGGCACGCCGACCTTCTGGAACAGGGCGTGGCCCCGGCGGGCGTCGGCCAGCGCCACCTCCTGCGGGGTCGAGACAATCACCGCCCCATCCAGCGGCGTTTTCTGGATCAGGGTCAGTTGCACGTCGCCGGTGCCGGGCGGCAGGTCGACCACCAGCACGTCCAGCGGCTGATCCTCCGTGCCCCAGCGGGTCTGGGTCAGCATCTGGGTCAGGGCCTGCGAGGCCATCGGACCGCGCCAGACCATGGCGTCCTCCGCCTTGGTCAGCAGGCCCACGGACATGGCCTTCAGCCCCTGCACGACATGGGGCTGGATCATGCCGTCGACATAGTCCGGCTTGCCCGAGACGCCGAGCATGGTCGGCAGCGACGGGCCATAGACGTCGGCGTCCAGCACCCCGACCGACAGCCCGCGCGCGGCCAGCGCCGCCGCCAGATTGACCGCCACCGTGGACTTGCCCACCCCGCCCTTGCCCGAGGCGACGGCCAGCACCCTGCGCACATGGGCCGGGCGGTCGGTGGCGACGGGGGCCTTGGGCCGGGTCTGGTCCACGGCCTGCGGCGACAGGCTGGCGGTACGGCGCGGCTTGGCGGCTGGCGCGGTCTCGGCGGTCAGGATGACGGAGACCCGCGCCATGCCCGGCAGGGCCTTCAGCGCGGCCTCGGCGGCGTCGCGGACGGGGGCGTAGAGCGCCGTCTCGCCCGCCGGAACCTCGATGACGAAGCCTGCCCGGTCCTCGGTGACCGTCAGCCCCTGCGCGAGTCCGGCGGCGACCAGTCCCTGCCCGGTCTTCGGGTCGGTGATGGCGTCGAGGGCGGCGATGACGGTGGCGCGATCAGGCACGGCGGAGTTCCAGCGGGTTGCGACTGCGGGGCCTGCGTTCTATCGCCGGACGACCCGCCCCGCGAGCCCGCATTTTGACCCTGCCCTCAATCACGCTGATCGCCGGCCCCACCGCCTCGGGCAAGTCCCGGCTGGCGATGGAGAAGGCCGCGCGGACGGACGCCGTCATCATCAATGCCGACAGCCAGCAGCTCTACGCCGACCTGCGCGTCCTCAGCGCCCGCCCCTCGGCGGCGGATGAGGCCGAGATCGAGCACCGCCTGTACGGCGTCGCCGACGCCGCTGAGGCCTGGTCCGTAGGCCGCTGGAGCCGGGCCGTCATGCCGGTGCTGGCCGAGCTGGCGGACGCGGGCCGTCCCGCCCTGCTGGTCGGCGGCACCGGCCTGTATTTCACGGCCCTGACCAAGGGCTTGGCCGATATTCCGGATGTGCCCACCGAGGTTCGCGACCGGCTGGAAGTCACCTTCGACGCCGAAGGCGAGGCCGCCTTCCGCCGCCGTCTGGCTGACCTGGATGCGGCAGCGGCCGAGCGGATCGAACAGGGTGACCGCCAGCGCCTGATCCGCGCCCGCGCCGTGGCCGAGCACACCGGCCGAGCCCTCACCGACTGGACCGCCGACACCACGCCCCTGCTCGCCCCCGGCTCCTGGACCGGTCTGGTGGTCGAGCCGGAGCGCGAACGGCTTTACGCCAACTGCGACCTGCGGGTGGGGCTGATGGTCGAACAGGGCGCGCTGGAGGAAGTCCGCGCCTTGATGGCCCGCGACCTGTCCCCCGACCTGCCCGCCATGAAGGCCGTCGGCGTGCGCGAGTTCGCCGCCCATCTGGCGAGCAAGACGACGCTGGACGCGGCCATCGACGCCACCCGCCAGGCCACCCGCAACTACGCCAAGCGCCAGCTGACCTGGTTCCGGAACCAGACGCCGGGTTGGGAGAGGGTCTGAGCCTTAGGGCAGTTGGCGGGTCGTCCCCAGCGGGAAGTCGACGCCGGCGAGTTCGGGATAGGCCTCACGCAGCATGGCCTGTTGCGGCGCGTCCTCGATGCGGATCAGATACCACTGGCCGTCGTCCTGCCAGGCCAGGGTCTGGGTGTCGGCGCGGATTCGACCGACCCCCTGAACGGTCATCTCCGTCCACGTGGGGATGAGCAGATAGGTCCGGCCGCCGGTCGGCGTCGTCATCTCCTGCGCGGCGGCGAGGTTCATGCCGAAGTTGTCGATGTGCACCTGCTCGAGCATCGGCCCCAGGACTTGCCGCATGGCGGGCTTGATCTGGTCGCGCGGAATGCCGAACCGGTTGGCGATCAGATATCGCAACCGAGGAGGGACCACGTCGATGGCTCCAGCCAGATCGCCCTGATTGATCAGGCCGCTCAACTCGTCGATCCGCGCCTGGATCTGCGCGCGGTCCGCGTCCGTCACGGACTGCGCGAAGGCCGGGCCGCCCGACAGGGCGATGGACAGCGTCGCCGCGAGCAGCAGCAGGATTGAACGGATCATTGGAAGTCCCCCTGACGGGGCCCACACCCCGCTCTCTCGCCCGCAGCAATAGCTGGAATCAGAGGGTAGGCAATCAGCGCCAGCCGCGCCGTGGACGACGTGAGGCAACCCCTTGGAGACACGGGCGAAAGCGCCTATATTGGTCCTGTCCGGTTTCGGCCGGACTATGGCGATAAACGTGCCTGTAATAAGCGGACCGGACCCGGGTGCGATTCCCGGCGGCTCCACCATTCTCTCCCGGTTATCAGCGGGTTAGTGCGGGGCCGACTAGCATCGACGGACGTGTAAAGAGGATTGCTTTCGCTCGTCCTGACCCACCGTATCGGGTCATTTTCTAACTGCGAACGATAACTTCGCTGGGGAATACGCCGTCGCCGCGTAATGCGGTTCCGGTAATTCCAACCTAAGTCCTGGGGGTTCAGATCCTCAGGCGGGGCCCGGGAGGCGCCTGGCAACAGAAGCCTCCCACTTTCTCCTCAAATCCGAGAAATGCCGCGCTTGGGGACAAATCCCCGCGCTAACCTTCTTTGCCGTCTTCCGCCCGCGCCCGTCGAGGGTTATCACCGCCGCTGGACAGCGAGACCCCGACCTGATGGCTGAAGAAACGCCCCCCGTGGACGACATGCACTACGAGCAGCTGGCGCAGGACGCCCTGCGCGGGGTGATCAAGGCTGCGCTGGAGCGGGCGGCCCTGCCGGACGGCATTCCGGGCGCGCACCATTTCTACATCACGTTCAAGACCCGGGCGCCCGGCGTCAGCGTGCCGCCCGACATCCTCGCCAAATATCCGGACGAGATGACGGTCGTGCTCCAGCACCAGTACTGGGACCTGAAGGTCGAGCCGACCCGCTTCTCGGTCATGCTCAAGTTCGGCGGCATGCCGAAGGTTCTGGCCATGCCCTATGTGGCCGTGACCCGCTTCTACGATCCCTCGGTGCAGTTCCTGCTGCAGTTCGAGCCGCCCGCGACGATCGAGGAGATCGCCGCCGAGGTGGCCGCCGCCGAAGCCGCCGACGAGACGCCCGTCCCGCCGCTGGGCGGCGACGACGCGCCCAAGGTCATCTCGCTGGACCAGTTCCGCAAGAAGTGACCCCTTCCCCTGCGCGCCTGATCGTCTAACGTCAGGCGACTGGAACAGCGGGGGTTACGCATGCTTCGGGGTTTGATCGTTCTGCTGGCGGGCCTGCTGACGCTCGCCGGACCGGCGGCGGCGCAGACATCCAGCCGCTTCGACGGCTGGACCTCGGCCATCATCCAGGCCGACTGGCGCGACGGCTACGGCGAACCGATCCAGGCCTTCGACAACGCCCGTCGCGATCTGATCCAAGGCTTCCAGCGCGCGGGCTTCAACCGCGCCGACATGGTCGACTACAGCCTTGAGAAGAGCTCGCCCGACGCGGTTCTGGCCGGCGTGCGCGAGGCCGCGGCCAGGACCAACCGCGGCTGCCTGATCTATTTCACCTCGCACGGCGCCCCGGACGGCATGGTGTTCGGCGACGCCCCTCGCATGGCCCCGGACGTCATGGCCAACATGATCCGCAACAGCTGCGGGACCCGGCCCACCGTGGTGATCGTCTCGGCCTGCTATTCAGGTATCTTCCTCAACGCCCTGCAGGGGCCCAACCGCATGGTCCTCACCGCCGCGCGCCGGGATCGTCCCTCGTTCGGCTGCGGCGCGGACGAGCAATATCCGTGGTTCGACGGCTGCGTTCTGGAGACCCTGCCGACCGCGACCGACTTCCTCGCCCTCGCCGCCGGGACCCGCGCCTGCGTCAGCCGCAAGGAGGCCGAAGCCGGCATCGAACACCCCTCCGAGCCCCAGCTCTTCGTCGGCCCCGAAATGCAGATGCGCCTCCCGACCCTGCAGTTCGGCGCCCGAACGCCTTAGGGCTCGTCTCAACCCGCTATCGTCATCCCCGGCGAAAGCCGGGATGACGATAGCAGCGAAGGCTACGTCCAATTCTGACGCATCGGCCTGCTCGGCTCCGCATCCTCAGGTCTTTGACAATCTGCCGGGAGAAACCCGCACCCCAGCCCCCGCCTCAGGCGAAAAAGGCCACGATGTGCACTCCATTTTTTTTTGAGTGCACATTTCCCCGCCGTGTTCACTTGCGCGGAAACACCCGGATCGTGATCCGCTCGCGCTCGCCTTGCTGGCGCTCGACCAGAAGGCGGGCGACCTGGCTGTCGTCGTGGAACAGATAGCCCTTGATGGCGTCCAGCAAGGCCTTGGCCAGGTTGTCCAAGTCCATCCACGGCGGATCGCCGACGTGCTCCATGGCGATCTCGACGACGTAGTCGCCCCAGGCCGGGCGCGAGGTCCATTCCTTGCGCATGAACTCATAGACGAGCGGCTTGTAGTATTTGGCCTGGGTGGTCAGCCCCTCGATGGTGATCTCGATCACCTCGCCGCTCTCGCGGGCGCGGACCTTGCCCGTGCCGGTCCAGCGTGCGGTCATCAGAGCCCGCACTGGGTCGGGTTCGGTCCCAGCAGATGCGCCGCCCGAATACGGACCGGCGCGTCCAGCGCTTCATCGGTCGCGGGCATGGCCTGGATGCGCCGGGCCACGTCCAGCCCCTCGGTCAGATAGCCGAAGACGCCAAACCCCTGCCCGTCCGGATTGCGTCCGCCGCCGAAGTCCAGCGCCGGCGTGTCCTGGGTCACGATGAAGAAGCTTGTCGTCGCCGTGTCCGGTCCGTCCCGGGCCATCGAGACCGCTCCGGCCGTATGGTGCAGGCCGGTGTCGCGGGTCCGCTCCAGCGGGATCGAGGGCTGGGTCGCGTCGTCCGATCCGTGGACCGTCGCCGCCTGGATGACGTCGATGGGGTTGGGATTGGCGTTGGTCTGGGCCACCACCGTGCGGAAGAACGTCCCGTCGGCATAGGCGCCGCGCAGGGCGGCCCGGATGAAGTTGCAGCCGGTCACCGGCGCATGTTCCAGATCCACGGCGATCGCCATCCGCCCGGCCTCGGTGTCCAGCAGGACCACATGGGGCGACGCGGTCTGGGCGGCCGCCGGAGCCGCGAAGGCCATCATCAGAACCGCCGCCTGAAGTCCGTGACGAACGCCCATCGAATATCTCCGCTTCTTGTCCCCTGATCCCTGCGTGCTACACCCCCGCGCATCTTCCCGCCACGCCTGAAAGTCTCGCCATGACGCACCGCACCGAAACCGACACCTTCGGCCCGATCGAGGTCCAGTCCGACCGGTACTGGGGCGCGCAGGCGCAGCGTTCGCTGGGCAACTTCAAGATCGGCTGGGAAAAGCAGCCCCTGCCGATCGTCCGCGCCCTGGGCATCGTCAAACGCGCCGCCGCCGAGACCAACATGGCGCTGGGCAAGCTGGACCCGGCCATCGGGAACGCCATCGTCGCCGCCGCCAATGAGGTCATCGAAGGCAAGCTGAACGATCACTTCCCGCTGGTCGTCTGGCAGACGGGTTCGGGCACCCAGTCGAACATGAACGCCAACGAGGTCATCTCGAACCGCGCCATCGAGATGCTGGGCGGCGAGATGGGGACCAAGAAGCCGGTCCACCCGAACGACCACGTCAACATGAGCCAGTCGTCGAACGACACCTATCCGACCGCGATGCATGTGGCGTGCGCCGAGCAGGTCGTCCGTGACCTGATCCCGGCCCTGACCCACCTGCACACGGCCCTGAAGGCCAAGTCGGATGCCTGGCAGCACATCATCAAGATCGGCCGCACCCACACCCAGGACGCCACCCCGCTGACGCTGGGTCAGGAGTTCGGCGGCTACGCCCAGCAGGTCGAGAACGGCATCAAGCGCATCGAGCAGACCCTGCCCGCCCTGATGGAACTGGCCCAGGGCGGCACCGCCGTCGGCACCGGCCTGAACGCCCCCATCGGCTTCGCCGAGAAGGTCGCCGAGCAGATCGCCGGCATCACCGGTCTGCCCTTCACCACCGCCCCGAACAAGTTCGAGGCCCTGGCCGCCCACGACGCCATGGTCTTCAGCCACGGCGCCATCAACACGGTCGCCGCCAGCCTGTTCAAGATCGCCAACGACATCCGCTTCCTGGGCTCCGGCCCGCGCTCGGGCCTGGGCGAACTGGCCCTGCCGGAGAATGAGCCGGGCTCGTCGATCATGCCGGGCAAGGTCAACCCGACCCAGTCCGAAGCCCTGACCCAGGTCTGCGTGCAGGTGTTCGGCAACCACGCCGCCCTGACCTTCGCCGGCTCGCAGGGTCACTTCGAGCTGAACGTCTTCAACCCGGTCATGGCCTACAACTTCCTGCAGTCGGTCCGCCTGGTCGCCGACGCGGCCATCAGCTTCACCGACAACTGCGTCGTCGGCATCGAGCCCCGCGAGGACAACATCAAGCGCGGCCTCGACAACTCGCTGATGCTGGTCACCGCCCTGAACGGCAAGCTGGGCTATGACGCCTGCGCCAAGATCGCCAAGACCGCGCACAAGAACGGCACCACCCTGCGCGAGGAAGCCGTCGGCGGCGGCTACCTGACCAACGAGGAGTTCGACCAGTACGTCCGCCCCGAGAACATGATCTCGCCGGGCTGATGGATTGGGAGGCGTTCGAGCGCGACGGAGCCCTTCACGCCGGACGGCGGCTGGACGACCGCGCGCTCGACGCGCTGAGAGAATTGGCCGACGCCCTCGCCGTGTGCTTCAGGTCGACTATGCGGACTTCGACCTGCCCGGCGGGCTGAACTGGCGAGGGATCGAATGAACGTCCGGGCGTTCAGCGGCTTCTGACGGTCAGCGCTTTTCGCGGATCGTCCGACCGACTGGCGCCAGCGCCAGCTTGGCCAGTTCGAGGTCCTTCAGGGCGAAGGGGATGCCGATGATGGAGATGAACTCGGCCACGGCGATCAGCAGGTGCGACAGGGCGATGTACCACCCGGCCAGCAGGAACCAGATCACGTTCAGCGCGACGCCGAGGCCGCCCGCTACCGGGTTGGTCTGGTCCTGCCAAACCACCTCGCGGCCGAACGGCCAGAAGCTGTAGCTGGCCATGCGCCAGGCCGCGAAGGTCCACGGCAGGCCGACGATGGTCAGGGCCAGGATCGCGCCGCCGAACAGCCAGAGCAGGCCCGCGAGCCAGCCGCCGAAGAAGAACCAGAGCAGGTTGAGGATCAGACGGATCATGGCTTCAACATAGGCGAACGGCCCGCCTGTGGAAGCGGACCGCCCGTGAATTCGCGGTAACCGAAAGGAGCCTAGTGCGGCTTCTCGGTCCAGCGGGCCTTGGCCTCGTCCTTGGTGAGGTTCAGGTGGACATGCTCGTCCACCCGCTCGACCCAGCTGACCGGGATCATGTGGTGTTTGAAGCCGCCGGCGAGATCGAGCTTGGCCAGTTCGATCTGGTCGCCGTGGACGTGATCGACCCGTCCGACGTGCTCGCCGTCCGAGCCGACGACTTCGAGGTGTTCGCGGATTTGAGAGGCGTCTACCATGGGAATCTCCTCAGGCTGTGGGGTCTGGGAAACTGTCCGGCAAGGGTCGGGTTGCATCACGGAGGTCGTCATGGGCGAGGTCGTGAACCTGAACCGGTTCCGCAAGGATCGGGACAAGGCCGAGGCGAAGGCTACCGCCGCCGCCAATCGCGCCACCCATGGGCGGACCAAGGCGGAAAAGAGCAAAACCGCCAAGGAACGGGCGCGCGCCGAAAAGCTTCTGGATGGATCGAAGCTGGAGGACTGAGATGGGCGGCTATGCCCCGAAGACCCGGGCCGGGCTGATCGCCCTGATCGCCATGCGCCGGGTCCAGGCCGAGAAGATCCGTCGCGACAAACTGGCCGAAGCGAAGAGCCCCAAGGAGGTCGAGGTCCTGAAAGAGGCCGACCGCCGCCAGAAGAAGGCGGGCTGGTTCCGGCGCTAGTCGGACTTCTTCGGCGCCCGGATCAGCAGGGCCTGTCCCGACAGCACCAGCAACAGCCCCGCCAGGGCCGTCCAGCCGAAGCGCGCGCCCTCGAACATCACCGACACCAGCATGGCGATCGGCGGGGTCAAGGCGGAGATGTAGCTGGCCATGGCGTAGCCGATGGTGCGGGCGATGGTGAAGTAGAGGCCGAAGGCGATCACCGAGCCGAACAGCGACAGATAGAGCAGCGAGCCGACATACTCCTGGGTCGGTTCGATGCTGAACTTCACACCCGTCGCCAGACCGAAGACGACCAGCAGGCCGGTGCCATAGGCCATGGCCCAGGCGGTCGAGGGAATGGCCTGCGAGCCCGACTGCTGCCCCTTCCAGGCGAAGAAGTTCCCGAAGGCCGAGGCCGTGGTGGCGATCAGGGCGAAGCCGACGCCGACGGCGGCCCGCTGGTCGAACCCGGCGCCCAGCACCTCGCCGCCCGACAGGACGGCGACCCCGGCGATGCCCAGCAGCGCTCCGCCCCATGAGGCCAGCGCCGCCTTCTGGCGCGCGATCAGCCGGAACAGGACCAGGTTGATGAAGGTCAGGGAGGCGAAGGTCACCGCCACGATGGCCGAGGCGACATGCTCCTCGGCGGCATAGGTGAAGCTGTAGCTGACCGAGAAGGCGAACGCTCCCTGCCCCAGCGCCGCCAGATGCTGGGCCCTGCTCAGCTTGAGGTTCTGGCGGAAGATCAGGCAGCCGAGGAACAGCACGGCGGAGGCCAGGCCGAAGCGCCAGACGATGGAGGCGATGTTCGGCACCTCGCCCAACTGAAGGGTAATGGCGAACCAGGTCGTGCCCCAGATCATCGCGCAGACGATCACCCCGGCGATCCCCAGAAGGGTGGTCCGGGACAGGTGCGGGCGCGAGACAGGGGCTTCGGGAGACGTGCTCATGGACCGCAGATGGCCCACGCCGGGCACAGGACACAAGCGGGGTTATCCGCGCCCTGTCATAAGGCGCGCTTGTGCCGCTGAAACCCGGCTCAGGCGCGAAGCTTCAGCGCCTGCCGCGCCTCGACCGGAACCGCGTGATAGGCGCTCGCCGGACGGATGTTCAGCCAGGCCCGCGCCTCGTCGAGCTGACGCGCGAACAGGGCCTCATAGTCCAGTCCCGGCAGCCAGCGGGCGGCCCGGCCGTTGCGGTAAGCCTGCAGAACCGCGCGGCGGGCCGGGATGGAGCGGTTCTCGCGATTGATCTCGCGCGCGGCGCCCCAGCCGATGAAGGCGAAGCCGAGGTTGTCGGTCTGGGCGTAGGAGAAGGCGACGACGCAGGCCTCGCCCAGCGCATCGGTCTCATAGCCGGTCAGGACGTGCCAGACGTCATGCACGTCGCGGATGCGGCGCGAGTACCAGATGACCGGATGCGGGGCGTCGGCCAGGGGCGCGACCTTGCGGGCCTCGTCCGCCAGCCCCTCGGCGGTGAAACCCCGGCTTTCGCGGAACTGGCGATAGGCGGCGCCGACCGTGCCCGGCCCGAACCGGGCCAGCCATTCCGGATCGTCCAGCCGATGGGCCAGTTCGTCACGGAGGAAGGCCTGACGCCCGCCCTCCAGGGTGTCGAGCATGCGATTGTAGCCCTTGCCGAGCGAACTGCCCGAGAGGGCGCGCATGATCTCGAACACCTGGGCGGTGTCCTCCTTGTTCCGGATCAGGCGGCGGAAGGCCTGCAGCGCCTTCAGGGGCTCCAGCCGCTGGGGCTCGAGGCGGGCGAACTCATCGACGTCGGCGGCGGTCATCGTCATCCCCGGAAAGGCCGCGCCAGCATATCGTGATCCGCCGACAGGGTGAATGACGATGAAGCCGCACCCCGGATGGGCGATGTGCGTTACGGTGTCTGCCCCACCGGAGGACCTGACATGCGCCGCGCCATCCTCATGACGATCCTGCCTCTGGCCCTCGCGGCCTGCGCCCCCTCCCCGTCGCCTGAGACGGGCGGACCGACCATCGGCCATGGCATGACCGTCGTGAACGTCACCGCCACCTATCGCGAGCGCATCCTGCTGCCGCCCGGCCATGTGCTGACGGTGCGGGTCGAGGACGTCAGCCGGGCCGACGCCCCCGCAGAGGTCCTGGCCGAACACAGCGAGCCCCTGAACGGTCGCGCGCCGCCCTATCAGGCGACGCTGGGCTTCCCCTCCAGCCAGATCGATCCGCGCCACACCTATGCGGTGCGGGCCGAGATCCGCGATCCGGCGGGCGCCCTGCGCTTCACCACCGACACCCGCCATTCGGTCCTGACCCACGGCGCCCCGGCCAGCGCCGACATCACTCTGGTCGCCGTGCGCTGATCACCTTACTGAGGGCGGATGCTCAAGAAGCGCTCCGTCTCCCTGTCCGGCCACGCCACCTCGGTGGCGCTGGAGGCGGAATTCTGGGTCGTGCTGGATCAGGTCGGCGCGGCTATGAACCTGTCGCACGCGGGGCTGATGAAGCGGATCGACGAGACCCGCGGACGCACGCCTCTGGCCTCGGCCTGCCGCCTGCTGGCCCTGGCCTGGGCGGGGGGCGATCACAGCTTCGCGGGTCAGCGTCCGACCGATTGACAACGCCAATAGCGAGCGCATCGTCGGGCCTTCTTCTTGGAGCCCCGACGTGGCCGTCACCTTCGACAGATCCCTTCTTCCCGCCGCCGTTTTCGGAGGCCTGATCGCCGTCGGGCTGGTCGGCGCCGGCGCCTTCATCGGCAATGGCGTGGTCAATGCGCAGGTCGGCAATCGACAGGTCACCGTGCGGGGCGTGGCCGAGCGCAATGTGGTGGCGGACCTGGCGGTCCTGACCCTCAGCTTCAAGGCCGCCAACGACGACCTGCCAACGGCGCAGGCGCAGATCGACCGTGATCTGGGCGTGGTCCGCACCTTCCTGCGGACGCAGGGCTATCCGGACGCCACGATCACCATCGGGCGGATGCAGGTCACCGACACCAGGGCGCGGGAATACGGCTCGTCCGACAACACCATCCGCTACATCGTCACCCAGAGCGTGACCGTCCGCACCAATGACGTTCAGCGGGTGGCGACCACCGAGCGGGCGCTGAACGATCTGGTTCGCCAAGGCGTCCAGCTGGACTTCGCCGCGCCCAACTACGTCTTCACCAAGCTGAATGACGTGCGGCCCTCGATGATCGCCGAAGCCACCGCCTCGGCGCGGTCGGGCGCCGAGCAGTTCGCCAAGGACTCGGGCGCGCCGCTCGGCCCCATCCGTCAGGCGACGCAGGGCTCGTTCGAAATCCTCGCACGCGAGGACATCGACACAGAGTCGACCTCGCTCAACAAGCGAGTCCGCGTGGTCGCCACGGTCACCTACCAGTTGCGCTGATCAACCGACCGGCGCTGGCGCGGGTTCCGGATTGGGAACCGACGGCGGCTCGACCGGCGGCGGGTTCGGCAGGTCCGGCATCCGGGGCGCATCCGGCAGCTCCGGGCGCGGCAAATCAATATTGACGTCGACCTCCGTGCCCTTGGGCGCTTCGATGCCGCCGCCCTGCGACCACAGGACGACGCCGATCACCACCACGGCCACGACCAGCCCACCGATCAGGAAGCCGAGGAAGCCGCCGCCCCCGCGCCGCGGGGGCGGGTTGTTGATGGTGGTGTGATGCACCACCTCGGGCCGTTCGGGCGGCGGAACATTGGGATCGGTCATCGGTCAGTTTCCCGCCGGCGCCGCCGGGGCCGAGACCTCGGGCACATTGATGTCGACGTTGACCTCCTTCTTGTCCGCGCCCGGCAGACCGCCGCCGAAGACAAAGAAGGCGATGATGATCACGACGACCAGCAGGCCGCCGACGATGAAAGCCAGGCCCGCGTTGCCGCCGCCGCTGCTGTTGGTGTTCTCGGCCATGCGATGACCCTCCTGTGTTGACCCTGTCCCGGCGCAAGGAACGGAGGCGTGGCCTTTACGGTTCCGGACACGCCCTTTCACGGCGGCTGACAAGCGGCTCCGGTCTCCTTATGTTCTCCCGGTTCCCATGACCGATTCCGCTCCCCGCATTTCCGACCTCGCCCGCTCGCATGGCCCCGACGGCCGCGCGCCCGCTCCCGTGTCCGACTATCTGAAGGGGCTGAACCCCGAGCAGCGGGATGCGGTGGAGACGACGGAAGGGCCGGTGCTGGTCCTCGCCGGCGCGGGCACGGGCAAGACGCGGGTGCTGACCACCCGGCTGGCGCACATCCTCGCCACCGGCCGGGCCAAGCCGTGGGAACTGCTGGTCGTCACCTTCACCAACAAGGCCGCGCGCGAGATGCGCGAGCGGATCACCCATCTGATCGGGCCGTCATCAGAGGGCCTGCGCTGGCTGGGCACCTTCCACTCGGTGGCGGCGCAGATCCTGCGGCGGCACGCCGAACTGGTGGGCCTGAAGTCGACCTTCACCATCCTGGACACCGACGATCAGGAGCGGGTGTGCAAACAGCTGCTCGAGGCCGCCAACCTCGACACGAAGCGCTGGACGCCCAAGTCGCTGAACAATCTGATCGACCACTGGAAGAACCGCGGCTGGACGCCGGACAAGCTGCCGCCCAGCGAGGATTTCGCCAACGGCAAGGGGCACGCCCTGTACGCCGCCTATCAGGCCCGGCTGGCCAGCCTGAACGCCTGCGACTTCGGCGACCTGCTGCTGCACAACCTCACAATTCTGTCTCAGAACGCTGATATCGCTGAAGAATATCGCCGCCGCTTCCGCTACATCCTGGTCGACGAATATCAGGACACCAACGTCGCCCAGTATCTGTGGCTGCGCCTGCTGACCTCCTCGACCGGCAACGTCTGCTGCGTCGGCGACGACGACCAGTCGATCTACGGTTGGCGCGGGGCCGAGGTGGACAACATCCTGCGTTTCGAGCGGGACTTCCCGGGCGCCAAGGTGATCCGGCTGGAGCGCAACTACCGCTCGACCCACCACATCCTCGGCGCCGCCTCGGGGCTGATCAAGGCCAACCGCAGCCGTCTGGGCAAGACGCTGTGGACCGAGGACAAGACCGGCGACAAGGTCCGGGTGCGCGGCGTCTGGGACGGCGAGGCGGAGGCCCGGCTGATCGCCGACGAGATCGAGACCGCCCGTAAGCAGGGCGTGGCCTACAAGGACATGGCGGTGCTGGTGCGCGCCTCGTTCCAGATGCGGGCGTTTGAAGAGCGCTTCGTCATGCTGGCGGTGCCCTACACCGTCATCGGCGGTCCGCGCTTCTTCGAGCGGGCCGAAATCCGCGACGCCCACGCGTATCTGCGCCTGATCCTGTCCGAGGACGACGACCTGGCTTTCGAGCGGATCGTCAACGTGCCCAAGCGCGGGCTGGGCGACACCAGCGTGCAGCGGGTGCTGCAGATCGCCCGCGAGAACGGCGTCTCGGCCATGGCGGCGGTGCGTCACCTGATCGGGACGGAAGAGCTTCAGGCGCGGACGCGCACGGCCTTCTCCAACTTCGTGCGCGACATCGACCGCTGGCGCGCGCTCGGCCAGACCACCAGCCACTGGGAGCTGACCGAGGCCGTTCTGGAAGAGAGCGGCTACACCGACATGCAGAAGGCCGACCGGGCGACGGGCCAGACCCGGCTCGACAACCTGAAAGAGCTGACGCAGTCGATGCAGCAGTTCGACGGCCTGACCGCCTATCTGGAGCACGTCTCGCTGGTCATGGATCTGGACCGCGGCGAGAGCGCGGACTCGGTGCAGATCATGACCCTGCACGGGGCCAAGGGGCTGGAGTTCCCGCTGGTCTTCCTGCCGGGCTGGGAGGAAGGCGTCTTCCCCAGCCAGCGCAGCATCGACGAGAAGGGCGAGAAAGGCCTCGAGGAGGAACGCCGCCTGGCCTATGTCGGCGTGACGCGGGGCAAGGAGGATGTGCGCATCTCCTTCGCCGCCAACCGCCTGGTCTACGGCCGCTGGACCAGCCAACTGCCCAGCCGCTTCGTCGATGAACTGCCCATCGACCACGTCGAGCCGCAGTCGGACACCGGCTACTACGGCGCCTCCACCGGAATGAAGGAAGCGAAGTCCCGATGGGACGAGGCGCCGTCCTTCGGCTCGGGCTATTCCTCGCCGGGCTGGAAGCGGGCGCAGTCCTTCACCGCCGCCAAGGCCCCAGCCTCGAAACCGGCCCGCCACACCCTGATTGAGGGCGACGGCCGCCTGGTCGCCACCGCCGACCCGAAAGCAGGCGCCGGCTGGACCCGCGGCGACCGCGTCTTCCACCAGAAATTCGGCTACGGCTCGGTCAAGGCTATCGAGGGCAACAAGCTGGTCGTCGCTTTCGACAAGGCGGGCGAGAAGAAGGTGATCGATACGTTTGTGGAGAAGGCTTGAGGCCTCAAGCGTCGGGAAACAAACTGTTGGTGGACTTCCTTCCCCCGCCCGAACGAAGGTAGCGCTAACTTCTGAAACAGTCCGGGCCCTCGCCGATGATGAACCGCCGCTCCCTGCTCGCCGCCTCGGTCGCCATGGCGGCCATGCCTGCCCTGCCGGTGATGGCGAAGACCACGCCCGCGGGCTTCGTGCGGCGCGAGGGGACGAAATTCACCCTGGACGGCAAGCCCTATCACTATGTCGGGGCCAACCTCTGGTATGCGGCGTGGATCGGGCATGAGGGGCGGCTGGGGCGTGAACTGGACGCGCTGGCGGCGGACGGGGTGAGCAATCTGCGCATCGCCGCCTCGGCCGAGCTGTCGCCGCTGAAGAATTCGGTGCGTCCGGCCTTCCACGATCAGGACGACGCCTACAACGACGCCCTGCTGACCGGACTGGACCACGCCATGGCCGAGATCGGCAAGCGCGGCATGAAGGCGGTGCTGTACCTGACCAATTTCTGGGAATGGTCGGGCGGCATGGCCACCTATCTGCTGTGGACCAACGGCGGCCACTACATCGACATGGGCGACCCGGCGCACCCGTGGCCCGAGTTCCCGGACTTCGTCTCCGGCTTCTATCGCAGCCCGACCGCCATCGAGCGCTATCACGCCCACATCCGCCGCATCGTCGGCCGCGTGAACACGGTGACCGGCAAGCCCTATGCCGAGGACCCGGCCATCATGGGCTGGCAGCTGGCCAATGAGCCGCGCCCGGGCGGCACCGACGCCGTCGTGAACCGCACCCTGCCCGAGTTCCACGCCTGGATCAGCTCGACCGCGCGACTGATCAAGTCGCTGGCTCCGCACCACCTCGTCTCCACCGGCGGCGAGGGGCTGAAGGGCTCGATGGAACGGCCGGGTCTGGTGCTGTCATCGCAGGCCGACGACGCCATCGACTACCACACCGCCCACGTCTGGCCGGGCAACTGGGGCTGGCTGGATCGCACCGACATGGAAGGCACCCACGCTCGCGCCCTGTCGCTGTCGGCGGAATACGTCCAGCAGCACGTCGAACTGGCCAGACAGGCGGGCAAGCCGCTGGTGGTCGAGGAGTTCGGCTATCCCCGCAACGGCGACGTCTATGACCTGAGTGTCTCGACCAGCATGCGCGACGACCTCTACGCCATGATCCAGGACGCGGTGATCGCCAGCGTCCGCGAGGGCGGTCCGCTGGTCGGCTCGAACTTCTGGGCGTGGAACGGCGAAGGCCGGGCCCAGCATGCGGACTTCCGCTTCAAGAGCGGCGACACCTCGTTCCTGGGCGACCCGCCGCACGAGCCGCAGGGCTGGTACGGCGTGTTCGATCAGGACCGCTCGACCCGCGACATCATCCGCGCGCGGGCCGAAACGCTGGCCTCGATCTAGCGTCGGCGGCTGGGGGCGACGACCACCGGCGGCGGCGGGGCCGCCGGGCAGTCGATGCGCGCGCACAGCTGGCGATGCATCTCCGCCTCCATGATCGGGTTGAAGCGCTCGACCATCCGGCCCGCGTCCCGCGACAGGGTAAGGGTCTTGGCCATGATCGAACGCCCGGTCGGACTTTCGTAGAAGGCGACCAGCTGCTGCAGTTCATCGAGCGTGAAGGTGTTGGCGTACTCCACGACAAAGGCGTCGATCATCTGCGGCAGGACGTTGCCGAAGCCCTCCAGAACGGCCTCGCGCACAACAGGGATCTTGTCCTGCGGGATGCGGACGTCGCTCATCATCGGAGCCATCATCGACTCCATCATGGCGTTCATCATCTTCTCGAACTGGCTGACCTCGAAATAGCGCCGGACCAGCGCCTCCTTGGCCGCCTGCTCGCTGTCCTGAACCACGGTCGCCGGCGGCGTGGCCGCCATGGCGACCGCGGGCGCGGCCAGACCCAGAGTGAGCGTGGCCAGACCGGCCAGAGCGAGTTTGAGCATGTCGGTATCCCCCGTTTCGGCGAACTCTAATCACCCAACAGTCGAGAAGAAACCGAAAGCGTCAGGCGATCTTCGTCACCCTCTGCACAGGATACAGCGTCTCCCACGCCCCGACCGCCATCAGCACCGTCGTCGAGGCCGCGGTCAGCGCCAGGGCCGACAGCAGGGGCGACGCGGCGGCCAGTCCGCCCAGCGCCACCAGTCCGACCAGCCGCGACCGGGGCCAATCGCCCCAGACCGCGAAGGCCGCCACCGCCGTCCCCGCCAGGAACAGGGCCGGACCGCCCAGCAGCACCCAGACCGCCGCCGGTTCGACATGGCCCAGCGGGTGCATCAGCGCCATCTCGTCGCCCACCGCCGTGACCACGATCCCGGCCACCACCGGAATGGGCGCATAGGTGTAGGCCGCCCGGGCGATGGCGCCGGCGTCCTTGGCCCCGGCGATCACGTCAGACGCCGCCTCGTGCTTGGCGCTGAAGAACAGCCACCACATGGCCACCGTGCCGAGGAAGGCGCTGAGGAAGGCCAGCACCGTCGGGGTGGTCCACGCCAGTTCGGCGAAGGTCGCGCCGGTGATGATGATCGACTCGCCCAGGCAGATGATGACGAACAGGCCGACCCGCTCGGCGATGTGAGCGCCTTCGACGTTCCAGTCGCGGGCGCTGCCCTTGCCCAGCCCCGGGCACCAGAAGGCGGTCACCGGTCCAAGGAACTCCAACGCCAGCGCCAGCAGCCAGAGCAGCAGCCTCTCCTGCCCCTCCGCCAGTCCGCCCGCGATCCACACCGCCCCGCCGACCGAGGCCCAGACCACGATGCGCTGGAAATTGGGCTTCAGGATCGGGTCGCCCCGCACCGCCCACAGGGTGAACAGCCCGCGCCCGATCTGAAGGCCCGCGAAGGCGACGGCGAAGACCAGCCCCTTCTCGCCGAAGGCCTCCGGCAGGGAGGTCGACAGCACCAGCCCCGCCCCCATCAGGCCGAACAGCATGACCCGGACCAGCGGTCGCTCCGGGTCGAGCCAGTTGGTGATCCAGCCGGTGTCGATCCACGCCCACCAGACCGCGCCCAGCAGGATCGCCGCCTGCAGCGCCCCGAGCCAGGTCAGATGGGCCAGCAGGGTGTGGCTGATCTGTGTGATGGCGAAGACGAAGACCAGATCGAAGAACAGTTCGACGAAGCCGACCCGCGCATGGTGGCCGTCACGCTTGCGAAGCAGCCCGCCCGCCATTTTCCCAACCCTTCGTTAAGCCCGAACGCCGACCCTGCAACCGTGCGCGAGTCCCGTCCAGCGATGGTCCAGACCGAACCGGCTCCTGCTTGGTGGGAGACGGCGATCTGCATCGCCATGATCTTCATGCTGACGGGCGCCCTGATCGGCCCGGTCTTCGCCCCCCAGCAGCAGGAGACGCCGATCCTGCGGCTGATCTGGCTGCCCGCCTACGCCGTGACCATCGGCCTTCTGCTCTACCGGATCGACCGGATGTGGCGGGCCTGGCCCGGAGCCATCGGCGTGGTGATGCTGATCGCCCTGTGCTTCGCCTCGAAATACTGGTCGATCGACTATCACACCACCAGCCGCCGGGTGATCGCCCTGGCCATGAGCGGGGTCTTCGCCCTGTATCTGGGCGCGGTCTTCCGGGGCGAGCACCTGCCGCGCCTGTTGATGCTGTCCAGCCTGATCATGGCGGTGGGCAGCCTGATCATGGTCTTCGCCTTCCCCGCCATCGGGGTGCACCACGACGTCAACGCGGGCCTCTGGCGCGGGCTCTGGTACGAGAAGAACCAGATGGGCGCGGTCATGGTGATCGGCGCCACGGCGGCGGCGGCCTGTCTGGCCTCCGGCGACGAGCGCCGCCTGCTGCCCGCCATCTCCTTCGCCCTGTCCAGCCTGCTGGTGCTGGCGACCCAGTCCAAGACCTCCCTGCTCTGCCTGATGCTGGGCGTCGGGGTGGTCGGGGGCTTCTGGGCCCTGCGCAAGGGCGGGGCCGCCTTCGCCGTCGTGGCGATCTGGAGCGCCGTCGTTCTGGCCGGCGCCGGCCTCTACATCTGGGAGACCCATTCGGTCGAGGTGCTGGAGGCCCTGGGCAAGGACCCGTCGCTGACCGGCCGGACCGACATCTGGGCCAGCCTGATGCGTCGCGTGGCCGAGCGTCCGTGGACCGGCTACGGCTACGGCGCCTTCTGGGGCCGGATCGGGGAAAGCCCGCCCGCCGACTGGGTGCGCAAGGAAACCGGCTGGATCGTGCCTTCGGCGCACAACGGCTGGATCGACCTGCTGGTCCAGCTTGGTTGGCCCGGCGCGATCCTCGTGGGCGGCCAACTGGCGCTGGTCTTCGTGGTCACCCTGTTCCGCAGCGCCGGGTCAGGCCTGCGCGAAGGCTGGTGGGCGCTCGGGTTCCTCGCCGCCTTCTTCGTGCTCAGCCTGTCGGAATCGATCCTGCTGACCCACCAGAGCCTGCCGTTCGTCCTGTTCATGGCCGTGATGACCCGCGCCTTCCTGCCGTCGTCCACAGCGGAGGCGGTCCCGCTTGCCCCAAAGCCCCGTCGGGCCTACCAGACCGGTCCCCGAATCGCCGCACAATCTTTGAATGGCCAACTCCGCCGACCTCCTTTCCCTGTTCGATGACGAGCCGACGCAGCCGCGTCCGAACGAGCCCGTTCCCGCGCCTGCCGTTGCTCCGCCTGAAGTGACGCCCGCGCCGCAAGCCGCCGCGCCCGCCACGCCGCCCGAGCCCGCGCCCGCCCCGACGCCGCGTCCCGCCGACGTGCCCTCGCAGGCCGCCTCGGCCGCCGCCACCGGCTACTCCGCCTCGTCGATCGAGGTGCTGGAAGGGCTGGAGCCCGTCCGCAAACGCCCCGGGATGTACATCGGCGGTACCGACGAACGCGCCCTGCACCACCTGTTCGCCGAAGTCCTCGACAACGCGATGGACGAGGCCGTGGCCCGCCACGCGAAGATCATCAAGGTCGATCTGGACGCCGACGGCTTCCTGTCGGTCTACGACGACGGTCGCGGCATCCCGGTTGATCCGCACCCCAAGCATCCGGGCAAGTCGGCGCTGGAAGTCGTCATGACCGTCCTGCACTCGGGCGGAAAATTCTCGGGCAAGGCCTATGAGACCTCGGGCGGCCTTCACGGTGTCGGCGTCTCGGTCGTCAACGCCCTGTCGGACCATCTGGACGTCACCGTCTGGCGCGACGGTTTCGAATGGAAGCAGTCCTTCTCCAAGGGTCTGGTCCTGGGACCGATCCAGCAGGTGCAGCCCTCCAAGAAGCGCGGCACCCTGATCCGCTTCCACCCGGACGCGGAAATCTTCGGCGTCGGCGCGGCCTTCAAGCCCGCCCGCCTGTTCCGCATGGCCCGCTCCAAGGCCTATCTGTTCCGCGGCGTCGAGATCAAATGGACCTGCTCGCCCGAGCGGATCACCGACACCACCCCGGCCAGCGCCACCCTGCACTTCCCCGGCGGTCTGGCCGACGCCCTGGCCGAACGCATCGGCGAGCTGGAGACGGTCACCCCGACCTTCGCGGGCCGGGTCGAGCGCAAGGGCGAGGCCGGCGCGGTCGAATGGGCCGTCACCTGGTCGCCCATCGGCTTCGGCGAAGCCGACAGCTTCGTCAGTTCCTACTGTAATACGGTTTCCACGCCCGACGGCGGCACCCACGAGGCAGGTTTCCGCGCGGCGCTGGTCAAGGGCCTGAAAGCCTATGGCGAGCTGACCAACGAGAAGCGCGCGGGTCTGATCACGGCGGAAGACGTCATCGCCAACGCCGGTGCCATGATCTCGGTCTTCATCCGCAATCCCGAGTTCCAGGGCCAGACCAAGGACCGCCTGTCCTCGCCGGAGGGCGCGCGTCTGGTCGAGCAACTCCTGCGCGACCCGCTGGACCACTGGCTGACCGAGAGCCCCAAACAGGCCAACACCCTGCTGGGCTTCGTCATCGAGCGGGCCGAGGACCGGCTGAAGCGTCGCAAGGACAAGGAAGTCCAGCGCGCCGCCGCCACCCGCAAGCTGCGCCTGCCGGGCAAGCTGGCCGACTGCACCCGTCAGGCCGCCGAAGGGACCGAGCTGTTCATCGTCGAGGGCGACTCGGCCGGCGGTTCGGCCAAGCAGGCGCGCGATCGAACGACCCAGGCCATCCTGCCCCTGCGCGGCAAGATCCTGAACGTCGCCTCGGCCACCGCCGACAAGCTGCGCGCCAACGTCGAACTGTCCGATCTGGCGCTGGCTCTGGGCGTGCAGCCGGGCAACCGGTTCAACATCGAGGACCTGCGCTACGAGCGCATCGTCATCATGACCGACGCCGACGTCGACGGCGCTCACATCGCGGCCCTGCTGATCACCTTCTTCTACCGCTCGATGCCGGACGCGATCCGTCAGGGCCGCCTCTACATGGCCCTGCCCCCGCTCTACCGGATCCAGGCGGGCGCCCTGTCCGAATACGCCCGTGACGACGCCCACCGCGACGAGCTGCTGGCGACGGTGTTCAAGGGCAAGAAGACCGAGATCGGCCGGTTCAAGGGCCTTGGCGAGATGATGGCCTCCCAGCTGAAGGAGACCACCATGGACCCGAAGAAGCGCACCCTGGCGCGGGTCGAACTGCCCGAGGACGAGGCCGAGATCGAGGATCTGGTCGAACGCCTGATGGGCAAGAAGGCCGAGGCCCGCTACCAATTTATCCAGGACAACGCCCGCTTCGCGGTGGCCGATCTGGACGTGTGATCAGGGCGTCTTCCCAAGGAGACTCAGGCTCTGCAGGTCGTCGGCCAGTTGCACGACGATCCCGCCCCTCAACAGCGTCATTCCGGTCGGGCAGTTCGCGGGCGCGCCGTAGCGGCTGACCTGTCCGTGAACGCCTCCCCGCATAAGATGCACCATCGTCATCCGGTCGAACTCACACTCCGGCATGTCCGCAGCCTCCGCATAGCCGAGCGCCCGCGCGATCAGGGGCACGGTGTTGCTGTGCCCCACGATCAGAACTGTGGCGTCCTCCGGCAGAGTGCGAACCCGAGCGACGGTGGCGGCCACCTGCCCGTCCACCCCGCCTTCAAACGGCACGGCGACGGGAGCCACGCCGTGGTACTCGGCGGTCGGCGCCGCCGTCAGGGCTGTACGCTGGAGCGGGCTGACCAGAATCAGGTCCGGATGGGCATCCGCAAGCGCGGCGGCCAGAGCCCCTGCCCGCTCTGCGCCTGCCGTTGAGAGCACCGGATCAGAACTCGCATCGGCCTTTTCAGCGTGGCGGACGATATAGACCGTCTGCGCCATGGCGGACGTCGCGGACAGCAGCGTCAGCGCAGTCGCGAGCAGCAGGCGTTTCATGGATGTCTCCCCGTTTTCAGGGGAGACTGGTCCCGACCGGGCGGGCTGTCGAGACCTAGTGCTCGGCCCAGTCGCCCGGCGGTTCGAGGAAGGCGCGCTTCCCGCTGACGTCGGCGTAGGTCATGCACAGGTCCTCGAAGACCCGGTTCCAGGCGAAGCGCTCGACCGCCTTCTGGCGCGCGGCGGCGCCCAGGGCCTCGATGTCGCGCTCGAACAGGGCCTTGATCGCCTCGGCGTAGACGCCCGGCTCGGCGGCGTCGGCCAGTTGACCCACGCTGTTGTCGACCGTCTCCTTCACCCCGCCCGCATTGACGCCGACGACCGGACGGCCGCAGGCCATGGCCTCCAGCACGATCAGGCCGAACGGCTCCTTGTCGTTGGCGTGCACGAAGGCGTCGCAGGACGCGATGATCTTCGCCACCGCCTTGGGATTGGCCTCGTACGGCAGGGAGATGACCCGGTCCTCGGCGGGCAGGCCCTGACCGGCGCCGACCAGCACCAGGTGATAGGGCGCGCCCAGCTTCTGGACGGCCTCGATCAGCACATCGATGTTCTTCTCGCGCGCCGGACGCCCGGCGAAACAGAGCAGACGGGCCGAAGCGGGCAGGTTCAGCTTCTTCAGCAGCCAGTCGCGGTCCCGGCGATCGGGACGGAAGGTGTCGATCTCGACGCCCAGCGGCTGGATGACGATGTCGCGGATGCCGGCTTCTTCGAGGCGGCGCGCGATATAGCGGCTGGGCGAGACCACGCGGTCGAACTGGCCGAACAGGCGGGCCCAGCGCTTCTCGACCGGCTTCTTGGCCCATTCGCCGAAGTGGAGCGCGGCCAGACCGGCGGGATCAGAGTGACAGAAGCCGACCACGGGGCAGCCGGCGCGTTGACCGGCCTCCAGAGCCCCCTGCCCCGGCGTATAGGGATCGCCCGCCTCGATCAGGGACGGGTTCAGCGAGGCCACCCAGGCGGCCCAGCGGCGCACCGAGGTCGGCCAGCGATAGCCGTCGCCGAACGGCAGCTTGGTGGCGTGAAGCTGGATGATGCCGTCGTCGCCGGCCTTGTGATGCTGTCCCGGCACGACCAGCGAATGGGCGATGCCCGGACGGTTCTCCTCCAGCCAGGCCTTCTTGGACAGCAGGTAGCGCTTCACCCCGCCCGACTTGGGCGCATACAGCATGGTGGTGTCGACGAAGCGGGGGCGGTCATCCGCCGCGGCCGCCTTGGTGGCCTTCAGGGTTTCGGAGACTTCCTCATCCCAGCCCGGGATCAGGCGCAGTTCGCCCTCCTGAACCTCAAGACCCGCCAGACTCATCAGTTCCTGCTCCGCCGCGCTTATGTTGGATGCACCAACGCGCTTGACCCGCTTCTGGATGCGGCGGGCCTTGCGGACCCGGGACATATGCGACTTCACCATATTCGGCCCGTAGCGCCGGTCGCGATCAAGCTCAAGCGTCCTCGTCGCCCAGGTGATCATCCGATGTCGGAACACCCCGTCTGGCGAGGGCTTCGCGCAGCAGCACCTCGACCTGGGCGTTGACCGAACGGAGCTCGGCGGCGGCCAATCGCTCGACCGCCGCCATCACGCCCGGAGACGCCCGCATCAGGAAGGGCTTTCTCGGCTTGCCCGCCATGATCAGCCGTACAGGGTTCCGGTGTTCACGACCGGCTGGGCCTCACGGTCCGCGCACAGCACGACCAGCAGGTTCGACACCATCGCCGCCTTGCGGTCCTCGTCCAGGTCGACCACGCCGCGGTCGCCCAGATCGGTCAGGGCCGCCTCGACCATGCCCACCGCGCCCTTCACGATCAGGCGGCGGGCGGCCAGAACGGCCTCGGCCTGCTGACGCTTCAGCATCGCCCCGGCGATCTCGGGCGCATAGGCCAGGTGCGCAAGCCGGGCCTCGTCGATGGCGACGCCCGCGACCTTGACCCGTCCGACCAGTTCATCGCGCAGGCGCGCCGCCACATCCTCGGCGTCCGAGCGCAGGGTCATCTCGGGCTCGGCTTCTTCCTCGCCGTGGTCGTAGGCGTAGTGCGAGGTGATGTCGCGCAGGGCCGTGTCCACCTGGATGTTCACGAAGGCCTGGTAGTCATCGACGTCGAACAGGGCCTGGGCCGAATCCTCGACCCGCCAGACGACGTTGGCCGCGATCTCGATCGGGCTGCCGCGCTTGTCGTTCACCTTCAGCTTGTCGCTGGTCAGGTTGCGGACCCGGAGGCTGATCTTCTTGCGGCTGTACCAGGGCAGGATCCAGCGCAGGCCGGTCTTGCGGTCCGTGCCGCGATACTCGCCGAACAGCAGGATCGCCATGCCCTCGTTGGGCTGAAGGGAATAGAGGCCGCAGAGCAGCAGCAGGCCAACCACGGACACCAGGATGCCGGTCACCACCAGCACGATATTTTCCGGGTCCAGCGCAATCGCCGCCGGACCGCCCACCATCAACAGCAGGCCGACCAACAGCATGAGAATGCCGTTGGCCGTGGATGCAGGCCGTTCCGTGGACTTTGAATGCGTGGTGGTCATGAGCTCCCTCCTGAATCAATATAAAAATGATATCACTTTGATGTCGAAACTGGCAATAGCGGCGCTTCTGAAACGCGCCTGCCCGCCGTCTTCGGCCTTGCATTCGCCTCAAATTCGAGAAACTTGAGGCAGGCTGGCACGGTCCCTGTTAGAGGATCGCCGGCGTCTCTGCGCGTGTCGTCCACAGGGGTTTCTCTCGAATGCGTATTCTACTCGCGACCGCTGTGGCGATCGCTCCCCTGCTGGTGGCGTCCGAGGCCATGGCCAATGTGGTGATCAACACCGCGCGGACCACGCCGATCCGGACCTCGACCGCGACCGGAACCGCCCCGGACAGCATCGAAATTTCATCGACCGGCTCGATCGCCGTCACCTCCGGCACGGCGGTCACCGTCGATTCGAGCCACAATCTCCAGATTCTGGGCGGCTCCGTCACCATGGCCGGTTCCGCTGACGGTTCGACCGGCGTCCTGGTCGAGCCGGGCGTCACCTCGACCCTGACCATCAACGGCCTGGTCAATGTCGGCGACTCGATCGGCGACTATCCCGATACGGACAACGACGGCGACCTGGATGGTCCCTGGGCGACCGGCACCGGTCGCTACGGCATCCGCTATGCGGCGGGCGCTCCGGTCACGGGCGATCTGCTGATCAACTCCGGCGGCGCCGTCACGGTTGATGGCAACAACTCCTACGGCGTCTCGATCGAGTCCGGCCTGATCGGCAAGTTCCAGAGCCTCGGCAACATCCGGGTCGTCGGCGACAACTCGGCCGCGATCCGCACCACCGGCACGATCACCGGCGCGGTGAACCTGCTGGGCAACATCCAGGCTCGCGGCCTGAACGCGTCCGCCGTGTCCATCAATGGCGATGTCGGCGGTCGCATCGCCCTGCAGGGCGGCATCGACTCGTCCGGTTATCGCTACACGACGCGCGGCAGCGATGAGTTCATCGGCAAGCTCGATCCGGACGACCTGCTGCAGGGCGGACCGGCCGTGGTGATCGCCGCCAACGTCGGCGCCGGCGTGATCGTCGATCGCACGCCGACCGAGTCGAACGCCGACAGCACGGACGACGACAACGACGGCATCCCCGACGGTGCGGAAACCACGGGCGCCATCAACAGCTACGGCAGCGCCGCGGCGATCCAGATCGGTTCAGCCACCAGCTCGATCACCCTCAACGTGGCCGGTACCGGCGACAGCGCTTTCGGCTTCATCAACCGCGGCACGATCGCGGGCCAGGGCGTCTATGACAACGTCAACGCGACGGCCCTGGTGGTCGGCGGAAACGCCGGGCAGACCACCACGATCGCCGGCGGCGTGCGCAACGAGGGGGCCATCTCCACCCTGGCCTTCGAAGCCAACGCCACCACGGTCCACTTCCGTGAAGGCGCCATCACCCCGCAGTTCTACAACAGCGGCACGGTGTCGGCCGGCGTGGCCAGCGAAACGGCGGGAACGTCCGGTACCGCGGTCCTGATCGACGTGGGCGCGAACCTCCCTACGTTCAACAACAACGGCAACATCATCGCCACCACCGGCGGTGGCGTGGCCAGCGCCTACGGCCTGCGCGATCTCAGCGGCACCCTGACCTCGATCACCAACACCGGCATGATCCAGGCCAACGTCTCGGCCAACGCCGACGGCGACCCGATCACCGGCAGCAAGATCGCCATCGACGTCTCGGCCAACACCACTGGCGTCACCTATCTGCAGAACGGCATAGCCGGCACTCCGACCGCGAGCGATCCGGATTCGGACGGCGACGGGGTTCCGAACAGCAAGGAGCCGCAACTGATCGGCGACGTCCGGCTGGGTTCGGGCGCCGACACGATGGACATCCGCAACGGCGTGGTCGTCGGCAATATCACCTTCGGCGCCGGCGCCGACAGCCTGCTGGTCTCCGGCGGCGCCCAGGTGCGCGCGGGCCTGTCCGATTCGGACGGCAACCTGGCGATCTCGGTCACCAACGGCACTCTGGAAACCACCCAGACCAACACCCTGAACGCGTCCAGCCTGGACCTGGGCGCCAACGGCTCCCTGATCCTCGCGCTTGATCCGGAAAGCGGCCTTGCCGGCGGCGTGAACGTCAGCGGCACGGCGAACCTGGCGGCCACCTCGAAGCTGGGCGTTCGCTTCGGCTCCCTGCTGGACGGCCCGGAGCGCTTCAACCTTGTCACCGCGGGCACGCTGAACGCCGCCGGCGTCAACCTGGGCTCGCTGCAGGACAACTCGCCCTACATGTATGTGGTGGAAGGCGGCATCGATACGGCCACCAACACCATCTACGCCGACGCCCGTCAGCGCACAGCGCAGGAAGCCAGCCTGATCTCGGTCGAGGCGTCCCTGTACGACGCCTTCTACAGCGCCCTGGGCCGCGATGAGGCCATGCGCGACGCCTTCCTGTCGCAACTGGGTCGCGACGACTTCATCAACCTGTACGAACAGCTTCTGCCCGACCACTCGGGCGGTCCGCTGGTGTCGCTGGCCTCGGGCGTCGACGCCGTGACCCGCGCCCTCACTGGCCGTAACGCCTCGGCCGCGCCGGGCGAGACCAGCGCCTGGATGCAGGAGATCAACTTCTACGCCGACAAGGAAAAGACCGACTCCTACGGCTTCCGCTCGGAAGGATTCGGCGTCGCGGGCGGCGTCGAGCGTGGCACCGACCTGGGCGCCATCGGCCTGTCGGTCGCCTTCACCTCGTCGGACCTAGAGGACCCCGAGTCCGAGGCCGAGGAAGTCCTGTCGGCCAACCTGCTGGAGCTGGGCCTCTACTGGCGCGCCCAGGGTCAGTACTGGACGACTTGGGCCCGCGCGGCCGCCGGCTACGCCACCTTTGAGTCGGAACGCCGCTTCGTCGGCGCCGGCCTGAACCTGAGCAACACCTCGGACTGGAACGGCATCACCCTGTCGGCCGCGGGCGGCGCCTCGTACGAGCGCAACTTCGGCCGCTTCACCATCCGTCCGGAAGTCTACGCCGAGTACTTCTCGCTGAGTGAGGACGGCCACGTTGAGGAAGGCGGCGGCGACGGCTTCGATCTCGAGATCGACGACCGCGACGGCCACCTGTTCTCCGCCACCGCCGCGATCAACATCGCCATGTCGATGGGCCAGAACAGCTGGTTGAAGCCGGAACTGCGCCTCGGCTGGCGTCAGAACATCTCGGTCGATCCGGGCGAGACCATCGCCCGCTTCCGCTCGGGCGGTCCGGACTTCACCCTGTCGCCGGACACCATCGAGGGCGGCGGTCCGATTGTCGGCTTCCGCCTGAACGTCGGCAACGAACTGGGCATGCTGTCGATCAGCGCCGACGCCGAAATGCTCGACAACTACGTCCGCTACATGCTGTTCCTGCGGGCCAGCTTCCGGTTCTAGAGCCGGTCAGCGACCAGACGACAAAAGGGCCGCCGGGAAACCGGCGGCCCTTTCTCTTTGCGCGTCGTCAGCCTAGAAGGCCCTCCGCGCACGCGACCGGGCGGCTAGCTCAGCTGGTCAGAGCACCTCGTTTACACCGAGGGGGTCGGGGGTTCGAACCCCTCGCCGCCCACCACGCGGCGCGGCCTGTCAGGCCCGGTTATGACGGCCTTCGGCGAACTCCTCGACCATCCTGGTGCAAAAGGCCGGGAGGTCGTCAGGATTGCGCGAAGTGACCAGACCGTTGTCGACGACGACCTCCTCGTCCACCCAATCAGCGCCTGCGTTCTCAAGATCAACCCTCAGCGAGGGCCAAGAGGTCATCCGTCGACCGCTGACCGCTCCGGCATTGATCAAGGTCCATGGCCCATGGCAGATGGCCGCGACCGGCTTGGAGGCCTCCGTAAAGGCCTGAATGAAGGCGACAGCCTTGTCCTCAAGGCGAAGCGCATCAGGATTGATGACCCCACCCGGCAGGACCAGACCATCATAGTCGCCGGCGTCGGCGTCATTCAGAGCCCGATCAACCGAAACCCTGTCGCCCTTATCGTGGTGTTTGAAGCCCTGGATCTCACCTTCCTTCGGGGAAATGATCTCCACGGTCGCGCCTGCGGCTCTCAAAGCGTCAACAGGCTGGGTCAGCTCGATCTGCTCAAAGCCGTCCGTGGCCAGGACGGCGATCTTCTTTCCGGCGAGCGTGTCGGAAGCCATGGTGGATCTCCTGTGCTGTTGGACATGCGAGGCCAACTGGAGAGGCTCCGAAGCGTTCCTCCGAGCGGCGTCCGGCGCCGAAAAGTCTTCCTGTCAGACTGTGTTCACCAATCGCGGGTTAACCCTCTTCGGTCGGGAGAATTCGCCATGCTGATCATCAAACGCGCCGCCGCCCTGTCCGCCGTTCTGGCCGGGTCGTTGATGTTGCAGGGCTGCCTCGTCGGCGCCGCGGTCGGCGCGGGCGCGGCGGTCGTCGGCGCGGGAGCCGCCGTCGTCGGCGCGGGCGTGGACGCCGTCACCACCTCCGACGAGGAGACCCGGGCCAAGCGCGAACGCGAGCAACGCGAGTGGGAACGCGAACAGCGCCGCTGCGAGCGCCGCCAGCGTCAGGGCAAGGACTGCTAGCCTTCCGAGCCTCGGCTCCCTAGGTTCAGGGCATGATCCCGACCCTGCTCATTCCCGGCCTGATCTGCACGCCCGAGCTGTTCGCGGCCCAGATCCCCGCCCTCTGGCCCCATGGCCCCGTGACGGTCGCCTCCACGCTGCAGGGCGACAGCATCGCCGACATCGCCGCCGCCATCCTGCGCGACGCCCCTGCCCGCTTCGCCCTGGGCGGCCTGTCGATGGGCGGCTATATCGCGCTGGAGATCATGCGGCAGGCGCCGGAACGGGTCGCAAAGCTGGCCCTGCTGGACACTTCGGCCCGTCCCGATGCGCCGGAACAGACCGAAAAGCGCCGCGGCCTGATCCGCCGGGCCCGGGAGGGCGGCTATGACGGGGTTCTGACGGACATCCTGCCCAACCTGCTGCACCCGGATCACCGGACCGATCAGCTCTTGATCGACGTCATGATCCGCATGGGCCAGGTCGTCGGCGCCGAGGGCTTCGCCCGCCAGCAGGGCGCGATCATCGGGCGGATCGATTCCCGCCCTTCCCTGTCGGCCATCGCCGTTCCGACCCTGGTGCTGGTAGGCGATCAGGACGGCGTCACCCCGCCCGAACACGCCCGCGAGATGGCCGACGCGATCCCCGGCGCGAAACTGGTCATCGTCCCAGACGCCGGTCACGTCTCGACGCTGGAACAGCCCGAGGTCGTGAGCGCGGCGCTCGTGGACTGGCTGACCGCCTAGAAGCTCAGGACGCAGCGCTCATTGATGGTCGGGCGCGCCACCTGAATGCGGCACAGGCCCGGCCACTCCGGCTTCAGCTGTCCCACGAACCACAGGCACAGATTCTCCAGCGACGGCAGCTCCAGTCCCTCGTGCTCGTTCAGCATGCCGTGGTCCAGCTTCTCGGCGGCGGCCTTCAGGGCGCGATCCAGCGCGCCCAGGTCGGCGACCCAGTTGTGCTCGGCGTCCAGCGTCTCCGAGCGGATCGTCGCCTCGACCGTAAACGAATGGCCGTGGACGCGGCGATAGATGCTGCCCTCGGGTTCGTTGGGGAAATGGTGGGCCGCGTCGAAGGTGGCCTGTTTGGTGATCTCGAAGACGGGCATTAGCGGACGCCGATGTACTTGTGGGTCTGGACGCTCAGGCGCCACTGGGGGTGGGTCAGGCAGTATTCGATGGCGGCGGCGGTGTTGGCCTCCTGATCAGGGCCATCCATCGGCTGCAGCCAGAAGCGCTCGAACGCGAGCCCCTCGAACCGCTCCGGCATGGCCTTGGGCTGCGGATAGACCAGCTTCAACTCCTGGCCCTTGATCTGGATCACGGGGGCGTCGGCCTTGGGACTGATGCAGATCCAGTCGATGCCGTCCGGCGCCGCGACGGTGCCGTTGCTCTCGATGGCGATTTCAAAGCCGCGCGCATGCAGGGCGTCGATCAGCGGGGCGTCCAGCTGCAGCAGGGGCTCGCCGCCGGTGCACACCACCAGCTTCGGATCGCCCTTGCGACCCCGCCACATCGCGGCGACATGATCGCCCAGCAGGTCCGCCGTGGCGAACTTGCCGCCGCCGTCCCCGTCCGTGCCGACGAAGTCGGTGTCGCAGAAGGTGCATACGGCGGTCGCGCGATCCCGCTCCAGCCCGTTCCATAGATTGCAGCCGGCGAAGCGCAGGAAGACGGCCGGGCGGCCGGCCTGACCGCCCTCCCCCTGCACCGTCAGGAAGATTTCCTTGGCCGCGTAGCTCACCGGCTTTCAACCCATTGCTGGTGCCCCGCCGCCCGCAGTTCGCAGGCCGGGCAGTGGCCGCAGCCGTAGCCCCAGTCGTGACGGTGCTCACGGTCGCCGAGATAGCAGGTGTGCGAAGCGTCCACGATCAGATCAACCAGCGTCGCCCCGCCGATCCGGTCGGCCAGCTCCCAAGTCTGAGCCTTGGTCAGGGCCATCAGCGGGGTGTCGATCACCACCGGCTTGTCCAGCCCAAGGCTGAGCGCCCGCGCCATCGCCTCGACGGTGTCGCGGCGGCAGTCGGGATAGCCCGAGAAGTCGGTCTCGCACATGCCGCCGACCAGCACCTCCAGCCCGCGCCGGTCCGCCAGCGCCGCCGCGCAGGTCAGGAACACCAGATTGCGCCCCGGCACGAAGGTGGTCGGCAGGCCGCGTGCATCCATCTCGATGGCGCGCTCGGCGGTCAGGGCGCTTTCGGCGATCTTGCCATAGCCGGTCAGGTCCACGACGTGGTCCGGCCCCAGCCGGTCCGCCCACTGCGGCAGCACCTTCGCCATACCTTCGCGCACGTTCAGGCGCGCCTCCATCTCGACCGCGTGGCGCTGTCCATAGTCGAAGCCAACCGTCTCGACCCGGTCAAACCGCTCCAGCGCCCAAGCCAGACAGGTTGCGCTGTCCTGCCCGCCGGAGAAGAGAACGAGGGCCGATTTTGCGGGATTCTGGGACAATTCGCTCATGGCAAACCTGCGGTCGGCCGGTCGACCGCGCGCATGGACAAGGGGATGGGGCCTGATTTCGGCGGACCGGCCTTCTACACCCGCGCCCGCCGAAGAGCAAAAGTGGCGACAAGACGGCGAGCAAACCGCTCTTAACCCTTCCGCAAACGGTTATCCGCCATTGTCCACCGGTCGCAGTGGAGTGCCGGCCAGTTATGCCGACGATCGAAAACCTTACGGAACGCGCCGAGCCCATCGGCCCGGATACGCCCGGCAGTGATGTTTTCGCGCGTTTCGAGCGTGAGCCGGATACGCTTGTCATCCCGGTCGTCGACGGCGAACGCCCCATCGGTCTGGTCGAACGCAACGCCTTCCTGCTGAAGATCGCCGGCGCCTTCGGCCATGCGCTCTACGCCAAACGCCCCGTCATCCATGTGATGGATCCCGAACCCGCCGTGGTCGAGGCCGGGGTCAGCATCGACGCCTTCTGCGACAACCTGCTGAAGGGCGGCCCGGGCGCGCTGATGCGCGGCTTCATCGTCACCCGCGCCGGTCGCTACCATGGCGTCGGCACCGCCGTTTCCCTGCTGCAGGCCGTCAATGACAAGCAGCGTCGTCAGAACGAGGAGCTGGCTGATCAGGCCCGCGTCCTGACCGACACCCGCACACAGGCCCTCGCCGCCGCGCGCGCCAAAAGCCAGTTCCTGGCCATCATGAGCCATGAGCTGCGCACGCCCATGAACGGCGTGCTGGCTGTCGCCGAACTGCTGCGCCGCCAGCCGCTGAACGCCCAGGCCCAGGGCCACGTCGCCACCATCGTGGAGTCGTCCGAGACCCTGCTGCGCATCCTCCAGGATGCGCTGGACCTGTCGCGGGCCGAAGCCGGCGAACTGGAGCTGAACGCCGAGGCCACCCCGCTGCGCGCCTTGATGGACGACGTCGAGGCCATGTGGGCGCCCCGCGCCTCGCAGGACAACGTCACCCTGATGGTCAGCTACGAGGGCGACACCGAACTGGCCGCCGTCATCGACGGCATGCGCCTGAAGCAGGTGTTCAACAACCTGATCGGCAATGCCCTGAAATTCGCCCGCAACGGCGTGGTCGAGGCCGGGCTGAAGGCCGTGGCCGAGGGTGACCGAATCCGTCTGGAAGCCCGCGTCCGCGACGACGGTCCGGGCATCGACGCCGCCCGCGTGGACGCCATCTTCGAACCCTTCGTGCACGGCTCCGGCCCCGACGGCGCCGGTCTGGGCCTGTCGATCTGCCGCCAGATCGTCGACCGCATGGACGGCCGCATCTGGGCCGAGAACAACCCGGGCCGCGGCGCCACCTTCGCCTTCGACCTGACCGTCGAACTGGCAGAGCTGGAAGCCGCCCCCGCCTCGAACGTCGAAAGCCTGCCCGATCTGGACCTGCAGGACAGCCCGCACATCCTGATCGTCGACGACAACGCGACCAACCGCGTCGTGGCCCAGGCCCTGTGCGAGATGTTCGGCTGCACCTCCGAGACCGCCGAGGACGGCGTCGAGGCGGTGGAGGCCGTTCAGGAGCGTCGCTTCGACCTGATCCTGATGGACATCAAGATGCCGCGCATGGACGGCGTTCAGGCCACCCAGGCCATCCGCGCCCTCGACGGCCCGGTCAGTCGCACGCCCATCGTCGCCCTGACCGCCAACGCCGATCCGGAAGACGCGCGCAAATACCTGTCCATCGGCATGGCCGCCGTGGTCGAGAAGCCGATCAAGCCGGAACGCCTGCGCATGGCCATGAACGCCGCGCTGGAACAGGCGGCCCAGATCGCCATCGACGAAGCCGCTCCCGCCATGAGCGTGGCGAAGGCTCGCTCGGTCGCCTGATCAGGCGGCCGTCGCCTCGGCGTCATCCTCTTCCTCATAGCCGACCAGCCGTAGCGCCCGCGCGGCCTGGCCGTTCAGCTCGCACCAACGCAGCAGCCCTTCCTCGCGCCCGTGGGTGATCCACACCTCCTCGGGCTTCAGTTCGGTGAAGGTGGCGGTCAGTTCGGGCCAGTCGGCATGGTCCGACAGCACCAGAGGCAGCTCCACGCCGCGCTGGCGGGCGCGGGCCTTCACCAGCATCCAGCCCGAGGCGAAGGCCAGCACCGGATCGGCGAACCGTCGGGCCCAGCGGTCCTGGGTCGCCGACGGCGGCGCGATCACCACCTCGCCCGGCAGCACATTGCGCGCCTTGCCCGGCTCCACCAGCGCCATCGGCCCCAGATCGACGCCCTCCCGCTCATACAGCCGGTTCAGCCGCTCCAGCGCCCCGTGGACGTGGATGGTCCGGTCCCAGCCCGCCTCGCGCAGCAGACAGATCAGCCGCTGCGCCTTCCCCAGCGCATAGGCGCCGATCAGATGCGTCCGCTCCGGAAACTGACGCAGAGACCGGACCAGCCGCCCGATCTCGTCGGCGTCCGGCGGATGCACGAACACAGGCAGGCCGAAGGTCGCCTCCGAAATGAAGACGTGACAGGGCACGGGCTCGAACGGCGCGCAGGTCGGGTCGCGGCGGCGCTTGTAGTCGCCGGAGACCACCATTCTCACACCACGCCACTGGATCACCGCCTGGGCGGAGCCCAGCACATGGCCCGCCGGGACAAGGGTGATCTGCACCCCGTTGTGGGAGGCCGTCTCGCCATGGGCCACGCCGTCCCGACGCAGGGTGAAGTCCTCACCATAGCGCTCGGCCATGATGGCCAGGGTCTGGTGAGTCGCCAGCACCGCGCCGTGGCCGGAGCGCGCGTGGTCCGCATGGCCATGGGTGATCACCGCCCGATCCACGGGCGCCACCGGATCGATGTAGAAATCCCCCGGCGGGCAATACAGCCCCGCCGGCGTTGGCTTCAGCAAGTCCTCGAAACGGATCATCCGGCCTTCACGCCCTCCCGATCGCATCAGAACGCACGAGCGGCGCTTGCGCTCAACCGCCGAAGCCGCAGATAGCTGGACACATGCCCTCGCCCGAACTCGCCGCCATCCTGCCGCAGCTCGCCTCGGCCTCCGCCCACACCCATGCGCTGGGCTTCTCCTTTGACGGCGTCGCCGGCGACCGCGTGCGCCTCAAGGTCCCGTGGCGCGAGGATCTGGTCGGTGATCCCGAAACCGAGGTGCTGGCCGGCGGCTTGGTCACCGCCCTGCTGGACCACGCAGGCGGTCTGGCCGTCTGGATCGCCCTGGACCGGTTTGAGCCCGTCGCCACCCTGGACCTGCGGGTCGACTACATGCGCGCCGCTCGCCCGCGCACCGGCCTGATCGCCGAGGCCCGCTGCTTCCGCCTGACCAGCTCCATCGCCTTCGTCCGCGCCTGGGCCTTCGAGGATGATCCCGAGGATCCCGTGGCCGCGGCCCAGTCCGCCTACATCCTGACCGCCGGACATGGGCGAAAGCCGGGCGCCAATCTGAAGCCGCGCCGGGAGGCCGGGGAATGAGCGACCTGCTGACCACACTGCCCTACGCCCGCTTCCTCGGCCTGCTGACGCAGCGCGAGGGCGATCTGCTGACGGTGACCATGCCGTTCGCGGACAAGCTGATCGGAAACCCGGTCCTGCCCGCCCTGCACGGCGGGTCGACGGCGGCGATGCTGGAACTGACCGCCGTGGCCCAGGTCGCGGTCCTCTATCCCCGGCTGGCGCTGCCGCGACCGATCAATGTGTCGGTGACCTATCTACGCTCGGGACGCCCGCTGGACGTTCACGCCCGCGCCCGCATCAGCAAGGCCGGGCGTCGCGTGGCCCATGTTCAGGCCGAGGCCTGGCAGGACGATGAGGCCCAGCCCATCGCCGCTCTCAGCGCACACTTTCTGGTGGCCGAACACGACCTTTAGTTGTCATGGTTAACATCTTATGATTGATTCTCCCGGTGACACAACGTCATCGGGAGAATCAGAATGACCAGACACGCCGTCGGCGAAGCCCTCGCCGTCCGCCTCTACGCCGCTGAAACCGCGATCGATCAGGCGCTCGCCGAAACCGCCTTTCTGGCGGCGGCCCTGCCCGCCGCGCGGGCGGACGCCTATCTGTCGGCTGTGACCGGCCAGCGCGTCTTCGACGGCGCCGCCGCCAGCATCAGCGCCCTCGCTGAAGCGCGGTCCCACCTCGTCCAGACCCATACGGCCCTGGCCGCCCTCGCGCGCAAGCTGGGGCTGGAGACGCTCGCCATCGGTCCGCTGGACAAACCGGGCGACCAACCGCCCCTGCCGGGCGGCGTGGAACCTGAGAAAACGCCGCTAGTTGACTAACAAGGTAAACAAACCGCTGACAAACAAGGCAAACAAAATACTACCGAACACTACCACTCCGTGTTAATGTCTCAGTTACCGTGTTTTTGTTTCGGAGGGTTTTATGGATAAGGCTGAAGTCATCGCCAGCGTCGCCGGCGACCTGAATTCGACTGAACAAGCGATCGACGCCGCGATCGCCAAGGCGACCACTCTGGTGCAGGCCATGATCGGCGCCCGCACCGCTCTCAGCCTGTCCCCCGTGGCCGGCGCCGAAGCCCAGGCCAAGGCGATGGAGGCGATCGCCGCCCTCAGCGCCGCCCGCTCGGCCGTCGTGGCCAGCCACGAAGAACTCGCCAAGGACCACCGCCGTCTCGGCTGGGGCACCTACGCCATCGGCATTCTGGACAAGCCGGCCGAAACCGGCCCGGAGCAGAAGCCGGTCGGCCGCCTCCGCGCGGTTTAATTCGGCGTAATGTCCGCCGCCGGTCATTCCGGTTTGCGCAGACTCGATGCAAAGTCGCCCTCATGCCGTTCGGCATGGGGGCGATTTCATGTTTGACACCCTCGCATCGCAGATCGGCTTCGCAATCGCGGTGCTGGTCACGGCGTTTGCGTTCCTCAAGGGCGATGAACCCGAGCGCGTCGGCGCCGGCGCCTATATGCTTGGCCTGTTCGCGTCCCAGCTGGTTCAGGACAAGGGCGCGCTGCACGGCACCCAATGGGGACTGATGGCCATCGACGCCGTCTTCTGGCGGTCTGCATCGGTCTTGCCTGGAAAAGCCGCCGCGCCTGGCCGGTCTGGGTCTGCGCCCTTCAATCGCTGATCGTGATGAGCCATCTTCTGACCCTCGTCGATCTGCGCCCGTCCATGACCGCCTTCTTCGCGGTCATCAATCTCGCCAGCGCCGGCGTCCTCATCGCCATCGCCGTAGGGACCTTCTGGGCCTGGCAGGAGCGACGGGCGGCGGGGCTGGAGTAACCTCCGGAGTACCCTCCCCATGGCCGAGTTCCGCGACCAGACCCTGACCGGCGTCCAGACCCTCGACGACAACATCTACATCAGGTGCGAGTTCATCAACGCCCGCCTCGTCTATCAGGGCGGCGCGGCCCCGGGCTTCGACTCCTGCACCTTCGAAGACGCCGAATTCGTGTTTGAGGGCGCCGCGGCGCGCACCCTGGGCTTCCTCAGGGGAATGTCCTCAGCCGACACCAACATGCGCGACATCGTTCTGGGTTTCCTGCCCGGACTGCGCTGACGCGAAAGCGTTGACCGCCGAGGGCCATAGGCGGATATTCCTAGCTCGAATCAGCGAGCTGACGTCTTGCCCCTGTCCCACGCCCAGATCTGGACCGCTATCGACCGCCTCGCGCGGCGCGAGGGGCTGAGCGCCTCGGCCCTCGCCCGCCGCGCGGGTCTGGATGCGACCAGCTTCAACCCGTCCAAGCGGTTCGGCCCTGGCGAGCCGCCGCGCCCGCGCTGGCCCTCGACCGAAAGCCTGACCCGCATTCTGACCGTCACCGGCCTGACGCTCGGCGATTTCGCCGATCTGGCCCATGACGCGCCGGGACCGCGCACCATTCCCCTGCTGGGCATGGCCCAGGCAGGTCAGGACGGCTTCTTCGACGACGCGGGCCTGCCCACCGGCGAAGGCTGGGACCAGACCGAACTGCCCCTTCCGTCGGACAGCCTGCTCAGCCTGCGCATCACCGGCGACTCGATGGCGCCCCTCTATCGCGAGGGCGACAAGGTGATCGTGGATCGCGAGGCCTCTGACGTCCGCCGCGGTGACCGCGTCGTCGTGCGCACCACCGGCGGCGAGACCCTGGCCAAGGAGATCGCCTCCCTGACCGCGAAGTCGGTGACCCTGGCCTCGGTCAACCCGGCCTACCCGCCTCGCGCCGTGCCTCGCGGCGACATCGTCTGGATGGGCCGCATCCTCTGGGTCAGCCAGTAGCGCCTTCGCTCAAGCAGCCCCGCGGCGACGGTTGGCGCTAAAAGAGAAAGGAGCCGCCCCTCTCGGGACGACTCCTTCAACCTTCAGGCGCTTAAGCAGCGAGCGACCGCGTCGAGAGCGTTCGCGCCCCCGAGATCAGTAGGCGCTGACGTAGTGGGCGTTCACCCAGCCGCCGCCGGCGATCTGGACCCATTCACCCTGCGAGCCGATGGCCGAGAAGGGCTGGCCCGCCGACAGGCTGCCGACCTGGCGATAGCCGGTGCCGGGGCCCGAACGGATGCGCAGGTTCGACGAGGCGCGATACTGTGCGCCGCTCTGGGCATTGGCGTCAGCACGGGCGCGCTGCTGGTTACAGCCGATGTACGAGCCCGCGGCCGCACCGGCGGCGGCGCCGCCGACGGCGCCGAGGGTGCGCTCATTGCTGGAAATCTGGCTGCCCGCCAGACCACCCACCACCGCGCCGATCAGGGCGCCGGCGCGCTGACGACCACCGGGGGCGTCGCAGTTGGTGATGCCGTTGGCCTGCTGGGCCGCGGCGGCGGTCGGAAGGGCCATCGGGGCCAGGCCGCCCAGCATGGCGGCGGCGGCGATAGCGACGGTGATTTTCTTGTTCGACATGGCTCTGCTCCTGTCATCGAGTTGGTCGATGAAATGCAGAATGCAATTGCGAACCTGAAGGCTCCCGTAGAGCTGTCGTTATATTCGGTTCATCTTCATTAAGGCGCGCGTCTGGCCGATCAGGCGAAAGGCCTCGACCGCGTTCGACACCACCCGGTGCTTGCGGCCCGGAAACTGGAAATCCATCACCCGCGCCCACAGGTGCAGGAAGCGGTCATGCGAGGCCAGAACGGTCACCGCCGACCGCTCCGGGCGGTGGAAGAGGCCCATCAGGCGCTCTATCTGGCCCACCGAGGCGTCTATCGGCACGATCCGGGCCTCGACGATCCAGTCCCAGCTCCACAGGTCCGGCATGGCCCTGAGCAGCGCCATCGCCTGATCCAGCGCCCGCTCGGCGCTGATGCCGTTGTTCAGATCCAGATGCAGGATCCGCTGGGCGTGGTCGACATGGTGGCGCAGCAAGGAACGCTCCCGTTGAACGGGACGCGTAACGCCTTCCCGTTCAGGGAGTTGCCGGCGAGCCGTCAGGCCAGTTCGCCGTTGGCGCCCTTTTCGATCAGCTCGATCGTCCGCGGCAGGCCGTAGATGGCGGCGAACGAGCCGAAGCGCGGCCCCTGAGACGCGCCCAGCAGCACCTCGTACAGCGCCCCGAACCAGGCCCGCAGCGGCTCGAAGGCGTGCGCCTTGCCCACCGCATAGACCTCGTTCTGGATCGTCTCGCCGTCGGTCGTATCGGCCGGAAGCGCCTTCAGCCGTTCGGCCAGGTCCAGCAGCGCCGCCTTCTCCTGCTCGGTCGGCAGGCGGAAGGACTTCGTCGGGCGAACGAAGTCTTCGTAGTAGTTCAGCGCATGACCCATCAGCCGGTCGAGCGTCGGCTCATTTTCCGGCGTCGCGTCCGGCAGATACTTGGCGAAATAGGCCCACAGCTGCTCCTTCGACGAGGCGTTGGCCACGCCGACGAGGTTCAGCAGCAGACTGAACGAGACCGGGCTGGCGACCTTCGGCGGATTGCCCGCGTGGATCGACCACACGGCGTTGTCGATCTGCTTGGCCGGCTCCTGCGTCTGGAACTGGTCGATGAACGACAGATAGTCGTCGATCGCGCGCGGAATGACGTTGAAGTGCAGCGACTTGGCCGACTTCGGCGACTGGAACATGTACCAGCTCAGGCTCTCCGGCGTGCCGTAGCGCAGCCACTCGTCCATCGTCAGGCCATTGCCCTTGGACTTGGAGATCTTCTTGCCTTCGATGTCGAGGAAGAGCTCATAGTTGAAGCCCTCCGGCGGCACGCCGCCCAAGGCGCGACACAGCTTGGAGCTCTCGCGCACGCTCTCGATCAGGTCCTTGCCCGACATCTCGTAATCGACGTCCAGCGCGACCCAGCGCATGGCCCAGTCGGGCTTCCACTGCAGCTTCACATTCCCGCCGGTGACCGGCAGCTCGGTGCGGTTGCCCGGCTCGCCCGCCGGATCCTCGAAGGTGATGGTCCCGGCCTCGACGTTGCGCTCCAGCGTCGGCACCTGCAGCACATGGCCGGTGATCGGGCTGACCGGGAGGAAGGGCGAATAGGTCGCGCGCCGCTCCTCGCCCAGCGTCGGCAGCATGATCGCCATGACGGCGTCAAACCGCTCCAGCAGGCGCAGCAGCACCTCGTCGAACCGGCCCGAGCGATAGGTCTCCGTCGAGCTCATGAACTCGTAATCGAAGCCGAAGCTGTCGAGGAAGGCCTGCAGACGGGCGTTGTTATGCGCGCCGAAGCTGTCGTGCGTCCCGAACGGATCGCGCACGCGGGTCAGCGACAGGTGCAGGTCCTCGCGCAGCATCTCCGGGTTCGGAATGCCCTCGGGCACCTTGCGCAGGCCGTCCATGTCGTCACTGAAGGCGATCAGGCGCGTCGGCCAGTGGTCGCCGGTCAGGGCGCGGAAAGCGTTGCGCACCATGGTCGTGCGCGCCACCTCGCCGAAGGTGCCCATGTGCGGCAGGCCCGACGGACCATAGCCCGTCTCCAGAATCACCGGCCGCTGCAGCGCCGGGAAGGTCGCCAGCGCCTCATCCGCCTTGCCCGCGTCGATCAGCAGTTTCGCCGCATCCCGCTCGGCGTCGCTCAGCCGCTTCTTCAGAACGTGGTTCAGAAGATTGCGGGCCTGTTCAAACGGCCACGACCTGGCGTCGCGCGCGAGGAGTTCGATGTTCTGCAGCATGGGACGGGCTTTGCCGCCTCAGGACGCGTGGGTCAACGCCTGCGTGACGTTCCGCCCTTCCGCACCGTCCCCGCCACCACCGCAGCCCCTGAAGCCACGATCAGCAGGTCCTCGATCAGACCGCTCTTCGTCTGACCGATCCGGCGCATGGCCCGCTTGCGGCCCGCCAGAGTGAGATAGGCCAACGGCACGGCGGTCAGCACGGCGACCAACCCGCCCGCCCGCTCCCGCCCCTTCGGCGCCAGGGCCGAGCCGGCGATGCCCGCGCTCATCACCCGCGCCAGCAGGCCAAGGAAGACCGTCCGGTCCGGCGCCGACTTCATCTTGTCGCCGTAGAGTTCCCCCACCCCCATCGCCAGCGCCCCGGCCGTGAACAGGGGATGGGTCAGCAGGCGCAGCCTTCCCGGTGTCTTGCGTTTCGCCAGATGGGCGGCGGCCAGGGCGGCCATGGGCGTCATCGACCGGGCGCTGGCTACGGCGCCGATCAGAGCGGAGGGAAGTAGGTCGGGGGCTTTCATGCCGAAGCAACCGCCGTGCGGCGCTTCGGTTCACAGCGGCGCTAAATCAGCAGTGGAACGCACATCAGGACCGCGGATCTGGCTGTGCCGGTTGCTGAACCGCGCATCCTTGCCTCGCTCTAGAACGAAGTCGCCGGTCGTCAGGTCGAGCACCTGCGTCCGCAACTCGTAGATCGCGCCGGACGGTGTCTCCAGCCGCGTGGAGCCCATGCCCAGTTCGACACACTCGTCTTCGATGCAAACCGCCGGACGCCATGACACCGGCGCTTCGTGCGTCTCTCCCATTCCACCGATCCGATACAGCCGCCGTAGCAACCCCGGTTCGGCCTCGGACTGGAGCGTGAAGGGCGCCTTCGGGCTCTCCCGCACGAGGATCACCTCCTCGTCTTCCCGGCGGGAGGGATCTCCAGTCAGCCGCTGCGCCCGGACACCGCCAAAGCGGGTGCGCCCACCCCTGCCTTCACGATCCCGACGACCAAACTGCGCCACCGCCGGAAAATGGGCTTCGATATCCGAGGTCAGGCGGCCGCCCACGGCCCGCTTGGTGACGTTGATCGCACTGAACGCCCGGCCCTCGCCCACCAGCGCCCCGGCCTCATAGACATCCAGTTCGGTAGGCGAGCGGGCGTCGTTGAACACATAGATCGTCGCCTTGTGCGGCAGGCCCAGATCGACTTCCGCCCCGCGCCGCGGCTTGTGCCCCGGCGCCCAGCATCGCGGCTGGAGGCCCAGTATGCCCATCCGCCCGCCGGACAGCGGGAACCAGAGAGGCTCGCCGTATTCCTCGATCCAGTCCATCAGCCCGATCACCGAACTTTCGAACCGGTCGGGAATGTCGTGAGTCTCGCAGCGCGTCACGACCGTGCGCCGCAGCGCCCCCCCGTCCCCCTCAAACCGGACTTCAGTCTCGACGTTATAGCGGTGCTCAATGCAGCCGCCGAGCATCGCCGCCGAAAGCAGCAGGGCGGTCGCTGAACGCCAGGACATGACAGGCACCGCCGAACTCCCCACCATCGGTCCGATGGGGCCACTTGTTCACGACCGACCTGAAGCAAGGCTTAAGCGCCCGGGATCACCCCTGCTGTTCGGTCCCTTCGCCCGATCCCGGTCCCGGAATGGCGATGCAGCGCTGGCGCGTGCCGCCGTCGGCGGTCTGTTCGACGCGCGGAGCGATGCTGGCGACGGTCGTGCCGTCGGCCTGATAGGTGGCCAGGAACTGGCAGCCGGTCTGGACGTCGGTCACCACATAGATGCCGGGCTGGTCGGTCGGCATCCGGGTCAGATTGGCGGTCACCACGCCGCGCAGGGCGCCGACGGGATCATTGGCCGCCTGCTGGATCTGGTCGGCGCGGGTGTTGATCTCGGTCGCCGTGGCCGAGGCCTTGGCGGCGGTATCCTCGATTTCCTGCAGGGTGGACACCGCCTCATCACAGGCGGCGACAAGTCCGAACAGGGCGGAGACGGCGAGAACGGGGATCAGTTTCATGCCGCCATTCTGCCCGAGCGCCAGCCCACGGTCAGGCTGACACAAGGTCTCACCGGCTCGCCCCTCTGTTCCCCGCCTTGACCCCGCCGCAGACGCATGGCCTTTGCGCCGCCTGATGAAGACCGCTGATTTCGACTTCCACCTGCCCGACGACCACATCGCGCTGCGCCCCGCCGAGCCGCGCGATTCCGCGCGTCTGCTGGTCGTGCGTCAGGAGGGGCTGGAGGACCGGATCATCCGTGATCTGCCCGACTTCCTGCGTCCCGGCGACGCCCTGGTGTTCAACGACACCCGCGTAATCCCGGCCCGGCTGTCCGGTCTGCGCGAGCGGCCCAATCCCGGGATCGGCGGGGGCGAAGGCGAGACTCTGACCGTCGAGGTCGAGGCCACCCTGCACCACCGCGACGCCCCGGACGTCTGGTCCGCCTTCATGAAGCCGGGCAAGCGCATCAAGGACGGCGACCGGGTCCGGTTCGGCCTGATGACTGACGGCGCCTGCGATCTGGGCCGTCTGGACGCCACCGTCACCGGCAAGGGCGACGACGGCCTAGTCACCCTGAAATTCGACCTGTCCGGCCCGGCGCTGGACGACGCCATCCGCGACGTCGGGGTCATGCCCCTGCCGCCCTATATCGCCGCCAAACGTCCCGAAGACGACCGCGACCGGTCCGACTACCAGACCGTCTTCGCCGAGCATGACGGCTCGGTCGCCGCCCCCACGGCGGGCCTGCACTTCACCCCCGCCCTGCTGGAGGCGATCCGGACGAAGGGCGTCTCGACCCACGCCGTCACCCTGCACGTCGGCGCGGGCACCTTCCTGCCGGTCAAGGCGGACGACACCGCCGACCACAAGATGCACAGCGAGTGGGGCGAGGTCTCGCAGGAGACCGCCGACGCCCTGAACGCCGTCCATGCCGACGGCGGTCGCATCGTCTGCGTCGGCACCACATCGCTGCGGCTGCTGGAAAGCGCGACCGGCGAGGACGGCGTGGTGAAGCCGTTCCACGGCGACACCGCCATCTTCATCACCCCCGGCTACCGCTTCCGCGCCGTGGACGTGCTGATGACCAACTTCCACCTGCCGAAGTCGACCCTGTTCATGTTGGTCAGCGCCTTCGCGGGAATGGATGTGATGAAGGCCGCCTATGCCCACGCGGTCGCGGACGGCTATCGCTTCTATTCCTACGGCGACGGCAGCCTGCTGTTCCGGCGCCCCGCGGCATGAGCACCCTCCCCCGCCCCCTGATCCAGAGTCTCGAGATGCTGGCCGCCACGGCAGAGGCGCTGGAGCTCCGCAATGACTGGATCGTCTTCGGCGGCGCCGCCATGGCCCTGTCCGGCCTGCCCGACTGGCCCGTGCCCGACATCGACGTGCTGGCCTCCGAACACACCGCCAATGAGCTGATCGACGCCTTCGGCGGCCACATCATCACCCCGAAGACGCAGGATCGCTTCCGCTCGCGCCTGCTGGCCCGAATCGACACCACGCCCTTGCCGATCGAGATCATGGTCGGGCTGGAGGTGAAGACTGAAGATGGCTGGGCCCCGGTCAACTTCCGCACCCGCGTTGACCGCCCGGTTCAGGATCGCCACATCCCGACCGCCCGCACCGCCGAACAGGCCGCCATGGCCCGCCGCTTCGGACGCCCCAAGGACCTGCAGCGCGCCGAGGCGCTGGACAAGCTGACCGACTGATGACCTTCCCGTTCGACATCTCCGCCACCGATGGCCGCGCCCGCACCGGGGTGCTGAAGACCAGCCGCGGCGACATCCGCACCCCCGCCTTCATGCCCGTCGGCACCGCCGCCACGGTCAAGGCCCTGACCGTGGATCAGGTGAAGCAGACCGGCGCCGATATCCTGCTGGGCAACACCTATCACCTGATGCTGCGCCCCGGGCCGGAGCGGATGGAGCGCCTCGGCGGCCTCCACAACTTCATGCGCTGGGACAAACCTATCCTGACGGACTCGGGCGGCTTTCAGGTCATGTCCCTGTCGGGCATCTCCAAGCTGACCGAGGAGGCGGTGACCTTCTCCAGCCATATCGACGGCTCCAAGCACGTCCTGACGCCGGAACGCTCCATCGAGATCCAGGCCGACCGTCTGGGCTCCGACATCGTCATGCAGTTGGACGAATGCGTCGCCTGGCCCGCCGAGGAGAAGCGCGCCCGTCAGGGGATGGAGCTCTCCGCCCGCTGGGCCCTCCGCTCGAAGAAAGCCTTCGGCGCCCGGGACACGCAGGCCCTGTTCGGGATCCAGCAGGGCTCGACCTACGAGAACCTGCGCAAGGAGTCGTCCGAGCGCCTGCAGGAGATCGGCTTCGACGGATACGCCATCGGCGGCCTCGCCGTCGGCGAGGGCCATCAGGCCATGTGCGAGGTGCTGGACTATGCGCCCGAGTTCCTGCCCAAGGATCGCCCCCGCTACCTGATGGGCGTCGGCAAGCCGGTTGATCTGGTCGAAGCCGTCTGGCGCGGCGTCGACATGTTCGACTGCGTCCTGCCCACCCGCGCCGGTCGTCACGGCCAGGCCTGGACCTGGAACGGCCCGATCAACCTCAAGAACGCCCGCTTCGCCGAGGATCAGGACCCGCTGGATCCGGAAGTCCCCTGCCCCGCTTCGCAGGACTATTCAAAGGCTTACCTGCACCACCTGATCCGCGCCGACGAGATCCTCGGCAAGGTCCTGCTCAGCTGGCACAACATCGCCTTCTTCCAGGCCCTGACCGCCGCCATGCGCGAAGCGATCTCGGAAGGCCGGTTCGATCAGTTCCGCCGCGACTTCCACGCGCGCCATACGTCGAACTGACGCCATGCGGATCGAGAAGTCCGGCTTCCACGCCTACAACACCTATCTGGAAGAACCGCCCCGGCCCGAGGGCAACCAGACCGCGCTGCATCGCCACGTGATCATCATCGGCGGCGACAAATATTCGTTCTTCGCGCACTGGTCCGGCAAGTTCGCGCACAAGGGCGAGCGGATATCCTTCGATTGGGATTGGGACCGCACCGGCGAGTTCAGGAACATCGACAAGCCGTCGTTCCAGGCCTTCGCCAAGGACGGCAGCGTCCAGATCCGGGGCGACCGCACCGACAAGGCCCGTCGCTGAAGCCTACCGCCGGCTTCCGCCCCGCGGCCGGAACCAGCTCGGCGCCGCCGGCGGCGCGCAGTTCCGCTGCATGCCGACGCCCTTCAGGAAGGCCCGCCGCATCCGTCCGGCCTGCACCGCCGACTGCACCTTCAGCCGATGCCGCTCGGCCCCGCTCAGGCGGCGAATCCACGACCGCCCGGGGATGAAGTCGGTCGTCGTGTCGCGGATCGCGTCCAGCGCCGCCTTCGAGGCCGCATCGGCGGCGCGCTCGCTCAGATAGGGATTGTCCGGCGACGGCGGCTCGTCCGTATCCGGCCCCAGCGCCTCATTCAGCCGCGCGATCTCGGCGCCGATGGTGGTGCACTGGTTCAGATTGCGCAGGTCATAGGGATTGGCCTCGGCCTGCAGCAGCACGGTGGGGATGTACTCCCGCCGCAGGTTGAAATCGTCCAGCGGCGCCGTCGCGGCCGCGCCCAGCCCCGATCCGAAATCGCGCACAGCCTGCCCGCCTCCGCAGGCGGCGAGGACGAGAACGGCGGGGAGGAGGAACAGGGCGCGCATGCGCCTATCAATCACGCCGGGCGGCGTGACGAAAGCACTGCGATGTCAGGAGACCGATGGTACGTCCTCTCGGGCTCGAACCGAGGACCCTCTGATTAAAAGTCAGATGCTCTAACCAACTGAGCTAAGGACGCACATCGTGTCACCGGGTCGCGTCGGCGAATCCGGAGGCGCGGCTTTTCCAACATGTCGTCGCGCGGGTCAAGGTCCGCTCGACAGGTTCCTGACAGACCGGCTACGCAAGGGACATGACAGTCTCCGCCAAGCCCCTCTCCGGTCTCCGCATTCTCGAGTTCGACGGCCTCGGTCCCGTGACCTTCGCGGGCATGGTTCTGGCCGACATGGGAGCGGAGGTCCTGCGCCTGACCCGCAGCGCTTCAGCCGGCGCGGCGGCGTTCAGCGACGTAGGCGGCGAGGTCATGCACCGGGGCCGCGCGGCGGTGGCGGTCAACCTCAAGGACCCGGCCGACCACGCCCGCATCCTCGATCTGGTCGCGGGCGCCGACGCCATCATCGAGGGTTTCCGCCCGGGCGTCATGGAGCGGCTGGGGCTGGGACCGGAGGTGCTGGCCGCCCGCAACCCAGCGCTTGTCTTCGGCCGCGTCACCGGCTGGGGCCAGACCGGGCCGATGGCGGACAAGGTCGGGCACGACATCAACTACATCGGCCTCTCGGGCGCGCTGCACCCGCTGGGCGAGCCGGACCGCCCGCCCCGCGCGCCGCTGAACCTCGTCGGCGACTACGGCGGCGGGGCCATGTTCCTGGTCTCCGGCCTGCTGGCCGCCCTGTTGCAGGCCAAGACCACGGGCAAGGGCTCGGTCGTCGACGCCGCCATGACCGACGGTTCGGCCCTGCTGACCGGTCTGTTCCACGCCTTCCGCCCGCGCGGCCTGTGGAGCGACGCGCGCGGCGCCAATCTGCTGGACGGCGGCGCGCCCTTCTATCGCTGCTTCACCTGCAAGGATGGCCGGTTTGTCGCCGTCGGCGCGCTGGAGCCCCAGTTCTACGCCGCCCTGATCGCCGGCCTGGGCCTGACGCCCGAAGAGGCGCCGCAGTTCGACATGGCCAACTGGCCCGCCCTGCACGCCCGGTTCGAGGCCCTGTTCGCCACGCGCGACCGCGACGACTGGGCCGCCCACTTCGCCGACCTCGACGCCTGCGTCACCCCGGTGCTGACGATGGGCGAGGCCCCGGCCCATCCGCATAACGCCGCCCGCGCCACCTTCGTCGATCAGGGCGTGATCCAGCCCGCCCCTGCTCCGCGCTTCGACGGTCAGGCGACGCCCGAACCAGAACGCCCAGCCCTGTCCCTGGACGACGCCCTGGCGGCTTGGCGGGCCTGAGACCTCAGGCGGCCTCCGTCTCCCCGACCTCGACCGACCGGGCGCAGGCCGAGACCAGCGCGCCGGCCAGCGCCACCGGATCGATCGGCTTGGTCAGGAAGGCGTGGACGCCGACCGCCTCCCACGCCGCGCGGTGCACATCCAGCGCATTGGCGGTCAGGGCCACCACCGGCGTGTCCCCGTTCAGCTGACCCGACTGGCGAATACGGCGCGTGGCCTCCAGCCCGTCCATGACCGGCATCTGCATGTCCATCAGGATGGCGTCGAACCGCTCGACCCCGGCCATCTCCAGCGCCTCGGCGCCGTTCTCGACCAGCGTCAGCCGACAGCCGTGCGGCTCCAGCAGCAGCTTCAGGATGCGCCGGTTCACCTCGTGGTCGTCGGCGGCCAGGATGGAGCGGCCCTCCAGCGTCGTGGTCTCGTCCGTCACGGCCGGCGCGGCCGCCGGACGCGAGGCCGACACCTCCAGCGGCAGGGTCAGGGTGAAGGTCGAGCCCACGCCCGCCTCGCTCTGCACCGTCAGGCTGCCGCCCATGATCTCGGCCAGCTTGCGGCTGATCGACAGCCCAAGGCCGGTGCCGCCGTAGCGACGGGTGGTGCCCGCGTCGGCCTGTTCGAAGCTGTTGAACACCCGCGACAGCCGGTCCGCCGGAATGCCGCAACCGGTATCGGCCACCGCGACCGACAGCCGGGCGCCGTCCCAGTCGGCGGAGACGGTGATCTGCCCCTCGTCCGTGAACTTCACCGCATTGGAGATCAGGTTGAACAGGATCTGCTGGAAGCGTAGCGGGTCGGCCCGCACGCACTCCGGCACGGCGTCCGTCGCCTCGATCACCAACCGCACGCCGCTGGCCGCCGCGCGGGGCTCCCACAGCCGGGCCAGGGAGGCCAGCCGGGCGCGGACCTCCATGTCGTCCAGTTCCAGCTCCATCTTGCCCGCCTCGATCTTCGAGACGTCGAGCACATCGTTCAGCAGGCCCATCAGCACATCGCCGGCGTCGGTCAGCATCGACACATGCTCGGCCTGATCCCGGTCCAGATCGGTCCGGCGCAGCAGGTTGGCGGCCGAGATCACCGCATTCATCGGGGTGCGGATTTCGTGGCTGACCACGGCGAGGAAGTCGGACTTGGCGGCGCTGGCCTCCTCGGCCCGATCCCGCGCCTCCTGCGCCTGCTCCTTGGCGGTCTGGAGCAACTGGGTCGTGGCGCCGCTCTGGCGCACGGCCACGACGAGGTGGCTCATGTAGAGCAGACAGCCGATGCCGATCAGCAGCTCCTGCCACCGGCCCGTCAGGATGGCGGTCACCACCGGCAGGCCGAGGAAATAGGCGCCGTGCGTCGCCACCGCCGAGATCAGGATCGGCCGGACATGGTGCATATGCAGGCTGACGTGCAGCAGGCCGCCGGCGACCTGCACCAGGGCGAAGGTGCGCCCGACCTCCCCGCCCGCGAACCACAGCCAGGCGGCGATGGAGGAATAGATGGCCACCCCCAGCGCGGTCGTGGCGCAGGACAGCAGCACATAGGCCGGGTCCGGAACCCACTCGGGGTTCTCGCGGAAGCGGCGGAACACCGCCCAGTCGATCACCTGGCTCAGCAGGACGGCGACGAACCACGCCACCGGCCACACCCCGGGCGTGACCAGCCAGGCCGTGGCGCCGATGAAGGCCGCCAGCCCGATACGGGTCTTCAATTCCCGGAATCTCACCTGCGAGACGAGCGCGTAGGCGGTGACGGTCATGCGTTTCTCCCAAGCTTCAGGTTGCACTGAAATGTGAAAGGATTGGTTGCCGGGAATGATGACCGTCGTTCGCGGACCGGTTACACGGCGACAAGCGTGGCCGGACGCACCGACAGGTGTGCTTTCGCGCGAAACACTCTAATGGAACGGGCGATACGGCCATGCGTTGGATGGCCGAGCTTCGGGGAAGAATTCGACCATGAAACGCCTTGCCGCCCTTCTGGCCCTGACCGGCGCCCTCGCCGTCGCGGCGTGCGACGACCCGCGCCCGGCGCACGAGGACAGCCTGGCCGACGAGGCCGCCGAACAGGCGCCGCCGCCGGTCGCCGAGGACGCGGGCGTGCCGGCCGAAGCCGTCGCGCCGACCCCGCCGCCGACCGACTCCACCACCCTGCCGCCCGAAAAGCGGACGTCGGAAGAATCCGTCCAGCCGGAAAGCGAAACCCTCTTCTACTGAAGCGGCTCGCCGACCACGCCGCGTTCGCGCGGGACAGACGACGGCGGGAAGCGCCGGCGTGATTCAGGGGCCGTCCGGTCCATATTGAAGGTTCCAGTTTGACGTCACGGCCCGCCCTCTTCCTCTTCAGCCTGGCGGGCCTGGCCTTCGCGTCCGCCGCCGCGGCGGACCCTCGCGTGCAGATTCGGGGCGAACTGGACGGGGCCCTGCGCGAGCAACTGATCCGCGCCGTGGGCGAGGTTGACGGCCCGCCCGCCAACCGGTTCGAGGCCCGCCGCCGGGCGCGCGGCGCCATGGAGGCCGCCGAGGCCCTGCTGCGCTCCGAGGGCTATTACCAGCCGGTTCTGGAAGACATCGTCGAGGGCGAGGACGCCCCCGTGGCGATCATCAGCGTCACCCCCGGCCCGCGCTTCCTTCTGGCTGACCCGACCGTCCGCTGGGTCGCGCCCGAGCCGCAGGGCGAGACCGCCCAGGCCATCACCGGCGACATCGGTCTGAAGCCCGGCGATCCGGGCCGCGCCGTCGACGTCATCGCCGCCGAGGGCCGGATCGTCGCCGGACTGGTCCGCAACGGCTATGCCGACGCCCGCGCCGAGCCGCGCCGGGTGGTCGTTGATCACGCCGCCTTCACCGTCCAGCCCACCTACAACATCGCGGCGGGCGATCTGGTCCGTCTGGACGGCATCCGTCTGGAGACGCGCGGCCCGACCAACCCCGACTGGGTCGCCGGTCTGGCCACCTGGGCCGAGGGCGACGTCTACGATCCGGAGGACGTCGGCGAACTGGAACGCCGCCTGCTGGAAACAGGCGTCTACGACGGCGTCGGCGTGGCCCTGGCCCCGGCCGACCAGACGAACGCGGCGGGCAATCGTCCGATCATCGTCAGCCTGACCGACCGCCCGCGCCGCATCCTCGAGGCGGGCGCCACCTATTCGACCGCCGAAGGCTCCGGCATCGATGCCCGTTGGACCTGGCACAACCGCTTCGGACGCGCCGACACCCTGGTCTGGGACATTCGTATCGCCGACATCGACAGCCGGCTCGGCGTCAATCTCAGCCTGCCCCACTGGCGCCGCCCCGGTCAGACGCTGAAGCTCGACACCGCCCTGGTCAACGAAGACACCGACGCCTACGAGCGCGCCGCCTTCACCGTGGCGGCGGATCTGCAGCAGCGGATCGGCAAGACGTCGTGGTTCAGCTACGGCTTGGGACTGGACGTCGGTCACTACAACCAGACCCGGTTCGACCCGCTGACCCAGCTGCCGATCAATTTCGACCGCGACCTCTACATCCTGACCGGACGCGGCAGCTTCTATCTGGACCGGTCCAACGATCCCTTGGACCCGACGACGGGCTGGCGGCTGACCGCCTCGGCCCAACCGACCGCCGTGGGCGGCGAGGACACCGTCTTCTTCCTGCGCGCCGAGACCCAGGCGACCGCCTACCTGCCGCTGCAGGACAACGCCAAGACCGTTCTGGCGGGCCGTGTCCGCATCGGCTCCATCGTCGGCGGCGAAGAGCTGACCGTCCCGTCAGATCGCCTGTTCTATTCGGGCGGCGGCGGCTCGGTGCGCGGCTATGAATATCAGGGCGTCGGCCCCCGCCTGCCCGACAATACCCCGCGCGGCGGCCTCAGCCTGTTCGAGACCTCGCTGGAGATCCGCCGCGACGTCTGGCGCAGCTTCCAGGCCGTGGCCTTCGTGGACGCCGGCGCCATCGGCTTCCAGGAAACGCCGAACTTCAGCAACATGCGCTACGGTGCCGGTCTGGGGGTCCGCTACAAACTGCCGTTCGGTCCGATCCGCGCAGACGTGGCCTTCCCCCTCGACAAGCGTGAAGGCGACGCCAGCTTCCAGATCTACGTCAGCATCGGACAGGCGTTTTGACCGACGTTCCGCCCCCTGAGCTGACGCCGGAAGAGACACCGGCTGACACGCCCGCGAAGAAGGCGAAGCGCAAGCGCACCCGCCTGCAGGCCCTCGCCTTCTTCGGCGGCATGGCCTTCGCCGTCCTCGCCGCCCTTCTGGTCCTGCTGCTGGTCGGCGGGCGGATGTATCTGGTCAGCGACGCGGGCCGCGAACTGGTCACCAGCTTCGTCGCGGGCAAGAAGATCGGTCGCTACGGCCGGATCAATGTCGAGGGGGTCAAGGGCGACCTGTTCGACGACTTCACCATCGACCGCGTCACCGTCACTGACGCCAAGGGCGTCTGGCTGGAGGCCCGCGCCGTCCATGTCGACTGGAACTGGCTGCCGCTCACCACCCGCCGCTTCCATGCGACCGAGATCGAGGCCGACGTCATCCGCCTGATCCGCCGTCCGGAGGTCGAGCCCCCGACCGGTCCGTCCGGCCCCCAGCCCCTAACCATCGACATCGACCGCTTCGCCGCCAACGTCGAACTGCTGGAAGGCTTCTCGAAAGAGTATGGCCGCTGGAACCTGTCGGGCGAGGCCAACATCCCCCGGCGCGGGGCCAAGCACGTCGTCGTCAACGCCGACAGCCTCAGCCGCCCCGGCGATCACCTGCGCCTGAACGCCACCTTCGGCGGCGCCCTGCCCGAGACCCGTCTGAACCTGCGCGCGGTCGAGGCGCGCGGCGGCCCCATAGCGGGCGCCCTGGGCTATTCCCCTGACCAGCCCTTCCTCGCCTCGGCCCTCGTCAACGGCGAGATCGTGGATGCGGTCGTCCGCACCGGCGACTTCACGCCCCTGACCATCAAGGGCCGCTACGGCAAGGACAACACCCGCATCAGCGGCTATTTCGACTTCTCCGGCTCCGACCTGCTGGCCCCCTTCGTCGAGCGCATCGGGCGGACGGCGCGGTTCGGCTTCGCCACCACCCCGGACACGGACGGCGACGGCCAGCAGGGCGTGGCGTGGCGGCTGATCGCCGAGAACCTGACCTCGGACGCCAGCGGCCAGATCAGCGTCAAGGACCGCCGCAGCCGCGACGGCATCCGGCTGGAGATCGCCACCCCGTCGCTGACCCGGCTCGTCGGCGCACCGTCCGCCGGTCCCTCCGCCTATGTCGGCACCTTCAAGGGCGACGCCTCGAACTGGGCCCTGAACGGCGAGGTCGATCTGGTCGGGGTTCAGGCCTCCAGCTATGGCGCCCGCCGGGTGCGCGGCCCCCTCAACCTTCAGGTCCGCGCCGGGCGCATGGATCTGGACGGCGACATCCGCGCCGACGGCGGCGCCACCGCCGGCATCATCGGCGGTCTGCTGGGTCCCACCCCCCGCATCATCTTCGAGGCCGCCCGCCAGGCCGACGGCGCCATTCTGCTGGAGAAGATCGACGCCAAGGGTCAGGCGCTGGAGCTGAAGGGCTCGGGCGGTCGCAATCTGGCCGGCGGTCTCGGCTTCCGGGGCGAGGCGCGGATCACTGACGCCTCGAAGATTCACAGCGGTGCGCGCGGCGCCTTCGGCGGTCCCATGGCTGCCTCCATGGCCCGCTCGGGCGCGCCGTGGCGACTGACCTTCGACGGACGCGGACGCGGCCTGGCCACCGGTCAGGCCGAACTGGACCGCCTGCTGGGCGTCACGCCCCGCCTGCGACTGACCGGCGCCCTGAACAGCGGCCGCATCGAGGTCGAGCGCGCCGCCCTGACCGGCGCCCAGGGCTCGGCGGGCGCCCGGGGGCTGATCGAGGGCGACGGGCGGCTCCGGCTGGCGCTGAACTGGAACGCCCGGGGTCCCTTCGGCGTCGGCCCGGTCGAGATCGAGGGCGCCATGACCGGCGACGGCGCCCTGACCGGCACCTTGGCCCAGCCCCGCGTGGACCTGCGCGCCGCCTTCGGTCAGGTCAGCGCGGGCGCGCTGAAACTGACCGACGCCAATCTGATCCTCAGCTTCCGCAAGGGCGCCGACGCCTCTGACGGCCGTATCGCCGTCACCGCCGGCTCCAACTACGGTCCGGCGCGGGCCAGCGGGAACTTCTTCCTCGGCGGATCGCGCATCCGCCTGACCGACGTGGACCTCAACGCGGGCGGCGTGACGGCCCAAGGCGCCATCGCCCTGTCCAACCGCATTCCGTCCAGCGCCGACCTGACCTTCACCGCCCGCCCCGGCGCCTTCCTCGTCTCGGGCGAGGCCAACGGCCGGGTTCGCCTGACCGAGGGCGCCAATTCTGCGGGGGGCTCGGACACCGCCATTCTCGACATCAGCGGCCGCAACGTCCGCTTCGCCGGCTCGCCCTACATCATCCGCACCCTCGACCTCGATGGGCGCGGCACGCTGGACCGCCTGCCCTTCACCCTGAAGACCAACGTCATCGGCCCGACCCCGCTGTCGTTCGACGGTTCAGGGGTCTACGCCCGCGACGGCAAGGCCCAGTCCGTGGTGCTGGAGGGCGCGGGCTCCGTGCGCGAGATCGCCTTCACCACCCGCAGCCCCGCCGTGGTCGCCCTGTCCGGCGACGGGCGCGTGGCCCGCGTGGACCTGTCGGTCGGCGGCGGCGTCCTGACCGGGGAGATGCGCCAGGATTCCCGCGCCGCCATCATCGAGGCCAATCTGACCAGCGTGGACCTCGGCTCCATCGCTCCGGACGTGCGCGGTCGGGTCACTGGCCGCCTGTCCCTGCGCGGCTCGAGCGACGACCTGTCCGGCTCGGCCAATGTGAACCTCGAGGACCTGCGCAGCGTGGACGCGCCGCGCGGCCTGTCTGTCGACGGCACGCTGAACGCCACCCTCGTGGACAACACCCTGCGCATCCAGGCCCGCGCCACCGATGAGAACGCGGTGCAGGCCAGCGCGGACCTGAACCTGCCGGTCGAGGCCTCCGCCGCGCCGCTGCGTCTGGCCATCGCCCGCACCCGCCCCATGGAGGGCTCGGTCAATATTCGCGGCCAGATCCAGCCGATCTGGGACCTGTTCCTGGGCGGCGACCGCTCCCTGTCCGGTCAGATGAACGCCAACGCCACCCTCGGCGGCACCCTGAACGAGCCGCGCGTCAATGGCCGTCTGGATCTTCAGGACGGCGCCTTCCGCGACAACGCCACCGGGCTGCGGCTGCAGGGCGTCACCCTGAACAGCCGGTTCGACGACACCACCGCCCTGATCGAGACCTTCAACGCCAACGACGGTTCGGGCGGTCAGGTCAGCGGGGAAGGCCGCATCGGCCTGCGTCAGGGCTCGGGCTCCAGCTTCCAGCTTCTGCTGCGTCGCTTCCGCATTATCGACAACGACATCGCCGAGGCCCGCGCCTCCGGCCCCCTCACCGTCATCCGGGGTCAGGACGGCAACATCCGCCTGGCCGGGGAAATCTCTGTGGACGAGGCCCGCATCGAGGCCAATCCGCCCGGCTCCAACGGCATCGTCCGCATGGATGTGGTCGAGATCAACCGCCCCGGCGGCGACGTGCCCGAAGCCGAGCAGAACCGCACGCGCGGTCCCCAGATCGGAATGGACATCGCCATCCGCTCGCCCGGCGGCGACGTGCGCGTGGTCGGGCGCGGTCTGAACGTCGAGATGGGGGTCAATGCCCGCGTCACCGGCACCATCAGCCGCCCGATCCTGACCGGCACGGCCCGGGTGGTGCGAGGCGACTACGATTTCGCGGGCAAGCGCTTCATCTTCGACGACACCGGCTCGGTCACCCTGTCGACCCGTCCGGACCAGATCCGCCTGAACCTGTCGGCGACGCGCGAGGATCCGGCCCTGACCGCCACCATCCGCGTCACCGGCACGGCGGCGCGGCCCGAGATCGCCCTGACCTCGACCCCCGCCCTGCCGCAGGACGAAATCCTGTCGCAGGTGCTGTTCGGCCGCTCGGCCTCGCAGCTGTCGCCCTTCGAGGCGGCTCAGCTGGCGGCGGGCGTGGCCGCCCTGGCGGGTGGCGGCGGCTTCGATGTGATCGGGAACCTGCGCGAGCTGGCGGGTCTGGACCGCCTGTCCTTCGGCGGTCAGGCGTCCAGCCTGACTGTGGCGGGCGGACGCTACATCACCGACGACGTCTATCTGGAGATCATCGGCGGCGGCGAGGACGGGGCTGAGGTCAACGTCGAATGGCAGATTCGTCGCAACCTGACGGTCAGCTCCAAGTTCGGCGGACAGGGCAACGCGAGCCTGTCGATCCGTTGGCGCCGGCAAAGCCGCCAGCCGGGCGACGGATCCGGAGACCGCCGCCCGAACCGGTAGGCGTTAGTAGTTGTCGTCCTGGTTCGCGGCCTGGAAGCGGATCTTGTCCAGCTTCGAGGCGCCGCGGATGCCCGAGATGTGCAGGACGGTCTGCACCAGGGCGATGATGCCGGTCAGCGCCGTCTGCCACATCGGGATTTCCGGACGCTCCACCGGGCTCGGCATCATCTGGCCGATCATGGCCAGGGCGAAGCCGCCGATGACCAGCACCAGGAACAGGATCGGAATGATGATGTTCGGCTTCGCCCACTGCACGAAGGCGATGATGGCCTGAATGACCACAAAGGCGATGGCGACATAGAGCATCCCCTGCGCCATCGCGCCGGCCATGCTCGCCGCGGCCGGATCGGCGCCGGCGGCAGCCTGAGCGGCGGCCGCGATCTCGTCCTTCTTGACGATCATCTGCACGATGCCGACGATCCCGACGACAACGCCGACGCCGACGCCGATGGCGCTGGCGCGGGCGGCGCCCAGGGCCTCGCCTTCAGTGGTGATGGGGGCCGTCGGATTGATGGCCTTGATCCAGTCGGTCATGAAATCTTCCTCCAGGTTGAAGCCGCAGCCTAACCCGATCCCGTGACGAGTCGTAACCCGGCCTCGCTTCACCTTTGCCGCGCACCCCGTTAGGGTCCCGCCGATGCGGATTCTGCCTTCTGACCAGTCCGTGCTCGATCACGTCGCGGCCCGCGAAGCCGCCATCATCGGACGCGCGGTGGCGTGGGCGAACGTCAATTCCGGCAGCCGTCACGCCGCCGGGCTGAACGCCGTCCTCGCCCTGCTCGAGGCCGAGGCGCGCGCCCTGCCCGCGACCGTCGAGCGCATTCCCACCCGGGGCTCCACCACCGTGGCCGACGACGGCGCGGTGCGTGAGGAGGCGCACGCCGACGCGCTGAAGATCACCTGCCGCCCCGACGCCCCGCTCCAGGTCGTCCTGACCGGCCACTACGACACCGTCTTCCCCGAGACCTCGGGCTTCCAGACGGTCGTCACCCGCGCGGACGGCGCCCTGAACGGTCCCGGCATCGCCGACATGAAGGGCGGCATCTCCGTCCTGCTGGCGGCGCTGGAAGCCTTCGAGACCCATCCCGACCGCGAGCGCGTCGGCTGGACTGTCCTGCTGTCCCCGGACGAGGAGATCGGCTCCCCTGCCTCCGCCCCCCTGCTGGCGGAACTCGGCGCGCGCGGCCATGTCGGCATGACCTATGAACCCGCCCTCGCCGACGGCACCCTGGCCGGCGAACGCAAGGGCAGCGGCAACTACCACCTGATCGTCACCGGCAAGGCCGCCCACGCGGGCCGCGCCTTCCACGAAGGCGCCAACGCCGTCGCCGGCGCCGCCATCATCGCCGCCCGCCTCCACGCCCTGAACTGGGTGCGCGAGGGCGTCACCGTCAATGTGGCCAAGATCTCGGGCGGCGGCCCGCTCAATGTCGTCGCCGACAACGCCGTCGTCCGCTTCAACGTCCGCGTCCCCGACGCCCAGGCCTCGGCCTGGATTTCGGAGACGGTGCAGCAGATCGCCGCCGAGCCCCCCTTCCCCGGCCTGACGCTGGACCTGCACGGCGGCATGACCCGCGCGCCCAAGCCTATGGACGCCAGCCAGACCGCCCTGTTCGAGGCGGTGAAGGAAACCGGCGCCCTGCTGGGCCAGACCATCGCCTGGAAGCCCTCCGGCGGCGTCTGCGAGGGCAACAACCTGCACGCCGCGGGCCTGCCCAACATCGACACCCTCGGCGTCCTCGGCGGCGACATCCATTCGGATCAGGAATTCGCCTGGCCCGCCAGTTTCGTCGAACGGGCGCAACTTTCCGCGCTTATCTTGTGCAAGATCGCCTCGGGCGAGATCGACGCCCTCAAATTGAAGTCCCTGCGTCTGGAGACGATGTAACCCCATGCTCGTCGTCCGCCCCGCAGGCCCCGCCGACCTCGACCACCTGCTCGAACTCGCCATCCTCTCCGGCCCGGGCTTCACCAGCCTGCCGGAAGACCCGGACCAGCTGTCCGAACGTCTCGACCTCAGCCGCGACAGCTTCGCCGGCAAGATGGAGCCGCACGAGCGCTGGTACACCCTGATGCTCGAGGAGAGTGAAACCGGCGACGTCGACGGCATCGGCTCGGTGAAGGCCTCCGTCGGCCTGAAACGCCCCTTCTTCAGCTTCCGGGTCGTCAACAACGCCCAGTCCTCCCCTTCGCTCGGCATCAAGCTGGAACAGAAGACGCTGGTGCTGGTCAATGAATGCACCGGCTGGACCGAGGTCGGGTCGCTCTTCCTCAAGGCCGACCGGCGCAAGGGCGGCGCGGGCCGCTTGCTTAGCCAGTCTCGCTACATGCTGATCGGCGCCGAGCCCGAGCTGTTCAACGAGAACGTCCTGGCCGAGCTGCGCGGGGTCTTCACCCCCGACGGCGCCTGCCCCTTCTGGGATCACGTCGCCCATAAGTTCTTCCCCATGGAGTTCGATGAGGCCGACCGCCTGACCGGCGCCACGGACAAGCAGTTCATCCTCGACCTGGCCCCGCGTCACCCGATCTATCTCGAACTCCTGCCCGAGCCCGCCCGCGCGGTAATCGGCAAGGTCCATCCGCAGGGCGTGCCCGCCATGGCCCTGCTCGAGAGCGAGGGCTTCCGTCCCAACGGCCTGGTCGACATCTTCGACGCCGGTCCGACGGTCTCGTGCCAGCGCGACAACATCCGCACCGTCCGTGACGCCCGCCCCCTGACGGTCGCCGTCGCCGATGAGGTCGAGGCCGAACTGCCAGGCCTGATCTCGACCAACAGCGTGGGCGGCTTCCGCGCCGTCCGCCAGCGGGCCCATATCGAAGGCGACACCGCCACCTTGAACCGCGAGACCGCCGACGCCCTGAAGGTGAAGGCTGGTGACACCGTTCGTGTGAAGACCTGAGTGATCCCATGACCCAGTTCAAATCCATCGATCCCGCCACCGGCGAAACCGTCTGGGAAAGCGCGGCCGCCTCGACCGCCGAGGTGCAGGCCGCGACCGACCGCGCCCGCGCCGCCTTCCCCGATTGGGCCGACCGCCCCCGTCAGGACCGCATCGACGCGGTGAAGCGCTATCAGGCCGTGCTGAAGGAACGCGCGCCCCAGATCGCCGAGGCCATCAGCCGCGAAACCGGCAAGGCGCTGTGGGAAACCCAGACCGAGCTCACGGCCATGCAGGGCAAGGTCGACATCTCGATCCGCGCCTATGACGAGCGCACCGGCGAGCGCACCGCCGCCACCGCCTTCGGTTCGGCCACCCTGCGTCACCGTCCGCACGGCGTCGCCGCCGTCCTCGGGCCTTTCAACTTCCCCGGCCACCTGCCCAACGGCCACATTGTCCCGGCCCTGCTGGCGGGCGACACCGTCGTCTTCAAGCCGTCGGAGGAGACCCCCCTCACCGGTCAGCTGATGGCCGAAGCCTTCGCCGCCGCCGACCTGCCGACCGGCGTGGTCAATGTGGTGCAGGGCGGACGCGACACCGGCGCGGCCCTGCTGGACAGCGGCATCGACGCCCTGATGTTCACCGGCTCCGGCGCGGCGGGCGCCCACTTCCGGCGCAAATTCGCCGACGACCCGCACGTCATCCTCGCGCTCGAACTGGGCGGCAACAATCCGCTGGTCGTCTGGGACGCCGCCGACGCCGAGGCGGTCGCGGGAATCGCCGTCCAGTCCGCCTTCATCACCACCGGCCAGCGCTGCTCCTGCGCCCGCCGCCTGATCGTGCCGGAAGGTCCGCAGGGCGACGCCGTCATCGAGGCCGTCGCCGCCCTCAGCGACCGCCTGCTCTTCGCCCCCTGGAACAGCCCGACCGAGCCCTACGCCGGGCCGCTGATCTCCGAAAAGGCCGCCGCCGCCGCCCTCGCCGCCCTCCAGGAACGCATCGACGCGGGCGCCAAGGTCATCCGCGCCTCCGGTCCCGTCGGCAACCTGCCCGGCGCCTTCGTCAAACCGGCCATCATCGACGTCACCGACGTCAGCGTCCCCGACGAAGAGATGTTCGCCCCCTTCCTGTCGGTGACCCGCGTGTCGTCCTTCGAGGCCGCCATCGCCGAGGCCAACGCGACCCGCTACGGCCTGTCCGCCGGTCTGGTCAGCGACGATCCCGCGAACTGGCAGACATTCATCCGCCGCATCCGCGCGGGCGTGGTCAACTTCAACCGCCCGACCACCGGCGCCGCCGGCGACATGCCCTTCGGTGGCCTCGGCGCCAGCGGCAACCACCGGCCCTCCGCCTATTACGCCGCCGACTACTGCGCCTATCCGGTCGCCAGCTTCGAGGCCGAGGCGGTGAAGAACATCGAGAGCGAGATCAAGGGGTTGTCCTGATGGAGTTGAACCGCTTCTCGAGACCGGAACGGATCAAGTCGGGGGGGCGAGAGCGCGCCCGTCGCCTGCGGGCTGAACCGACGTGGACGGAAGCCAAGCTCTGGGAACGACTGCGCCTCCTTCCCATCAGGATCGACAGCCGTCGCATCCCTGATGATCTGGACGCCGTCGTTGGACAGATCGCTCTGGCGATCAGCCAGAAATCTCCCCTTCCCCTCGAGGGGGAAGGGGTCGGGGGATGGGGTGCGCGCGCGGTGAAGACCGGGTTGGCGCATGAGGCGGGATCGAGCCTCCCGCGCCCGATTGACCAACCGTCTGCCAACACCCCCTCCCAACCCTCCCCCCTCGAGGGGGAGGACTCATGAGCGCCATGACCCACGCCCTCGAAGCCAACGCCGACGGCCTGATCGGGCCGACCCACTCCTACGCCGGGCTCAGCCCCGGCAACTTGGCCTCCAGCCGCAACGAAGGCCAGGCGTCCAACCCGCGCGCCGCCGTCCTGCAGGGCCTCGACAAGATGAAGCGGCTGGCCGACCTCGGCCTGCCCCAGTTCGTCCTGCCGCCGCACGAGCGGCCGAACATCCCCTTCCTGCGCAACCTGGGCTTCGGCGGCACGGACGCCCAGGTCATCGAGCGTGCATGGAAGGACGCCCCGACCTTCGCCGCCGCCGCCTGTTCGGCCTCGCCGATGTGGGCCGCCAACGCCGCGACGGTGACGCCCAGCGCCGACAGCGCCGACGGCCGGGTCCACTTCACCCCCGCCAACCTCGTCACCAACCTGCACCGCTCACTGGAGCATCAGCAGACGAAGCGCGCGCTGGACGCCCTCTTCCCCGACCCCGCGCGCTTCGCCGTCCACGACGCCCTGCCCTCGGTCGCCCATCTGGCCGACGAGGGCGCCGCCAACCACGTCCGCCTGTGCGCGGAACATGGCGCCGAGGGCGTCAACCTGCTGGTCTGGGGCCGCGAGGCGTGGGAGCCGTGGACCGGCCCCTTCCCGGCCCGCCAGACCCGCGAGGCCTCCGAGGCCCTCGCCCGTCGTCACGGCGCGTCGGGCGCGGTGCTGGCCCGCCAGTCGAAGGCCGCCATCGCCGGCGGGACCTTCCACAATGACGTCGTCTGCGTCGGCGCGCTCGACACCCTGTTCCACCACCAGTTGGCCTTCGAGGACACCGCCGCGACCCACGCCGCCATCCGCGCGGCGGCCAAAGGCTTCGAGCCTGTATTCGTCGAGGTCTCCGAGGCCGAGCTCCCCCTCGCCGACGCCATCTCCAGCTATCTGTTCAACTCCATGCTGGTGCAGATCCCGGGCGAGGATCGCCTGACCCTGATCTGCCCGACCGAGACCCGCGACAACGCCCGCGCCCATGCGGTCGCCGAAGCGGTGGCCAGCTCCAACGGCCCCATCGGCCGGGTCGAATACGTCGATGTCCGCCAGTCGATGCGCAACGGCGGCGGCCCCGCCTGCTTGCGTCTGCGCGTGGTCCTGAACGAGGCCGAACTGGCCGCGACCAATCCCGGCATGCGGCTGACCGACGAACTGCACGGCGCGCTCAGCGTCTGGGGCGCCACCTGGTATCGCGACGAACTCACGGTCGCCGATCTCGCCGATCCGGCCCTGCTGGATGAAAGCCGCGGCGCGCTGGACGAGCTGACCTCCATCCTCGGCCTCGGCTCGGGCTTCTACCCGTTCCAGCGGGATTGATGCGCGCGCTCGCCCTCGCCTGCGCGATCCTGAGCCTGCTCATCCTCGCCGCCGTGACCTTGGGCGGCGGCGCCGTCTACCCCGGCTATGATCACGTCCGGCAGTTCATCAGCGAACTGGGCGCGGCCGGCGCCCTGAACGGCCCGTCCGTCAGCCTGGCCTTCATCGTCTCGGGCGCCCTGTTGACGGTGTTCTGGCTGCTGTGCGCGGCCCTGTTCCCGCGCACGCCCCTGTTCCTTATCGGCTTCGGGCTCAGCGCCCTGAACGGTCTGGGCCTGATGTTCGGCGGCGTCTTCCCCTGCGATTTCGAGTGCGCGGCGGATGGGGCCAGCCTCACCGGGGTCCTCCACAACATCCTCGGCGGCATCGGCTATCTGGCAGGCGTGCTCGGCGTCTTCCTGATCGGTCTGGCCACCCGAAAACAGCCCGGCCTGCGGGGCCTGTTCGTCCTCAGCCTGATCTGCGGCGTCCCGGCCGCCAGCGTGGTCTGGCTGATCCATCCCGGCTTCGCCTGGATGGGTCTGGCCCAGCGCATCCTCGAGACCGCCTTCGCCGTCTGGGCCGTAGGCGTCGCCCTCAGCCTCCGCCTTCTGCCGGAGACAACGCGCGCGGACTGATCACACCGGCGACTTCAGCCGCTCAAGCGCCTGCGGATACCGGCGCGACACCGGGGCCTCGATCTGGCCCAGCTCGACGGTCCAGTCGCCCGACCCGTCCGGCCGCAGCCCCGTCACCCGCCCGGCATTGACCAGCCATGACCGGTGCACGCGCACGAAGTCGAACCGCTCAAGCTCCACCTCGATCGCCGCCAGCGTCGCCCGCATCAGGGGACGGCGGCCGTCTGCCAGCCAGAACTCCACATAGTTCCCCGCCGAGGACACGGCCACGATATCCGCCAGCGGCGCGCGGATGATCCGCACCCCGTCGCGGATATCGAAACTGACCGGCCGCACCGGTTCGTCCCGCCGTCGCCGCAGATAGCCGACGGCCCAGAAGACCGCGAGGAAACTCAGGTAGCTGATCGCATCCTTGCGCAGTTCGTAGATGAAGCGGTCGCCGAACTCATACGACCCGCCCATGGCGTCGTAGACCAGCCCGCGCAGCCAGACGAAGACGCCCACGTGCAGGGCGGACAGAGCGACAAGGGCGATCAGGTGCACGACGGCGCACCGCGCCTTGGGCCGCCATCCGGCGCCCAGCGCCTCCTCCGGCGGGGCCGTCGCTGTCGCCAGCCACGGGATCCACAACGCCGCCAGCATGCCCGCCGCGCTGGTGATCTCCCAGCACCACGGCTCCCAGGACTGCAGGTCCGGCGCATCGGCCAGATTGGTCAGCGAATTGACCGCCACCACCAGCGCCGTGACCGGCGCGATGATCAGATAGGCCTGCCGCAGATCGTGCGGATTGGCCCGCCGCAGACGCGCCCACACTCCGCTCGTCCCCCGTGCGTCGCCGTCCGTCCCCGCGCCGCCGGCGACGTCCCCGCCAGCGGTCCGGACAGCCCCCGGCGATTGCCCGCCGACGCCCGGCGCCCCGACCATGGTCTCGTTCTCACTGGCCACGGAGCCCCCCATGTCCGACATCGCCCTGCCGCCCGCGGACCGCCGTCACGATCTCGACTGGATCAGGGTCGGCGCCTTTTTCCTGCTGATCCTCTACCATGTGGGCATGCTCTATGTGTCGTGGGACTTCCACATCAAGAGCCCCCGGATCGTTGAGGCTATCCAGCCGGTGATGATGATCACCAACCCGTGGCGACTGACCCTGCTCTTCCTGGTCTCCGGCGCGGCGACCCGTTTCCTCTTCGACAGCTTCGGCGCGGATCATCCGGCGGGGCGGCTGGCGGGATCACGCGTGCTCCGCCTCCTGCCCGCCCTGCTGTTCGGCATGTTCGTGATCGTCCCGCCGCAGAGCTACTACGAGGTCTTTCAGGCCCTTCAGCAGTTTGGTGTCGCCGACCCCGCCCATTCGCCCTGGCTCCAGAACTTCTGGATCAAATACGCCACCGCCTCGGGGAACTGGTGCGACGCCGACGGCTGCCTGACGACCCCGACCTGGAACCATCTGTGGTTCGTCGCCTACCTGCTGGTCTACGGCCTGATCCTGGCGCTGATCCTCAGCCTCGCCGCTCGCCCCCTGCGCGCCCTCGGCGGCCTGCTGGAGCGCACCCTCAGCGGCTGGGGCCTGCTGGTCTGGCCCATCGTCTGGCTGGCGGTCGTGCGCTTCTTCCTCGCCCCGCGGTTCGAGATCACCCATGCCCTGACCGACGACTGGTACAACCACGCCCTGTCGTTCAGCGTCTATCTGTTCGGCTTCCTGATCGCCCGCTCCGAGGTCCTGAAGGCCGCCTTCGTCCGCCTGCGTCAGCCGGCCCTGCTGTTGGCGGTGCTCAGCTATGCCGCCTGGGCGATCTACGCCTGGGTCTGGCGCGCCGATGACGCCGTCCCGCCCGAGATGCTGCGCCGGGTCATGCGCGTGATCTATGCCGCCGACCAATGGGCCTGGATCGCCGCCATTCTCGGCTACGGCGCCCGTTATCTGAACCGGGGCGGGCCGGTGCTCCGCTACCTCAGCGTCGGCGTCTTTCCCTTCTACATCGTGCACCAGACGGCGATCATCGTCGCCGCCTGGTCTCTGATGCCGCTGGGCCTGCCGCTCGGCGTGGAGGCGAGCCTGATCATCGCCGCGACCTTCGCCGCCTGCTTCCTCGCCTATGAGATCGCGCGCCGACTCGGCGGGTTCGGCCTGTTGCTCGGCGTCAGGCCGCGAACCGCCCGCCCTTGGCGGCGTAGGCCTGCGTCCCCTCGGTGAAGACCTCGTCGGTCGGCAGGATGGTCTCGATGGCGATGGTCTCCGCCCCCTGCAGCCGGTCATAGATCGGGCCGAAGTCCTGCAGCGTCTCGCGCTTCAACTGCTCGATGGAGTCGATCACGAAATAGACCTGCTGGAAGTCATCGATCCGGTAGAGGGTCTTCATCACCCGCTCCAGATCAAAGCCGATCCGGTTGGGCGACGGATCCTCGATCGCGAACACGCTCTCCGTCGCCGACGACACGATCCCCGCGCCATAGATGCGCAGCTGGTCGGCCTCCTTCATCAGGCCGAACTCGACCGTGTACCAGTACAGCCGCGCCAGATTGGGCAGCATGCCCAGCGCCGCCGCCCGCTGACCGCCCTTGCCGTAGGCCTCCATATAGGCGGCGAAGTCGGGGTCGGTCAGCATCGGCACATGGCCGAACACATCGTGGAAGATGTCCGGCTCCTGCAGATAGTCCAGCTGGTCCGGCTTGCGGATGAACTGGCCCGAGGGGAAGCGGCGGTTGGCCAGATGGTCGAAGAACACCTCGTCGGGCACCAGCCCCGGTACGCACACCACCGTCCAGCCGGTCAGGGCCTGCAGCTTGGGGTTCATCAGCGAGAAGTCGGGAATGCCGCCGGTATTCAGGTCCAGCGCCTCCAGCCCCTTGAAGAAGACGTCGGCGGCGCGGCCGGGCAGGATCTTCATCTGCCGGGCGTACAGGGTATCCCAGGTCCTGTGTTCGGTCTCGGTATAGGCGCGCCAGTCCTGCGGGATCGTCCAGTCTTCGGCCGCCCCTTCAGGCGGCTTGTCAAAGACGTGCTCGAAATCGGACATGACGGCTCTCCTGTCGCGCGGGCTCTGACGGCCCATTGGCTCTCAATCTAGAACCGCCCGACCGCACGCGCCACCCAGGTCAGTGAATCGCCTGGCTCAACGGCGCGTGGTGTCCTGACGCATCGATGGTGAAGAACCGCTGCCCGGCGTCCTCCGTCAGGGTCGACAGCTCCGGGTCGTGCTCCAGCGAATCCTCCGGCGCATAGGCCATGAAGCCGCCGTCGCTCCCCAGCGCCAGCACCTGATAGAAGGGCTGGTCCGGCGAGATCGGGCCGGTGTCCCCGGGACGACCGGCGAACACGGGGTCGACGTCGATCACCACGCCGCGAAAGCCCGCGCTGCGATGGCGGACAATCTGGCCGAGACCGAAACGGGCTGAGACAGGACGGGTCATGTCTCAGGGGATACGCCCCCCAACCTGAGCCGGATCATATGATCGCTGTTCATTTTCGCGACAGACACGCTTGGCGCGGATGAAGTTCGCGGTCTAGGCTGTCTGCGACGGGCGCCGTTCCGGACCGCCCACCTTGAAAGATTCGGCCCATGCCGGAGACCGATGGCGCGTCCTCGCGCCGACGGTCCCAGCCCCGGCGGCCTGACGGACAGCGCGCCCGCGGCGGCGCGCCCGGCGGGACGGGGGCGTCAGGTCGTGAAGCGCCCCTCTACGGCGCTCTCGATCTGGGGACCAACAACTGCCGTCTGCTCATCGCCCGTCCGGCGAAGGACGGTTTTCGCGTCGTCGATTCCTTCAGCCGCATCGTCCGCCTGGGCGAAGGCCTGTCGCGCACCGGCCGCCTCGACGACAACGCCATGGAGCGGGCCTATGAGGCCCTGATGCTGTGCGCCGAGCGGGTGGCCAAGCGCGGCATCGAACCGTCCCGCCTGATGGCCGTCGCCACCCAGGCCTGCCGTCAGGCCGACAACGGCGCCGCCTTCATCGAACGGGTCCGTCAGGGCACGGGCCTGAAGCTGAAGATCATCGACCCGGTCGAGGAGGCCCGGCTGGCGGTTCAGGGCTGCCTGAACCTGTTCGATCCCGGGGCCGAAGCCATTCTGGTCGTCGATGTCGGCGGCGGCTCGACCGAGCTCAGCTGGCTGCGTCGCAAGGGCGCCGGGTTCGAGCTGGAGGGCTGGATTTCCGCCCCCATCGGCGTCGTCACCCTGGCCGAGCGCCATCCTGAACCCATCGGCGCGACCGACGCCGCGATGACCGGCTGGTACGAGGCCATGGTCGCCGACATGGGCGCCGCCATCGCCCATGCCCCTGTCGATCCGGCCCTGCGTGAGGTCTTCGTCGGCAACCGCGCCCATATGGTCGGCACCTCGGGCGCCATCACCAGCCTGGCGGGCATCCACCTGGGCCTGCGTCGCTATCAGCGCAATCTGGTCGATGGCCTCTGGATGACCCGCCGCGACTGCGAACGCGCCGCCGACAAGCTTCAGGCCTTGGGCCCGGCGGGCCGGGCGGCGGAATCCTGCATCGGCCCCGACCGCGCCGACCTGGTCCTCGCCGGCGCCGCCATCATGGAAGCCGTCCAGCGCGCCTGGCCGTCAGACCGCGTCCGCGTCGCCGACCGCGGCCTGCGCGAAGGCCTGCTGCTGGAACGCATGCAGGAAGACCGGAAGCCCGCCCGCCGGAAGCGGCGTCGGCGGGGGCGTGGAGGCGGCGGCGGCGGGGCTCAGCCCGCAACCTCTTGAACCAGCCAAGGTCCGCTAGGGGTGGAAAGCGGACATTCAGATTGCCGTGCCGACACCATCGTAGAGGCACCAGTAGTAGCGAGGCGCTGTCCGGATTTCAGGCGCATCCCGCCCTATGTGGGGCAACACGTCCACCACGGTGTCTTTCGTTTGTCCCGGGGGATAGTCGATGAAGTCGATAGCGTTTCCGGTTCCAACCACGACGCTTGTTCCATCGCGGAACTTCACCGTGAAGATCGTATAGCCCATCCCGCTCTCCCCCTCGGCGTAAAGGCGATTGGCAAACAAGGCTGGCAGACGGGATGGGCTGTCCGAGATTGACGCTACGGCCCTGACGTCGAGGGCCTGCTTTCCCCGATCATCTTCAGGCCAAATCCCCCAAATGCGAAACCACGCGTGCGCGTTGGCGAGGTAAACGCAATCGACGGAGGTGCCGTCACGCAAAGTCACCATACAGGGGTGATATAGTCCGTCGGTCGCTTCGATCGATGAAAGCTGGTTCGCCAGTTCTACGGGCAGGACCGGGTATTTCTGGTTCGCCATGGATCACCAATGTGAATGCGAACGGCACGATGGCGATCAGCACGAACGTCCGCAACGGGTCGATATCGGACGCCTACCCCCGCCGCCTACCCCGCCACCTGAACCGGCAGCGTCACGTCACACACCGAGAAGTCCGCTCCCCGCGCGGCCCGCGCCTCACCCACCAGAGCGCGGAAGCGGTCCGAGCCGGTCGACAGCACCTGCACCCTCGGGCGCTCGGCGTCCGGCAGGTCGGCGGCCACCCGCACGCGGGTCATCCGATCCGGCTGGAGCGAGGCCATCATGCCGTTCTCGCCGTCGCCGACCTGCAGCGACCGCACCACGTCCAGCCCCGACACGGTCACGCCCCAGATGGTGTAGCGCTTGTCCAGCGCCGGATAGGCCTGCCGCATGATGAAGAACTGGCTGTTGGCCGTGTCATTGCCCTCGTCGCGGGCCATGCCGACCACGCCGGGGCAATAGACGCCCCAGCCGTGCACCTTGCCGTCGCCGGTCTGGGCGAAGGCGGAATCGGGCTGGGTCTGGATCGGCAGGGCGCCGAGGAAGCCCAGACGCGCACCCTGCGGCTCGGCGACGGACGCGAAGGCCATCGACGGATCGCGGCGGAAGGTGAACTCGGCCTTCAGATCCGGATAGGCGCTCTGGCCCTCGCCGTTGCCCAGCGGATCGCCGGTCTGGGCCATGAACCAGTCGATCACCCGGTGCCATGACAGGCCGTCGAAGAAGCCGTTGCGCGCCAGCAGACGGATGCGCTCGACATGCAGCGGCGCCACCTGCGGCGTCAGCTCGACCAGAATCCGGCCCTTGGTCGTGTCGATGACCAGCAGGTCCTCGGGCGCCACGGCGCGCCAGTCGGTGGGGTTGATCGTCGTCTGGGGCGTGGGCGGCGGCGGGGGCGGCGGACCACCCACATCCTGCGCCATGGCGGTCCCGGCCGACAGGGCCGCCGCGGCGGCCAGAGCGAGCGTCAGTCTCATCATCCCCTCCCCTCGGATCCGTCTCAGCCGCCGGTCACTTCGGCGGGCGGCTGCACTTCACAGACACTGAAGCGCGTGCCCAGACGGGTCCGGGCGGCTTCGATCTGGGCCTGGAAGGCGGGGCTGGAGGCCAGCATGACCCGCACCGACGGACGCTCGCCCGGCGGCAGGGCGGCGGCGGTGCGCACCCGCGTCATCACGTCCGGGTTGGTGACCTGTCCGTTGTTGTTGCGATCACCGGCCTTCAGCGCCTTGACCGCGTCCAGACCCGACACCACCCGTCCGAACGGGGTGTAGACGCCGTTCAGCGAGTCGTTGGTGGCCGTCATCAGATAGAATTGGCTGTTGGCGCTGTCCGGCCCCTGCGCGCGCGCCATGCCCACCACGCCCGAGCAGAACAGGCCCATCGCCGACACCTTGAAGTCGGCGGTGACCATCATCTGGGCGTCCGGCTGGGTCTCGACGGGGATGGAGCCGATCAGGCCCATCTGGGTCACGCCCTCGGGGCTCGGACCGGTCGAGACGAAATTGTCGGCCCGACCGCGGCGGAAGGTGAACTCGCCCGGCACGTCCGGCAGGTCGCTGCCGCCCTCGCCCGTGCCCTGCGGGTCGCCGGTCTGGGCCATGAAGCCCTCCAGGACCCGGTGGAATTTCAGCCCGTCATAGAAGCCACGATCCGCCAGGGTGCGAATCCGCTCCACCGAACGCGGCGCCACGCGCGGGTCCAGCTCGACCAGAATACGGCCCTTGGCGGTGTCTATGATCAGCAGGTTCTCGGGCGAGATCGTCCGCCATTCGGCGGCGGGGGCCGCCGTCTGCGACAGAGCCGCCGGAGCCGTCGCGCCGGCCAGGAGGGTGGCCGCCACGGCCGCCGCGAGGATCGTCTTGATGCGCATTCTAGTCCTTGACCCTGTCCAGCACCGCGGTCGCGACCGCGGGGCTGACGAAACTTCCGATATTGCCGCCCAATCGGGCGATTTCCTTGACCAGCCGCGAGGCGATCGCCTGATGCCGCGGATCGGCCATCAGGAAGACGGTCTCGATGTCGGCATTGAGGCGCTGGTTCATCGCCGTCATCTGGAACTCGTATTCAAAATCGGCCACGGCGCGCAGGCCGCGCACGATCACCGTTGCGTCCAGCTCTTCGGCGAAATGCATCAGCAGGCTCGAGAAGGGCCGAACCTCGACCTTGTCGCCGAATTTCGCCACCTCGGCCGTCACCATCTCGACGCGCTCGGCGGTCGAGAACAGGGGCCCCTTCTCATCATTCTGGGCCACGCCGATGACCAGCCGGTCCACCAGCTTCACCGCCCGGCCGATGATGTCCATGTGCCCGTTGGTGATCGGGTCGAAGGTGCCCGGATAAAGACCGATACGCATCAATGTCATCCCCCGGCTTTGATCCCGTTTAGCAGGTGCGAAACGACGGGCCTAGATCGTCTGGGGCGCGTTCGACGCCCAGGCCGCCTGCAGCCGGTCGATCAGCGCCGGATCAATGTCCAGCGAACGACCATCGATATTGCCGACGGGACAGGCCGGGGTCGCGCTGTTGCAGATGAAGGCCTGTCGCAGGCCCGCCAGCGCCGCCCGGTCGATGACCCGCGTCTCGCTGTCCAGCCCGACCAGATCCAGCCCGTTCTCCAGCAGCCTCTGCCCCACGCCGCGCAGCATCGGCGCGCGCGGCCAGATGACGCGCCCGTCCTCGATGAAGCCGATGTTCCAGATCGAGCCTTCGGACACCACGCCATCCGGTCCCACGAACAGGGCGTCATCGAAGCCGGCCGCCTTCGCCGCCCGCCGCGCTCGCGTCAGGCCGAAGGTGGCGTTGTGCTTCAGCTCCGGCGCCTCCCTCGCATAGTCCTGGGTCTGCAGCCGCAGCGGATCGCACAGGGGGTTGGCCGGCGCCGCTGCCACGGTCAGCACGCTGGGCACGCCCAGCGCGTCCGGCGTCCGGTGGGTGATGGTCTCCAGGAACAGCTGGACCCGCAGGCTGCGCCGTCCCTCCAGCCCCTCGACCGCCGTCCGCATCCGCTCGCGCATCCGCGCCTCCGGCACGGCCCGCCCGAACAGGCTCAGCGCCTCCTGCGCCAGCCGATCCAGATGCATGTCCAGCCCGCGCACCGCCCCGTCCTCGACCTGCATCGAGGTGAAGGCGCCGTAGTTCGACAGGATCACGGGGGCCAGCGCCTCTGCGGTCGCGGGCTCGCCGTCGATGTGCAGGATCGGGGTCATCAGGCGCCCCAGCGGATGTCCGGCCCGTCGGGCGCTTTCGGCTCCGGCTTGCGCTTCGGCGGCTTGGGCCGCCACTTGGCCAGCGCCCAGAACAGGATGGCCGGCAGCGGGATCGCCGCCGACAGGATCCACGGATCCGCCGCCCCCAGCCCCTTCAGGAAGCCCGCGCCCAGCAGGGCGACATGGATCGGCGTGAAGAAGACCGCGCCCGTCGTCCAGTTCAGCGACAGCTGGCATACCCCGAACAGGCAGCCGAACATCCACGCCCAGCGACGGCGAATGCCCGCCACCACCGCCGTGACCACGCACAGCGTCGCCGACAGCACCGCGCCCAGCAGCACCAGATAGTGGACCGGCGACTTGCCGTTCAGCGTGAACTTCGCCGCCTCGATCGAGGCGTCATAGGCCTCGCGGCCCTGCGGGGTGACGCGCATCACATGCATCCCGTCGATCTGCCACGGTCCTTCACCGTTGCGGACCATCAGCACCTTGGCCTGCACCTCGCCTTCCGGGTGGCTGTAGAGCCGCACCACCTCATAGGCGACGTCGGCGTTCACCTGGTTCGACGTCCAGCCGAGGGTGCGCGCGCCGGTCGGCTCGCTCGTCTGCAGATGCATCCGCATCTGCGGCAGACCCGCGTTCAGGTCATTCTGGCGCAGGGCGGGCGTCGCCAGCGCCGACAGGCCCGCCGCGTCGCCCCGGCGCATCATCTGATAGACGTGATCCGTCTGGGCCTCGCGCTCAGGATCGACCTTCGGCAGGGCGCACCCCGCCAGAAGCAGGGTCAGCAGAAACAGCAGGATACGCGGCACGGTCATCTCCCCCCGAAAACAGGGGGGAGCATGCGACGGCGACGCGGCCGGGCGCAATCAGCTTTCGCCGGTTTCGCCCGCGTCCTCGCCCTCGATCGCGCCGTCATCCTCGCCGCCGCCGCTGTCCGGCAGGCGCTCGACCGAGACCACTTTCTCGTCCTTGCCAGTCTTGAAGATGGTGACGCCCTGGCTGGAGCGGCTGACGATGCGGATCTGCTCCATCGGGGTGCGGATCATCTGCCCGCCCGAGGTGACCATCAGCAGGTCGTCGCTGTCCTCGACCGGGAAGGCCGCGGCCAGACGCGTGCCCGCGCGACCGCCCAGACCGTGCGCCGTCAGCCCCTGCCCGCCGCGACCCGTGCGGCGATACTCATAGGCCGACGACCGCTTGCCGAAGCCCGTCTCGGTGACGGTCAGGATGAACTGCTCGGCGGCGCCCAGTTCAGCGATCCGCTCGACCGACAGTACGGCGTCGGCGACGTCATCCTCGGCCTCGACCGGAGCCATGTCCTCTTCCCCGTCCGCGCCCGCCAGCGCCTTGCGCATGGCGTTGGCGTGCTTGACGTAGGCTGCGCGTTCTTCCGGCGTGGCGTCCACGCGGCCCAGCACGGCCATCGAGATGACCTCGTCGCCGTCCTGCAGGCGCACGCCCCGCACGCCGGTCGAATCCCGCCCCTTGAACACGCGCACGTCGTCGGCCTTGAAGCGGATCGCCCGGCCCAGGGCCGTCGTCAGCATCACGTCGTCCTCGGCGGTGCACAGGGCCACGCCGACCATCCGGTCGCCGTCCTCCAGCTTCATCGCGATCTTGCCCGCGCGGTTCACCGTGGCGAAGTCCGACAGCTTGTTGCGGCGCACGTCGCCCGAGCTGGTGGCGAACATGATGTCGTAGTCGCCCCACTCCGCCTCGTTCTCCGGCAGAGGCAGCACATTCATGATGCTGTCGCCCGGCTCGATCGGCAGCAGGTTCACGAAGGCCTTGCCGCGGGACTGCGGATTGCCCAGCGGCAGACGCCAGGTCTTCAGCTTATAGGCCTTGCCGTTGGTGGCGAAGAACAGCACCGGCGTGTGGGTCGAGGCCGAGAAGACGCCCGTGACGGCGTCATCGTCCTTCATCGCCACGCCCGAGCGGCCCTTGCCGCCGCGATGCTGGGTCCGATAGGCATTCAGCGCCACGCGCTTGACATAGCCGCCGTGGGTCACGGTCACGACCATGTCCTCGCGCGGGATCAGGTCCTCGTCCTCCATCTCGCCGTCGCCTTCCCCGATCAGGGTGCGACGCGGAACGGCGAACTCTTCCTTCACCGCCAGCAGGTCCTCGCGGATCACCGCCAGGATGTTGGCGCGGTCCGACAGCAGGGTCAGGTGACCCTGGATGATCCCGGCCAGCTCACGCGCTTCGCCGAAGATGTCGTCACGGCCCAGGCCGGTCAGGCGGCTCAGGGTCAGGGCCAGGATGGCGCGGGCCTGCTCGTCCGTCAGACGCAGCTTGTCGCCGTCCACCAGCGCCGAGCGCGGGTCGGCGATCAGCTCGATCAGGGCCATCATGTCGCCCACCGGCCAGGCCTTGGCCTGCAGACGCTCGCGCGCCTCGGTCGGATCGGCCGACGAGCGGATGATGTGGATCACCTCGTCGATATTGGCCACGGCCACGGCCAGACCGACCAGGACGTGGCCGCGGTCGCGGGCCTTGCCCAGTTCGTATTTGATGCGGCGAACGACCACCTCTTCCCGGAACTCCAGGAAGGCTTCCAGCAGCTGGCGCAGGCCCATCTGCTCGGGGCGGCCGTGGTTCAGGGCCAGCATATTGACGCCGAACGACGACTGCATCGCCGTATAGCGCCACAGCTGGTTCAGGATCACGTCGCCCGAGGCGTCGCGCTTCAGCTCGACCACCATCCGCATGCCGTCGCGGTCCGACTCGTCACGGACGTCGGCGATGCCCTCGATCCGCTTCTCTCGGACCAGTTCGACGATGCGCTCGATCAGGGTCTGCTTGTTCACCTGGAACGGCAGTTCGGTGACGATGATCGCCTCGCGGTCCTTTCGGATCGTCTCGATCGTCGCCTTGCCGCGCACGATCACCGAGCCGCGGCCGTCGCGCAGGGCGTTGCGCGGCGCCGTGCGGCCCATGATCTCGCCGCCGGTCGGGAAGTCCGGGCCCGGCACGATGTCCAGCAGGGCGTCGTCGCCGATGTTCGGATCGTCCAGCAGGGCGACCGAGGCGTCGATCACCTCACCGAGATTATGCGGCGGGATGTTGGTCGCCATGCCGACGGCGATGCCGCCCGCGCCGTTGACCAGCAGGTTCGGGATCCGGGACGGCAGGACGACCGGCTCCAGCTCCTTCTCGTCGTAGTTCGGCTGGAAATCGACCGTGTCCTTGTCGATGTCGGCCAGCAGGGCCACCGCCGCCGGCGCCATCCGGGCCTCGGTGTAACGCATCGAGGCGGGCATATCGCCGTCGACCGAGCCGAAATTGCCCTGGCCGTCGACCAGCATCAGCCCCATCGAGAAGGGCTGGGCCATGCGCACCAGCGCCATATAGACCGAGGCGTCGCCGTGCGGGTGGAAGCGACCCAGCACGTCACCGACCACGCGCGCGCACTTCGAATAGGCGCGCTCGGGCGACATCTTCAGATCGTGCATCGAGTACAGGATGCGGCGGTGCACCGGCTTCAGGCCGTCCCGCGCGTCCGGCAGCGCCCGGCTCACGATCACGCTCATGGCGTAATCGAGGTACGAACGGCGCAGTTCGTCTTCGATGGTGATGGTGGAGATGTCGCCGCCCGCCGGGGCTGCGGCGTTTTCGTAGGTGTCGTCGGTCAAGGAAATCGGGCTTTAAATGGCCGGAATCGGAACGTGATCCGCTATCCGGTTTTCTAGCATCCAGGGCGTCGGTAAGCAAAACGGACGCGCCCTTCTCAGGCTTGATACACAGGGATTTTCAACCATGCGCCAGCGCCTCCTCGCCGCCCTCATCGCCGCCCCCGTCCTGATGGGCGCCGCCGGGGCTCTGGCCCAGGCCGCGGCTCCCGCCCCGGCCCCTCCCCCGCAGACTGTGGTCACCGCCGCGCTCAAGACCGCCGACGGCGCCGACGCGGGCGTGGTCACCGGCTTCGAAGGCCCCATGGGCATGATCTTCCGCGTCGAGGGCAAGGGCTGGACCCCGGGCTGGCACGCCGTCCACCTGCACGCCGTCGGCAGCTGCGAAGCCCCCGGCTTTACCTCGGCGGGCGGTCACGTGAACCACGCGGAGGGCGCTCGTCCCCACGGCCTGCTCAACAAGGACGGCGGTCCGGACCTTGGCGACCTGCAGAACGTCTTCGCCCACGCCGACGGCACGGCGAACGCTGACGTCTATCTGGCCTGGGAGGGTCTGGACGCCCACGAGGATGACTATGTCGACGGCAACGGCCTGTCCTTCGTCGTCCACGCCAACCCCGACGACTACGTCAGCCAGCCCATCGGCGGCGCCGGCCCCCGTGTCGCCTGCGGTGTCTTCCAGCCCGCCGCCTGATCCCCGCACTTGAAATAACGGAGCCATGCCGCGCATCGTAGCGGCATGGCCCTGCTTTTCGGCGACCCCGCCCCGACCTTCTCAACCCAAGGCGTCAGCAATCCGCGCTACGTCTTCGACACCGCGGCGGGCCGCTACCTGCTGCTCGCCGTCGTCCCGGCGGGTCCAGCGGTCGAGCGCGCCATCGCCCTCCTCGAGGCCCGGCGCGCGGCCTTCGACGACATCCACGCCAGCGCGTTCGTCCTGATCGTCGGCAAGGACGGGGCCCGCGAACACCGCCAGGATGGTCTGCCCGGCCTGCGTTTCCTGTTCGACGAGGACGGCGAGATCGCCAGCCTCTACGGCGCACGCGACGCCGAGCGCTGGTTCCTGATCGATCCGGCCCTGCACGTCATGGGCGCCGTGGACGCCGACACGGCCGAGGCGCTCACGGACCGCGTCTCCGCCCTGCCCCCTCCCGCTCGCCACGGCGGCTTCGAGGCCACCGCCCCCGTTCTGGTCACTCCGCGCATCTTCGAACCGGGCTTCTGCGACAAGCTGATCGAGCTGTACCGCCAGATCGGCGGCGAGCCCTCGGGCTTCATGCGCGAGATCGACGGCGTCACCACCCTGATGATGAACGCCCAGCACAAGCGCCGCTCGGACGTCATCGTCGAGGACGAACTCCTGCAGAAACAGGTCGTCGCCCGCCTCAACCGCCGCCTGATCCCGCAGATCGAAAAGGCCTTCAATTTCAAGCCGACGCGGATCGAACGCTATCTGGTCGCCCGCTACGATTCGGAGACCGGCGGCTATTTCCGCCCGCACCGCGACAACACCACCAAGGGCACCGCCCACCGTCGTTTCGCCGTCTCGATCAATCTGAACAGCGACTATGAGGGCGGCGACCTGCGCTTCCCCGAGTTCGGCGACCGCACCTACCGCCCGCCCCCCGGCGGCGCCTGCGTCTTCTCCTGCTCGGTCCTGCACGAGGCGACCTCGGTCACCCGCGGCGAACGCTTCGCCTTCCTGCCCTTCCTCTACGACGAGGCGGGGGCGAAGGTGCGCGAGGAGAACCTGAAATTCCTCGATCCCGCGCTGATGGGGTGAGGCCGATGCTCAAACGCCTGTCCGCCCACTGGGCCGTTCGCCTTGGCCGCCTCCCTGTCCGCCTGGGTCCTGCTGCCTGCCGCAGCCTTGCACGGCTCGCCATCGGTCGATGCGGTCACCCAATCCCTGATGACCGCGCTCGTCATCGCCGGCGGGGTGGGCCTCGGCGCGTTGGGAAGCCGGCGGAAGTTCTGGTCGGCCGACACAGAGTCCCGGACCGAACCCCTCGCCGCTCCTGACGCTCGCTTCCGGTTGAGGCGGCGCTCCACCGCCCCGCCTCAGGCGAAAATGTGCACTTTGTGCAATCCATTTTTTCAATTCGATCCCTGCGGGATCGGGTTCGCTCTGCGAGCGTCCCGGGCTAGCCGCCCTTGAACTGCAGCTCCGCCAGATGGGCATACAACCCACCACGGGCGATCAGGGTCGCGTGCGTGCCCTCCTCGACCACCCGGCCGTCCTCCATCACCACGATGCGGTCGGCGCGCAGGACGGTGGCCAGACGGTGGGCGATGACCAGTGTCGTGCGGGTCTCCATCGCCTGATCCAGCGCCGCCTGCACCAGCCGCTCGCTCTCGGCGTCCAGCGCCGAGGTGGCCTCGTCCAGCAGCAGGATCGGGGCCTCGCGCACCAGCGCCCGCGCGATGGCCAGACGCTGGCGCTGGCCGCCCGACAGGCTCTTGCCGCGCTCGCCCAGCGGGGTGTCGAACTGCTCCGGCAGGGCCTCGATGAAGCCCAGGGCCTGGGCCTCCTCGGCGGCGGCGCGGACCTCTTCTTCGGTCGCGGCTTCCCGGCCGAAGCGGATGTTTTCGCTGGCGGAACCCGAGAACAAGGGCGCCTCCTGCGAGACCCAGGCGAAGCGGTTGCGCACGGCGGTCGGATCGGCGTCGCGCACGTCCACCCCGTCCACCGACACCACGCCCGACTGCGGGTCATAGAAGCGCAGCAGCAGGCGGAAGACGGTCGACTTGCCCGCCCCCGACGGCCCGACCAGCGCCACCGTCTCGCCCGGCCGCACGGTCAGGCTGAAGCCCTTCAGGGCGGGCAGGTCCGGCCGGCCCGGATAGGCGAAGGCGACCGCCGACATCGACACCTCGCCGACCGGCGGCTCCGGCAGGGCGGTCGGCGTCTCCGGCGCGGCGATGGCCGCCTGCGCCCGCATCAGCTCGTCGATTCGCTCCATGGCGCCCGCCGCCTTCTGCACATCGCCCCAGCTCTCGCCCAACGCGCCGACAGCGCCTGCAGCGAACACCGACAGCAGCACGAACTGCAGCAGGGCCCCGGGGCTCATTCGCCCGGCGATCACGTCCTGCGCGCCCAACCAGAGGACCAGGGTCACCCCGCCGAACATCACCACGATGATCAGGGCGGTCATCAGGGCCCGGGCCTTCATCCGCACCAGCGACGAGGCGAAGGCGTCCTCCACCGCCGCGCCGAAGCGGGCGATGGCGCTGCCGGTCCGGCCGAAGGCCTGCACCGTCTCGATGGCGTCCACGCTCTCGCCCGCGAAGCCGACAGCGTTGGCGAACCGGTCCTGCGTGGCCACGGTCAGCTTCCGCACCCGGCGGCCGAACAGGAAGATCGGCCCCAGCAGCAGCGGCACCACCAGCAGCACCAGCCCGGTCAGCTTGGGGCTGACCACGAACAGCAGGATGATCCCGCCGATCAGGGTCAGGAAATTGCGCAGGGCGAACGACACCGAGGTCGTCATCAGGGTCTCGACCAGGGCGATGTCCGTGGTCAGGCGGCTCAGCACCTCCCCCGTCCGGATGCGCGCATAGAAGGCCGGGTCCAGCGTCAGGATGCGGTCGAACAGCCCCTTGCGCAGGTCGGCCACGACCCGCTCGCCGGTCTTGGTTACATAGAAGTAGCGCACCGCCGTCGCGAGGCCCAGGAAGACGGCGTTGGCGCCCAGCACCAGGAACCAGACGTTCAGGCCCGCGCCGCCGTTCTCGAACCCGTGGTCGATGGCGCCCCGCGCCGTCGCCGTCAGCCCCAGCGATGCGGCGGTCGACAGGATCAGCCAGAAGGCCGCCATCGCCAGATGGCCCTTGTGCCTCAGGGCATAGGGCAGCAGCCGGGCCAGCGGGCGGATGTCGCGACGCTTCTCGCGGCGCTCGCCCGCCTCGGACATCTGTTCGGCCAGCACCGCCCCGGCGCCGGGCCGTCCGCGCAGGTCAGCGGCGTCATTGATCGGGGCGAATGTATCGGTCATGGCCGCGCCTCTTGCCCCGGAACGCCCCCCGGTGTAAACGCCGCCGCTCATTCCCGCCGGGCTCTTCGGCGGGTTTCTCATTTTACGCGCATAGACGGTCGGCATCGTCACCGCGCAGAGACCGGACGACGACCATGAAAGCGGACACGCACCCCGACTACCACTTCATCACTGTCGTGATGACCGATGGCACCTCGTATCAGACCCGTTCGACTTACGGGAAAGAGGGCGCGACCCTGAACCTGGACATCGATCCGTCGACCCACCCGGCCTGGACCGGCGGCAACCAGACGATGCTGGACCGCGGCGGCCGCGTTTCGCGCTTCAACAACAAGTTCGCCGGCTTCATCAAGAAGTAAGCCGCTTCCGGTCTGGCTTTCCCGCCACACCGCCAGCGCAAGACGACAAGAAGGCGTCGGTCTCCGGACCGGCGCCTTTCTGTTTTTCCGGAACGCCGATAAGGTTGGCGGCGTTGGCTTTCGGGGCGTGGACGTTGGGTCCGTGCGACGAGACGGACAGTAGAGCGACGTGATGAATCGACGGCAATTGGGTCTGGGCGCAGCGGTTTCGGCGCTGGCCTCCGCGTTTGGCGCCAGTGCGCTGGCGCAGACCCGTGATCCGGGCGCGGTCGCCTTCTACGACAGCTTCAACGACCAGCTGGCCCGCCTGCCCGCCACCCTCCAGCCGGACGTCCGCACCTTCTACGAACTGAACGGCTGGCGCCCGGTCTGGACGCCCGACCGCCTGCGCGCCCTGCAGGCCTCCGCCGCCCGCGCCGAACGCCACGGCCTGTCGCAGGCCGACTTCTTCGATTTCGACGCCCTGGCCGCCGATCGCGCCGGCGGCGAGATGAAGACCACCGCCGCGGCCATGACCTATGCCCGCGTCCTCGCCGAGGGCCGCGTCCGTCCCGAGACGGTCGAGGATCTGTGGGAGATGCAGAAGAATCGCGTCGACCTGCCCGCCGGGCTGAACGACGCCCTGGCCACCAGCCGCCTGCTCGACTGGTTCGAGGGCCTCGCCCCGACCGACATCGGCTACTCCAACCTCTCGGCGGGCTACGTCCGCTATCGCCGCCTGATCAACAGCGGCGGCGGCTGGCCCGCCTTCCGCGTCGGCGCCAACATCGAGCCGGGCGGCAGCGACCCGCGCATTCCGGTCATTGTCCAGCGTCTGGTCGCCGAAGGCGACCTGTCCGCCGCCGACGGCGCCCGCATCACCGCCATGGGCAATGTCTACGGCCCCGACCTGCAGGCGGGCGTGCGCAGCTTCCAGGCCCGTCACGGCCTCGGCGCCGACGGCCGCATCGGCACGGGCACCCAGCGCTCCCTCTCGGCCTCGGCCGAGGATCGCGCCCGCCAGATCGCCCTCAACCTGGAACGCCGCCGCTGGCTCAAGCGCGACCTCCAGCCCGAGCGGATCGAGGTCAACACTGCCGCCGCCATCATGGTCTACTGGAAGGACGGCCGTCCGGTTCACTCGAACCGTGTCGTCGTCGGCTCGCACGACAACCAGACGCCCAGCCTCGAGAAGCCCTTCGCCTCGGTCGTGGCCAATCCGCCCTGGTACGTCCCGGCGGGCATCGCGCGCCGCGAAATCCTGCCGCGCGGCCCGGCCTATCTGGCTAGCCAGAACATGTACGTCCAGAACGGCACAGTCATTCAGCGCGCCGGTCCGACCGCCGCGCTCGGCTATGTGAAGTTCGAGCTGCGCGACAGCTACGCCATCTTCCTGCACGACACCCCGTCCAAGGCGGCCTTCAACCTGTCCATGCGCCAGCGCAGCCACGGCTGCGTCCGCGTCCAGAACGCGGTCGAGTTCGCCCGCCTGCTGCTGTCGCCCGATCCCGCCCTGCTGGGTCAATTCGACACGGCGCAGGACACGCGCGAGACCAAGCGCATCCAGGTCGGCCGCGAGATCGGCGTGCGCCTGCTCTACTGGACCGCCTTCGTCGACGGTCAGGGCCGCGTCGCCTTCCGCGAGGACGTCTATGAGCGTGACGCCAAGCTGGCCGAGGCCCTCGGCATCGGCGTCAGCCTGCCCAAGCCGGTCGATGACGGCCGCGGCCGCGACGCCAACGACGTCGGACCGTAAGCCCTAGGGTAGCCTGTCGGCCTCGATCTGGATCGAGGCGCAGCCCGAGGCCACGGCATCCACACGGTAGGGCCAGCCGGCGGACACATGGCCGCCCGTGCTCCGGTACACGCCGTCGCCGTCCCGGCAGACGGCGCGGATGCTGCCGTCTCCGGTGAACTTGGCGATGCGGTACAGCCGCTGGCCGGGCTTCAGGTCGCCGGCCCAGCGGAAGTCGCCCACCGGGACTGTCTCGACCTCAAGGGTCAGGGGTGTCTCACCGCGATTGTCGATGATCACCAGCGAGCGGCCGCTCCAGACGACGCCCCCCGCCAGCAGGCCGAGGAACGCCACCGCGCCGACCAGCGCGATCAGAAACCGCCTGCCGCCCTTCACTGGCGGAACGCGGCCGCCAGTCGGTCCAGTTGGCTCTGCACCGGATTGATCGCCTCTTCCTCGGGGGCGTCGAGGTACATCTTGCGGTCCAGGTGCAGGACGCGGTCGTACAGCCGCTCCGAACGGACCAGATATTCGATCAGAGCGATGGGCAGTTCGGCATGGGTCGGCTCGGCCTCCGGCTTGCGCTCGGCCAGGCGATAGCGCGCCTCGCAGGCGGCCAGGGCGCTCATGTCCCCTTCCCGCACGGCCCGCTGGACCAGCAGCCACGAGGCGATCTGCATCAGCCGGGTCGTCAGCTTCATGCTCTCGCCCGCATAGGCCAAGGCCGCCGCGCGCGACAGCAGCTTGGACTCGCGACGCCCGTCGCCGTCCAGATAGGCGGCGGTCTCCTCGACCAGTTCCATCCCTTCACGGAAGGTCCGGTCGAACAGCTCCGAGCGCGCGAAATCGTCCACCACCGCTTCGCGGCTGCGGCCCGAAGGCGTCAGAAGGGTGGTGTCATTGGTGGACATGAAGCTAGCCAAACTCATGGGGTACAGGCATCCGTATCACGACGCGCACCGTTGCGCGCGGTCGGACAGCCGACTGCAACGCCTGTGCCATACCCGTGACGGGGGAAAACTGTCAGCTGCGGAAATTGAACAATGCATCCGCGGCGTTACGCTGGGACGACTTGCCGTCGATGGCCGTTCGGGATCGGGCGATCTCGGCCTCAAGGGTTTCGATCCGCTCCTTCAGATCCTCGACGGAATAGCCGTCCAGATCCTCGCGTGTCAGGGCGATCAGCGGGGCGCCGCGCGCCGGGCGCGGCTCAAGATCCTCGAACATCACCGCCTCCTTCTTGGCCATCGGGGACGTAAACCCCTATCTCACGCCCGGACACGGACGATTGCAAGGACAGGACGAACGCATGCGGGTGATCGAGATCACGGATGGAGCCGGTCCCGCCGACGCCCTGACCCTGTCGGAGCGTCCCGATCCGGTCGCCGGAACGGGACAGATCCGCATCCGGGTGCGCGCCGCGGGCGTGAACCGTCCCGATTTGCTCCAACGCAACGGCCTCTATCCCCCGCCGCCGGGCGCATCCGACATCCTCGGCCTCGAGGTCGCGGGCGAAATTGATCAGGTCGGCGACGGCGTCACCCGATGGCGGGTCGGCGACCGGGTCTGCGCCCTGCTGGGCGGCGGCGGCTATGCCGATCAGGTGGTAGTCGATGCCCGCCACGCCCTGCCCCTCCCCGACAACCTCGACTTCGTTCAGGCCGCCGCCCTGCCCGAGACGGTCTCCACCGTCTTCGCCAATGTGTTCGAGGGCGGGGCGCTAAAGGCAGGCGAGACCCTGCTGATCCACGGCGCGACCAGCGGCATCGGCGTGACCGCCATCCAGATGGCCAAGGCGGCGGGCGCCCGCGTCATCGCCACCTCGCGCGGAGCGGCGAAAACCGAGGCCGCCCGGCAACTGGGCGCGGACCTCAGCCTCGACGCCTCGGCCGGTGACATGACCGCCGCCATCCGCGACTTCGGCGGGGTCGATGTGGTGCTGGACATGCTCGGCGCCGACTACGCCGAGCTCAATCAGGCGGTGCTGAAGCCGTTCGGACGCTGGGTGATCATCGCCACCCTGACCGGCGCCCTTGCGCAGATCGACCTGCTCAAGTTGATGATGAAGCGGATCGTCCTGACCGGCTCCACCCTGCGCGCCCGTCCGGCGGACGAGAAGGCCCGGCTGATCGCAGCGGTCGAGGCCACGGCCTGGCCCTGGGTCGCCTCCGGCGCGCTCAAGCCGCCCATCGACGCCGTCTTCCCGCTGGAACAGGCCGCTAAAGCGCACCAGCGGCTCGAGGACGGCGCCCACGTCGGCAAGATCGTGCTGACCGCCTGACGGGGCCCTACAGCTCCAGCAGGGTGGTGAACCCGCCGTAGATCATCCGCTTGCCGTCAAACGGCGCCTGCTCCATTCCCTGCCCCTTCAGGCGAGGATCCTCCATGACCTTGCTGTTCACCTCGTCACGGTGCTCGCGAGAGTCATAGGTGATCCACGAGAAGACGACCGTCTCGTCGTCCTGCGCCTGCACCGCGCGCGGGAAAGAGGTCAGCTCGCCATAGGGCACGTCGTCGCCCACGCATTCGACATAGGTCCGGGCGCCGTATTCCTTCCAGACCTCCCCCGCCCGGCGGGAGAACTCGCGGTACTCATCGATCCGGTCCTTGGGCACGGCGACCACGAAACCATCGACATAGGCCATGGGAGGCTCCTCTCCGTTTCGGGAAAGAAGCCTCCGCGGCCGTCAGAGGTTCCGGCCTACCAGCGTCCGCCGCCGCCGCGACGCACGGGGCGCAGCGAGGAGATGCGGTCGTTGAAATTGTGGTTTCCCAGGTTACGCACATCATCGCGGAAGGTCCGGCACTCGCCGCGATAGTTGGCGTCGGTGCAGGCTTCCCACTCGCCCTCGGTGACGCGCATCGAACTGATCTCGTCGTTCATGCCCGAGCGGGCCAGGTTCGGGATGCCTTCGCGGAAGGTGTACTGCGAACCGCGATAGTCGGCGTCGCGATAGACGGTGATCGAGGCGCGACCGCCGTTCCAGCCACCGCCGCCGTTGCCGCCGCCCCAGCCGCCACCGCCGCCTCCACCGGGACGACCTTCTTCATAGTCGCCGCGGATCGGGCCGCAGACCAGCAGGCCGTCGTTGTTGCGGATCTCATAGTTGCCGCAGCGGTTCAGCTCGATCGAGGTGCCGCGGATGTCGCCCCTACGGGTGCGACAGTCGGCGTAGAGCCGACCCCGGTTCACATATTCGCCGCTGCAAGAGTCGCGGTAGTCGCCGCGCGGCGCCACCCGTTCCTGAGCGCCACCCCGGGCCGGAGCACGCTCTTGGGCGTCCCCAGTCATCAACGCCACCGCCGCAAGAGTCTCGATAAACATGGGGTCCTCCCAGTGCCAAGCTGGCGCATCAACGCGCCGATGAGGCCAATGTTCAACAGCTCAGATGAACCTTGGCTGTATGCAGTTGTTCGGGATCGTTTCTTTTTTTGACGAATAGGCCTATATCCTGAGCATCAGCGCCCGGCCGAAAGGTCGGGCGCCGTCGTATCCGGAACCCGGCGAACCCTGTTCGGACGGGCCTGCAAACAAGAAACGAAGACGCTCATGTCCGATATCCTGATGCCCAAGGCCACCGCCGTCTGGATGGTCGACAACACCTCGCTGACGTTCGAGCAGATCGCCGACTTCTGCGGCCTGCACCCGCTGGAAGTGCGCGGCATCGCCGACGGCGACGTGGCCCGCGACATCCGCGGCGTCGATCCCATCACCGGCGGCCAACTGACCCGCGAAGAGCTCGACAAGGCCCAGGACGATTCGAACTACCGCATGAAGGCCGTGGTCAGCCGCCACGCCGAACTGCTGAAGTCGAACAAGCCCGCGCCGAAATACACCCCGGTCTCGCGCCGTCAGGACCGTCCGGACGCCATCGCCTGGTTCGTCCGCAACCACCCTGAAGTGACCGACGCCCAGATCTCCAAGCTGCTCGGCACCACCAAGGCCACCATCGAGACCGTGCGCAACCGCACGCACTGGAACTCGGCCAACATCAAGCCGGTCGATCCGGTGACCCTCGGCCTCGTCGGCCAGCTGGCGCTGGACGAACTGGTCAAGAAGGCCGCCGACAAGAAGGCCAAGGACGACGCCAAGCGCGGCGGCGCCACCCTGCAGGCCGTGGACGCTCCGGTCGAGGACGCCGAACCGGAGTTCGTGCCGGAAGAGCGCGAGCGCCGCGGCGCCGAGCCGACCGCCGAGTCGGTCTTCGGATCGCGGGACTGAGTTCCTCCCCCAATCGGGTGAGGCATGAAAAACGGCCCCGGAGAGCGATCTCCGGGGCCGTCGTCATTTCGGAAGGTGTGTCCCCTAGTGGGTCCGCGCCTCCAGACTGGTGATCTCTTCCTTGAGCCGGAGCTTCTGCTGCTTGAGCTCCCTTACGCGAAGCGAGTCCGTTGCCGGGTTCCGGGTCTCGCGCTGGATGGCCTCATCCAGGTTGCGGTGACGGTTTCCCAGTTCGCGGATACGAGCTTCGATGGTCATGGCTTGCGCCTCCATGTCTAAGGGACCACTAGAGTGAGCGCCCGGCTTGACCGCCTGTAGAATCACATTCCGGTGAGGCTGGCGGCCTTCCGGACCCGCCGACCCTGGAGCCCGAATTGGCCGAAGATGTGAACGGAGCCGTACGGAACCCGCCCCGTCGTCTCATCGTCGGAATTTCCGGCGCATCCGGAATAACTTATGGCGTCCGCGCCCTTGAGGCCCTGCGGGAACTTGGGGTCGAAAGCCACCTCGTTGTGACCCGCGCCGCCCTGCTCACTTTGTCGCAGGAGACGGACCTCTCGGCGGACGACCTCACCAGCCGCGCGGACGTGGTTCACAAGCTGAACGACGTCGGCGCCACCATCGCTTCGGGCTCGTTCCGCACCATGGGCATGCTGGTCGCCCCCTGTTCGGTCCGTACCATGGGCGAGATCGCCACCGGCGTGACCTCCACCCTGCTGACCCGCGCCGCCGATGTGGCGCTGAAGGAGCGCCGCCCGCTGGTGTTGATGGTGCGCGAGACGCCCTTCCACCTCGGGCACCTGCGCACCATGACCGCTCTGGCCGAGATGGGCGCGACCATCGCCCCGCCCCTGCCCGCCTTCTATGCGAAACCGACCTCCATTCAGGAGATGGTCGATCAGTCGGTCGGACGGGCGCTGGATGTCTTCGGCCTCGACTGGTCGGCGGTGAAGCGCTGGGACGGGCTGAAGGGCCCGGTGTCGGAATGAGCGGGCTGTGGGACTGGTCGCTCCGGGTCTGGGCGGCGGACGGGGTCCAGAATGCAGGCCTCGACCTGCAGGACGCCCAGGGCCAGAACCTGCCCCTGCTGCTGTGGGCGGCCTGGTGCGCGCAGACGGGCCGAACGCCGGACGCCGACGACATCGAGGCCGCCTGCGACACCGCCCGCGTCTGGCAGGAGACCACCGTCGCCCCCCTGCGCGCCATCCGCCGTCAGCTGAAGGTCCGCATCCCCGACTACGCCGATGACGACCGCGAGGCCCTGCGTGCGCAGGTCAAGGCCATCGAGCTGGACGCCGAGCGTCGCCTGCTGGCCGCGCTGGAGGCCCTCGCCCCCGCCCCCTCCGGCGCCGCCAAGCCCGTGCTGCCCGCCCTGATCGCCGTGGCGCGCGAGTGGTCGCCGATCACGCCGCGCCGCTCTCTCGAACTTCTCGCCGACCGCCTTCCGGCCTGACCGGCGGCGCGCTATAACCGCCCGGTCCGGGACCCCAGTATGAACGACGACGAACCGTTTCTCTCCGAGGAAGAGCTGGCGCTGCACGCACGGCTCAAGGAACTCCAGCAGGAGCACGCCGACCTCGACGCCTCCATCGAAGCGCTCTGCCACATGCCGATTCCGGATCAGCTCATGATCGCGCGCCTGAAACGCAAGAAGCTGACCCTGCGCGACGAGATCGTGAAGATCGAAGCCCGGATATTGCCGGATATTATCGCCTAGGCGGGAACTGACGAAACGCTTATCGAGTTGCCGGATTGAAGTTTCGGATCACTCTATACTCGATATATTCGTTGGTCGCCTTGATGATCTCGACCTGAGCCCCCATGTAGCCAATCATTGGAGACTCGTTCAAATCGTATTCAACGTCATTGTTGAATGCTGGACGAGCGACACTTGCTGAAAATTCTCGATATCCAATGTTGATTTTCCCGCCCACGCGGCCGCTATAAATTAGCGTCTGCTGGAACGAGTTATCACTTTGGATGGGAATTCTCTCGGTGGTCGCACTTGGCACCGCGCGGCAAACTTTGAGGTTCAAGACCGTCACACCGCAAATCTGCTTCGTCACGGCATTGAACTCAATGACCTGGAACGGATCGGCGAGGGCGTTCGCCTGCACTCTACCGCTGCCGGGAACATGGCTTTCGGCGTAGAACCCGACGCCGTCACGCTCCCCGACTTTCACATAGTGACCGGGAGAAAAAGTGTAGGCCCCTAGAGCCCCAACCCGAACCTCTTCCACAAGACGCAGAACGTCACGCTCCTCGAAGCGTCCCTGGACCAGCATTTGCTCGCCCACCCCCACCCGCGAGACCACATTTAGTGGCGGTCGGCTGATCTCTTGGACCTGCGGCACATAGCTGTAGTTCGGCGTAGCGCAAGCGCTGACGCTGCTCAGAACCGCCGCAGAAAAAAGAACGCCAAAAGAACGTTTCGATCCGAACACCACACCCTCCCCAGGTTGTCTCGATCTTGACGTTATACCTCAAAGGCGAAGCTATCGACCCTTCTTCCTCACCCACATGGCGGCGTCGGCTTCAGCCAGCCAGATTTCCGGATCAGCCTGTCCCGCATAGGCGCGGACACCGAACGAGCCGCCCAGACCGGTGGCCTGGCCCTCGTATTCGAACGGCTCGGCCTCCAGCGTCGCCGCCAAGCGCCGCGCCTTCTCGCGCCCCTCGTCCAGTCCGGCGTTCAGCATAAGCAGGCCGAACTCGTCGCCGCCGAGCCGTCCGACCGCGTCCGACTCGCGCAGATTGGCCTTCAGCATGGCGGCGACATGCACCAGGGCCGCGTCTCCGGCGGCATGGCCCAGCCGGTCGTTGACGCCCTTGAAGCCGTCCAGATCCAGATACAGCAGCACCGCCGGGGTCTCGTGACGCTGGCAATAGGCCATGGCGCTCTTCATCTGCGCCACGAAACCGCGCCGGTTCAGGGCGGGGGTCAGCACATCATGGTCGGCGGCGGCCTCGGCCGCCTCGGCGCGCTGGCGCAGGGTCTCAAGCTCGGCGCGTAGGCGCTCGATCTCGGCGTAGGGGTCGATGACGGCCGCGTCGGTCACGAGGGAAAAGCGCTCTCCGACCGGCGACTCACCACGTCCGGTCCTTGCGAAGCCTAACGCGGTCGGTTGCGGGCGCAACGCGAGTCCTGTATCGCGCCGCTTTCCGCGAGAAAGGTGCGTCCATGGCGACCCAAACCCCGCCCGTGGCGATCATCATGGGCAGTCGCTCGGACTGGCCGACCATGAAGCACGCCGCCGACGCCCTCGACGCGCTCGGCGTGGCCTGGGACGCCAAGGTCGTCAGCGCCCACCGCACGCCCCAACGCCTCGTCGAGTTTTCGACCGGCGCGCGCGCCGCGGGCTTCAAGGTCATCATCGCCGGCGCCGGCGGCGCGGCCCACCTGCCCGGCATGGCCGCCTCCATGACCGAATTGCCGGTCCTCGGCGTGCCGGTCCAGTCCAAGGCGCTCAAGGGTCTCGATAGCCTCCTCTCCATCGTCCAGATGCCGGGCGGCGTCCCCGTCGCCACCCTGGCCATCGGCGAGGCGGGCGCGAAGAACGCGGGCCTGCTGGCGGCGCAAATTCTGGCCCTGAACGATGCAGCCCTGATGGATCGCCTCACCGCCTACCGCGACGCCCAGACCGCCTCCGTGCTCGAAACGGTCGAGGACTGAGTGGCCGAACTGCCCCTCCCCCCCGGCTCGACCCTCGGCATCCTCGGCGGCGGCCAGTTGGGCCGCATGCTCAGCCAGGCCGCCTCGCGCCTCGGCTTCAACGTCGTCATCCTTGATCCGGAAGAGAACAGCCCGGCGGGCCGCGTCTCCCAGGGTCAGGTGATCGCCGCCTATGACGACCCCACCGCCCTGAACGTGCTGGGCCGCGTCGCCCAGGCCGTGACCTTCGAATTCGAGAACGTCCCCGCCGCCTCGGTCCAGACCCTGGTCGACAGCGGCGCCCAGGTCGCGCCGGGTGCCCGCGCCCTCGCCGTCGCGCAGGACCGGGTCGACGAGAAGACCTTCCTCAACAGCGTCGGCGCCACCACTGTCGACTTCGCCGCCGTGGACAGCGTGGACGATCTGGTCGCCGCTCTGGAGCGCCTCGGCGTCCCGGCCCTGCTCAAGACCCGCCGCGAGGGCTATGACGGCAAGGGTCAGGTCTGGGTCCGCGCGGTCTCCGAGGCCGCCGACGCCTGGAACGCCATCGGCGGCAAGCCCGCCGTGCTCGAGGCCCGGGCCGACTTCACCCGCGAGCTGTCCATCATCGCCGCGCGCGGCCGCGATGGTCAGGTGGCCGTCTATCCGCTGGGCGAGAACATCCACGAGGGCGGCGTTCTGCGCACCACCCTCGCCCCGGCCAAGGTGGACAAGAAGACCGACGCCCGCGCCCGCGAGATCGCCGCCGCCATCCTGAACGGCCTCGACTATGTCGGCGTGCTGGGGGTCGAGCTGTTCGACCTCGGCAAGGGCAAGCTGCTGGTCAACGAGATCGCGCCCCGCGTCCACAACACCGGCCACTGGACCCAGGACGGCTGCGTCTGCGACCAATTCGAACAGCATATCCGCGCCCTCGCCGGCTGGCCTCTGGGCCCCACCGAGCCCCACGCCCGCGTCGAGATGACCAACCTGCTGGGCGACGAGGTGGAGCAGTGGACGACTCTGGCCGCAGAGCCTGACGTGCGCCTGCACCTCTACGGCAAGGCGGAAGCCCGCCCGGGCCGGAAGATGGCGCATGTGAACCGGGTGTCGAAGCTGTGACAGCCTCCCTCTCCCATTGGGAGAGGGATCAATCTTAGACCTTCGCCCCGTACCGCATCCGGCTCAGCGCATCGGCCACCTTCCGCAGCGGCGCGTCGAAATCCTTGCCGGCCTTCCACTTCTCGAAGCTCATGACGTTCTCGATGCGGGCGGCGACGAAGGCTTCGGCGCGGTCCTGACCGTCGAACAGGCGCATCGTCAGCGCCGGGACCAAAATGCCCGACAGGATCGCCCGCTTGGAATAGTGGTTCCAGTCCGTGGCCGTGTCCCCGGCCCAGTTCCACAGCAGGTCGGCGCTCTCCCAGGCCAGCTTCAGCCCCAGATCGGCGTTGACCGGCAGGGCCAGGAAGGCGGCGCATTTCCTCGACGCTTCCAGATCGGCGGCCCCGGCCTCGAGTCGCGCGGACAGGGCGCGGGCGATTCGCTCGCGAATCTTCAGCGACGTCGCCTCGACCTCTCCCAGCGCCGCCATGGCCTGATCATCGTGACGGCGCGACAGCAGGGCCGCCAGATCGCGCGCGCCGTTGGGCAGCAGCAATTCCTCGTCCCCGAGCGACAGGCCGTTGTCGGCGCAGGCGGCTCGCACCAGCCGGGCGTTCCAGCCCAGGGCGGGCGCGCGGGCGATGGCGGCGTCCAGCACGGACTGCTCCATCCGGTCCGCCCAGTCGCCCCCGGAGGCCGATCCGGCGGGGTCTTCGTTCGACAGGTGTGGCGCGTCGGTCATGGGCGCATCATAAGCCCGTCGCGCGGGCGTTTCGAGCCTTCACAATGTACCGCGACGATCTGGACAGACCGGGTGGGCTCGTGTATCTGCCCGCCTTCCCTCGCGAACCCCTCGGTTCGGGAGCAAGAATTTTATTTGTCTGCCCGTCTCCCTCACAGGACGCGGCGGGCGGCCAAAGGAGAGTTTCACCTGGTTCAGATTTTCGTCCGCGACAACAACGTCGATCAGGCCCTCAAGGCCCTGAAGAAGAAGATGCAGCGCGAAGGCAGCTTCCGCGAAATGAAGCGTCACGTGCATTACGAAAAGCCGTCGGAAAAGCGCGCTCGCCAGAAGGCTGAAGCCGTCCGTCGCGCCCGCAAGCTCGCCCGCAAGCGCGCCCAGCGCGAAGGCCTGCTGCCGGCTCCGAAGCCCCGCACGCCGGGCGGTCGTTAAGACCCTGCCGCAAGGCTGAAAGATCAAAGGGCCGCTCCACTGGAGCGGCCCTTTTTCAATTCACCCCCTATCGCCCCAAGGCGATGGGGAGGACAGATCGGAGCGCGAGCGACGATCAGGAGGGGGCGGCGCAGGCGGTGGCCGTCGGCCCGCCGTCACCGGTGTTCGAGGTTCCTTCTGCCAGGGACCGAGCCGCCCTCACCTGACCGTCGCTGACGCGCCGGTCTGTCCTCTCCATTCGCTTGAGGGCGAATGGAGAGGTGACCGTGGGACGCTAGTTCCCCCCGCCCCGGATCGCGCCGGCGAAGCTCTTCCAGCTCAGCTTCACGTCCGACAGGGCGCCGGCGCGGAAGGCGCGGCCCGAGACCCAGACCATCAGCAGAGCGAAGGCGAACATCCCGGCCATGGCCCCGACCAGTTCGATCACGGGCACATCGGAATGCAGCCGCGCCATCATCAGGAAGGGCGTGAAGAAGGGCACCCAGGACAGGATCTGGATCAGCGGCGCGTCCGGCGACTTCAGGGTCATCGTCATGATCATGATCGGCACCACCAGCACCATCATGATCGGCCCCATCAGGGTCTGGGCGTCACGCGGCGTCTCGCAGAAGGCGCCGATGGCCGCGAACAGCACCGCGTACATCAGATAGCCGCCGACCATGAAGGCCACGAACCAGGCCAGCAGGCCGCCCTGCCACAGCAGATCGGCCACCATGACCGCGTATTTCGGCTGGAAGGCCGCCAGGGCGCCCACGCCCAGCCCGCCCCACGCCACCAGCATGGTCAGGGTCAGCAGGGCCACGCCCAGCACCTTGCCGGTCAGGATTTCCGTCGTCGACGCCGAGGACAGCAGGACCTCGAGGATCTTGTTCGACTTCTCCTCCATCACGCTGTTCAGCAGGATCGAGGCGCCGGTGATGATGAGCGACCACAGCAGGAAGCCCCCGCCCAGCCCGATCAGCATCGGCAGCTTGTCACGGAACGAGACCGCCCCATCGCCGGTCGATTGGGGCGAGAAGGCCTTCACCTCGGGGCGGAACTTCTCGGCCGCCTCGACAACGGCGCCGTCGATGCCGGCGCCCTCGAACACCGTCTTGCGGTTGGCCGAGCGCAGCGCGTCGCGAACGAAGTCCTCGACCGTGTCGTCGGTGGCGCGGGCGCTCCACACCCGGGCGGCGGGCTTGCCATTCTGATCGCGGGTCAGGAAGACCACGGCGTCCAGTCGCTGGTCCTTGGGCGTCTCGTCGGTCAGGTGACGACGCACGGCGGCGTCCTGCGCCTGTCCCGGCGCGGCCGAGGCGATGTCGGCGGGCGTCGGCACGATCTTCAGAGTCGGACGCGACAGCGAGGCCATGGCCCCCTGCGCCGCCGCCGGATTGGCCGCGCCGCCGCTGGCGGCCGAGGCCTTCTTCAGGGCCTCTTCGGTCCGTTCGCGCTGGCGTTCGGCGTCACGGCGCAGCGAATCCTGGATGGAGGCGGCCAGGCCGGCGGCCTGCGCCCCATCCTCGATCACCACCACCTCGCGCACGGGCTCGGACGACTTGATCAGCGCCGGGACGACGCCGCCCAGCACCGCGAAGATCGGGAAGGCCAGCATCGAAAGCCAGAAGCCGACGGTCATGGCGTATGCGGCGTACTCACGCCGCGCGATCAGGAACATACGGCTCATCGGGCGGCCTCCACGGCGGTCGGCTTCACGGACTGGTCGACATCGGGGCGATCCCCGGTCAGGTCGATGAAGGCGTCATGCAGGGTCGGCTCACGCAGTTCGAAACGGCGCACGTCCAGACCGGTCAGGAAGGCGGCCTTCAGGGCCTCCTGCCCATGCGCGCCTGGGGCCATCGCGGCCTTCAGCACCCGCACCCCATCCTGATCGGAGACGACCTCCACCGTCGTCACCCCCGGCAGGCGCTCGGCCTGATCCGGAGCGATCTCGCCTTCCAGCTCAAGGAAGCGCCGCGAGGTCGCGCGCGCCTCGGCGATGGTGCCCTCGAAGGCCTTCCGGCCCCGCGCCAGCAGCACGACCTTGTCGCACAGCCGCTCGGCGTGCTGCATCACATGGGTTGAGAACAGGACGGTGGCGCCGTCGGCGGCCAGCCCGCGGATCATCTGCTCCAGCCCCTGCTGGTTCACCGGGTCCAGCCCGGAGAAGGGCTCGTCCAGGATCACGAACTCGGGCCGGTGCACGACAGATGAAATAAGCTGGACCTTCTGGGCCATACCCTTGGACAGCTCCTTCATCTTCTTGCGCTTGGAGGCGCCCAGCCCTTGGGCATCCAGCATCTCCTTGGCGCGTTTGCGGCCCTCGCTGAGCGGCAGGCCCTTCAGCGAGCCGAAGAAGGCGATGGCGTCCACCGGCGTCATCTTCTTGTAGAGGCCGCGCTCCTCCGGGAGGAAGCCGATCCGGTCACGCACCTTTCGCCCGTCATCGGCGCCCAGAATGGTGATCCGCCCCGCCGTCGCCGGCTGCAGGCCCAGGATCATGCGCAGGGTCGAGGTCTTGCCCGCTCCGTTCGGCCCCAGGAACCCGCAGATCGAGCCCTTGGGCACCTCGAAGCTGAGATCGCGCACGGCCTGAAACTCGCCGTATCGCTTGCTCACGCCTTCCAGCGTCAATGCCGTTGTCATCAAGCCCCCTCCAACAAACAGAAGGGAATCCTAGAAGTGTAAAGGACGTTTGACAACCCGAGTCCGTGCCTTTCGCGGATCGATTGTCATGAATTCCATGTCATGGTCGTGCATAGCGAGTCGCCCCCGAGCGCACGCTCCAGTGGAAGCGCTATGCCTTACGAAGCCGCCCAGTCTCCCGTCGCCCCGTCCGCGGCCTCCCGCCTCTGGACGGTGGGCGCCAGCGCGGGCGTGTCGGCGGTCGTGCTGCTGACGCTGGCGGTCTTCCATCAGGAGATCGCGCATTGGCTGATCGGCGCCGCGCTTCTGGTGGGGGTCTTCACCTGGGCCGTGAACCGTCGCCCTCGTCCGACCCTCAGCACCGAGGCCGCCCAGGCGGCCGAACCCCTGCCCTGGCCCGCCGCCGACCAGCGGCTGCTCGACAGCGCTTTCGAAGCCCTGGCCGATCCGGTGCTGGTCGTCTCGGGCGGCGAGGCTGACGACATCGCGGGCCGCCGCGTCGTCCTGGCCAACGGCGCCGCGCGTGAGCTGTTCCGCATCCAGCGCGAGGGCGCCCTCCTGGTCTCCGCCGTGCGTGAACCCACGGTGCTGGAGGCGGTGGACGAGGCCCTGTTCGGCGGCGTCGCCCGCACCACCGACTATTCCGGCGTCGGCGCCCAGACCCGTCACTGGCGCGCCCTGACCCGCCCCCTGCCCACGCCCGGTGAAGGCGCCACCCTGGCCCTGCTGGTCCTGCGCGACGAGACCGATGTCCGCCGCATGGAGCTGATGCGCGTCGACTTCCTGGCCAACGCCTCGCACGAGCTGAAGACGCCGCTGGCCTCGCTGGCCGGCTTCATCGAGACGCTCAAGGGCCACGCCAAGGACGATCCCAAGGCGCGCGATCGCTTCCTCGACATCATGGCCGTGCAGGCCGACCGCATGAGCCGTCTGGTCGCCGACCTGCTGTCGCTCAGCCGCATCGAGCTGAACGAGCACGTCCCGCCGTCCGGCCGCGTCGATCTGGCCCGCGCCACCGTGGACGTCATGGACGCCGTCAGCATCCTGTCCGCAGAGCGGTCGGTGACCGTGCGTCTGGACGACCGCGACCTCTCCGCCCCCGTTCACGGCGACCGCGACGAGATCGTTCAGGTGGTCCAGAACCTCGTCGACAACGCCATCAAATACTCCCCCTCCGGCGACACGGTGGACATCGTCATCCGCCCGGACGTCTCCCTGGACGAAGCCGCAGCCCCCTGGTCGGGCGGCAATCGCGAGGGCGGGATCACCCGCCTGCCACTGGTCACGCCTGATCGAGAGCCGGGCAACCGCTACGCCGCCATCACCGTGCGCGACCACGGCCCCGGCATGGCCCGCGAACACCTGCCCCGCCTGACCGAGCGCTTCTATCGGGTCGAGGGCCAGAAGAGCGGCGAACGGCAGGGCACGGGCCTGGGCCTCGCCATCGTCAAACACATCGTCAATCGCCACCGCGGCGGCCTGACGGTTGAAAGCGCGCCGGGACAGGGCGCCGTCTTCACGGCCTACTTCCCCATCGCCCGGAAGGTCGAGAAAACGGCGGCGTGACGCCCCCGCGACAATGGGCCTTGCGACGTAACAGAACTGTCACGTAGCCGTCGTAATCCGCTGACCATTCCGGGGCAGTTTCCGGCGCGGGCGAACCGGGTGACCGGGAACGTTCCGATTCTCCCTCCCGGATCCCCATGACCTGGCTCTTTCTGCCGATCCTGATCGCCGCAGCCGTCGCCGCCTATTTTGGCGCGCGCAAGCTGGCGGCTCGTCGCGCGCAGGGCGCCAAGGCCCATTCGCGCCCGGCCCAGCACGGGGCCTACGCCCTGATCTGGACCGCCATTCCGGCGCTCGTCGTCCTGCTCGCCGCCTCCATCTTCGCCGGCCCCGTCCAGCACCAGCTGATGGCCTCGGGCGCGCCGGAGGCCGTGCAGCAGCTTGAGCCCTTCCGTCGCCAGGCCTTCTACGCCGACGCCCATGCCGTCGGCGCGGGCCAGCCGACCATGCAGATCTGGGCTGCCCCCTACGCCGAGCTCCTCCCCGCCGAGGGCCGTCGCGCCGCCCGCATCGAGACCATGCTGAGCCTCGCCGGCATCGTCGGCGCCGCCCTGGCCGCCCTGCTCGGCGCCCTGTTCGTCTTCAGCCAGATCCGCCCCCAGATGCGCGCCCGCAACCGGGTCGAAGGCTGGATCGTCGGCGCCCTGTTCGCCTGTTCGGCCGTGGCCGTCCTGACCACCGTCGGCATCGTCGCCTCGCTGGTCTACGACTCCTTCCGCTTCTTCTCCTCGGTGCCGGTCACCGAGTTCCTGTTCGGAACCCAATGGAGTCCGCAGACGGCCATCCGCGCCGATCAGGTCGGGTCCTCCGGCGCCTTCGGGGCCCTGCCGCTCTTCGCCGGCACCTTCCTGATCATGATCATCGCCATGGCGGTCGCCGCCCCGGTCGGTCTGTTCTCGGCCATCTACCTGTCCGAGTACGCCGGGCCGACCTTCCGCGCGACGGTCAAGCCGATCCTCGAAATCCTCGCGGGCGTCCCGACCGTCGTCTACGGCTTCTTCGCCGCCCTGACCGTCGGCCCCTTCATGCGGGTCTTCTTCAACACCATCGGCAGCTGGTTCGTCGGCGGACCGCTGGATGGCCTCGGCCAGTATCTGATGCTGGTCCAGAACCAGATGGCCCTCGTCGCCGGCGGCGTCATGGGCATCATGCTGATCCCATTCGTCAGCTCCCTGTCGGACGACATCATCAACGCCGTGCCCCAGACGCTGCGCGACGGCTCCTACGCCATGGGCGCGACCAAGTCCGAGACGGTGAAGCGCGTGCTGCTGCCCGCCGCCCTGCCCGGCGTCGCCGGCGCCATGCTGCTGGCCATGTCGCGGGCCATCGGCGAGACCATGATCGTCACCATGGCCGCCGGCCTTGCCGCCCGCCTGACGCTCAACCCGCTCGAGACCGTGACCACCGTCACCGTCCAGATCGTCACCCTTCTGACCGGCGACCAGGAGTTCAACAGCCCCAAGACGCTGTCGGCCTTCGGTCTCGGTCTGACCCTGTTCCTCGTGACCCTGCTGCTGAACATCGTCGCTCAGCGCATCGTCCAGACTTACCGGCAGCAATATGACTGACGCCGCCGAGCCCACCCCCGTGGCCGCCGCTAACGCCGCCACCGCCGACGCCCAGCGTGTCGACCGCCTGCGCGCGGGCCTGAAGAAGCGCTATGCGCGCGAGAACCGCTTCCGCCTGTACGGCCTGCTGGCCATCGGCATCGCGGTCGGCTTCCTGCTGCTGCTGCTGGGCCGGATCATCGATCAGGGCCACACGGCCTTCTACACCCACACGGTCACCACCCCGGTCTACATGGACCCGGCCCGCGTCGACCGCGCCTATCCGCAGGGCACCAATTTCGAACAGCTGGTCGCCGAGCAGCAGCTGCGCCGCATGGGCATCCAGGACGACGCCAACGGTACGCTCTCCACCCAGATGCGCGGCCTGTTCTCGTCGGAGCTGAAGTTCACCGCCGCCGAGCGCATCCAGAAGCAGCCCGGCCTGATCGGCCAGACGGTGATGATCGCCGCCCCGGCCTCGGATGACGCCGACCTCTATTTCAAGGGCGAGATCTCCCGCGAGACGCCGTCCGACCAGCGCCGCCTGTCGGACCAGCAGATCGCCTGGCTGGACCAGATGAAGGCCGACGGCCACGTCTCGGCCCACTTCAACACCGCCCTGTTCACCAAGGGCGACTCGACCGAGCCGGAACTGGCCGGCGTCCTGGGCGCCGTCATCGGCTCGGCCCTGATGCTGCTGGTCACCGCCCTGATCGCCATCCCGCTGGGCGTCGGCGCGGCCCTGTACCTCGAGGAGTTCGCGCCCAAGAACCGGCTGACGGACATCATCGAGGTCAACATCAACAACCTCGCCGCCGTGCCGTCGATCATCTACGGCCTGCTGGGTCTGGCCCTGTTCATCAACTGGCTCCACCTGCCCCGCGCCAGCCCGCTGGTCGGCGGTCTGGTCCTGGCCCTGATGGCCCTGCCGACCATCATCATCGCCACCCGCTCCTCGCTGAAGGCGGTGCCGCCGTCGATCCGCGAGGCCGCCCTGGCCATGGGCGCGTCCAAGACCCAGACGGTCTTCCAGCACACCCTGCCGCTGGCCATGCCCGGCGTGATGACCGGCGCCATCATCTCGATGGCCCACGCGCTCGGCGAGACCGCCCCCCTGCTGCTGATCGGCATGGTCAGCTTCGTGCCGGGCCTGCCGCACAGCGTCGTCGAGCCGGCGGGCGCCATGCCCTCGCTCATCTACATCTGGGAGAACGCGTCGGAGCGCGCCTTCCACGAGCGGACCGCCGCCGCGATCCTGGTCCTGCTCGCCTTCATGATCGTCATGAACGCCGCCGCCATCCTGCTGCGCCGGCGCTTCGAACGCCGGTGGTAATCCCCATGTTCTCGAAAATCTTCCGCGCCGCGGACGGCTCTGAAGGCGGCGCGACCGCCGACGCCGGCGCCGTCATCGCCGCCCCGACCGTCACCCCCAGCACCGGCCCCATCGGTCCGACCAAGATCGCCGCGCGCGACGTCTCGGTCTTCTATGGCGGCAAGCAGGCCCTGTACGACGTCTCGCTGGACATCCCGGACAAGACCGTCACCGCCTTCATTGGCCCGTCGGGCTGCGGCAAGTCGACCTTCCTGCGGACCATGAACCGCATGAACGACACCATCTCCGGCGCCCGCGTGACCGGCAAGATCGAGATGGACGGCGAGGATATCAACGCCCGCGCCGTCGATCCCGTGCTGCTGCGCGCCCGCGTCGGCATGGTGTTCCAGAAGCCGAACCCCTTCCCCAAGTCGATCTACGAGAACGTCGCCTACGGCCCGCGCATCCACGGCCTGGCCGCCACCAAGGCCGACCTGGACGTCGTCGTCGAGGCCTCGCTGAAGCGCGCCGGTCTGTGGGACGAGGTCGCCGACCGCCTGCACGCCCCGGGCACCGGCCTGTCGGGCGGCCAGCAGCAGCGTCTGGTCATCGCCCGCGCCATCGCGGTCGAGCCGGAAGTCATCCTGATGGACGAGCCCTGCTCGGCCCTGGACCCGATCGCCACCGCCAAGATCGAGGAACTGATCGACGAACTGCGCGAGCGCTACTGCATCGTCATCGTCACCCACTCGATGGCCCAGGCCGCCCGCGTCTCGCAACGCACCGCCTTCTTCCACCTCGGCCGTCTGGTCGAGACCGGCCCGACCGAGGAAATCTTCACGAATCCCCGCGAACGCCGCACCCTCGACTACATCACGGGGCGCTTCGGCTGATGAACCAGCACACCGTCAAGGCCTACGGCGACGAACTGAACCAGCTGACCGCCGAAGTCGCCCGCATGGGCGGCCTCGCCGAGGCTCAGGTGGCGGACGCCGTCGATTCTGTCGCTCGCCGCGATGTGGCGCTGGCGAAAGCGGTCGTCGAGCGTGACGTCCGTTTGGACGCCATGCACCGCGAGATCGAGAAGAAGGCGATCCGCCTGATCGCCCTGCGCCAGCCGGTCGCCTCCGACCTGCGCAAGACCCTGTCGGCGATGAAGCTGGCGGTGGATCTCGAGCGGACCGGCGACCTGGCCAAGAACATCGCCAAGCGCGCGCTGATCCTGGCCGAGGGCGAGCCCATGCAGCCCCTCACCCGCTCCATCGAGCGGATGGGCAAGCTGGTCTCCATGCGCCTGCGTGACGTGCTCGACGCCTATGCGGTCGGTGAAGTCGATCGCGCCATCGCCGTCTGGAACACCGACGACGAGGTCGACGAGCACTACAACGCCCTGTTCCGTGAACTGCTGACCTACATGATGGGCGACCCGCGCACGATCAGCGCCTGCACCCACCTGCTGTTCATGGCCAAGAACCTGGAACGCATCGGCGACCACGCGACCAACATCGCCGAGACCATCCACTATGAGATCACCGGTCTGGAGTTCACGGGCGAACGTCCGCGCTGGAACCCCGAGACCGACGCCGAACTGCCCACCGTCTGAGACTGATGAAGACCGGAGCCTGACGTGCAGCCCTATATTCTGGTGATGGAAGACGAGGACGCGCTGGCGACGCTGCTGTCCTACAATCTCGAAAAAGAGGGCTACAAGGTCGTCGTCGCCTCGGACGGCGAGGAAGGCATGCTCCAGGTCGACGAGCGCCTGCCCGATCTGGTCCTGCTCGACTGGATGCTGCCCAAGCTGTCGGGCATCGAAGTCTGCCGCCGCATCCGCGGCCGCTCCGAGACCCGCAACCTGCCGATCATCATGCTCACGGCGCGGGGCGAGGAAACCGACCGCGTCCGCGGCCTCGACACCGGCGCCGACGACTATCTGACCAAGCCCTTCTCGATGACCGAGCTGACGGCCCGCATCCGCGCCGTCCTGCGCCGCATCCGTCCGGGCCTGGCCGACGACCGCATCAACCACGGCGACATCGTCATCGACCGCGTCGCCCACCGCGTCCGCCGCGCCGGCCTCGAAATCCACCTCGGACCGACCGAATTCCGCCTGCTCGACCACTTCATGCAGCACCCTGGCCGGGTGTTCAGCCGCGAACAACTGCTGGACGCCGTCTGGGGCTCGGACGTCTACGTCGAGGCCCGCACCGTCGACGTCCACGTCGGCCGCCTCCGCAAGGCCCTGAACGTCGAAGGCACCGTCAACCCGATCCGCACCGTGCGTTCCGCCGGCTATTCGCTGGATCTGGGGGGCTGAACTTCAGCCTCAACGATTCCGCCGCGCCTTGATGCCCGACAGCGCCAGCGAAGTGTCCTGATCCACCGGCTCCGCCGAAAGCTGCTTGACCACGTCCAGCAGGAAGGTCCGGTGCCGCTTCCCGGCGTCGACGGGATCGACGCCCTTCTGCAACAGGCGCGGGTTGAACCGCTCCGCCTCATCTCGCAGCCGGGCGATGACGACGACAAGATGATCGGCGCCCTTGCGGATGCGCATCAGGTCAGAGTGGCGCCGCACCTCGGCCGGCGCTGCAGGGGCTCTTCCACGCCTTGGCCGATCTCGCTGCGCCAGGCCAGTGGACGAAGTCCCTGGCATACAGCCGGACGAAATTCTCTTCGACCATAGGAATCTCCAGGTCGATGGAGGGTTCATTGCATGGCCGCCGAGCGTCGGGCCTGCTCCTCGGTCGTGCGCCTGGCGTGGGCCTGATCGATGGCCTCGGCCTGCACCTCGTAGCGCAGGGTGTGTTCCGCCAAAGCGGCCCGCGCCGCCCGGTCCTTGTGCACGATCCCCCCGATCAGGGCGACGACCAGCACCAGCATCGGGACCAGAACCAGCCAGACGGCGATCGGACGCTGCAGCAGAGGCAGAACGCTCGCCTGATCGTGACGGGTCGTCATGACCACGTCCCCGCGCGCGGAGTCGAGCCGCCGACAGACGCCGGCTTGAGGTTCATGGGCGACATTGTCAGGCTTCCAGTGAAGAACGCCGGCGCGGAATCGTGCACGGTCGGCTTCGGGTCGGATCGCAGATGATCTCCGGCACGAAGCGAAGGAAACCAGAGCGTTAGCAGCAGGATGACGACGATCACCCTGCGCTCCAAGGGCGGCCAAAGCAAGGCGGATCCCCGTCTCCCGCCGACGGACAACCTTCACACCCGCGTTAGACCCGCTAGGGTCCCCGCACATTTCGTGGAGTTTGCCGATGCGTCGTCGCACCTTCCTGTCCTCCCTGCCCGCCGGGGCCCTGCTGGCCGGGAGCGGCATCGCTTCGGCCCAGACGCCGGGCCAGACGCCGCAGCAGGCTCCCGCCGGCGCCCCGCCCCGGCCCGCGCCGCGCCCTGATCCCTATGCCGGCATCGGCATGGGCGACCGCATCACCGGGCCGAAATTCGTTGGACGCTCGACCGTCTGGGGCGCCAACGGCGCCGCCGCCACGGCTCATCCGCGCGCCACCCTGATCGGCATCGACACCCTGCGGCGCGGCGGCTCGGCCGTCGACGCCGCCATCGCCATCAACGCCGCGCTCGGCTTCCTCGAGCCCGTCGCCAACGGCATCGGCGGCGACGCCTTCTGCATGCTTTGGGACCCGGCCCAGCGGAAGGTCGTCGGCTTCAACGGTTCGGGCAACAGCCCCCGTGGCCTGTCGCTGGAGACCGCCCGCACCAAGGCCAAGGCCGACGGCCACCTGCCCTCCTATGGCGCGGTCACGGTCAACGTTCCCGGCACGGTGGACGCCTGGTGGAGCGCCCACCAGCGCTATGGCAAGCTGCCGTGGAAGGACGTCCTGCTGCCCGTCGCCGAGCTGTGCGAGGAGGGCGTGCCGATGCCACAGGTCATCGCCTACTACCTCGAACGCAACATGGCGGGCTTCGACCGTTCGGCGCAGATCATCGAGGAGAACGACAACCGCAAGAAGGTCTACGCCCCCGGCGGCGCCACGCCCAAGGTCGGCCAGATGTTCGCCAACCCCGATCTGGGCCGCACCTATCGCCTGATCGCAGAGCACGGGCGCGACGCCTTCTATGACGGCCCCATCGCCGATGCGATCGCCGCCTATTTCCGTCGCATCGGCGGCTGGATGACCCGCGCCGACCTCGCCGCCCACCGCACCGAATGGGTCGAGCCGATCCGCACCGACTATCGCGGGGTTCAGGTCTACGGCCTCGGGCCGAATACGCAGGGCCTGTCGACCAACCAGATCCTCAACGTCTGCGAACAGTTCGACCTGAAGTCCATGGGCTTCCAGTCCGCCGCCTCGATCCACCATCAGGCCGAGGCCAAACGTCTGGCCTTCGAGGACCGGGCCAAATGGTTCGCCGACGACCGCTTCAGCCGCACCCCGGTCGAGTGGCTGAACTCCAAGGAGTACGCCCGCCAGCGCGCCGACCTGATCCGCCCCGACCGGGTCATGGATCGCGTCTTCCCCGGCGACGCCCCGACCCAAGGCGACACCACCTATTTCAGCGTCGCCGACAAGGACGGCATGATGGTCAGCTGGATCCAGTCCAACTACCGCGGCATGGGCTCCGGCCTCGTGGCGGATGACGGCGCGGGCAATACCCTGGGCTTCATGTTCCAGGATCGCGGCGAGCTGTTCGCCCTGACCGACGGCCACCCGAACGTCTACGCCCCCGGCAAGCGGCCCTTCCACACCATCATCCCGGGCTTCGCGGTCAAGGACGGCCGCCCGTGGATGGCCATGGGCGTCATGGGCGGCGGCATGCAGCCTCAGGGACAGGCCCAGATCATCATCAACATGGTCGACTACGGCCTCGACCCGCAGGAGGCCGGCGACGCCCCGCGCTGGCAGCACGAGGGCTCGTCCGAACCCACCGGCGAACGGGCGGAAGGCGTCGGCCTGCTCTATCTGGAGACCGGCGTCCCGGCGGCGTCCAAGGCCCAACTCGAGGCCATGGGCTGGGTCCTGCGCGGCCCCAACGGCGGCTTCGGCGGCTACCAGAACGTGGTCATGCAGCAGAATCCCGGCGGTCGCTGGACCTACGGCGCGGCCACCGAAATGCGCAAGGACGGCATCGCGCTGGCGTACTAGGGGCCGCCGCCTTACCGCGATTTCATCTTCCGCCGCGCATCCACGGCGCCGCTTCGCCGCCTCTCCCCCGAACAACGTCGGAGGGGGTGACACATGCCGGATGCGATCATGGTGCTGGGCGGATGGATCGGGGCGACCGCGGCCATGGGGCTGGTCGCGGCCGTCGCCTTGCGCGGCAAGGTGAAGTGGGGCTGGTTCCTCGGCGCCCTTGCGCTCATGGCCGCCTATGACGCCCTGCTGACGCGCGGCTACGGCCACATCCCCCTGCAGTTCTGGCCCTCGGACTGGAACTGGGAGGGCAAGGTCATGGCCCTGGCCCTGTCGCTGGTCGTCGCCCTGTTCTTCGGCGCCGAGCGCGTCGGCCTGACGCTGAAACAGGACCGCAAGGGGCTGAAGGGCGCCCTGATCCTGTCCGGCGCCCTGATCGCCCTCTTCCTCGGCCTGGCCCTCTGGTTCCCCGGTCAGGGGACCGACGCCGACACCCTCGCCTTCCAGCTGACCATGCCCGGGCTGGACGAGGAGCTCTTCTATCGCGGCGTCCTGCTGCTGATGCTGAACGAAGCCTTCGCCCGGCCCCTGCGCCTCCTCGGCGCCCCGATGGGTTGGGGCGCGCTGATCAGCTCGGTCGCCTTCGGCCTGGCCCATGCGCTGGGCTACAGCGACGGCGCCTTCACCTTCGACGCCATGACCATGGCCCTCACCGGAGGCCCCGCCCTGCTGCTGGTCTGGCTGCGCGAAAAGACCGGCAGCCTGCTGCTGCCGGTCCTCCTGCACAATTTCGCCAACGCCATCTTCCTGGTCGTCTGAGGTCGGTCAGGATCCCGTCGCCAATGCCCGGGCGATCAGGCGGTCCGCCGTCTCGCCGTCCGGTCCGAAGGCGCGGGCGGGCCAGTCGGGCGTCAACCGGTCCAGCGCCAGCATGACGCCCAGCCCCTCGTCCTGGCTCCAGAACCGGCGTCCGCCGCGCACGAAGGCCGTCGCCGCTTCCGGCGTCAGCGCCCCGCCGCGCGGGTCGACCAGCCAGGCCCAGGCCGCCCAGTTGCCCGACCCTTCCAGCGTCAGAAACACATCGTCCGCCGTCGCCAGCAGGGCGTCGTCGCCGACCAGCCATCGCGCGCGCCGGGCCGCCATCATTTCCGCCGCCCGCGCCAGCATACGGCGCGCCTCCGCCGCGTCCGGCGCCGTCGCCGCCGCATGGAACAGGTCCCGCTCCGCCTCGAAGGCGGTCACATAGTCGGCCTGATCGCGGAAGCGCGTCTGGACGATGTCGTCATCGATCTCGGGCGGCAGGCCCTGGGCGACCAAGGCATCGATCCGCCGGCCCAGCCCCTCGCCCTGCTGGGTGTGAGCGAACTCATGCATGAAGACGACCATGGCCAGCCGGCCCGGGTCGCGCGCCTCCGACGCATCCGCCCGCCAGATCGCCGGCAGGGCCATGACGAAATTCATCCCGCCGTCGTCAGTCGGAAAGGCGAAGGACAGTTTGCGCGCGGGGACCTCGCCCCCGCCCGGCAAGGCCACGGTCCCGTCATGCGCCTGGCCGGTCACCGCATAGGTGCGGCCGCCCACGGCGAAGTCGCCGCCCGCATCCGCCGTCAGGGTGAAGACACAGTCCTGATCGAATAGCACCAGTCTCGGCGTCACCGGCCGGGGCGTATGCAGCCGCTCCCGGTCCAGCCGATCCCAGGCCTCGAGAGCGCCGGCGGTCCAGCTTCGCGACTCGCCTTCAAGCCGACATCGCCCGCCGTCGTCGGCGACCAGCAGGCTGAGGGCGAGCGTCAGGGCGGTGATCATGCGCGCAGGATTGATCCTCCAGCGCCCATTGGCCAGTGAACTCGCGTTCAGGTTCGGACGTCAGTCCGCCGGGCTGATCGCCTCCGGCTCCAGCTCATAGACCGTCGCGCAATATTCGCAGGTCACGCGGATCTTGCCGTCGTCCTCGATCATCTCGGCTCGCTCGGCCGGGCTGAACGAGGTCAGCACGGCGCTGATCCGGTCCTTCGAACAGCGGCACTGGGCCGTCAGCGGACGCGCATCCTCCAGCCGCACCCCGTCCTCGTGAAACAGGCGGAACAGCAGGGTCTCCGGCGTGATCGTCGGGTCGATCAGCTCGTCGTCGGCCAGGGTCTGGAACAGGACCCGCGAGCGATCCCACACCTCCTCGGTCGAGCCGCGCGCGTCATCCGCCGCGATCAGCTGGATCAGCGCCCCACCGGCGCGCCATTGCGAGCCCTCGGCGGTCTCCACCGAGCCCACGGCCAGACGCACCTTGGTCGGGATCTGCTCTGACTGCTGGAAGTAATGCTCGGCGGCCAGCGACAGGCTCTCGCCCTCGATCGGGGTGATGCCCTGCGTCCGTTCGAAGTCCGGACCGCGATCCAGCGTCATCACGAACACGCCCTGGCCCAGCAGCGTCTTGGCGCCGGGACGCGCGAAGCCCTGCGACACCGCCGCGACCTCGTCCGGATCGAACCGGCAATAGCCGCGCAGATGACCCTCGGTGTCGTAGTCGGCCACGACATAGCGCACCGGCCCGTCGCCCTGGGCCTGCACGATCAGGCGGCCCTCGAACTTCAGCGTCGAGCCCAGGATGGCGGCCAGCACGCAGGCCTCGCCCAGCAGGGCCGCGACCGGCTCCGGATAGGCGTGGGCCGACAGAATGGCGTCGATGGTCTCGCCCAGACGCACCAGACGTCCCCGCACCGGCCAGCCCTCGATCTGGAAGGCGGCGGCGAGGTTGTCGGCCAAATCCTTGGGCGTCGCGGCATGGGTATGCGCGTGATCGGTCACGGGCGGTCCTCGGTCAGAAATACGAAGGCGGCTAGATAGGGGCCCGAAGGGGCAATGATAAGGCCCCCTCATCACCGCTCTGCATCACCCTTCTCCCTCAAGGGGAGAACGACGCCCAACACCCCACACCCCACACCCACGCCCTTGCCCTCCCCCGGCAGAACAGGCGTAAGATGCCCCATCGCTTTCCGGTCGGTGATTTCATGTCCAGAGCCCACCTCAAGCCCCTGAACAAGCAGGTGATCGTCATCACCGGCGCCACCTCGGGAATCGGTCTGGCGGTGGCGCGGCGCGCGGCCAAGGCCGGGGCGCACGTCTTCCTCATCGCCCGCGGCCAGAAGGACCTCCAGGCCCTCTGCGAGGAGCTTCAGGCCACCGGCGCCCGCGCCGCCTGGGCCGTGGCCGATGTCGCCGACCATGACGCCCTGATCGAGGCCGCCGACAAATGCCAGCGCCTGTTCGGCGGCTTCGACACCTGGATCAACAATGCCGGCGTCTCGATCTTCGGTCCGATCCGCGACACCACCCTGGCCGACCAGCGCCGTCTGTTCGAGACCAACTACTGGGGCGTGGTGAACGGCTCTCTCGTCGCCGCCGAGCGCCTGCGCGACCGTCCGTGGGGCGGGGCCATCATCAACGTCGGCTCCATCCTGTCTGACGCGCCCCTGCCGGTGCAGGGTGTCTATTCGGCCTCCAAGCACGCGGTGAAGGGCTTCACCAACGCCCTGCGCATGGAGATCATGCGCGACAACGCCCCGATCAGCCTGTCGCTGGTCAAGCCCGCCGCCCTCGACACCCCTTACAGCAAGCACGCCCGCAATCTGACCGGCTACGCCGTCCATAACCCCCAGCCGGTCTATGCGACGCGGGTGGCCGCGGACACCATCCTGTATTGCGCCGCCCATCCGATCCGCGAAATCACCGTCGGCGGCGGCGGGCGTCTGATCGCCAGCCTCTACAACGCCCTGCCCGGCGTGGCGGAACCTCTTCTGGCCAAGTTCGCTCCTTCACTGATGCGGGACAAGGGTTCCGCCTATGCGCCGGACGACGACGGGCTCTACGACCCGACCGAAGACGGCCTCGATGAAGAGGTTCACTATCCGATGGTTCGCCAGTTCTCCGCCCTCGCCGAAGTCCGCAAACACCCCGGCATCGCCACCGGCGTCGTCGCGGTGCTGGCCGGCGTCGGCCTCGCCACCCTGCTGTTGAACCAGCGCACCGGCCCCACCCGCTACCAGGCCCTGCGCGGTCGCCTCAACCCGCGCGGATGGGTTGATACTGACGGCCTGCGCGGCCGCTTCGAGGATCTCGCTGAAACCGTCCGCCACAGCCTCAGCGAGGCGGGCGAGCGCGCCCATGACCTCACCGACGACGCCCGCGATCGTGGCTCGCGCTGGTGGAAGAAGACCGAGAAATCCTCGCGCAAGGCCCTGAAGAAGCACGGCAAGGCGGCCCGCCGCTACGCCGAGGACGCCGGTGACTACGCCAGGACCCACGCCAAGGAGGGCGGCGCCCTCCTGGCCCTGGCCACCGTCGCCGCCGCCATCGGCGCCGCCGCCCTCGACGCCCGCCGCCCCGACAGCCGCCTTCGCAACATCGGACGGTTCTGAGGCGCCCAACTCCCCCCTACGTCCAATCTTGACGCATCGGGCTGTTAGACTGATCGCCGGTCGTTCCTCGCGGAGCGACCGGCGTTTTCGTTGGGGGCGATAGACGGGATAGACGGTTTAGACGGTGTATTTTGACCGTCTCTCCAAAGTGGACGATCTGCACCAATTACACTGTTCACACCCTGTTTTTCGCCAACAGCCCTCCCGTCCGTTGCTGCAACTGCGAAGGTGAGCCAAGGTCCTGACATGGCTGACGCGACCTATGTTTTCGACTTCGATTCGACCCTCGTCCGCGTGGAGACGCTCGAGGCCCTGGCCGACATCGCGCTGGAAGGCTCGCCGGACGCCGCCGCCGTCCGGGCCGAGATCGCCGCCCTGACCGATCAGGCCATGGCCGGAGACCTGCCGTTCGGCGAGGCCCTGCGTCGCCGTCTGGCCCTGCTGCCCCTCACACATGCCCATGTGCAGGCCCTGGCCGACCGCATCCTCGACGAGGGCACGCCCTCGGTCCGCAAGAACCTCGCCTTCTTCAAGGCCAACGCCCACCGCGTCGTCATCCTGTCCGGCGGCTTCCGCGAGATCATCGCCCCGGTCGCCGAACGCCTCGGCGTCGCCCCCGACCGGGTCCTGTGCAACGACCTGATCTATGACGCCGACGGCCGCGTCACCGGCGTCGACGACGCCAATCCCCTGTCGCACGAGGGCGGCAAGCCCGTGGTCATCAAGGCCCTGAACCTGCCCTCGCCCGTGGTCATGGTCGGCGACGGCTGGAACGACGCCGAGGTCAAGCTGGCCGGCGCCGCCGACCGCTTCTACGCCTTCACCGAGATCGTCCGCCGCCCCACCGTGGTCGCCGCCGCCGACGCCGAGGCCCATTCCATCGACGAACTGCTCCACGCCGAGGGCGAGACCGGTCGCTGGTCCTACCCTCGCAGCCGCATGCGCATCCTGCTGCTGGAGAACATCCACCCCGCCGCCGTCGAGCGGCTGGAGGACGCGGGCTACACCGTCGAGACCGCCAAGGGCGCGCTCGGCGAGGACGAGCTGATCGAGCGGATCAAGGGCGTCCACGTCCTCGGCATCCGTTCCAAGACCATGGTCACCGAGCGGGTTCTGGCCGCCGCCGACCGCCTGATGGCCGTCGCCGCCTTCTGCATCGGCACCAACCAGATCGACCTCGCCGCCGCCTCCGACCACGGCGTCGCCGTCTTCAACGCCCCCTACTCCAACACCCGTTCCGTCGTGGAGTTGGCCGTCGGCGTGATGATCAACCTGATGCGCGACGTGCCGGACAAGTCCGCCGCCATGCACCGGGGCGAATGGAACAAGTCGGCCACCGGCTCGCGCGAGCTGCGCGGCAAGACCCTCGGCATCGTCGGCTACGGCGCCATCGGCAGCCAGCTGTCGGTGCTGGCCGAGGGGCTGGGCATGCGGGTCATCTTCCACGACCTGACCGAGCGGCTGGCGCTGGGCAACGCCCGCCGCATGTCCTCGCTCGACGCCCTGCTGGCCGAAAGCGACGTGGTCACCCTCCATGTCGATGGACGCGGCGACAACGCCAATGTCATCGGCGCCGCCCAGTTCGCGAAGATGAAACCCGGCGCCCTGCTGCTGAACCTGTCGCGCGGCCACATCGTCGATGTCGGCGCGTTGGCGCAGGCGCTGGGCTCGGGCCGCATCGGCGGCGCGGCGGTGGACGTCTTCCCCGAGGAGCCCGCCACCAACGCCGACCCGTTCGACAGCCCCCTGCGGGGCCTGAAGAACGTCATCCTGACGCCCCACATCGGCGGCTCCACCGAAGAGGCCCAGGAAGCCATCGGCGAGTTCGCCGCCGAACGCCTGCTGGCCTACCTCAACCGGGGCGACACCACCTTCTGCGTCAACCTGCCGAATGTGCAGCTGGCCGAGGTCTCGGGCGCCCACCGCATCCTGCACATCCACCGGAATCAGCCGGGCGTGCTCGCCGACCTGAACCGCGCCGTCGCCGAGGCCGGTCTGAACATCCTCGGACAACATCTGAAGACGGACGAAAGGACCGGCTACGTCATCACCGACGTCGACCGGAACTATGATCCGGACGCGGTGCAAACCCTGCGGGGCGTGGCCGGGACGCTGCGTTTCCGCATGCTCTACTGAAAACAGAGGAGAAAGCTTCCCTCGGGGCATCTTGCGTACGCGCGAAACGAGCGCACAGTGCGGTTAACGGTCGCACCATGACGACCGATGGGAGGAACATCGATGTCTCGTTTTCTGCGTAACGCGGCCGCCGCTGCGTTGACGGTCGCCGCCATGGGGGCCATCGCCTCGACGGCCAGCGCCCAGACCTACAACCGCCTTGTCGTCTTCGGCGACAGCCTCAGCGACAACGGCAACCTCTACGCCGCCAGCGGGGGCGCCACCCCCACCTCGCCGCCCTACTTCCAGGGCCGCTTCTCCAACGGGCCGGTGTTCACCGAACTGCTGGGCTTCAACGCCGGTCGCTTCGCCGCCGGCGCACCGGTGACGGGCAGCATCAACTACGCCTTCGGGGGCGCCCGCACGGACACCGCGCTCAGCCCTCCGGGCATGCGCAACCAGCTGGCCGCCTACACCGGCGCGGGCGGCACCTTCGGGCGCAATGACCTCGTCAGCGTCCTGGGCGGCGCCAACAACATCTTCCAGGCCTTCCCGACCGCCGCCGCCTCGGCCAACCCGACCGGCGCCATGCAGACGGTCATCAACGCCGCCGCCACCGACGTGAACTTCATCGTCAACGACATCGCCACCCGCGGCGCCGGGACAATCCTCGTCTCCAACCTGCCGCGGCTGGGCATCACGCCCCAGTTCTCGGCCCTCGGCGCCAACGCCGCCGCCCTCGCCGACTTCTCGGGCCAGCAGTTCAACAGCGCCCTGCTCAGCCGGCTGATGACCACCGCGGCGGGCCAGCCGAACACCAACATCATCCTTATGGACCTGTACAAGATCAGCGACCCGCTCGCGGCCAACCCGGCCCGCTTCGGCCTGACCAACGTCACCCAGTCCTGCTTCAATGGGGTCACCGTCTGCTCCAACCCGGACGGCTATCTGTACTGGGACGGCGTCCACCCGACGGCGGCCGGTCACCGCATGATCGCCCAGCTGGCCAACGACTACCTCTACTATGGCGACCTCGGCGCCCAGGCGACGGTGCAGGGCGAAACCGCCTTCCGCCAGCGCGAGGACCTGCTCGACCTCGCCACCGAGACCTTCGCCGGGCGCGGTGCGTGGGAGCCCGGCACCCACATGACGTTCGGCGTCCTCGCCGACAGCGTCGAGAGTGACGCACGCGGCGCCGTCGCCTCGTCCAAGGCCACCGGCTGGGGCGGACGCGTCGGTCTGGATCACGTCATCTCGGACAGCCTGCGCTTCGGCGTCTCCGGGACCTTCCGCACCGCCGACGTCGAGGCGGGCGCCATGAAGCTCGACGTCCAGACCTACGCCGTCGACGCTTGGGTCGGCTGGCGTTCGGGCAACATGTTCCTCGGCGCCGCCGCCGGCGGCGGGGTCGACAAGTATGACGACATCACCCGCCAGACCGCGCTCGCCCCGGTCATCCACACCGGCGACACCAGCGGCGGCAGCATCGGCGCCCGGGTCCAGGGCGGTCTGTGGTTCGACATGGGCGGCATCGCCCTTTCGCCTCGCGCCGCCATCGCCTGGGGGACGACCGACGTCGACGGCTACAACGAGCAGGGCATCGCCGCCCAGTACGCCTATCAGGACCGCACCGTGCAATCGGCCAGCGCCGAAATCACCCTGCGGGCCGAGGGCGGCGGCGACGGCATGAACTTCTTCGTCGAGGGCGGCTACCGCGACAGCTTCGCCGACAGCAGCGACGGCGTTCGCGTCGGCATCCTGGGCAACCCGGCCCAGATCCTCGAGCGCGAGATCGAGGACCCGTTCGGCGGCTCCATCCTGGCATCGGCCGGGGTCGAGGCCGACATGGGCCCCGGCAAGCTGACCTTCGGTTACCGCGGCCGCTTCGGCGACCATGCCGACAGCCACGTGGGCGCGCTGACCTACAGCATCTCGCTGCAGTAGGGACTTCGCCAGACCGACTACCGGGGCGCGTGGCCTGCCAAGGCCGCGCGCCCCTTTTCGTTGCCGCCCTGCGACGTCCTGCCGCCCCCGGCGCCCCAAAGTCGCCCCGCCCTGCCCCTATCAGCCCGTCTTCCCGAGGCGCGGAGCCCGGTCGCGCCCTGGATGCGGCGCTGCCGCCGCGCCCTCACTCCCGCTCTCCCGAGCCGAAGACGGAGCCGACGCCGCCCATGCGACGCCTGTTGCCGACCGCCCGGTCGTTCCTCCTCCATTCCGGCCAGGCCGCCGTCCTCGGCGCCGTGGCCATCCTCGCCATGGCCGCCGCCCCGCTGACGCCCGCCGCCGCCACCGACGAAGGCTTCGCCGTGCCGGAAGCCCCGCCCGTCACCGCCGTGGCCACCGCCGCCGGTCCGGTCATGCGCATGATCACCTTCCAGGAGCCCGTGCGCGGCTACGGGGTCAACTCGGCCTTCGGCATGCGCCGCCTGCCCGGCAGCGCCGCCCGCCACCATGATGGCGTCGACATCGCCGCTCCCACCGGCACCGGCGTCCGCGTCGCCGCCGAGGGGCGCGTCCTGCGCACCGGCTACGACGCCGGCGGCTATGGCCGCTTCATCGAGGTCCAGCATCCCAACGGCATGAGCAGCCTCTACGGCCACCTCAGCCGCATCGACGTCGCCAGCGGCGACGCCGTGACCAGCGGCCAGCGCATCGGCCTTGTCGGCTCCACAGGCCGTTCGACCGGCCCCCACCTGCATTTCGAGGTCCGCCGCGGCGACCGGCAGGTCAATCCCGTAAAGGTTATGGGCCACGAGTTCGCGATGGCGGTCGCCGACGCGGGCTGATCCTTTCGGTTAGCGTACATATGCCCACGCTTTCTTCACCCCTTTCCGGGATAGTGCGGTTCGAAGGGGGGCGTCTTGGACCGCATACTGTATTGCATCGCATTCCAGCATGACTGGCGCTGGACGCTGGCCGCCGGTGTGATCTGCGTCTTTGGCGTGGGCACCGCGTACCAGTTGCTGGGCCGCGCCCGCGCCGCCATCGGCGCACGCCGTCGCAATACGATGCTTCTGGCCGCCTTCACCGGTGGTCTGGCGGTCTTCTCGACCCACTTCCTGGCCATGCAGGGCTACGACGCGGGCGCCGAGGTCCGCTACGCCGTCTGGTCGACCATCGCATCCTTCTTCATGGCCTTCGCCAGCATCGGCCTGGCCTCCATGACGGCCCTGTACCGCCCCTCGCCGGTCTATCGCGGCCTCGGCGCCGCCCTGGCCATCTCGGGCGTCGGCGCCATGCACTTCCTCGGCGTGGCGGCGATGGAGCTGCCGGGCCTGATCGTCTGGGACCCGAGGCTGGTCGCCCTGTCGGTGCTGACCGCTGTCCTGCTGGCCTCCCTGACGTCCGCCTTCCTCTACGGCCGCGCCGGCTGGCGCCGGTTCATCTCGGGCGCCTCGGGGGCTCTCGCGGTCGTCATCCTGCATTTCGGCGCCATGAGCGCGATGACGCTGGAGCCGCAAACCGCCGTCGAGAGCACCGTCTGGTCCCTGTCCGGCGGCGTGATGATCGCCGTCATTTCCGCCATGGTGCTGGGCATCAGCATCATCGCCGGCGCGGCCATCTGGATGTGGTGGCTGTCCCGCGCCAGCGCCCTGGGCCAGCTGCGTCAGGCCATCGAGGCCCTGCCCGACGGCCTGGCCTTCTACGACGCCGAAGACCGGCTGATGCTGTGGAACACCCGCTACGCCCTGGTGAATCCGGGCCTGGAGAGCACCCTGCAGAAGGGCATGACCTTCCGCGAGGTCATCCAGATCGGGCTGGACGGCGGCCTCTACGCCGACGCCATCGGCCGCGAGGAGGCGTGGATCAACGAGCGCATGGTCACCCGCGCCGCCCTGTCGACCACGATGGAGCAGCACATCAGCGGCGACCGCTGGCTGCGCGTCTCGGACCGCCGCACCGTGGCGGGCGGCATCGTCACCATTTGCACCGACATCACCGAGTTGAAGCATCAGGCCCGTGTGCTGGCCGAGGCCCGCGACGCCGCCGAGGCCGCCAACGGCGCCAAGAGCCAGTTCCTGGCCAATATGAGCCACGAGATCCGCACGCCCCTGAACGGCGTCATCGGCGTGGCCCAGGCTCTGGCCAACACCGACCTGTCGGGTCAGCAGAAGGAAATGCTGGACCTGATCCAGTCCTCCAGCCGCACCCTTCAGGTCCTGCTGAGCGACATCCTCGATCTGGCCCGCGTCGAATCCGGGCGTCTGGAGCTGAACGAGGAAGCCTTCGACCTGGGCCGCGCCGTCCGCGAAGCCGCCCAGTTGTACGAAACCTCGGCCCGCGAGAAGGGTCTGCAGTTCTTCGTCGAGATCGCCCCCGAGGTCGACCGCTGGATCCAGGGCGACGTCGTGCGCCTGAAGCAGATCCTGACCAACCTCGTCTCCAACTCGGTCAAGTTCACCGAGCAGGGCTTCGTCTGCCTGACCGCCCTGCCCGGCCCGATGCGCAAGGGTCAGCCGACCCTGCGATTCTCCATTGACGACACCGGCATCGGCTTCGACAGCGACACGCGCAACCGCCTGTTCAGCCGGTTCGAGCAGGCGGACGGCGGGATCACCCGCAAGTTCGGCGGTTCGGGGCTGGGTCTGTCCATCTCGCGTCAGCTCGCCGAGATGATGGGCGGGGAGCTGGACTGCGAGAGCGAGCCCGGCGGCGGCTCCTGCTTCATGCTGACCATCCCGCTGCACCTGGCCGAGGCGCCCGCCGCCGTTACCAGCGCGGACTCGGCCCTGGCCGCGGGCGACGACCGTCGCCTGCGCGTCCTGCTGGCCGACGACCATCCGGTGAACCGCAAGGTGGTGGAGATGATCCTGGCCCAGGCCGAGATCGACCTGACCTCGGTCGAGGACGGCGCCCTGGCCCTGAACGCCGTGCGCGACGGCGACTACGACCTGATCCTGATGGATATGCAGATGCCGGTCATGGACGGGCTGACCGCGACCCGCGAGATCCGGACGCACGAACTGGCCATGGGCCTGCAGCGCACGCCGATCGTAATGCTGACCGCCAACGCCCTGCCCGAGCACATCGCCTCTGCGGAGGCGGCGGGCGCCGACCGTCACCTGGCCAAGCCCTTCGACGCGGGCGAGCTGCTGGAGCTGGTCATTTCCCTGCCCCGCGCCGCTCAGGCCGCGATCGCCGCCTGATCCCAGACGGCGACCGCTTCCTTATCCTCCCGAGGGACTATTCGTAGCCGTGGGCGGCTTCGTTGATCACCTGTGACGGCATGGACGAGAAGTCGACGCTAACCGGCTGGGTCGCCTTGGCCCGGAACGTCTTGATTACATGCTCGAGCCGACGCCGGACCTCGCGCTCGGCCTCCGTCTGGCTGTCGAGGTTCAGCGGGGCCAGGCAGAAGTCGATGATGGCCGAGGTGGTTTGCAGCGGTTCCATTCTCACTCTCCTTGTCTATTCAGCCGCGACGAACTGCGCGGTTTCGGTGGAGTCCTTCAGGGCGGTGGTGGACGACTGGCCGTTCGAGATGACGGTCGCGACCTGATCGAAGTAGCCGGTGCCGACCTCGCGCTGGTGGCGGGTGGCGGTGTAACCTCGGGCCTCGTTGGCGAACTCGCGCTGTTGAAGCTCGGAATAGGCCGCCATGCCGCGATCGCGGTAGCCGTCGGCCAGCTCGAACATGCCGTTGTTCAGGCTGTGGAAGCCGGCCAGCGTCACGAACTGGAACTTGTAACCCATGGCCCCCAGCTCGCGCTGGAACTTGGCGATGGTGGCGTCGTCCAGCTTGGCCTTCCAATTGAAGGACGGCGAGCAGTTGTAGGCCATCAGCTTGCCGGGGTGCTCCTTCTGGATCGCCTCGGCGAATTTGCGGGCGTCGTCGAGGTCGGGGTGCGAGGTCTCCCACCACAGGACGTCGGCGATCCTGGCGTAGCTCAGGCCGCGCGCGATGCAGTGTTCCAGTCCAGTCCCTTCCTTCAGGCGGAAGAAGCCTTCCGGCGTGCGGTTGTCGCGGTCGATGAAGGGCTGGTCGCGCTCGTCGATGTCCGAGGTGATCAGTTGGGCGCTTTCGGCGTCCGTGCGGGCGACCGTGATGGTCGGCGTGCCCATGACGTCGGCGGCCAGACGGGCGGCGATCAGGTTGCGCTCATGCGCCTGGGTCGGGATCAGGACCTTGCCGCCCAGGTGGCCGCACTTCTTCTCGGAGGCCAGCTGGTCTTCGAAGTGGACGCCCGAGGCGCCCGCCTCGATGAAGGCCTTCATGATCTCGAAGCTGTTCAGCGGCCCGCCGAAGCCGGCCTCGGCGTCAGCGACGATGGGCACGAACCAGTCGCGCTTGGCGCCGCCCTCGGCGTGCTCGATCTGGTCGGCACGTTGCAGGGTGCGGTTGATGCGGCGACACAGCTCGGGCGCTGCGTTGGCCGGGTACAGCGACTGGTCCGGATACATGGCGCCGGCGGTGTTGGCGTCAGCGGCGACCTGCCAGCCCGACAGATAGATGGCCTTCAGGCCGGCGCGGACCATCTGCATGGCCTGGTTCCCGGTGACGGCGCCGAGGGCGTTGATGAACGGCTCGGTGTGCAGCAGTTCCCACAGCCGGTTGGCGCCGCGCTCGGCCAGCGTATGGGTGATCGGCACCGAACCGCGCAGACGCAGGACGTCTTCCGGGGTGTAGGGGCGCTCGATGCCGTCAAAGCGGCCTTTGGGCGACGGAACCAGATCGGCGAAGGTGGTCATGGCGGGTCTCTGTCCTGTGGGCCGTCGATGCGCGGCGGGTCACGGGAAGGAAACACGCCACAGTCACAAAAGACACAGATCGAGGCGGACCTATCGCGTCATTCAGTCACAACATGACACTTGCTGTTAAGTCATTTTGTGACATCGTGCAGTCATGGACACCGCCGACCGAAAGCTGTTCCTCGGCGGCCGCCTGAAGCGGCTGCGCAGGGATCTGGGCCTGACCCAGACGGCCATGGCCGGCGATCTGGGCGTGTCCCCCAGCTATCTGAACCATATCGAGCGCAACCAGCGGCCCGTCTCGGCCCAATTGCTGCTGCGTCTGGCCGAGACCTATGACGTGGACCTGCGGGCGCTGGGCCAGTCCGGCGGCCCGGCGTCAGAGGCCACCCTGTCCGAGGCCTTCGCCGATCCGGTGTTTCAGGGTCTGGCCGTGCCCCGGCACGAGATCGTCCAGTTGGCCGAGGACCAGCCCGCCGTCGCCGACGCCGTCCTGCGCCTGTATCGCGCCTTCAGCGACCGGCGCGCCCGTGAGCGGGCCGAGGCCGACATCGCGGGTGGCGGAGGCGACGAAACGCCCGCCGACCGCGTCCGCGACTTCGTGCAGGCGCGCCAGAACCACTTCCCCGAACTGGATGCGCTGGGCGAGCGACTGGCCGCCGAGCTGGAGACGGAAACGCCCGGCGAGACCTTCGAGACCCGCGCCCGCGCACGGCTGCAGGCCCGCCATGGGCTGACGGTCCGCACCCTGCCCGACGATGTGATGGTCGAGTGGACGCGCCGCTACGATCCGCATCGCAGGCGCCTGCACCTGTCCGAGACGCTGGGCCCCTCCTCCCGCGCCTTCGCCGTCGCCTTCCAGCTGGCCTTAGCCGAGCATGATACCGAACTGACCGCGCTGACGGCCTCAGCCGACATGCCGGACGATGCGACGCGACGTGTGCTGAAGGTCGCGCTGACCAATACGCTCGCGGCCGCCATTCTGATGCCCTACGGCGCCTTCCACGCGGCGGCCGAAGCCAACGGCTATGACCTGACGCGGCTGGAGGCCCGGTTCGGGGTCAGCTTCGAACAGGCGGCGCACCGGCTGACCACCCTGTCGCGCCCGACCGCACGGGGCGTGCCCTTCTTCCTGATGCGCGTCGATCAGGCGGGGAACATCTCCAAGCGCTTCGCCTCCGGCGCCTTTCCCTTCTCCCGCTTCGGCGGCGCCTGCCCGCGCTGGCGGCTGCACAGCGCCTTCCGCACGCCCGGCCGGATCGTCACCCAGATCATCGAGACGCCGGATGGTGGCCGCTGGTTCACCCTGGCCCGGACGGTCGAACGTCAGGGCCGCGACGCCTTCACCGAGGGCCACGACCTGGCCATCGGCCTGGGGTGCGAGCTGAAGCACGCCCGCCGCCTGATCCACGCCCGAGGGCTCGATCTGGCCGCGCCGGAGGTCACCCCCATCGGCCCCGCCTGTCGCCTGTGCCACCGCCATCCCTGCGCCGAACGCGCCGCCCCGCCGGTGGATCGGGCGCCGGCGGTGGACGACTGGTCGAAGTCGGTGAGTCCGTGGCCATTCGTGCAGGCCGCTCCACTTGAGGAGGCCCTCAGCGAGTTCCGGGGCCATGTCGAAGCAGGACTGCGCGGGCGCCGATAGGGGCCGCTCAGACCAGCTTTACCTTCCCGCCCTCCATCCGGTAGGCGACGCCCGTCCGGTCGAACAGGCGGGCGATCAGCTCCGCCGGGTTCTGCGCCCCCTCATCCAGCAGCGTGTCGATCTCGCGCCGGACGTCCGGATCACCGGTGACCTGAAGCAGGGCCTCCAGCCATTCGGCGCGGCTCAGCTTGCCGTCCTCGCGGTTGGCGTCGATCAACGGCTTGAGGAAGTCGAACCAGTCGCCGCCCGTGGCCCGCTTCTGCGCCGCTTCGGCGGCGAGGGCGAAGACGGCGCCGCAGGCGTAGTAGGCGCGGTGCTCGCTGCGCTGGTTGGCGGAGGCGACCGGTTTGACCGCCAAGGTCGTGCAGTCGTCCACCTCCTCCTGCAGGGCCGCCAAGACATCATAGGTAGGGCTCAGCACGGCCTGCGCCCGCATGGCCATCAGGTCCGCCCCGCCCTCGGTGATCCAGGCGTCGCGCGAGAACTCATAGGCCACCGTCTGGCCCAGCCAGAAATGCGCGCTCTCGTGGCCGATAAACCAGCGGGCATGGTCGCGCATCTCGGTGGACAGGGCGACGACATTGTCCCCCTCGAAGGCCATGATGATCAGGCCCGGCAGGACGCTGCCGCCCATGCTGCGCCGTTGGGGCGTCGGGCCGTTCCAGCTGACCATGATGGTCGGCTTGTCGGTCTGCCCTGGTCCCAGCCGCTCGGCGTAGTAGGCGGCGATGCGCGGGGCGAAGGTCTTGATCTCATCGCCCAGCCAGCTAGGCAGGCCCGGATCGATGACCGTCGCCAGACGCGGGCTGTCGACCAGCGCGGCCTGACCGAACAGCACATAGGTGTTGCTGCGCTCGGACACCGGCGCGGCCTGACGCTCGCCCTCCAACAGGACTGGACCGGCGGCGTCGCGCCAGGTGATGCGCGAGTTGTCGGCGTCGATATCGGCCTCGTTCAGGTCCATCGGCAGGGCCTCCGCCGCTTCGGGCGAGGCGATGGGGAAGACGGTGAAATGCCCAGCGTAGAGCGCCGCCGAACCGTCGGTGAACATCAGGGCCGGATCATAGTCGGCGTTCAGATCCTCAGCCTTGGGCGTCATGCGGATGCGCAGGTTGCGCGGGACCGGACCACCGTCGGCGACGCGCAGGATGTCGAAATGGCCGCGCCGTTCCAGGATGACGCCCGGCGTCTCGACCGCCCACTGCCCTTCCCGCCACGGCTTGCCCGTCTCGCGCGCCAGGGCCGAGCGCATGAAGACCCAGGTCGGCGAGTCGGACGGCAGGGTGAAGTCGGCGGTCCAGCGTTCGCCGTCACGGCTGACGGTCACCAGCGGAACCCGCTTTTCAGCCTCCACCGAAGCGGAGGCGGTGGCGCATCCGGTCAGCAGGGCGGCGGTCGCGCAGACGGCGAGAAGAACGGAACGCATGGAGGACTCCCCTGTACAGCCCGAAGCGTAGCCATGGGGCGTCGGAGGCGTCAGCTTAAGCTTTCGTCACGCTTGCGACCGCGCGAGGGCGCGGGAGGCGGCGGCCAGTTCCTCCGCCATGACGGTCTTCAGCCGCTCGGGCGCGACGATCTCGACCTGCTCACCCCAGGTGAACAGGTGCCAGGCCAGTTCACGCATGCCCGAGGCGCGGAAGCGGACCGTGACGCCGCCGTCGGCCAGATCCTCGACGGTCTGGGTCGGGTGCCAACGCCAGCCACGCGCCTCGGCGGCGCCGTCGGGCGTGATCCTCAGCTCCACATCCTCGATGGCGTCCTGATAGATGCCGAACGACTGGCCCGCGAAGACCTGCAGGTCGAAGCCGGCGGGCGGCACGGCCACGCCCGGCTCGGCCTTGACGGCGCTCATCCGGTCCAGACGGAAGGTCTTGATCGCCCCGCCCTCCGGCTCGGCGGCGACCAGATAGTTGGCGCGCCCGAACATCAGGCCGCAGGGCGTCATGACCCGACGCCGCGCCTCTGCCCCCGGGCGGCTGTAGATGAAGCCCAGCGGCTGACCCGCCAGCACCGCCTGACGCACCTCGGCCAGCACCAGTTCGTCGGCGGAGGCGCGCGGCCCTGCCTGCACGGCCAGGGTCTCGGCCCGGACCAGCGCCTCCAGATCGGGAGCCAGCCTATTCAGGGTGGTCGAGCGGACGGCCGACTTCAGCTTGCGCTCCAGCCCCTCCAGCGCCTCGGCCCGGGCCGGCTCCCCGGTCGCCCGCAGCCCCTGCGCCGCCCGGGTCAGCTCGATAAGCTCCTCGGCGGTCGGCGCCTGTTCGAAGGCCGACAGGCCGCCACGGATGCGCCAGCGCTTGAACGGCGGGTCGGACACCTCCTCCGCCTGCGGGAACAGGACCACGACCGCATCGCGGATGCGCTCGGCGGTGCGCCGGGCCGTGCCCGTCTCGCGCATCATGTCTTCCATGGTCAGGCCCTCGGCGCTGGCCGCCATGCGCCGCGCGAGATCCAGAACCAGAGCTGCCTTGTCAAATCTCATGCCCGGACCAGAGCATACGACCAAAAATGACGCAACGCTGTTTTAGAGTTCAATTCATCGACAGCGACACACGCTTCACGGAGTTCACAGATGGCCCGCTTCCAACCCGCCGCCCAGGTCGCCGCCAGCCGCTACCTGATCGTTCCCTGCGACACCGAAACCGGTCTGGCCGTGATCTGGGATCGTCTGGAGGAACAGGTGATCGACGTGATCGACGCCCGCCAGTCGGCCCGCTACGCCGATGAAGACGCCCTGTGGGACGAGGCCCGTCCGGCCTTCGATCCGGCCGCGGACTTCCGGATGGCGGCTTAAGCCGCTTTCGGCTTGGTCCAGCGGTCGATCATCCGCTGGGCCGGTTGCTCGACGAATTTGTGCGCCAGCACGGCCAGGACGACGATCAGGCCGAACAGGCCGACGCCGAACAGGTCGTTCAGCCAGACCGAGCCGAAGTCGATCCGACGCGCGGGCATCCAGTCCAGCTTGCGGGCGATGATGATGGTCACCACCAGGACGAACATGTGCACCATGTAGATGGCGAACGACCAGCGCCCGAGGGTGACCAGCGGCTTGGCGTCCAGCAGGCGCGACAGGGCCCCGTCCTCGCCCGCGAAGACCCAGACCGCCGCGACGAACAACAGGGTCACCAGAATGGTCGTCGCCCCGGTCGCATAGCCGATGAAGACGCAGACGCCGATCACGGCGGCGATCTCCAGCGCCGTCGCCGCATGCCCCTTCAGGCGCGGGATGCGGGTCCAGCAGCCCTGCAGCAGGCTGCCCAGGAAGAAGCCGTAGACCGCGCGCGGGAAGGCGAAGTCATAGGTGGTGTTCATATAGCCCTTCTGGGTCAGGACGATCACCGCCCCGACCACCGCCAGCGCCGCCCCGATCCAGCGCCACACCTTGGGCGTCGCTAGCAGCAGCAGGGCGAAGACCACATAGCAGCCGACCTCGACGCTAAGGGTCCACGACGGCCCGTTCCAGGTCAGGGACGGATGGATATTGTAGGCCTGGATCAGCAGCAGGTTGGAGAAGATCGCCTCCACCGACCGGTCGCGCGTGAACGGCGTCACGCTGTCGAAGTGGAACCACAGGCGGCAAAGCTCCAGCCCGATGTAGGCCGCCAGCACCAGCACGTGCAGCGGCCAGACCCGGCCCAGACGCCGCACCATGAACCGCCCCGCGTCGGTCGGCGTCTTCAGCCGCTGCGAATAGGCGTGGGCGATGACGAAGCCGGACAGGACGAAGAAGTAGTCGACGAACAGATAGCTGTGCTGGATCAGCCCCCAGTCCCGCCAGTGGCTGGCCACCGGCATGTGGAACATGACCACCAGGATGGCGCAGACCCCGCGCAGGGAATCCAGCGCCTCAAAGCGGCGATGAGCAGGATTCACGGGGGGCGCTGTCGGGTTCACGGCGGCGTGATAGCGCCGGTCGAGGACGCGCGATAGGGGGGCTTTTCAGCAACCCGACGCGCCGGGGTTTGCGGCCCGCATACGCGCCACCGACCGCTCGACCAGTTCGCGCAGGACGGCGGGATCGAGATCGTCCAACCGGTTCACATACAGGCAGCCCACGGACGTTTTGTGCTTGCCCAGTCGGGCCAGCAGGTCGTCCGCCCCGTCGAAGTCGCGCCAGACATAGAGAACCAGATTGGCCTTGCGCGGCGAGAAGCCGATGATCGGCCAGTCTCCAGTGGGTCCGCGATAGCTGCCGTAGCCGATGATCGACGGCCCCCACAGCACGGCGGGCTCACCCGACACCTCGGTCATCAGGGCGTTGATCGCCTCCGCGTCGGCGCGCCGACGCGTGTTCTCCACCGCCGCGATGAAGTCCGGCACGGAGGCGTCGGTGGGACGGGTCTTGGGTTCAGCGGGCATGGTCCTGCTCAGAACGTCCGGCCGCGCGGTTCGGCGACCACCTGATGCTCATCCTGCCAGACGATCACGCCGGGGTCGCGGGTCGTCAGCACCTCGACGTGGATGCCGCAGGCCTCCAGCGCGATCTTCAGCGCGTGCATGCGGCGGATATGCTCCGTCGCGGACGGCTTGAACCATGACAGCCCCGGCTGGCCGTATCCCTTTTGCCCGCCGGTCGAAAAGCTCTCGGGAAGCGCCAGACTGGCGTTGAACCAACTGCTCTGGCTCCGCGCCTCAACGATGGCCCAGCTTTCGGCGTGCTCGCTTTCGACCGCCTCATGGATCGCCGCGAACAGGCCCAGCCGACTGCGCTGACGCCCAACTGTCTTGAAGCAGACGAACCGGATGTAGGTCTTTTCGGAAACAGCCATCCGTCAGACGCTCAATGCGACGAGGCCGTATCGCGGCTCCACGCCTCATGCGGCTCGGCGTAATAGCGGGCGAGGTCGGCTTCCGTAATGCCCAGCATGCGCCGGGCCGCCGTGAAATCCGGCTCGCCGAGTTCGCGTCTCAGAGCCCGGATGCAGCCGACGTCATGCCCGGCGGAGCCGGCAGACTGGTGTGGAAGCGCGGACAGAACCTCACGATCCAGCGCCTCGATTTTGTGGAACCAAATCCGCGCGGTGTCCCGCGAAACGCTGCCCAGCCCGGGCCGCAGGGAAACGCTCCGGTCCGGGAAGTGGATGGCGTAATCCAGGGTCGCGACATCGGCCTTCCGCTTGCGCCTGATGACATCGCACCAGACGCCGACGCCGGTCGCGCTCGCCATGGGGACGGTCTCCCGGGCGCCGTGCTCGTCCGAAATGACGATCCGGTCGGCATAGACCCGCACCTCGGCTCGAGCCGAGGCCGCCACCGCCGCCAGCATGACGAGCACCGTCACCGCCCACGACCAGCGTCCCACCTTCCACCACGCCATGTTGCGGCGTGCCAGCACCATGATACCGGTCCCCAGGCCCACGACGATGGAGGCCGAAATGGCGAAGGCGATCAGGGTCGTCATCTCCTCGGGCCACCACAGCAGCACCGAAGGGTCGCGCGGCCCGAACGACCGCCGCAGGCTGCCGACGGCTAAGGCCAGCAGCAAGGGAAGGATCACGGTCAGGGCCGCGGCCAGTCCGGCATTCCGCCAGCGTTCCTTTTCAGCCTCCCACTTCACGCACCGTCCCCCTCAGCATCGATCTCGTACTCCCCCGGGCGTAGCTCCGACCGGTGCACACCGAACAGGGGTGAGATCACCGGCGGCGGGATCGTCAGAGTGTCCGCCAGACGCTCGATGCAGCCGACGTCGCCGATCAGGGTTCCGTCCGGTTTGCGCTGCGGCGCGCGCAGCGCACCGACCCGGACCACCTCGGCGTCCGCCGCCTGGACGACAGCGAACCGCTCGGCCGCGCTGCCTCTGGTCCCTGAATAGCTCCCGCGCCAGATATCCACCCGGTGGCCGTTGGCGAACTCAAGAATATACGACGGATCAGCGCCTCCGCCGCCCCGCCCCCTCATCACGACACACCCGGTCTCGACCCGGCGGACATCAGCGAACCGGTCGATGTGCAGGGGCTGGCCGAACCCTGCCGCCCGATGCGCCACGCGGTCGCTGTACAGGGCCACGCCGTAGCTCGAGTCCCAGGCCACCCCACCGATGAAGAAACCGACCCCAAGCGCCACCAGCGTCACGCTTAGCCTAATCGACCAGTCCGAAACGGGGACCAGCCACATCGCCAGAAAGCCGAACAGCAGCGGCGACAAGGTCAGGACGAGGCCGACGAAGGATATCTCCGGCCACCACATCAGGGGCGCCTCTGCCAAGCCGGCGCGGAACATGGACACCGCGCCGGCGCCCCAAAGCATGTAGACGCCGCCCACCGCCATCCAGCCGTAGACGAGCACCATCGCGGCCCAGTTGACCGGCTTCTGCCCCAGATACCGGACCATGTCAGAGCGCCTTGACGATCCCCTCGACCATCTTCTTGGCGTCGGCGAACAGCATCATGGTGTTGTCGCGGAAGAAGAGCTCGTTCTCGACGCCGGCATAGCCCGCCGCCATGCCGCGCTTGATGAACAGCACGGTCCCGGCCTTCTCGACGTCGAGGATGGGCATGCCGAAGATCGGCGACTGCGGATCGGTCTTGGCCGCCGGGTTGGTGACGTCGTTGGCGCCGATGACGAAGGCGACGTCGCAGGTGCCGAATTCGGAGTTGATGTCCTCCAGTTCGAACACCTCGTCATAGGGGACGTTGGCCTCGGCCAGCAGGACGTTCATGTGGCCCGGCATCCGGCCCGCCACGGGGTGGATGGCGTATTTCACCTCGACGCCCTCCTCTTTCAGCTTGTCGGCCATTTCGCGCAGCGCATGCTGAGCCTGGGCCACCGCCATGCCGTAGCCGGGCACGATGATGACCTTGGAGGCGTTCTTCATGATGAAGGCGGCGTCCTCGGCGGAGCCCTGCTTGACCGGGCGCGTCTCGACCGCGCCCCCGCCGCCCGCAGCGGCGTCACCACCGCCGAAACCGCCAAGGATTACAGAGATGAAGCTGCGGTTCATGCCCTTGCACATGATGTAGCTCAGGATCGCGCCCGAACTGCCGACGAGGGCACCGGTGATGATCAGGGCGATGTTTTCGAGGGTGAAGCCCAGCGCCGCCGCGGCCCAGCCCGAGTAGGAGTTGAGCATCGAGACGACCACCGGCATGTCCGCCCCGCCGATGGGGATGATCAGGGTCGCGCCCAGGATCAGGGCGATGACGAACACGCCCCAGAAGGCCCAGGTCGCCGTGCCGCCCGAGCCGATCATCAGCCCGATCAGGGCGAACAGGGCGAAGCCCAGGGCGATGTTGATCAGGTGCCGCGCGGGCAGGATGATCGGCGCGCCCGACATATTGCCGTTCAGCTTGGCGAAGGCGATCACCGAGCCGGTGAAGGTGACGGCGCCGATGGCGACGCCCAGGCTCAGTTCGATGATCGACAGGGTCTTGATGCCGCCCGCCGCCGTGGCGATGCCGAAGCTGTCCGGCGCATAGACGGCGCCCACGGCCACCAGACAGGCGGCCATGCCGACCAGGGAGTGGAAGGCGGCGACCAGCTGGGGCATCTGGGTCATCTGCACCCGACCCGCGATCAGCGCCCCGGCCCCGCCGCCGACGACCACGCCGCCGACGATCAGCCCGGCGGTCAGCAGGTCCAGCGCGCCCGAGGTCCAGAGGGTCAGCACCGTCACGCCCACGGCAAGGGCCATGCCGATCATGCCGAAGGTGTTGCCCCGACGGCTGGTCTCGGGGCTGGAGAGCCCGCGCAGTGACAGGATGAACAGGACGCCCGCGACCAGATAGGCCAGCGCCGCGATGGATGCGTTCATGCCGTTCCCCCCTTGTTATGTTTCATCGGCCCCTTCGCCGGACAGGCCGTCCGGGTCAGCCGCCACAGCGCCGCCGCCACGAACAGGGGCGACAGCAGGGCCAGCGCCCACTCGATCACGCTCAGCGACTTCCCCTGCCCGACGAAGCGCAGGAGGATCGACGAGAAGACCAGCACGGTCCCGCAATCCATCTGGCGCAGACGACGGATCGGATGCGCCTCGATGAAGGACCACGCCCACAGCCCGGCGCCGACCACCAGACCGGTGATCGAGACCCAGAAGACGGCGGTGGGGATATCGAAGCTCACGAGGCGGCGGGCTCCGCGACCTTGGGCTTCTCCTTCTTGCGGTACATGGCCAGCATGCGCCGCGTGACCATGAAGCCGCCGAAGATGTTGACGCTGGCCAGGGTCACGGCGGCCACGCCCGCCCCCTTGGCGATCCAGCCGTCCCCGCCCGAGGCGGTCGCGGCGGCGGCGATCAGGCCCCCGACGATGATCACGGACGAGATGGCGTTGGTCACGGCCATCAACGGCGTGTGCAGGGCCGGCGTGACGCTCCAGACCACGTAGTAGCCGACGAAGATCGCCAGCACGAAGATGGCCAGCCGGAAGATGGTGGGATCGACGTGTTCCATTCACTGGCCCCGGTTCTGAATGCGCTCGTCAATGCTCAGGAGGACCAGCAGAATTCCTCCCTGAACAAGGCTGCCAGCCGCAGAGGCCGCCAGCGACACTCCGGTGAAGATGGGATTGCCATTCACATTGATGATCGGCGGCGAGATCACGCCGAACTGCCGCAACCCCGACAGGATCGCCAGCAGCACTCCAGCCGCCATTAAGATCCACGCCGCAGCCCGAAGAAAATCGCGCAAATTATCCGACAACATTTACCTCACCCCCTCATGCACCACCGCGCCGCCGCTGGTGACCACGGATGCCTTGAGGATTTCGTCCTCCAGATCCACCGCCAGCGCGCCGTCCTTCACGAACAGGCCGACGAAGGCGACCAGGTTGCGGGCGTAGAGCGCCGAGGCGTCCGCCGCGACCCGACCCGGCAGGTTGGACCAGCCGACGATCTGGACGCCGTTCGGGGTGGTGACCACCTCGCCCAGCTTCGCCCCTTCGACATTGCCGCCGTTGTCGATGGCCAGATCGACCAGCACCGAGCCGGGCTTCATCAAGGCCACATGCGCCGCAGTGACCAGACGCGGCGCCGGACGCCCCGGGATCAGGGCGGTGGTGATGACGATGTCCTGCTTGACGATGTGCGACGCCGTCAGCTCGGCCTGCTTGGCCTGATATTCGGCCGACATGGGCTTGGCGTAGCCGGCGGCGGTCTCGGCGGCCTTGAACTCCTCGTCCTCGACGGCGACGAATTTCGCGCCCAGCGACTCGACCTGCTCCTTCGACGCCGGGCGCACGTCGGTGGCGGTAACCACCGCGCCCAGACGCCGGGCGGTGGCGATGGCCTGCAGCCCCGCGACGCCCGCGCCCATGACGAAGACCTTGGCCGCGGCGACCGTGCCCGCCGCCGTCATCATCATCGGGAAGCCCTTGCCGTAGGCGTATGCCGCCTCGATCACCGCGCGGTAGCCCGCGAGGTTGGCCTGCGAGGACAGCACGTCCATGACCTGCGCGCGGGTGATGCGCGGCACGAACTCCATGGCGAAGGCGGTCGTCCCAGCCCCGGCCAGGGCCTGCACCGTGTCCTTCTCGCGATAGGCGTCCAGCATGGCGGCCACGATGGCGCCGGGCTTGAGCGCGCTGATTTCCTGCGCGGTCGGGCCTCGCACCTTCAGCAGGATATCCGCCCCGGTCAGGACCGCCTTGGTGTCCTTGGCCACGGTCGCGCCCGCGGCCTCATAGTCAGCGTCAGGGATGGAGGAGCCCGACCCCGTTCCAGCCTCGACCGTCACGGTCGCGCCCAGCGCGATCAGCTTTTTCACGGTCTCGGGAGTGACGGCGCAGCGAGTCTCGCCCTCACGGCGCTCGCGGGTCACGGCGATGGCGACGGCCAAGCGAATCCCTCCCTCATTCTTTTATGGAGCGACGTTAGGCTGTTCTTCGACAGCGCGTCAAAACGGACCGCATGGACAGGCGGCCCGCGCTCGACCATAGACGCCCGCGTGTCAGCTCCCCCCGCCCCGAGTGCGCGTCGCAACGACCTGGACTGGATCCGGGTCGCCGCGTTCGGCCTGCTGATCCTCTACCATGTGGCCCTGGTCTATGCGCCGTACGACTGGCACATCCACAGCACCCATACCTTCAGTTGGCTGCACGAAGCCCTGCTGCTGACCAATCCGTGGCGACTGACCCTGCTGTTCCTGGTCTCCGGCGCGGCCCTGCGCTTCATGACCGCCCGACGCAGCCCGGCCCAGACCCTGCGCGCCCGCGTCGAGCGACTGATTCCGCCGCTACTGTTCGGCGCCCTGGCGCTGGTGCCGATCCAGTCCTTCGTCGAGGCGATCGACAAGGGCGGCTTCACCGGCAATTTCGCCGACTGGCTGTGGCATGAGTTCAGCCCGTCGGGCCTGGCCAACGGGGTGCCGGTCAATCACCTGTGGTTCATCGTCTACATCACGGTCTACAGCCTGATCACCATCGGCCTGACGACGCGTCCGGGCCTGATGGCGAAGGCCGAGGCCTGGCTGGTGAAGCACACGGCCGGCTGGCGCGTGCTGGTCGTGCCGCTGGTCTATCTGATCGTGATCCGGATCGTGCTGTTCCCGATCTTCGGCATCACCAACAAGCTGACCTGGGACTTCTACAACCACTTCCTGTCGCTGGGGGCCTTCCTGTTCGGCTTCCTGATGGTTCGGCACGAGGCGCTGTGGGCCGAGCTGGAGCGTCGCCGCCACCAGTCCCTGATCGTCGCCCTGATCGCCCTGCCGATCATGATGGTGCAGGCGTGGCACCCCGGCGGCGGGACGTGGTTCGGGATTCCGCGCGCCATCGTCTTCGCTATCGATCAGTGGGCCGTGATCGCCGCGATCCTCGGCTACGGCAGCCGTTATCTGCGCAACACCCGTGGCCCGGCCCTACCCTATCTGGTGGACGCCACCTTCCCCCTCTATCTGGCGCACCAGACGGTCCTGGTGGCGGCGGTCTGGTTCATCCGCCCGGCCAACCTGCCCGCGCCCGCCGAGGCCCTGACGCTGGTCGGCATCACCTTCGGGGTCAGCCTGCTGATCTATGAGATCGTGCGGCGTATCCCCCTGATCCGTCCGATCTGGGGGCTGAAGCCCTTCCCGCCCCCCGAGGGCCGTCCCCGCTACCATCGCCGTCGCCGCCTGCTGTGGATCGGCATGGCCGCCCCGGTGCTGGCCGCCGTGGCGGTCGTGATCGCGGTGGCGACCTGGCCCGGCTTCAATCATGCGCGCCAGTACCTCAGCGAACTGGGCGGGGCCTCGGCGCCCATCCCCCTGATCTTCAACGGCGGCGTCTTTCTGGCCGGCGCCATGTGCATGGCTGCGGGCGTCGGCTTCGGCCTGGCCATCCACGCCCTGACCCGGCGCTGGTTCGTGGCCGGGCTGACGGCCATCGTCTTCATCCTGGCCGGGATCGGCCTGTCGGCCTCCAGCCTCTTCCCCTGGCCGGACCCGCGCCACATGGCCATCAACCTGGGCCTCGGCATCCAGCTGGCGCCCCTGCTGCTGCTCTGGGGCCTGTGGAGTCACGTCGACATGAAGCGGCTCAAGCTGTTCCTCGTCGTGGTTTTCGTGGCCATGGCCGTGCTGACCCTGTTCACCTACCATCTGGTCCTGCCGGGAACGGTGAATGACGCCAATGTCGGCTGGTGGGAGCGCGGCTATGCCGTTATCCTGGTCGGGTGGGTCGGAGTCGCCGCCTGGGTGCTGGATCGCCGTCTGAAGGCCCACGCCGAGCGCGACTGACGCTGCGTCCCGGTTCAGGGCGCCCCGCAAACGCCCTGACCGCCGCCTGATCCAAAAAAACTTCGCCTCTTCACCATTGCGTGATTGAAAATCGCGCGGAAGTGATCGACATTGCAGGTGTGTTGCAATGCAGCAAATCCCGTCCGGCGCCCCGGCCGGTGGCGGGATCAGAGGCCTGAACCGAGAATGAGCAATCAAGCGATCCGGATCGACGTCGCCAACGCCGCGTCGAGCCAGAATGACCGCCCGGCATGGACCTGGCTGCCGGACGAAGCGCCGATGGCGATGCCGCGCCAGTCCCTGAACAGCTGGGATGCGACGCCTGACGTCCCGACTCCGGCGACCTCGCCTGTGAACGTCGGCGGCCGTCGTCTGGCGCTGGCCGTTCTGACCGCGCTTGTTACCGCCCTAGCCCTGATCGCGCCGGTGGCCCTGTTCGCCCGCAACGGCTTCGATTCGCTGGAAGTGACCTCGCTGGTCATCTTCGGCGTGCTGATCACCGCCATCGGCTGTTGGTTCTCCAGCGCCGCCATCGGCTTCTGGGTCCTGATGACCGGCCGTGAGCAGGATGATCTGGCCTTCGCCCCGCATCCGGCCGAGCCGACCCAGCGCACCGCCCTGCTGATGCCGCTGTACAACGAGGACGCCCGCGCCGCCTTCGCGCGCCTGGCTGTCATCGACAATTCGCTGGCCCGCCTCGGCGTCTCGGACGCCTTCGACATCTTCGTCCTGAGCGACTCGACCAAGCCGGAAGCGGCTGATCAGGAGCATCAGGCCTATCTGGGCTTCCGCGCCCACGCCCACAGCCGCGTCTTCTATCGCCGTCGCGAGAAGAACATCGAGCGCAAGTGCGGCAACCTGTCGGAATGGACCCAGCGTTTCGGCGGCGCCTATCCGTTCATGCTGGTGCTGGACGCCGACTCGACCATGGCTGGTGAGACCATCCTGCGCATGGTCGACTGCATGGAGCGCAATCCGGGCATCGGCCTGCTGCAGACCACCCCCACCATCATCAAGGGCCAGACCCTGTTCGCCCGCGTGTCGCAGTTCAGTGTGCGCCTTTACGGTCGCGTCGCCGCCGCCGGCCTGGCCTGGTGGGCCGGCTCGGAAGCCAGCTACTGGGGCCACAACGCCATCCTGCGCACCGAGGCCTTCGCCTCGACCGCTCACCTGCCGATCCTGCCGGGGCGCGAGCCGTTCGGCGGCGCCATCCTGAGCCACGATACGGTCGAGGCCGCCCTGCTGCGCCGCGCCGGCTGGGCTGTGCACGTCACCGCCGCCCTTGACGGCAGCTGCGAGGAAACCCCGGCTACCATGCTGGACTTCATCCAGCGCGATCACCGTTGGTGCCAGGGCAACATGCAGCACCTGGGCCTGCTGAAGACCCGCAGCATGACCGTGATGAACCGTGTCCAGATGGCCATGGGCTTCATGGCCTACTTCTCGTCGCCCCTGTGGCTGGCCTCGCTGATCGCCGGGATGGTGATCCAGCTGCAGTACCCGATCGACTGGTCGTCGTTCGCCTACCTGCTTCACCCCGAGTTCTCGCCCTTCATGCTGGCCACCCTGCTGTCGGGCATGCTGCTGATCGGTCCGAAGATCATGGGCGGCCTTCTGGTCCTCAGCCGTCCGCGCGAGCGTCGCGCCTTCGGCGGCGGCAAGCGCATCGCCAAGGGCATGGCCATGGAAATCTTCCTGTCCGCCCTGATCGCCCCGATCATGATGGTCGCCAACACCAAGGCCATCATCCAGATCGCCTCGGGCCACGACGCCGGCTGGAAGGCCCAGGACCGCGACGCTGACGGCGTCAGCTGGCGCGACGCCTTCCGCGCCATGCGCTGGCAGATGGGCGTGGGCCTGCTGTTCTGCGCCGGCCTGTGCGTCCGCCCGGACCTGATCACCTGGTTCGCCCCGGTGGTCCTGCCCCTGCTGTTCTCGGCCCCGCTGGTGGTCCTGACCTCGCGCCGCCGCCTGGGCGACGCCGCGGCCAAGGCCGGCTACCTGGCCGTCCCGGACGAGGCGGGCGTCAGCGTCAGCACCATCCCGAGCGGCTCGAACGCCCACTCGGCCCTGCGCGCGGTCGCCGGGGTCTGATCGACCCACGGCGGCCCGTGGCGTGGTGCATCCACGCAACACCGTTCCCGATTATGCTGCGGCGCAGCATAATTTCCAACGCAGCCTCTGGCGCTGCAGCGGCTCGCTGATACGCTGAACAGGCTTCAGAAGGCGGGAAACGGCCCAACGGCCTCGGCGTGATCCTCGGATTCGCCAGAGAGTTGGGCCGTGGACCCGTTTCGCAGACGCGAAGAAGCCCTCCCCTCACATCTGACCTGACGCCCGGACGCGAAAAAACCGGACTGTCTGAACAGCCCGGCCCTTCCTCATTCGGATTGTCTGTGGTCCGCCGCTCTCGCGGCCGGGCCTCAGTGGGCCTTCTTCGGCGAGCGCAGGAAGAAGACGCCCGCGACCAGCAGGACGATCGCCGCGCCAAAGCCGACCAGCAGGCTGCCGTCGTACATGAAGCCGATAGTCAAGAAGGTCAGCAGGGCCACGATGGCCAGCGAACCGTATTTCGACAGCGCCATGAACAGATCGTAGGTCGACTTCTGCTCGCTGATTTCCATCGAGCCGCGAACATAGTCGTCGTGGGCGTGAGGGTCGGCCATGGGGTCGGATCCGGATTCGGGAATAAACGTTCGCCGCCCTTATAGCGGGGCCGCGCTCAGGCTCAAGCGGGGCGCGCCATTTCAGCTCAGTCCAGGGCCGCCAGCACGTCGCGGGTGAAGGCGATGGGATCGAACCGCTTGCCCGTCGGGTCCTCGCCCCGGCGGACGATGACGATGTTCCGGCTGGGCACGATGATGACGTACTGGCCTCGGTTGCCGTTGGCCGAGATGGTGTCGGCCGGAACGCCTTCCGACCGGTTCATTAGCCAGAAGGTCGCGCCATAGCCCTGCTCGCCATTGGGCTGCGGGCCCGACGGCGTGGAGACATATTCCAGCCAGTTCTCCGGCAGGATGCGCTCGCCGTTCCAGACGCCGTCGTTTGCGTAGAGCTGGCCGAAGCGAGCAAGGTCGTGGGCGGTGCTCCAGACCTGGCTGGAGAGGACGTAGTTCATCCGCCAGTCGACTTCCGCGACTGTATCGGTCATCCCCAGACGCCGGAACAACTCCGCGGGAGGATGGGCGTAGAAGGTCCGATCCATCGCCAGCATGGCCAGCAGAATGTCGTTGTTGGCGTAGCGGAAGCGCGATCCGGGCCGGGCGATCAGGGGCCAGTTCGTGACCTGCTCATCCACCCCCACGCCGCCGAAATAGATGGCGTCTGTCCGATTCCCCGACGTGTCGCTGGTCAGGCCGGACGACATCCGCAGCAGTTGGTCCAGCGTGATCGCCGCCCGAGGGTCGCGCTCGCCAAGGTCCTGGCCGCCCAGACCGGTCGAGGCCGCCCAGTCGAGGATATCGGCCGGCGCATTCACATCGACTTCGCCACGCTGGACCGCGGCCCCGACGATCGTGCCGGCCAGACTCTTCGCCACCGACCAGGTCCGCTGCGGGGTGTCCGGGCCAAAGCCCTCGGCGTAGCGCTCCGCGACCATCCGACCGCCCTGGAGCACGACCACCGCCGTGGTGTTCACCCCCTCGCCGAACTCACCGCCAAAGGCGCCGTTGACCGCCTCCTCCAGACGCACCGTGTCTCCACGGGGCTCCGCCGCCTGCAGAGGCTGTTCGGGGACACGGCCACCGTAGGGCATGATCTGTCGGCGCGATCCGGTCGCGCCCACGGGCAGGATCCGGCAGCCCCATGAGCGGGTGTAGGCGGCGATGCGCGGCGGCATGGCCTGGTCCCAGGCGACCGAGACCCCATCCCGGCCAATCTCCACCGGCATCTCGCGCACCAGCCCGTCCAGCTCCGGATAGATGCCGACCAGTTCGTTGGCCTCGACGCTTTCCAGCGTCCGCGTTCCCCCAGCCTCCTGAGCCGTCTTCAATGCACTACACACCGTCAGCGCCTTGTACCCCGCCGCCATGGCGCGGACGCTCGCCGAGGGCGCGGGCGTCGGCGTCTGGGCGGCCGAGGGCAGGGCGAGGAGGGCGGCAGCCGCGAGGATCAGGATACGCATGGCCGGGACGGTCGCCCGCCCCCGCCGTCGGGTCAACTCAGACCATGGTCTCGAACTGATCGATCAGCCGTTCCAGACGCTTGGTGCCGATGGTCCAGAAGGCCGGGTCGCGCGGGTTCAGCCCGAACGGCGCCAAGGCCTCGACATAGCCCTTGGACCCGCCGCCCGCGAGCAGTCGGCGATACAGGGGCGTGAAGCCGTCCGGGTCCTTCGCCCGCGTCTCCATCAGCGCCGCCACCAGCAGGTCGCCGAAGGCGTAGGCGTAGACGTAGAAGGGCGAGTGGACGAAGTGGCTGACATAGCTCCACCAGTGCTCATAGCCCGGGTTCAGGGTGATGGCCGGGCCCAGCGAGCCGCCCATCTCCTCCAGCCAGATCTCACCGATCCGCTCGACGGGAACCTCGCCCCTGGCCCGCTCGTCGTGGAAACGGGTCTCGAAGCGGTGGAAGGCGATCTGGCGCACCACGGTGTTCAGCCCGTCCTCGATCCGCCCGGCCAGCAGGCCGCGCTTCTCGGCCTCCGGGGCGGTCTTCAGCAGACGGTCGAAGGTCAGGCCCTCGGCGAAGATCGAAGCCGTCTCGGCCAGCGTCAGCGGCGTATCGGCCAGCAGGCTGCCCTGCCCCGCCGCCAGCGTCTGGTGCACCCCATGGCCCAGCTCGTGCGCCAGCGTCAGCACATCGCGCCGCTCGCCCATCCAGTTCAGGAAGACATAGGGGTGGCGGTCCGAGGTCACCGGGTGGGCGTAGGCGCCCGACTGCTTGCCCGGCCGCGCCTTGCCGTCGATCCACGGCTTGTCGAAGAAGCCCTGCGCCCGTTCGGCGAAGTCGCCACCCAGATCGCTGAAGCTCTCCAGCACCAGTTCCTTGGCCTGGGCCCAGTCCCAGCCCCGCGGGGCCGTGGTCTCCAGCGGCGCATTGCGATCCCACTGGTCCAGCTTCGGCTTGCCCAGCACCCTGGCCTTCAGGGCATAGTAGCGGTGCGAAAGCACCGGATAGGCGGCGGTCACGGCCTCGGCCATGGCGTCCACGGATTCGCCGTCCACCTCGTTCGAGAGGTGGCGGCTGTCGGCGGGCCGTTTGAAGCCCCGCCACTTGTCTTCCAGCGCCTTGTCGGCGGCCACGGTGTTCAGCACCAGCGCCATGATCGAGGCCTTGGCGCCCAGCGCCTCGTCCAGCCCCTCGGCGGCGGCCTTGCGACGCGCGCCCTTCGGGTCCGACAGTCGGTTCAGCGCCTCGGCCAGCGTCAGTCCGTCCTTGCCCGCCTTCACCTTCAGCGCCGCCAGCGTCTCGTCGAACAGCCGCGGCCACTGGGCGCTGATCGGACCGCGCTCGGCCAGGAAGGTTTCGAGCTCCTGCGACAGCTCATGCGGCTTCATCGCCCGCGTCCGGCGCAACCAGGGCGACCAGCGCGCAGCGGCGGGATGGGCCTTCAGCGCGGCCTCGACGGCGGTGTCCTCCAGCTGGTTGATCTCCAGCGTGACCCAGATGGTCGGGGTGGCGATGGCGGTCAGCTTTTCGCGCACCGTCGCCTCGAAGCCCTGCGCGCCCGCGTCGTTGCGGTTGGTCGAGGCGGCGAGGAAGACATAGGCGCCCAGCGCGCCCAGCAGGTCCGACGCCTGCTCATACAGGGTGATCGCCCGATCCAGCCGCTGGCCCAGCACCGCCGGATCGCCCTGCGCCGCCGACAGCTGTCCCCGCAGGCCGTTCAGCTCGCCGACCAGGGCGCCGGCGCGCTCCAGATCAGCCTCGATACGGGCGTCCTCACGCGAGGCGTAGAGATCGGACAGGTCCCACAGCGGGGCGTCCAGCGGATCGGCGGGGGTCTTGAAGGGGGCGTTCATACCCTCCGTTGTGGGGATGCGGGCGCGTCCGCGCAACAGCCGAAACCCGCCAGACGCCCGCGCGACAAGGTCACAGCATCACCCCATGACCTTCCGCATCCATCCCCTGCCCCTGGCCCCGTTCCGCCCGCTGTTTGCGCTGGATGACGCCGCTCTGGAGGCTCTGGGCGCGCGCCGCATGGTCGCCGACGCCCCGCACAGCGCCCCCTGCCGGGTCAGCCTGATCGACGCCGCGCCGGGCGAGGCCCTGATCCTGCTCAATCACCGGCATCTGGACGTCCCGACCAGCCCCTATCGCTCGGCAGGCCCCATCTTTGTGCGTGAGGCCGCCGTGGAGGCCGCTCCGGCGCCCGACGCCGTGCCGGACATGCTGGCGCGCCGCCTGCTGTCCGCCCGGGCCTATGACGCCGCCGGAATGATGACGGACGCCGATGTGGTCAAGGGCGCCGATCTGGCCGGCCTGCTAGAGCTCTGGCTCGCCCATCCGGCGTTGGCGCGGGTGCAGATCCACACCGCCCGCCGGGGCTGCTTCATGGCCGAGGCCCGGCGGTCCTGAGCCCTACTTGCTGCGCGGCGCTGGCGGGGCGCCGGTCTCCATGCCCGCTTCCTCCCGCATGCTGCGACGCAGCTCCTGCAGCTCCGCGGGCGTGCAGCCGTAGTGCTGGCACATCCGGCTGGCCATCTTCTCCAGCATCTGCGGGACAACGGTCATGACGGCGCGGTTCGCCTCCGGCATCACCAGCACATTCTTCTCGGCGATGGACCGTCCCATCGGCGTATCGAAGAAGTCGACCAGGGCCTGCAGCTCTTCCTCGGTGAAGGTCGCGGCGTAGACCGTGACCATCTCGGTGATCATCAGCGGGACCATGTCGGTCGTCAGCTCGGTCGTCAGGCTGATCAGGAAGCGTCGATCCTCCTCCGGGATGTCCTGCATGGCCTGATCCGCGGCCATCTGTTCGCCGAGCATCTGATGGATCACGCCCTCGAACTGGTCGGTCATCATCAGGTCGAGATAGCGGCGGCTCAGCGCCAGCTGGCGCGCAGAAGGAGCGGCCGACTGCGGCAGACGAACCTGAACCTGCTCCCCCCGCTGCTGGGCCAGAGCCGGTGAGGCCGTCAGGCTGGTGACGGCCATAAGGGCCGCGGCGCAGGCCGAAATGAAACGCATGATGGTGCCCCCCGTTTGCGCCATTCTTCCGCGAGAAGGCCGGGGATACAATCAGCTACCCGCGAAAGTTCCGGATAATCTCGGCCAGATCGGGCTCGCCGACGCAGGCGGCGGCCTGTTCGACCGACATCCACATCCGCCGGCGCTCCTCCTGCTCCTTCCAGGCCCCATGCTGGATGAAGACCTCCAGCGGATAGACCGACACCACGCACCAGCGCGCGGCACGGCGCTTCAGCACCTTCAGATAGCGAAAGGTGCCCAGCGGCTCTTCGCCGACGTGGCCCTGCACGCCCGCCTCCTCCACCGCCTCGATGGCGGCGGCCTCGGCGTCGGTCTTGCCCGGCATGCGCCCCCCCTTGGGCACGACCCAGCGGCGCGTCTCGCGCGAGGTCACCAGCATGATTTCCAGCCCGTCGGCGCCGCGCCGCCAGGGCAGCGCCGCCACCTGACGCCGCTCGGCGCGCTCGGTCCGGATCGCGTCGCTGGCCATCAGGTCAGGAAGAAGCCGCCCAGCCAGAAGAAGGCCGCGCCAATGGCGGCCGCCGCAGGCATGGTGATGAACCAGGCGGTCACGATGCTGCGGGCCACGCCCCAGCGCACCGCGCTGGCCCGGCGCGCCGCGCCCACGCCTACGATGGCGCCGGTGATGGTGTGGGTGGTCGATACCGGGATGCCCAGACCGGTCGCGGCGAACAGGGTGATCGCCCCGCCCGTTTCGGCGCAGAAGCCCTGCTGGGGCGTCAGGCGGGTGATCCGCGAGCCCATGGTGTGCACGATGCGCCAGCCCCCGAACAGGGTGCCCAGGGCGATCGCCGCCTGACAGGTGATGACCACCCAGAAGGGCACGTGGAACTCGGTCCCCGCGGGGGCGCGCGACAGCAGGAGCACCGCGATGATGCCCATGGTCTTCTGCGCGTCATTGCCCCCGTGGCCCAGCGAATAGGCCGAGGCCGAGACGAACTGCAGCTTGCGGAAGACCTTGTCCGCGAACGACGGATTGGCCTTCACGAAGGCCCAGGACACCACGAACACCAGGATCAGGGCCAGGGCGAAGCCGACGGCGGGCGACAGGAAGATGGCCGCCACGGTCTTGCTGACGCCCGCGAAGACGATGGCCCCGGCGCCGGCCTTGGCCACGCCCGCGCCCAGCAGGCCACCGACCAGGGCGTGCGAACTGGAGGACGGGATGCCGCCCAGCCATGTGATGACGTTCCAGCTGATCGCCCCCATCAGGGCGCCGAAGATCACCTGATCCGAGATCACCGCGGGATCGATGATCCCCTTCCCGATCGTGTTGGCCACGTGCAGGCCGAAGAACAGGAAGGCGATAAAGTTGAAGAAGGCCGCCCAGCCGACCGCGAACACCGGCGGCAACACGCGGGTGGCGACGATGGTGGCGATGGAATTGGCCGCGTCGTGCAGGCCGTTCAGGAAGTCGAACAGCAGGGCGACGGCGATCAGGAAAATCAGGATCAGCAGAGCGTGGTCCATCAGGGCCGCTCCTTACAGGTGTTCGACCAGAACGCCGTTGATCCGGTTGGCCACGTCCTCGAAGCGATCCACCACCTTCTCCAGGTGGTCGTAGACTTCCGCGCCGGTGATGAAGGCCATGGCGTTCCCTGCCTTGTTCTGTTCGTACAGCGCCTTCATGCCCGCGTCGTACAGGGCGTCGCTGTCGCTCTCCAGCCGGGCGATCTTCTCGGTCAACTCGTTCAGACGGCCGCTGTTGCGACGCATGGCGGGCAGCAGGCTGACCGCCTCGACCGTCAGGATCGCGGACTCGACCGCCACATCGCCCAGCTGACGCATGTGCGGGGCGAACTCGCGCATCTCGTACAGGGTGATGACCTTGGCGGTCTTCTGCATCTGGTCGATCGAGTCATCCAGAGAGTTGGTCAGGCCGCGGATGTCGGAACGATCGAACGGAGTGATGAAGCTGCGGCGCACCGCGAAGAGCACCTCGCGGGCCACGGCGTCGGCCTCATGCTCGTGGTCGACGATCCGCTGGCACCAGCGCGGCACCTCGTCGCCGCCGTCCAGCACCTTGCGAAGCGCCTCGGCGCCTTGGATCAGGGTCAGCGCATGGGCGTCGAACAGTCGGAAGAAATTCTCTTCCTTGGGCAGCAGCGCCTGAAACCAGCCCAGCATCGAAGACTCTCCCGAGATCGCGGTCGCGATATTGCGCGCTCTCTCCTTCGCGGCGCGCCCGGCGTCAATCCTCAGGGGGCGGATAATTCGTCACAAACTTCACCAGCCCGACTTGGCCGCCGCCTCGCCCGCCTCGCCGCAGTCGAAGCGCTGGCAGAATTTCTCGCCCATGCTCTCCACCCGGGTCATCAGGGCAGGCATCATCGCTTCCTGCATGGCGAGGCTCATCTGGATCTCCTTGCGGGCGATCGAGCGGCCCATGGGGGTCTCATAGAAGGCCACGGCGGCTTCCAACTCGGTCGTGGTGAAGCTGTCCGCCACATCGTCCCGCACCTCGGCGATGGCGACCTCCAGCACATCCTGGAACATCGAGGTCATCTGGTCGGTCAGCCAGGCCCGCTGGTCGGCGGGCATCTCCATCTCGCCGTAGCTGTTCTCGATCTGCTCGCGCACGACCTTCATCGTGTCCGCGCCCTGGGTCAGTTCCAGATAGCGGCCCGCGAGATCCAGTTGACGCTGCCGCCCGGCGTCAGGCGCATCCTGAGCCAGGGCCGGACCGGCGCACACCGCGAACAGGACGGCGAAAAGAACGAAAACCCGCATGATGCTCCCCCCTCGGAGGCGATCATGATCACCGGGCGATCCCTCACCCGCAAATGGAATCGCTCTGCACGCGGACAGCGAGGCGCGATTTGCGCGGACCTGTGGTTCAGACCACGCGGGCGTCGTAGGCGCGGCGCGCGGCCTCGACGTCGCCCATCCGGGTCTCGGCCCAGTCGATCATCGGCGTCAGGGCCGCCACCAGCGTCCGGCCCAGCGGCGTGATCTCATAGGTCACGCTGACGGGCACCGTCGCCTCGACGTGTCGCAGCACCAGCCCGTCCCTCTCCATCTGGCGAAGGGTCTGGCTCAGCATCTTCTGCGACACCCCCTCGATCCGTCGCTTCAGGGCGTTGAAGCGCATTTCACCGCCATCCAGCGTGGTCAGCAGCAGGGTCGTCCACTTGTCCGCGATGCGGTCCAGCAGTTGCCGCGTCGGGCATTCGGCGGCGTAGACGTCGCCCCGCTCAAACGTGGGGGCGGTTTCCCGCGGGTGACCAGATGAGGTTTCAGTGCCTTCTTGCATGACCGATTTCCATATCGCACTTGGTCTCCATTGGAAACCACGAAGGGCTCCCCTCCCATGAAGATCGTCGTACTGGGCGCCAGCGGCCGCGCCGGCTCGGAAATCACCAAGGAAGCCGCCGCGCGCGGCCACGCCGTCACCGCCGTCGCCCGCAAGCCCGAGGCCATCCCCACCGCCGAAGGGGTCACCCCGATCGCCGGCGACGCCTCGGACGCCGCGGCCTTGGCGCCGCTGCTGACGGGCGCCGACGCGGTCATCAGCGCCCTGCATTTCGACATCCCCATGGAGACCCTGCTGACCGCCGTGCGCGAGGCGGGCGTGCCGCGCCTGCTGATCACCGGCGGCGCGGCCAGCTTGGAAGCCGCGCCTGGCGTCCGGGTCATCGACACGCCCGAGTTCCCCGAGGAGTGGAAGCAATTCGCCCTTGGCGGCATCGTCGCCCTCGACACCTTGCGCGGCGTCGCGGACGTGGACTGGACCTTCTTCTCGCCCGCCGCCTTCATCGAGGCAGGTCCGCGTCTGGGCCGCTACCGCACAGGCGGCGACCAGTTGGTCACGGACGCCAATGGCGACAGCAAGATCAGCTTCGCCGACTACGCCATCGCCATGGTCGACGAGCTGGAGCAGCCGAAGCACAGCCGCGCCCGCTTCACCGCCGCCTATTGAGGCCTTCCGTGAAGATCATGCTCACCGCCGCGCTCGCGGCCCTGACGCTGGCGGTGTCTCCCCTCCCCGCCTCGGCCCAGACTCCGCCCCCGGCGGCGTCTGGCAGCCGCACCGCGACCGAGGCGGAGAACGCCCGGATCGTCACCGCCTTCTACGAACTGGCCTTCAACCAGCATCGCCCGACAGAGGCCGCGCGCCTCTACATCGGCGACCGCTACATCCAGCACAATCCGCACGTTCCGAACGGTGCGGAGGCCTTCTACGGCTATTTCGAGGGCTTCTTCCGCGAAAACCCGCAGTCGCGCGTCACCATCCACCGCGTCATCGTCGACGGCGATCTGGTCGTCCTGCACCTGCACTCGCAAGAAACGCCGGACGATCCCGGCCGCGCCATCGTGGACATCTTCCGCGTCGAGGCCGGCAAGATCGTCGAGCATTTCGACGTCATCCAGGAGGTCCCGGCCACGACCGCCAACGGCAACACCATGTTCGAAGGCGACAAGGCGGACTGACCTGCCCCTCGGCCTCAAGTCGCCGACAGGCGGGAGGCCAAAGACCGGGCCTCAAGTAGCCCGAAGGGCGATAGGCTAAACAGAAAAAGCCCCGGAAGATCGCTCTTCCGGGGCTTTCCTTGTATCAGCGCTTGGAGCCTATCAGGCGCCCAACGAAGCCGGGTCGATCTTGAAGCCCGGGCCCATCGTCGACGACAGGCTGATCTTCTTGACGTAGGTGCCCTTGGCGCCCGACGGCTTCGAACGGACCAGAGCGTCCACGAAAGCCTTCACGTTGGCTTCCAGGGCTTCCTGGGTGAACGAGGCCTTGCCGATGCCGCCGTGGGCGATACCGGCCTTCTCGACGCGGAACTCGACCGCGCCGCCCTTGGCGTCCTTGACGGCCTGGGCGACGTTCGGGGTCACGGTGCCGACCTTCGGGTTCGGCATCAGGCCGCGCGGGCCCAGCACCTTACCCAGACGGCCGACGAGGGCCATCATGTCCGGCGACGCGATCACGCGGTCGAAGTCCATCAGACCGCCGTTGATCTGCTCGTACAGATCCTCGGCGCCGACGTATTCAGCGCCGGCGGCGCGGGCTTCATCAGCCTTGGCGTCCTTGGCGAAGACGGCGACGCGAACGTCACGGCCGGTGCCCGACGGCAGGTTGACGACGCCACGGACCTGCTGGTCGGCGTGACGCGGATCGACGCCCAGGTTGACGGCGATTTCGATCGACTCGTCGAACTTGGCCTTGGCGTTGTCCTTGACCAGCTTGATCGCGTCGGTGAACGGGATCAGGTCTTCGGTGACGCCGGTGCGGGCTTTTTGAGCTTTGGTCAGCTTGGCCATGTGCTTAGCCCTCCACCACTTCGAGGCCCATCGCGCGGGCCGAGCCTTCGATGATCTTCGCCGCGGCGTCGAGATCGTTGGCGTTAAGATCCTTCATCTTCTTCTCGGCGATCTCGCGCAGTTGCGACTGCTTGATCTTGCCGGCGACTTCACGGCCGACCAGCTTGGCGCCCGACTTCAGGCCGGTGGCCTGCTTCAGGTACCAGGTCGCCGGCGGCGTCTTGGTGATGAAGGTGAACGACTTGTCCTGGTAGACGGTGATGACGGTCGGAAGCGGGGTGCCCTTGGCTTCCTTCTCGGTCCGAGCATTGAACTCCTTGCAGAAGCCCATGATGTTGACGCCGCGTTGACCCAGAGCCGGCCCGATCGGGGGCGAAGGCGTGGCGGAGCCCGCGGGCACCTGCAGCTTGATGTAGCCGAGAATCTTCTTGGCCATTGGTCTCTCCTAAACGGTGATCCCGAACTCAATCGGGACCGGTGAGCCGTGGTAGGGCATGGCTGCCTCCCACGGATTTACGCAATTGCTTGCGCCGCCCTGTTCAGAGCGAGGCGCGCATATAGCGGAGAGCCCCTGCAAAAGCAAACGGCGGCCCCGAAGAGCCGCCGCGCCCAATCCGGTCGATCAGCCGATGCCGGGCCAGCGATCCCACACCCAGTTCGGCAGGTCGTAGTCGATACCGTTGTAACAGCGGTGCCGATACGTCTCCGTATAGGCCGTAACCACGCCCTCGCTGGCGCGGCGGCCCGAGCAGTTCTCGACCCAGATGCCCACCGGCTCCTGGTGAGTGGCGTCGCTATAGTACTCGATGATGGTCATATCCCGGGGCAAGGCCACCGCAGCGGTCGCAGCGACGGCTGCCACCGCCAAGGTCAAAGCCAAGGCCATTTTCTTCAGCATGTTCAGTCTCCCCGCAGCCCAGATGGCTGCAGAGGAAGTAAGAGCAAGCCCGGGCCAGCTATCAACCCAAGGTAGCCAAAATAAGCACGCTCTCGCGACGCAATGCTGTGGATACAAAGCAAAACGGCGGCCCGAAGGCCGCCGCTGCGAAAACCATGGATCGGATCGAAGCTTACGCCGCGACCTTCTCGACCTGATTGTATTCCAGATCCACCGGGGTCGGACGGCCGAAGATCGACACGGCCACGCGCAGGCGGGCGTGTTCCTCGTCGACGCTCTCGACCTGGCCGTCGAAGCTGGCGAACGGGCCGTCGATGACCTTGACGGTTTCGCCGATGTCGAAGCGGATGGTCGGCTTCGGACGCTCAACGCCTTCTTCCACCTGGCCGACGATCTGCTGGACCTCACGCTCCGAGACCGGCAGCGGCTTGGTGCCGCCCGCGGCGCCCAGGAAGCCGGTCACCTTCGGCGTGTTCTTGACCAGGTGATAGGCGTTGTCGGTCATCTCCATCTTCACCAGGACATAGCCCGGGAAGAATTTGCGTTCCGAGTTCACCTTGCGGCCGCGACGGACCTCAACGACCTCTTCGGTCGGGACCAGAATCTCGGAGAAATTGTCCTCCAGCCCCTGCTGCTTGGCCTGCTCGCGCAGTTGCTCGGCCACCTTCTTCTCGAAGTTCGAGTAGGCGTGGACGATGTACCACTTGTGGCGCGGGTTGGCGGGCTTGGCGACGTCGGTCATTGGAAGTCGGTCTCTCTTACTGGCCGATCGCGAGGACGACCTGGGACAGGCGCGTCAGGCCGAAGTCGACGATGGCGAAGAAGACGGTCGCGATCACCACCATGATGAAGACCATCACCGAGGTGATCCAGGTCTCCTTCCAGCTCGGCCAGACGATCTTGCGCGCTTCGGCGCGGACCTGACCGGCGAACTGGGGGATCGACGTGCGCTTCTTCGGGGCCGGGGCGTCAGCCGCGACGGCGCTGCCGGCGATGGCCGGTTGCGCGGTCTGGGGGCGGCGTCCCGAAGGAGTCTTGGCCTTGGCCATGCGGCGTCTCTTCAAACAATCAAACCTGTCGCAACCAGATGGGAAGTCCCATCCGGTTGCGACAGGGGGAAAATGGCAGGAGTTGGGGGACTCGAACCCACGACCCCCGGTTTTGGAGACCGGTGCTCTACCAGCTGAGCTAAACTCCTGGAGCAGAAAGCCGTCCGCTGAGGGACTCGCCTTCGCCAGACGCGGGGCTATGCCCGACCCCGACGGGGTTTTCAAGCGCCGTTACGGTTTGTGTGACCATATCGACGCCGGAACCTGTCGTTATTCCTCCAGATGGGAGGCGACAGCCTGGGCTTCGTCATCCTTCGCCACCACCTGACGGAACAGCAGTTTGTCGATGCGGCGGTCGTCCATGTCGATCACCTCGACCTCGAAACGCCCCAGTTGCAGCACCTCGCCCTCGTCCGGGACGCGCGACAGCTGGTGCAGCACCAGCCCCGCCACGGTGTGGAAACCCTCGGTCTGGCCGAAGTCCTCGCCCAGCTCGTCGGACAGCTCCTCGAGGTCGGTCTGGCCGTCCACCAGCCAGCTGCCGTCTTCGCGCTGGCGGATATAGCCTTCCGATTCGTCGTGGCTCTCATCGAAGTCGCCGGCGATCATCTCCAGCAGGTCGGTGGCCGTGACCACGCCCTCGAAGGCGCCGAACTCGTCGACCAGAAAGGCCATGTGGACCTTGGACGCCTTCAGGATCTCCAGCGCCTTCAGCACCGAGGTCGACTGCGGGATGAAGGCCGGGGTCTGCACCAGCGATTCGACGTCGAACTTGCCGTTGGTCAGCAGGCTGTCCAGCAGGTCCTTCTTGTGGACCACGCCCAGCGGGTTATCGACGTCGTTCTCCTTGGCGACCACGATCCGCGAATAGGGGCAGGTGCGGATTTCCTCGCGGATCTGCTTGTCGGTGTCGTCCAGGGCGATCCAGAAGACCTCGTGCCGCGGGGTCATGGCCACCCGGATCGGACGGTCGCCCAGCGTCAGGATTTCCTCGATCATCGTCTGTTCTTCAGGCTCGATCAGACCGGCCGAGGTGCCCTCGGCGATCATCGTCTCCACCTCTTCCTGGGTCACGTCCGAGCCGTCGCGATCCTTGATGCCCAGCGCCTTCAGGATGCCGGAGGTCGACAGGGTCAGCAGCAGCACGAACGGCTTCAACACCAGCGCCAGGCTCGAGATCGGGGCGGCCATCTTGGACGCCACCGCTTCGGGGAAGATCAGGGCGATCCGCTTGGGCACCAGTTCGCCGACGATCAGCGAGACATAGGTGATCAGCACGACGACGATGCCGGTGGCGATCGCTTCGGACCAGCGGGCAACCGCCGGGAAGGTCGCTTCCAGAATGTGATTCAGTTCGCCGGCGATGGCGGCCTGGCCATAGGCGCCCGCCAGAATCCCGATCAGGGTGATGCCCACCTGGACGGCGGACAGGAAGTGGGTCGGCTCCTCAGCCAGTTTCAGGGCCGCGCGAGCACCCCGATCCCCCCTCTCCGCCCGGCTCTGGAGCTTCGATTTGCGAGAAGAGACGACCGCGAGTTCGGTCATGGCGAAGACGCCGTTGAGCACCACGAGGAGCAGAACGACGACGATGGCGATGGCTAACATCTAGGGGGAGGAGGACCAGCGCGGCGCGACAAACGGCGTCCGCAAAAGCCATGATAGGGGCGTTTCGCCCAAACCGCCACGTTTTTCCGGAAGGATCAGCCCCGACGGCCGACGTCGATTGATCCGTAAGCCCCGCGCCCGTCGCTGTTGTCGGCCGGGATCGCGGCGCAGGCGCACATCCCGATCAGGGTGCCGATGAACAGACCTATGTGGATCGCGCGACGCATGCGGTTAACAAAGCCCTAACAACCTTGACCAAACAAGGCCCAGGGATTCGGGTTCCCGCAACGCCGCGCCCCTCCGGGTTGCGCGGTTAACCGCACGAGGTCTCCTCAAGGGGGAATTTAGATCGCCCCTTCCCGTCCCCTCGGCGCTCCGTGCCGACCAGCGCCCTGACGCCGCTCTGCCCACGGCGCGTCGGAGTGGTGGTTCATACGATCACAACGATGGCACAACGAACACGACGGGGCCGGTGCGCAGCGCCCTTCAGTCCGAATAGCCTCATGATAAAGGCGCTTCGCGCGTCGCCGAGCCCTGATCGCGCAGCGATCCATCAGATCGTCATCCACCGTCAGGCGTCAGGACCAGCCCGGAGCCGTCGTGTCCGTTGTGCCATCGTTGTGTCCGGTGTGATGAACCCACAGACCCGCCCAAAAGAAGACGGCCCCCGGATCGCTCCGGGGGCCGTCTCTGTCTTTGGTGCTTGGCGGTCTCG
>NZ_JBHYGN010000013.1:0-217943 GCF_051858995.1 Brevundimonas sp. | reverse complement strand
CCTACTGCCTACTGCCTACTGCCTACTGCCTACTGCCTACTGCCTACTGCCTACTCCCTACTCCCCCCCTGCTGCATTCCGCCGCGCCCACTGTCACAGAACCCTGACCGACACCCGCCATAAGCGCCGCAGTTTCCCGCCTCCGGAGTGCCTCCCCATGCGTCTGAACCGTCGTAACCTCATGGGAACGGGCGGCGCCGCCCTCGCCTTCACGGGTCTGGCCCGCCACGCCTCGGCGCAAGCCGCCGCCCCGGGCGAAGAAACCTACGTCAACCAGATCCACGGCTACGGCCCGCTGAAGGAAGACCCCAACAAGCTGCTCGATCTGCCCGAGGGTTTCACCTACCAGGTCATCGCCCAGGGCGGCGACACCATGGACGACGGCCTGTTCGTCCCCGGCCAGCCGGACGGCATGGCCTGCTTCCCCCTGACCGGCACGCAGGTGGCGCTGGTCATGAACCATGAGCTCAAGGGCTCCAGCAGCCTGCACCGCAACCTCGGCCCCGGCGGCCTGCATCAGGAGCGGCTGGGCCGGCTCGACGCCTCAAAGGCCTTCGACACCTACAAGGACGGTCGTCCCCTGCCCGGCGGCTGCTCGACCCTGATCTACGATCTGGCCACGCGCCAGTCGGTCAGCCATCGCCTGACTCTCGCCGGCACCTCGACCAACTGCTGCGGCGGCCCGACGCCCTGGGGCAGCTGGCTCAGCTGCGAGGAGACCATCGAGACCCCCGCCGACGCCGACGTCACCAAGGCCCACGGCTGGGTCTTCGAGGTCCCCGCCACCGCCACCGGCCCGGTCGATCCCGTGCCGCTCAAGGCCATGGGCCGCTTCGACCACGAGGCCGTCTGCATCGATCCGCGCACCGGCGTCGCCTATCTGACCGAGGATGTGAACGACAGCCTCTTCTACCGCTTCATCCCCAACGTCCCGGGCAAGCTCATCGAGGGCGGCAGGCTGCAGGCCATGGCGTGGAAGGGCGCCCCCTCCGCCGACACCCGCAACCAGGACGGCCAGCGCAGCTGGGCCGTCGGCGACTGGCGCGAGGTCGAGTGGATCGACCTGCAGGATGTCGAGGACCCCGCCGGCGACCTGCGTCAGCGCGGCCACCGCGCCGGCGCCGCCCTGATCGCCCGCGGCGAGGGCATCTGGTGGGGCGACGACGAGATGTATTTCACCGCCACCTCGGGCGGCCCGATCCGCGCCGGTCAGGTGATGCGTCTGGTCCCGGGCCTGAACGGCGCCGCCGACCGCCTTCAGCTGTTCGTCGAGAGCACGGACAAGAAGGTCGCCAACATGGCCGACAACATCACCATCGCGCCCTGGGGCCACCTGATCCTGTGCGAGGACAACTACTCGTCAGAAGTCCGCAACCACCTCAAGGGCGTCACCCCCGAGGGCCAGATCTATGTGATCGCCCGCAACGTCTTCCGCGGCAACTCCGAGTTCGCGGGCGCCTGCTTCTCGCCCGACGGCGAGGTGCTGTTCGTCAACATCATGTACCCCGGCATGACCCTGGCCATCCGGGGACCGTGGGAGACTGTGCGGGGGTGAGCTAAAGCCCTCCCCCCTCGAGGGGGGAGGGTTGGGTGGGGGTGGAGGCAGGCCAGCTCAGGACGACCTCGCAAGGCTCCATCGACCTCTCCCAACGCGCCTCTCACCTCAACACCGCTCCCTCACCCCCATCCCCGACCCTTCCCCCTCGAGGGGGAAGGGAGACGATCCGATCTAGAACAACCCCCGCACCCGCGGCCCCGACATGAACAGTCGGGGCTGCGACCGGCGGACCAGCCACAGGTTCACGGTCGCCAGCGCCAGCACCACGGCGGCGCCCGCCTGATGCAGCCCGCCCAGCCACAGCGGCACGGCATGCATGAGGGTCACCACCCCCAGCACCGCCTGCAGCCACAGGGCCACGGCGACCATCACCGCGCTCGCGCCCAGCCCCTCGGCCAGCCGCCAGCGCCAGGCCTGCACCGCATAGGCCGTGCCGCCGATCAGCAGGCCATAGGCCCAGATGCGGTGATTGAACTGCACCAGCGCCTGGTCATGCAGGAAGGCCAGCGCGCCCTTGCCCCACTCCACCGGCGGGAAGACGCCGCCGTTCATCAGCGGCCAGTCGGTATAGACGAAGCCCGCCTTGGCGCCGGCCACCAGCCCGCCCAGCAGGCATTGGATGAAGACCGCGCCCAGCAGGATCGCCGCGCCCCGGCTCCAGCCCTGCGGCGAGCGCGAATGCTCCTCGCCGTTCCAGGCCTCCAGCCCGGTCCAGATCAGGCCCATGAAGATGATCAGGGCCAGGCCCAGATGGGTCGCCAGCCGCTCGGGGGCCACATCGACCCGCTCGCTCAGCCCGCTGGTCACCATCCACCAGCCGATCAGCCCCTGCAGGCCGCCCAGCGCCAGCAGGATCACGCAACGCACGATCAGCCGACGCGGGATCTTCCGCAGCACCAGGAAGACCGCGAACGGCACGGCGAAGGCCAGGCCGATCACCCGCCCCAGCAGCCGGTGGAACCACTCCCAGAAGAAGATGCCCTGGAACTCGGCCAGGCTCATGCCCGCGTTGATCTGCTGGTACTGCGGGATGGCCTTGTACTTTTCGAAGGCGTCCATCCAGTCGGCGTGGTTCATCGGCGGCAGCGCGCCCATGATCGGCTTCCACTCGGTGATCGACAGGCCCGAGCCCGTCAGGCGGGTCACGCCCCCGACCACCACCATGGCGAAGACCAGCGTCGCCGCTGTCCAGAGCCAGATCGCCACCGACCGGCTTTGATCCCTGCCGCCCAAACGCTTCATTCGACGCCTGCCGTTCCGACCGTTACACTACCGTTCACGATACTCGTCGCGCCCGGACCTGTGCGGTATGCCCGTGCAGGACGGCGAGAGCGAGTCGCTTTTCGGCGTCCCGACGCCGCACGTTGGAGAGGCCGTTGCAGTACGCCGACATCGTCACCGCCGTTCTGGGCGCCTTCGTGCTGGCCTGGCTGGCCGATCAGATCACCGGCCGTCGCGGCCTGTTCGCCACCAGCCTCGTATCCGGCGTCGGCGCCGTCGCCGGCTGGTTCCTGGCCGTGCGCGTCTTCGCCGTCTCGACCATGGATGAATGGGGCTGGGTGCTGTGGGCCATGGTCGCCTCGGTCCTCGCCCTGGGCGCCTTCTTCCTGTTCCGCAGCAAGCGCTGATGGGCAACCGCACCCGTCGCTTCCTCGCCATGATCGGCGTGCTGGTCTTCCTCGCCGTCTGGATCTGGGCCGTCATCGCCCTGCGCGGCCTGTTCGGCCCGAACATGCTGCTGGACCTGCTCTTCTTCGCCGTCGGCGGCATCGGCTGGGGCGTGCCCCTCTACCCGCTGTTCAAATGGGCCGAAGCCGGCAGGGACTGACGGATAGCCCAAATGCAAAGGGGCCGTCCGAAGACGACCCCTTCAACCAACCGTTTTCTTTCGAAAATGGTCGGAGCGACAGGATTCGAACCTGCGACCCCTTGACCCCCAGCGGCCTCCAATGCCTTTTCAGGACTGTTCAGGACTGTGCTAACGCGCTGTTTTTAGAAAGTTTTTGAATTCACCGCTCATCATCGCTATGCTCCGAGTTGCTGCAATTTGCTCCCCATTTGCTCCCCAAAATCGGGGCGCTTCGAACGAGGATTCAGATGGGCGCGACACGACTGACAGACCGGAGCGTCGCCGCGCTCAGACCGACTGACGAGCATCGTCTTGAGCTCTGGGATACGGACCTGAAGGGCCTCTATCTGCGGGTTTCGGGGCACTCGAAAGTCTGGGGCTTTCGTTATCGACGGCTGGATGGAAGTCAGCCGAGAGTTCGGCTCGGTCGCTATGTTCCGCCGGATCAGGCGCTGGGCGACGCCGCGGCGCTGACGGTCGCGGGGGCCCGCGCGAAGGCGAGGAAACTTCAAACCGATATCGACGCCGGCCGCGATCCGGCGACCGAAATGCAGGTCATCAAGGCCGAAGCCAGGGCGCAACCGCTGAGGACGTTCGACGACATGGCCGAGGGCTACTTCAAGGCCACCGAGAGCGGAGAATATCGCCCGAGCAAAAAGCGCAAGCGCGCGCCGACCATCCTGTCCGAACGAAATCTCTACCGGAAGCATCTCCGCCAGATTGCGGGCTTGCGCATCGAAGCGGTGACCAAGGACGTGGTCCGCAAACGCCTTCGGGAAATCCTGCAGGAAGGCAAGGGCGTCACGTCCAATCGCGCCCGGAGCCTGATCAGCCAGATTTTCGCGTGGGGTATTTCGGAGGACCGGGTGCTCAAGAACCCGGCCCAGCAGCTCGACGATCTCGCGGAGGAAACCCCGCGGACGCGCGTCCTCAACGATGTCGAGCTACGGGCGCTCTGGCGCGCCCTTGAGGACACGACCGGCTACCGTCGTCCCTTGCCGAAAGGCCGGGACGAGGCGCTGATGGTGGGGCGTCCGATCCGGATCGCCATCCAGTTGGCGGCGCTTCTTCTGCAGCGACGCGCGGAGATCGCGGAGATGCGCGTCGCCGAACTCGATTTCACCGAGCGCACCTGGACGATCCCCGCCGGTCGCACCAAGGCGGGACGCACCACCGTCGTTCCCTTGGGCGAGTTCTCGATCTTCCTCATCAAGGAAGCCCTGGCGCTCCGGTCGAAGCCGGCGGAGGGCGCGGAGCCCTCGCCGTTTGTATTCGTCGGTCGCGGCGAAGTCCCCGGCGCCATCCATCCCTCGGCGATCAGCCACGCCATGCGCGACATCAGGGCCGCGATCGACATTCCGGACATCACGGTCCACGACCTGCGCCGCAGCGGGGCGACCCGACTGGCGCGAGCCAGGACAAGCCCCTTCATCCTATCCAAGCTGCTCAACCACGCGAACGAGCTGGGCGGCGGATCGTCCATCACCATGTCGGTCTATGTCCAGCACGACTATCTCGAGGAGAAGCGGGAAGCGATCGAATGCCTGGAGCGACTGATCCTCGCGGCGGTTCATCCCGGCACTGAACTCCGGCCTCCCCCTCCCCCGGCCCTGCCCGCTCCCGCCAGATTGCTCTTCCACGAGCCCGCTTGACTGTGGAGGGGCCAGGATAGTGTCGGGCAAGCCGTCGACCTGTGCGATGGACGGCCAAGAGCCGGAGACCGGGGAACGCCAAGCCTGCGGGTCCAATCCGTGATAGACCGGTCGGCGAGCCGCCGCACTCGCAATCCGGAGGCCGGGAAGGTGATCCGGCGCGACCATCTCAGCTCCACGCTGGAGCATCGGCGCCGCTTGATCAGACGACGCCGTAGTCGAGGACCGTCGATGACCTTCCCACCTGCCGAATGGCATCCGCAGCGCCATCCCGACTTCGACGACCGAATGGCCGTCGAAAGCGCGACGCTTTTCGAAAGGCTGCGGACGGACCCCATCTATCGGAGGGCCTGCCTGGACGATCCGCGCGGTCTTCATCGAGACCTCTACTCCGCCTTCGCCCCGCCAACCCATCCGGAATACGCCGGCGGCTATCGCGGCGTCCCCGGCACATCCCTCGCGCGGCGTGTCATGGGCGGTCCGAGCGTCATCGTCGAGGGTCAGACGTTCACTTTCATGGACCCGCCGGACGTCCCTTCGGCCATGCAAAGCCTCGTCGGGACCGTACGCGCGCGAATCGACACCTTCGTCGAGCCGTGGGACCAGTTGGTGACGCTCTCTTATCTCTTCAGCCAGTTCGGCTTCATCCATCCCTTCCTGGATGGAAACGGGCATGTGCAACGGTCACTCTTCGCGGCTGCGGCCCTGGAGATGAACCTGCCGCTCTCCAACAGGTTCGCGATCCATCCACGACCGTACGACTTCCTGCTCGCCCATACGCTTGAAAACTACAGTCGCCGCCCCGCCCAGCGACCGCAATGGTTGAGCGCCGTGGCGGAGTATCTGGTTCAGTGGCTCCAGGGACCGTTCGACGCGCCGGGCATGGGCATGGCGCCCTTGGACCGGGAGGATGGCTGACGGAGCCGAAGGGCGTCCATCTGGCCCGGCCGCCGCCCCGGCGCACTGTTCCGATCGCCGTCCAACCCCGCAGCCTGTCTCCTGGCTCCGTCATTCGCTGTCTGCGACGCAGGAATGAACTGGCGGGCTAAGGTCGCCGTCTTCCGCCTGCCTCACTGCGGCGGCGAACGCGCCGGCGCGCCTGCAGGGCCTCCAGCAGGGTTCCAGGGTTGCCTTTTCAGACCTCATCTTGGCAGGTTCCGACGACCAAGGTCGTAAGCTGTCCGCAGAGGTCGCGGCATAGCGCGCAGCATCTCCGCCCGGACGGCGTAGATGCAGTAGCGGGTCTGTCCGCGTCGTTCGTAAGGCACGATCAGTGATCCGTATCTTGCACAGTGAGCGGCCGCGGTGAGGTCCACACGCTCGACCAGCGCCCGCAGACCGGCCGGGGTGTCGAGCGCCAAGTCACGATAAGCCAACCGGATCTCGGGGAACCGCTCCTCGTCTGCGGCCGACACCGGAGCGGCGAAGCCGAAGGCGAAGAACAAGACGACCGCCAGACCGGATCGGCGTGGGGCGCGTCGGGGAGCCAGGGTGAAAGGGGGCGTCATGATCTTCTCCCGTGTGTGAAGGGGAAGACGGGGCGTTCGGCCCCGTTGGATGCAGCCAAAAAATATTCTGGACGGGCGCCTCCAAGACCGCCGCGGCAGGCGTCCTATCAGGTGACGCCATGAGAGCGGGATGAATCTGACCGTGCTGCTGTTCCTGTTGTTCCTCACCATCGTCGCCCTGTCGGCCACCTGGTCCGACTATCTTTCCCGTCAGGCGGCCGAGACCACGATCCGGCGCGCGATCGACCAAGGGGTACTTCTTGACGCCGAGCTGATCACGCGTCTCCGCGCGCCGTACAGGCCGCGGTGGCATGTCCGTCTGGTGGTGGGCGGGCTGATCATCACCTTCGTCGGCGCAGGCGTCGGCCTGTTCGGCGTCCTGTTAGGCGTCGACAGCCCCAAGGCGCTTTTTCCGGTCCTGGCGATCGGCGGCGGGACGTTCGTCATCGGGCTCGGCGTTCTTCTCGGCGGCCTCTGCATACAGCGCTTTCCGATCAACTGACGGTCGTCGTGGGACCGCGACCGTGACCGATCCGGCCGATGAGCAGATCGTCCTGCTCGCCATGACCGGCCACGAGACCAGCTTTGCGGAACTGGTGCTCAGACATCAGGGCTGGGTCCGAAGTCTGGTCCGCCGCAGTCTCCCGAGCGCGACTGCCGCCGCGGACGACGTGGCGCAGGAGGTCTTTATCAAGGCCTGGCGAAAACTTCCCGGGCTGCGCGACGCGCGCGCCTTTCACGGATGGCTGAGACGGATCGCCGTTCACGCCATTGTCGACCAGGTTCGGCTGCGCCATGATCTGGAAGACGCGGCCACAGACGACGAGGCGGAGACGCCAGTCGACTTGCGAGCGGAAGACCGGATAGACCTTCAGGCCTGTCTGTCCCGTCTGACGCCGGGTCAGCGGCTCTGCGTGCTGCTCGTCCATGGCGAAGGCCTGACCCATCGGGAGGCCGCGGAGGAAACCGGCCTGCCGATCGGCACTGTAAAGTCCCACCTGGCGCGGGCGACGCCCCTGCTCAGAACCTGGCTCGCTGCATCGGACCCCTGCCCATGACCCCTCTCCCTGACCAGAACCTGCGCGACCGCCTTGCGACCCCGACCGTACCCGAGCGAGACTTGGCGTTCTCGAGACCTGTGCTCGGCAGACTCGGGAGAGACCGGCGGCGAGGCCTTGGCGCGTCTCTCGCGTGGGCGATGTTCATCGCCGCCGTCGCAGGCCTGCTCGCGGCCGCAGCCTACATGGGCGGGGAGTTCATCATCGAGCTGACCATTCGCGCTATGGCCGCCGGATAAGCGCATCGCCGAGACCTTCGACCGTTAGAGCATCACCCATCTTGTGAGGTCGCATACGACCCCGAGACTGTCGACCCGATGGGATAGGCGCCAGCACCCGCGCGGAGATCGGGCTACGCGCCACTGGCCGGGTCCGACGTTCGATCCTCTGGCTGTGCGATAGGCCGGGATATCCAGAAGATGGGCGTCGCCGTCCGTTCGAGCCCCCGCGACGATCACCACGCCGTCGCCGAACTCGATCACTCAGTTCGATCCCTGCGGCGGGTCGTCAATCACCGAGACAACCGCGCCCGGATTAGGATGGCTCCTGGAGAAGCGAAAGCGCACTCGCCGTCTACGCCCGCCGCGCCGTGCGGTTCCCGAACCCTGAACTTAGGGATATGGCCGCGTGCTCGCGGCCTGAGCCCGACGATTGACCGATCGGGCATCTGATCGGCGAACAGCCGAGCCGCGCCCAGTTGCACATAGATCGGTGATGCGCCCTTCAGGCGACCGGGCGATCGGAACTCACGCCCGGCTGCGCCGGGGGTCGCCGCGGCGGATTGAGCCAAGCTTGCACCGGTCCGTCGAAGCCGTATCGGAACACCGCCGCCGCCGCAAAGGCGGAGGCCACACCCAGCGCCCAGACGCCCCAGCGAACGGTCGCCGGCCAGGCCGCCTGGCCAATGGCGTCGAACGCGCCAAACCAGACGATCCGGGTCACTTCGTTGGTCAGGAACATGGCGAAGGACATAAGACCAAGCTGCTCGACCAGCCGCGAGGGCCGCGCCACGGGCAGGGCTCCGGCGGCCCAGATCATGACGGTGAGCAGGAGAAGCGAAATCAGGGCGAGATCGGACACGGCCTGGGCCGCGATCAGACCCGCGAAGGCGGCGAGCCCCATCCATGCCGCACGGACCGGCGGGACCCAGACGCGCGCGCCCAGGATCGCGGCCGCGACGCCCAGCAGGAACAGGGGCAGCGCCCGGATGAACCCGTGACGGAGCGGAAGCCGGTAGAGGGGGTCGCCCAACCATGCCCGGCTCGCGCCATCCGCCGCTAGGAGTAGGACTACGACGCCCGCAACCACGAGCCACGGCCGGACGCGCCAGAGCGCCCTGCAGATCCACGGCAAGGCCAGGTAGCAGCCCAGCAGGGCGGACAGCGTCCAGGTCGGGGCGTTCCAGCCCTGCCCGCCCGGGACGCCGTACGCCTGGACGAGGAAGACCTGGGCCGGAAGCTCGGGCCAGGCGAACCATTGCGGGTTGCTCGGACGGATGCCGACGGCGGCGGCGGTCGCGACGAGCAGCGCGAGCGCGGCGATGACGACGAGATGAGAGGGCGCGACGCGGAGAAGCCGCTGGCGCGCATAGCCTGGAAACGGAAGAGTGCGATTGGCGAAGCCCTCCCCGTAGATGCGCGCGAGGACGTAGCCCGAGTCGATGATGAAGAAATTCGTCAACAGGTAGCCCCGGTCGAAGACTGGATGAACCGCGCCGAGCGCCACCGGGGCGGCCTCGCGGAAATGGTAAAGGATGATCAGGGCGGCCGCCACGAAACGTAGAATGTCGAGCCATCCCCCCCGCGCGATCCGGACGGGAACCCGCGCAGTGGCCTCCCCGGCCGTCATTGGCCGGGCCTGACGGAAGCGGCGGCGTCTGGAACGGCGTGCCTGTGGGGCGGCGTGAGCTTGATCTGATCGCGTCCGACGTACAAGGCGGCGGTCCCGAGAACGCACACCAGCGCCAGGATGGCGGCCAACATCCGGCCGGCTGGGTCCTTCGCCGCCATCCGGAAGGTCAAGGCGGTCAACAGCAGCATCAACCCGCCGAACGCACCGTACAGGGGAATCCGGTAGGTCGTCGCCAAGGGCGCCGCCACGCAGAAGACGACGAACGCGGCCGCGAGGCCGGCCCCGACTGCAATCAGGGTGTCCCGAACCGGCCGGAACGGCGCCGGCGGACGCGGGCGCCGGGACCGGCCCCGGGCGCGGTATTTGCCGTGACGCCAGCGGGGCGCCCGGCTGTGGATCGTGGACCGCTTCGAGCCCATCGGCCTAGTTCGGCCGGCTCTCGCGGGTGGCCAGCCACACCCGCATGCGGACGATCTCCGCCTCCTGGGTCCGGATGACCTCCTGGGCGAGGCCGCGTACCTCCGGATCGGAGCCGTGCTCGAGCGCGATCCTGGCCATGGCGACCGCGCCCTCGTGGTGGGCGATCATGCCCCGCATGAAGTCGACGTCGGCGTCGCCGCTGTACTCGATCTCCATGGCCGAATGCATCCGTGCGTTGGCCTCCTTGTAGGACCGGGTCGCCGGGCTGTCGGCCGCCGCGTCGCTGTGGCCGGCGTGTTGATCGATCGGCCGGGCATCGACCACCGGGGTCGCGGACGGTCTCGCGGCCTGGCGGGACAACACGCCGAAGCCGAACACCGAGACGAGAAGGAAGAGCGCGATCACGCTGACCCATCCGATGCGTTTCATAGGGGTTCTCCTGTGCTTGGGGTTTGCGAGTTCACGCAGCCTCTCGCGGGCTACGCCAGGCGAGCAGACGCAGCGCATTGAAGACGACCAGCAGCGTCGACCCCTCGTGGAGGGCCACCGCCGGACCGATGCCGAGCCCGAAGATCGTCGCCGGAACGAGGAAGGCCACCACGCCGAGGCTGACGAACAGATTCTGACGGATGATGCGTCGGGTCTGCCGGCTGAGGCCGACGGTGAACGGCAGCTTGGACAGGTCGTCGGCCATCAGGGCGACGTCGGCCGTCTCCAGGGCGACGTCCGAACCGGCCGCCCCCATGGCGACGCCCACGGTCGCCGTCGCCATCGCCGGGGCGTCGTTGACCCCGTCCCCGACCATGGCGACCTTGGCCTCCGCCCGCAGTTTCTTGATGGCCTCGACCTTGTCCTCCGGCATCAGGTCGCCCCAGGCCTCGGTCAGGCCGACCTGCCCGGCGACCGCCTGGGCGGCCTTCTGATGATCGCCCGAGATCATGATCATCCGGCGGATGCCGAGCGCGCGCAGCGCCGTCAGCGTCTCGCGCGCCGTCGCCCGGGGCGTGTCCAGAAGCCCGATGACGCCGAGGTCCTTGTTCCCCTGCCGCACCACCATGAGGGTGCGGCCCTCGTTGCGCAGGGCGGCGACGGCGATCTCCGTATCGGGGCCGAGCGGCGCGATGCCGTCGGTGCCGAACATCTCCGGCTTGCCGATCCAGATCTCCTCCCCCTCCAGCCGGGCGGTGACCCCCTTCCCCGTCAGGCTGCGCAGATCGGTCGCGGTTCGCGCGGGCGCGGTCGCCAGGCGCTGGCTCCCATCCCGGACGATCGCCTCCGCGAGCGGATGGTCGCTGAGCCGTTCGACGGCGACGGCGATCTTCAGCAGTTCGTCTTCGGTCGTCTGGCCGAAGGGCACGACATCGGTGATCCGCGGCTTGCCTTCGGTGAGGGTTCCGGTCTTGTCGAAGGCGATGGCGTCCAGCGCGCCCAGGTTCTCCAGCGGCGCTCCGCCCTTGACCAGGACCCCGGCCCGGGCCGCCCGCGCCACGCCGGACAGAACCGCGCTGGGCGTGGCGATGGCCAGGGCGCAGGGGCTCGCCGCCACCAGCACGGCCATGGCCCGGTAGAAGCTGTCGCGGAACGGCTCGTCGACGACCACCCAGGCGAACAGGAGGACGAAGGCCAGACCGAGGACCAGCGGGACGAAAACGCGCTCGAAGCGATCGGTGAAGCGCTGGGTTGGCGACTTCTGGGTCTCGGCCTCGCTGACCATCCGGACGACCTTGGCCAGGGTCGTGTCATTGGAGCGCCGCGTCGTCTCGATCTCGATCGCGCCGCCGCCGTTGATCGTGCCGGCGAAGACCACCGACGCCGCCGCGACCGATGCGGGCCGGGCCCGCGCCTCCTCGGCGTCCGCGACCGGCTGCTTGTCGACCGGGATGCTCTCGCCGGTGACCGGCGCCTGGTTGACGCTGGACGTGCCCTTTATCACGAAGCCGTCGGCCGGAAGCCGCTCGTTCGGGCGGACGACGACCAGGTCGCCGATCTCCAGCTGCTCCACGGGCAGTTCGACGACCTGATCGCCGCGCCGCACATGGGCGGTGCGCGGCGCCAGGGCGGCCAGCGCCTCGATCGCCTTCTTGGCGCGGCCCATGGCGTAATGCTCGAGCGCGTGCCCCAGGCTGAACAGGAACAATAGCAGCGCCCCCTCCGCCCAGGCGCCCAGCGCGGCCGCGCCGGCGGCCGCCACCAGCATCAGGGTGTCGATCTCGAACCGCTTGCGCCGCAGGTTGCCGATGGCTTCGCCGACGGTGAACCAGCCGCCTAGGCCGTAGGCGATCAGGAAGAGCGCGAAAGGAAGCCATTCCGGCAGGCCCGGGACGAATTTCTCGATCAGCCAGCCGACCGTCAGGGCGACGCCGCTCCCCACGGCGAAGATCAGCTCCGTGTTCGGCCCCAGCACCCCGCCATGGCTATGGTCATGGCCGTCGCCTTCGGAATGGCCGTGGTCGTGTCCATCGCCCTCGGCGTGTCCGTGATCGTGGCCGTCGTCCGGACCATGACCCGACGCCGCGTTGGGGGCCGCTTGCGGCGCCGGACCCACAGCCGTCGATGGGCCGGCGACGGCCGACGTCTCTGTCAACGTGAGACCAAGAGACGCCAGGCGCTCGACCAATCTCTCGCGGCTCGTGGCCTGACGGTCGAACTCCAGACGCAAGGCGCCCGCCGGATCCAGCGCGGCTTCGATGACGCCGGCTTCATCGCCCAGCTCGGCCGCGAGCGTGCGGGCGTGGCGCGCGTGCCGGACGCCGTCCGCCCGTCCCGTCAGGTGGCCGAACCGCTCGCTGACCTGCGCGCCCGCCTGACGGGCCCGGCGGCGAACCTGGGCGAGAGACAGGACCTCGGGGTCATAGTGGATGCACAGCTCCGGCCCGTCCTCGCCCTCCGCCAGATGGACTTCGGACACGCCCGGTTCGGCGCGCACCAGCGCCACCAACCGGCCGACGCAGCCGTCCTGGGCGTCAGGCGCATGGGGAAGCAGAACCGGAATATTCAGTCTGACGGTCTTGGGCATGATCGGGGTCCTCAGGAGAGGTCACGGGTAAAATCGGAGCGATCCGGGATTAAGACGCCGGCGCGCTGGGCGACGACGCCCGCCGCGAAGGCGGCCAGGGCGAGGATCGCGCTGAGCAGGGTGACCAGGCGTTTGCGATCCATGGCGGCGCTCCCTCAGGGCAGGGAGATGACGGCGTCGAGCCAGCCGAGGTTCTGGAGATGCTCCAGACCCTCGAACACCGGCAGGGCGAGGAGGAAGACGAGCCCGTCGCGCACGGTTCGCAGGAAGAACGCGGGGCGGATCGAGAGCTCCGTCTCGTCGCGCCACAGTCGCGGATCCGGCAGGAAGCGCGGGGTGCGTTGGAAATACGTCCTGTAGGTCTCGCCGAAGGCGGTCCCCAGATAGGTCTCCTCGCGTCTCGCGACGATGAGGAAGACCAGCCAGCACGCCAGGGCGAACGCGAGGCCGACGCTGAGGCTTCCGGTCTGGGCGCCGACGCCGAAGGCTCCGATGAAGCTGAAGACGTAGAGCGGATTGCGGCACAGCGAATAGGGTCCGCTGGTGACGATCTCCTGCTTTTTGCGTCCGCCGATGTAGAGCGAGCACCAGGCCCGTCCGAGGACGCAGGCCATGATGGCCACCAGGCCGAGGTGTTCGACGGGATGTTCGAGCCAGGGCTGGGCCTTGACCAGGGCGGTCCAGGCCAGCAGCGCGAACAGGCCGGCGGCGATGAAGAGCTTGCGCCACTGCTGGACGGACGCGATGTCGATCGGGTTGGGGCTCATGGATTTGTGTCCGTGGCGGCGCGCCGGGCGTCCCGGGCGTCGCGAAGAATGTCGAGGCCGCCCTTGGCGGCGATGGCGGCGACCAGAACCCCGACCAGCAGGTCGGGCCAGGACTGGTCGAGCCACATCACCAGACCGCCGGCGACGAGGATGCCGCCGTTGGAGGCGAAGTCGTTGAGGCTGAAGGTCTCCGCAGCCTTCATGTTGACGTCGCCGCTGTGCTGGCGACGGATGAGCAGAAGACAGATCAGGTTGATGACCGCCGCCACGACGGCGAGGACCATCATGGTCGGACCGACCGGCTCGGTCCCGGTCAGCGTCCGACGCAGGGCGTCGAGCAGGACCAGGACCGAGAAGATCAGCAGCATCACGCCGGAGGCCTGTGCGGCGCGGGTCTTCCAGATCAGCGCCCGCCCGACGGCGAGGAAGCTGATCAGATAGACGGCCGCGTCCGACCCGTTGTCTACGGCGTTGGCCAGCAGAGCGCTGGAGTCGGCGGCGAGGCCGCCGACTCCGAGGCCCACGAACAGCAGAGCGTTCAGAACCAGCACCACAAGCAGGAGACGGCGCTGGATCTGCTCCGTGTCGTGGGCCCCGCTCATTCCTCCAGTCCTTCCGCGGTGCGGTGCTTCACGGCCTTGGCCGCGAAGGTGGGCAGGACCAGGAGGGTGAGGGCCGTGGCGGTCAGAAGACCGCCGATGACCACGGTCGCCAGAGGCTTCTGCACCTCCGCGCCGGCCCCGTGGGCGATCGCCATCGGAATGAAGCCAACGATCGCCACCAGGGCCGTGGTCAGAACCGCGCGAAGACGGCTGGAGGCGCCCTCAATGGCGGCGACCATGGGTTCCGCCCCGCCCTGGAGCCGTTCGCGGATCGCCTGCATCAGGACCAGCCCGTTCAATGTCGCCACGCCGGAGACGGCGATGAAACCGACCGCCGCGGACACCGAGAAGGGCATGCCCCTCAACAGCAGGGCCAGCGCTCCTCCGACCAGGGCCAGAGGCACGCAGGCGAAGACCAGTCCGGCCTCCGCGAACGAGCCCAGGGCCATGAACAGCAGGATGCCGATCAGGATGAAGACGACCGGGATCACCAGACCCAGCCGCTGCTCGGCCCGCTTCAGGTTCTCGAACTGGCCGCCCCAGGTCAGGGAATAGCCGGCCGGAAGTTGGACCTGCTCCTGAACGCGCGCCTGGGCGTCCGTGACGAAACCGCCCAGATCGCGTCCGCGCACATTGGCCTGGACAACCATGCGCCGGCTGCCGTCGTTGCGGCTGATCTGGTTCTGACCTTCCGCGATCTGGATGCGGGCGACCGAGGACAGAGGCACGGTGATGCCGGTCGTCGTCGTAATCGGGAGCGCGGCGAGCGCCGCCGGATCGTTGCGGGTTTCATCCGCCAAACGAACCACCACGTCGAAGCGACGGTCTCCCTCGAAGATCTGCCCCGCCTCGGCGCCGCCGATGGCTGCGGAGACGGCGTTGGACACGTCCGCTGCTGACAGGCCGTAGTTGGCCGCAGCGAACCGATCGACGCTGACCGTCAGGGTCGGCAGACCGGAGGCCTGTTCCACCCGCACATCGGCTGAACCTTCGGTGTTACGCAGGACATTGGCTACCTGGTCGGCCGTGGCCTGCAACTGGGTGAAGTCATCGCCGTAGACCATGACCGCCAGATCGGTCCGGACGCCCGAGATCAGTTCGTTGAACCGGAGCTCGATGGGCTGACTGAACTCGAAGCTGTTGCCGAGCTGGGCCGAGGCCAGTTCCTCGAACCGGGCGATCAACTCCTCCTTCTCCAGCCGCGGATCCGGCCATTCCTTGCGGTCCTTCAGGATGATGACCGCGTCGGAGATGTTCGGCGGCATGGGATCGACGGCCGCTTCGGCCGTGCCGGTCCGGGCGAAGATGGTCTCCACCTCCGGCTGGGCCGCGATGGCGCGCTCGATCGCCATCTGCATGGCGAGGGATTGTTCGAGCGAGGCCGACGGAACGCGCAGCGCCTGCATGGCGATGTCGCCCTCGTCCAGGGTCGGGATGAACTCCCGGCCCAGGGTGGTGAAGGCGACGCCGCCCACCGCCAGCGCGCCCAGCGCCGCGATCAGAACGATCTTGGGACGGCCGACCGCCGCCCGGATCGCCGGTTCGGCCCAGCGGCGGACCCAGCGGATGATGAAGGTCTCGTGCTCGTGCGCGTGACCGTGCTCGTCCACGTCGATCTTCTTCGGCTCGCGCACCAGCAGCGCCGTCATCGCCGGCACGAAGGTGAAGGAGAAGATGAAGGCGCCGACCAGGGCCAGCATGACGGTGGCGCCCATGGGGATGAAGGTCTTGCCCTCGACCCCTTCGAGCATCAGCAGCGGGGTGAAGACCAGCAGGATGATCAGCTGACCGAACGCCGCCGGCTTGACCATCTTCATCGCTGCGGCCGCGGCGACGCTCAGGCGCTCCTTGCGCGTCAGCGCCCGACCGACCTCGATGCGCTTCTGCGACAGCATCAGCAAAGTGCTTTCAACGACAATGACCGCGCCATCGACCAGAAGGCCGAAGTCCAGCGCGCCCAAGCTCATCAGGTTACCGCTGATCCCGAACCGGTTCATGCCGATAATGGCGAACAGGAAGCTGATCGGGATCATCAGCGCGGTGATGCTGGCGGCGCGAATATTCCCGAGCAGCAGGAACAGCACCACGATCACCAGCAGCGCGCCCTCGGTCAGGTTCCGAGCCACAGTCGCGATGGTCTTGTTGACCAGGGCGCTGCGGTTCAGGACCGGCTCGGCGACAATGCTCGGCGGCAGGCTGGCGCCGACTTCCTCAAGACGTTCGGCGGCGGCCTGGGCGACCGTGCGGCTGTTGCCGCCCGCCAGCATCAGGGCCGTGCCGATAACCGCTTCGTGGCCGTCGCGGCTTGCGCCGCCGAGACGGGGCGCCTGCCCCACCTCGACGGTGGCGACATCGGCGACGCGGACGACCAGACCGTTACGGTTGACGACAGGGGCCTGGGCCAGATCCGGAATGGTCTGTGCCAGGGCGTCGGTGCGGACGGTCAGGGCTTCACCCGAGCGCTGGACATAGCCGGCGCCCGCCTGGGTGTTGGCGTTCTCCAGCGCCAGGATCAGATCGCTGAGCCCCAGACCATAGCTGGCCAGCTTCGCCGCGTCGGGACGGACCGCGAACTCCTTCACATAGCCGCCGTTGACGTCCACGCCGGCCAGACCAGCCGCCGTGCGCATGCGCGGGGCGATGATCCAGTCCTGAACGGTCCGCAGATAGGTCGCCCGCCCCTGCGGTGTAGTCAGCAGCTCGCCTTCCGGCGTCAGATAGGCGCCGCCGGCCTGCCAGCCGGGCTGGCCCGGTTTGGCGAGGTTCTGGGAGTTGAACGGCTTGTAATCGACCGTCCACATCAGCACCTCGCCGAGACCCGTGGTGATCGGAGCCAGACCCGGCTCGACCCCTTCGGGGAGATTCTCACGGGCCTGGGCCATCCGTTCGGCCACCTGTTGGCGGGCGAAGTAGATGTCCGTCTGGTCGGTGAAGATGACCGTGACCTGGCTGAAGCCGTTGCGGCTCAGGGACCGGGTGCTCTGCAGGCCGGGGATGCCGGCCATGGCGGTTTCGATGGGATAGGTGACCTGCCTTTCCATCTGCTCGGGCGCGAGCGCCGGGGCGATGGTGTTGATCTGGACCTGCCGGTTGGTGATGTCCGGCACGGCGTCGATGGGCAGCTTGGTCAGCTGGAACAGACCCCAGGCCGAGACGAGGGCCGTGGCGAGGACCACGAACCATCGGAATTTGACCGAGGCTTCGATGATGAATTTGAACATGCGATCGCCCCCTTAGTGACCGTGCTCGGCCTCGCCCTTGGCCAGTTCGGCCTTGAGCAGGAAGGCGTTGGCGGAGGCGATGCGTTCAGAGCCGGTCAGGCCGCGCAGGATTTCGGTGCGCCCGGCGGCCTGACGGCCGGCGAGCACCTGGGTGGCCTGGAAGCCGCCCTGGACCTGCACGAAGACCACGGTATTGCCGTCGACGGTCTGGACCGCTTCGGACGGCACGGTCATGCCGCCCGAGGTCGCCTGACCGGTCACCACCGAGCCGGACACGGCGGACCCGGCGGGCGGCAGGGTTCCCGAAGACGGACGGGCGCGGATGACGGTCGCTCCGCTCTCGTTCAGACCGGCGTCCGCGGCGACCCCGGTGACGACCGCGTCGAACTCGCCGGACGGCCCGGTAACCCGCATCGTCGCACCTGGACGGACGTTGGCGGCTAGGGCCGGCGGCGCGTTGAACACCATTTCGACGCGGGCTGGATTGGACACCTCGGCGACCACGCCGCCCTGGGCGACGAAGCCGCCCGGTCCGACCTGCACATTGCTGACCACGCCCGAGATGGGGCTGGTCACGCTGAGCCGGCCTGACGCGTTCGGCGAGCCCGCGGCCGCAGAGCGCGCCCGCGCGGCGCGGGTCGCCGCCTCTGCGCTGAGCAGTTCAGCCCGGGAGGCCTCGACCTCCTGTCGGGCGACCACCCCCTGTTCGGACAGGTTGCGGTTCCGCTGATAGGCCTGACGCGCGGCCTCGGCGGAGGCCGCCGCCGCATCGGCGTCGGCGCGGAAGGTTGCGGCTTCGCCGCTGACGACGCTGACGAGCGGCTGTCCGGCGCGAACCGACTGACCGGGCGCCACAAGCACCCGCTCGACCCGGCCGCCGACCGCGGCGGCGACGGCGGCGCGGGAATCAACCATCGGCTCGACCCGCCCGGCGAGGCGCGTCTCGGCCCCGCCGCCGGCGGTGACCCCGACGACCGAGATGCCGGCCGCCTGGATCTGCGCGGCGGTCAGTTCGACGCGGCCTTCTTCGGCCTCGCCCTCCTCGGCATGACCGGCCTCGCCTTCCGCATGCCCGCCTTCCTCCTCGGCATGGCCGGCTTCGCCCTCGGCGGCCGCCGGGGCCGGCGGCGCGTCGGAGCCTCGCGTGGCGAGATAGAGCCCGCCGCCGCCAAGGACGACGAGGGCGGCGACGCCGCCGATCAACAGGGTCTTGTTGGATGTGCGCTTGCGCATCACTGGGCTCCTTGGAAGGGGGCGCGGCCGTCCAGGCGCGCGAGATCGATTTCGGCGCGGACGCGCGCGAGGCGGGCGTCGACGGCGGCGGACCGCGCGTTGACGAGGGCGGTTCGGGTGACGCGCAGCTCGACCTGGGAGATGCGACCGGCCTCGAAGCCGATGCGCGACAGCCGGTAGGCCTCCTCGGCCGCGGTGACGCCGGCGTCGGCGGCGGACACGCGGCTCACCGAGGCGGCCAGGCGCGCCACCGCGGCGGCCCGGTCGGCCTGGGCCTCCTGCCGCGCCGACATCAGGCGGGCGTCGGCCGCCCTGAACTCGGCCTGCGCCGCCTCGATGTTTCCCCGGTTCCGGTCGAACAGCGGCAGCGGCATGCTGATCCCGAAGGTAAGCGCGGTGGCGTCCTCCGCCTCGAAGCGGCGAATGCCCACGCTGGCGCTGATGTCCGGGCGGGCCTGGACACGTTGCACGTCGATCCGGCGTTCGGCGGCCGTGCGCTCGGCCTCGGCCACGCGCACGGTGGGCGCGTCGTTGATCGCGGAGCCCACCCCGGACGGCGCCTCGTCCAGCAGACTGACGTCGATGCGCGTCACGGGCGACGGGATCATCGCCACGGCGGTGAGGCGAGCGTAGGCGGCGTCCCGTTCGGCGACGGCTTCGTCGAGGGTCGCCCGGGCCGACGCGGCTTCGGCCTCGCCCTGGATGCCGCGCAGGAGCGGCTCGCGCCCCTCCTCCACCAGCGCCAAGGCGGCGCGGGCGTCGGCCAGGGTCAGGGTCAGGACTTCGTCCGCCAAGGCCGCGCGGCGCTGCGCCGCCTCGGCTTCGGAATAGACCAGGGCCAGGCGACCGGCGGCGTCGATCACCGCAAGATCGCGCTGCAGGCCGACGGCGCCGGCCTCGGCGCGCGCGGCGGCGATGCGGCTCGCGCGACGTCCCCACAATTCGAGGTCCGTGCTCAACGCGAGGGTCGTATCGGCGTTGTCCATCCCCGAGAAGGGGCCGGAGCCGTACGCGTTCTCGACATCGAGCCCGAGCACGGGGTTGGGACGCACACGGGCCTGACGCACGCGGGCTTCCGCGGCGTCGAGGTTCGCGCCCGCCTCCAGGGTGGCGGGCGTCTGGCCGAGCTGCGCGAGCAGTTGGGCGTAGGTCGGGGCGGGGTCAGCCCAGGCGGGACTGACCAGAGTCGCTGCGATCGCAGCAACCGCGCAGCCGACCGCGAGACGCGGTCGCCGGCGAGATGTGGGAGACATGTTCCATTTCCAGATTTCTGATCACGAAGAGGCGCCCGCAAGGGCGCAGGCCTTCGGTCAGACTCTGGGCGGTCGCTTCAGGCCGTCGGGCGTGACCGAGGCCAGGACGTCGTCGTGGCGGCCGCTTTGCAGCAGCAGTTCGCCGAACGCGGGTGCGATGGCGTCGACGCCGTGAGTGCGTGCCGTGGAGGTATGGTGGCAGTGTCCGTGCGCGCAGATGCCATGGCTTCCGGACGGGTCGCCGTGGTCGCCGTCGTCGGGATTGTGATCGACGAACGCGTGCGCTGCTGGGGGCTCCGGCATGCAGGTCGCGGCGTCGACGGCGGGCGCAAAGAAGAAGGCGGCGAAGACAAGTGTCATCACCGCGATCAGCTTGGCCCATGTCGTCATCGACGAGGTCATCGCGCGTTCGTTACTTCCGTTCTGCGGAGGTGGCAATCTGTTACAAAGTCCACGGGCCTGCCAACCACCCTGCCAGCGGCGACGTGTCGCGTGCGCGGAGCCGGCGTGCTGCTAGGATCAGGTCCGTCCGCCGGAGCCGTCATGTCCTCTCCTCGTCTCACCCGCCGCGCCGCGCTTGTCACCGGCCTGGCGACCGCCGCCCTCCCGCCCCTCGCCCAGGCGCAGACCGCCGGCCGGGGCGCGCGGCGTATCACCGTCTACAAGACGCCCTGGTGCGGCTGCTGCGGCGGCTGGGTCGCGCACATGCGCGACGCAGGCTGGACGGCGCGGGTGGTCGATCTTGATGACCTCGCCCCGATCCGGGCCCGTCACGGGATACCGGACCGCCTCGCGTCGTGCCACACCGGCGTGGTCGGCCGCTACGCGATCGAAGGCCATGTGCCCGCGTCGGATGTCGAACGGCTTGTGCGTGAAGCGCCCACCGCGCGCGCCCTGACCGCACCCGGCATGCCGGCCGGATCGCCCGGCATGGAGGCCGCCGGCCGAGAGCCCTATGTCACTCTCCTGATCCTCGCGGATGGCTCGACGCGCCCCTTCGGACGACACAACGGCGCTTAAGGCGGCCGCGCCACCCGATCCCATCCGACCAAGCGGGATCAGCTTCACGGGGCGGACAGGGAGACCCAGCTCGAGCCGTCACCTGGAGGCGCTCTCAGGGCGTCGAGGACGCAGCAGGCTTCGACCGTCGTCCGCCCACACTGGTCGAGCACCGAGACAAGGGTCTTTTCCAACCGCCGAAGATCCGAGATCTTGACCCGCACCGCATCCAGATGCGCCGCCGCCACGTGATCGACCGCCTGGCACGGACCGGCGGCAGGCCCGGTGGACAGCGTCAACAGGCTGCGGATGTCGTCATGCGAGAAGCCGAGATCGCGGGCGCGCCGGATGAAGAACAGCCGGTCCAGATGCGCCCGTTCATAGACCCGGTGGCCGCCCTCCCCGCGTTCCGGCGCGTCCAGCAGACCGATCTGCTCGTAGTAGCGGATGGTGACCACCTTGCAGCCGGCGCGCCGCCCCAACTCGCCGATAGAAAATCTCTCTGTCAAAGGCCTTGAACCTATAGGGACTATAGATCGTATATCGGCGGCCGACACGTTTCCGGCAAGGCTCGCTCCGATGAAAGACTGCTGCTCCCCTCCGACGTCCGACGAGGTCGGACCGACCTGTTCAAGCCGGAACGTCCTGGAGCCGGTGGCCGCCCCGGCAGAGGCGGGGTGCTGCGCCGGACCGAGCCCCTGCGCCTCCAAGCCGTCCTTCGTCACGACCGCGCCCATCGTCCCGGCCCATACCCACTTCGCGGGCGATGACTGCTGTTCCGCCAAGGGCGACGAGATCGCCGCGCTGGGTGAGCACGCCGACGTCCGGCGCGTGCTGGTCATCGTACTGACGATCAATCTGCTGATGTTCTTCGCCGAGTTCGGGGCGGGTCTGTTCGCGCGGTCCACTGCCCTGATGGCCGATTCCGTCGACATGCTCGGCGACGCCCTCGTCTACGGACTGAGCCTCTACGCCCTGAAGCGCAGCCTGCGCTGGCGCGCCGGAGCGGCGCTCGTGAAGGCCGCCGTCATCGCCGCCTTCGGCGTCTGGGTCTTCCTGGAAGTGGTCCGCAAGCTGATGGGCGACATCACCCCGACCGCCGAGACCATGGGCGTGTTCGGCGCGATCGCCCTGGTCGCGAACCTCGCCTGCCTCGCCATGCTCTACCGGTTCCGGAACCGCGACGTGAACCTGTCGAGCACCTTCGAGTGCTCCCGCAACGACGTCATCGCCAACACCGGCGTGCTCATCGCGGCGGGCGGGGTGGCCTGGTCCGACGCCGGCTGGCCCGACATCCTCGTCGGCGGCGTCATCGCCCTCCTGTTCTTCCGCTCGGCAATCAAGGTGCTCGGCGAAGCCTGGCCCCAGTTCCGCGCCGCGCGGCCGCAGGCCGTCGCGCTCGACTAGAGCGGATCGCGCGCAGCCGAGGCGGCGCAGTTGGAAACGACGAACCCGCTGTCTGAAAGCGCCAGTCGCAGGTCAGGACCCCGGCGAGGTCTCGGGGTCGTCGCCGGCCTCCCGGCCGAAGCTTGTCTGCAAGGCCCGAAGCCGGCTGGCGATCTCCTCGTCTGAAACTTCCACCTTGAGGTGGTCCTGGATGTACTGGAGCCGGGCGTCGCATTCGCGGAGGATTTCGCCCCAGCATCGCACCCACACCGTATAGTTGGGCTGTCGCACCGCGATGCCGATCTCGCGTCCTTCCTGGGTGATCGCCTGTCCGACGATGTCGTCGTATTCGCCCACGACCAGGAAGAAGTTCCACCGCGTGTCGGTGTGCCGGAAGTCGGGCGCGCCGGCCAGGGCCAGGGCGTAGTCGGAAATCTGGTTGAGCATCTTGCGATCGGCCTTGGCCGAGGGCCGCTTGAGCTCCACGATCAGATACTCCCGCTTCTCTTGATGGGGCCCGGGGATGCTGCGGCCGAGCAACTGGTCGACCCGGCCGGTGCGACCGTCCGGCTTGGTGACCCGCCCGCCGGCGCGCTTCCCGCCCAGGTCCTCCGAGACCCGTTGCATCACCTTGGTCAAGCCCGCTTCGGGAACCGCGAGGTGAAACTGCTCGCCGAAGATCCAGGTGTTGTCCCGCACCAGCAGGTCCAGGCCGCCGCGTTCGCGGATGACCTTCTTGCCGTCCGTGTCGAACACCGCCTGGCGCAGCGTCTGGAGGAAGGCGATCCGGTCCGCGATCAGGCTGGACGCCGCGATGATGTTGGACAGCTCGGTCTTCTTGAGCAGGGCCGAGAACTGGTTCTGCCGCTCCTTGGGGAGCCCCACCACGGCGTGCAGGATCTGGGTGAGCGAGTCCGGATTGTGCCGCAGCGCCTCACGCAGCAGGGTCAGGGTCATCCGCTTCAGGCCGGTGTCGGCTTTGCGGAACTCCTTGGAGTAGTTGGACACGGCGTAGGTCGCCATGTCGAACACGTCCCGCTCCCGCTGCTGAAGCGTATCGGTCGGGTCCCCCTCGTAAGGATAGGCTCCCGCGGCCTTGAGCTCCTCGATCAGGCGTCCGGCCCGCTCGTGGCCGCGTCGGCGGAAGTGCGCCTGCGACTGATCGCGGACCGCCTCGACGACCTTGGCGAAATCGCCGTCGGTCAGCTCCAGTTCGAGCAGGTTGTCGGCGGCGAGTTCGACGAAGAAGCTGGAGGTCGCGTAGATCGAGAAGGCGAAGTCGGGCGCATTGATCCGCGCCGGCTGCGAGCCGAGTACAATGCCATTGTCGCCGCAGAAGTGGATCTTGCGGCTGTCGATCGGCGTCGACCATTCGACGATGTCGAGCTTCACGTCGCGGATCGTCCGGTCCTTGCCGACGATGGGCGGCAGGACGACGGAGACGGCGTCGGCGATCGCCGTCGACGGATCGATCCGAGCGCCGTCGTACCACAGCTCCAGCTGCGGGTAGAGCTTCAGATACTGGGCGAAGATGGCGGTGAACTGCCGGCGCTGCTCGTCGGTGATTAGGGCGTCGAGGTTCTGCTTCAGCGGATGCAGCGACACCGAAACGCCCGGGGCGCCGATCGCCGGCTCCGGATCGCCGATCTCGGCGGTCTCGATGGCTTCGGCGCGGATGTCGATCGACAGCTGTTTGAGACCGTCCTCGCTCGCGTACCGCGAGGTCCAGCGGGCGCGGTCGGCCAGGGAGAAGAACCGCAGCCGACCCCGTCCCTCCTTGCCGTGGTAGGCGCGGCCGCTCGGCGCGGCGGAGCGTTTCCAGGATTCGCCGAGTTGTCCGAAGTCCCGGTCCGCCCGGTCCGCGCTGATCCCCTCCCCGTCGTCGTTGACGATGATCTCGTCGACGCCGCCCAGCGCCGTGCGCCGAAATTCGACATGGACGCGCGTGGCGCCCGCGTCGAAGCCGTTCCACACCAGTTCGGCGATCGCGCGCAGCGGCTCCGTCGTGCGGACGACGGTCTCGATATGGTCCTGCTTGGCCTGAAGCTGAACGCGATGGGTCGCCATCAGGCCGCCAGCGGCCGCGACGCCAACCAGCCCTTGTCCTGCAGGACGTCATAGGCCAGTCGCACCTGCTCGGGCGAGAACTGACGCTTGCGCTCGCCCCAGGCGTAGGTCTCGGACACCGCCGCGTCCGCGCTCCCGGCGTCCAGACGGGTCGCGACCCAGTGCACGGTCGCCAGAAGCTCCAGGCCGAACGGCGACTCGAAGCCCCCGACCAGGTCGGTCACGCGCTCGAAGCGCGCCTGGGTCTCGGGGGCGTCCTTGAGCTTGGCCTGGGCGTCGACGACCGCGCCGGGCACCAGCTCCAGCCGCTTGGTGGGCGCGTCGCCGCCATCGGCGTAGCCGGACAGATAGTGGCTTTCGACCTCGCGCAGGACATGCCGGAGGTTCTCGGCGTAGGGCCCGTAAAAGGCCTGGGCGTAGCGCAGCTTCAGCGGTTCGCCGGCCTCCTGCATGAAGTACATCAGCTTGTGAACCTCGAGCAGGCTGACGAACGGGTCCAGCAGGCCGTTGAGATATCGGTCGACCAGCCCGACCAGCGCCGCGCGGCCCGGCGACATCGCGGGCGCCGCGCGCGCCCTCGACATCGCGTCGGCCGCGGGCGCGCCGCCCGGCTCATAGACGATGACCTCGACATCCGGGACTGCCTCCAGGGCTTGCTCGATGCGCGGCCGCACCTGACGCCAATCCAGCCCGCCCAGGCCGCTGCCGAGCGGCGGAATGGCGATCGACCGGATCTTCCGCTCGCGGATCACGCGAACCAGGTCGATCAGGCCGGCGTCGATGTCCTCCATCCGGCTCTTGCCGCGCCAGTGGCGTTTGGTCGGGAAATTGATGATGAAGCGCGGCGTATCCAGGCGATGACGCTCATAGACGAACATCCGGCCCGGCTGGACCTCCTGCGCTTCGCACGCCCGCGCATAGGCCTCATAATTATCCTGGAACGCGTTCTTGAATTGCAGCGCGACGCCCCGGCCCATGACGCCGACGCAGTTGACGGTGTTGACGAGCGCCTCGGCGCCCGACTTCAGGATGTCGCCGCTGGTGAATGTGATCATCGCTCCCCCCTAGTAATACCACGTCGGCTGCAGATCGACGCGCGGCGCGTGGGCGGCGCCCCGCAGCCCGGCCTCCACCGCCAGCTTGACCGGCTGGTTCAACACCCCGATCCGCTCCACGAGGTCCCACGGGACGCTGTCGTGCAGGAGGAACTCGGCCTGCTTGCCCTCCCGGACCTCGGCGGCGGACCAGGCGTTGGACATCACCGCGTCCCACCGGATTTCGTCGAGCGCCTCGAGGCTGTCGCGAAACTCCGCATAGTAGGCGCCTGCATTCGACAAGGTGAACGCCCAGCGCCGCCCGTGAGCCTGCGCCCAATCCACCACCGTGCGAAGGTCGGCCTCCAAGTGGACGATTGGTTCCTGGCCGCCGCGGTAGTTGACCTCGGGATGATTGCCCCGGTGTAGCAGATAGAGCATCACCGATCTAGAACAAAAATAGAACGGGACATACTGGCCGACCGTATCGCCCGGATGGCAGCGCACCGGAGGTCCAGGCGCCGCGCCTTGATCGAGGCCATGCCGATGGCGGTGACCGGGCCGCCGGCGGCGATCATCCGGGCGTCGCTGAACAGCCCGCCCTGGCCGATGATCGTCGGCAGGTTGTCCATGTGGGTGATGTGATAGATTTTCGGGCGTGCCGGCGCAGGCATGGCGTGCGTGGTTCCCCCCGAGAAATGCGGCAAGTCCTTTGTCTGCCTGATTCGGACGATTGTCGTGCAGAAGCCGCCAGGGAGCAATGCGCGACCCCTTGCAAAACGCCGGCAAGCCTGCCGACCTGCCTGATCGGTCGCCCCCTCGACCGGACGGGCAGGCGCTGCCGGTCAAGCGCGTCTCAGAACCCGAAGTCGATCTGGGCCCCGGGGTCAGCCGGCCGACGCCGTGGCTTCCTGGGCGCAAGCGCAGGGGCCGCGACCGGGAGGCTCGGCGTGGGCTCCGGTCCGGAACTCGGACGCGGCATGGAGCGCGGCATGCCCGGCAACCTCGGCGCGCGGGCGCCCTTGCGCGGCGGGGGCGGCGGGACCTCGCCTGACCGGCTCCGCTTCCACTGGGTCAGTTCGCTCTCCCACCAACCCACGCGGCCCGGCGACACGCGGACGCGGCGCGGGAACGCGCCATCGCGCTCCATGCGCCAGGCGGTCGACCGGCTGATGCTGGCGATCCGTTCCACCTGATCCCAGGACAAAAGACGGTCGTCCCTGCCGCCGACGTCCGGCGCGCCCTCATCCACGGTCATCACAGATCCCCGCAAGCCTCTGGTCCGCCTCGTCTTCCAGGAGATCCCGCAGCAAGCGGGCGTCGTTCGCCGCGTCGATCGGGTCCCGCCGTCGCCAGGCCATCAGGACGGCTTTCAGGGCGAAACTCGCCGCAGGGTCGGCGAGACCCTGCGCCGCTGTGACATCGGCCCTAGCCACGACGCCGCCCCCGAGCGGCCGTCGGCGCCCCGGTTCGAACGTCGGTGATCTGGCTGCACGCCCAGTCGCGCAGCAGCCCGCGGGGATAAAACGGCTTGGAACGGATATGGCGGCATGGCGGTCCGTTCGACCCCGTCGACCAGAGCCGCGCGAGGCTCGCCGGCTTCAGCTGGATGCCGAGCTGCGACAGGAAGGCGGAGGCTTCAGCGCGCGTCAAAAGGTCGTCCGCGTCACCGGCGGCGCCCGCCTCCTGCCCGACCCCGAGCCCGATCATGGGTGTACACGCGGGCGGCAATGGCGGCTGTTGCGCGGGGCCTGCCCCGCCGTCAGCGCCAGGTAACAATCGATGACCGCGATCACATACGCCTGGGTCTCGGCGATGTCCGGAACCCGGCCGAGCCGCGCGACGCGGCCGGGCCCGGCGTTGTAGGCGCCGAGCGCGAGGCGCAGATCGCCGAAGCGCAACAGTTGTCGGGCGAGGTAGTCCGCGCCCCCGCGAAGGTTCTGGATCGGGTCGAAGCGATCGTCCACCCCGAGCTCGCGCGCCGTATCGGGCATAAGCTGGGTCAGTCCGCCCGCGCCCGCCGGGGACAGGGCCGCGGGTTGGTAGGCGGACTCGGTCAGGACCAGGGCGTGCAGCAGCTTCTCGTCCAGTCCGTGCGCCGCCGCCGCTCGCGCGATCTCGGCCTGGAAGGGCTGGCTGAGCGCGGCCAGGCGGGGCACATCCCCCTCCCCGGCGTCGGCCGGCGCCGATCCGGCCTCCGCCGTCGCTCGGCCGAACAGATCGCCGCCCGCCGCGCGCCAGTCGACGGTTTGGGCGGAAGCCGGCGCGCCCAGGGCGAGGAGCGCCGCCGCCCAAAGGATCGATCTCACCATCTCAGCACCTCCTGATAGACGCCCAGCACCTCAGAGCGCGCCACGGGCCCGAAATACCGGCTGTCGAAACTCCCGGCCGTGTCGCCGAGCAAAAAGAGTTCGTCCGGCGCGAGCCGTCGGCATCCGGACCAGCGCGGCAGGATTGCGCCGCCCCGATCACGGGAGCGGACCGTCCAGACGCCGTCTGGCGTCAGCACTTGCGCCCCTTCCACGCAGACGCGGTCGCCGCCCGCCGCGGCGACCCGTTTGATCAGCGCCACGTCCCCCGGCATGCCCAGATCCCCGAGATAGGCCCGCGCGGCGGCCGGTTGGGGGATGGCCACGACGACGCCGCGCTCGATCTCGGCGCCGAACCGCCGGGCGTACAGCCCCTCGGGCAGGCTCGGGCTTTCGTTGACGAGGGCCAGCGCCGGGACGTGTTGAGCGACCAGCGCCAGGCAGCCGAGGGCGAAGACGGCGACGCCTGTTACGCACCAGCGGTTTCCATTATCGAGCGGGCTCATGGCTGGTACGGCTCAAGGATAAGGTCACGGGTGATCATCACCCGCACGGGCGCGCCCGCTCGCAGCCGGATGGACGGGCGGACCTCCAGCTCCCGGTCGATCAGCCGGCCGCCGACGCGGGCGCCCTCGATGGCCGCCGCGTCGCCGGCGTCGCCGAGAAGGCCGCCGCCGCCCTCATCGTCGCGGGCGATCTGCCCGAGCGTGGTGATGGCCCCGGCGAACAGCGTCCCGACCAGCAGGGGAAACAGACGACGATCGACCGAACCCCGAACGCCGACGGCGCCCTGGGCGTCGACGCCGGGCTCGCCGGTGAGGACCAGGCTCTTGCCGTTGGGCAGGATGAGCCGGTCCCACGTCAGGAAGGCGCGCCGGTCTCCGTAGGCGCTCTCGCCCTCATGCCGCCCGATCAGCCGCGTTCCCTGCGGAAGCACCAGGTGGCGGCCGCTGACCGTGTCGTAGACGTTCTGGGTGACCGTGGCGATCACCGGGCCCGCGCGGGCAGTGTCGACCGCCGTCAGCAGGGCGGCGGGGATGATCGCGCCGGCCTTCAGTTCATACGGCGACAGGGGCGCGGTCAGGACGTGGCCATTGTAGGTGGCGCCGTAGTCCGCGCTGGCCGGAGGGACGCCGGTCGGAGCCCGGCGCTCGGCGCCCGCCGGGACCGCGGCGGCCGCCGCACCGTCGCGAACCTCGGCGAAGAACAGGCCGGACCGGCGCGCCAGATCTCCGGGCGCGGGTCCCCGCGGTTCAGACACGGGGCGATAGACGGGCGGGGCCGCCCGAGGCGGCGGTTCGGAAAGCTCGGCCGGCGCGTCGTCGACCTCGCTCGGCTCCGCCGATGAACGCGGCTCCGGCAGGCGGTCATAGGTGGCCGGCTGCTCGGTGACGACCTCGGCCGGGCGGACCACGCCGCGGGCCTCGTCCTCGCGTGCGGCCTCGGCGCGGGCGCGAGCGCCCTGCCGCAGTTCCGGCTGTACGACGAACGCCCAGGCCAGAGACCCGGAGATCAGGACCACGCCGCCGATGACGATGATCTGGACGACGGATTTGCGCAGACGCACCGCGCTCGGACGAGGCGCCCGGCTGGCGAGCTCCGGGGCCGGAGACTTGGGCGCGCGGGGCCCGGCGCCGTCGCCCGGCGTCAGCCCGGGGGCGGGTTGCGGGGGCGTCTCGATCATGGGCGGACTCCTTGAAGACGACGAATGCGGACCACCTGCGGCCTGCGATCGCCCAGTCGCAGTTCGGCGCGATCAAGCACGCGATCGACGATGAACAGGCCGCCGGCCTGCCGGTAGTTGACCAGCTGCGCCTCGCCGTCGGGCGCGATGGCGAACAGGGCGGGCGCCTCGTCGACCTGGAGGTCGGCGGGGAAGGCGATGAAGGTGCGCCGGCCGTCGTGGAACACGGCCGAGGGGGTCCATCTCGGACGCCGTCCCTGGGGTTCGAGCCGGTAGCGGGCGTCGAGCGGTCCGTCCGGCATTACGACCGGGTCAGGCACCCGCACGGCCGGTTGCAAGGCGACAGCGGCCGGCCCTGCGTCGACGCCCCCGGTCGGCGCGCTGTCCCAGGCGACGGCGGCGTTGAAGGCGTCGGCGGCTCCGCTGCGCAGATCCACCAGGTAGACGCGCTGGTTGGTGGTCAGGACCAGGTTGGTCTCCAGGCCGCGTTCGAGCGGCTTGATCAGGACATGGACGCGACGGTCCGGCCCCTCCCCCGACGCGACCTCGCCGATCTGCCAGCGGACGGTGTCTCCCGCCGCCTTGGCGATCAGGCTTTCCCCCGCGCCGAGCGTCAGGGTCGTCACCCGGAGCGGCGCGGTCCACACCTCGAACACCCGGCCGGGCTCCCAGGCGAAGATCTGGACGCCGCCCTGGAAGCGGTCGGACCGGGACGGCGCGCTCGCCGCGCTGTTGGCTTCGGCGATCGCCCTGCGGCCGGTCAGCGCCGGGAGCGCCGGCGCCGCGTCCACGGCCGGTCGCGGCGCCGTTTCCATGAGATAGGGCCGCGCCGCGTTCGCCTCCGGCGCCAACGCCAACGCCGCCGGCTCCGGCTCCGGCTCCGGCTCCGGCTCGTCCGCCGTGGTCGGCGCCGGCCCGTCCAGAGCGATCGGAGCCAGCGGCAGGGCGGACGCCTGGCTCAGGCTTGCGGTGGACGCCGCATTCGGCGCGACCGCGTCTCGCAGGATCGCGCAGCCGGACAGCAGGGCGCTCGAAAGCGCCAGGATCAGGACGCGTCGGGGGTCCATGACACATCCTCGATCTTCAATCCCAGGGGATTGCGCAGGAGTTCGGCCTCCGTGCGCGGCGGTTGCAGGGTGGTGGTGATCAGCGCGCGCCAGCGCTCCGAGCCGGCGGCCTGGCCGTTGACGAAACGGGTTTCGCGCCATTGCAGATCGAAGGTGCGGCCGGAGCGGCGCACCACATTGAGGATCTCGACGTTGACGGCCTCGCGCCCCGCCTCGGCGAAGGGGTCATGGGTCTGCGCCCAGGCGTTCAGGAAGCCCGCCGCCTTCGGCGTCAGAAGATCGTAGGCCCGCAGCCAGTTCTGCCGGATGACGATCGGATCGATCGACTTGGAGCGGACGTCCCGGACCCAGCCGGCGAGAGCGTGGGCGATCTGCGCCTCGTTGGGCTCGTACCGGCCGCCGATGGCGGTGATCCGCTGGGTCTCGCCATAGTCCGACACCTCCACCACGAACGGCTTCACCACGGCCCGCTCGGCCTGGACCCACCACCCCGCGCCGAGGAAGCCGGCCAGGGCCAGGTTGGCGACGGCGATCCGACGCCAGTTTCGGGCATGGGCCAGCGACAGGCCCATGCGGTCGTCCCACATCTGGCCGGCGCGACGCCACGGGGTCGCCTCCGGCGCGGCCGCCAGGGCCCGCTTCGGTCGGAAGAACGGATGCATCTCAGGTCTCCTCTGTGCGGAGGTTGGGGGACAGGACGCCGCTGGTCTCGCCCGCGGGCATCAAGGTTCGTCCGGCGTTGGCGACGAAGAAGGCCTGGAGCGCCGCCGCCCGCCCCGGCCGCCGCCCCTGTGCGGACGCGGAATCCGAGACGGCGATGGCGCGCTGGAAGTCCGACCGGGCGGCCCGGGTCTCGGCGTCGCGGACCGAGGCGGGCCGGCTGGCTCCGCCGCCCGGCGTTGCATCGCCCGACGCTGGATGGTCGGAGCCGATCTCGGCCTCGGCGGCGCCCGGGTGATGGGACCACGCCCGGGCCGGCTCCGCGACCCCCGGCCCGGAAGACGGAGTCGTGCCCGCCGGACGGACCGTCCCGGCGCTGCGCCGCGTCGATCCGTTGTCGTTCGAGGCCGGCGGCGTCGACGGCCCGCCGCTCCCTGGACCCGGCCCGACCGGTGGCGACGAGGGCGGCGCCCGTCCGCCGGTCGCACCGGCGGCGGCGCGCGCCGGTCCCGCAAGCCGCGCGGCGCCGCCGCCGATCAGGGCTCCGGCGCCCGCGATCCCGGCCGCGCCCAGGGCCCCGGCCCCACCCACGGCGAGCGCGCCGGTCAGGGCGCCGCCCGCCCCCAGAGCCGGGCCCCCGGTCACGAGGGCGGAAGCGAGGTTCGGGATGAACATCGCCAGCATCGCCAGGAGCATCGAGGCGACGAGGATGGTGAGGGCCTCGTAGATGTCCGGGTTGGTCGAGGGCTGGAGCTGATCGAACACGGTCCGCGCCCCCGAAACGACGATGGCGAGGGCCAGGACCTTGAGACCGGATGAGACGACGTAGCCGAGCGGCCTTTCAGCCAGGAAGGCGGATTTCGACCAGATGCCGAACGGCAGGAGGATGAAGCCGCCCAGGGTGACGATCTTGAACTCCAGCAGGGAGACGATGATCTGCAGCGCAAGGATGGCGAAGGCGAGCAGGATGCCGATCATGGCCAAGCCCAGGATCAGGGCGTCGGCCATGTTGCCGACCACGTCCAGGGGGTTGTCGACCGGCGCCGGGGTCTCGCCCAACGCCTTGACGATCTCCCAGCCCTGCTGGAGCACGGCCCCGGGGTTGAGGAACTCGGCCCGAGACAGCGAACCGCCTCCGGCGATGAGGCCCAGCTCCAGGAAGCCGGCGTAGATCGTCTCCGATAAGGCCTGCCAGTCGTTGATCAGCCAGGCGAAGACGCCGATGAGCAGCACCTTGCCGAAGCCGGCGGCCAGCACCTCCCGGTTGGAGGAGAGCGCCCACTGGATTCCGGTGAGGGCCACGACCAGCACGATCAACAGGCCGAACACGCCGTTGACGGCACCGGACAGGGCGTCGAAGCCCGCCGAGACGGTGTTCGAGAACACCACCATCAGATCGTTGGGCGTGTCCATGCTGACCGGGGCCATGACGATCAGTGCCGGGCGCGGGCGAACGGGTCGAAGGACGGCGCGCCGGGGACCGCGCCCGCGCCGGCCCAGCGTTGGCGGCGGGCCGCGTCGCCGGAGGCGCGGTCGGCCGCCTCCCGCGCCGTGGCCTCCGCCATCAGCCGCGACTGGGCCAGCATCAGGGTCCGCAGGGTCGCCAGGTCCTCGGCCAGAACCGCGAGCAGCTGATTGGTCGACTGCACGGCCGCGGTCTGTCCCGCAGCCGACTGGCTGGCGCCGAGCGCACCGGCCACCCGGGCGTCGCGGGTCCCGCCCAGCCGTTCCAGTTCCGCCGCCGTCCGCGCCAGATCCTCGGCGGTCCGCCGGGCGTTCGCGGTGCGCGCCCCGCTCTGCTCCAGCAGGCGCAGAACGTCCGCGCCGGCCAGATCGTCGGGATAGTAGGTCTCGAACTGGCGCTCCAGACCGCTGACCGAGGTCGCCAGCCCGCGCGCCGTGCGCGCCAGCTCGGCCATATCCCGCAGCGACTGGCTGCTGCCCGCCAGATGGCTGTAGGGCGAGGCGGCCAGGCTGCGGGCCTCGTTGGCGAGGCTCTCCAGCTGGCGGGCGGCCTGCAGCGCGTTCTCCAGGTGATTGCGGGGGTCGAACACCACCTGCTGGGCGCCGGCCGGAACCGGCGCCGCCAGGGCGAGGAAACCGGCGACGGCCAGGCCGGTCGCCCTATTCCGCCGCGAGCGGCGGGTCGAAGGCGTCGAAAACGGAATCCACATTCTGCACTCCCTTGGCTTTGAGGAATTCGCGGGCGAAGGCGGCCTCGCCGGATCGGGCCAGGACGTCGTCGATGAGGGTCTGGTCCTCGGGCGTCCCGGCGCCGCACAGAGCCAGGGCCACGCCCGTCAGGCGCAGGTCGAACAGCCGACGGCCCCGAGGCTGCCGCCAGTAGTAGGACCGCTTGGGCGGGGCGAAGGCGATCAGCTCCAGCTGGCGCCGGTTCAATCCGAAGCCCCGGTAGAGCGCGGCCGAAGACGGCTCCATCGCACGCGGGTTCGGCAGGAACACCTGGGTCGGGCAGCTCTCGATCAGGCTGGCGGCGATGGCGGAGGCGGCCACGTCGTCGAGGCTCTGGGTGGCGAACATCACCGCCACCCGCTTCTTCCGCAGGGTCTTCAGCCACTCCCGCATCTTCGCCGCGAAGGCCGTCTCGCCCAGGAACAGCCAGGCTTCGTCCAGGATCAGCAGGGTCGGCCGGCCGTCGAACCCCTGCTCCAGCTCGCGGAACAGGGCCGAGAGCACCGGGGCCACCGCTGACGGCGTGGCCATCAGCGTCTCGAGCTCGAAGGTGTCGAACCGGCTGGTTCCCAGCGCCGCCCCCTCCCCGTCCAGCAAGGCGCCGTGCGGTCCCTTCAGGGTGAGGGGTTCGAGGGCGGCGGCGACGGCGCGATCCTGCACCAGGGCGCAGAACACCGTCAGGGTCCGTTGAGACACCGGCGCCTCGGCGAGGGCCGCGAGGGCCGCCCAGATTTCCTCGCGCACGCGGGGCGTGGGTTCCAGCCCGGCCAGCCGCACCGTTTCGGCGAGCCATTCCGAGGCCCAGGCGCGCGCGTCGTCGCGATCGATACCCGCCAGCGGCTGGAGCGAGAGGCCCGCGCCCGGCTCCATGGCGCGCCACCGCCCGCCCGCCGCCAGGGTCGCGGCCCGCGCGGAGCGGCCCTTGTCGAAAAAGACCACGCGCGCGTCCGGATACCGGAACCATTGCAGGGCGAGGAAGGCCAGCAGCGCGGACTTTCCCGAGCCGGTCGGTCCCACGACCATCGCATGACCGACGTCGCCGACATGAAGCGCGAGGCGGAACGGCGTCGATCCGGTTGTGCGCGCCGTGGCCAGGGGTGGGCCGTCGAGGCAGGCGTCCTCTGACGGCCCCGCCCAGACCGCCGAGACCGGCAGCAGGTCGGCCAGGTTGAGGGTGGACACCAGCGGCCGGCGGATGTCCGCATAGGGTTCGCCCGGCATCGATCCGAGCCAGGCTTCCACGGCGTTGAGGTCTTCGATGCGCGCCATCAGACCCTGGGCGTTGAGCGCGGCTTCGATCGCGCGGGCCTTGGCCGTCGCGCCCTCCTCGGTCGCATCGAGGACGGAGACCGTCAGCGTCAGATAGCCAAAGGCGCAGCTTTCCGCGCCCAGCGCGGCGAGCGCGCCGTCGCACTCTTCGGTCTTGGACGCGGCGTCGGTGTCGAGGAGCGGCACCTCCTCCTTGGTGATGGCCTCGCGCAGCAGCACGCCGACGCCCTTGCGCTTGGCGAACCAGCGCTTTCGCAGTTTGACGATCTCGCGCTCGGCCTCGGGCTTGTCGAGCCCGATCCAGCGCGCGGTCCAGCGGTAGTCGAACGGGAGGGCGCCCAGGGCGTCGAGCAGACCCGGCCGGGTGACGGACGGCAGCCCGCGCACCGAGACCACCTTGAGCCACCGATCGCCGAGCCTGGGCGCAATTCCCCCGGTCAGGTCCGCGTCCGCCAGCCAGCCGTCCAGGAACATCGGCGTCTCCGGCGGGCGGACCTCGAAGGACCGGGGGGACACGCAGTCATGGAGCCAGGAGAGAAGACCGGCGTCGTCGAGCCGGCGGATCTCCGGCAGGCCGTCCGACAGCAGGTCGAAGACCGCGTGTGCCTCCCGGGTGAAGGCGTCGAGCGCCACCCGCCAGTCGGCGCCGCTCCTGGCCAGACCGTCGAACAGCCAGCGCTCAAGGCGTCGGGTCTCATCGGCGGGCGGCAGCCAGGTCAGCGCCAGCCGGTGGTCGGTCTCGAAGGCCGGATCGGCGGTTTCGAACCGGCTGCGGCGTTCCTCGTCGAGCAGCCAGGCGACGCCGAGGTCGAAGTCGCTTTGCGGATAGGGCGCTGCGGCCCGGCGGTGCGCCTCGACGTGAAGGCACCAGCCGGTGCCCAGCCGGCGCAGGGCGTTGTTCAGGCGCGCGCGGACCGCCATCAACTCCTCCTCGGTGGAGGATTCCAGGTCCGGCCCGCGGAAGCGGAAGCCCGCCAGGAAGGAGCCGTCCTTGTTCAGGACGACGCCGGGGGCGACGAGGGCCGCCCAGGGCAGGTGGTCCGCGAGGGCTGCGGGCCGGCGCCGGTATTCGTCGAGAAACCGCATCGCCCCTCACCCGTCCAGATGGCCCGGCAGGGCCAGATGGCGCCGCAGAACGTCGAAGAAGCGCCGATCCGACCGCGCGGCCCAGAGGCCGATGGCGTGGGCGACCGCCCACCACAGAAGACCGAGCCACCAGATGCGCAGCGCCAGACCCAGCACGACGGCGATGGTGCCCATGGCGATGGCGTAGTCCCGCGGCATGCCAGCCATCAGGACCGGCTCCGCCAGCGCCTGGGCCACGGGCAGGTCCCAACCCTCGGGGCGGTCTTCGGACCACGACGCCATCACCCGATCTCCACCCCTCCGGCGAAGCCGAAGAAGTCGAGGAAGAAGGTGGAGGCGGCGAAGGCGATCGACAGGCCGAACATGATGCCAAGCCCCCGGCGCATCGAGGAGCCGTTCTCGCTCATGGCGATTCCGGCGCCGAAAATCACCACGGCGACGACGGCCGCCGCCTGGACCACGGGTCCGGTGATCGACTGGACCACCTGCTGGAGCGGCCCTTCCCAGGGCATGCCCGATCCGCCGGCCAGCGCTGGTCCGGCGACCGCCAGGCCGAGCATCATCGTCGCGCCGAACAGGCGGCGCCCAAGTCTCCGTCGCATGATTTGCCTTCCTTGTGTTCAGCGCGTTTCACCGCGCTTCGACTCATTGCAAGCAAAACTATCCAGCGACTGTCAACAGTAAAATACACAAATAATTCACGACTTAACAATGACTATACATTAACTCAGACTGACTTAAATAGTAACTTGGAACGACTTACTGTGCTGACGCCGCGACGACTTGGTTTGACTTAAGACAAGTCGTCACAACCCCCTGATTTATCTCCACTTTTCCGAATCCGTCATTGGTGACGCCGTTCGAGGCGCCGTCATGCCAGACCTTCGACGGCGTAGCCCGTGTCCGAAGCGCCGTGCACCGCGATCACGGCCTCAAGCCGCCGCCCCGCCGTCGAGCGACGGATATGGGCGATGACGTCCACCGCCTGGCCGATGGTGCGACGCGGCGGCGCCGCGGCGATCTCAAGCGCGAGATCCTCGATCCGGCGCAGCGCCTCCTCGGCGGAGTTGGCGTGGAGGGTCGACAGGCCGCCCGGATGGCCCGTGTTCCAGCTCTTCAGCGTTTCGAGGGCGGCCGCGCCGTCGCGCATCTCCCCCACGACGATCCGGTCCGGACGCATCCGCAAGGCGTTCCGCACGAGCTCGGCGACGCCGATGGCGACGGGGGCCCGGCGCGTCAGGACCGACACCGTGTCCCAGGCCGAACATTGCAGCTCGGCGGTGTCTTCGATGAGAAACACCCGGTCGTCGGCGAAGGCCGGCTCGGCCAGGATGGCGTTGGCCAGGGTGGTCTTCCCTGACCCCGTGCCGCCGGAGATGAGGATGTTACGCCGCTCGCGGGCGGCCTGGGCGAGGACATCGGCCTGACGGGCCGTCATGACGCCGTCGCGGACATAATCCCCCAGGGTCCAGATCACGGCCGGACGCTTGCGGATGGAGAAGGCCGGCGCCGGCGACACTGGCGGAAGCAGGCCCTGGAAGCGTTCGCCGGTGGCCGGCAGCACGCCCGACAGGCGCGGATCGTCCCGGGTGACCACTTCACCGACATAGTCGGCGATCAGACGAATGGCGCGTTCGCGCCCTTCCACCGACAGACGCGCCCCGGTGTCGGCGCGGCCTCGGCCGGCGCGATCCAGAACGATCCGGCCATCGGGGTTGGCGAGGATTTCCACCACCTCCGGATCGACGAGCGCCGCCAGCACCACCTCGCCCAGGGCGTGACGCAGCGCCTCCAGCTTGCGTTCCGCGATCAGGGGATGAGCCGTCATGTCAGTTCGCCGCCCCGAACGACCGCTCCTCAGCCTCCCGGCCGTGAGGGTCGTGCTCGGCCCGGCCCGAGACGATCCGCGCCGCGGTGTCGTCGAGCATCCGCTCGATGCGCCGGTCGACGGCGGCCTGCACCGTGGGATCCTGGTCGCCGACGCCATCCGGGAGCCGGACGAACAGCGCCCGCGCGACCTCCACCACCAACTCCTGAATGATCTGCATGTCCTGCCGGGTCGACCGCATATGGCCCTTCAGGGATTGCTCGAGCGCCAGGAGCCGGTCGTCGGGGTCCGCCCTCGGGTTTCCCTGAAGGCCCCGCGCGATGGCGTGTCCGGCGGCCTGACTGATCGACACGCGGCCGGATCTCGCCTCACGGCTGAGACCGGCGATGATCTTGGGATCGCTGAGATAGACCTGAACGCGGCAGGTCTGCACCGGCGCGCGCCTAACCATCGCCCTGGCCTTTCAGATGATCCAGGACGGCGTCCTGCGCCGCCATCTCCTGAGCCACGCGGCCGTAGATGTCCGCAGCGCGCGCGGCGACCTTCTTGTCGTCCATCGCCGCAACGATCTCCTTGAACAACGGGAGGGCGGCTTCGGCGTCCACGCCGAGGCTGCGACGGCCGGCCCACGGATGGGGCGCGGGCGTCGGCGCGTCGACGCCGGCGGCCTGATCGGGCGGCGGCGCAGCGGCTCTCTCCCGGAATGGCCGGCGGCGATCATACTGGAGCTTGCGGGTGCGCAGTGGGCGTTGGCCCGCCGCGAAAATGAGCTGGAGGTCGTCGGGCAGAGCGCGCACCTCGCCCGGCTCGAGCAAGGGGCGGTCAATCTGGGACCGTGATACGGTGCTTCGTCCTGCCGCCAGGCCGGCGGGCGCGCTGCGGCTCTCACGGGTCTCTCCGATCGTGCCGGTGAGTTTGGAGACCTTGTCCTGGGTCAGCGGATCCAGCGCCGAAAAGGCTGTGTAGATGGCGCAGTTGTCGAGGATCGTGTTGTTGGCGCCGTAAGTCTCAATGATGTCGTTCAGCGACTGGGCGACGAACATCACCTTCACCCCATAGCCGCTTAGCAGCCGCAAGGATTTCTCGAAGAAGCTGACGCGCCCCAGCAGGGGAAACTCGTCCATCAGCATCAGGAGCCGGCGGCGCTTCGGCCGCCCCGCCGCATCCCGGGCCTCGTCCACGGTGAGGGCCTGGGCGGCGGCGTAGAACAGGAGCCGCACCAGAGGCCGAAGCGCGGCCGCATCCGCTGGCGCCACCTGGATGTATAGCGAGACCGGCGCCTCGGCGCACATCAGGTCGCCCAGGTTGAAGTCCGAAGCCGAGAGCGCGCGCTCGACGTCGTCGCCCGCGAGCCACTTCAGATAGGATCGGGCCGTGCCCTGCACCGATGTCCGGAACCGATCGTGCATGGCGGCATAGCCCCGCACGGCCGTTCGGATGAAGGGGTGGGTTTCAGGCTCGCCGTTCGGACCTGGCCGGTGCAGCGCCTTGACCATCACCTCGGCCGTGTCGTCGAGGTCGGCGAGCAGTTCGCGCGCCTTCAGCAGCGTCTTCTCGGAATCCTCGGCCGTGTAGAGGACATGCAGGATCACCGCCTCCAGGATTTCGGAGGCCGCCTTGTCCCAGATGGCCTCGTCATCCCGAACGCCCCCGGGGTCGGCGAGGATCGAAACCAGCCGCTGGACCTGGGCGAGTTCTCCCGGGCCGGGTCGGATTTCCGCGAGGGGATTCCAGCGGGCGGATGCCGGATCGCGCGGGTCAAAATAGAGCGCGTGGGAGAAGCCCGACCGCCAGCCGGCCGTCTCGCGCCAGAGCTCCCGCTTGGGATCATGGACCAGCACGCTCTCGCTCCACAGCAACAGCGTCGGCGTGACATGGCCCCTCCCCTTTCCCGAGCGCGTGCCGCCCGTCACCAGGGTCGGCCGCATGTCGACGGTGGCGAGAAGCCGCCCCTTCAGTTCCCCGAGAGCGCATCCCGCGCCGGCGAGCAGGCCGGCGGCCCGGGCCTCGGCCAAGCCGCCCCATCCCCGGATGCGGCGACGCTGTCCCTCCCCACGCGCGAGCATGCCTGCGCCCAACCCGCCCATCACCCCGAGCAGGATCAGGAAGGCGCTCGACGAGAAGGCCTCCGGCTCGGCCCCGCCGAACTGCCGTCGCCAGCTGAGAATGCGCCACGGCGGATAGATCCGGACGTCTTCGGACACTGTCCATCCGTCGCCCAGGACGGGATCGTGGCGATAGGTCCAGGCGAAGGTCTGGGTGGCCAGCTGCAGGCCGGCCGCCAACCCCGCCAGGAGCAGGATCAGGCGAAGGATCATGGTCGCTCGTCCTCGCCGCCCTCCCCGCCCGGATGACCCGCGACATCCATCGACAGGAGCGCCGCGGAGCGGCCGCGGCGAAAATGGTAAGCCCGCAGGCCCTCGCGCAAATCGCCATTGGTCCGGGTCGCGGCCAGCTCAAGAAGATCGTCCGCCTCGGCGTCGAGGTCCGCGAAAATCCGGCGCTCTGCGCTCCGGAACGGCGTCAGCTGGCCGTCGACGCGATGATAGGCGTCGAGCAGGGCGCCGTTGCCGGTCCGGCGCACCAGGCTCTCGAACAAATCCACCAGGTCGGTGACGGCCGCCCCGTCGCGCGGGGGCGATCGTCCGTAGGCGGGCAACCCAGCGGTCAGATCGAGTGCGGCCGACAGATAGGCCAGGCGCAGATCGTAGCGATCCCGCACCGCCCCGGCGTCCAGACGGGCAGCGAGAAACCCGCCCGCCGGTCCCCGCTCGATCAACCCTTCCCCGCAGAGCCAAGCCAGCGCCTCACGCACCGGCGTCGTCGACAGGTCGAGACGACGCGCCTCCTCGACGATGACGATCGACTGACCTGGCGCGTAGCCGCCGGCCCGCGCTCGCTCCCGAATGTTGTCGAGGGCCTTGAAGAAGGGGTCGCGACTTTTCGCCATGACGGTCTCCGGCTCCCGCGCGCCCGACGCACGCGGCATATAACCGCTCGCCAACAAGTTGCGTGGTGTACGGATGCAGACTCGCCCCATATCGGCGGTCTCGCCGCCGCAAAGCGGCGGAATTTACATTGGAACAGACAGGTGATCGCCGTTCCCTCGGCGACGGGATACGCTCAGCATACGGAAAGGTCAGGCCAGTGAAGTCCAGGCGTGTGCAGCCGCAGCGCGATAACGATGTGCTCTCCCAGGCGCTGAAACTAGTTCGGCGCCATCGTGGCATGACCGCCGCTGCGGTCGCCGATGCGATGCGCATGGCGCTGCGCACCTACCAGCGCTTCGAGGCCGGCGGCAGAAGCCTGAACCTCGACTACATCCACCGGTTCGCCGCCGCGACCCGAAGCGACCCACAAGCGATCATCATGGCGGTGGCCATCGGCTCGCCCGATCTCGCGTGGCGCTGCGCCGACAACAAGCTGGTCACCGCCCTGACCATCGGGGGACAGCGCTTCAACGCCCTGCTCGGCGACGATATCGCCGGGCTCGAGGCGCGGCCCATCATCCTCGCGGTCTGCGCCATGTACGACGCCTTGCTGGCCGAGAGCGACCGGCAGCAGGCCGCCACACGCTGGCTGGAGAACGGCGTCACCGACCTCGCGCAAGTCCGCCCCACGCCCGGCCGGTAGAAATATATTTCGAATATAGTTTTGAGACTTCGGCATCCGGGCGCTGACTGTGTTCGCCACACTCGTGGCGAACACTTGATGGAGAGACTGAGATGAAGAAGACCACTCTGCGCCTCGTCACCTTCGGCAATGCGAAGACGCTCACGCGTGACGGGCTCGGCACCATGTTCGAAGAGGCTGGCGTGAAGATCGGCCGCTACCCTTCCGAGGGCTGAGCGAAGGCGGGCGGCTGGTGACAGCCGCCCGCCGTTCGTTTCGGCGACGTTTATGACCCAACTCCTGTGGTGTGCGCCTGGCGTCTTCATGAGCCGTGTGGATGACGACGTGGTCATTCTTGATGTCGAGAGCGACGCCTACCACTGTCTTATAGGGGGTGGAGCAGAAGTTCACTTCGCTCCTCAAGGCTCGCTTCGAATTACCGACCCCGATCTCGCCACTGAGCTTCAACTCGCTGGCCTGGTCAAACCAGATAGACCGCCGCGACTTCCTTCCTCTCCAATTGCAGCAACGAGAGAACTGCCACTTCCAGCACGAACGTCGGCATCTGAAGTTCTTTCGACCGGCTTCAGTTGGGCTATCGCTGCCGTGAGATTTCAACGGAAGTCGTTAAGGCAACTGCTTGCGATTGAGCAGGCCGATGGGCTTCAGCGGTATAGCGAAGACAGGCTTTCCCTGCTGGTGGGTGCGACACGGATCTCGCGCACATGGGTTCCGGGCGAAGGCGAATGTCTCCAGCGTTCGTTTCAGCTCCGGCACGTGCTCGCCGCGCGGGGCGTCCGTGCAGATTGGGTATTCGGCGTACGGACCTGGCCCTTCAATGCGCATTGCTGGCTTCAGATCGGCGATCTCGTCGTTGGCGACAGGCTAGCCCGCGTGCGCCGCTACACACCAATCATGCGGTCTTGAGGATGGGCGATTATCTGCTGATCTGCCGCGCGCCCAGCGACCCCCGAGCCTCAAGGCTCTTCACCGATCTGCGGGCCAGGGCATCGGCAGAGGGATATGTTGTCACTCCGATCAATGCCCACGCTTGGCTAGGTGTCCGCGGCCCCTGTCCGCCAAAGCGTGTGGACATTGGAGGTTGGGTGCTCATTGGAGATGTATTTGATCGCCGGTCACCCCGTCTCCCCTACGTTGACCCACAAGATCAGTGGGCTTTCGAGCGAAAGCTCGTCGCCCGCGTGTGGGGACGGTATGCAGGAGTTCTCTTTGGCCCCAAGGACCAACCGGCAGCCTTTATCAGAGACCCGTCCGGCGCCCTGGAATGCGTCGCTTGGACCCAATGCGGATTGACCGTGGCGTGCTCGGCGGCCGACGACTGGCTCGTCCGTTGTCTTCGTCCCCGCTGGCGCATCGACTACGACCGCGTCGCCGAGGCGTTGCATAGTTTGGTTGCGGGAACCGGCGCGTTGCTCCTTGACGGCCCGCACGCCCTTGAGCCCGGCACGGTGCAGCCGACGCCGCTGACGGTCCCCCCGATAGCTGTGTGGACCCCGCGCCAGATCGCGATGCAGAGCCTTGACCAGCCCCCCGCAGCCCAGGCGGAAGTCAGCATTCGCTCGGCGGTGGACGAGGCCGTGTCCCGCCTTTCAAACCTCGCCGGGCCGCTCGCGGCCGAGGTGTCGGGCGGTCTGGATTCCAGCATCGTCGCCGCCGCTCTCGCGAAGGTCGCGTTGGAACCTGTCAGCTTGTGGATCAATGCTTACGGCGCCACGCCAGAGTCCGATGAGCGGTCCTATGTTGAAATCCTTGGCGATGCTCTCGGCTTCAAGCCTTACTGCACCCCCCATGCCGTCGGTCCCCTGACATCGGATTGGCTCACCGCGCTCGCGGGTGGGTTCCGCCCGGGGTTGAACGCGCTCGATCATCCTCAAAACCTGCGCTGGGCCAGCCTTCTACACGACCACGGAGCTAAGGCGGTGATGACGGGAAAAGGGGGTGACAGCATCCTGTTTCAAGCCGCCACGACGGACGTCTTCACGGATCAATGGCTGGCGCAAGGATGGCGAGCACTGACCTGGCCCGATCTCACCGAGCTCGCCGCCGCCAATGAGCTCTCGGTCTGGTCAATGGTTCGGACCGCCCGCCGATATGAACCTGGGAAACCCGATCCCCTCCTCCGCGATCATCCCATTCTCGGATCGCTTGATCGACAGCCTCCGCCACATCCTTGGCTCAGAGACCTTGAGGGCTTCGGACCGGCCAAATGCTTTCACATCGCAGGGGTCGCGGACAGCATTTCCCATCACAACCCCTCGTCGCTCACGCAGGCGGTCGACGTTCGCCATCCCCTGTGCGCGCAGCCCGTCGTCGAGGCCTGCCTCGCCCTTCCCACCGCTCAGCTCTCGGTCGGCGGCAGAGACCGGGGCCTGGCGCGAAGGGCGTTTCGCAACCGATTGCCGACCGCGATCGTCGATCGCCGGACGAAGGGCGAGATGACCCGGATTTACGGACGAATGGTGTCGGAAAATCTGGACACCCTCCGACCGTGGCTGGCCGATGGCCGGTTGGCGTCTTGCGGGATTATCGATCGGGAGAGAGTCTTGGCCGAGCTATCTCCGGAAGTCTTGATCTGGCGCGGGCAGCACGCGGCTGTCCTCACGGCGGCGGCGTTTGAAGGATGGGTTCGCCTTTGGGAGCGTCGGCTGACGTAGTCTCAGAACCAGCATCATCGAGTGTGAGCGCCAACCAATCGAAAATCTGCTGGTAGCGATCGCGGATGTTGGCCGGGCTCCATGTCAGATGCTTCTCGCCCCAATAGGTCACGATGCGGGCGTGTCCGTGGTTGCGAAGAATGGCGCTAAACATTCTCTCGGCTTGTGTGGCCGGCGTGAAGTCGAGATCAGCCGTCAGGAACAGGATCGGCCTCGTTATGTGATCGGCCCGAAGAAATGGACTGGAGGCGGCGTAATCTTCCGGCGCACGCCACGGCGGATCTTGGAGCGCCCCCTGACCGGTCTCGGTCCAACCCTGGTTGAACCTGAAGAACATGCCGTTTTCCGGCTGTATGCGCCCTAAGGCGTCGAACTCCCCCCAGACACCAAGCATGTCACTGTAGGCGGACGAAGCGATGTAGGATCTGAACCGGCCCGAGCGCGTCGCGATCTCGAGGGCTGCATAACCGCCAAAGCTGTGTCCCCAAAGGACCATCCTGTCTGAAGGAAGCTCCGGAAAGGCGGCCAACGCCGCATCGACGGCGAGATCGACGCTTCGGGCATAAGCATCGCCACGCTCCCTGACGGGTAGATCCCCAGGGACGGATGGGCTCAGGACGGCATAGCCGGCTCCAACGAACACCTCCGGCCGAAAACTGTACGTCATGGTGAGCGGGTCCAGCCGCGCCAGATTGTCAGCCCAGCCCGGGTAAGGGTTCACGATGACGCCTCGGGGTTCGCCGTTCGGCAGAAACAGCCAGCTTTCCGTTTCGCGACCGTCGAACCCCAAGTGGCGGATCGGCCTGGGCTCGGTGACGAACATGTTCGCAAGGGTCGAGTTGACCTCGGCTATCGCTTCAGTCGATCCCAGTCTGTGATGCAAAAGGGTATCTGCGAGCCCGCGCGGACGGAGTGTCAGCACGGCCTCCGGAGAAACGGCAAGTGTCTTGTCGAGGTCAGCGCCGCCGCCCCCCAACGTCGGCGCCGCGCCGTCCCTCACCAACCTCACCTGGCCTTCGCCATCAATGGCGATCGACCAATCTCTGCGCGGCGCCTCGTTGCTTTTCGGGCGACGTCCCATGGTGAGGTCGAAGATCATGGCCTCCCGGAGGTTAAGGTTGGGTGGCGAGAGCGCATGGGCTCCGTGCGCTGTGATTTCCCAGTAGCGGCCGTCCGCGAAGGCGAGCAGGCCCTCCGGCCCGGATGCAGCGATGCGCGTCGGAGCCACAACCAAATCGCCCGTCAGGGATTCTGGGAGACCGTGCTGAGACAGCAGATACCAGTCCCCGCGCTCACCCTCCGTCGGTCGTGCGTACATGACCGGGGTGAGACCCAGCCAGTCGGCTTGCACGCCGGCGACAACAACGCTGGCTGACGCGCCGGCACGCAACCCGCCGCGGTTGAATGGGTCGGTCGACTCAAAACTGGCGCTCACCAGCGTTCCCTCGTCCCACCGAGCGCCGTCTGGGCGGGCCCAAACGAGGACGGCCGTCGAGTCGGGTGACCATCGAAGAAGGTGGGGCGCGATGTCCAGCCCATCGACTCGCAGAGGCACGCGCCCTGTCCTGAGATCGATCAGAACAAGCCGGCGCCTTCGATCATCCTCCATGTGGAGAAGCTGCGGATCTCCCAATGGGATCGACTCCTCCCTCATGACCACGGCGACGCTTCCGCCGTCAGGCGAGACGGTGAAGTCGGCAAGCCATCCCTCTTGCAAGGTCGTGATCTGCAGCGTGTCCCGTTCCAGCCGAACCAAGGCTTGGCGGGGCTCGGGGCGCTCCGGAACGAGCACGCCCCCCCGTGCGTCGATGACGGTCCTGGAGGGTTCGCGCCCTTCGGCGGTCCGCTCCCACGCCTCGGCGCGACGTCTCGTGCTTGTACGATCGTACCCGAGAGCCAGCGGAAGACTGTGGTCGGGGCGCGCTGGCAGCAGCAGCGTGTTTGCAGACGCCCATGTCGCAATCGCTCCGCCCAGGGGAAGATCGGGCGTCAGGCCGGTCCATCGGACGGATCGGTCGACTAAGGACACGATCCCGTATTCGAATCCGTCGCCTTGAAGCCTCGTGATGAGGAGATGATCCGAGGACGGCGACCAGGCGGCGAACTGCAGCCCCAAGCCTTCGTGGGGAAGTAACCTTTCCTCGGGAGAGGTTGGATCGCTGAGATCAACAATCCAGAGCTCCATGATTTGCCAGGTGGAACGGCCATTCGCTTCGATCCGGGGCATGGTGTCGTAAGGACCGCGCCTCTCGTAAATCGCCCAGCGGCCGTCCGGAGAGATGGCCGCTCTTCCGAACGCCTCCAACCCCAGCAAATCATCAACCGTAAGCGATCGATCCGCCTCGAGACCTTGGCCGTGCGCGGCCCCCGCCAAGCAAGCCGCTGCGATCGCCGTTCCGACGACGCGACAGATAAGCGTCCACATTTCGGATACTCACCAGCGTCGCGTCAGTTGCAGGGAGATCACGCGTCCCAAGATGCTGGCTTGACCGGGATCGAACCCCAAACCAGTCGGGGCGTCGTAGAACGGCGGCGCTTCGTTGAGCAGATTTTGGACGGCAAGCTGAACCTGGAAGCCGGGCGCGCCGGCCAGGTCCGAAGTCCACCCGGCCGTTGCGTCAATCGTATTCCAGGCCGAGAGGCGGTTGCCGGCCCGATCTATGCTGCCGGCCACGTGGTTCCAGTGAAGCCCGACCGCGACGCCGTCATGCGACCAAGTCGCACCGGTCCGCGCTCTCAGGTCCGTCGGGTAACCTACGAGACCGGCGACCTCCTCAATGGGCGCTGTCGGCGTCGTCTGGCTTTCGTAGTCCAAAATCCAGGACGCTGTCAGGTCGAGCGCGAGACGACCGTTGCTGATCTCCCAACCGTGACCTGCCTGTACGTCCAGACCGCTGACACGCACCGCGCCTGTGTTGACCCAGCGTGTATCCACCACAGCGCCGTACGCTGTGACCGGGAAGAGGCTGGAAAATCCGGGAGCGTCCGAGAAGCTCTCGATGAGTGCGCGGTCGGCGGAGCTGTTGACCGGATCGACGAAGGTCACGAAGGGACGGAGCGTGGGGTCGATGAGCGCCCCGTCGAAGTTGGCGTTCACGGGCTGCGCGATGCGGTCATCGAAGCTGGTCGTGAAAAAGTTGACCCCGAGCCTCGGCCCTCTGGTGGGGCGATAGTCGAAGCCGAGCGTAAAGGTTTCGGAGGTCTCAGGCTGCAGATCGGGGTTGCCACCGTACAGCATGAGGATCAACGCCTCCGACCCATCGGCCCGATCCAAAAAGGCCGGGGACACGCCGAACTGGTCGAACAGCTGCGTGAGCGCTGCGGCGCGGAAGGACGTCCCCCAAGATGTCCGCATGGTGATCTGCTCGTCCGGCGACCAGATCAAGCCAAGCTTCGGATTGGTTGTCGAGCCGAAATCATCGTAGTCCTCGAACCGGGTCGCGACAGAAAGCTCCAGGCGCCGGATCCCGGCTCTTTCATTGTCCGGTCCCACAATCGGAATGCGCGCCTCGGCGAACACTGCGGAGATCGCTCGAGATCGGTCGGGGCTGGAGATAAAACGGGGCGCGGCTGCCGTCAGGAAGGTCTCGCCCTCGGTCTCAAAGGCCTCTCGTCTCGCCTGGCCTCCGACAGCCAACGAGATTTCACCTCCCGGAAGACGCCAAAGAGGTCCCTGCACAAGCAAGTTCGCCGAACTCGCGCGGCTACGATTCCGGACAAGCCCGTAGCCGCTGCCGATGAAGTCCAACACAGCCTGGGCGTTGGCGCTGCCGTCTCCGAAGAGGTTGAAGTAACCATCTACCGCAGCACGGAAGGGCGTTGCCGGGTCGTCTGGGATGTTCCCCAAGGCTTCCGACAGGAACCGCGTGTTGACGCGGTTGCTTACGCCGAAGTCCGCCAGTTCCCAAGCGTCGGCCACGTAGACCTCGACCGACCAAGTCGGCGAAACGTCGTAACGCGCACCGATAGTCAAGCCCAAGCTCTCGGATTCGGTCGAGCTCCGCGCTGGCCCTATATCCCGAAGGAAAGAATACGCCACGGTATGCGATGAAGCGCCGTTCGGCGACACGAACCACGGATTGGCTTGTGTGACATTGAAGATCCCCGCGGCGGCCGCCGTTGCCGACTCCGTCGTTCGAAGGCTGTAACGGACGTCCCCGGTCAACTCGAGCCGTTCGCCTATCGATTGCCGGATGCGCGCGTACGCGCTGTGGCGTTCGAGTGCAGGCAGAAGATCGATACCGGCGAGCGGGGATTGAAGATTGCTCTGGCCTGCCGCGAAGTCGCCGGGGGTCTGCGCCGTTCCACCGGTCGGTGGGCGGATCGCAAACTGGACTTCGAACGCAGATGTCGCGGGGTTGAGCGCGAGAATATTGCCGGGCGCGCTGTAGAAACCACGGCGGTCACTCCCACCGAAGGGTCGCAGATCTCCATCCGCCGTGACGCTTCGGTCCGAACCGCTCAATGCGTTGGCGGATTGATATTCATAGGCCAGGTACGCTGCGCCCGATCCCCAGTTACGACCTATGAGGTGCGAGACTTGGACGTCCTCTGCACCGCCTTCCGCAGCCGAGACGCGTGCTCGTGTCTCCTGTCCGTCCACGGATCGCCGCATGATCACGTTCACAACGCCCGCGACCGCATCGGATCCATAAAGCGCGGATGCGCCGTCCAGAAGTACATCGACTCTGTCGACGGCCGCCGACGGAAGGGCCGAGACGTCGGCGAACTCCGCACGAGACCCGGTTCCTGCGAGGCGACGACCATTAACGAGAACCAGCGTGGACGCCGCCCCGAGACCGCGAAGGTTCACCCCGGTGGCGTAGACATCGTTCGAGGTGCCGGCATCGGCGAGCGTGGCTTGGCTCACCGGCGTGGATGTGCCGGCGTAATTCTGAGGTAAGGAAACGAGAATGTCGGCGACAGTCCCACGGCCGGTTCCATCCAGCGCATCCCGGTCCAGTTGCACCACGGGCGATGCCAAATCTCCCGACGACCGCAGCAAAGTTCCCGTAACGATGACCTCATCGATCTCGACCGCCTCGTCGATACTCGCCATGCTGGCCCGCTGCACCGCAAACACGCCCGGCCGGCTCTGCGTCCAGGTCAGGCCGGACCCGGACAGAAGCCGGTCCAAGGCCGCCCCTGGCTCCAGCCGACCGCTGACGCCGGGCGACCGCAGGCCCGCCACGGTGTCGGAGGTGAAGAAGATCTGGTGACCGGACTGCCGCCCGAAGGCCGTCAACGCCTCGCTCATCGGTCCGGGCGGAATCCGAAACTCCCGCACGGACTGAGCGCACGCGGGCGAGCTGGCGGCGACGATGCAGGCGACCGCGGCGGCGCCGGACAGCAGATAGGAACGGCTCATAGACTGGTTTCCCCTCGACGCCCCCAGTGGCGCTGAAGAGAGAGACCATCGAGACCGGGGCTAACCCTCTCGGCGTCCCGAATTAATTTCTGCGCCGGGAGAGCCCGACCGATCCGTCCGCCTTTGGAACAGCCCGTAATCCCATGACATCCGAAGACGCGGCCACGAAGGCGTCGCGGTCGCCGGTGCGGAAAACGCCGTTGACGGCCACCGACCGGATGGCGGGGTCGTCGATCTCGAGCTTTTCGGTCAGGTAGCGGTTCATCTCCGCCACCGCCTGCGCCAGCGGGATGTCGGTGAAGACCAGTTGGCCTGTCGCCCAGCTGGTCTCCGCCTCGACGTCCACCGCGCGCGTGTCGACCTCCCCGCCGGAGACCCGCGCCTGCTGGCCGGCGGCGATCCGACGTGGCGGCGACGACGCCTCGCTGGACTGGACGTCGATCGCGCCGGACACGAGCGTGACGCGCACCCCCTCCCCTGCCCTGCGAACGTCGAAAACCGTTCCCACGGCCGTGACCCGGGTCTCGCCGGCGTAGACCACGAAGGGCCGCACGGCATCGTGCGCCACATTGAAGAGCGCCTGACCTTCCACAAGATCGATCCGACGCTGACGGTCCGTGAAGCGGACGCGCACCCGTGAATCCGTGTCGAGGCTCAGACTCGATCCGTCGGCGAGCGGGATCAACCGCTGCTCGCCGACCCGGGTGGCGAAAGCGTTCCTGTCGTTCCAGAACCAGGAACCGCCCACCATCAAGGCCACCGCCGTCGCCACGGCTAGACCGCCAAACAGAACGGACCGCCGACCGGACGCCGGGCTCACCCGGCTTCGGCGACGGGCTCCCTCCAGGGCGTCGGCGAGCGCGGGGTCGGGTCCAAGACCTTGGCTCTCGCGCCAGACACGGTCGACCCGGCTGTACGCGTCGGCGTTGCCGGGCTTGGCCCGCCACTCGAAGAATTCCTCGATGGTGCGTGTTTCGATCGAGGTCGTGCCGAGGCGGACGTGCCACGCCGCCGCCTCCTTCTCCGCCGCTTCAACCCGCATCGTCGGGTTGGCCATGTCGCGCCCCATCCTAGCGCCGGAGCTGGGCGGCGCAGTGGGCCAAGGCCCGGGTCATGCGCCCTTCCACAGTCTTGGGGGAAATCCCCAGTCTGTCGGCGATCTGGGCGTTCGTCAGACCGTCGATCCGGGACAATAAAAAGACATCTCTCACGGATTCTGGCAAGCTGAGAACGATCTGGGCGAGCATCACGTGGGCGGTTTGATTGGCGTCGATGCGATCTTGGCTTGCCGCAGCTGCAGTTTCGGCCCTCATCGCCAGTTCACGCCGCCGGCGTCGATTAGACACAAGGTTCATCGCGATCTTCAGGAGGAAGGCCTTCGGATGACGAACCTCGCCGAGGGACTTTGTCGATGTCATCCGTAGCCACGTGTCTTGAACTATCTCCTCGGCATCTTCACGACCGTACCGACGCTCGATGCGCTCTTTGAGCCATCCAGCATGTTCATCGTAGAACAGGTCCAAGCTAGGCAGTTGGATGAGATCATCGGTCTTGTTGGACAACTGAAACGCCCGCCTGCGAAATCACCTGGCAAATCACTGCCAAGAAAAATGACACGTCTAGGGGACAGCGAAAAGTTCGCGAGGGCGGCTTTGTGCTGCGATGGACATTGTCGTTCGTCTCGGAAAACGTGTGCGGGAGCTTCGGATTGCAGCCGGCTTTTCCCAGGAAGAACTCGCGTTCCGAGCTGACATGAAGCGTAGCTACGTCAGCGACTTAGAGCGAGGAACGAGAAATCCGAGCGTCCGGGCGCTCGAACGATTGGCGATCGCGCTCGGTGTCGCCGCATCGGCGCTTCTCGAAGATTAGCTGCCCCCTCGACCGGCTCCCCAACGTCAACAAAATCCGCGACCACGGCAAAAATGACACGATTAGGGGGCGGTCATTTGGGCCGATATGTCCGTCTTAGAGGGGGATGGACGTTGTCATCCTCTTTGGAAAGAACGTACGCGCGTTGCGTGACGAAGCGGACCTCTCTCAAGAGGAGCTCGCGTTTCGCGCTGGTATGAAACGGGGATACTTGAGCGACTTGGAACGCGGCACGCGAAATCCGACTGTTCGCTGCCTCGGTCGACTGGCAAAGGCGTTGAACGTGCCGCCGGGCCGCCTTCTAGAATAGGCACTCGGCACAACTGGACGTGTCGCGTGATCAGTTGCCATGGACCTGAACGTCCCGTTCTCCGACAAGGATGAGGCCAAGCGACTTGGCGCTCGATGGAATCCGGCCCGGCGGACCTGGTACATCCCGCAAGGGCGCGACCCCCAGCCCTTCGCCAAGTGGCTGCCCGGAGGCGAGGTCCAGCGCCCCTACGGCGTGTTCGCGTATGAAGGCTACCTCGTAACCGCACAGGAGTTTTGCTGGCGGTGCAGAGATCCATTCAAAGCCATCGGTTTCCTGTTGGCTCCCGGTCTCGTCATAGACGACGGCCCGGAGAGGGGGCGGGAAACCCTGAAGGATTGGGCCTTCATCGAATATGCCACGAGGCTCTCGCAGGACGTCGCGCGCTTCGCCCAGCAGGTTCAGCCTGCGTATCGCGAAGGCTACAGCCGCACCACGAACAGCCGTTACTGGGCCAATCATTGCCCCTCGTGCCAAGCGCTCCAAGGCGACTTCCACCTCTATTCGGAGCCGGATGGAGCTTTCTGGCTCGCCGACCGCGACGACGCGGCGCGGATGCGCGCCCAGCGCCTTCCCTGCAACTTCGCAGCGGATGGACAGATCGCAATGGGCTCGGGCCCGGCTTGGGCGATCGCCGGCGTCCGTCAGACAGAAACGCCCAGCCGCGCGACGTCTCCGTCCACTCAGACGTCCCCGCTTCAAGCGCTCTGCCCGGATGGTTGCGATGGCTCAGGGGCCGTTCGTAGTCCGTCAGGCGACTGGGCCACGAACGGCTAACCGGTTGTCGTCACTCCGTCTCGGGGCGACTGGACATCGCTGCCGACCGTGGGAGCAGACAACGCAACAAGTCCCGGATCAGCCGCTGTTGATCCGGACCCAGGTGCGCGGCCAGGCGCTCGATCGACAGGGTGAGCCTCGTGGCGGGAGGCCCCCTCGTCTCCGCTGTCGCCCCATCGGTCTGCGCCAGGCCTTCAAAGAAATAGCCCACCGGCACCCCAAGGAAGCCCGCCGTTTCCCAGAGCTTGGACGCGGAGACGCGATTGGCGCCGCGCTCGTATTTCTGGATCTGCTGAAACGAGAGGTCGAGCGCCCGAGCAAGGTGGCTCTGGCTGAGCCCCAGACTGCGCCGGCGATAAGCGATCCGGCCGCCGACGTGAACATCCACGGGGTTGGTCCGGCGATCGCCGTCGCCCCTCTCCAGAAATTCCCTATCGAACATCAGGCTCCCCGGTGTTCGCGCTCGAAACTCACAGCTCCATCCATCCCGCAGCGACACGGAGTGACCCGACAGCGTTCGGGATCATCATGTCAGCGTTCGAGGGCTATGCAAGCCATCAGCCCAGGCCGGAGCATCGCCGGCAAAGCCATCACAGCCCAGAACGCGGACGGCCGCGGCCACTCAGGCGGCCTTGTCCAGCAACGCCGTCACCTTGTGCGCAGTCGCCTTCGCCGATCCCGGGTTCTGACCTGTGACCAGCAAGCCGTCCGCGACCACATGAGGCCCGAAGGGCAGCAGTCCCTTCAGGTAGATCGCGCCCCGCCGCCTCATCTCGGCTTCGGCGTTGTAGGGCATCCGGCCCGCGACGCCGGCCAACACCTCCTCAGCCCACGAGAAGCCAGTGACCATGCGATCCATGACCAGCAGTCTGCCGGTCGTCAGGCGCGTATTGAGCAGCGCGCAATAGCCATGACAGACGGCCGCGACGATCCCGCCGCGCTCCCACACGGCGCGCGTCAGAGTCTGCAAGCCCGGACTGTCCGGAAAGTCCCACATCACCCCGTGACCGCCGGTGAAGAAAAGCACGTCGCAGTCCAGCGGATCGATGTCTTCGGGCCGCTGCGTCGTCTCCAGCCGCGCCATCTGTCGAGGATCACGCAGCCAGGCGTTCGCCGAGCGGTCCAACAGAGGCCACTTCAACGCGCGCGGCTCCAGCGGCGACCGGCCTCCGACGGGACTGATGATGCGCTGATCCAAGCCGCGCTCCGCGAAATGATCCCAGGCATGGGTCAGTTCGGAGAGCCAAAGTCCGGTGGGCGCGCCATCCTCATAGTGGTCGACATTGGTGACGACGTGAACAACGCGCTTGTCCATTACCGGAGCACTTCGGTCGTCAGTTCACAGCGCTGGTTAATACAACTCAACGCGACGGATAACACAACCGGAACGGTCACCGTTCCAGCCCGGTCCCGCGCCCGCTCATCACCTGCGCCACGCCGGCGCCGGTCGGGGCCAGCACCACGGTCTTGCCGACCTCCAGTCTGATCGTCCCTACGCGTAGCCGTGCATAGTGTTCGGCGCCGTCGCCGTCCCGCACGATCACGAACGGATGTGCGCCCAGCTCGTCGTGGAACCCGGTCCTCACCACCCGTCCCTTCACCGGCGACGCCCCCATGGGTTTCACGTCCCGCCCGGCCTCAAGACGCCGCTGGTTCAGGGTGCGGATGATGTCGCGGCGCGCCTGGAGCGTGCGGAGCTTCGTCTCCATCTCGGGATCAAGCCGGTAACGCCGCCCGGCGCGGACCGCGAGACCCAAGCCTTCCAGATGACGGAGGCGGCCTCGGGTCAGGGCGTTCCAGGCGTCGCTCCGTCCCACGCCGTCTTCAACCATCCCGCCCGGCTCCGCCGCCGCCAGGAGCCTGCGATCAAGGCCTGTGAAGCGATCCGCCGACGTCTCGCGCCAAACACGCTTTTCGGCGTCGACCCGGGCCAGGTCGCCGAGTCTCTCCTGTGCGACCTCCTGGGCGCGGGCGCGGAAACCGTAGGCGATATAGTCGCGCGGGATCACCAGGTCCCGCCCGTCCCCACGGCGGCCGCGCACGAGCACATGCGCGTGCGGCTGGTCCGTGTCGTAATGACAGGTCGCGATCCAGGTCAGCTGCGGCTCGCCCAGATCCGCCGAGACCCGCGCCATGACCTCGCGGACATAGCTGCGCAGGTCGTCGATCCGGTCACCGTGCTCGGGCGAGAGGATGAAGCGGAAGTGGTGCCGATCGTCGCTCCAGCCCCTCGTTTCGACGGCCGCCTGAACGCCGTCCTGATCCCGTTCAAAGAACTCGGGTCGGGCGCCGTCCGCACCGGCGCCGGAGCGACCGAGATAGGCGACGTGCGCCGCGAGCGCCGCGCCGCGCTCGGCGCCCTTGCCGGCGTGGCGGGACACCAGAGCCTTGACGATGACGCGCTGCCGCACATCGAGGCGGAAGGCTCGTCCCGACCGGTTCTGCGCCGCGCGAAGAACGCCAGACCGATTTCCGAGGGCGAACATCCGGGAGCTGGCGAGGCGCTTCATCATGCCGAGACGGACCGGATCGCGGTCGGTCTTCAGTCGCGTCGGAAGCCTCACGCCGACCGGGGCGTCCTCGACGCCGCCGCGTGTCGACAGCCTGGTTTGAATAGCCTGGTGAACAGACATGATCCGCGCTCCGGCCCCGGAAGATCCGCCGAGGAACGACAACTCAAAGCAAGTCGTCGATCCGGGTCGACCTCTCCTCCAAGATGCTGAAAGCATAAAGAAAGCCGGCCAAGCCCAACACTCCCTTTTATCTTGCCCTCAGCCGAAATTTGAAGATTTCCGAACAGCGGCATCATACTTGATCTAACCCGATCAACAGTCGCCAAAGGTCGGAAGGCCGGCCGGACGACAGAAAAAATCCCGCCCGGCCGAAGCCGAGCGGGTCCAGTGTTGAGGCGGGTCTCAGGCGGCGCGGGCGCGGATGGCGACGTGCCGGACGCCGTGCTCCATCGCCTTCTCGCCGAGGTTCATCGCCGGGCCGAACGGACGATCGCCCGAACCCCTGCCCTCGCCCAGGGAATGCGCCAGGGTCAGGCAGCAGGTCGGCTCGAGCGCGATCAAGTCATCGTTCGCTCGGAAGGGAGCCGCCTTGCCGTGGGCGTCGAAGTCCGCCCGCGCCAGGATCAGCTTCACGCCCTTCTGCTGGGACCATTTGATCGCCAGCTTTTCGGAGCCCTTCGCCCCGGTCGTGGCGAGCGCCATGTCGGGCCATTCCGCCAGCGCCCAGTTCAGGGCGTCGAAAATCCGTCCGGCGTCCTCCGCGGTATCGGCCGAGGGCGCGCCCCGGAAAGCGATCACCGGTCCGCCCGGATCCGCCTCGCCGGACTTCCGCGCGCGGAGACTGCGGATCGCCTGCTTCGCCTCCAGCTGGGCCGCCGTCAGGAAGTTGCCCCGGCGGCTGCCGCGCCAGGCCGTCCAGACCTCGCCGGTCGAGACCGTCCAGCAGTGGGCCGCCGCGTCGCGCACCAGCTCCGTCGCCAGGGCGGCGGCGTCTCCCGCGCGGGCCTTGGCCGTCGCCTCCTGAAGCTCGACATCGGCCGCCTCGGAGCCGTCGAAGTCGCGGTCCAGGGCGCGCATCGTGTCCCGGGCCCGGTCGGCGTCGCGCTCGATCCGCCCCGCCGCCGAATGAAAGGCGCCGATGAGCGCCTCGCCCAGGATGGTCTGGTAGTCTTCCAGAGCGGTGTCGGCGATCACGTCGAGCAGCTCGGTCATCAGGGCGTGCCCCAGCTGGAGCAGCGCCTCTTCCGTCGGGTGCGGGCGAACCTCGCCGAGGGCGGCCGTCTGGTCGTCGAAGGCGGAGGCGGACTTGATGAAGGAAGAAGAAGTGAAGGGTCGCATCGGGAACATCCTTGAAGATGTCGAAGCGCCCCATGCGCAACGACCCCGCTCTTGGCCACGTCGGGGTCCCCGGCAGTCACCGGAGCGGAGGACCGCTTGTCCTGCGCGGAGGGGAACGGCGAAGCCGTTGACTTCCGGGGTGACGTGACAAGATCGGAGGGCGTTGTGTGGGGGCATGTCCTCGCCCCCTTCGGGCGAGGACCCAATTCGGCGCCGTCGCGCCGAGACCGCCTGAAGAGACGGTCGCCGCCCGTCCCGTCGTCGTCGGCGGAGCCGGCGACGGTCTCTGACGTCGTGTCCAGCCGGTCGTCAGGCCAGGCCGGCGAGCTGCATCAGCGCCTCGGCCGACTGCGGCCTGCGCTGGTAGGCGATCTCCGCGTGCGCGGCGCAGAAGACGCCGCGCGCGACCGGACGGCCACAGAGGCGGAACGCCGGCGCGCCGGGTTCGCCGTAAGGGAAACGGCAGTCGCAACGGCGGACGCTCAGGATGGTGGCGAGGCCGAACGCCGGCGCCTCTGGCGCGACGCCGGACCGGGCGCTGGTCCGCACGGGCGCCGGCCGGCCGGAACGCCCCGACGCGCGGCGCGGACCTTCCGGCGCCGCCACAGCCGGCCCCGCCGGCGAGACCGGCGACCGGCCGACGGACAGTTTCATTCGATGCACCTTGCCGAGCACGGCGCTGCGGGTCACGTCCTCGCCCAGGGTGTCGGCGATCCGCTGGGCGCTCCACCCCAGAGACCAGAGCGTCTTGAGTCTCGCGATACGGTCTTCGGTCCAGACAGACATGGTCAGGCTCCCTCGCCTTTCGAGCCCCATCGGCTCGCCTGTCCGTCCCCGCCTTCTCCTCCCGGTCTCAGCACAAGAAGGGCCCGGCGCGCGAAGCGTCCGGGCCCTCCCGCCTGTCGCGACCTCCCCGCTCAGAACGGGATGTCGTCGTTCAGATCGTAGCCGCCGTCGCCTTCCGGCGACCCGTCCGCCACGCCGCCGACGGACGCCTCCATCGCGGCGCGGCGGTTCTTCAACCGGATGTCGCTGACGACCAGGCGCAGGTCGTAGTGTTCGACGCCGTCCTTGCCCGTCCAGGTGTCGTTCTCGACATGGCCTTGAATCACGACGCGGCTGCCCTTGCGCGCGTAGGGCTGCAGGTAGTTCTCGGTCGTGGCCTCGTTGAAGCAGATGCAGTTGAAGCCGGTCGTCCGTTCGCCGGGCGTGCCGTCGGCGCGCCGGAAGCGCGTGGTCTCCAGCACGCGGAAGCTCGCGCGCTTCTTGCCGCTGCCCTGGGCCGACAGGATCGAGGGATCGGCGGCCAGATAGCCTTCAAGGGTCAGGGTCTGCATGGTTCAATCTCCTAGGAATGAGGGGTTGATGGATGTGCGGATCAGGCCGCGACGCGGTCTTCCGCGACCTGGTCCTGCCGGTCTTCCGCCCAGTCGAGAACGGTCAGCCGGTTCACCACCAGCTCCTTGGCGGTGCGCTCCTGGCCATCCCGTGTGGCGTAGGCGGTGTCGATGAAGGCGCCGACGACCACGGCCTCGCAGCCCTGCGCCAGGCCGCGGGCGATGACCTTCTCGTTCAGGCCCTTCGACCAGCTGACGCAGTTGACGCCGACCAGCCGGGGCTTGCCGGCGCTGTCGGTCCCGCGTTGCTCGAGCAGCCGGAAGACGGCCTTGCCGAAATCGTCGCTGATCTGGGGATCGGCCGCGAGGCGGCCCGTGAACACCATGGTCTGCATGTCAGTCTCCTGTTGATCCGAAGCCGTCCGGGGAGACGATCTCCCCGATCCCGCTTCATCCGAGACCTCCCTTCCTCCCGACTTCCTCCGGTCGGGCCTCCGCCCGACCGGGACGCGGATCACGCAGCTGCGCCGTCGAGGACGGACTGCACGGGGTGACGCCGCAGCACCGCCTCCACCACATCGGGCCGATCCACCGGCACGAAGAGCCTCGGGGTATAGGCGATGATCTCGACGAAGCAGCCGAGCGCCACGAGCGCGTCCCGGTCCATCCGTCCGCCCACCACCTCCAGCCGCCAGCGATCCATCACCCGGGCGCGCTTCAGCCACAGTCCCCCCGCCAGCGCGAGTTGCACGTTGCGGTCCAGGAGCGCGGCCGCCGATCGCGCGCCGTCGGCCCAGGCGTCGCCTAGGGACGTGAGGCCGAGCGCGGCCTTCAGGGACGACGCCTGGACCTCGTCCAACACCCGGCCGAGCCAGCGCCGACCGTCCGGCGCGTGGACACGGCGCACGGCGCAACCCTTGGCCGGCAGCCGTCCCCAGATCGGCAGGAGAAGTCCGGTGGCGAGCGTCAGCCGGCGCGTCCGCCACGGATCCGCCGCGGCCACCTCGGCGTCCCAGATCGTCCGCCACGTCGCCGCGTCCGCCTCGGTCCAGGCGGATTCCGCGAACGCCTTTTCCAGCATGACCCCGCGTTGGTCGGGCCGCACCAGTCGCACGGCGGGCACGAGACGATCGTCGTCGGTCGTCGTGGTCAGGCCAAGTTCCGCCACCGCCGCCCGGCCCGAGCGCGGGTTGACGACGAACCGGCAGGCTCCCGCCTCCGCCCCAGCGGACGCCGCGTCGGCGGAGAGCAGCTCCCGCGCGACCTTCAGGTCGAAGGTGACGAGCGCCGTCTCGGCGCCGGTGGCGACGTCGGTGCGGATGGTTTCGGCGTCGATCACCTCCAGCGCCTCCGCCTCTATGTCTTCCAGTCCGCGATCGAGCTCACCCGACGCCGCGGCCCGCTCCAGAATGCCGGAGAGGATCGCGTCGAAGTCCGCGAACAGGGCGTTCTGGTCGGCGATCCGCAGGGCCAGAAGTCGGTTGAGGAAGGTGTGGATCGGCGGCAGGTCGTCCGACGGCTTCAGGCCGCCGTCGGCGTCGCGCAGCTTTAACCCGGTCTTGCTCTCGAACGTCTCCAGGTCCATCGCCGCCAATTCCCCGAAGCCGAGCGCGCCGTAGAACACCAGCAGGGCCCGACGCGCCCACGGGCTTTCCAGATTGTCCTCGGCCCGGAACAGGCCGGCGCCGGCCGTGCGGCGTTCGCCCTGCGTCAGCGCGCCCAGAGAGTCGAGCCGTCGTGCGATGGTCGAGGTGAAGCGCTTCTCGCCGTGGATGTCGGTGACCACGGGCCTGAACAGCGGCGCCGAGGCCTGGTGCGTCCGGTGGCTCCGCCCCAGCCCCTGGATGGCGGCGTCGGCGCGCCAGCCCGGCTCGACGAGATAATGGACGCGACGTTGCTGGTTCTTGGCCGACAGGTCGGCATGGTAGCTCCGCCCCGTGCCCCCGGCCTCGGAGAAGACCAGCACCCGTTTGCGGCCCGACATGAAGGCGTCCGTCTCGGCGCGCGCGGCCGACGCACCGCGGCGCTCAACGACGCGACGACCCTCCCGTCGCACCACGCGGCGCGACCGTCCGGTGATCTCCGCCACATGGTCGGTCCCGAACGCGTCCAGCAACGCATCCAGCGCGCCGGGCGCCGCGGGCAGGCCGGCCAGACGGCCGATCAGGAAGGCGCGGCGCTGGAGCGCCTCCTGGCTGACGGCGGACCGCCCATCAACCAGGACCGGGACCAGCGTCACGCCGCCCTCCCCGTCGTCGATCGCCTCCATCAGATGCACGGGAAAGGCCTCGCGCAGATAGTCCAGGACGTATTCGCGCGGCGTGAGGTCGATCGAGAGGTTGTTCCACTCCTCTGGCGGAACGGACGCCAGGCGGCGTTCCATCACCGCCTCGTTGGTCGATACGATCTGGACGACGGCGGATCGCCCCTCGGCGAGGTCTGTCCGGATGGCGGCGGCCAAGGTCGGCGCCTTCAACCCGGCCAGCAGATGACCGAAGAAGCGCAGCTTCGCCCCCTCGAACGCCGAGTGGGCCGCCGATGCGGCCATCGGGCTTTTGGCCTTGCCGTCCGCATCCGCCAGGCCGGTCGCCTTCAGCGCTTCGGCGAGATGAGCGTGGATCATCTCGAAGGCGTCGGCCCAGGCGTCCCAGATAGCGACGTCGTCCTCGGTCAGGGTGTGGGCGAGCGGCGCGTATTCGACGCCCTCGAACGACAGGCTGCGCGCCACATAGAGGCCGAGGGCCTTGAGCTCGCGCGCGACCAACTCCATGGCCGCGACGCCGCCCTTGTCCATGGCGTCGAGGAAGTCCTCGCGGGTCGTGAACGGCGCCGCCGGTCCGCCCCACAGGCCCAAGCGGGACGCATAGGCCAGGTTCTCGGCGGTCGTGGCGCCGGTCGCCGAAACATAGAGTATGCGGGCGTTCGGAAGGCGGTTCTGCAGAGCCAGGCCCGCCATGCCCTGCAACGACGCCTTCTTGGCGCCGCGCGCGCCCTTGCCGCCCCCGGCGGCGTTGGCCATGGCGTGGGCCTCGTCGAAGGCGATGACACCGTCGAAATCCTCGCCCAGCCAGGCGACGATCTGGTCCAGCCGCGACATCTTCGCGCCGCGCGCGGGTTGCCGCAGGGTGGCGTAGGTGGTGAAGACCACGCCACGATCGAGCCGAACGGTCTCCCCGAGCTTCCAGCTGTTCAGCGGCGTGAGATCCGAAGCGACCCCGCCGATGGCCGTCCAGTCCCGGCGGGCGTCCTCCAGCAGAGCGTCGCTGCGGGACAGCCAGAGCGCGCGCATGCGGCCCTGGGCCATGTTGTCGGCGATCACGGCGGCGATCTGGCGGCCCTTGCCGCAGCCCGTGCCGTCGCCCAGGAAGAAGCCGCGGCGAAGCTGAACGGCGCCGGGCGCGTCCTCACGGGACAGGACCAGCCGATGGGCCGCCTCGCCGGGCGTCCACCAGGCCGGCAACAGGCCGGAATGCGCCTCGCCCGCGTAGATGACGGTTTCGGTCTGGGCGTCGGAGATCCGCCCTTCGTCGCGCAGCGCCCGGGGCAGCGTCGGTCGGTAGGTCGGCGCGGGCGGGGGTACGGAGGCCATAGGCCCGGACTCCACCAGCGGCGACGGGTGAGCCCGAGGGTCCGGCAGGACGATGCGCGCCAGCCCATGGGCCTGATAGAGGCCGACGTCGCGACCTTCGCCCGTCCAGGCGCGCGTCTCGTAGTCCACGGCGGTCGCGCCCGCCAGGAAGGCGAGGCGCGCCGACGCGCGCGCGCCGGCGCGACGTCCGGGCGCCAGAAGCGAGGCGGGAGACGCTTCAAGTCGAACGCGCGGCCGGGCTCCCGCGCGCGCCGGCACGGCGGCGGCCAGCGTCGCGGCGGTCGCCAGGTCGTCCGCCCCGACGAGCGGTGCGACATCCGCGCCGGCCTCGGCCCGATCCAGCACAAGCAGACCGGTCTCCACCGACGTGCCGTGCCGGGCGAAAGCGCGCGGCGGAAACAGAATCCGGGCGACGATGCGGCCCATGTCCGACAGCCGCCGCAGGCCGACCTCGTCCGACAGGGCCGAAGCCGGCGCGATCGCCGCGAGACGTCCGCCGTCGGCGAGTGCGCCCAGCGCCGCCGTCAGATGGCGCTCCAGGTCCGTGAACGGCGGATTGCAAACCGCGACGTCGAACCGACCCGCAGCGTCCAGCAGGTCGTGGCTGTGGCGGCCGTCGAGGCGCGATCGACGCGCCGCGGGAAACAGGCCGTCGAGCAGGGCGGCGCGGCCGTCCGCCGGCTCATTGAGCCACAAGGCCCCGCCGCAGGCCTCCGCTACAGCCGCGATCAGACCTGTGCCGGCCGACGGCTCCAGGACGCGGTCGCCGGGACGGATCTGGACCGCGAGCACCGCGATCGCCGCCAGCTCCGGTGGGGTGGAGAACTGATCCAGGGCGACCTGGTCCTCGCTGCGCCGGCTGTGCGTCAGGCCGAGCGCGGAGACCGCCGCCAGCAGGGCGGCGATCTCCGCTGGCGCGTCCTCGAGGCGGGCGACCTGGGGGGCCAGGCGCCGGATCTGAAGCACCGTCGCCGCCTCGATCGCCTCGTAGGCGTCGCGCCAGAGCCATCTGCCCTCTGTGTCGGCGCCGCCGAAGAGGGTGGTCATCACCTCCGAGACCAGGCGGCGATCCAGCGGCCGGGATCGGGCGAGATGGCCCGCCAGCGCCCGGGCGGCGGCCAGCATATTGGCGGCGTGGGGCGCGTCGGTCGCGGGAGGGAAGAGGGACAGGGTCGAGATCGAGGACATGGTCGCGGCTCCGCTGCCGGGAGCGGAGGGCGCATCCCCCACGGTCCTCCAGGCTCGCCGCGCCTGGCCCTCCTTTCCCTTTCGACAGGATCGGCGCGCACAAAACCCGCCCCGCCGAAGGGCGGAGCGGGTTCGGGGCGCGGCGGCGGTCTCAGGCGGTCTGCTGGAGGGCCGCCTCCCCCGCCTCGGTGACGACGAAGGCGCCGGCGCCGTCCTCCTCGGCCGAGGCGGTCTCTTCGGCGGCGGCATCCGATGGGTCCCGCCCGTCCATGACCGCGGCATCCGGATCGTCGTCCGGCGGATCGACCGTCCACGACAGACCGGCCGGAGCCCAGGCGCGGTCGGCCGCCCGCTCCGCGATCCAGTCGACCAGCTCCGTCTTCTTCAGCCCGCCGACGCGGGGATCGCTCGGCTCTCCCATCGCGTCGAGCATGCCGAGCAGGAGCATCTTGGAGTGCGGCTTGAGGAAGTCGGCGTCCGGCGTCCAGTGCAAGGTGATGTCGGCGCCGCAGAGCGCGGCCAGTTCCGCCGCCTCCGCGCGCGCGGACCGCCGGATCAGGCTGGTCCGCTCTTCGCGCAGATCGAGCGTCAGGGCCGTCAGCTCGGCGAGCAGACTCATCTTGTCGCCATGCGCGAGGGCGTGGACCCAGGCGATCACCGTCTGGTCCGACCCCTCCCAGGCCGCGCGCCGCTCATCGAGCCTTCGGCGGACGTCGCCATCAAGCGGCTCGATGATCCGTCCGCCGGTGGGATTGAAGGCCGTGGCCGTCAGGGCGAAGGCGGATTCGGATCGTACGCCGAACCGGCGGACGGCGACCTGGACGAACAGGCGCGCGATCAGCGCTGTGAGCGCCGCTCCTGGATCGTCGGCCAGCGCACGGATCAGGCCGCGGGTCGCGACATCGGTCCGCACAGCGTGCAGGGCGTGCGTGATCCCCTCCGTCTCAGGCTCCGGTGCCTCCACCTCCGGCGCCCGATAGGGTTCACCGTTCGCCGGCGACAGATCCTGGGCGTCGTCGGTTCCGTCGCGGGCGTCGCGGGAGTCCTCGCTCTCCTCGAGCTCCGGCTCGACGGGGGTGAAGCAGCGGACGTCGAGCCCCGCCCGGGGGGAAGGGAAGAAGACCAAGCTCGTGGCGACCCGGCCGCCCCAGCTGATCTGGTCCATCGCGAGGCGCGCCCGCGCCATGGCGATCAGGAGGGGATCGACGACCGCCGGGTCCGTGGTTTCGGCGAGCCGGTCCCCGACCGCCTCGCCGGCGGCGTTGAAGACTTCGCGCGCAGCGCGATAGGCGTCCAGCTCGGCGGTCGGCAGCATGCCGCCATAGGCGTAGCGGGCCGGCTCCAGGTCGTCAGGAAGCTCAAGATCCGCGCTCGCCGACACATGGACGGCAAGGCCTTCCGCCTCGAACACCAGCGCGACCTCTCGCGCGCGGCTCGTCCAGACGTCGGTCAGGATCGCCGGATCGAGAAGCATCGGCGCGCGCTCTCCGAAGAGATCGACGACGGTGCGGCCGCCGGCTGCGGCATAGCGCTCGGCGCCGACCAGGACGCAGCGCGCATCGCCCGCCGTGACCTGGTCCTCGTCCAGCTTCTCGGTGATCCGCCAGTCCTGGAAGCCGTGGCCGTCCAGCGCCATTTGCGCATATTCGGCCTGTTCGGCCTTGTCAGGCAGGCGGGCCAGCAGGCGGGCCTGGCGCAGATTAAGCCGACCGCGCCGCAAGGCATCGAGAGCCGCCTGCGGCAGGGCTGACAGGGCGGCGAGCCGCTTCACGTCGATCTCGGCATAGCCCAAGGCCTTGGCGATGCCGGGCACGGCGAGCCGACTTTTGAGCATCCGGCCGATCGCGGCGATGACGTCGGCGACGTGAACCGGGGCGGCGGTGTTGGTGAGCAGGACGGCGGCGGCCTGGCGCGCGGGATCCGTCTCCACCACCACATCCACGAGGAAGCCGTCGTCGATGCGGCCGCCCTCCAGCAGATGGCGCAGGGCGAGAAGGCGACGACGACCGTCCAGGGCCATGTGCGCCTGCTCCTTTCGCCGTCCGGGCCGCACGGTGAGGGGTTCGAGCTGGCCGGCCGCGAAGAGCGTTTCCGCCAGCAGCGGAATGTCGTCGTCCGGCGGTTCGCCGAAGCGCAGGTTCTCAGGGGCGATATCCAGGTCGCGGAGGGGAACCCGCAGGCGGGTGCGGGACGCGGCGATGTCGAACGGGGTCTCGACGACCGCGAGGGCGGCTGAGGCGGATTTGGGCATGGTGGAGCTCCTGCCGGCGGCCGGGCCTATCCCCGCCGTTCCGGCGCCCCCCTCACCCTTCCTTTTCCCCTTCGGCCGTCGTGCGGATGGCGTCGTTCCAATCGCCACAGCCCTGCGGCGGCAGACGCATCTCCGCCGCAAGGCCGAGCGCCGCAAGGCGATGCTTCAGCCGGCGGGCGGCGGCCTCGCCGGCGAGACCGCGGTCCGCGGCGATCATCACGCTCCGGACTTCGGGCGGCGGCGTCCAGACCGCCAGATTGCCGGCGGAGAGCAGCGCCCAGCCGGGCAGATCGAACCCGCGCATGGCCGACAGGGTGGTGACGACCCCTTCGGCCACCAGCATTCTGGGGCCGGCGACGGACAGACGGACGGCCGCGCCCGGGGGAACACAGCCCACGGTCTTGCGCGACACCGCCAGGTGAAGCGCTTGACGCGCCGCGGCGTCCAGATAGGTCAACTCCACCCCGGTCGTGCGCCCGGCCGGGTCGCTGATGCGGGCCATCACAGCCCGCAGGGTCCGCCCGCCGGCCCGGTAGACGGAAACCGGCGCGGCGGGGTGTTCGAGGAGGTCGCAGAGTCCGACCGGCCAGGGAACGCCGCGCCGCTGCAGGTGACGAGCGGCCAAGCCGGAGGAGCCGATCTTCACACCCTGCGACCAGAGCCGCTCGGCCGTCTGCCGACGGACGCGCGTGCCCGGACGTGCGGCGGACCCGGCGTCCGACAGAGGCGCGCCCGTCGGTCGGCCCGCCGCGTCCACGAGGCCGCGACGGCGCAGATCCGCCATCACCGCGCGCCAGTCCGACGCTCCGAACGAATGGGCCACCACGCGTCCTCCCGTCAGCCACAGGGACACCGAGCGATCCGCGCCGGAATGGCCCGGCCCGGGCACGTTGGCGCGCGCGCCGTTGTGATACAGATCGCCGCCGAGGGCGGCGACGATGAGGCGCAGACTCATGGAAGCAGCCCCATCGCCCGGAAGCTCGCCGTACCCGCCCGCCCAACCACGAGATGGTCGTGCACCGGGATGTCGAACACCCGCGCCGCCTCGACCACCTTGCGCGTCATGGCGATGTCGGCCTGGGACGGCTGGGGATCGCCGGACGGATGGTTGTGGAGGAGGATAAGGGCGGAGGCGCCGGCCTCAAGCGCTCGGCGCACCACCTCGCGCGGATAAACCGGGGCATGGTCCACAGAGCCATCCGCCGCCGCTTCGTCGCAGAGCAGGCGGTTCTTCTTGTCGAGGTACAAAACCCGGAACTGCTCGCGGGGTCGATGCGCGAGGGTGACGCGCGCATAGGCCACAAGGCTGGACCACGACGTAATCACCGGCTGGCGGCTCGCCGTCTCGCGCGCGAGGTGCTCGGTCAGTTCCGCCAGACGTTTGACCTTGTCGATCGCCGCCTGGTCCAGGCCTTGGCGCCTCAGTTCCGCAGGTTCGGCGTGAAGGAAGGCGCCGACGGTGTCGAACCGGCGTTGAAGGGCGGCGCCCAGCGGGTCGCCATCGGCGAGATCGAGATCAGTGAGAAGCCGGCGCAGCCACGCGCAACCGCCGCCGTCGGCGTCGGCGCGATGGGCCTGGGACAGCCGTCCAGACGTGGGCGCTGCGATGAGGGCGAGAGACATGACGAGCTCCGATCTGCGCTCCGAAGCGGAGCACTCCTCCCCGCCCTCTCTCTTTCCTTTCGCCGCCCGCCGGGCGTGATCCTGAGCCCTCCTCAGTTGCCGGGCGTCGATCCGCCTCCCGCCCCTGAAGGGGGCGCCGGAGGGGTGGCTGATCCATCAGCCTCCCTCCAAGCCCTGACCACACCGTGGATGCGTGAGGCCACATCGCTCTCTGCGCCCCGGGCGTCGATCACCCGACATCGGTCGGGCTCCAAGATTCCGATCGTCTGAAATCCGCGCCGGATGCGGGAGAAGTCCCGGTGACGTTCGAGCGGATCATCGCCGATGCGTTCCCCCCTGCGTATCGCGGCGATCTCCGGATCCAGATCGAGAATAAGGGTGAGATCGGGCTTCAATCCCTCCGTCACCGCATCCCGCAGCGCGTCGAACAGCGACAGAGGCAGGCCCGATTCGAACACCTGGAGGGCGAAGGTCGAGTCGTAGAAGCGATCGCTCAGCACCCAGTCTCCCCGAGCCACCGCAGGCCGTATGACGGACCGGACATGGTCGACCCGGGCGGCATTGATCAGGAGCATCTGCTCCAGCGCCGACATCGGAGGCCCGTTCTTGCGTCGGAAGATGTCGCCTACAGGACCACCCAACTGACCTCCACCCGGCTCGCGGGTGCGCACCACCGTCTCGCCCTGACCTTCGAGCCAGTCCGCGAGCCGCGCGAGTTGCGTGGACTTTCCGCATCCGTCGATACCCTCGAAGCTTACAAACGGCACGGCGAGCCCTTACTTGCAGTTGTTCAACCTATACATTTCTCCCATGCCGACCACGATGCAACCCTCGCCTGTCCTGTTCGTCTCTGCGGGGCTTTTGAGTCCCAAGAAGCGAGACCACGCGCTGGCGCGCCGCCAACAGTATCTGAACTACGGCGCCCTCACCCTGGCCACGGCGCTCTCGAATGCCGGACAACCGGCGCGCCTGGTGCATGGGGGGCATGACCTCCCCGAGACTGTGATCGCGCGACTGGAGGCGGCCGGCGCCCTGCCCTCGCAGCAGCCGATCATGCTGTCCCTGCCCAGCTTCTACGCCCTCGCCTGGGCGCAGGCCTTCACCATGCAGTTGCGCATCCGGCACCCCGAGGCCCGGATCATCGTGGGCGGCCGATGGGTGACAGGGCCTGACCCGGACTGGCTGCACGGCCTCCTTCCCCATGTAGACCAAATCGTCCCGGGCCTGGCGGACGGATTGATCCATCATCTCGTCGACCCCGCCGTCGACCGTGTCCCTTCGCCCGGATTGCCCGACGCCGGACTGGATCACACGCTCGTCGAAGCGTTCGGAACCTTCCAGCCGAGCATCGAGACCTCGCGGGGATGCGGCATGGGGTGCGTCTTCTGCGAGGAACGCGACATCAGGCTTTCGGCCCTGCGACCGGCCGAGCGTCTGGCCGATCTGCTGGCGGAGACCCAGGCGCAGTACGGCGGCGAGGACATCCATCCCTATCTGCAATCCTCCTTCTTCCTGCCCAATCCGCGGTGGGCCGAGCGGCTGGCCCGGGAGGTCGAGGACCGCAAACTGGCCATTCCGTGGCGATGTGAGACCCGGGTCGACGCCATGAAGCCGGACACCGTCGCGGCGCTGGCGAAAGCGGGCCTGAAGGTGATTGATCTGGGCCTGGAAAGCGCCTCCCCGACGCAGATCGTCGCGATGAACAAGGCGTCCGATGCAGACCGCTATCTCCGCGCGGCGTCCGAACTGGTGGAGGCATGCCGCGCCAACGGGGTATGGGTGAAGGCCAACATCCTGTTGTATGCTGGCGAGACCGCCCGAACCGTGTCCGAGACGCAGGACTGGCTCGACGCCCATGCCCACGCCATCAAAGGCGTGTCCGTCGGTCCGGTGGTGGTCTTCGGACCGCCGTCCACCGTCGGCGGCTTCGTCAGCGATCTTGAGCGCCGGGGCGCCCGGCCCGTCGATCCGACCAGCGCGGCGCGGTCGGGCATCACTCAAATCCATCCCAGCCGCGAGATCGATGCGGCGTCGGCCGAGGCGGCCAGCCTCGCCCTGTCGCGGCGTCACATGACCCGGGACGACTATTTCGACCTGAAAGGCTTCTCCTACTATCCACGCGGTTACACCCGGGAGGACTTCGACGCGGACGTGGCCGCATCCGATACGGCTCGACTGCCTTTCCGCAGCGCATGAGGCTCTTTCACGGCGTGCAGGACTGCGGCGGGCCAACCGCTTGACGCAGGCCGGCGGATGGAGACCGTGTCAGCGGGGCCCCGGTCCGCGACAAGGACGGGAGGTTTCGCTATGGTCCGGACGTGTTGAAGTCCGACCTCATCCAGAGACTGGCTACGGAAAACCCGCATCTCAGGCCGGTCGACCTCGTGCGTGCGGTCGAGGCGGTTCTCCAGACTCTTCATAGAGGCCTTTCCGAGGGACGAAGGATCGAGCTGAGGGGGTTCGGCTCCTTCGCCCCGACCGTGCGTCGAGCCTACGTCGGTCGCAATCCGAAGAGCGGCGAGCGCGTCGAGGTGCCGGATCGGCTCCGGCTCGGGTTCCGAGCCGGTCGCGCCCTGCGCCAGCGGCTCAATCCGGCGCCGCGAAGCCCTACGCCCCCGCCCTCGCCGGGTTGATCCCGTTCCAACGTCGCAGCGGTCGTTCCCTGCGGCGCCGTCGCTGCGGGCGCGCAACTCATGGCTGGGCATCCGGCGGGCATCGCGCGATGATGTCCCTCATGTCGAATCGGCCTGTCTACATGGACTATCAGGCGACCACCCCGGTCGATCCCGCGGCGGCGTCCGCGATGTGGCCCTACTTCGTCGACACATTCGGCAACCCCCATTCCGAGGATCACGCCTTCGCCGCGGAGGCCGCCGCCGCCGTGGAGACGGCCCGAAGACAGGTGGCGGCGCTGATCGGCGCATCGGCGCGCGAGGTCGTCTTCACCTCGGGGGCCACGGAAGCCAACAATCTTCTGATCGCCGGCACGGCGCGCAGCGCCCGGCGTGAGGGTCGAACGCGGATCGTGACCACGCCGACCGAACACAAGTCGGTTCTGGCCACGGTCGCTGCGCTTGAGGGCGAAGGATTCGAGGCCGTCTATGTTCCGGTGGGGCCGGACGGTCTGATCGACCTTGACCGGCTCATGGCCGCGCTGACCGAAAAGACGGCGCTCGTCAGCGTCATGACGGCCAACAACGAGATCGGCGTCCTTCAGCCGATAACGGAGATCGCGGCGGCCTGCCGCGCCGTCGGCGCGGTCTTCCACACCGACGCCGCCCAGGCGGCAGGCAAGATCTCCCTGGACGTCGTCGCCCAGGGCGTCGACCTGATGAGCGTGTCTGCGCACAAGCTGTACGGACCGAAGGGGATCGGGGCCGCCTTCGTCAGCCGCCGGACGCCCTTCCGGCCGCTCCCCATTCTGCACGGGGGCGGACAGGAGGGGGGGCTTCGGCCCGGCACCCTGCCCACCGGACTGTGCGTCGGCTTTGGCGCGGCGTGCGACATCGCCGCGGATCGGATGCGCCAGGATGCGGAGCGCCTGCTCGGGTTGCGCGGTCGGTTTCTCGCCAGCCTCGACGCGGCCGGCCTGGTCTATGCTGTGAACGGAAGCCTTGAGAACCGTCTGCCGGGCAATCTCAATCTCAGCTTCGACGACGTCGACGCCGAAGCGCTTCTGATGACGATCCGTCCCCACGTCGCCGCCGCTTCGGGCTCCGCCTGCACAGCGCAATCGCTCGAACCCAGCTACGTCGTCGAGGCGCTCGGTTTCGGCCGGGGCCGGTCCGAGCGCGCAGTCAGGTTCGGTTTCGGTCGACCGACGACAATCGCGGAGGTGGACCGCGCCGCCTCTGCCATCATAGATGCCGTCAAACGATTACGCGGGGTCAGTTATCGTCCGCTCGCGGCGATGAATGGATGATCATGGACACAGTTATCGAAACCGTCGGCCTGGATCAGAAGATCGTCGCCATCCAGGCGGACCTGCTCGATGAGTACGCATCGGCGCACGATCACCCCTGGATCATCGGGTTCTCGGGCGGCAAGGACAGCACCCTGGTCACGCAGTTGGTGCTGGAGATGCTCCTGACCCTGCCGCCCCGTCAGCGGGTCCGACCGGTCCACATCGTCGCCAATGACACCCTCGTCGAAGCCCCCCTGGTCGCCCAGCACCTGGACCGCATGCTCGATCGCATCCGGTCCGCCAGCGAAACCCTCCGCCTGCCTGTCACGGTCGTGAAGACCATGCCGAAGACGGACCAGACCTTCTGGGTCAATCTGATCGGGCGGGGCTATCCTTCGCCGTCCCGCACCTTCCGCTGGTGCACCGACCGGATGAAGATCCAGCCGACCTCGCACTACATTCGCGAACAGGTGGCCAGCAACGGTAAGGTCGTTCTTCTGCTGGGCGTGCGTCGCGAGGAGTCGGCCACGCGGGCCGTGAGCGTCAATCGCTACTCGAACGGCGAGCGACTGAATGATCACAACACGCTGGCGGGTTGTCTCGTTTACCGCCCGATCGTGGACATAACCACCGAAGAGGTCTGGCAGATTTTGCTGCAGCGTCGTCCGCCGTGGGGCGGGTCGCATCGCGAACTCGTCACCCTCTACCGCAACGGTCAGGGCGGGGAATGCCCACTGGTCCTCGATAAGGACGATGCGCCGTCCTGCGGCACCTCGTCTTCCCGGTTCGGATGCTGGACCTGCACCGTGGTGGCCAAGGATCGCAGCATGGAGGGCTTCATCGACGCGGGGTATGCGCACCTGGAGCCGCTGATGGAGTTCCGGGACTGGCTGGCGGAGATCCGCAACGATCCGTCCCGGCGGGCCGCACATCGTCGCACGGGCAAGGTGACCCATCTGGCGGACGGCTCGCTTGTCCCGGGCCCCTTCACCCTCTCCGCACGACAGGAAATCCTGGAGATCCTGCTGCGCACCCAGGACCGGGTCGGCGAACCCCTGATCTCGCCTGAGGAGATCCGGGTCATTCAGGACATCTGGGCGGAGGACGCGGTTCGCGGCCTGTCGCAAATCGCGGAGACCCCGGGCCCGTTGGAGACTGAGCAATGACCGTCCAACTGCTTCTCGACAGCGAGGTGGGCCGGGACGGTCTGGAGCGGCTTTGCGAACCCGAGGCGTTGTCGAGCCCGATCGCCCGGGCCCTGGTGGACGCCGTAAGGGAGAGAGCGGGCCAAGCGCGCCGGCGCGGGCTCTTTGACGCCTTTGACGCGATCTTGGCCGACGATGAATAGACTTCGCCTATCGGAAATCCGGCTGACGAACTGGAAGGCCTATCGTCAGGCGACCCTTTTGCTGCCGGATGACGACGGCGGTCGGGTCGTCGTGGTCGGCGGGGCGAACGGGGCGGGCAAGACCAGCCTGCTCGAAGCGCTGGCCTTGGGTCTGTACGGTCGCGACGGCCTCAGTCTTGTGGCGCGCGCGTCGGATCGGCGGCGGGGCGAGGCGTCCTACGACGGCTTTCTGGAGCGGGCTCTGAATCGGGGGGCCGCTGGGGATGGCCGCATGAGCGTCGAACTCGTCTTCACGGGCGGGCCGCGTCAGCGCGTAAGCTTGCTCAGGGTCTGGTATTTCTCGCAAGGCGGCAAACATCACCGGGACGACGAGGACGTCCGCATTTTCGAGGGCGAGGACGACGATCTGCTCGCCATTCCGGCGGAGGGTCGCGAAGCCTTCATCCAGACCTATGTCGCTGAGACCCTGCTGCCGGTGAACCTGGCGGCGTTTCTGATCTTCGACGGCGAGCACGTCGACCGTCTCGCCGGACAGGATCTTGAGGGCCAGGTCCGCAGCGCCGTGGAAGCCGTCATGGGGGTGCCGCTGATCAGGCAGACGGCGCAGGACCTTCGCACCTACGCCCGGGAGCGACGACGGGAGTCGCGCGAGGCCGACGGCTCCGCGCTGGGCATTCTGAAGACGGTGGTCAGCACGCTGGAGGCGCGCGAGGACGCGCACAAGAGCGCGCTGGAGGCGATCAACGACCAGCTGTCGCCCTTGAGAGCCGAGCGGGATGCGCTGGTCGGCCGGATCGGCGCTCTGCATGGGGACAGCTACGCCAGTTTCAAAGGCCTGTTCGAGACGCGCGAACATCTCACGCGTGATCGGGCGGACCGCCAGGAGGCGCTGCGCCGCGCCTTGTCGGTGGACCTCGCGTTCGCCCTGACCGGCGAGGGTCTGCGTTCGTCGGTGCGATCACGCCTCGCCGCCGAGGCGCTCCGCGATCAATGGCAGTCAGGTCTCCAGACCAGCGAGGAACGCTATGCCAAATTCGCCCGTCTGCTGGTCGTCGATCTGGACGACGACGCCCTCAAGGGCCGCGTCCGGTCGGCTTGGGAGACGGTCTGGAACAGTCCGCCCGCCGGCGCCGCCGCCGCGTTCCGGCACAGCCATCTCGGGGACCCGGAACGTCAGCTCGCGGCCGACCTGCTGGACCGGGTGACGCACACGGCCGGGGCGAAGATCTCCGACCTCGCCCGCGCGGTGCGGAGCACCGAGGCGGCCATTCAGGAAATCGAAGGCCAGATCGCCCGAGAGAAAGGGGTCGATGCGCAGTCGCAGACCCTGGCGGATGATCTGCGGGCGGTCCAGCAGACCATCGCCACCCTCGAGGCGCGGCGTCAGACCGACGTGGAGGCTCTGGACGGCATCCGGGGCGAACTGGCTCCGAGGAAGCAGGACCTCGGCCAGCTGATCCAGCAGCATGCCGCCGTCGCCCCCGTCCTGAGGCGGGCCGAAAAGGCGGAAGCCTATGCGGGCGTGCTCGACGATCTTGTCGAGTCGGCCCTTCCAGGCCGCATGGCGCTCCTGTCCGAGGACGTGACCGCAGCCTATCGCGCGATGGCGCACAAGGACGAGGTCGAGCGCATCGAGATCACCCTGGCGGGGGAGGTTCGACTGCTCAACGCAGCGGGCGAGGACCTCCGGGCGCGAGACGCCAGCGCCGGCGAGACGCAGATCTTCGCGCTCGCCCTGATGGCGGCGATCGGGCGCACCTCGCCCGACTTCCCGCTGATCATGGATACCCCGTTCGCCCGCCTGGATCCTCAGCACCGGCGCAACGTGCTTCGGCATTTCGCCAGTCTCGGGTCACAGCTGATCCTGCTCGCCCACCCCGCGGAGATCGCGACCGAGGACCTGGCGGATCTGGGTGGCGTGGTGGCGTCGCCGATCGAGATCGTTCAGGCCCCGGAGGGCGGGGAGCGGGTCAGCCGTATCGCCCCCAGCCGTGAGAGCCGCCAATGAGCCTCAGCCTCCTCGAACTGGCGAGGACCGACTATCGGACCTCCCGCGCCGCCGACGACACCAACTCCCGGTTCCAGACCCTGCTGGGCCTCCCCCATCGCTACGGCCCCGCCCGGCTGGCCCTGGGACGCTCCCTGGGCGTCGCCTCCATGCCCCAGCTGGACCTGACCGTGTACGGACACGGCCGGCCGATCAAGGGCGAGAACCTCTTCGGCCATGGGATCGAACTGGCGGCCTGGGTCAGCCTGATCGTCGAGCATGCCGGTCAGGATGACCTCGACCGGCGCGAGTTCCAGCAGCTTGTGGGGGCGCACTGGCAACGCGGCCTGACCCTGCTGTGGGACGACTGGAAGACGGCCGGCAACGACTTCGAGCGCTTCGTGGCGCGGCTGGCCCGGCACAGCCAGCGCGCCCGCAAGACCCCGGCCGAGGCCGAGTGACGCCGTCCGTCCGGCGACCCGGCAGTCCCCGGCTGGACCGCCCCGAATGGATCCTGCTCCTCGACCTCTATCTCCGGCGACGCCCGGGGTCGGTGACGGCGCGCGACCCGGATCTGCAAGCGCTCAGCGCGCTTCTGTCCAGGCGTCTTCAGGCGCCTGGCGCAGAGGTGACAGGCTGGCGTACGCCCGACGGCCTGCGCGCGCGGATGTCGGTGTTCAGGGTTTTGGACCCGGATGTGGATACGCCCGACACCAAACATGCCGACGCCGCAGAGGCGGTGTGGTTACAATATTGGCAGGACCCCATCGCCCTGCGGGCAGCGGTCGAGGCGGCGCGGATGCAGATCCAGGCGGAAAGCGTGCGACCGGGCGTGCGCCCCAGCCGGGGTCCCGTGGCCTGGTCGGGCGGCGGGCGGTTCGAGCGCCCGGACGGCGACTGCTGGGTCTATGTCATGGTGCTCGACACGGTGCCCGGCCTGTCGCCGCCGGATCTGCCCGGCGCGCCCTATATCAAGGTCGGACGCTCCAATGACGTGGATCGGCGGGCCCGCGAGTTCAACGCCGGCCTTCCGCCCGCCCTGGGCCTCGCCTGGCGGGTGGTGGACGCGGTCCTGACAGCCAGCACCGCAGAGGCCGACGACCTGGAACAGCGTCTTTTTGGACAGCTGCGGGATATGGGCGTCACGATCGGCGGCGAGTTCGTCCGCGCCGATCCCGCGATCGTCGTCGGCCGGCTCTACGACCTCGCCTGATCAGGCCGCCAGATCCGCGAACCGCTCTCCGGCGGTCTGCAGCATGGTCAGGAACTCGGCCGGCTTGAGCGCCCGTTCCTTCATCAGCACGGCCAGGGCGTGGTGAGCGTCGGTGTTGAGGCCCAGCCGATGCTCAAGTCGGGCCAGCAGGCGCCGCGTATCGACGTAGCGCAGGTAGTAGAGCAGCCGGTCCGCCTCGTCAGCCGGCGCCGCGGTCCGCAGATCCGTCACATGGGCGTTGATCGCCTCGGCGAGGCGTTGGCGTTCCGGGGACGCCGCCTCCAGGGCGACGCGACACGATTGGCGGATGTGATCGGCCTTGTCGCTGAAGAAATAGCGATCGACGAACGACTGGCCCGCGGCGTGGCCGGACGACAGGAACGGCGTCGCGTCCAGCAGGGCCTCGCATTCCTCGACGGCCCGGGCCAGGGCGGTGTCTCGTTCGCGAATCGTGGCGGGTTGGGGGTTGCGCTGCACGCCCACCCAGAGGTTCATCAGTTCCGGCGCGAGGAGGTAGGCCTCGATCTCCCACAGGGATGCGATCTTGACGTCGGGATCCTCGCTGGCCTCGGCGATCGCTTCGGGATCGGCGGCGAACAGGAGGGCCCAGCGGTGAGACCTGTGCAGATAGTCCCGGTCCACGATGCCGAGCGCGGGAATGTCCTGGTCCCAACTCGCCCGCACCGCCGGCTGCACTGCGGTGCAACCTCCGCCCCGCCCCAGATCCTCCGCCGCGATGAAATCGAACTCCGACTGCAGGTCCTCGAACCAGGACTTGAACAGCTCGACATCGGACCGCCCCTCGAGGATGACGCGCGGAAGCCCCCGGGCGTGGGCGAGGAATTGGTCTGCGGACGAAAAGGCCTCAAGTTCGGCGACGTTCACTTGGAGACCCGGAACCGGGGCTTGATCAGGGCCGCGCCCTTCGACAGGAGCGGCTCGGGCTTCAGCGGGCTGATGAACCGGAAGATTTCCTTCTGGTGGCTCGTCATGAAGAAGGCGAGGCCCGGATACTCCCGCGCCCATTGCTTGAGTACGCTCGCCAGCCGCCGCTGCAGGACGGTGTGAAGGTGCTGCTCCACTTCGTCGATCAGGACGATCGTGGATCCCGACATGTGGCTGGCGATGCGCACGACCAGCTGGACGAGCTGCCTTTCGCCGCTGCTCAGTTCGTGCAGCCGGTGCTCCTCGCCGGTGTCACGCAGCCGCACCGGCACGAAGAGACGCTCGCGATCCACAGGCAGAAGCTGCTTCTTGTCCTGGAACACGAGGCGGGTGACCAGGTCGCGACATCTTACGTCTCGCTTGTCATCCGCCCCGGCGAGCCAGGCGAACCACACGAACAGATTGTCGAGAGACTCCGACCAAAGGCCGCCGTCCGTGTCGAACCGTCTCGCCGGCGCATAGGCGAGCGTTTCCGGCCGCAGCACCGATTCCTCCGCCGGCGGTCGCCCGATGCCGCGGTTGGAGGGAAAATACAGCACCGTCGGGTAGCCCGCGGCGCCTTCGAACAGATCCTTCGGGGCTTCCCCCACGTGCCGGATGACGGCGTCATGGAAGGCGGCCGCGAAGCGATGCGAGGTCGGCGTTCGCGCCACCGCATCGCCGATGCCGGTCTTGTGGAAGTGCAGGACGATGTGTTCGTCCGCCTCCGCGCGCCGGATGGCCTCCTCCGACGGAACGTGCAGCAAGCCCGGCGCTCCGGCGACGATGGACAGGAGATAGGGACGCGCCCTTAATCCGTCATCCAGCACGACCCGGGCGTCCAGCTGAACGCCGCCCGCGCCGCTGTCGAGCGCGGCCATGCCGTACCCGCCGCGATGGACCTGATGCTCCAGCAGGGCCATGACGCGGAAGATCGCCTCCAGGATCGTCGTCTTGCCCGCGCCGTTCGGCCCCATCATCAGATAGAGGTCGTTCGGCACGCCGTCGGCGTCCAGGAAGCCGAGCGAGGTCGTGCCGCGCAGCGGACCGACATCGGCCAGGTGCAGGCCGACCAGGGAGAACAGGGTCGGGCGGAGGTCGAGATCCGCGGCCAGGGGGTCGGTCATAGGGTGTTCACCGCGGCGACGGCGGACCGGACATCCTGGGCGGTCACCTGCGCGCCGTGGACCCGGACGGGATCCCGCCCCGCGAGCTTGACCAGCATGTCGCCCCTCATCAGCAGAGTCTCCGCCCCGGCTTCGTCCAGGATGATTCGACTGTCGGTCGCCTTCTGCACGGTCAGGGCGATGCGGCTCGGAATATTGGACCTCAGCAGACCCTTGAAGGTGGCCGCCTCCGGTCTCTGGGTGGCCAGAACCAGATGAATGCCCACGGCGCGGGCCTTCTGAGCCAGCCGGACGAGCGCGTCCTCGGCCGCTGGACGATCCATAAGGAAATCGGCCAGTTCGTCGATCACCACCACCAGTCGCCGCATCTCCGACCCTGCGGCGAGGGCCTCGCCGATGTTGCGGGCGCCGAACTCGCGCAGCGCGACCTGGCGCGCCTCCATCTCCTGCACCAGCGTCCTCAGCACCTCGGCGCCTTCGGCCATGTCCGTAACGACCTTGCGGTCGCGCAGGCGGGCGCAGCCCTCGTAATCCACGAAATCCACGCCCTTGGGATCGATGATGACCAGTTCGGGCGCCTCGCGGCTCTGGAGAAGCGAGAGGAGGATCGCGTTCAGGCAGACGCTCTTGCCGCTGCCGGTGGCGCCGGCGACGAACAGATGCGGCGCCTCGGTGAGGTCGAACACGAACGGATCGTTGAGAATATCGACGCCCGGCGCCACGGGAAGCCCGCGCGACGAGGTCTTCAACGCCGACCGCAAGCTCGTCCAGGTCGCCGTTTTCCAAGTGGCGCTGGGACGGGGTACATCCAGCACCACGCGCCGCTCGCCGGCCTCGCGGGTCAGCGACAGGGCCCCGGAGGCGATGCCGACCGCGAAGGCGAGGTCGCCGAGGCGTTTGCGGAGGCGATCGTAGTCCTCCACCCCGTTCAGGATCAGAGGATAGCGTGTCAGCCGCGGCCCCGCGATGGGCTCGGCGGTCGGTTCGGCCTTGACCCCGATCTGAGCCAGCCCCCGCTCGATCGCCGGCCAGCCGGCGATCCAGACCTCGTCCGACGGATCGGCGTCGCCGACGGCCACGCCTTCGAACAGCTCCTGCAGGAGCCAGTCGTGGAAGCTGCGGCCGGGAGCCCAGCTCGCCCCGATCAGCTCCAGGCCGCGGCGGGCGTGGCGCTGCAGCAGATCCACGTAGCGATCATCATCGGCGAAGACGTCCTCGCCGTGCCGGACCGCGATGAGGAGCCGGATGGCGTCGTCATAGTCCGGATCCTTCGGCCAGGGGGTCAGCGGATCCGGACGCTGGCCGCGCCCCGTGACCTGGATCATATGAAGTTCGCTCTCGCGGTCCTTGGTCGGGGGCGTCCGAAAACGCTCGCCCGGCGGCTCCTCCAGCCTCAGGGACTTGGCCACCGCCAGTCTGACCGGCCACCACATGTAGTGGGTCTTCTGGCCGAACCCTTCCTCGTTGATCCGGACGAACAGTTCGCGTTCCGTGCGGGTGAAGTGCAGCCTATCCATGGGCGCCCCCTGCCCGCTGACCGCGCGGAGCGACCGGCTCGATCTTCGAGCGGATGCCTTCGTCGTTGCGGATTTCGTAGCGCATGGCGATGTGCGGTTCGAGCAGGGCGAGATCGTCCGCGCTCATCTCCGTATTGGTCGGCAGGACCACCAGCGGCATGCCCGCCGCCGGGAAATACTCGTGCATGAGGATTTCCCGGTTCTCGCGATCGATCCGACCGAGCGGGGTGTCGATGACGACCGGCAGGGGCCGTTTCGTCTCGTCCTTGAGAGCCCAGAGCATGCTCATGGCGGCCAGTTGCCGCATGCCGGCCGACAGACTGTACCGGGCGACGGGCTCCCCCAGGGCGTCGAGATAGGTCATCAGAAAATTGTCGTCGAGCCGGACGGATTTGACGAGCTGGGTCGGGCCCATCAGGATCTCGATCCGGCTGCGCAGGCGCGCTTCCAGAGAGGCCCGGATCAGTCTGCGCCGCTCGGCGCGGTAGGCCTCGAGCGCTCGCTTCGTCTTCAGGGCGAGCTGGTAGGCCGCGTTGAGCGCCACGACCTCGGGGAAGCTGGCGTAGAGCCTTCGGGCGTCTTCGGCGTGCTGGGCCTGCGCCTTGCGGGCCCGGGTCTCGTCGGCCTGCTGCAGGGCCGCCTGCCCCGTCTTCTCCCGCACGACATCGTCCAGCCGCTTGAGCTCGGCCGTCAACTCGGCGTAGCGCGCGCGGGATTCCTCACTCGTCAGCTCGGACTCTTCCAGTTCCTGCACCAGCGCGGCCTCTTCATGCGCGATCTGACGCATCCTCTGGAGCTGGGCCGCCTGGGTGGACGCGAGGGTTTCGCCGCTGTCGGTCCAGACGAGAAACCGGTCCCTCAGCGCGCGCAGCTTGCGGGGGCTCAGGGACGCGAACAGAGGGTTTTCGGCCTGCCCTTCGTCGAGGCCGCTGTCGGACAACGCCTTACGGACCGCTTTCCGGACGGCGACCTGTCGGTCATCCCCGGAGACGAGGCGCTCATCTAGGGCGGCCAGTGCGGCGACGACGGCGTCCGGCGCCGCCTTATGGACGCGCGCCGCGACGCCGGCGTTGGCGCCGCCGTCCAACTGCGTCTCGAGCAGGCCAAACGCCTGGCGCGCCAGCGGAAGGTTCGCAACGGCGGGGGCTTCAACCGGAAGCACCGTCGCGATCTTCGCGCCGAGTTCGGCGGCCTCCTCTCTCAAAACGGCGATGCGCCCCTCGAGCCGCTGACGCTCCTCCTCGGACAAGCCGTTGCGCAGGGCCGCTCGCTCCTTGTCCAGCGCCACGCGCTCGCGATCGAGGTCGGCGATCTCCTCCTCGAGCTCGACGCGCGCACGCTCGGCGGCGTCGCCGGTCAGCCTTGCGGTCCGTTCCAGTCCCTCGGCTTGCGCGATCTGCAGCTGGGCGTCCTCGGGCAATCCCGCCTTGCGCTTCTCCTTGGCGTAGGCGTCGATCTCGGGGGTCAGGTGCGATACGAAGTACAGACCCAGCAGCCGTTCGATCTCCGCCTTTTCCCGCGCCACTTCGGCGTCGGCGAGCGATTGGATCTCCTCGCCGTCGAAGAAGAAGAACGGCACGACTTCGCGCGGGAGCAGGCCCTGCAGATACTGACGCGCTTCCGAGCCCTCAAGGGTGCGGTGGCCCAGGGCGACGGTGAGCTGTTCCCGGTAGTCGACGCCACCGCGCAGGGGAAAGAAGATCCGTTCCGCACGACAGGCCCCGTCCTCGTCGGACTCCCAGGTTAGGGCGACGCGGGCGGGCAGTTCGCTCTCGCGTGCGATGCGGTTGAAGACGCCGTCCCATCGTCCCTGCTGCCCCACCACGAACTGCTTGGGCGTCAGGGCGACCTGCCCGAAGCCCACCTTCAGCAGACGCTTGTCCGTCGCCCCGACGAACAGCAGCTTGACGGCGTTCAGCAAGCTGGTCTTCCCGTGACCGTTGCGTCCCTGCACGATCACCAGGTTGCGCTCGGGCGTGCACTGGGACAGGTCGATGACGCTCTTGCCGCGGTAGACGAAGATGTCCTCCAGCTCGATCGAGAGAAGCTTCACGCAGGCGTCTCCCCGGCGACGGACGTGGCCGCGGCGTTCAGAATCTCCGTGATGCGTCGGGTCAGTCGCGTGCGCTCGCCCGGAATCGTCAGGTCGGGAAACGCCTGCTCCAGGTCGAGCAGGGCTGTCAGCAGCGCCGGCGGCACATCCTCCCGCCCTGCGGCGCGCGCCACCAGCGCCGCCATTTCCTCATCGTCCGCCAATCCGCCGCCCCATTCTCCCGTTCGTTCAACGCTATAGCCTACCGGACGTTGAAGCCAAAGCGACCGGGCGACCGACGGGGTTCTTTTCTGCCACAGGGGCCTGCTTTCGGCGGAGGTATGCGATGGGGCGGAGGCGAACGGTCGTCGGCCCAGAACGCCCCGCGGCGAAGCGTCTTGAGGCGATCGGGCTCTGCCCTCACCGTGAGAGGGCTGCGCCGCCCCGCACCCGGTTTCCCATCCGTCGGTTGTCCCTTGGCGCGGCGGCCAAGGGCGCGAGCCGCCCGAGACACGGACGCCTGCCTGTTCTTGACAACCGTCGGTCACAACGGTGACGGTTTCCCCTGGACGGCCGGAGCAGTTGCTGAATGGATGCCTTTCTCGAAGATCTGTCGGGCCACGGGCTGAGAATCATCCGCTGTGTCCCCTATCCCGACAGATGGACGAACTTTTCGGCCAGCCACGCTCTGACCTGGCAATTCTGCGATTTCAAGAAGGGCGGCCACACCGTGGTTCCCCCTCAGCCCGGGTACTATTGCTTCTTCATCGGTCCGGCCGCAGGGGCGCTGCCCCCGGCCGGTTACCCCCTGTATGCCGGCGAGACCAAGGATCTGCGGCAACGCTACCAGACCTATCTCACGGAAATGAACGCCAAATACGGACGCACGCACGTGAAGAAGTTCCTCAAGGTCTTCTGGGGTGAGGTGCGCTTCGCCTACTCGCCCATCCCCGCGACCGCGCCCTCGGACGTGAAGTTGCGGCGCCAGGTGGAGAAGGACCTCAACGACGCCCTGATGCCCTTCTACAGCCACAAGGACTTTTCCGCGGGCGTCAAGGCGGCGATCGGAGCCTGGTGATGTCGAAAACCCTCCTCCTCCCCGCCCTGCAGGGCCAGTTCGGCGACTGGCTGTACTACGCAACGACCATGCCGTTGTCCGAACTGCGCGATCGCGTGCATTATGCGCGGGAGATTCATCAGAACGCCAAGCTCAGCGACATGATCCAGCGGCGCCTGGATGATGAGGATCGCGCGCGCGACATCGCCGAGTATCTGCTCGAGACCAAGGACCGGTTCTTCGGAAGCCTCGTCGTGGGGGTCATGGGCGGCGAGCCGCAATGGCATCCGTTCGACGTCGAACCCCGCCGCGAAGACCACGTCGGCGCGCTCAGCGAGACCAGTCGAGACCAGATCGGCTACCTCGAACTCAGCGGAGGCGAGCGCCTGTTCGCCCTCGACGGCCAGCATCGGCTTGCCGGCATCCGTCGCGCGCTGGAAACGGACGCCGAGCTGGGAGTGGAACGCGTCTCGGTTCTGTTCGTGCCGCACCAGGACACCGCCGCGGGTCTGAAGAAGACCAGGGGCCTGTTCATCGCCCTGAACAAGAAGGCGGTGCAGGTCAAGAAGCGCGATATTATCGCGCTGGATGAGGTGGATCCCAGCGCGATCATCGCCCGGATGCTGGTCGACGCCCACCCCGCCTTTTCCAGAGGGCAGATCGATGTCGAGCGGTTCACCAACAGCCTCCCGGCTGCGACGCCGGCCCTGACCACCATTTCGAACTTCTACGACCTCATCAATGTGGCGCTGCCCAAGATCATGGCCAAGGACCTGGCGGGCGAACTTACGCGCGGAAAGCGGCTGCGGCTCGCGGACGACCGTATCGCGTTCTTCACCGCCCGCGTGGTCGAATATTTCGACTTCCTGGCCGAACGCGAGCCCCTCCTGAAGGCCGTGTTCGACGGTCGCAAGCTCGACGCCGCCGTTGCGGCGGGCAGACATCCTGACAACCCGCGCCTCCTGTTCCGGCCCCTCGGACTGACGATCGCCACGAACGTGATTGTGCAATTGCGCCGGAAACACGCACTGGCGGACGCCCTGAAACTGTTCGCGAAGGCCCCGCTCAGTCTGGCCGAAGCGCCGTTCCGGGGCGTGATCTGGAACCCTGATCGCGGGACGATGAACACAAAAGGCGCTTCACTCGCCACGCGTCTGCTGCTTCACATGCTGGGCGAAGGCGGTCCGGAGGACCGGCTTCGCCGGTCCCTCGCCGACTGGCACGGCATTCCCCTTTCGGACGTCCAGCTCCCCGACAGGCTCGTCTGATCGGGTTCACGCCGGACTCAGGGGCCGTCCTGTGGCGAAGGCCACGCGGACCGGACGCCGCGTCCGCTTCGGGTCGTCGTTCGGTGACACCGCCCCGCGCATCCCGGCTGACGGTCCGGTCTGATCCGCTCACATCTCGGGTCCGGAGCGGCTCTCGGCTCGATTCGGACGGCCTGCTGGGGCCGTCTGCGCGGACGCGCGCGACGACGGGCGGCCGCGGCAGGACAAGCCCCCTCCCTGCGCTGCCCCCCTGACCGCCCCTTCAACTGTCCTCGGTAATCTGGCCCGCGGCCTTGCGCAGAGGTTTGAGGAAGGTTTGCCGCCATGCCCTTTGAAGTCGGCGTTCCAGCTTGTCCGCCAGCTCGTCCTGATCGAGGAACCAGGCCTCCACCTTGGCGGCGACCTCGCCGCGATAGTCCTGCCGACCGTATCCGTACATCCCCTCTACAGCGCTCCACAGGGCGTCATCGGCCTTCAGCTTCGGGCGATAGATGGCGATCGCATGGTGGCGGACCGCTTCCACAAATTCGGATTCCCAGCCCTCAAGGTCGGCCAGCAACTGCCCGACGAAGGCGTGGGCATTGACCATGTCCGGATCGGCCAAACGGTTCTGCAGCAATTCCTGCAGACCGGCGACCGCGCCTTCAGCGCGCTTCTTGGCCGCTTCCGCGGCCCCGGCGCCCAGATGCTGGTAGACGTCGAAATTCCAGTAGGCGCCCGCCCGTCGCGTCGCCGCCCAGATCTGCCGGGGATGATAGGTTCTCAAGGCCGCTATCAGGCGTCGCTGCACCACGTGCGCCTGGCCGCCCAGGGCGGCGCGGCGTTCCGCATAGACCGACAGATCATGGTTGACGGTCTCCAGCACCGCCAGGGCCTGGGCCTTGGCGACGTTGTCGAGCATGGCGTCGACCGCCGCGATGGAGGTTCCGAGAGCGTCCGCCTGGGCTTCACGCAACATCTTCGCCTTACGGATCAGGTCGGCGGTCAAGGCCCGGGCGTCATCCGCCGCGGAATCAAAGAACTGCACTTCCACGCCTGCCGCGCCGATCTTGCCCAGCGCATCCTCCACATGGCCGCGCTTGATATCGTAGCCGTCTTCGACGTCTTCAGCGCCCTGCCCGCTATCGTCGCGCATGGCGAGCGCCTCTCCTGCCCGGGCAAGGACAAGCAGAATGACCCGGTTGCGCAGGCCAGGATCGACCTCGGTCTCGATAAGGTGCTGCAAAAGGTTCTGCAGCGTCACATCCGGAGCGCTGTTGAAGCGCGAACAGAGCACGGAAACCGTTCTTCGATCGTTCAGGCGGGCCACGATATCGGGGCGCACCGCCGAGCCGTCGACCCCTCGGGTGTCGACCATGTCGAGATCATAGGACGCGCCGCCGAACACGGCGAAGGGGACCGTCACCGTCATGCGCGCGGGCAGAGAGAAGTCCGGATGTCGACCGTTGTTGATGGCGGCGAAGGTCTCCTTCAGCCACACCCGGCCTGCGGCGTCATCGGTCCCGTCATAGGTCGCCTGGCGCCCGGTCCGCCGCCACAGCGCCAGTCGCGCGGCTAGTTCGGCCTTGAACTCGTCCGGAGTGGCGAAGGTCTCGAGCAGGGTCACGGCCGGATCGGAGTCCGGCGGCGCGCCCTTTCGGCGCGGAGGCCGCATCAGCCCGGCCATATTGCGCAGCGCGCGTTCGATCTCCTCGGCCGGGCGGTAATCGACTAGGGGGGCGGCGTCGCCCGCATGGGTCCTGAGCGTCCACAGCGCGCGGCTGAAGTCGGCTGCGATGCGATAGACCTCCTCGTCGGGAAGAGGCTCGACGGCGATGCCGTATGTGGATCCCGAAGCGACCGAGACCTCGCAGAGCGTCACCCGCCCGCCGCCCGTATCCAGCAGCACGCCGCGGAGATCTTCCGGTCGGTTCGGTTCGACGACAAGCCCGGCCTGGCGGCAGGCGGCCGTGGTCTTGCCGACGCCGATGTCGCCGACCCAAGCCACGGTGTGACGCAGGTTGCGCAGGAATTCGCCGAACCCCTGGATGCGTCGCGACAACAGTTCCGCCTGGCCCGCGACCGCCCGGGGCGTATCCGGCGCCGCCAGGAAGGTCCTCAGTCGATCCAGCGCGCCCTCGGCTGCCAGAAGACGATCAATATCGGGATGGTCGAGCGGCGGTGGCGGCAGATGACGCCAATCCGTGTCGAGGAGGCGCGAGAGACGGCCTGCATCGGGCGTCGAGAGATGGCTCAGATAAGCCAGATGATCGCTCAGACCAAACCCCTCGCCGCCGGCCTCCAGTCTCGAAATCTGCGGTTGGCTCACCCCCATGGCGGCCGCCATCGCGGCCTGGGTCACCCGGGCCGCCTCGCGCAAGGCCGCAAGCTTGGCCCCGACTTCCGCGTTTCGCGATCCAAATCTCATTCGAAAGCCTCTTGCATATATTCTGAGGCTATCGCATAAGGGGGAAAGATTGGCAACTGGGCTCCTTGGGAATCCTTTTGCAGTTCTGACCGCGCTTTGATATCGATTTTCAGCGCCACGCATCGATTTTCAGAATCGAGGCGCGAGACGTCGTTTTCAGACTTTCCCTTTCTTTTGAATCCGAATTCAGTTCACGAATGCGATAATCAGATGGTCCTGCCGGAAATCCTGCCGGGCGTCCCGGCGCTCTGGCCCGCGCCGCCGCCGCACACCCGCCTCGCCGGATACGCGGCCCTGGCGTCGGCTTTCGACCTTGCCGCCCCCCGCCCCGAAACCCTGGTGGTCGTCGGCGAGCGGCACACCTATCGCGAGGAGCCCGGCTGGCGTGTGCTTACGCCCCGCTATTGGCCCGGGGACGAGGTTCACGACCATCTGGAATTCGCCCTGCGTTACGAGGGCGTCGATCTGGCGCTTCTTGATCAACTGTTTCGGACACTTCCGCATGGCGTCGTCGAGGCCTGGGTGCGCGCCCAACCCACCGGCCAGTACGCCCGCCGCGTCTGGTTCCTCCTGGAATGGTTGACCGGCGACCGTCTGGATCTTCCGGATGCAGCGGCCGGCGTCTACGCCGACGTGCTCGACCCGGATCAATACTATGCCGTTCGGGGCGAGACCAGCACGCGACATCGTGTTCGCAACAACCTGCCGGGCGGTCCCGACTTCTGCCCCCTGGTCCGACGAACCGAACGTCTGGAAACCCTGCTGGGCGAGGATCTGGCTGAAGAAGCGCGGGCTGTGGTTCGCCGCACGGCTCCGGACCTCATGGCCCGCGCGGCCGCCTTCCTTCTGCTGGAGGACTCCAAGGCCTCGTATGTGATCGAGGGCGAGCGTCCGCCGCAGAACCGCATCCAGCGTTGGGGCCAGGCGATCGGAGAGGCCGGCCAGGCCCCGCTCACAGGCGAGCAACTGCTGCGCCTGCAGCGGCTGGTGATCGATGACCCCCGCTTCACCCGCATGGGCTGGCGCGTCGAGGGCGGCTTCGTCGGCGGTCGGGACCGGCGGACCAACGCTCCCCTGCCCGACCACGTCAGCGCGCGCGTGGAAGACCTCGCCCGCCTCATCGACGGCGTCATCGCCTACGCCGACCGCAGCGAGCGTCCGAACGGCCCGCTGGATCCGGTCGTGGCCGCGGCGGCCGTGGCGTTCGGCTTCGTCTTCATCCATCCCTTCGAGGACGGCAACGGCCGAATCCATCGCTGGCTGGTCCATCACGTGCTGGGACGGCGGGGCTTCAACCCGCCCGGCGTCGTCTTTCCCGTCTCCTCGGTCTTCCTGGACCGGATCGAGGCCTACAAGACGGTGCTCGAAGCCTATTCCCGTCCGCGACTGGCGCTGACCGACTGGACGACGACGCCCAAGCTCAACGTGGAGGTCCACAACGACACGCTGGATAATTTCCGGTTCTTCGACGCCACCGCGCAGGCGGAGTTCCTCGCCGCCGCCGTGGTCGAGACCATCCGCGAGACGCTCCCGCGCGAGATCGACTATCTGCGCCGCTACGATCAGGCCCGCGAGCGAGTGGAGGCCTTCCTCCAACTCCCGGACGCCCGCTTCGATCTGATGATGGGCTTCCTGCGTCAGAACGAGGGGCGTTTCTCCCAACGCGCCCGGCGGCATGAGTTCGCCGCCCTGACCGACGCGGAGGCCGATGCTGTCGAAGCCGTTTTCCAGGACCTGCTGCTCGAGGCTCCGGCGCCCGCGGCAGACGCCTGATGAGCCGCGTCCGGTCATGGGACCTATTCCGCAGCCACGGGACGGGCGGCCAAGGCGTTGGCCGGGGTTCTTTCGAAGACCCGCCGATCCCGTGGCAGCGCATAAGGAGGCGTCGATCCAGCGGACACGCCCTCGGGTTCAGGCTTGGGCCGTGCCGGGGAAACCTTCTCGACGTCGCCCCTCCGGACTGGCGACACCTGCAGGGGCAGGACAAGGCATGTCCGATAAAGCTCTCGAACGACCACACTGTGGTCGACATCCGCTAAGGTCTAGCGCCCCCCAGATGACGCCCGGCTGCATGAGCGTGTCGGCGTCAACAGAGCCGTCAGCCCGCCATGCATCGCAAAGCCTTCGCCCGCGCCGTCAATCGCCTCTCGCCCACGGATGCCATCGCCGCCCTGGGGCCGGCGGATGAAGCGTTTGACGTCGAGGAGATGGCCGGACTTCTCCAACGCGCCGGCGCCCTAGTGTTCCGGATGGCGAATACCGACCGCGAAGCCAGGCGCGACGCCCTCATCGACGCCCTGGCGACAGCGGTCGCCGCCCGCCTCGGGACGGCGGCCGGGGATCGGATCGCCGGCGTCGGCGATTTGATGCAGGAACTGGAAGCGGGCTACCGGGACGTCGCGCACGGTCTTGCGACCGCCGCCGTCTCGTCATTGCCCCTGGATCGCCAGATCCTGGCGGTCCTTCACAGGACGGCGCTGGAAGCCGACGACATCCGGCGGGACGTCGACGCCGCGCTGGCGAAGGCGGAATCGATCGTCCCGGGTCAACCGCTCCTCGTTATGACCGAGGACGGCGCCGTCTACGAGGCCAACGCCGGCTTGCAGTTCCACGTCTCGAACCTCGGCTCGTGCCTGAAGCTCCTCGTCGGACGCCTGGACGAAGAACGCTCCCGCGGTCCCGTCGTGCTTCCGCCGCTGGCGGAGACAACGGAGGCGGAACGGTTCAAGGCGGGGACCAGCGGCTTGCTGGCGACGGCCCTGCGCCGCTGGCGCCGCCTGGAGGAACGTCGCCGGTTCTGGGGCGGCGACCTCATCGTCCATCGTCCGCCCGATCTCCCCGCTGGCGTCGCCCCGACGTTCGAGGTCATCCGCGAGCACCGCCGGCCGGTCGATGACCTTTGGGACATCATCGCCAACGAACGCCAGAAGGATGTCTTTCAACGGCAGGCCGACGACGTGGCGCTCAAACTGGCCGACTTCGACTATGGCGGGCTTGATCGGCCGACAGGACTGGCGCCCGACGCGCTGTTCTCCCTGGGAGAGGCCGCCGCCTTGCAGGCGCTATGGGGGCTGCTGTTCGCCCCGGCCTTCGAAGCGGACCAGCGGTTTCAGGGCCTGACGCTCCGGGAATGGGTCCGAGGCTATGCGGTTCTGCAGGCGCTCGGCGAGCGCGCGGTCGAGACGGAGACGACGGCCTGTGGTCGGAGCCTTGCGCCCTTCCGGCCCGGCCAGCTGGACGCGATGCTCGTCGCCGCCGGACTGACGGCGTCGACGGCGGCCCGGTTCATCGCCTTCGCGACGCTGTCGGATCATTCGGACGACATCTTCGACTGCCCGCTGTTGCGCATGTCCGACGGCGGCAGCCTGCTGTTCACGCCCGCTGTCACCAAGACCGTCATCGCGCGCGTGGTCCTCTCAAACCTCGCCGCGCTCGGGGAGCGGTTCGAAAACAAGGGCGACTGGTTCGAAGCCGAGGTGCTGGCCTTTTTCAGGAGCCACGGCTTTTCCGCCTTCACGATCAAGACGACCCTGATCGCCGGCGAGCCCTATCAACTCGACGTGCTGGTCCCTTGGGACGACCACCTTTTCGTCTTCGAGTGCAAGAACGAAGCCCTGTCTGGCGGCGATCCGGTCGCCGCCTACAACTTCGAGCGCGGCCGGCAAGGTCATGTCGCCCAGATCCAGCGGCAGGTCGGTGGCCTCAGGACCCATCCGGAGCTCGCCCTAAAGGCTGGCGGGCCTGACCCCCGCACATCGACGATCATCCCCGTGGTTCTCTACGCCTTCCCCTACGCCCGCCCGTCCGACGAAGAGGAAGTCGCGATCGCCGACTGGTCTGGCGTCACGCGCTTCTTCCGCAATCCGACGCTCGGCTTCACCACGCGCCACGCGCTCGGCGACGGCGATGTGCTCGCCCGCCACCACGAAACCACGAGGCTGTGGCAGGGGGATGCCCCGACCGTCGCTGACTTCATCGCTCACCTTCGCGCGCCCAGCCAGGTGACCTTGAAGGCTGAGGCGCTGGATGTCGTGCCCGGCGATTTCCTCCTTTGTGACCACCGGGGCGCACGAACCACCGAGGTTGTGGCGGGAAACCCGCGGTCAGCGGCGACGCCACGCGCCGAACGGGCGCTTCGGGCGAGCATCGCGCGGGCCGAGCGGGAGGCGCGGGCCATCACCCGGCGAAAGCTTGAGCACGAGTTGCGTCAGAGCGCCCGACGGGCCCGAAGGTCGCGATAGGGCGGAATACCGCCGTCGGCGGGACATCGGACGCCGTCGGCTGGATTTTTAGAGCGGCTCCGTGTGCCCAGGTGAACCTGAGGCGATACCTCACCTTCTTTCCCTCGCGTGCGACGGCGCCGGGATCCCTTAGCCGCGACCATGGGGTTCTAACAGCCAGTCGTTTCCGATGAGGAACGCGATGCGCAGCCACGCACAGCGGTGACGCCCGAATCAGGCCTGTGCCCCATATGTGCCCCAACTCGGAATTGCGAAGGGGCCGCCCAAAGGCAGCCCCTTCAAAACCATCCCAAATCAATGATTTAGATGGTCGGAGCGACAGGATTCGAACCTGCGACCCCTTGACCCCCAGTCAAGTGCGCTACCAGGCTGCGCCACGCTCCGAGAGGCGCTCCCTATAAACGGGGTCGCGCCCGGCGCAAACCAAAAAAGCAGGCTTCAGGCGGATCGCGACAGAGTGGCTTCCAGACGGGCCCGCGCGCCCTCCAGTTCAGCCAGAACCTGACGCAGGCGGACCGACGATACGCCGGCCGGCGCGGAGGCCGCGGCGGGCGCCGGAGCCGGCGCCGACTCGGCCACGGGCGTCGCGCCCTCGGGCTCGAACGACACCAGGCCGTCCGGATCGCCCCAGGCGGCGATGCGCTTGATGCCCTGTTCCTTGTACAGGCGCTGCACGCCCTTGATGGTCAGACCCTCGTCATGCAGCAGCCTCTTGACCGCCTTCAGCACCACCAGGTCCTGCGGGCGATAGAAGCGCCGTCCGCCCGCGCGCTTCAGCGGCGAGACGAAGGTGAATTTGGTCTCCCAGAAGCGCAGGACGTGCTGGGGCGCGCCGACTTCATCGGCGGCCTCCGAGATGGTCCGGAATGCGTTGGCGCTCTTGGCCATACGTCAGATCAGGCCGAGACGACCGCGTCGTGCACCCGGCCCTTCATGATCTGCGAGGCGCGGAAGCTGATCACCCGGCGCGGGTTGATCGCCGCCGGTTCGCCGGTCTTGGGGTTGCGGCCCATGCGGGCGCGCTTTTCGCGGACCTGGAAGACGCCGAAGCCCGACAGTTTGACCGTCTCGCCGCGCTCCAGCGACTCGACGATCAGTTCGAGCGTGCGCTCGACCATCTGCGAGCACTCCTGCCGCGACAGGCCCACTTCTTCATGGACGGCTTCGCACAGGTCGGCCCGGGTCAGGGTCTGCGTCACTGATCAATCCCCTCAGTCGTCAATGCGTCGCATAAGAGGGCAAGAGCCCTGAAATGAAAAGACGAAATGCGCGCTACAGACGAATCGCGCAGGCGCCCCAGGTCAGGCCTCCGCCCATGGCTTCCATCACCACCAGATCGCCGCGCTTGATGCGGCCGTCCTTGATAGCGGCGTCCAGCGCCAGCGGGATAGAGGCGGCCGACGTGTTGGCGTGCAGGGCCACGGTCGAGATGACCTTGTCCTCATCCAGCCCCAGACGCTCGCCGACGCCCCGTATGATACGCTGGTTGGCCTGGTGGGGCACGAACCAGTCGACCTCGGGGATCTCGATGTTCGAGGCCTCGCAGGCCGCGACGATGGCCTCGGCGATGTTGACCACGGCGTGGCGGAACACCTGATTGCCGGCCATGCGTAGATGGCCGACCGTGCCGGTCGTGGCCGGGCCTCCGTCGACGTACAGCATGTCCGTCTTGGAGCCGTCGCAGCGCAGGGCGAAGCCCAGCAGGCCGGTGTCGGCCTTGGTCCCCTCGCCTTCCCGCGGCTCGACCACCAGAGCGCCCGCGCCGTCGCCGAACAGGACGCAGGTCGTGCGGTCGGTCCAGTCCATCAGCCGGGTCATCTCCTCGGCGCCGATGACCAGGGCGCATTTGGCCAGGCCACGCGCGACGAAGCCGTCGGCGACGCTCAGCGCATAGACGAAGCCCGAGCAGACCGCCTGGACGTCGAAGGCGATGCCCACCGGGGCGCCCAGCTTGCGCTGGACGATGGAGGCCGTGGCCGGGAAGGTCATGTCAGGCGTGGTCGTCGCCACGATGATCAGGTCAACGTCGGCGGCGCTCTTGCCCGCGTCGATCAGGGCCCGCTTGGCCGCCTCGACCGCCAGATCGCTGGTCGGCTGGTCGTCGCGCGCCTTGTGGCGCTGCTTGATGCCGGTGCGCTCCTGGATCCACTCGTCCGAGGTGTCCACGATGGCGGCCAGATCGGCGTTGGTGACGATCTGCTCGGGAAGAAACGAACCGACGCCGGTCACGGCGCTACGGGTGACGCTCACTGGGAAGTCTCCTTGGCCAAGTCCGCTTCGGGCGCGGGCGGCTGTTCCAGCACGGCGGTCAGCTTCTGCAGGCTGGCCCCAACCTTGGCCATGTAGTCACTGCGCGCCAGATCGACAGCAATGCGGATCGCCGCGCCGAAGCCGCCCGCCGTCGCCCCGCCGTGGCTCTTCACCACAATGCCGTTCAGGCCCAGCAGCGGCCCGCCGTTGATCACATTGGGATCGATCCGGGCGCTCATCTTCTTCAGCGCCGGATAGGCCAGCGCCGCCCCGATCTTGGACAGCAGGCTGGAGGTCAGGGCCTCCCTGGTCATGCCGCCGATGAACCTGGCCACGCCCTCAGCCGTCTTCAGGGCGATATTGCCGGTAAAGCCGTCCGTGACGACGACATCGACCGTGCCCTTGGCGATGTCATCGCCCTCGACGAAGCCGTGATAGGCCAGACCGAAGCCGCCCTCGCGCAGCAGGCGCGCGGCCTCGCGGACCTCCTCGTGGCCCTTCATGTCCTCGGAGCCGACGTTCAGGATGCCGACCGTCGGCTTGGCCACCCCGTGGACGGCGGTCATGAAGGCCTCGCCCATGATGGCGAACTCGACCAGCTGGGCCGCGTCGCTCTCAACGTTGGCGCCGACGTCCAGCACGGCGGTGATGCCGCGCGTGGTCGGCCAGCCGGCCACAATGGCGGGCCGCTCCAGCCCCGGCGCGGACATGCGCAGGATCAGCTTGGAAATGGCCATCAGGGCGCCGGTGTTGCCCGCCGACACGACCGCTGCGGCCTCGCCGGTCTTGGTCGCCTCGATGGCGTTCCACAGGCTGGAGCCCTTGCCCCGGCGCATGGCCGTGGCGGGCTTCTCGTCCATGGCCACCACCTTATCGGTGTGGCGCACCTCGCACAGGTCGTCGCCCAGCCCTTGCCGGGCCATCTCGGCGCGCACCGCAGGCTCGTCTCCATGCAGCAGGAAGCGAACGCCTTCGCCGCCGAACCGCTTGCGGTATTCGGAAATGCCGCCGACCACGACCGACGGGCCGTGATCCCCGCCCATGGCGTCAAGCGAGATCAAAATGGGGGAAGGCAAGCCGTTTCGACTCCGTCGCGCCGCTCAGGCGGCGCTGGGCTGGGTGCGACGATAACGCCGCACCCGGGGGATGCAACCGAGTGGACGCCGCGTCAACCTTCGTCGGTCGGACGAAGTTGCTTCAGGACCGCGAAAGGCGAGATTTCGGCGGGCTCGGGCGGCTGCACGAACTCCGCGCCGGGCTTGCGCGGGAACGGGTCGAGATGCAGCGCCAGTTGCTCGACGACGTACTGGCCCAGGTCGATCTGGCCGTCCTCGACCACGTCCGGCGATTCGTCCTCGAGGGTGATCACAATCTCGTCGGATTCCTCGTCGACCGGCTCGGCCAGTTGGACGGTGAAGCCATCGTCGATCCGCAGCGGCAGGGGCTCCAGCGTGATGCCGCAGGTCTGGGCCAGATCGGCGCGGACGCGGCCCGTCAGGGTCCAGCCCGCCGCCGAGGGCGTCAGCTCCACATCGGCCTCGAACAGATCCAGCGACGCCAGGCCCAGCGCCTTGGCGATTCGGGCCAGGGCGGCGGCGTCCGGCGTCAGGGTGCGTTTCACCCCGGCCCCAATCTGATGCAGGCGGACAGGCTCGCTATAGGGAAGTTGGGGGATGCTCATGCCTTCACCTCGGCCCACGCCGGGGCCTTCAGAACGTCATCAAAGGGCTGGGCCGCCAGCCGAGCCCGGCTGGACAGCGCATAGGTCGCCAGGGCGGCGCCGTCCGCGGCGGTCTCGCTCTCCAGCACATTGCGCGACAGGGCCGCGCTCAGGGCGTCGGCGTCGCCGTCCCGCAGCGGCTGCTCATAGGCGGTCATCCGTCCGTAGAGCGACTCACCCAGCTTGCGCATCTTCTTGCCGACCGAGACGTCGCCCACGCCCAGCTCCCGCAGGGTGTGATCCAAGGCCGAGACATAGGTGTCGAACACCTGCTGGCCCGCGTCGCCGCCGCGCTCGGTCCCCTCGTCCTTCAGCCGCATGGTCAGCAGCAGGACATGCAGGGTGTACAGCTCGAACCGCGCATCGATGCGATCTGCGACGCCCAGCGAGGTATAGAAGCGCGGATCGCGGGCCTGACGGACCGCAATCTCATACAGGCTGTCGCCGAAGCGTTCGCGCCGGAAGGTTTTGAGAAGATTCTGAAGCATGTTTCACGGCCCCTTTTCCGCCGCGCCGTTGAACTAAGGCTCGGGTCCGGTTAGGTCAAAGACCTTGTTCTGTCGCAGGCGCCGCAAATGCTCCGTACGAAACTCCTGATCGCCGCCCTGTCGGTCGCCGCCCTGACCTCGGCCTGTGCACCGATGGTCGGCCAGAACGGCTTCCAGGCCATCGACGCCAAACCGACGGACATCGTCGCCGGGACGGACACGCGCCAGACCGTGCTGACCAAGCTGGGCTCGCCCTCGACCACCTCGGCCTTCGAGAGCGAGACGATCTGGTACTACATCAGCCAGGTCACCGAGAAATACACCTACAACCTGCCGCAGGTGACCCAGCGCAGCGTCACCGAGATCACCTTCAACAACGATGGTCAGGTCGCCGGCGTCCGCACGCTGGGCCTGGAGGACGGCGAGCGCATCTCGATGAACGGTCGTGAAACCCCGACCCGCGGTCGCCAGCTGACCATCCTCGAACAGCTGCTGGGCAACGTCGCCCGCGGCCAGCTGCCCCGCACCGACGAAGACGTCCCCGGCCAACGCCGCCCGGACTAACGGCGACCTCCACGGCTCCATCTTACCGAAACGCCCCGGAGATCGCTCTCCGGGGGGTTTCTCGTTGCGGCACCAAGCGAGTGGCGAGTGGCTGGTGGCGCATTGCCCCACAACCTGGCCTTCGCGACTCAAGGTCGAACCGGCCTACCCGCCAGTCACTAGCCACCAGTCACTTGCCAACCCGACGGCCGAAAGAGGCGGCGCCGTCGCCAGCGCCGCCCCCAACCGCATCAGCCGATCTTGCCGCTCGCCAGCACCGCCAGCAGAAGCAGGGCGACGATGTTGGTGATCTTGATCATCGGGTTCACCGCCGGGCCGGAGGTGTCCTTGTAGGGATCGCCCACGGTGTCGCCCGTGACGGCGGCCTTGTGCGCCTCGGAGCCCTTGCCGTGGACGACGCCGTTCTTGTCGGTGAAGCCTTCTTCAATGACCTTCTTGGCGTTGTCCCAGGCCCCGCCGCCCGAGGTCATCGAGACGGCCACGAACAGGCCGGTCACGATCACGCCCATCAGCATGGCGCCCAGGGCGGCGAAGGCGTTGGCTTTCTCCGGCTGGATAAACAGGATGACCGTGAACAGCACGATCGGCGACAGCACCGGCAGCAGCGACGGCACGATCATCTCCTTGATCGCCGCGCTGGTCAGGATGTCGACGGCCTTGCCGTACTCGGGTTTCACCTCGCCGGTCATGATGCCGGGGTTCTCGCGGAACTGACGGCGCACCTCTGCCACGACCGACTCGGCGGCGCGACCGACGGCGGTCATCGACATGCCGCCGAACAGGAAGGGCAGCAGCCCCCCGAACAGCAGGCCGACGACGACGTAGGGGTTGGTGAGGTCGAAGGCGACCGTGCCCAGACCTTCGAAGAAGCTTCCCGGCACAGCCTCGGCCGCGAAGTATTTCAGGTCCTCGGTATAGGCGGCGAAGAGCACCAGAGCCCCAAGGCCAGCCGAACCGATGGCGTAGCCCTTGGTCACGGCCTTGGTGGTGTTGCCCACGGCGTCCAGGGCGTCGGTCGAGTGACGGACTTCCGGCGGAAGACCAGCCATCTCGGCGATGCCGCCGGCGTTGTCGGTGACCGGACCGAAGGCGTCCAGCGCCACGATCATCCCCGCCACGCCCAGCATGGTGGTGGTGGCGATGGCGATGCCGAACAGGCCCGCCAGCTGGAAGCTGACGACGATGCCGACGATGATGGCCAGAGCCGGAAGCGCGGTGGCCTCCAGCGACACGGCCAGACCCTGGATCACATTGGTGCCGTGGCCCGAGACCGAGGCGTTGGCGACCGACCGCACCGGCCGGAAGTTGGAGCCGGTGTAGTATTCGGTGATGACCACGATCGCTGCCGTGACCACCAGACCGACCACGCCGGACCAGAAGAGCTGCATCGAGGTGATGACCAGCCCGCCGGAGGTGGTGACCGTCGCCGGGGCGATGGTGTCGATGATCCACCAGACCGCGCCGATGGACAGCACGCCGGTGACGATCAGGCCCTGATAGAGGGCGCCCATGATGTTGTTCGACTTGCCGAGGCGGACGAAGAAGCTGCCGATGATCGAGGTGACGATGCAGATGGCGCAGATGGCCAGCGGCAGCAGCATCATCGCCCCGACGTAATCCGTGCCGCGGAAGAAGATGGCGGCCAGCACCATCGTCGCCACGGTGGAGACGGCGTAGGTCTCGAACAGGTCGGCGGCCATGCCGGCGCAGTCGCCGACGTTGTCGCCCACGTTGTCGGCGATGGTGGCGGCGTTGCGGGGGTCATCCTCGGGGATGCCGGCCTCGACCTTGCCCACCATGTCGCCGCCGACGTCGGCGCCCTTGGTGAAGATGCCGCCGCCCAGACGGGCGAAGATGGAGATCAGCGAGGCGCCGAAGCCCAGCGCGACCAGACCGTCGATGACCTCGCGGCTGGTGTTCTCCAGCCCCAGACCGGTGGTCAGGAAGGCGTAATAGCCCGCGACGCCCAGCAGGGCCCCGCCCGCGACGAACATGCCGGTGATGGCGCCCGAGCGGAAGGCGAGGTCCAGCCCCTTGGACAGACCTTCGGAAGCGGCCTGGGCGGTGCGGACGTTGGCGCGGACCGAGATCAGCATGCCCGCGAAACCGGCCGCGCCCGACAGGACAGCGCCGATCAGGAAGCCGATGGCGGCCCATTGGCCGATCAGCAGGTAGGCGGCGATCAGGATGACGACGCCGACCATGCCGATGGTCATGTACTGGCGACGCAGATAGGCGGAGGCCCCCTCCTGGATGGCCGCCGCGATCTCACGCATGCGGTCGTTGCCGGTGGGAGCTTTCATCAAGGCGGCCGTCTGGATCGCTCCGTAGAGAATCCCGAGACCGCCTGCGGCTATGACAAGCCACAGATAGTTAGACATGGCGTTTCCAAACCCTGTGTGTAGGGCGCCCGGACCCTTGGCGCGGCGGGCGTTTTCGCCTCTCTCCGCCTTCCGGTCCCCCCGTGCGCAACGGCGGCCTCAAGGGCTGCCCTTGGGGATAACGGAAGGAGCCTGCCAAATGCGTCGGAGTGACGCAACAGGGTAAGGTGAACGCCGTTAGCCTGCGCGCAGGCCGGTGCGCCAGCGCGGGGCCTGGCTGATGACCTCGACGCGGGCGATGGCGCCGCGACCGCAGATGGCGGCGGCGGAGCGCAGCAGGCTGGCCGACATCAGGTTGGTGTCGATGCGGGTCCAGTCGTTGGGCACGATGAAGGGCGTGCGGTGACCGGCGCGGACCAGGGCGTCGCGCAGATAGGCCTCCTTGCCGCGCATGGTCTCGACCGTGGCCGAGGCGCCCAGGTGCAGGCGCATGGAGACGAAGACGTAGTTGCGCAGGCGACCCTCGGCGATGACCGGCAGGCCGACCCCCGAGATGTTCAGCGCCGCGCCGCCCGAGGACGGCGCGTCCTCGGCGACGGCGGGGGCGGCGACCGCCGCGGCGGGCAGGACGGCGGCTGCTGAGATGAGGTCACGACGGCGCATGGCGTTATCCCTAGCCGGGACGCCTTGAGATTTCGTTGCGGGCTCAGCGGTGGCTGAAGCCGGGGGCGGCGATCTGGACCGGCTTGCCGGCGAAGCGGGCGTTGACGCCCCTGCCCTCGGTCACGCGGCCGAGACAGGTCAGCCAGATATGGCGGCGCTCGGCCTCCCGACGCAGAGCGGGCTCGTCCTTGGCGGCGGCGGTGAAGGCGATCTCATAGTCGTCGCCGCCGGTGGCCAGCTTTTCCAGAGCCGCCTCCTCATCGACGCGGGTGGCGAACCAGGCCTGACCGGCGGGCGAGCGGGGCGTGACCTCCAGATCGATGTCGAGCCCGACCCGGCTGGCCTCGGCGATGTGGCCAAGGTCGGCGATCAGGCCATCGGAGACGTCGACGGAGGCGGTGGCCATGTCGCGGATGACATCGGCGAAGATCAGGCGCGGGAGCGGCCGGCGATAGTGTTCGACCAGGGCGGCGATGCGCTCGGGCTCGAGGGACAGCTTCTCCTGCGCCGCCTGCAGGCCCAGCCAGCCGTCGCCGATGAAGCCGGTGACGAAGACGAGGTCGCCCGGGCGGGCGCCGCCCCGGCTGACGGTGCGGCCCTTGGGCGACCAGCCCATCAGGGTGGCGGAGAAGGTCGCGGGACCCGGCGTGACGACGGTGTCGCCGCCCAGCAGGCTGACGCCGAAGGCCTTCTGGTCGGCGGCCAGACCTTCGGCGAAGGCCTCGCGCTCGGGCCAGCCGCAGCGTTCGGACCAGGCGCAGGACAGCAGGTAGCCGAAGGACTCGGCGCCCTTGGCGGCGAGGTCGGACAGGTTCACCCGCAGCAGTTTCTGGGCGACCGTGTCCAGCGGATCGGTCGGCAGGAAGTGGACGCCCTCGACGATGGTGTCCTTGGTCAGGACCAGGTCGTAGCCGGGGCGGCTGGGGACCACGGCGACGTCGTCGCGCAGATCCCTGCCCCATTCGGGATGGGCCAGCGGCGCGAAGAGCCGCCGGATCGTCTCGAACTCACCGGCGACGTCGATCCCCGCCATGATGGATCAGCCGCGGACGTCCCGGGCGACGCCGTCCAGCGCCGCGTTGACGAACTTGGCCTCGGCGTCGTCGAAGAAGGCCTTGGCCAGCTCGACGTACTCGTCGATGACGATCTCCTTGGGCACGTCCTTGCGGTCGCGGAGCTCCCAGGCGCCGGCGCGCAGCAGGGCGCGCAGGGTCGAGTCGAGACGCTCCATCCGCCAGTTGGAAGCCAGACGCGCCTTCACGGCCTCGTCGATGCTGCGCTGCTGACCGACCACGCCGCGCACGATGTCGGCGAAATAGGCTTCATCGGCCTCGGCGAGGGGTTCGCCCTCGATGTCGGCGTCGAAGCGGTGGTTCGAGAACTCGGTGATGACGGTGTCGACCCCCTCGCCGGCCAGCTCCATCTGGTAGAGCGCCTGGACGGCGGCGAGGCGGGCGACAGTGCGCGCCCGGCGCTGACGCGAGGTCAGGGCCGGTTCGGCGCGGGACTTTTCGGCCTCGGCGAGTTGCTCGAGGACGGACTTGAGGCTGTTCGGTTCGGTCACGAGCCCAGTCCTACGCGCAGGCGCTTGCGCAAGGCAATGAGGTCGAGCGCGGCGCGCGCGGCGCCGCCGCCCTTGTCGCCCTCGCTACGGCGGGCGCGGGCCCAGGCCTGATCCTCGTCTTCGGTGGTCAGGATGCCGTTGCCGATGGCCAGACCCTTGAGGCCCAGTTGGGTGATCCCGGCGGCCGACTGATCCGAGACGATCTCGAAATGGTAGGTCTCGCCGCGGATGATCGTGCCGAGGGCGACGTAGCCGTCATAGCGCGGCGCGGTCGGATAGCGGCCGGCCTCGTCGGCCATGGCGATCACGGTCGGCACTTCCAGCGCGCCCGGAACGGACACCACGTCGAATTCAACGCCTTGCGCGCGCAGGGCGTCCTTCGCCCCGTCCAGCAGGGCGTCGGCCAGGTCATCATAGAAGCGCGCCTCGACGATGAGAACGCGGGTGGGGATCGTTACGATTGGTCTTCTCCGTCCATGTCGCGCCAGCCGACGATGCGGAGGCCGTAGCCTTCGAGCGCGGTGGGATTGGGGCGGGTCGAGGACATGACGATCATGTCCCGAACGCCGAGATCCAGCAGGATCTGGGCGCCGACGCCGTAGTTCTTGAGCGAGCGGTCCACCGCCTTGGGCTTTTCGACGCCCGCCAGACGCTCGGCCAACCCCTGCAGGTCCGGGTCGCGCAGGAAGACGGTGACGCCCGCGCCGTTGTGGCCGCTGACGGCCTTGAGCGCCTGCGGGATGTAGCTCTGGCGCGCCTCGACATGGCCCAGCAGGTCGGCGGCGAAGTCGACCTGGTGCATGCGCACGAGGGTCGGCTTGCCCGGCTCGATCTTGCCATGGACGAGGGCGACGTGCTCGTTCCCCTCGATGGTGTTCCGGTAGAGCATCAGGCGGAACGGGCCGCCGTGGACGCTCTCGAAGGGGGTGTCCATGACCCGCTCGACGAAGCGCTCGGTGCGGCGGCGGTAGGCGATCAGGTCGGCGATGGTGCCGATCTTGAGGCCGTGCAGCTGGGCGAAGGCGACCAGGTCCGGCATGCGGGCCATCTCGCCGTCATCCTTGATGATCTCGCAGATCACCGCGGCGGGGGTCAGGCCGGCCATGCGGCTGATGTCCACCGAGGCCTCCGTGTGGCCGGCGCGGACCAGCACGCCGCCGTCGCGGGCGACCAGCGGGAAGATGTGCCCCGGGGTGACGATATCATCGACGCCCTTGGTCGGGTCGGTGGCGACCTGGATGGTGCGCGAACGGTCGGCGGCGGAGATACCGGTGGTGACGCCGTCCCTGGCCTCGATGGAGACGGTGAAGGCCGTCTTCATGCTCTCGCGGTTGTCGGCGGCCATGGGCGGCAGGCGCAGCTGGCGGGCGCGGTCGCCGGTCAGAGCCAGACAGACCAGTCCGCGCGCCTGTTTGATCATGAAGTTGATCTGGTCCGGCGTGGCGAACTGGGCCGGAATGATGATGTCGCCCTCGTTCTCACGATCCTCGGCGTCGACGAGGATGTAGGGCTTGCCGTTGCGGGCGTCCTCGAGGATGTCCTCGATCGGGCTGATAGGGCTGTCGTTCATGTTACTGGCTGCGAGCTGCATCAGGCTGTCTCCTGCCACCGCGCGAGGTATCGCGCCAGCATATCAATCTCGAGATTCACAGCATCGCCGGCCTTCAGGCCGCCGAGCGTCGTCGCTTCCCAGGTGTGGGGAATGATGTTGAGGCCGAAAACCTGCCCCTGAACCGCGTTCACGGTCAGGGAGACCCCATCGACGGTGATCGAGCCCTTGGGCGCGATGAAACGGTGCAGCGGGGCCGGAGCCTCGATATCGATGCGGTGCGAGCCGCCTTCGGGGGTGACCGAGATCACCTTGCCGAGCCCGTCGACGTGGCCTGAGACGATGTGGCCGCCCAGTTCATCGCCGAGCTTGGCGGCGCGCTCCAGATTGACCCGGTGGCCCTCGATCCAGTCGCCGAGATTGGTCTTGGACAGGGTTTCGCCCGAGACCTCGACCGCGAACCAGCCAGGTCCTTTCTCGGTGACGGTCAGGCAGCAGCCCGCGTGGCTGATGGAGGCGCCCAGGTCGATGCTCGCCGTGTCCCAGACGGTCTCGACCTCATAGCGGCGGTCGCGCGCGGTCTGTTCGACCTTACGGACACGACCGATGTCGGTGACGATTCCGGTGAACATTCAGGCGGCCTTGGACGACGAAAAACAGGGTGTGAAGAGTGTAATCAGTGTGATCCGCGCAGGACGTCGTAGCGTTCCCACAGATCATCGCCGACCGGCTCGACGGACAGACGCCGGAACTTGGGGGCGTCAGCCAGCTTCGCAAGGGCCAGCGCAGCCACGCAGGGCAATCCGTCCCCACCCAGAAGGACCGGCGCGCGGAACCACTCGATACGATCCACCAGACCGGCGCGCAGGAAGGCGGCGGCGACCTGCCCTCCCCCTTCGATCAGGACCGATTTGGCCCCGGCCTTTTCGATAGCGGCCAGAGCGGCGCGGGGCGACGGGCGACCGTCCTCGGCGGCGATGCGCTCGACACGCGCCGAGCCGACGGGTCTGGGCTCAGCCACAGTGAGGATCAGGGTGTCGCCGGAGGCGAGTTTGGCCGTCGCGGGCGTACGCAGATTGCTGTCCAGCACCACGCGCAGGGGCTGATCCACCGAACGGCCCGGCAGGCGGGCGGTCAGTTCGGGATCGTCGGCCAGAACCGTGCCGACGCCGACAAGGATGGCGTCATGGGCGGCGCGCAGGCGATGGCCTTCCAGCCGCGCCGCTTCGCCGGTGATCCATTGGCTTTCGCCCGACGCCGTGGCGATCCGCCCGTCGAGGGAGGTCGCGAGCTTTAAAGTGACCCTGACGACCATCAGCGGCCGCCGGTTTCGTCGTCCAGACCCTCGTCGCCGAGGAAGCGGGCGAAGTCGCCGGTGTGGCGGAAGTCCTTGTAGACCGAGGCGTAGCGGACGTAGGCCACCTCATCGACCGACTTCAGCGCCTTCATGATGAAGTCGCCGACGGTCGAGGACTGGATCTCGGTCTCGCCCAGGCTTTCCAGCTGACGGGTGATGCGGCTGACCAGTTGTTCGATCTGCTCGGGCTGGACCGGACGCTTGCGCAGGGCGATGCCCAGCGAGCGTTCCAGCTTGTCCCGGTCGAAGGGCGTACGGCGGCCGTTGCGCTTCAGGATGACCAGTTCGCGCAACTGGACCCGCTCGAAGGTGGTGAAGCGCCCGTTGCACTGCGGGCAGGACCGGCGGCGACGGATGGCCGCGCCGTCATCCGACGGGCGGCTGTCCTTCACCTGGGTGTCCGGGTTTCCGCAGAAGGGGCACTTCATCGGCGCATCATCCGTAGATCGGGAAGCGGTGGGTCAGTTCACGCACCTGGGCCGCGACCGCCGCGACGACGGCCGGATCGGCCTCATCGCCGCCGTTCATCGAGGAGACGACGTCGGCGATCCAGTGGCCGATCTGCTGGAACTCGGCCTCGCCGAAGCCGCGCGTGGTGCCCGCCGGAGTGCCCAGACGGACGCCCGAGGTGATGGTGAAGGGCGCGGTGTCGAAGGGGACGCCGTTCTTGTTGCAGGTCATCAGCGCCTTCTCGAGCTCATGCTCGGTGGCCTTGCCGGTGACGCCCTTGGGCCGCAGGTCGACCAGCATCAGGTGGCTGTCGGTGCCGCCCGAGACGATGGCCAGGCCGCGGTCGATCAGGACAGCCGACAGGGCCTGGGCGTTCTTCACGACCTGCTGGGCGTAGAGCTTGAACTCGGGCTTGAGGGCTTCACCGAAGGCCACGGCCTTGGCGGCGATGACATGCTCCAGCGGGCCGCCCTGCAGGCCGGGGAAGACCGCCGAGTTGATCTTCTTGCCGAGGTCGGCGTCGCGCGACAGGATCATGCCGCCGCGCGGACCACGCAGGGTCTTGTGGGTGGTGGTGGTGACCACATCGGCGTGCGGGATCGGGTCCGGATAGACGCCGCCGGCGATCAGGCCCGCATAGTGGGCCATGTCCACCATCAGATAGGCGCCGACGCTGTCGGCGATCTCGCGGAAGCGCTTGAAGTCGATGTGACGGCTGTAGGCCGAGGCGCCGGCGAGGATCAGCTTGGGCTTCTCGCGCTCAGCCATCTCGGCGACGTGGTCGTAGTCGATCAGGTGATCGTCTTCGCGGACCTTGTAGGTGACGGGACGGAACCACTTGCCCGACTGGTTGGCGGGCGAGCCGTGGGTCAGGTGACCGCCGCAGGCCAGATCCATGCCCAGGAAGGTGTCGCCCGGCTGGAGCAGGGTGAAGAAGACGGCCTGGTTGGCCTGGGCGCCCGAGTGCGGCTGGACGTTGGCGAAGGCGGCGCCGAACAGTTCCTTGGCGCGCTCGCGGGCCAGATCCTCGGTGATGTCCACGAACTCGCAACCGCCGTAGTAGCGGCGACCGGGGTAGCCCTCGGCGTATTTGTTGGTCAGGACGGACCCTTGCGCGTCCAGCACCGCCTTCGAGACGATGTTCTCGGACGCGATCAGCTCGATCTGTTCCTGCTGACGGCCCAGCTCGCCCTGGATGCCGTTGAAGATATCCGGATCGGCGTCCGCGAGGGATTTCGAGAAGTAGTCGGCGTGGGTGTAGGCGGTCACTGGGAATCCCCGAAAATGGCGGCGCTCCATTTAGGCCCCGAAGGCTCCGACCACAACATCTAGTGGTTCACCCGGCGGCGAGCGCCCGTTTCAGCTTGGCCAGCGCCACGCGTTTGAGGCCCTCCGGCTCATGCACCGGCCCCATGGCGGAGACCTCCTTGCCGGTGGCGACGTGGATTGCCGAACATTTCAGATAGGGGCCGTTGCGGGTCAGCTCGAAGATGACTTCGCCCGGATCGTTGCTCATGCCCCTGCCCTTTCGTTCGGCGCCAGTCTGAAGGGTGACGGCCCAGCGTCAACCGCGCGCATCGCTGCGCAATTCATAGACGCCCGCCGGGCGCGGGGTCGGCTCGCCGAAGTCCGGCACGTCCATGGCGGCGATCCGGGTCAGGCGGGTGCGCGGCAGGCTGGCCCGGCCGGGGTCGCCGATCAGGACCGACAGGCCCGCGTCCCGGCAGCGGCGCAGGAAGGGCAGCGACCGGCGGGCGAGCGCGCGGCTGTAGAAGACGTCCCCGGCCAGCACCACCTCGACGGCGGGCGGCGGGCCGTCCAGCAGGTCGGCGCACATCGTCTCGACGGCGACGCCGTTGGCTTCGGCGTTCAGCTGCGTGGCGACCACGGCGTGGGGGTCGATATCGACAGCCAGCACCAAGGCGGCGCCCGCCTTCATGGCCGCGACGCCGACGAGACCAGAGCCGCAGCCGAGGTCCAGCACGCGCCTGCCCGCGACGGCTTCGGGATGCTCCTGCAGATAAAACGCCAGCGCGGCCCCGCCGCCCCAGCCGTAGGCCCAGTAGGGCGCGGGCGCGTCGTCAGCGGCGGACAGACGATCCAGCCCGCTGGCCGCATGGGCCGCGTACAGGCGGATATCCGGCCGCGAGGGCGCGGGCGTCAGGTGTAGGTTGTCGAGGATGAAGCGCCGCATGGCGCTTCCGTCAGCCTCAGGCGACGGCAGGGAGGCGCACCACGTTGCAGTGGGTCCACAGGGCGTCCATCGCCTTGACCAGATCGTCCATCATCGCGTCGGTGTGGTTCGGCGACGGGGTGAAGCGCAGGCGCTCCGTGCCCTTGGGGACGGTCGGATAGTTGATCGGCTGGACGTAGACCCCGTACTGCTCCAGCAGCATGTCCGAGATCATCTTGCAGTGCACGGGGTTGCCCACGTGCACCGGGACGATGTGGCTGACCGAGTCCATCACCGGGATGCCGGCGGCGGCGAAGCGGGCCTTGAGGGTGGCGGCGCGCTCCTGATGGGCGTCGCGCAGCTCCGGATGGGCCTTGAGGTGACGGACCGAGGCCAGCGCCCCGGCGGTCAGGGCCGGCGGCAGGCTGGTGGTGAAGATGAAGCCCGAGGCCCAGCTGCGCACGGCGTCGACGATCACCGCGTCGGCGGCGATGTAGCCGCCCATGACGCCAATGGCCTTGCCGAGGGTGCACTCGATGATGTCGATGTCGGCCAGCACGCCGTCACGCTCGGCCACGCCGGCGCCGGTCTGGCCGTAGAGGCCGACCGCGTGGACTTCGTCCAGATAGGTCAGGGCGTTGTACTTCTTGGCCAGGGCGATGGTGCCGGCCAGGTCGGCGATGTCGCCGTCCATCGAATAGACGCTCTCGAAGGCGATCAGCTTGGGCGCGTCGGCGGGCGCGGCCTGCAGCAGGGCTTCGAGATGTTCCAGATCGTTGTGCGCGAAGATGTGGCGCTCGCCGCCGCCGTGGCGGATGCCCGCGATCATCGAGGCGTGGTTCAGCGAGTCGGAGAAGGTGATCAGGCCCGGCAGTATCTTCTGCAGGGTCGACAGGGCGGCCTCGTTGGCGACATAGCCCGAGGTGAACAGCAGGGCCGCGTCCTTCTGGTGCCAGCTGGCCAGCTCGGCTTCCAGATCGACCGCCGAACGGGTGGTGCCCGAGATGTTGCGGGTGCCGCCAGCGCCGGCGCCGACCTCGTCGATCTCGACCTGCATGGCCTCGAGCACCGCCGGGTGCTGGCCCATGCCGAGGTAGTCGTTCGAGCACCAGACCACGACGTCCTGCTCGGACCCGTCCTCGCGGCGACGCTTGGCGAGCGGGAACTGGCCGCGCACGCGCTTCAGGTCGGCGAAAACGCGGTAGCGCCCCTCGCTCTTGACCTGCTCAACGGCGGTTTCGAATGCGGCCTTGTAGTCGAACAAAACGGAGCTTCTGGCGCAGTGTGTAAAGTCCGGCCTTATTGCTCCGGCGCTCCGTCAATGTCCATGACTCCGACATGGACAAAACGTCCAAGTCTCTAATTGATAACGGTTCTCAGTATTGATCGCATCGCGCTGAAACCATCAGCCCTTCGGCAATTCATCCAGCTTGCCGCGCAGCATCTGGAGGATGGCCGAGAAGTCGCGGCCACCGTAGCCGAGGCCGTTGAACATCTGGAACAGGGCCTCGGTCTGGGCCCCCAGCGGGGTCGAGGCGCCCGATTTGGCGGCGGCGTCCTGGGCCAGCTTGAGGTCCTTCAGCATCATGGCGGCGGCGAACCCGCCCTCATAGTTGCGGTTGGCGGGCGAAGTCGGCACCGGGCCGGGCCAGGGATAGTAGGTGGTCGTGGACCAGCTCTGGCCCGAGGATTTGGCGACGATGTCGAACATTTTGACCGGGTCGAGGCCCAGCTTCTCGGCGAGGCCGATGGCCTCGCAGGTGCCCAGCATGGTGATGCCGAGGATCATGTTGTTGCAGATCTTGGCCGCCTGCCCCGCCCCGTGGTCGCCGGCGCGGAAGGTCGCGCGGCTCATCGGCTCCAGCGCCGCCTCGATGCGGGCGAACTCGGGCTCGTCGCAGCCGACCATGAAGGCCAGGGTCCCGGCGTCGGCCGCCATGGTGCCGCCCGAGACGGGGGCGTCGGCGAAGGCGTAGCCCGCCTCCCTGGCCAGCCCGGCGACCTTGCGCGCGGTGTCCACGTCGATGGTCGAGCAGTCCAGCAGCAGGGCCGAGGACGGCGCGGCGCCGATGATCTGCTCGGAATAGACCTTCAGCACATGCGGCCCGGCGGGCAGCATGGTGATGATGATGTCGGCGTTCTTGACGGCCTCGGTGACCGAGGCGACCGGGGTGCAACCGGCGGCGGCGGCGCGATCCAGCGCGGCCTGCGACAGGTCGAAGGCCAGGACGGTGTGACCTGCCTTGGCCTGATTGGCGGCCATGCCCCCGCCCATGTTGCCCAGACCGATGAAGGCGATGGTGGTGGTCATGGCGCGTCTCCCTTTTTGATTTTGCGGGAGGGTTAGCGGGGGTGGCGGCGGAAGGCCAGCGTTGCGTTAGCCCGGCTTCCGGAACCGCAGCACGAACTGGCTCGTATGCCCCCGGATCGAGGGATCGAAGACGTTGGCGGTGCGGGGGTCGGCGTCGTTCCAGAGGGCGGCGGCGGCGCTGTCGAAGACGAAGCCGGCGGCCTCGACCTCCTGAATCACCGTGTTGGAATCGATCCGGTGCAGGGTGTGGGCGACCGAAAGGTCCGCGCCCTCAACCGCCTGATGGTCGATGATGACGTAGTAGCCGCCCGGCTTGAGGGCCGCGAAGACCGCCGCATTGACCGTGGCCGCCGTATCCGTCGGGAACGGCTGGAGATGCAGGTCGTGGTAGTTCTGGGCGGTGAAGACCAGATCCAGCCCTGCGGGGAAGGCCGGGGCGCCGATGGCGCTGTGGACGCCGTCGACATTGGGCAGGGCGTCAGCGGTGGTGAGAGCCTCGCCATAGGAGGCCTGGAAGCCGATGAACTCGTCCGGCTGCCAGGCGGTGACATGGCCCCGCGGCCCGACGGCGGCGGAGAAGGTCCGGGTGAAATAGCCGCCGCCGATGATCATGTCGGCGACCTTCCAGCCCGGGCGGACGCCGGTGAAGTCGAGGATGATCGCCGTCTGCCGGGCGGCGTCGCGGGCGCGGTCCTCGTCGGTGCGGATCGGCGAGGCCAAGACGGCGGCGTAGTCAGGCGCGCCGCTGGAGGGGAGGATCTGCACCGGCGGCGGGATCGGAACGGGCTGGGTCTGGGCCAGCGCCGGGCCAGCCAGGATCAGGGCCGTCGCGGCGGCCAGCATCAGGGAACGGCGCATGGTCTCTCTCCCGATTTGCGCCCCGCCTTAGAGGGGCTTTCTGAAGCGGTAGACGAAGCGGTCGGTCTTGCCCCGGATCGAGGCGTCGAAGACCGACAGGGTGTGGTCGTCGGACGGGACGCGGACGGCGCCGGACTCGCCGTCGAAGATGAAGCCCGCGGCCTCGACCTGACGACGCAGTTCGGCGGCCTCGATGCGGTGCAGGGTGCCCGAGACGGAGATGCCGGCGCCCGGCGCCGCCTGATGGTCGAGGATGACGTAGAGGCCGCCCGGCTTGAGCACCTCGAACACCCGGCGGTTCATGGCCGCGACGTCGACGTTGAACCGGGGGATGGTGAAGTCGTGGTACTCCTCGCCCATGAAAACCACGTCCAGCGGCTGGTCGAAGGTCATGGTCTCGAGCTGGCCGGTGACGCGGCTGGTGTTGGAATAGGTCGAGGCCAGGGTGTCGGCGAAGGCGTTCTCGCGGCCCGCGGTCTGGTTGGGCACGAAGGCGTAGACGTGGCCGCCGGCGCCGACGACGGGCGCGAACAGGCGGGTGAAATAGCCTTCCTCGGGCCGGATGTCGGCGATCACATGCCCCGGCTGGAGGTTCATCATGGCCAGCATGTCGGCGGGCTTGCGCAGCGGGTCGCGGGCGACCTCCTCCGGCAGGCGGCGGCTGTCCGACAGGGCGGCGGCGTAGCGGCTCTCGGGTGTGGCCTGAACCGAGGGGCTGGTCGCCGGGGCGATGATCGTCCGCTCGGCGGTGTCGCTGGCGATGATGACGCAGCCCGACAGGGCGACGGCGCAGACGGTGGCGAGGACGGCGGTACGCAGCATGGGAACCCCTGTTTTTCCGGGGGCGAAGCTACGCTCCGCCGGGGCGGATGCAAGGGCGATTCCGGCTCAGGCGAGCGGCGTCCACGCTTCTTCGTCCGGCAACGGCGCGAACAGGGCGTCGAGGGTCTCGTCGGTGACGCCCAGGAGGTCGGCGGGCGACCATTTCGGCGCGTTGTCCTTGTCGATGATGACGGCGCGGACGCCTTCCTGGAAGTCGTGGGTCGAGACCACGCGACCGCCCAGGGCGTACTCCATCGCCATATTGTCGGCGAAGGTCTCCAGCTTGGCGCCGGTGCGCAGCTGGCGCAAGGACACCTTCAGCGACTGGGGCGACTTGCTCTTCAGCATCGCCAGCTGGGCCAAGGCCCAGTCGGTGCCGTCGGCTTCCAGAGCGGCGAAGATCTCCTCGACCGTGTCGAAGGCGAACAGGCGGTCGATGGCTTCCAGCTGCGCCTCGATGGGCGCCTCCCCCGGATCGTCCTCCAGCCCGTCGGCGACGTCGATCGGATAGGCCGGGTCGGCCGACAGGATGGCGCGGAAGGCCTCCAGCGCGTCGGTCGGCAGATAGTGGGTGTGGATGCCGAGGAAGACGGTGTCCGCCGCCTTCAGTCGGGCGCCGGTCAGGGCCAGCCAGACGCCGGTCTGGCCCGGCAGGCGCGGCAGGAACCAGCCGCCGCCGACATCGGGGAACAGGCCGATGCCGGTCTCGGGCATGGCGTAGGTGGTGCGCTCGGTGGCGATGCGGACGTCCGCGGGCTCGGAGATGCCGACGCCGCCGCCCATGACGATGCCGTCCACGATGGCGGTGACCGCCTTGGAGTATTCGAACAGCAGGTGGTTCAGCTGGTACTCGGTCTTGAAAAAGGCCTTTGCCTCGGACGCGTCCCCCGCCCCGCTCTCGGCGATCATGCGGATGTCGCCGCCCGCGCAGAAGCCGCGCTCACCCGAGTGGTCGATCAGGACCGACTGGACCGACTCATCGTCCCGCCACGCCTGCAGGGCCTCGATCATCGCCTCGCACATGGCCCGGTTCAGGGCGTGCAGGGCCTTGGGACGGTTCAGGGTGATGACGCCGACACCGGAGACGACGCGGGCGAGGATTTCGGGCTCTTGGGTCATGCGGGCCGACTTAGTCGGCTGCGGTCGCCTCGTCCACCTGCCACTCCGGTCGCGGACAGACGTTCGCGCTCATCCCGGAGCTCGGCGGGCAGACCCAGACGTCGAGGGTGAAGGTGTCGCCGGGCCGGACCTCGCCGGGTGCCAGCCGCGAAGCGGGCATGGCGCGCAGCAGGCGGGTCCCCAGCCGGGTGTCCTCGGGCTGACGCCGTTCGATCTCGCAATTGGCGGGCCGACCGCCCTCGCCCACCCCGCACTTCAAGCGAACCATGGGCACGCCCCGCTCACGATCCGGATAGGAGACATGGGGCGGCGTGGCGAAGGTGACCGCGTTCCAGTGCCGGGGCTCCGCCGGCGCCTCCTGCATCCCCATCACCGACGCCAGCAACAGTGCACTCAACATGACTTGCTCCCCCGCCCCTCGTCACGAGAGGTCGGGCAAGGTGGCCACGAGCGGGCGGGCCGGGTCAACTCCGGGCGGCGGCGCCTACTGCCGCATCATCTCCCGCGCGGTGATCACGCGCATGATCTCGTTGGTGCCTTCGAGGATGCGGTGGACGCGCAGATCCCGGACGATGCGCTCCAGCGGATAGTCCTTCAGATAGCCGTAGCCGCCGTGCAGTTGCAGGGCCTCGTCGGCGATCTGGAAGCAGGCATCGGTGGTGAAGCGCTTGGCCATGGCGCACCATTTGGTCTTCTCCGGGTGGCCGGTGTCGATGGCCCAGGCGCCGCGCAGGACCATCAGGCGGCAGGCGTCCAGCTGGGTCGCCATGTCAGCCAGCTTGAACTGGGTGTTCTGGAACTCGGCCAGGGCCTTGCCGAACTGCTTGCGGGTCGAGACGTAGTCCTGGGCCGTCTCCAGCGCGAGACGGGCGCCGCCCAGCGAGCAGGCGGCGATGTTCAGGCGACCGCCGTCGAGACCCATCATGGCGTAGCGGAAGCCGTCGCCTTCCTTGCCCAGCAGGTTCTCCGCCGGGATGCGGCAGTCGTCGAAGCTGACGATGGCGGTGGGCTGGGAGTTCCAGCCCATCTTCTTCTCCTCCGCGCCGAAGCTGAGGCCCGGCGTGCCGAGGTCGACCACGAAAGCCGAGATGCCCTTGGCGCCCGGCTCGCCCGTGCGGGCCATGACCACATAGACGTCCGAGGTCCCGGCGCCCGAGATGAAGGCCTTGGAGCCGTTCAGGACCCAGTGATCGCCGTCACGCACAGCGGTGGTGCGCATGGCGGCGGCGTCGGAGCCCGAGCCCGGCTCGGTCAGGCAGTAGCTGGCGATCTTCTCCATCGTCACCAGCGACGGCACATAGCGGGCGCGCAGATCGGCCGAGCCGAAGCTGTCGATCATCCAGGTCGCCATGTTGTGGATCGAGATGAAGGCGGCGGTGGAGACGTCGCCGCGCGACAGCTCCTCGAAGATCAGCGCCGCCTCGACGCGGCCCAACGCCATGCCGCCGTGCTCCTCGCCGGTATAGATGCCGCAGAAGCCCATCTCGGCGGCGTGGCGCATGACGTCCACGGGGAAGGTCTTGGTCTCGTCCCACTCGGCGCTGTGCGGGGCCAGTTCCGCCTCGGCGAAGGCGCGGGCGGCGTCCTGAATGGCGCGCTGATCGTCAGTGAGGGCGAAGTCCATGGTGTTTCCTCGAGTCTTTCGCGGGCTTCTAGCGGGTCGCCGCTCTCGTGGGGAGAGGCGGGAGTGAAGAGTGCTAGTGAGCAAGGGGGGAGCGGAGAGACGACCTCCGCGTCCGCGCGCTCACTTCTCGCTCACCAGCACTCTTCACTGAAGCAGCCACCGCCTTCACCCGCCGGAGCAACGGGTTTAAGACGCGCCCCATGACCCAGCCCTTCCCGCCCGCCGCCTTTCCCTACGCCCGTCCGCGTCGCCTGCGCTCCAGCCCGTGGGTACGCAAGCTCGTCGCCGAGACCACGCTGACGCCCGCCGATCTGGTGTGGCCGCTGATCGTGCACGACGGGAAGGAAGACCGGGCGCCGGTGGCCTCGATGCCGGGCGTGTCGCGCCTGTCGCCCAAGGCCGCCGCGGAGGCCGCGAAGGAAGCCCATGCGCTGGGCATTCCGCTGCTGGCCCTGTTCCCCAATGTGGACGGCGCGATCAAGGACGGCGTCGGCACCGGCGCGACCGATCCGGACGGCCTGATCCCCGACTGCATCAAGGCGATCAAGGACGCCGTGCCGGACATCGGCGTCATGACCGACGTGGCGCTGGACTGCTACACCGACCACGGCCACGACGGCGTGGTCGAGGGCGACCGGATCCTGAACGACGCGACGCTGGAGCGTCTGGCCGAACAGGCCTTCATCCACGCCCACGCCGGAGCCGACATCGTGGCGCCGTCCGACATGATGGACGGCCGGGTGCAGGCGATCCGCGAGGCGCTGGAGGCCAACGGCTATTCGGACACCCTGATCCTGTCCTATGCGGCCAAATACGCCTCGGCCTTCTATGGCCCGTATCGCGACGCGGTGGGCTCGTCGAAGGCCCTGCGCGGCGACAAGAAGACCTATCAGATGGACTACGCCAACACCGAGGAGGCCCTGCGCGAGGTGGCGATGGACATCTCGGAAGGCGCCGACGCGGTGATGGTCAAGCCGGGGATGCTGTACCTCGACATCGTGCGCCGGGTGTCCGAGACGTTCGGCCTGCCGACCTTCGCCTACCAGGTGTCCGGCGAATATTCGATGATGCGCGCCTCCATGGCCAACGGCTGGCTGGACGAGGACCGGGCCATTCTGGAGAGCCTGCATGCCTTCAAGCGGGCGGGTGCGGCGGGCGTCCTGACCTATTTCGCCCCGCAGGCCGCGCGCCTTCTGGGCGCCTGAGCAAACTTCATCGAAGCGTCACCGCATTCCCCTTGACGGCGAATACCTGCGTTCTCCAGAAAGATTAACGGAAGAGCGCGCTCGGGGGAGTTGGGGCTATGGGGTTTCTTTGGTTCGGCCGGAAGAAGCCCCGGCGTGAGGCTGTCGTCACGCCCGTGGTCGAGCCCGAGGTTCTGGCCGCGCAGGAGGCCGTGGCCGAGGCGCCGGTCGTCGAGGCCGAGCCTGAGGTCGAACTGGTCGCCGAGCCGACGCCTGAGCCGGAAGTTCCGCCGACGCCCGCAGAGGCCCTGGCCCAGCTGAAGGCCGGAAACGCCGCCTTCCTGAGCGGCGACACCCGGCTGGGCCACGTCACCGCCCAGGATCTGGAGCCGCTGCAGGGCGGCCAGCATCCGATCGCCACCATCGTGGGCTGCGCCGACAGCCGGACGCCGCCGACCATCCTGTTCAACCAGGGCCTGGGCCGACTGTTCATCATCCGCGTGGCGGGAAACACCGTGGACCGGCGCGGCCTGGCCTCCATCGTCTATGCGGTGAAGCACCTGCACTGTCCGCTGGTGGTGGTGATGGGCCACACCGGCTGCGGCGCCGTGGCGGCGGCCGAGGCCGTGGTGGACGGGCGCGCCGAACTGGACCCGTCGCTGGAAGAGATGATCGTGCCGATCCTGCCCGCCGTCCTGTCAGCGCGGCACATGGGCGGACCGGATCAGGCCCGGCTGGCGGTCGAGGAGAACGCCCGCCGCGTGGTCGCCCGCCTGCTGACCGCCGACACGGCCTTGGCCGAGGCGGTGAACACCGGCCAGATCATGGTGGTGGCGGCGGTGAAGGACATGTCCACGGGGCGGGTCTACTTCCTCGACGAGGACGCTCCGGCGCCGAGCGAGCCTGCCGAGGCCCACGCCGACGACCATTCAGACCACGGGCATGATCACGCGGAAGCCCATGAGCATGCCCACGCCTGAGGCCGCTTCTCAGAGCGGCAGGCGGGCGCTCCAGCCGTCGTAGGCGACCTCGACGTTATCCGGAACAACGGCCGACAAGGCGTTGTAATCCAGATCGATATGCAGGTTCGTCAGCACCGCGCGCTTGACCTTCGCCCGCGCGATCCAGTCCAGCGCCTTGTCGACATGGGCGTGGGTCGGATGGGCGGTCCAGCGCAGGGCGTCGACGATCCACAGCTCGCAGCCGCGCACGGCCTCCATGGCCGCCTCGTCCAGATCGGAGACGTCGCTGGAATAGGCGATCCCGCCCATGCGATAGCCGACCGAGCGGATCGGGCCATGGGCCTGATCGAAGGTGACCACGGGAACAGCCCCGCCCGCCCCGCTCACGGACCAGGGCGAGCCATGCGCCGGGATGTCATGCAGCTCGAGAATCGGCGGATAACCCTCTACCATTTCGAAGATATACCCGAACCGGTCGGTCAGGGCCGCGCGGGTGGCGGCGTCCATGAAGGCCGGGATGCGCTGGCGCGCCCGCATGGCGAAGACGCGCAGGTCGTCGATGCCGTGGGTCTGGTCGGCGTGGTCGTGGGTGTAGAGGACGGCGTCCACATGCTTCACCTGCGCCATCAGCATCTGGGCGCGCAGATCGGGCGAGGTGTCGATCAGGACGCTGGTCACCCCGTCCGGCCCATGACGACGGATCAGGGCCGAGCAGCGGGTGCGGGCGTTCCTCGGCTCGGCCGGATCACAGGCGCCCCAGTCGCCGTCGCCGCGCGGCACGCCCCCGGAGGAGCCGCTGCCCAGGATGACGACTTCCAGCGCGTCCATCAGGCGCCCTCTGGCCGGGGGATGCGGTCGAACAGGGCGAAGAAGGCGTCGGTGGTCCGGGCCTCGGCCTCGTCGCGCGACCAGCCCCGGATCTCGGCCAGCTTGTCCAGCACATGGCCGACATAGGCGGGCTCGTTGCGGCGCCCCCGGTGCGGGATGGGCGCCAGATAGGGGCAGTCGGTCTCGACGATGATCCGATCGGCGGGCATGACGGCGACGATGTCGCGCACCTCCTGAGCCGCCTTGAAGGTGGCGATGCCGGACACCGAGAACCACGCCCCCAGTTTCGCAGCCCGTTCCGCCAGTTCCGGGCCGCTGGTGTAGCAGTGCATGAGGAATTTGAACGGCGCCTTCGCCTGTTCTTCCTCGAGGATGGCGGCCATGACCTCATCGGCCTCGCGCGTGTGCACCACCAGCGGCAGGCTGGTCAGGCGCGCCGCCTCGATATGCTGGCGGAAGACCGACGCCTGTTCCTCGCGCGGGCTGAGGTCGTAGTGGAAATCCAGCCCGCACTCGCCGATGCCGACCACGCGCGGCCGCTGGGCCAGCTCGACCAGCCGGGCGGCGGTCAGGTCGGTATGGTCCTTGGCCTCGTGCGGATGGACGCCGACCGTGCACCAGATGTCGTCATGGGCCATGGCCAGGCCGTGCGTGGCCTCGAAGGTCGACAGCTTGTCCGAAATCTCGACCATCATCCGCACCCCGGCCTCGCGGGCGCGGGCGATCACGTCGTCCCGATCCGCGTCGAACTGGGGGGCGTGCAGGTTGACGTGGCTGTCGATGATCATCCGCGGGCGGCCTTGGTGCGTTGCAGGTCGGCCAGCGCCCCGGCCAGCACGTCGGCGCGGTCCAGGTTGATGGCGGCGGTGCGGTCCGGCAGTTCGGACAGGCGGGTCCACAGGTCGGCCCATTTGGCGCCCGATGCGCCCTCTTCCAAGGCCCGGACCTTCACCGCCGCGATCAGCCGCTCCATGAGGGTCTCGAACCGTTCCTGCCCCTCGGCGCCGCGGAATTTGTCGGCGATGGAGAGGGCTTCGGCGCGGTCCAGCTGGTCGGCGTTGACCCAGTCCTGGGCGATCTGGTCGGCCTCCAAAGTGGCGCCGGAGGCCAGCGCCAGCGCCAGACCGGGCGAGCCCCCGGCCATGTTGGCGATGCGCGCGGCCTCGCCCGACGACACGCCCGTGCGGTTGCGCACCAGCTCCTCCAGCGCATGCCCCGGCCAGACCGGGAAGGCCAGGCGGCGGCAGCGCGAGCGGATGGTGGCCAGCAGCCGCCCCGGCGCATGGGTGACGAGGAACAGCACGCCCCGCTCAGGCGGCTCCTCAAGTACCTTCAGCAAGGCGTTGGCGGCGTTCAGGTTCAGATCGTCGGCGGCATCGATGATGGCGACGCGATAGTGGGCCTGGGACGGGCTCTTGGAGAAGAACTCCGGCAGGTCGCGGGCCTGATCGACCGAGATCGACTTCTTGGTCTTGCCGCCCTCGACCAGCCGTTCCAGCACCAGCAGGTCCGGATGCGACTGGGCCGCGATCTGGCGCGAGACGGGATCATAGGGGGCGGCGCCCAGCAGGCCGCGCGAGGGATCAGGCGCGGCGCCCAGCAGGCGGCGGGCGGCGCGATAGGCGAAGGTGGCCTTGCCCGAGCCCTCGACCCCGCACAGCAGCCAGGCGTGATGCAGGCGGCCCTTGGCCTGGGCGTCGATGAAGGCGGCCTCGGCGGCGGCGTCCGGGATCAGGTCGAACCGGTCGCGCGGATGCTCGCTCACAGCAGTCGGCCTTCCAGCGCGGCCCAGACGCGGGCGGCGACGGCCTCCTCATCGCCCGTAGCGTCGATCACCACGCAACGATCCGACTTTTCCTTAGCAATTTCAAGGAAACGGCGACGGAGTCTCTCATGGAACTCCAGCCCCTTGGACTCGAACCGGGTCTCGAACAGCCCCCGTCCGAAAGCCCGCTCCAGCCCCACCTCGACCGGCAGGTCGAAGATCAGGGTCAGGTCCGGCTGGGTCTCGCCGACGATGGCGGCGTCCAGGGTCTCGATGAAGGCGGCGGGCGCGCCCCCGCCCGCGCCCTGATAGGCCCGGCTGGAATCGGCGAAGCGGTCGCAGACCACCCAGCGTCCGGCCTCCAGCGCCGGCCGGATGGTCTTCTCCAGATGGTCGCTGCGGGCGGCGAACATCAGCAGGGTCTCGGTCAGGGGCGACCAGCGGCCCGCGTCGCCGTTGAGGGCGATGTTGCGGATCTCCTCGGCGCCGGTCGAGCCGCCGGGCTCGCGCGTGCGCACCACATCGATGTCGAGCTCGCGCAGCCGGTCGACCAGCCGGGCGACCTGCGTGGACTTGCCGGCGCCTTCGCCGCCTTCGAAAGTAATGAATCTGCCGTGGGTCACCGGCGCACAATGGCGGCGCCGGCCAGCGAAACAACCCTTAGCGGGCCGATATCAACAGGGCGTCGGCGTAGCCCCGCGCGACCACGGCCTGACGGGCCGTTTCGGCGGCGTTCGGATCGGGCCAGGGACCGACCAGAACGCGATACAGGGGCGAATCGCCCTGCCCCGCCACATCGACGGTGGCCCGGTCGCCCAGCCGGTCGGCGACCCGGCGGGCGGCGCGGCGGTCGCTGAACGATCCGGCCTGGATCCAGTAGCGCCCCGCCTCGGCGGCGGGAGCCGGACGGGCGGGTGCCGGCGCCGGGGCGACGCCGGCGGCGTACTGCAGCGGCTGGGCCGAGCCGAGGCGCGGCGCGGGGCCCAGATAGCGCACCCTCACCTCGCCCACGCCCCGCTGCAGCATGCCCAGCTGGTCCGCCGCCCCGCGCGACAGGTCGATGATCCGCCCATCGACGAACGGCCCGCGATCATTGATGCGCACCACGATGCTGCGCCCGTTGGCCAGGTTGGTGACCTCGACCAGACCCGGCAGCGGCAGGGTCTTGTGGGCGGCGGTCAGGGCGTACATGTCGAATCGCTCGCCGGTCGCCGTGGGACGGCCGTTGAACTGGTCGCCGTACCAGGAGGCCGTGCCGGTCTCGTCATAATTGGGCTGTTCGGCCGGACGGTACCACCGCCCGCGGATCTGATAGGGCCGCATGGTGCCGGACACGATGGGCGCCGGATCGTTGACCACCGGAATCCGCGCCGCGCCCGTCGTCCGCGCCCCCGTGGCGCAGGCCGCCATCAGTGGCAGCAGCGCCACCAGACAGGCGCCCTTGAGAAGTCTTGCCGTCATCATCCCGATCCTTGTGGAGATCGACATGCCATGCGGACATTTCCGGTTTGGTTAACGGGACGTTTGAGGGTATGCGGCGTGTCCGCTCACGGGGCACGGACAGGTGGCCGAGTGGTTTAAGGCAGCGGTCTTGAAAACCGCCGTAGGTGGAAGCCTACCGTGGGTTCGAATCCCACCCTGTCCGCCATGGCCCGGCATGCTTGATCGGCACCCGCCTACCCTCTCCTCCTTTTAACTTGCCGCCCGTCGAGAACGCCCCCTAGTGTGCGCACCGGCCGTCGGGGGACGGATCGGGGGGAGTAGCGTTTGTCGCTTGTCGCTGGAGTTCTGTCCGCAATTCTGATCGCGACGCCGCAGGCGGCGCCGATCTTCCAGCCGGGTCCGCCGGGCGCGCCGTCGCAGCGGATCACCGCTGATCGGGCGCTGGAACTGGCCCGGACCTCCTTCACCGAGGACGATGTGCGCTTCATGCAGCACATGATCGTCCACCACGCCCAGGCCGTGGAGATGGTCGGCCTGCTGGAGATGCACGGGGCGAACGCCCGGGTGAAGCTGCTGGGGCGGCGCATCGCCCTGTCGCAGGAAGCCGAGATGGAGCTGATGCGCAGCTGGCTGATCGCGCGGGACCAGTCGACCGAGATGGCGATGGATCACGGCGGCATGGACCACGGCGCGATGGATCATTCCGCCCACGCCGGTCATGCGGGCCACGCCATGGCGCCGTCGGAGACGCCGATCATGCCCGGCATGCTGTCGCCGGCCCAGATGCATGCCCTGACCAATGCGCGCGGCGAAGCGTTCGACCGGCTGTTCCTGACCGGCATGATCCAGCATCACCAGGGCGCGCTCGACATGGTCGCGGACCTCATGGAGCACCCGGACGCCGCCCAGGACACCCTGCTGTCCGACTTCACCAGCTCCGTGGTCGCGGATCAGTCGACCGAAATCCTGCGCATGCAGTCCCTGTTGTCCGAACTCTGAACCTTAAAATTCCAACTGAAAGACCGGCCATGACTATTCGCAAGACCCTGCTTTCGTCCGTCGCCGTCCTCGGCGTCCTGCTGGGCGCCTCCGCCGCGTCGGCGCAGGAGGCCTCGGGCCACGGCGTGACCCAGACCATCACCGCCGACGGCCGCAGCGCCCTGTCGGCGGGCCTGAACGACGCCGGTCAACTGGCCTCGGGCATGGTGCTGGAGCACACCCTGGGCAAGGCGCCGGGCTTCGTCGATCCGGACATCGGCTTCTCGCCGCCGACCAGCGAGGCGGAAGGCCAGGCCCTGATGGCTCGCGCCCGCGGCAACCCCAATTTCAGCGTCCTGGGCATGGCGAACACCGACATGGCCCTGTCGAACGGCAAGCTGTTCGTCGGCAATTTCAACGGCTTCAACGCCTATGACATCTCGACCGGCGGCGCGCCGCAGCTGGTGATGTCGGTGGTCTGCCCCGGCGGCCAGGGCGATGTCTCGGTGCGCGGCAACCTGCTGTTCATGTCGGTCGAGGAAGGCCGCGGCCGTCTGGACTGCAGCGCCCCGACCGCGGGCGGCGAGGTGGTGCCGGAGCGCTTCCGCGGCGTGCGCATCTTCGACATCAGCGACCTGAACGCCCCGCGCCAGATCGCCGCCATCCAGACCTGCCGTGGGTCGCACACCCACACCCTGGTGCCGCACCCGACCGATCCGGACGTGCTGTATGTCTACGGCCAGGGCACCTCGGGCGTGCGCAAGACCGCGGAACTGGCCATCTGCACCGACGGCCAGCCGGACCAGAACCCGGAAACCGCCCTGTTCTCGATCGACGTGATCAAGGTGAACCTGAGCCATCCGCAGGACGCCGCCATCGTCGGCCGCCCGCGCATCTTCGCTGACGGCTCGGGCCGGGTCGCCGGCCTGTGGCGCGGCGGTCGCGCCGGCATCGCCAGCCAGGACACCGCCCAGACCAACCAGTGCCACGACATCACCGTCTTCCCGGAAATCGGCCTGGCCGGCGGCGCCTGCAGCGGCAACGGCATCCTGCTGGACATCACCGATCCGGAACACCCGACCCGCGTGTCGGACATGTTCGATCCGGACATGGCCTACTGGCACTCGGCGACGTTCAGCAACGCCGGCGACAAGGTCGTGTTCACCGACGAGTGGGGCGGCGGCATCGGCGCGCGCTGCCGCGCTGAAGACCCGGCGACCTGGGGCGCCAACATGGTCGCCACCATCGAGAACCGCACCCTGACCGGCCGCAGCTTCCACAAGCTGCCCTCGGCGCAAGGGTCGACCGAGAATTGCGTGGCCCACAACGGCAACATCGTGCCGGTCCCGGGGCGCGACCTGATGGTGCAGGCCTGGTACCAGGGCGGCATCTCGATCATGGACTTCACCGATCCGAGCAAGCCGACCGAGATCGCCTATTTCGACCGCGGTCCGATCAGCGCCGACCGTCTGTTCGTCGGCGGTTCGTGGTCGGCCTACTGGCTGAACGGCCGCATCTACTCCAGCGAGATCGCACGTGGTCTGGACGTCCTGCGTCTGGTCCCCAACGACAAGCTGTCGGCGGCCGAGATCGCGGCGGCTGAAGCCATCATGGCCGAGGAGATCAATCCGCAGCTGCAGACCCGCGTCAGCTGGTCGGACACGCCGGACGTGGCCCAGTCCTATCTGGACCAGCTGGCCCGCAGCAGCGCGCTGGAGGCTGACGTCGCCACCCGCGCCGGCGCGGTGGTGACCGGCTGGCGTGGCGGTTCGGTGGACAAGCGCGCGGCGGGCCGACTGGTCGCCACCCTGCGCACGGCCGCCGAGAAGGCCCAGCCGGTCGAACGCGCCCGGATGACCGCACTGGCCGACCTGTTCGGCCGCATCTCGGCCTGATGAAGACGGGGCGGTCCGCGCGAACGGGCCGCCCCGATCCTTCTCCTGCGTCAAGCGGCGTTCCTGATAGTCTGGGGCGAAACAGACCGGGACGAGACGCCATGACCGACGCGAACAACCGCCTGATGACCCGCAAGGCGGATCTCGGGGACACCCTGAAGGCCGCGATCCCGGACCACGCCGCCCTCGCCGAGGGCGAAGTCGTGCTGGCGCTGGACCGGTTCTCCCTGACCACCAACAACATCACCTATGCGGCCTATGGCGACGCCATCGGCTACTGGACCGTGTTTCCCACCGGGCGGGACGATTACGGCCTGATGCCCGTCTGGGGCTTCGCCGACGTGGCCGCGTCGCGGGCCGAGGGGGTCGAGGTCGGGGCCCGGGTGTTCGGCTATTTCCCGATGGCGGATACGCTGGTCGTGCAGGCCGAGAAGGTGTCGCGCGGCGGGTTCGCCGACGCCTCGCCCTGGCGCAAGGGCGTGCCGGACATCTACAACCGCTATGTCCTGTGCGCGGCGGACCGCCATTATGACCCGGCGCTGGAGAACAGCGAGGCGCTGTTCCGGCCGCTATTCGTGACCTCCTACACCGCCGTCGACTTCCTGCGGGACGCCGACTTCTTCGGGGCGAAGCGGATCGTGGTGTCGAGCGCCTCGTCCAAGACCGCCTACGGCGCCGCCTGGTGCCTGGAGCAGGACGACATCGAGGTGGTGGCCCTGACCGGCGAGCGGAACCGGGCCTTCGTCGAGAGCCTGGGCGCCTATGACGCCGTGCACGGCTACGATGCGCTTGAGAGCCTGCCGGCGGACAAGCCGGCCCTGTATCTCGATCTGGCGGGCGACCCGGCGTTGCGGCGGCGGGTGCATGCGCATTACGGCGCGCAGTTGACCTACGACTGTCTGGTGGGCTCGACCCGCAGCGACAGCTTCACCCAGAACGATCCGGAACTGGTCGGACCGAAGCCGGTCTTCTTCTTCGCCGCGACCTGTCTGGACCAGCACCGGGAGCGTGGGACTCTACACACCTTCTATGAGCGGTTCCTGACCGACCAGAAGACCTTCTTCCAGCGGGTGGTCGATCCGGCCTCGCCGTGGATCCGAATCGTCGAGCACCGGGGGCTGGATGCGGCGGCCAAGGTCGTGCGGGCGCTGGCGGATGGCGCCTCGGATCCCGCCGAGGGCGCCGTCGTCAGGATCAGCCGCTAGGCTTTCGGCGGGCGCGGGAAGAAGCGACTGGTGCGGGCGGCGTAGGCGGCGAAGGCCTCGGGCCGGGTGCGCTGCATATGCGCCTCCAGCGGCGGCACGCCCGAGACGCGGGTCAGCAGCCAGTAGACGTAGACCGGGGCGGTCAGGGCCAGCCAGCCCCACGGCCACTGGCCCGTCAGGTCGATGGCCATGACCGGCCAGGCGCACCAGCCCAGCCATTCGAAGAAGTAGTTCGGATGGCGCGACCAGGCCCACAGCCCGGTGTCGCAGATGCGGCCCTTGTTGGCGGGATCGGCCTTGAAGGCGGCCAGCTGGCGGTCGGCGGTGGCCTCGCCTCCCAGGGCGACGAGCATGATCAGGACGGCGAGCAGGTCCTGCGGCGTCGGCCCGGGCGTCGGATGACGGGCGGCGACCAGCAGGCTGACGACCAGGAGCGCGCCCGCCCCCGCCTGCAGCAACAGGAAGCCGAACATGAGCGGCTGGGCCTTGGCGCCCCACTGGCGTTTCAGCGCCTCATAGCGTTCGTCGGGCTGTCCCTTCAGCGCGCGCTCGACCAGATGACCGCCGAGACGCAGGCTCCACAGGGCGATCAGCCCGGCCACCGCGCCCTGACGGAAATGGATGTCGCCGGGGGTGAGCGGCCAGAGGGCGACCAGCAGGCCTGCGAGCCCGATGCCGAAGGTCCAGAAGACGTCCACCCACGCGCCCTGCCCCGTCCGCCACTGGACGGCCCAGGCGACGGTCATGACCCCGGCGAGCAAAAGCGCCGCGGCGCCCCAGAGCATCAGTTCAGGCATTGTCTAGAGGCGCACGAAGGGCTGGATGAGGCGACCGAACCAGCCGTCGAGGACGATCTGGCCATCGAGGGCGGCGACGCAAAGGCAGGGTTCGTCCGAGATCACGCGAGGCTGGTGCAGTACATCCTGATCAGCCTCCTCGAAGTCACCGGGAAAATACGCCTGATTCTCCGTGGCATAGGCGCCTGAAATAACGCAGGTCAGTTCAACGCCGCCGTGAGTGTGTTTGGGCGTCGCCTGCCCGGGAGCGATCTTCAGCAGGATGACCCGAGTGGCGCCGTCGCGCGGAGCCAGCACCTCGCGCACCGAAACGCCGCCCGGCATGTGACGCCACCTGCCCAGCGGATAGCGGCGCAGGGGCTCGGGCAGTTCGGGCATATCGTTCAGCGGCGGCTCGACAACCACCTCGCCCGTGTCGGCGTCGACACGCGCCAGGGCGCGGGCCAGGGCGTCCTCCTTGAGCGGCGTGGGATCGAGGTCGTTCAACACGACGCCGCCGACGCCCTGAAGCCGATGGACCCACCCCTCAACGTCCGGCCGCATGGCCAGACAGGCGGAGACGACCACGGCCTCTGGGGCGCTGAGCGTGCCGGCGGCATAGGCCAGCAGGCGTTCCTCGGACGGAGACGGGCGCCCGGTCATCGGCCGCCCTCCTGTTCCAGCATGACGCGAAGTTTCAGCATCGCCTTTCGGATTCTGGATTTGACCGTCCCGAGCGGCAGGGAAAGACGCTCGGAAATGGCGGAGTGGGGTTGGTCGAGGAAGAAGGCCAGATGCACGACCTGCGCCTGTTCGGGCGTCAGGGCGGCCATGGCCTCACGGATGCGGGCGGCGTCCTGACGGCCTTCGAGCAGGTCGTCGGGGCGATCCGGATCAAGGCCGGGCGGGAGAAGATCGACCGGTGCGACGCGCGCATCCTTGCGCAGGGCGTCCAGCCGCCGGTTGCGGGCGATAGTGAAGATCCAGGTCGAGGCCTGAGCCATGCGGGCGTCGAACAGCTCGGCCTTGCGCCAGACGGTCAGCATGGCCTCCTGGGCGAACTCCTCGGCCGCCGCGTCGGCCGCGCCGCCCTTGATCAGCCAAGCCTTCAGGCGCGGAGCGAAATGCTGGAACAGGCGCGCGAAGGCGTCCCGGTCGCGCGTCTGCGCCACCGCCACGATCAACTGATCGTAGTCCTCGCCCCCGTCAATCATGCGCGACGAGCGGGCGGGACGGGTGTTGGGCGCTGAAACTGAGCCATACATCGATCCTGATACGTCTTGTGCCCGCGCTTGGATCACCCGTCATCCAGAATGCGTTCAACGACGTAACAAGGACACCGGGCCCGCGGGCCGTCCTGCCGAGATCAATGTCCTTGCCCCTCGCCGCCTCCAACCCTCGCCCTCTCCGCATCGCCGTGGTCGGCTCAGGCATCTCGGCCCTGTCCTGCGCCTGGCTGCTGAACACCCGGCACGAGGTGGTGCTGTATGAGCGCGACGGTCGACTGGGCGGGCATTCCAACACCGTCACGGCGCGTATGCCGGGCGGCGAGGTCGGGGTGGACACCGGCTTCATCGTCTTCAACGGCGCGACCTATCCGAACCTGTGCGCCCTGCTGGAGCATCTGCAGGTCCCGACGCGCGAGACGGACATGTCGTTCGCCGTGTCGCTGGAAGGCGGCGAGTTCGAATATGCGGCCCCGGCCCTGTTCGCCCAGCGCCGCAATGTCTTCCGCCCGCGCTTCTGGAAGATGCTGGCCGAACTGGTCCGCTTCTATCGCCGCGCGCCGGGCGACATCGCCGCCCTGAAGGACCCGAACCTGAGCCTGGGCGACTATCTGAAGTCCCAGAAATTCGGCGCGGCTTTCCGCGATGATCACCTGCTGCCGATGGCGGCGGCGATCTGGTCCTCGCCCGCCCAGACCATCAACGACTATCCCGCCGAGGCCTTCGTGCGCTTCTGCAGCAACCACGGCCTGCTGCAGTTCCTGAACCGGCCGATGTGGCGCACCATCATCGGCGGCAGCCGCATCTATGTGGAGAAGCTGGCCCGGTCGCTGGGCGACTGCGTGCGGCTGAGCCGCGAGGTGACGTCGATCCGCCGGGTGGCCGACGGTGTCATCGTACGCGACGCGCGGGGCGACGAGGAGCAGTTCGATCACGTGGTCATCGGTGCCCATGCCGATCAGGCCCTGGCCATGCTGGCCGAGCCCACGGCGGACGAGCAGCGACTGCTGGGCGCCTTCCGTTACAGCCGCAACCTGACCATCCTGCACTCGGACGCCGGGCTGATGCCGAAGCGTCGCCGGGCCTGGGCCAGCTGGAACTATATGGGCACCGAAAACGGCCTGTGCGTCAGTTACTGGATGAACAAGCTTCAGGGCCTGCCCGGCCAGGACCTGTTCGTGACCCTGAACCCGCCGCACCCGCCGCGTCCCGAGACCCTGCTGCGGACCGAGATGTACGAGCACCCGATCTTCGACACCGCCGCCGTCGCCGCCCAGAAAGAGCTGTGGAGCCTGCAGGGCCGGGGCGGTGTCTGGTTCTGCGGCGCCCATTTCGGCGCGGGCTTCCACGAGGACGGGTTGCAATCCGGGCTGGCCGTGGCCGAGCAGTTGGGCGGGGTGCGTCGTCCATGGGAGGTCGCCGACGAGAGCGGTCGCATCCACCTGACGTCCGTCCCCGAGAGCGAGCGTCTGGACGCATGAGCGAGGCCGGAAGCCTGTATCGCGGCGTGGTGATGCACCGAAGGGTGCGTCCACGGGTGCATGGCTTCCGCTACCGGCTGTTCTGGCTGCTGCTCGATATCGACCGGCTCGACGAGGCGGCCGCGCGGACGCGCTGGCTCTCGATCGGGCGGTTCAACCTGCTGTCCTTCCACCCGCGCGACCATGGCGACGGGTCAGGCGCGCATCTGAGGACCCAGGCGCTGGCGAAGCTGGCCGAGGCCGGGATCGAGGGGGTGGACGGGCCGATCCGCCTGCTGACCCTGCCCCGGCTGCTGGGCTTCGTCTTCAATCCGATCAGCGTCTACTACTGCCACCGCGCCGACGGCGGGCTGGCGGCGGTGATCTATGAGGTGTCCAGCACATTCGGCGAGCGGCGGTCCTATGTGCTGGCCAGCGAGGGCGAGCGGTTCGAGCAGAGCTGCGACAAGGCCCTGCACGTCTCGCCCTTCATGCGGATGGACATGACCTACGCCTTCCGGGGTCGGGCTCCGGACGACCGGCTGACCCTGGCCATCGATGGGTATGAGGCCGACGGGCTGGTGATCGCCACCGCCATGACCGGCGAGCGGCGGGCGCTGACGGACGGCGAAATCCTCAGGGCCGCGCTGGCCGTGCCGTTCGAGACGCTGAAGGTGGTCGCCGCGATCCACTGGGAGGCGCTGCGTCTTTTCCTCAAGGGCGTGCCGCCCCAGCCCGGACCGGCGAAGGCCTCAGCCGGCTGAGGCGCAGCCGCCCCGCCCCAGCGCCCCGTCGATGTTCAGGGTCGCGTCGGCGTTCTCCATGACCCCGAGCGCGCAGACCTTGATCCCGTGATCGACCTCCAGCGCGGCCAGCCAGGCAAAGGTCTCGCGACCCGGAGCCTGGGACATCTGGATGCCCAGACCGCCGCCGGGAGCCATGGTGGTGACCACGGTCAGGCCTGCGGCCTCGGCGGTGCGGCGGACGAGAGGCTCCAGCCCTTCGGTGGAGGTTGACGTCGCGGCGGTCGAGGACGGGGCGACGATGCGCAGCCCGGCACGAACCTCGGCCAGGGTCTGTTCGGCCTCGAAGCGGCGGTCGGCGGCGGCGCCCTGCCAGGCCTGGACCGGGCGGACCACCAGCAGCCAGATCAGCACGGCGGCGACCAGCACGAACATCACCGCCAGCAGGCGGCGTTCGCGCACGGTGCGGCCGTCCCACCAGCCGTGGACGCGGGCGAGAAGAGCGGTCATCGGGCGGCTCCGATCGTGATGTCGCTGACCACGCGGCCGGCGTCGTCCTGGGTTCCGGTCTCGGTGACGCTGAGGCCCGAGGCGCGCATGGCCTCATCGATCACCTTGACGTCGCCATAGTCGGGATGGGTGACGGCGGCCTTCATCCCGTCCTCGGGATCGACCACCAGCATGTCCAGCTCGGCGTCCGGCACGGCTTCAACCGCGCTGAACAGGGCGGCGGTGGCGGCCATGACCCCGCCCGGCGGCGGGGCGGCGCGCACCCGACCACGCAGGGCGGCGACGGGGTCCGGCGTTCGCGCCAGTTCCGGGTCGACGCGGGCGATCTCAGCCTGGGCCTGATCCTGCGCGCGGGCGGCGGCCAGTTCGTCACGACCGGCCCCGGCGATCATCAGGATCAGGGGCGAGACCAGGGCGACGCCCGCCAGCACGGCAGCGCGGCCCCAGCCCCGACGGGCGGCGGCCTGTTCGCGCACGCGGGCGGAGGTGAGGTCCAGCAAGGGCCCGGCGGCCGCCTGCACCAGGGCGCGCTCGACGGAGGCCGGATCGTCCACCGGCTCAACCACCCGACCTGCCGCGACCAGATCGACCAGATCCGGCTGAACCGAGGCGGCGAAGCGGCGTCCACGCAGGGCCACCGACGGCCCGAAGGCGACGGCGGTCAGGCTTTCGTCCAGCGGCTCGGTCAGGGTCAGGACATCGGGGAGCAGCACGTCGGCGCGCACGCCCAGCGTCTCCAGATAGTCGCTCCACGCCTCCAGCAGCGACAGACCGACGACGGCGACCAGACGCGGCTCGCCCGCGACCGGGACCGGGCCGAGCGACACCGACAGCCGGTCGGCGGGCGCGGCCAGATCGTCCTTTAGCGCCCACAGGGCGGCGGCCCGCTGCTGGGCGACGCTGCCGGGCGGCAGGTCGAGCCAGCGGATCAGCACGTCGGCGCCCGGCGCGACGGCGACCGTGCGCATGGCCTCGGGCCGCTCGACCGCATCGAGGGCCAGGGTCCCGCGCTCCAGCACATAGCCGCCTGCCCCGATAATCAGATAGGGCGCGGGCTCTCCCGCCAGGGCGGGGATCAGGATCAGACGTGTCGGCTTCATTCTTCGGGGGTCCAACGCTGGATGACGGTGCGGACGGCGCCGTCCTGACGGGCCTCCAGCAGGGCGGTGCGAACGGCGCGGACGCCGGCGTATTCCACGTCCACCCGCAGGCGGAAGAAGCGGGTCAGGACGGTGGCCTGCTCGCGGGTGTCCTCATCGGGCGTGAAACCCTGCAGGCCGGAGGCGGCCCAGAAGGCCTCGCCAGTGGCCCAGCCGTCGCGCGGGCGGGCGGCGATCACGGCGCGGGCCCGCTCCGGAGCGATGACGCCGCCGGTCAGCATGGTGATCAGGGGAGCCTGCTCGGGGGTCAGGGTGTTGACGTTCAGCGGGGACAGACGGCTGGTCGGCAGGGCGCAGACATAGGGGCGCAGACGGCGGTAGGCGTCGGCGTCCACGCCCTTGACGGCGCGCAGTTCGCTGACCTCGGCCAGCATGACGCCGGCGGTGCGATAGGGCGTCGACAGGCCCGCATAGGCCCCATCCTCGGCGCCCAGAGGCAGGGCCTCGGCGTCCGCGTCCAGCCAGTCGGTCAGGCCGTCGGCGATGGCGCGCATGCGGCTGTCCGGCACGCCCACGGCGCGGCCGAGCGCGCGGAACTGCATCGCTCCCTGCGGGCGCGCGACCAGATCCTCGCCGACGCCCAGCACGACGCTGTTCAGATTGAAGCAGGCCTGGCCGTCGGCGACGGTGGCGCTGATGGTCCCGTTCTCGACCGGGAAGTCGAGGCGGCGACCGTTCCAGTCGGGCTGCAGGGGTGTACGGGTCGGGCTGCTCTGGACCAGCCGCTTGATCCGGTTGCGGGCCAGCAGTTCGGCGCCGGAGGCCAGCCACTGGGCCTGCGCGCCGATCTCGGCGTTGGTGGTGCGGCGGACCGAGAAGCGGACATCGTCCAGCAGGGCCACGGCGACGACCGACATCACCGCCACCAGCAGCAGGACGGTCAGCAGGGCCATGCCCTCGCGCTCCGGACGGCGGCTCATCGCCCGCCTCCGACGAGGAAGAGCTGTTCGACCGCGCCGTAGCCCTCCAGCGTCATGGTGATGCGCACCGCGTCCGGCAGGGGGCGGTCGAGGGTGGAAGTATAGGCGGGCGACGCCTGGCCATCGATGATGAAGGCGACCACCACGTCGCGCACGCCGCGATACAGCACCTGCGGCGGGCCCGGGCGGGCGCCGTCCAGCTGGCTGGCGACCCGGCGCTCCAGCCGGTCGTCGACGAGCCGATATTCGACGCGCTGCAGCGACGGGCGGGCCTGTTCGCCGGGGTTGGTCCAGCCGGCGCGGGTCAGGGTCAGGATGGGATCGGCGGGCGACATCGGCCCGACCATGGCCTGAGGGGCCGGACGTCCGGTGGCGCCCCGTGCGCGGCGGCCCGTGGCCTGCCCCAGATCGGCGCGCAGCAGGCTGCGCATGCGCTGAAGGTCGCCGACGCGGTCGCTCTGCGCCTTGACGGCGAAACGGTTGTCGATGGTCACGCCCAGCACCGCCGCGCCCGCCGCCGCCAGCATGGCGAAGATCAACAGCGAGATCAGCACCTCGACCAGGGTGAAGCCGGACCGGTTCACAGCGACCGCCTGCGGAACAGGGTGCGGTCGGCGGCCTGCCCTTCCTCGTCGCGGACGCGGACGTCGATGCGCAGCAGATCGGGATCGGCGGTGGCCGTCACGGCGCGGGTCCAGACCCAGCGGCGACCGCCCAGATCGGAGCGGCCCGAGGCCTCGCCCTCGCCCATCGTGGGCGCGACGGCGGCCTCGACGGCGACATTCTCGGCCACCATGCCGCCGAGGGTGCGGACCTCGACGCGCTGGGCCGAGCGAGTGTTCTCCCCCGACAGATTGAGCAGGGCCATGGCGGCGAGGCTGAACACCGCCAGCGCCACCAGCATCTCGATCAGGGTGAAGCCGCCGCGTTCAGCCATCGACGCGCACCTCGCCCGCCCCGTCCACGGCGATGGTGCGGCTGCGCCCGTCGCGCGTGAGGGTCAGGGTCGCCGGATCGGCGACGCCGGAAGGGTCGAAGACCACACGCACCGGCGCCTGGGCCGAGGACAGGATCGAGCCTTCGGCCCAGGTCTCGGGGCCGAAGGGACCGTCGGTCAGCGGCGTCCACTCGACGCCGTCGAAGCTGGAGAAGTCATAGCCGCGCGCCGTGGCCTCGACCGCCACCGGCCGGGCGCCCAGCACCGCCTCCTCGCGCGCGCGGACCAGCCGGGCGGCGAACCGCTCGGCCTCCTCGGCCACGGCGGGCCTGGGGTCCGGCACGGACAGCACCACGGCCCCCGCCGCCAGCCCGATGATGGCCACGACCATCAGCAGTTCGACCAGCGTGAAGCCTTGTCTCTTTGCACGGCGCGACGCTGCTTGAGGGCGCAGGACGCTCAAGCAGCGAACGACCGCGTCGTGAGCGTTAGCGCCCGACAGGGTGTCAGCCCTGCCAGTTGCCGAGGTCGGCGTCATTGCCCTCGCCCCCTTCGCGGCCGTCGGCGCCGAACGACCAGATGTCGAACTGGCCGCCGTGCTGGCTGGGACGGCGATACTGATAGTCGTTGCCCCACGGATCCTTGGGCAGGCGACGGACGTAGCCGCCTTCGCGATAGCGTTCCGGATTGGCCAGGCCCGCGGGCGCGGCGGCCAACGCCTGCAGGGTGTCGGGGAAGGTCAGGTTGTCGAGGCGATAGGTCTCGATGGCCTGCTCCAGCGTCGCGATGTCCGCCTTGGCCTTGCCGACCATGGCCTTGTCCTGGCTCGGCAGGACGTTGATGGCGACCACGGTGGCGAGCAGGCCAATGATCACGATCACCACCATCAGCTCCACGAGCGTAAAGCCCGAGCGCTTGCGCCGCTGTTCGATTTTCTTTTCGAAATCAGTCATTTCAATACTCATCTTCAACCCATCGCTAGGGTGTTGATTTGCAGAATGGGCAGCAGGATCGACAGGACGATCACCGCCACGACGCCGCCCATGACCACGATGATCGCCGGCTCCAGCAGGCTCAGCATCACGGCGGTGAAGGTGGAGAACTCGCGCTCCAGATAGTCGGCGGCGCGCTCCATCATCGGCTCCAACCGACCGCTGCTCTCGCCCGAGGCGGTCATGTAGACGAGGATCGGCGGGAAGACGTCGGCGCGGCGCATGGCGGCGGACAGGCCGCCCCCTTCCCTCACCGCCTCGGCCATGGTCTCGGTCGCCCTGCGCAGGCGACGGTTGGACACGGTTCGGGCGGTGATGGTCAGCCCCTCCAGCACCGGCAGCCCTGCCGCGATCATGGTCGACAGGGTGCGCGCCATCTTGGCCCCGTGCAGGTCGCGGGTCAGGCGGCCGACCAGCGGCAGCTTCAGGATCAGGGTGTCGGCCTTCAGCCGGATCGCCGGATTGCGAAGGGCGACGGCGCCCAGGCCGATCCCCGCCACGATCAGCAGGATCATCAGCCAGCCCCAGTCGCGCATCAGGTCGGACACGCCGATGACGATGCGGGTCAGCAGCGGCAGGGTCTGGTGCATGCTGTCGAACTGGTCGACCACCTTGGGCACCACGAAGGCCATCAGGGCGGTGATAACGCCCAGGGCCACAACCGCCAGCACCGACGGATAGACCAGGGCGGTGACCACCTTGCCCTGCACCTGCTGGTCGCGTTCCAGCCCGTCGGCGAGGCGTTCCAGAATGGGCTGCAGCGCGCCCGAGGCCTCGCCCGCCGAGACCATGGCGCGGTACAGCGGCGGGAAGGCCTGTCCCTGCAGCCCCATGGCGTCGGAAAGGCGACGCCCCTCCATGACCCCGGCGTGGACGCCTTCCAGCACTCGACGGACGGCGGGTCGGTCGGCCTGCAGGGCGATGGTGCGCAGCGCCTCCTCGATCGGCGCGACCGAGACCAGGGTCGCCAGTTGGCGGGTGGTCAGGGCCAGGGTGCGGGCGTCCAGCTTGCCGCCCTTGGCGGACGGCGCGGCGGCGCGAGCGGCGCCGGTGCGCGCCGGCGACACCTCCAGCGGCATCAGGCGGCGCTTGCCCAGAGCGGCGCGCGCGGCGGTCTCGTCGGCGGCGGTCAGGGCGCCGGAGACGGTTCGTCCGCCCGCGTCCACCGCCACATAGTCGAAGGCCGCCATCAGGCCGCGACCTCGGACGATGCGGGCTCATGCGCCTCGCTGGTCTCCTGACGGGTGACGCGCACAGCCTCCTCGACCGAGGTGACGCCCTCCATCACCAGCTCACGCGCGCGCTGCGACAAGGTCCCGCCGGTCTCGAAGGCGGCGGCGGCGATGGCGTCCTCGCCCGCTTCAGAGGCGATCAGGCGGCGCACCCGGTCATCAACGCGGATGGTCTCGTACAGGCCGACGCGACCGACGTAACCGGTGTTCTGGCAGTGGGGGCAGCCGTGGGGTCGCCAGACGGTGTCGCCCTTCTTCACCCCGGCCAGTCTGGCGGTGGCCTTGTCGGCGGGCTCGGCCACGCGGCATTCGCCACAAAGGCGGCGCACCAGCCGCTGGGCCACGATCAGGCGCAGGGTCGAGGCCAGCAGGAAGGGCTCAACGCCCATGTCGCGCAGGCGGGTTACGGCGCCGACGGCGTCATTGGTGTGCACGGTGGACAGGACCAGGTGGCCGGTCAGCGAGGCCTGAACGGCGATGCCCGCCGTCTCGACATCGCGGATTTCGCCGACCATGACCACGTCCGGGTCCTGACGCAGGATGGCGCGCAGACCGGCCGCGAAGGTCATGCCGACCTTGGTGTTCACCTGGGTCTGGCCGATGCCATCGATGGCGTATTCGACCGGGTCCTCGACCGTCAGGATGTTGCGGGTCGCGTCGTTCAACAGGCTCAGCCCCGCATAGAGCGAGGTGGTCTTGCCCGAGCCGGTCGGGCCGGTGACCAGGATGATGCCGTTGGGCTCGTTCAGCGCGCCCCTGAAGGCCTCGAAGGCGTCCGGCGACATGCCGAGCCGGTCCAGCGTCAGCCCGGCCTGATCCTTGTCGAGAATCCGCAGCACGACCCGCTCTCCCGCGCGGGACGGCAGGGTCGAGACACGCACGTCCAGCGTCTTGCCGCCGAGCGCCAGCGGAATGCGCCCATCCTGCGGCACCCGTTTCTCGGCGATGTCGAGACGGGCCATGACCTTGATGCGCGAGACCAGCAGCGGGGTGATGCGCGGGCTCAGCGTCAGGGCCTCGCGCAGCACGCCGTCCACCCGCATGCGCACGACCAGGGCGCTTTCGAACGGCTCGAGGTGGATGTCGGAGGCGCCGGTGCGCACGGCCTCGGCGATGACGCCGTTGATCAGGCGGATGACCGGGGCGTCATCGGCTGTGTCCAGCAGGTCGGCGGCGGCGGGGATGTCGTCGATCAGCCCCTCGAGCCCGGCGGGCATGTCGAGGTCGTCGCCGTCGGCGGCGTTGAGGTGATCGCCGGCATAGACTTCCGACAGCTGGCGATCGAAGGCGGCCTGCGACAGCGGCTCGATGCGCAGCGGTCGGCCCAGCACCCGTCGCGTCTCGATCAGCGCCGACGGGTCGGCGCCCTCGCGCAGGCCGATGACGGCGATCTCGCCCGCGTCGAGCAGGATCACGCCATGCCGCTTGGCGAAGCCGTAGGGCAGCGTCGGATTGACGAGGGTGATCACCCGATCACTCCTGCGGAGCCGCGGGCGGCAGGGGCGAGATCACCACCTCGCCGGGCGTCAGATCAGCGGTCGGGGCGGTGGGCGGCTGGGTGCGCATGTAGTCGCGCAGCATCTCGTCCAGGCTCGGCTCACGGGTCGGATCCGTGACCAGCTGCTGGTTGCGCATATAGCCCCAGCGGTCGGCGGCCAGTTGCTGGGCGTCGGCGGCCGAGCGGATGATGGTCGGGCGCAGGAAGACCATCAGATTGGTGCGTCCGCGCTGGCGGCTGGTCGAGCGGAACAGGCCGCCGATGCCCGGCAGGTCGCCGAGGCCCGGAATCTTGTCGACCGCCAGACGATCGTTCTGGTCCAGCAGGCCGCCGGCCACGGCGATGTCCCCGTCATCGACCACCAGCGTCGTCTCCAGCTCGCGCTTGTTCAGCACCAGATCGCTGGCCGAGTTGGTCAGGACGCCGTTGATGCTCGACACCTCCTGACGCAGGTGCAGGGTGATGGAGCCGCCCGCGTTGATCTGGGGCCGGACCACCAGCTTGACGCCGATGTCCTGACGCTGGGTCGTGCGGAAGGGGTTGGAGTTTCCGTCCAGCAGGGCCTCGCCGGTCGTGATCGGCACTTCCTGCCCGACCAGGATCGTCGCCTCCTCGTTGTCGAGGGTCATCAGCGACGGGGTCTGCAGCAGGTTGGAGCCATTGTCCGACTTGGCCGCGTTGATGATGAAGCCGAACAGGCCGTCGCCGATGGTCCCGCCGCCGCCGCCCACGAAGCCGTTGGCGCCCAGCAGGGAGTTCAGCGCGAGGTTCTGCAGCCGCTCGCGCATGGGGTCGTCAGGGTCTAGCTGGCCCGCCGCCGCGCCGCCCGCGATGGGAAGCAGGGGAACCGAGCTGTCGGAATAGTTGGTCAGGCCGATGGGGTTGCCGTCCTGGCCGGCGAGCAGCCACTGGACGCCCAGTTCGCGCACGGCGGTGTCGCTGAGCTCGACCACGATGGCCTCGATCAGGACCTGCTGGCGACGCTGATCGAGCTGGCGGATGACCTCGGCCAGCATGCGCTGGGTGTCGGCCGAGGCTGAGATGACCAGCGCGTTGGCGCCGGGGAAGCGGGCGATGGTGGCGCGCTGGCCGGGCGCGGCGGGCGCGACGGCGGCGGCGGGCTGGACCACGGGCGTCGCGGCGTCGGATGCCCCGCGCGCGGCGGCAGGCGTCGCATTGGCCTGGGCCGGGGTGATCGGCTGGCCGACGATCTGCTGCAGCACGGGCAGCAGTTGCTCGGCGTTGGCGTGCTCCAGGAAGACGACCTTGATGTCGTCCGCCGACTGGGCGCGACGGTCGAGGTCCTCGACCAGCGGACGGACGCGGGCCACGGCGGCGGGGTCGCCGCGCAGGACGATGGAGTTGGAGCTGTCGACCGGGGTCACCGAGACCATACCCTGCCCCGGCTGGCCGCCCGGAGGGGCCAGGACCGACTGCAGGACGGCGGCGATCTCGCGGGCGGAGGAGTTCTCCAGCGTGATCACCTCGAAGCTGGCGCGGTCCACATCGATGCGGGCGATCAGGGCGCGGATGCGGCCCAGATTGTCGGCGAAGTCGGCGACCACGACGCTGTTGGCGCCGGGATTGGCGAGCACCTGCCCCTGCGCGCCGACCAGCGGACGGATGGTCTCGGCGGCCGAGGCGGCGTCGATGTTGCGCAGCTGGAAGACTTCGGTGGTGAAGCGTTCGGCGCCGACGGTGGCCGGGCCCTGCGCCGCGCCCTGGGCCGGGCTGATGCGATAGGCGCCGGACGTGGTTTGGGTGACCACCAGACCGTTGGCGCGCAGGGTCGACAGAAAGACCTCGAACAGCTCCGAGCGCGACAGGGCGCGTTCGCTGGTCACGGTGACCGTGCCCGTCACCGCCGGATCGACGATGAAGGTGCGGCCGGTCATCCGGGCCACGTCCTGGATGAAGGCGCGGATGTCGGCGCCCTGCACGTTCAGGGTCTGGCGCGCGCCCGATTGGGCCATGGCGGGCGCGGCGGCCAGCGGCCCCTGCGCGATCATCAGTCCGGCCAGCACGGTGCAGACGGTGTTACGGCTCATGCGGTTCACCGGGCGGTCCTTATGGTGGTCGTGCGTTCCTGCCCTGCGCGCTCGAAGCGGATTTCGGCGGACGGGCTGTTGGCGAGGTCGCGACGCAGATCGGAGATCCGCCCCGCGCTGTTCAGTTCGATGCCGTTGACGGCCAGGATGACGTCGCCGGACTGCAGCCCGGCGGCGCGCAGGGCGCTGCCGTCGCCGCCCGCGGAGACGGTGAAGCCGTTCACGGCCAGGCCGCGCATTCGGGGACGCAGCGAGGCCTGGGCCATCAGTTGGGCGGCATCGACGACGGCGCCGGCGGGCGCGGCGGCCGGGCTCGGCGTCGGCGGGGCGACGACCTGGGGCGTGGCGGGCGGCGGCGGCGGGGCGGCGGCCCCGACCGGCGTCTCGGCGAAGATCAGGCGGCTGAGGGCGCCGTTGCGGGACAGGACCACGTAATCCTCGCCCACCGACTGCAGGGTCAGGCCGGGCTCGACCTCCTCGCCGACGCCGACCGAGATCTGGCGACCATCGGCCAGGCCGATGATGGCCGAACCGCCGCCGGCGCCGTCGGCGCGCACGCCGAACAGACGCATCTGGCTGCTGCCCGCGGCGGTGTCTTCCGCCATGCTGGACTGGCCGCCGGTTCGGAAGAAGGCGTCGAAGCGCTGGAAGACAGAGGTGTCGACGGGCCGGGCCGCGCCCGGGGCGTCGATCGAGGCGACCGGCGACGGCTCTACGAACAGCCAGACCAGGCGCCCCGCTTGCACCAGCAGAACCGCGACCAGCACGCCCTCGACGAAGGGGCGGAGGCGGACGGGACGCGCGGCGACATCCTGCGCGAATTCGCGCGCCGAGGCGGTCCAGTTGCGGAGAACAGCAATCACGAGAGGACGCCCGTCAGAGGCCCCGACGGCCCGCAGCGTTCCTAACTCAATCGTCCGGGTTCGGGCTTCACGCGTCCATGACGGAGGCGCGAACTTGTCATGACAAACAGGCCGCTTGCGGATGAAATTTTTATACCGCCTCCGCATAGAAAAAGGCCGGCTCCTGACGAGCCGGCCTCAATCATTTCAACAGGATCAGAAGCGGGCGGTCAGGCTGACCGAGCCGCTGGCGCCCAGTTCATAGCCGTTGATGATCACCCGATTGCCCAGTTCCTGGTACTCGAGGAACTCTTCACCCAGCAGGTTGCGGAACTCGACCGCCACGCCGTATTCGCGGCCCGCGTAGTCGAAGTCCTTGCGGAAGACGAAGTCGAGCGAGACGCCCGGCTCCTGGATCAGGTCCGGCTCGCCCGGGCGGCCGCGCGCCGAGGTGCGCTCCGAGACGTAGTTGGCGATCAGGGTCGCCTGCGAGCGGGCCGTGTCGTCTTCCCAACCCAGTTGCAGGTTGGCGACGTGCTCGGACTGGCCTTGCAGACGGCTGCCGTCGATCACGTAGAACGAAGCCGGTTGGGCGACGCCCAGGCTGTTCTGGGTGATGACGGTGTCACCGGCGTCCACGTTCACCTCGGACTTCGAGTAGGTGTAGTTGGCCTGGACCAGCCACCGCTTGTTGGCGATGAAGTCCATGTCCGAACCAAACTCGAAATACTTCTTCACCTCGACCTCGGCGCCCTGGATGGTGGCGTTCGGCGCGTTGAGGAAGGTCTGCGAGATCGACGAGCCCTGGTCGACGACGCTCGACTCGATGGGCTTCTCCAGATCCTTGTAGAACAGACCGGCGGTCACATACTGGTCGCGGGCGAAGTACCACTCCCAGCGGGCGTCGATGTTCAGGATCTCGGTATCGACCAGGTAGGGGTTGCCGATGAAGGTCCGGTCGCTTTCGACGTCCGTATACTGCTGCGGCGCCAGCTCGCGGAACTGCGGGCGACCGATGGTCTTGGACGCGCCGAAGCGGAGCTGCATGTCCTCGGCGAAGTTCCAGGTGATGGTGCCCGCCGGCAGGACGTACTCTTCCTCGATCCGGGTCGGCAGGAAGCCGGTCGAACCGCCGAAGAGATCGCGCGGGGTCACTGTCTGCTCACCCTGCTCGACGCGCACGCCGATGTTCAGGTTGACCAGCGGGATGATCTCGGCGGCGACCTGGGCGTAGGCGGCCTTGACGGTCAGCTGACCGTCGAAGGCGGCGGCGCCGTTGGTGCCGGTGATCTCTTCCAGCTGCAGATACGGCCCGATGTTGATGTCCGAGAACAGGTAGTCGACGCGCGACTCCAGCTGGTCTGAGGTCAGGCCGTTCGGCGCGATGAAGCGCAGGGTGCGCTGCTCGGATTCACGGTTGTTGTCAGAATAGGCGACGCCGAACGAGAAAACGGCTTCGCGGGCGTCGGACAGCGGCAGGGTGTAGTGCACATCCGCGCCGCCCGAAACGATGTCGTCATCCAGTTCGCTGAACGAGATGGCATTGGTCTCGATGTCGTGGATCCAGTCGCCGGCGACGTTCTGGCCGTAGCCGAAACGGGTCTCGTACGGCGCATCGCGCGAGGTCTTGGCGTAGGCCGCGCGCCAGTCGAACTCCCACTCGCCCTCGGCGCCGAAGGTGTGCTCGCCGGCCAGCTGGGTCGAGTAGAGCTGACGGACGAACCACTCGGTGTTATCGGTGCGACGCTGACCGCCCGAGCCGTCGTCGAAGCCGGCTTCCGAGCGGGCTTCCTTGGTGACGTTGCGGACGTAGAGGTTGGTCCACTTCAGGGTGTTGGTGTCGCTGGTCAGGCTGAGCGCGCCCAGGAAGTTCAGCGTCAGGTCGTTCTGGTTCGACTGGAAGGCGTAGTTGTTGGCGGTGATCAGTTCGCCCGCGTCGATGCGGCCCGACTGACGCACGCCGCGACGGCCCGTCCACTTGTTGTCGTACGAGGCGACGAAGACGCCGCCCAGGGTGCCCATCCCGGTTTCCATGTTCGTACCGCCGGTGAAGCGGAAGCCGAAGTTGGCCGGGGTGGTCTCGCGCTGCAGCAGGCGCAGCGGCGCGTTGACCAGCGACTGGCCCATGCGGCGCAGTTCGCTGGCGGTGAAGTTGGCGGCCGAGATGCGGTCGCCGCTGCCGAAGGCCAGCTGGATCGGCCCCGGAACGTCGCGGGTGCCGTCATCGAAGCCGGTGAAGTCTGTGCGCGAGCCGTAATAGATCAGCGACTCCTTGCCCGAGGTTTCGGTGTTGCCGCTGACCGAGGCCTGCATGCTGAAGAAGGGCTGGCTCGGGGTGTCGATGGTCTGCAGATCGACGACGCCGCCGCCGAACTCGCCGGGGAAGGCGACCGAATAGGTCTTCTGGACGGTCAGGCCCGCCAGGATTTCCGACGGGAAGAGGTCCAGCGGAACGACGCGTTGCAGCGGCTCGGGGCTGGGCAGCGGCGAGCCGTTCAGCAGGGCCGACGAGTAGCGCTCGCCAAGGCCGCGCACGTAGATGAAGCGGCCTTCAACGACCGACAGGCCCGTCACGCGGGCCAGGGCGCCGGCGGCGTCGGCGTCGCCGGTGCGCTGCAGGTCTTCGGCGGTCAGGAAGGCGGCCACTTCCGGGCTTTCCCGGTTCGGCTGCGGAATATAGCGGCCCAGAACGACGATCTCGCCGAGATCGGTTTCCGGATCGACCTGCGGCTCGGCCTGCGCGGCCGGCGTCTGGGTCGTGGGCGGGGTCTGGGCCAGGGCGGCGCCCGGCGCGACCAGAGCGGTGGTGGCGAGCAGAAGCCCGCCCAGGGACATTTTCACGGTCTTCATGGTCTGCGCCTCGAAGGAATCAACGGAAGGGTTCGGTAGTCGGGCGGCGGCGCGAGCCGCCGCCCGTCCATCCGTCATCAGCAGGTCGAGCCGGCTTGCAGGCCGCAGGTCCAGCCCTGGAACCAGGTGTCCGTCGCGTTACGGACGGCCCCGATGTAGGTCACGGTCTGGAACCAGCTGTAGACCGCCGGAGCGTTGGTCACGGTCACGGCGTTCTCGTTGGCGCCGTTGATGAAGGCCAGGCTCTGGGCCGTCAGGGTCGCGCCGGCCGGAGCCGTCATCGTCGAGGTCCCGGCCGCCGTGTTGTTGACGTTCGTCGCGCTGATGAACACCGCCTCGGTCGCCGCGGCGTTGACGTTCGAGTCGTTCTCGTACGGACGCGAGCAGGAGAAGTAGACCGAGCGGAAGACCGGGTTGTTGGCGACGGTCTGGGCGTCGTCGATGTCGAGGCAGGCCGCGGCCGAGGTCGACGGGTTGGTGACCACCGAGTTGATGATGGTCGGCTGGGTCCCGGTGTTCAGCGTCAGCAGGGCGTCGGCGGCCACGGCGGCGTTGCGGCCGACGAGGGTGAAGTTCGACACCTTCGGCTGGGCGTAGAAGGTGGTGCCCGACGGGGCGGCCGACCATTCGAAGCCGCGGCTGCCGTTGGTCACGGCGGTCGGGCGCTGGGTGATGATGCCGAACTGGGCGCCACCGCGCCAGCCGGTGTCGGTGTCCAGACCGTCGTCGTCAGCGCCGTTGATCACGATGTGGCTCAGGTTGACGGTGCCGCCGAAGATTTCGATGCCGTCGTCCGAGCTGTTGTAGGCCTGGACGTACTCAACGGTGGTGCCGTTGCCGACGCCGGCCAGCGTCAGGGCCTGCAGCTCGTTGTTCGGCGAGATTTCGAAGCCCGAGTAGCGAATCTGGACGTAGCGCAGACGGCCCGAGTTGTCCGACGTGCTGTTGCCGCCGTAGTTGGCGCTGGTGCCTTCAACCTGACCGACGCAGGCGATGTTCGGCGCGGTGACGCCGACCGGGCAGACCGCCGTCGGCGCGCGGCCGGCGATCACGACGCCGCCCCACTGGCCCTGCGAGTTCTCGGTGGTGGCGCCGTCGATGTTGTTGCGGCTGGTGAAGATGATCGGGTTGGTCGCGGTGCCTTCAGCGAAGATTTGCGAACCGCGGTTGACCAGCAGATAGTCCGAACCGCCCGAGCCGTAGATGCGCACACCGGCCTGGATGGTCAGGATGCCTTGCTGCGAACCGGCGACCGGGGCAGCCGCGTCGGCGCCCATGTCGGTGCCGACCTGGGTGCGGCCCGAGATGGCGTAGACGGTGCCGGCGCGGAGCGGCACGACCAGGTTGCCGGTGATGGTGGTCGGAAGCTGGCAGGCGCGCAGCGTGCCGGCGGCCACGACGCCGACGTCGGCGAAGCCGGTCGGGCAGTCAGCGGCCGGGGTGCCCGGGGTCACCGGAGGGGTGGTCGGGGTGGTGCCGCCACCGCCGCCGCCGAAATCACCTTCGCCCGGCGAAGCGACTTCAGCCGAGCCACAGGCGGCGAGGGTCAGGGCGCTGGCCGACAGGGCCAGGAGGGTGGTCAGTTTGAAGCCGTTCATCGTTTTCACCGTGTCTGGTCCAGAGGAACTCACGGCAGGTGAGACCGAACGCCCATGCGTCCGGTCGTGACGAAGCATCGCCCCCGCCTGCCCTGTCCGTGGTTAGGAGCCGGATATGACAGCGGGTACGCCGAACCATGACGGTTCACCGTTGCTTCTGTGAAGTTGTCGCATCGGCTTCGTGAAAGACCGTCCCAACCCGTCGCAACCTTCACAATCCCAGCAGCGACAGAAGCCTTGCAGGGACTGGATGAGCCGCCTATCGCAGCCCTCGAGAGGTCGGGCGGAGGGCTTGTGGACATTGTCACTGTCACAGTGATCTTCGCCATCGCGGGGTCGGCGGTCGGCCTTGCTTTGGCCTGGATAAGCGTGCGCCTGCCCCGCTCCGAGCCGGAGCCCGGCGCGCGTCGAACCGTAAGATTCGCCGGTTTCGCGGTCGGTGGCGCAATCATCGGCGGCTGGGCCGCCCTGTCACGGGACACGGTGTCGGCCAGCCTGCTGACGGCGGTGCTGGGCTGGTTCCTGCTGCTGATCGCCGTCGTTGACGCCGAGCATTTCTGGCTTCCGGATGAACTGACCCTGCCTCTAGGCGCCGCCGGTCTGGGCGCGGCCATCCTGCCGAACGGGACCGGCCTGTTGAACGCCGCCATCGGCGCGGCGGCCGGGTTCGCCGCCCTTTGGCTGCTGGCCTTCGCTTATCGGCGGCTGAGAGGCCGTGACGGACTGGGCGGCGGCGATCCCTTCCTGCTGGCGGCGGGCGGCGCCTGGGTCGGCTGGACCGGCCTGCCCTCGGTTCTGTTGTGGGCGGCGGCGGGCGGCCTCAGCCTCGTGCTCGCGCGCGCGCTTCTGAAGAAGCCCATGACCGGCGGCGACAAACTGGCCTTCGGGGTCTTCCTTGCAGGCGGCATCTGGATGACCTGGCTGTTCGGTCCCCTCGGCCTCTGAACCGGGGTTATGCTGGCCGCATGAATCAGAACAGCGGATTGCACGGCTGGCGCTTCTGGATTGATCGCGGCGGCACCTTCACCGACGTGGTCGCCCGCGCGCCCGACGGCGCCCTGACCACGCGCAAGCTGTTGTCGGTCAACCCCGAGCAGTACGCCGACGCGGCCGTCGAGGGCGTGCGCCGGGTGCTGGGGGCCGCGCCGGGTCCCCTGCCCTCCGGTCTGGTCGATGCCGTCCGCATGGGCACCACCGTCGCCACCAACGCCCTGCTGGAGCGTAAGGGCGAGCCGACGGTGCTGGCCATCACCCGCGGTTTCGGCGACGGCCTGCGCATCGGCTGGCAGAGCCGCCCGGACCTGTTCGCCCGCCACATCCGGCTGAACGAGCAGCTCTATAGTCGTGTGGTCGAGATCGACGAACGGGTCCGCGCCGACGGGGCTGTGGACAGGCCTGTGGATATCGAGGGGACAAGGCGGGGATTACGGGCCGCGCGCGAGGCGGGTTTCCGCGCCGTCGCCATCGCCCTGGTGCACGGCTGGCGGTTCACCGATCACGAGCGTCAGGTGGCCGAGATCGCCCGCGAGCTGGGCTTTGAGCAGCTCTCGGTCAGCCATGAGGTCGGCGCCCTGATCAAGCTGGTCGGACGCGGCGACACCACCGTGGCCGACGCCTACCTCTCGCCGATCCTGCGCGCCTATGTGGACAAGGTCGGCGGCGAGCTCGGCGAGGCCACGCCCCTGCTGTTCATGCAGTCGAACGGCGGACTGACGGCGGCGGGCGCCTTCCGGGGCAAGGACGCCATCCTGTCGGGCCCGGCGGGCGGCGTGGTCGGCATGGCTGAGACAGCCAGGGCGGCGGGCTTCGACCGCGTCATCGGCTTCGACATGGGCGGCACCTCGACCGACGTCTCCCACTTCGCCGGAGAGTACGAACGCACGTCCGACGCCGTGGTCGCCGGAGTGCGACTGCGCGCGCCCATGCTGTCGATCCATACGGTGGCGGCGGGCGGCGGCTCGATCTGCCGGTTCGACGGCGCGCGCCTGAGGGTCGGGCCGGAATCCGCCGGGGCCGTGCCGGGTCCCCGCGCCTATCGCCGGGGCGGCCCGCTGACGGTGACGGACTGCAACGTCCTGCTGGGCAAGCTGAAGCCGGAGTTCTTCCCGGCGGTGTTCGGACCGGGCGCGGACCAGCCGCTAGACGCCGATACCGTGCACGCGGGCTTCGCCGAACTGGCCGCGGAGGTTCAGGCGGCGACCGGGCGCGCCACGACGCCGGAAGCGCTGGCCGAGGGCTTTGTCACCATCGCGGTCCAGAACATGGCCGAGGCGATCAAGTCGATCTCGATCCAGCGCGGCTATGACGTGACCCGCTATGTCCTGAACTGCTTCGGCGGCGCGGGCGGGCAGCACGCCTGCCTGGTCGCCGATGCGCTGGGCATGACCACAGTGATGCTGCACCCGTTCGCGGGCGTGCTGTCGGCCTATGGGATGGGACTGGCCGAGGTGCGGGCCATCCGGCAGGCGACGGCGGCGATCCCGCTGGAAGCCGGAGCCGACGGCGACATGGCCGCGCGGATCGCGGCGCTGAGCGAACAGGCGCGCGCCGAGCTGACGGCGCAGGGCTTCGGCGGCGACCGCATCGCCGTCACGGTCCGGGCCGAAATCAAGTTCGCGGGCTCGGACACGCCCCTGACCGTGCCCTTCGGTCCCGCCGATGAAATGATCGCCGCCTTCGAGGCCTTGCACCGCCGCCGCTTCGGCTTCTTCGCCGAGGGCAAGGCGCTGGTGGTCGAGACGCTGGAGGCCGAGGCCGTGGGCCTGTCCGGCCAGACGGGGGATGCGGACGGCGACCTGTCGGCCCGCACGCCGGAGGTCGTCACCCGCGCCCCGGTCTGGATGGCCGGTGCGAGCCATGACACCCCAGCCTATCGCCGTGAGGCCTTCGGGCCGGGCGCGGCGATCGAGGGTCCGGCCATCATTCTGGAAGACACCGGCACCACCGTGGTCGAGCCCGGCTGGCGCGCCGAGGCCGACGCTGGACTCAATCTGATCCTGAAGCGGATCGTCCCCCTGCCCGCCCGCACGGCCATCGGAACCCACGCCGACCCGATCCTGCTGGAGGTGTTCAACAGCCGCTTCATGGCCGCCGCCGAACAGATGGGCGAGGCGCTGCGGGCCACCGCCTATTCGGTGAACATCAAGGAGCGGCTGGATTTCTCCTGCGCCGTCTTCGATGCGACGGGCGCCCTGATCGCCAACGCGCCGCACATTCCGGTGCATCTGGGCTCGATGGGCGAGAGCATCCGGACCGTTATCACCTCGCGCGGGGACGCCCGTGACGGACGCGGCATGAGGCGGGGAGACGTCTATATGCTGAACGCGCCCTACAACGGCGGGACGCATCTGCCGGACATCACCGTCATCACCCCGGTCTTCCTGGAGGCGGACGACAGCCCCGCCTTCTTCGTCGCCGCGCGCGGCCACCACGCCGACGTGGGCGGGATCACGCCGGGCTCCATGCCGCCGACCTCGAAGACCGTCGAGGACGAGGGCGTGCTGATCGACGACTTCCTGCTGGTCGACAGGGGAGCGCTGCGGGACGCCGAGACCCGCGCCCTGTTCGCCTCGGGTCCGCATCCGTCGCGCAACGTCGATCAGAACATGGCCGACCTGAAGGCCCAGATCGCGTCCTGCGCGCGCGGGGCCGAGGAACTGGTCCGCATGGTCGGCGAGTTCGGCCGTGAAGTCGTCGCGGCCTATATGGGCCACATTCAGGACAATGCCGAGGAAGCCGTCCGCCGCGCCATCGCCGCTCTGAAGCCCGGCGCCTTCGAGCTGGAGATGGATGACGGCACCATCATCCGTGTACGGATTGACGTAGACACGGAGGCCCGCAGCGCCGTCGTGGACTTCACTGGAACCAGCGATCAGCGGCCCAACAACTTCAACGCCCCACTGTCGATCACGCGGGCCGCGACCCTGTATGTCTTCCGGACGCTGGTGGACGACGCCATTCCGCTGAACGAAGGCTGTCTGAAGCCGGTCAGCCTGATCGTGCCGGAGGGCTCAATGCTGAACCCCCGCTATCCCGCCGCCGTGGTGGCCGGGAATGTCGAGACCAGCCAGGCCGTGGTGGACGCCCTGTACGGCGCGCTGGGGGTGCTGGCGGCCAGCCAGGGGACGATGAACAACTTCACCTTCGGCGACGCGACCCGACAGTACTATGAGACCATCGCCGGCGGCTCGGGCGCCGGACCGGACTTCGACGGCAGGGCGGCGGTGCAGACGCACATGACCAACAGCCGCCTGACCGACCCGGAGGTGCTGGAGACCCGCTTCCCCGTCCTGCTGGAGGAATTTTCGATCCGCCACGGTTCCGGCGGCGCGGGCGCGCACCGTGGCGGCGACGGGGCCGTGCGGCGGGTGCGGTTCCTGGAGCCCCTGACCGCCGCCATCCTGTCCAACCACCGCCGCACCCCGCCCTTCGGCGCGGCAGGCGGCGAACCGGGCGCCGTGGGGGTGAACCGGATCGAGCGGGCGGACGGGACAGTCGAACCGCTGGGCTCGACGGCGGAGGTGCAGATGGCGCCGGGGGATGTCTTCGTGATTGAGACGCCGGGGGGCGGCGGGTTCGGCTCACCCTGATTGCTATCGTCATCCCGGGGGCGCGGAGCGAACCCTGGGACCCAGCGCCGATGAAGCGATAGCGAAGGCGATGACGCAGCCGCGCTCTCGAAAGCTTCGGGCTCTCGCGCGCCGCTGGGTCCCGACTTTCGTCGGGATGACGATAGCAACGGGGTTGGGGTTTCACTCCCTTGCGAACCGCGCAACTGTCCGCACCGGGACGGAGGGCAGGATTCCATGCTGGTGCTTCTGGGGATCGCGGTGGTGGTCGCGGGCTTTGTCGCCCGGATCAATCCGCTGCTGGTGATACTGGTCGCCGCCGTCGTCACTGGCGTGCTGGCGGCGGTCGGGTCCGATCTGGATCTGCGGGGCCTGTTCGAGGCGGGTGTGGCGACGCTGGCGCGGTTTGGGGACGCCTTCAACGACAATCGCTATTTCCACATCACCTGGCTGATCCTGCCGGTGATCGGGGTGCTGGAGCGGGCGGGTCTGCAGGAGCGGGCGCGGCAGTTGATCGCCAATGTTCGCGCCGCCACCGCCGGGCGGCTGCTGCTGGTCTATCTGTTCGTGCGCCAGGCGACGTCGGCGCTGGGCCTGACCTCGCTGGGCGGCCATCCGCAGATGGTGCGCCCGCTGGTGGCCCCCATGGCCGAGGGCGCGGCGGAGGCCGAGCACGGCCCCCTGCCCGACAAGGTCCGCTTCCGCATTCGCGGCATGAGCGCCGCCACCGACAACATCGGCCTGTTCTTCGGCGAGGATATCTTCATCGCCATCGGCTCCATCGTGCTGATGGTCGGCTTCCTCGAGCAGGCCGGTCTGAAGGTCGAGGCGCTGCACATCTCCCTGTGGGCCATCCCCACCGCCATCGCGGCCTTCATCGTCCACGGCCTGCGTCTGTGGCTGCTCGACCGGGCGCTGAAGCGTGACCTGGCCGCGCCCTCCTCGGAGATGGAGGCGGCCCGATGATCACCCTGCAGCACGCCTATGTCGTCACCGGCCTGATGTTCCTGGCCTTCGCTGTCTTCACGGCCATGGACCGGACGCATCCGACCCGCATCCGCAACACCCTGTTCTGGGGGCTGATCGCGACCTCCCTGCTGTTCGGCGACCTGCTGGGCGGTCTGGGCAACGGCCTGCTGGTGGTGGCGCTGGTCATCGTCGGCGCGGTGGGGAAGATGGGCGTCGGCCAGCCCTCGACCACGACGCTGAAACAGCGGCGCGAGGGCGCGGCCCGGCGGGGCAACGCCCTGTTCATCCCGGCCCTGATCATCCCTCTGGTCGCGGTGGGCGGAACCCTGCTGGCCAAATACACCGACGCGGGCGCCTGGCTGATTTCAGACAGGCAGACGACGCTGATCGCGCTGGGTCTCGGTTGCCTCCTCGCCCTGTTCGCGGCCATGGCCTGGTTTCGGCCGCCCGCCCTCGCCCCCGTGCAGGAGGGACGTCGCCTGATGGACTCCATCGGCTGGGCCAGCCTGCTGCCCCAGATGCTGGCCTCGCTGGGCGCGGTCTTCCTCGCGGCGGACGTCGGCGGGGTGGTCGGCCAGCTGGTCAGCCAGACCGTGCCCCTGACCACGCCCCTGCTGGCGGTGACGGCCTACTGCCTCGGCATGGCCCTGTTCACCGTGGTGATGGGCAACGCCTTCGCCGCCTTCCCGGTGATGACCGCCGCCATCGGCCTGCCCATCGTGGTGCACCAGTTCGGCGGCGACCCGGCCATCGTCTGCGCCATCGGCATGCTGGCCGGCTTCTGCGGAACGCTGATGACGCCCATGGCGGCCAACTTCAACGTCGTGCCCGCCAACCTGCTGGAGCTGCCCGATCGCAACGCCGCCCTGAACGGAGTGATCCGGGCCCAGCTGCCGACCGCCCTGATCCTGCTGGTGGTCAATATCGGCCTGATGTACGCCCTCGCCTTCCGCTTCTGAGTGCCGCTGATGACGCATGCCCCGCCTTCGGCCCTCGACGCGGCCACAGCCTCCCGTTTCGCCTCGGCGGCGCTGGGCCACGTCACCCGCGAATATCCGAACAAGCTGGATCACGTCATGACCGGTCGGCGCGACGTGAAGGGCCCCCGCGACCTGCATCCGATCTTCTTCGGCAGCTTTGACTGGCACTCCTGCGTCCACGGCTGGTGGACCCTGTTCACCCTGCTGCGGCTCTATCCGGACAACCCCGAGGCCCCGCGTATCTGGGCGCTGGCCAATGAGCTGTTCACGCCGGAGAACGTCGCCGCCGAGGTCGCTTATCTGGAGCAGCCGTCCAGCCGGGGCTTCGAGCGCCCCTACGGCTGGGGCTGGCTGCTGATGCTGGCGGCGGAGATGGATCGGCATGACAGCGAGGACGGCCGCCGGCGCGCCGCCACCCTGCGCCCGCTGGCCCGCGCCTTCGCCGACCGCTTCCACGTCTATCTGCCGCTGGCCGCCTATCCGGTGCGGGTCGGGACCCACTACAACACCGCCTTCGCCCTGCGGCTGACGCTGGATTGGGCCGAGGCCAATGATCCGGTGCTGGCTGCGCTGTGCCGCGAGAAGGCGGTGGCCTGGCATGGCGCAGACCGCGACTGTCAGGCCTGGGAGCCGTCGCAGGACGAGTTCCTGTCACCCGCCCTGATAGAGGCCGCCCTGATGCGGCGGGTGCTGCACCCGCTCGACTTCCAGGACTGGTTCAAGGCGTTCCTGCCCCGCGTCGGCTCACAGAAGCCCGCCACCCTGTTTACCCCCGCCAGCGTCAGCGACCGGTCGGACGGCAAGATCGCCCATCTGGACGGCCTGAACCTCAGCCGCGCCTGGTGCTGGCGCGAGATCGCCTCGGCCCTGCCCGAGGGCGATATCCGCGCGGTCATCGCGCGCAAGGCGGCGGACGTCCATCTGGACGCCGCCCTGCCCCATGTGACCGGCGACTATATGGGCGAGCACTGGCTGGCCAGTTTCGCCCTGCTGGCCCTGCTGACCGACTAGAGCCAGTCGTGGAGCGGCAGTCGCCCGACGTGCGGCTCCTCGACCCGCGGCAGATGCAGGTCGTGCGGTCCGGCGAACGAGGTGTCGATCTCCAGAACCACCGGCCCGAAATCGAAGACCCGCCCCGTGACATCGACAGTCGCGAAGTCATCCGCCAGCCCCGGCAGCACCAGAGGCGCATCCCCGACCGTGGGCAGGGCCAGGAAGGCGTCGTCCGCGAACGGCAGGACCTGCGGCCCGGGCTCGGCGGTCGCCAGCGCCGACAGGGCCAGGGGCTGTGTCTCGAAGGCCGGACCGGCCTTGGCCGACATGACCGGCGCCGGGGTCAGGCCCAGATCGGCGAGCGTCAGGGTCGTGCCGTCCTTGAACCGGACCTTCTCGATGCCGATCAACTGATCGACCCCGTCGTCGCCGTCCACGCCCGCGGCGTTGTCAGTGATCTGATAGCCGTTGGCCGTGGCGATAATGGTGTAGGAGGAGCGCAGCCCGGCGAACAGGGCGATGTCCTCGCCCAGCCCGCCGATCAGGGTGTCATTGCCGCCTCCCCCGCGCAGCAGATCGTCGCCGCCGCCGCCGCCGGTGATGACATTGGCCAGGGCGTTGCCCGTCCCGCTGAAGGCGCTGGATCCCGTGTGGGTCAGGTTCTCCAGGTTGGCGCCGAGGGTCCATGCGCTGAGCGCGGTCTGGACGGTGTCGATACCCTCATTGGCCAGTTCGACCACCGAGTCCCCGGCCACGGAGACGATGTAGAGGTCGTTGCCGGTTCCGCCCTGTAGGGTGTTGGCCTGGCCCTCGCCGCCGATCAGGGTGTCGTCTCCGCCCATGCCCAGCAGGGTGTCGCGCCCGGCTCCGCCGATCAGGGTGTTGCCCAGACCGTCGCCGATCAGCAGGTCGTCGAAGTCCGTGCCGATCACCCGCTCGATGCCGGTCAGCATGTCAACGCCGCCCTGGCCGTCGTTCTGGGTGATGCCGCCATTCAGCTTGACCGTCACCGCCGATCCGACCGCGCTATAGTCGACGGTGTCGAAGCCCGCGCCGCCGTTGAACGCATCATTGCCCAGACCGGCGATGAAGGTATCGTCGCCGATCCCGCCGGTGATGACGTTGTTGGCGGCGTTGCCGATGCCGGTGAAGGCAACGGTTCCCGTGTAGACGAGGTTCTCCAGCCCATCGGCGAGGGTGTAGCTGGCCAGGGTGGTCTCGACCGTGTCGGTTCCCTGCCCGGCCAGTTCGATGATCTGGTCGCCGAGACTGTCGATCACATAGCGGTCGTCGCCGAGGCCGCCGGTCAGGATATCGTCGCCCGCGCCGCCGTTGAGGACGTCATTGCCCGCCTCGCCATACAGGGTGTCCGCCCCCTGACCACCGATCAGGATGTCGGCGCCGCCGCCGCCCCAGAGGATGTCGTCGCCCGCGCCGCCGTCCAGCTGGTCGCTGGAGGCCCCGCCGGTGATGGTGTTCGCCGTGCTGTTGCCGAAGCCGTAGAAGACGCCGGCGCCGGTGAAGAGCAGGATCTCCAGATTGGCCGCGAGCGTGAAGCTGTTCAGGGTCGTCTCGACCGTGTCCGTCCCCTCGCCCGCCGCCTCGATGATGGTGTCGGCGGCGGTAACGATATAGCGGTCGTCGCCCAGCCCGCCCTGCAGCTGGTTGGCCGCGCCGGATCCACCGATCAGGATGTCGTTGCCGCCCAGCCCCAGCAGGACATCGGCACCGGCGCCGCCGATCAGGATGTTGTCCGCACTGTTGCCGAACAGGACGTCGTTGAAGGCCGAGCCGGTGACATTCTCCATGCCCGAGAAGGTGTCGGTCGCGCCGTCGCCATCATTGGTGGTGCGGTTCAGGTCCATGCGAACCACGACGCCCGCCGCGGCGAGGCTGTAGTCCAGCAGGTCCACGCCCGCGCCGCCGGTCAGGATATCAACGCCTGCGCCACCGCGCAGGACGTCGTCGCCGTCGCCGCCGATCAGCGTGTCCGCCCCGGCGCCGCCGGACAGCAGATCCGCCGCCGCGCCGCCGGTGATGACGTTGTCCGACCCGTTGCCCGTGCCGGTGAAGGCGCCGGTCCCGGTGAAGATCAGGTTCTCGACATTGGCCGCGAGGGTGAACTGGTTGAGGTTGGTCTCGACCGTGTCGATCCCCTCGCCCGCCAGCTCAACGATGGAATCCCCCGCCGCCGTCACGATGTAGCGGTCATTGCCCTGGCCGCCCTGCAGCTGGTTGGCCACGCCGTCGCCACCGATGAGGATGTCGTCGCCGCCCAGCCCCAGCAGGGTGTCGCGCCCGAGGCCGCCACGCAGGACGTTGGCCCCGGCGTTGCCGAAGATCAGGTCGTTGAAGGCCGAGCCGTCGACGTCCTCGATCGAGGACAGGGTGTCGCTGCCGCCGTCGCCGTCATTGGTGGTGCGGTTCAGGTCCAGCCGGACCGTGACCCCCGCGGCTGCGGCGGTGTAGTCCACCCGGTCAACGCCGTCGCCGCCATTCAGGATGTCCAGCCCCGCGCCGCCAACCAGCACGTCGGCGCCGTCACCGCCGTTCAGCGTGTCAGCGCCCGCGCCGCCCAGCAGCAGGTCATTGCCCGCCGCCCCGCTCAGCACATCGTCGCTGGCCCCGCCGGTGATCCGGTTGTCCTGTCCGTTGCCCGTGCCCGCGAAGGCGCCGGTCCCGATGAACTCCAGATCCTCGACCCAGTCACTCAGGGTCACCGCGCCGTAGGTCGAGCGGATGGTGTCGTGCCCTTGGCCCTCGAACTCCTCGACAACATCGCCGGCGTTATCAACGTAGTAGATGTCGTTGCCCCACGAGGCGCGCATGAAGTCGGCGCCGAGTCCGCCGTCGAAAATGTCGTCCTCGTTTCCAAAGCCCAAAATGGTGTTGTTGAGGGCGTTGCCGGTCAGGTGGAAGGCGCGGAAGGTGGCGACGTAGAGGTTCTCGACGTTGTCAGCCAGAGTATAGGCGTAGCCGATATCACCCTCGATATAGATGGTGTCGTTGCCCTCACCGGCCAGCTCGACAATGACGTCAGAGGCGTCTGTGAGGCTGTAGACGTCATCGCCCAGCCCGCCGATCATCGTGTCCGCGCCGCCGTAACCCGCCAGCAAGTCGCTGCCGTCGCCGCCGGTCAGAATGTTGTCCAGCGCGTTGCCGATGCCAGTGAACCGACCGCTGGCGTAGTCCCCAGCATAGCTCAGGTTCTCGACATTCGCGCCGAGGATGTACTGGTTCAGGCTGGTGATGACGCTGTCATTGCCTTCGCCGCCCAGCTCAATGACCTGATCGGTTTCATCCTCGACGATGTAGACGTCATCGCCCGTGCCGCCCCGAATGATGTCGGCGCCCAGGCCGCCGTACAGCACGTCGTTCCCGGCATGCCCGGTGAGGTCGTCATCACCGTCGCCGCCGGACAGGATATTGTCCCCGTCATTGCCGACGCCGGTGAAGTTTTCGGTCCCCATGTAGAAAACCGCCTCGACATGGGCGCCCAGGGTGAAGCTCGTCAGGCTGGTCTGGACGCCGTCGAAGCCGCCGTCCTCTTCCTCGATCACCTGATCATCGGCGTCATCGACCTCATAGAGGTCGTCGCCGTCGCCGCCGGTCATGATGTCGGCGCCCAGGCCGCCGATCAGCAGGTCCTGTCCCGCGCCGCCGTTCAGGATGTCGTTGGCCGCCCCGCCGACCAGCAGGTCATCGCCGTCCAGCCCCTCCAGATTGTCCTCGCCGTCCCCGCCGAAGATCTCGTTGTCCGAGGCGTTGCCCGTGCCGTTGAAGTTGCCGGTCCCCGTGAAATACAGGTCCTCCAGCCCCGCGCCGAGCGTGTAGTTCAGCAGGGTGGTGTCCACCGCGTCATAGCCGCCGGCGTCGATGATGATGTCGCCCGCGTCGTCGACGAAATAGAGGTCGTCGCCCCAGCCGCCGTCCATCACGTCCGCGCCCAGCCCCCCGTCCAGCCAGTCGTCGCCGTCCAGCCCGATCACGGTGTCGTCGCCATCACCGCCGTAGAGGTCGTTGTCGCCGTCATTGCCCGTGCCGTGGAACGGCCCCACGCCGGTGAAGATCAGCACCTCCAGGTCGTCGGACAGTACGTAGACGCTCAGCGTCGTCTCAACCGTGTCCCAACCGTCAACGTCGGTGATCACGTCGTCCGCGTCATCGACCACATAGGTGTCGTCGCCCCAGCCCCCGTCCATCAGGTCGGCGCCCGCGCCGCCGTCCAGCCGGTCGTCGCCATAGCCGCCGCCGAGACTGTTTGCCGACGCATTACCCGTGCCGGTGAAGTCGCCGGCGCCGATGAAGACCAGTCCCTCGATATCGGTTCCGATCAGGCTGTAGCTGTTCAGCGTGGTCCAGATGGCGTCCGTGCCTTCATCCGGATGCTCCTGGATCACGTCGTTGACGTCGTCGATGACATAGACGTCGTCGCCCAACCCGCCGATCAGCAGGTCCGCGCCCGCGCGACCGTCGAGGATGTCGTTGCCGGCGCCGCCGACGATCAGATTGTCCGAGGCGTTCCCCGTGCCCTCGAAATCGCCCGTGCCGTTGTAGAACAGCGTCTCGATGTTGGCGAACAGGGTGAAGGCGCCGATGTCGGTCAGGACGGTGTCCTGCCCCTCGTCCTCTTCCTCGTAGAGGATGCTGTCCCAGTCGCTGACGACATAGGTGTCGTCGCCCGTCCCGCCGATCAGGAAGTTGACGCCGTAGCCGCCGTACAGGGTGTCGTTGCCGCCATACCCACGCAGGGTGTCGTCATCGTCCCCGCCGCGGATGACATTGGCGAGATCATTGCCGTAGCCCGCGAAGTCTCCCGTCCCCATGAAGGTCAGGTTCTCGACGTGCTCGGACAGGACGTAGAGGGAGGCGGTCGCATAGACCAGATCCGTGCCCTCACCGTCTTGCTCGACGATCACGTCATTGGCGCTGTCGACCCAGTAGTTGTCGTCCCCCAGCCCGCCGATCAGGGTGTCGTCGCCGCCGTGGCCGTCGAGGGTGTCGTTGTGGTCGCTGCCCTCCAGCTCGTTGGCATTGGCGTCGCCGTCGAAATAGACCGGGCCCGAGCCCGCCGCTGCGCGCACATTCTCGACGCCGCTGCTCCAGATCGAGAAGTCCAGCGAGGTGATGACCGTATCGATCCCGCCGGTGTCGATCACCTGATCGTTGGCGTCATCCAGATAGTATGTGTCGTCGCCCAGCCCGCCGCGCAGGATGTCGGCCCCGGCGCCGCCATCCAGCATGTCCGCGGAGTCGCCGGCGATGATCTCGTTGTCCAGCCCGTTACCGGTCAGCACCGCGCCGCCGACACCGACCCAGACCAGGTTCTCGACATGGGCGCCCAGCACCCAGCCGCTGACCGAGGTGCGGACCGTGTCTGTCCCCTCGCCGTCCAGTTCGATGGTCTGGTCAACCAGATCATCGACGATGTATGTGTCATCGCCCAGACCGCCGATCAGCGTGTCCGCGCCCGCCGCGCCGTCCAGAATATCGTCGCGGTCGCCGCCTGTGATGATATTCGACAGGGCGTTTCCCGTCCCCCAAAAATCGCCATTGCCCGTGTAGGTAAGATTCTCGACGTTCACCCTGAGCGTCAGGGCGCTCACCGTGGTCAGGACCAGATCGGTCCCCTCGCCCGCTGCTTCGATGTAGCTGTCGCCCACATTGGACACGACGAAGGTGTCGTCGCCCGTGCCGCCGATCAGGGTGTTGGCCGCGCCCGCGCCGCCGATCAGGATGTCATTCCCGGCGCCGCCGCTCAGGGTGTCCGCCCCCAGCCCGCCGCGGATCACATTGTCCAGGGCGTTGCCGATGCCGACGAAATTGCCCGAGCCGGTGTAGGTCAGGTTCTCGACATTGTTGCGCTGGTTGAACGAGGCGAGGTCGGTCTCGACCGTGTCGATGCCCTCGTCCGCGTTCTCGAAGATGGTGTCGCCGCTGTCGGAGACCACATAGGTGTCGTCGCCGGTTCCACCGAACATCTCGTCCAGCGCCCCCGCGCCGCCTATCAGCCGGTCGTTGCCGCCGAGGCCCAGCAGGACGTCATGCCCGGCGCCGCCATAGATCACGTCGTCAAACGCGGTCCCCAGCAGGGTGCCGTCGCCGCTGATGATCGTGCCGGATTGGCCGTAGATGGTGATGTGAAGGGTCGCGGTGTCCGACACCCCATTCTGGTCGGTGACGGTGTAGGTGAAAGTCTCGATCCGAGTCTGGCCCTGAATGAGGGCGGCGGTCGAGGGATCGGCGACGTAGGTGTAGCTGCCGTCCGCGTTGATGGTGATCGAGCCGTAGGTCCCCGCCACCGGCTGGCCGATATTGGAGCCCTGCTCGGCGACGGCGGTGAGGGTCAACGAGACACCGGCCGCCGACACCGTGTCATTGCCCAGCAGGCCCTGAGCCGCGTTGACGGTGAGCGTCCCCGCCTCATCCACCGAGACGACGTCACTGATCGCATTGGTGATCGGCGCGAACAGGATTTCGATGGTCTGTTCGGCGCTGGTCGTCTGACCATCCGAGACCACATAGCGGAACGAGGCCGGGCCGTCGTAGTCCGGGTTCGGCGTGAAGGTCCAGGCGCCGGTCTGCGGGTCGATGACGACGATGCCGTTCTCGGCCGAACCGGGCACCAGCAGATAGGTCAGGCTGTCGCCGTCGCTGTCGGTCGCCGGGGCCAGGGTTCCACTGACCGGCGTCCCCGCATCGCCCGCACCGTCGCTGTCGGATCCGGCCACGGGCGCGTCATTGACCGGCGACGGCTGGCCGATGGTCCATGCGGCGATCATCGCGTCCAGCACGGTGATCTGGGCCGGCGTCAGCCCCGCCTGATCCGCCGCCTGTTGCTGGTTGAAGATCAGCAGGTTGTCGAACTGGTTGACGGTCGGCGGGAACGGGGGTCCGCCATCGTACTTCAGCGCCACGCCCAGCCAGAAATAGGCGTCCTCGGCCGAGAAGGCGACGCCCTCGCCCATCAGATAGCGGCGGCCGAGCGTGTACATCGCATCGGCGTTGCCCATCCGCGAGGCTTCGAGGAAGCCTTCGACCGCCCGGGCGTGATCGACCGGCGCGCCGAAACCGAGATCATCCAGGATCGCCAACCGGTAGATGGCGCTGGCGTTCGACGGATGCAGCTCCAGCACCAGCCGCGCCATGGCCGGGTCCCGCGCAACGCCGTCGCCTGTCAGATACATGTCGGCCAGTTGCAGCGCCGCATCCGGCACCGTCGCCGCCGCGAGGCTGAGATATTGGGCCGCCAGTTGCGTATCGCGAGCCACGTACAGGCCCGAGTGCAGCCAGCTGCCGTAGTGATAGGCCGCGTTGCTGTCCCCGGCGTCCGCCAGCAGCACCGTGAAGCGATGGAAGCCCTGCAGGTCGCCCGCCAGCAGGTAGTTCTCCACCACCTGATCGAAGGTCGGCAGGGCCGGGTCATCGCCCGCCGCATGGACGTTCAGGGTGATGGTCGCGGGCGCGCTGTTCAGCTGGCCGTCGCTGACGACGTACTGGAAGCTGGCGGGACCGGTGTAGCCGGTGTTGGGGGTGAAGACGTAGCGCCCGCTGTCGGGATCGAGGATCACCGTGCCGTTCTGCTCAGACCCGGGGACCAGCATATAGGTCAGGTGATCGCCGTCGATGTCCGAGGCGCCGAAGACGGTGTAGGCGAACGGCTGATCGTGGGCGATCTCCATGGTCACATCGACGGTGGAGGCCACGGGGGCGTCATTGATCGGGCCGACGAAGACCACGACCGTCTTGACCGCCGAGGTGTTGGTCCCGTCGGTTACCGTGTAGCGGAAGGTCGCCGCCCCGACGAAGTCCGTGGGACCGTAGAAATTGGCGTTGGGCGTGAACACGAAGGCGCCCGTCACCGGATCGATGACCACCGTGCCGTTGGTCGCGGACCCGGCCACGACATGGAAGCTCGCCAGCCCCGGATCGATCCCGGCGTCCCCGGCCAGAACGCCCGAGGCGTCCTGATCCTCAAGCCCATAGAAGCTCTGGTATTCCAACGCGCCCACGCCCGTGGGAACCGCCGGGGTCTGGGTGCGCACGGTGATGTTCGCGATGTCGAGGAAGCCGCTCGGCGCCTGATCGGACTCATCGGACACCATGACCAGATGCAGGGTCGCATCGACCTGGCCCAGGGTCCCGGTCAAATCGAACGGTTGGTAGCGATCGGCCCAGTCGCCCTGGGTCGAGACCGCGTTCCCGGCATAGGTCCAGTCGGCCGGATCGCTGCTCAGTTGGACCGTCAGCGTCTGCCATTCGTCGGTCAGCTGGGAGGCCAGATCATTCCCTGTATTGGCCCAGTTGGTGACCTGCAGACCGACATAATAGTTCCGCAGCACCCCTTCCTCGGGGATGTAGCGGCAGACCCAGACCATCAGCTTGCCGCCATTGGCCTGGAAGTCCGTGCCCTTGATGGTGATCTCGAACTCTGAATCCACCAGATTCAGAATGCCCGCCGAACCGACCGTCGGGATCGACAGGTGGGCCAGCAGAAACAGCGAGCCGATTCCATCAATGTGGTTCGGATCGACCTTCCCGGGGGCGTGAAAACGGGTGAAGGCGGTGACGTCACCACCGGGATCCTGAACAACCGAAGGTGCGAACCACGACGTCCAAGCACCGGGTCCAGTAGAAAAATCCCAGGAGTACTCGTGCGTGGGCGTCGGCATAAACTAATGACCGCAAGTTGTATGCGGTCTCTCCCTCACGGACGCCCTGCGTCGTCCCCCGTTAACGAATAAGCACAAAATCGCGCAGTTTACGACCTCAGATTTCGCCGCTACTCGGATCATTAAGCAAAGGAAATTATTGTTTTTCTTGCTTTCAAACTCCCAATGGAACATTGTTCTTTCTTGGGGAGACAAGTTAATGCTCAAATCGTTCCGTTGCTTCCGAAAAGGCCACCTGTTCGTCGACAGCCGCAGTGAGGCCGGCGTCCAGGTTTGCGTCCGCTGCCGCCATCGCCAGCCGTTCGAGGGATTGCAGTCCTTGGGCCCGCGAGAGACCCGCGAACCGGACTACCACCAAGCGTCGTAACGGCGCCCGCGATCCGAAATGTCCGAGTACTAACCGGCGGGGGTTATCCCCCGCCGTCATCGTCTTTACTGGAAGCCCCAGTGATCAATGCGGTGATCGAGGCCCGGCAGGACCAGCGGCGTCTGGTCGTACCCACCCTTGTGATCACCCGGACCGTCGGCCAACAACGCCTGCAGCGCCGCGGGCGCGGCGGACGGGGCGAGCTCCAGCACCGAACCATCGCTGAACCGGATGCGCTCCACGCCATAGAGGGTGTCGTGACCATCCCGCCCGGTCGTGTTGTCCAGCACGGACACCGCCCCGTCGCTGTAGGTGATGGTATAGTCGGCCTGCACGCCTGACACTACGAACAGGTCGGTCCCGCCGCCGCCGTTGACGATGTCATCGCCGCCGCCTCCGGTGAACACATCCGCTCCCGCGCCGCCGGTCAGCACATTGGCCAGACCGTTGCCGGTCCCGGTGAAATCGCCCGAGCCCGTGTAGATCAGGTTCTCGACATTGGCGCCGAGAGCGAAGCTGGCGAGGATCGTCTCAACCGTGTCATAGCCCTGCCCGCCCCCCTCGACGACGGTGTCGCCCGCGGCGGTGACGATATAGCGGTCATCACCCTGACCGCCCGCCAGCTCATTCGCCGCGCCGTCGCCGCCGACGAGAATGTCGTCGCCGATGCCGCCGGACAGCCTGTCCGCGCCGGTCCCGCCGGTGATCCGGTTGCTCAGGTCATTGCCCGTTCCGGTGAAGGCGCCGGTCCCGGTGTAGGTCAGGTTCTCGATGTTGTTGCGCAGGGTGAAGGCCGACAGCGCGGTCAGGACAATGTCCGTCCCCTGCCCGGCCTCCTCGACGAGCGAGTCGCCCGCGACGGACACGATGTAGGTATCGTCGCCCGATCCGCCGATCAGGGTGTTGGCCGCGCCGCTTCCCCCTTCCAGCACGTCATTCCCCCCCATGCCGGTCAGCGTATCGGCGCCCAGGCCGCCGACCAGCCGGTTCGCGCCGACATCACCGATCAACAGATCATCAAAGGCCGTGCCGATGATGTTCTCTATGTTCACCAGCGTATCGACGCCGCCCTGACCATCGTTGGACTGGCCACTGACGCGAAGGGTCACGCCGACGCCGACCTCGGAATAGTCCGCCGTGTCCACGCCCGCGCCGCCATCCAGCAGGTCAGCGCCGAGGCCGCCGCGCAGGAGGTCGTCGCCGTTGCCGCCGTACAGCCGGTCTGCTCCGGCAAGCCCCGCCAGCACATCATTGCCCGCGCCGCCGTACAGGTCGTTGTTGGCGCTGTTGCCCGCGCCGTTGAACGTGGCTGATCCCGTGTAACGCAGAATCTCCAGATGATCGCGCAAGGCATAGGCGCCCAACACCGTCTCGACCGTATCGGTCCCCTCGCCCGCATACTCCACGATGGTGTCGCCCACCGCGGAGACCCGATAGGTGTCGTCGCCCAGGCCGCCGATCAGGGTGTTGGCCGCCCCGGCGCCGCCCGCGAGGACGTCGTTGCCGCCGTAGCCGGCCAGCACATCACTGCCCAGACCACCGTCCAGAACATCGCCCCCGGCTCCGCCCAGCAGGGTGTCGTTGAAGGCCGTGCCGATGAAGCCCTCGATGCTGATCAGGGTGTCGGAGGTGACATTGATATCGCTGGAGCTGACCACGCCGTTGACGACGGTGATGCTGGCGAGGGCGTCGCTGTAGTCGGCGATATCGAAACCGCCGCCGCCGTGCAGGATGTCGGCGCCCAGGCCGCCGCGCAGGATGTCGTTGCCCGCCAGCCCCTCCAGCGCATCATCCCCGGCCATGCCGATCAGGGTGTCGCCGCCCGAGCTGCCGCGGATGTTGTTGGCCTGACTGTTGCCCGTGCCGACGTATCCGGCCGAGCCAAGGAAATGCAGATCCTCGAAATTGTCCCGCAGGGTGACGTTGGCGTAGGCGTCGACCCGGTCGTAACCCTCGCCCGCCAGCTCGATCAGGGTGTCGCCCGAGTTGTAGACCACATAGACGTCGTCACCGACCCCGCCGATCAGGGTGCTGGGCGCGGTGCTGCCGGTGCTGAGGTAGTCGTTGCCCTCATAGCCGAGCAGGGTCGAGCCGGCGCCCCCGCCGATGATCCGGTTGTCCGCCGCATTGCCCAGCCCCGCGAAGGCGCCGTTTCCGGTGTAGGTCAGGTTCTCGAAATGGGTTCCCAGCCGGAAGACGCCCAGCGTCGTCTGGACCGTGTCGATCCCCTCGCCCGCGAACTCGATCAGCGAGTCACCGCTGGCCCGCACGATATAAAGGTCATCGCCCAGCCCGCCCTGAAGGCTGTTGGCCGCGCCGGTTCCGCCGTCCAGGGTGTCGTTTCCGGCCAGACCGATCAGATAGTCCGCGCCTTCGCCGCCGATCAGGATGTTGTCCGCGCCCTGGCCGATCAGCACGTCATTGAACGCCCCGCCGGTCAGGTTCTCGATGCCGATCAGGGTATCGACCTGGCCGTAGCCGTTGTTGGTCACCGTGCCGTCGTTCAGATCGATGCGAACGCCCTGGGTGGCCCCGCTGTAGTCAGCGGTGTCGCTACCCGCGCCGCCGTTCAGGACGTTCGTTCCGGCGCCGCCGATCAGCCAGTCATTGCCGTCACCGCCCGACAGGGTGTCGTTGCCCCTGCCCGCCCAGAGGCGATCCGCGCCGGTCCCGCCGACGGCGTTGATCTGGTTGATGGCGGTCAGGGCGTCGAGCCAGTCGTTGTCCGCGCCCCCGTCGAACTCGATCAGGCCGGTCATGTCGGTGCCGCTGAGGTCGCCCACCGTCAGCCGATCCTCGCCGGACGGGCGGACCAGGGTGTCGCCGCCGCCGACAGAATAGGGATCGGCTGCGGGGGTCGAGGAGCCGGTGAAGCGGAAGGTCTCGACACGCGTTGTCGTGGCGATGTCTTCCCGCACATAGGGCGAGCCGTTGTCGTTCTGGATGGTGCGGGACTGGGTGAAGCGAGCCGTCCCGCCCGCGGCCGCCGTCAAACTGTAGCTCGCCGGACCGTAGTCGGTGACCCCCACCTGCCACACGCTGCCTGTGCTGGCGGCGTCGACCTGCAACCGATCCACGCCCGAACCGCCGTCGATGCTGTCGTTGCCATCGCCGGAGGTCATGTAACCGCCCGCCGTCACGACAAAGACGTCGTCTCCATCGCCGCCCGACAGATCGTCATCGCCCCCGCCGCCCGCCAGCCGGTCATTGCCGGAACCCGTATGCAGATAGTCGTTCCCGGTCCCGCCCAAGGCGTTGATCTGGTTGATCGCCGCGCTCGCGTCCAGCCAGTCGTCGGCCGCCTGGCCGTCGAACTCGATCAGGCCGGTCATGGCCGTACCGCTGAGATCGCCGATGGTCAGCCGGTCCTCGTTGACCTGGGTCCGACTGGACGGCGACGGGACGCCGGTCCATGCGGCGTAGCGGAAGGTCTCCACGCCCTGGGCGGTCACGGTCGAGCGGGCATTGGTGACCTGCAGCCCCTGGGTGGTCACCTGATCCATGGCGAAGACCACCGCGCCTCCGGCGCCGGCGGTCAGGGAGAAGGTCGGGCGCGAGACCGTGGTGTCGGTGATGGGATCATAGGTGGTGGCGATGTTGTCGCCGTCGATCCGCAGCAGGTCGGTCCCCGCCCCGCCGTCGATCAGATCATTGCCGTCGCTCAGGGCCACCGTGGTTCGGGTGCGGTAGTTGAAGAGGTCGTCACCACCCGCGCCGTTCAGGGTGTCATTGCCCCGCCCGCCCGTGATCACGTCCGCGCCCGCGGTGCCGTTGTAGGTGTCGTTTCCGTCGGTGCCGGTATAGGTCGCCATGCCGTCCTCCCAAGCGTGAAGGCGCCAGCCGCTCCTTGCAGCTCGCGCCCCTCCGGGACGTCATTGAACACCGGTTAACAAGTTACGCAAGTCTACGTATTTACTAACTTTTCAACCCATCCGGGAACAAATCCCCAAGTCGGCTGAACAACTCTGATCAGACCAGACGGCTCTGCACCAGCGCCGCCGCGATAAAGCCCGCGAACAGGGGGTGCGGGGCGAACGGACGGCTCTTCAGCTCCGGATGGTACTGCACGCCGATAAACCATGGGTGGTCCGGACGCTCGACCGTTTCGGGCAGCACGCCGTCCGGAGAAAGACCGGCGAAGACCAGCCCGCCCTTCTCCTCGATGGCCTCACGGTAGTTGATGTTGACCTCATAGCGGTGGCGGTGCCGCTCGCTGATCTCGGTCGAGCCGTACAGTTCGGCGATCTTCGAGCCTTCCTTCAGGACCGAGTCATAAGCGCCCAGACGCATGGTGCCGCCCAGGTCTCCGCCCTGCTGGCGCAGGACGCGCTGGTTGCCCTGGGTCCATTCGGTCATCAGGCCGACCACCGGCTCGCCGGTCGGGCCGAATTCGGTGGACGAGGCCTTGGGGAAGCCCGCCAGGTTCCGCGCCGCCTCGATCACCGCCATCTGCATGCCGAAGCAGATGCCGAAGTACGGGATGCGGTTTTCGCGGGCGAAGCGGGCCGCCTCGATCTTGCCTTCCGAGCCGCGCTCGCCGAAGCCGCCGGGCACCAGAATGGCGTGAGCGCCTTGTAGACGGGCGTTGCAGGCGTCGCGGTCGCCCTCGAAGGTCTCGGCCTCGACCCAGTCGATGTTGACCTTCACCCGATTGGCGACGCCGCCGTGGTGCAGGGCCTCGATCAGGGATTTGTAGGCGTCCTTCAGCACCGTGTATTTGCCGACCACGGCCACGGTGACCTCGCCGTCCGGGTTCAGGCGGCGATCGACGATGTCGGTCCAGCGCGACAGGTCCGGCGCGGGGGCGTCGGTGATCCCGAAGTGGGCCAGCACTTCACTGTCCAGCCCCTCGCGGTGATAGTCCAGCGGCACGGCGTAGATGTCCGCCGAGTCCATCGCCTGGATGACGCCGCTTTCGCGCACGTTGCAGAACAGGCCGATCTTGCGCTTCTCGTCCGACGGGATCGGCTGTTCGCAACGGCACAGCAGGATGTCCGGCTGGATGCCGATGGAGCGCAGTTCCTTGACCGAGTGCTGGGTCGGCTTGGTCTTCATCTCCCCGGCCGTCTTGATGAACGGCAGCAGGGTCAGGTGGACGAAGCAGGACTGGCCACGCGGCAGGTCCTGGCCCAGTTGGCGGATGGCCTCGAAGAAGGGCAGGCCCTCGATGTCGCCGACGGTGCCGCCGATCTCGACCAGCACGAAGTCCACGTCCTGGCCGTCGTCGGTCAGGGCCTGGCTCAGGCAGAAGGATTTGATCTGGTCGGTGACGTGCGGGATTACCTGCACCGTCGCGCCCAGATAGTCGCCGCGACGCTCCTTCTCGAGGATCGTCGAATAGATGCGGCCGGTGGTGATGTTGTCCGACTTGGCCGCCGAGACGCCGGTGAAGCGCTCGTAGTGGCCCAGGTCGAGATCGGTCTCGGCCCCGTCGTCGGTCACGAAGACCTCGCCGTGCTGGTACGGGCTCATCGTGCCCGGATCGACGTTCAGATAGGGGTCAAGCTTACGAAGGCGAACCTTGTAGCCGCGCGCTTGCAGAAGCGCGCCGAGAGCGGCGGAAGCGAGGCCTTTTCCCAATGAGGAAACCACGCCGCCAGTGATGAACACGTAACGGGCCATGGGGGATCACCTTACCGCTGATTCGGCCCGCCGGATGACCGGAGGCCGAGCAAACATGTGGAAGAAGGGGCGCGTGAGACGCGCCCCTGAACTGCGAAGACTTTGAGGGCGGGAGAGGAAGGCGGGGGTGAAGTCCCCGCCCACTCTTATTGGGCCGGAGCGGGCTGGGCCGGAGCCGGGGCCGGAGCGGCCGAGGCGCCCGACAGGCTCGACTCGAGGTCCTGCATCGACGGGGTCGCCGGTTGCGCCGGAGCGGCCGGATCGGCGGCGGGCGCTTCCTGCTGGGCCGACGGCGGCGGGGCGGCCAGTTCACCGATCGAGTCGGCGTCGACGATCGAACGGTTGGCCCGCTCGACGTTGCCCAGGATGGTCAGCGACAGGGCGCAGACGAAGAAGACGATCGCCAGACCCCAGGTGGTCTTGGTCAGTAGATTGCCTGCCCCGCGCGCGGTCATGAAGCCCGAGGGACCTCCGCCCATGCCCAGCGCGCCGCCTTCGGAGCGCTGCAGCAGGACCACGCCCGAGAGCGCGAGCGAGACGAGGATCATGACGACGAGGAGAATGATCTGGAGCATGGCAGCCGATATGTGTGGCGCGGACCCGCGCCGATCAAGCGGCGGCGTCTATCATCGAGGAAGGGATTAGGGAATAGGGACCAGGGATTAGGTAGGGGCGACGCGACCGGGGTACTGCCGACCTAATCCCCAATCCCCGATCCCTCAAAGCCGCGTCAAGCCGCCCGGATAATGCCCAGGAAGTCCGCCGCCTTCAGCGAGGCGCCGCCGACGAGGGCTCCACCGACCTCGGGAGTCGACAGGATGTCGCGGGCGTTGTCCGGCTTCACCGAGCCGCCGTACAGGATCGGCGTCGTGGCCGCGGCCAGCCCCAGCCGCTCGATCATGGCGGCGCGGACGGCCCGGTGGACCTCCTCGATCTGCTCCAGCGTCGGGGTCAGTCCGGTGCCGATGGCCCAGACCGGCTCATAGGCCACCGCGAAGGCCTGCCCGGCCAGAACCAGCGGCAGGGAGTGGATGACCTGTTCACGCACCACCTCGACGGCGCGCCCGGCCTCGCGCTCCTGCAGGGTCTCGCCCACACAGATGATCGGCGACAGGCCCGCGGCCAGCGCGGCCTCGGCCTTGGCCAGCACCAGGGCGTCCGTTTCGCCATACCCCTGACGACGTTCCGAGTGACCGAGGATGACCAGCGTCGCGCCCGCGTCCTTCAGCATGGCGGCGGAAATATCGCCGGTGTAGGCGCCTGAGGCCTCGGCGCGGCAATCCTGCCCCCCGACCTCGACGGGACCGCCCGCGCAGGCTTCCGTCATCCGGTCCACCAGCGTCGCGGGCGGGCACAGGGCCACCCGGCAGGTCGCCGGTTCCGCCTCCAGCGCGCTGCGCAGGGCCTCCGCCTCGGCCAGGCTCGCGCCCAGCCCGTTCATTTTCCAGTTGCCTGCGATCAGGCTCTTCACGGATTGTTTCATGCCGCCTCTCTAGGCGGGCGCGGCGGACAAGCCAAGACGTCCGGGACACTGTGAAGCGTCGCCATCGTCTTGCCGTGCTGGCCCGTCACGCCCTATAGGCCGAAGCGGCCATTCTCGCCGCCCATCCGTCAGGACCGACCATGCTCACCGCGTTCCGCAAATTCGCCAAGTCCAAGTGGGCTATCGGCCTGTTCGTTGTTCTGGCCCTGGGCTTGCTGGTCACCGGCGGTTCGCAGATGCCGGACCTGCTGGCCAGCTTCGGGCCCAAGCACGTGATCTCCGCAGGGGATCGCAGCATGGACGCGACGGAATTCCGCGCCGACATGGAGCGCGTCCGCAATCAGGCCCAGGAACAGGCCGGTCGCGCCCTGACGTTCGAGGAACTGATCGGCGGCGGGCAGCTCCCGGCTTATCTGGCCGAGCAGTCGCAGCGTCTGGGCTTCATGTCGTGGGCCAACAGCACCGGCATCCGCCCGAGCGAGGAACTGGTCCTGCGCCAGATCCGCAAGATCCCGGCCTTCTTCGATTCGGTCACCGGTCGCTTTGACCAGGAAGCCTACGCCTCGGCCCTGCAGCGCAACAATGCGACGCCCGAGCGGTTCGAACGCGAAATGCGCGACGAGATCGTGACCCGCCACTACGGCGCCGCCGTCGGCGCCGGCATCCGCCTGCCCCGCGTGTACGGCGCGGTTCTGGCCAATCAGGCCATGGAGACCCGCGACGGTCGCTGGTTCGCCGTCACCCAGGCGATGGCCGGCACGGCTTCGGCGCCGACCGATGACCAACTGAACGCCTTCATCCGCCAGAACCCCAACCAGTTCCGCCTGCCCGAATTCCGCAGCGCCTCCGTCGTGCTGTTCAACGCTCCCAACGATGGTCAGGGCGAGATCACCGAGGCCCGGATCGAGGAACGCTTCAACTTCCGTCGCGACGCCCTGTCGCAACCGGAAACCCGCACCTTCGTGACCCTGACCGCCCCGAACAAGGCGGTCGCGGATCGCATCGCCGCCGCCCTGCGCGCCGGTCAGGACCCGCAGGCCGTTGGTCAGGCCAACAACCTGCAACCGACGACCTTCACCGACCGCCCGCGTTCGGCCGTCACCGACCCGGCCGTGGCCGCGGCCGTGTTCGGCCTGACGGCGAACCAGGTTTCGGACCCGGTGCAAGCCCGCGTCGGCTTCGTCGTCGCCAAGCTGAGCGGCATCAAGGCCGGTCGTCCGTCGACCCTGAATGACGTCCGCGCCCAGATCATCGACGAACTGCGCGCCGAAGACGTCCGCGCCGCCGTCTATGCCCGCGTCGAGGCCTACGACAAGGCCCGTAAGGACGGCAAAACCCTGGAAGCCGCCGTGGCCGAGATCGGCGCCCGCATCCTGCCGGTTCCGCCTGTGACCCAGGACGGTCGCAGCATGGTCCAACCGAATTTCCGCGCCCCGCCGCAACTGCTGGAGGCCATGTGGAAGCTCGGCCGCAACGGCGAGAGCGAGGTCCTGGAAGCCGGTCAGGGCGAATACTTCGTCGTCCGCGTCAACGAGATCACGCCGCCGGCCCTGGTCTCGCTGAGCAGCCCGGGCGTGCGCGCTGAACTGGCCGCCAACTGGATCGCCCGCGAGAACAACCGCCTCCTGAGCGCCCGCGCCAACGCCCTGGCCGCCCGCGTTCGCGGCGGCGAGGACATCGCCGCCGTCGCCCGCTCCGCCAACGCCGCCCTGCAGACCGCCGCCCGTATCGGCGCCCAGGACCAGTCGGCGGGCCAGGGCGTGGTCACCGGCCTGTTCTCGACCCCGCGTGGTCAGGTCTTCGCCCAGCAGCAAGCCGCCGACACCTTCATCATCGGCCGTACGGAAGCCGTCACGGCCCCGAACGCGACCCTGGCCGCCGGTCCGGCTGACCAGTTCCGCGCCCGCATGGCCGGCGACAACCTGAACGCCATCGGCGAGACGGCGATCAAGGCCGCCGCCAACCGCGTCGGCGCCACCTTCAGCGAGCCGCAGGCCCGTCTGGCTCTGGGCCTGTCGGAAGTGGCTCCGGCGGCTCCGGCCACGGGTGGCGCGGCTCCGCGCCCCGCTCCGGCGCAATGACGGCGGCGGATCTTTCCGCCGTCTTCTCCGCCTTCCAGGACGGCTGGTCCTCGGATCGGCCGCAGGTGGTCGTCCGCCGTCTGGTGGACGATCTGGAGACACCCGTTTCGGCCTTCCTGAAGGTGGGTCGGGGCCGTCCCCACGCCTTCCTGCTGGAGTCGGTCGAGGGCGGCGCGGTGAACGGGCGCTATTCGATCATCACTCGCGAGCCGGACGTCGTCTGGCGCTGCCGGGACCGCAAGCCGGAACTGGCGCGCGGGGAAGCCGCCATCGCGGCGGGCGCCTACAGCCCTGATGGCGACGATCCGCTGGCTTCGCTGCGGGCCCTGATGGCCGCCTCACGCTTCGACCTGCCGGACGACCTGCCGCCCATGGCCGCGGGCCTGTTCGGGGTGTTCGGCTATGACATGGTCCGGCTGCTGGAGCCGCTGGGCGAGCCCAATCCCGATCCACTGAACCTGCCGGATGCGGTCCTGACCCGCCCGGCCATCGTCGGCATCTTCGATTCGGTGAAGCACGAGATCGTTCTGGTCTCGGCGGCCTATCCGGACAGCAGACTGGACGCGCGCGCCGCCTTCGACGCCGCCGTCGCCCGGCTGGACCGGTTCGAGACCGACCTGCGCACGCCCCTGCCTGCCCTGCCCGTTCCGGTCGAGGCGCCCGGTCCGGACTTCGCCTCGCCCGTGGACGAAGCCGCCTTCGGCCAGATGGTCGCCCGGGCCAAGGACTACATCGGCGCCGGCGACATCTTCCAGGTCGTGCTCAGCCACCGCTTCTCGGCGGACTGGGACGCGGACCCGCTGGCCTTCTACCGCGCCCTGCGCCGCCAGAACCCGTCGCCCTATCTGTTCTTCCTGGACTTCGGCGACTTCCAACTGGCCGGATCCAGCCCGGAAATCCTAGTCCGGCTGAAGGACGGTCGGGTGACCATCCGCCCGCTGGCCGGCACCCGGCCGCGCGGCGAGACGCCGGAAGCCGACAAGGCGCTGGAAGCGGAGCTTCTGGCGGATCCCAAGGAACGGGCCGAGCATCTGATGCTGCTCGATCTGGGCCGCAACGACGTGGGCCGGGTGTCCGCACCGGGCACGGTCGAGGTGACTGAGAGCTTCGTCGTCGAGCGCTACAGCTCGGTCATGCACATCGTCTCGGACGTGCAGGGCGTCGCCGATCCCAAGCTGGACGCCGTCGACACCCTGCTGGCCGCGCTGCCGGCGGGCACCCTGTCGGGCGCGCCCAAGGTGCGGGCGATGGAGATCATCGACGAATTGGAAGAGGTGAAACGCGGCGTCGGCTACGGCGGCGGCGTGGGCTACATCTCGGCGGGCGGCGAAGCGGACATCTGCATCGTCCTGCGCACCGCCCTGTTCGCCGACGGCCAGATCCACGTCCAGGCGGGCGCCGGCGTCGTGTCGGACAGCGATCCGGCGGCGGAGTATGCGGAGACCCAGGCCAAGGCCCGTGCGCCCATGCGGGCCGCGGACGAGGCTTGGCGCTATCCGTTCGGCAACAGGTCCTGAGCCACCGGCGGGGCGTCCTGGAAGCGGACGCCCGGTCCGAGGATCATCACCCCGGCCATCAGGACCGCCGCCGTCGCCGCCAGCGCAGCCGCGCCCAACGCGCTCCACGGACTGTCAGCGACCGCCTCCGGCGTCATCAGCAAGGCGCGCGCTTTCTGGATGCTGTCGGCCATTCGAGCCTCCCCCGTCGAAGAGTCCCAATTCGATCCAACAAGGTTAACGCCATCTTACCGCACCCCCGGTGCTTGGCCTGACGGCCTCAACTCCCTAGAACCAGAGCCATGATCCTCGTCGTCGATAACTACGACAGCTTTACCTACAACCTCGTCCACTACCTCGCGGAGCTGGGCGCGGAGACCAAGGTCGTGCGCAACGACGACCTGACCACCGCCGAGGCCTGGGCGCTGAAGCCCGAGGCCGTGCTGCTGTCGCCGGGCCCGTGCACGCCGAACGAGGCCGGCATCTGCCTGGCCCTGCTGGACACCGCGCCGCTAGAGATGCCGATCTTCGGCGTCTGCCTGGGCCACCAGTCGATGGGACAGGCCTTCGGCGGCGACGTGATCCGCGCCAAGGCCCTGATGCACGGCAAGACCTCGCCCATCCTGCACGAGGGCAAGAGCGTCTTCCGGGGCCTGCCCTCGCCCTTCACCGCGACCCGCTACCATTCGCTGGCCGTGAAGCGCGAGACCCTGCCGGACGTGCTGGAGGTCACCGCCTGGACCGCCGACGGCGAGATCATGGGGCTGGCCCACAAGACCCGGCCGATCCACGGAGTCCAGTTCCACCCGGAATCGATCGCCACCGAGCATGGTCACGACCTGCTGGCCAATTTCCTCGACCTGGCGAACGTGCGCCGGACCGCGATGGTCTGACGTGGCGGATGTAAAGCCTCTGCTGGCCAAGCTGGTCGACGGTCAGGTGCTGTCGGACGCGGAGGCGCACGCCTTCTTCGCCGCCTGCCTGCGCGGCGAGCCGACCCCGTCGCAGGTCGCCGCCGCCGTCACCGCGCTGCGCATCCGCGGCGAGACGGTCGGCGAGATCGCGGCCTTCGCCACCGCCATGCGCGAGGCGGCCCTGACGCTGGACCATCCGTGGGAGGTGATCGACACCTGCGGCACCGGCGGAGACGGCCAGCACACCTACAACATCTCCACCGCCGCGGCCTTGGTGCTGGCGGGCGCGGGGCTGAAGGTCGCCAAGCACGGCAACCGGGCGCTGAGCTCCAAGTCCGGCTCGTCCGACGTCCTGTCCGCGCTGGGCGTGAACCTGCAGGCCAGCGAGGCGCAGCAGCTGCGCGCGCTGGACACCGCCGGCATCGCCTTCCTGTTCGCCCCGACCTACCACGGGGCCATGCGCCACGTCGGGCCGGTGCGGGCCGAGATCGGCTTCCGCACTGTGTTTAACCTGCTGGGCCCCCTGTCCAATCCCGCGCAGGCCAAGCGGCAGGTCATGGGCGTCTATGACCCCCGCCTGCTGGAGCCCCTAGCGGAGGTGCTGGGCCGTCTGGGCGCGATCCGGGCCTGGACCGTCCATGGTCAGGGCCTCGACGAGCTGACCGTCACCGGCAAGACCGAGGTGGCGGAATGGAAGGACGGCGCCGTGCGCCGCTTCACCGTCACGCCCGAGGACGCCGGGCTTTCCCGCCACGACATCAGCGCCATCCGCGGCGGCGATGCCGAGGAGAACGCCGCCGCCCTGCGCGCCCTACTGGACGGCGCGACCGGCGCCTATCGCGATGTGGTCCTGCTGAACGCCGCCGCCGCCCTGGTCGTGGCCGACAAGGCCGCCGATCTGGCCGAGGGCGCCGCCCAGGCCGCCGCCGTCATCGACGAAGGCCGTGCGTCGCGGGCGCTCGCCGCCCTCGTCGAGGCCACCAACACCTCCATCAACAGTGAAGAGGACCCGGCATGACCGATGTGCTGGAACGGATCGCCGCCTACAAGCGCGAGGACGTCGCCGCCCGGAAAGCCGCTCTCTCACAGGATGCCGTCGAGGCCCGCGCGGCGCTCGCGTCGGCTCCGCGCGGTTTCCGCGCCGCGCTGGAAAACCACGTCGAGGAAACCGGTCGCCCGGCCCTGATCGCCGAGATCAAGAAGGCCAGCCCGTCCAAGGGCCTGATCCGCGCCGACTTCGATCCGCCCGCGCTGGCGCAGGCCTATGAGGGCGGCGGCGCCACCTGCCTGTCGATCCTGACTGACGGCCCGAGCTTCCAGGGCGACGACAGCTATCTGGCCGCCGCCCGTGACGCGGTGGCCCTGCCCTGCCTGCGCAAGGACTTCCTGGTCGATCCGTGGCAGGTGGCCGAGAGCCGGGCCCTGGGCGCCGACTGCATCCTGATCATCCTGGCCATGATCGACGACGCCTTGGCCGCCGAACTGCTGGCCGAGGCCGAGCGCTTCGGCATGGACGCCCTGATCGAAACCCACGACGAGGCCGAGATGGCCCGCGCCTGCAAGCTGGGCGGGGATCTGGTGGGCGTGAACAACCGCTCGCTGCGCACCTTCGAGGTCGATCTGGAGACGACCGAACGTCTCGCCATGCTGAGCCCGGTGAAGGCCCTGCTGGTCGCCGAAAGCGGCATCTTCACCCCGGACGACGTCCAGCGCGTCTCCGACGCCCACGCCCAGGCCATCCTCGTCGGCGAAAGCCTGATGCGTCAGGACGATGTGGAAGCGGCGACGCGGGCGCTGCTGGGGTGAGCGAGGACCAGCCGAGGATCAGCTCTGTCAAGGTCACTCTCGCTGTCCTTGGCGCCGTTGCCCTCCTGTTCGTCGGCTGCGTTCAGATATCCACGCAAGGACAGGCGTTTAACGTCAGCGGGAACGCCAAGTTGTTCGGCGGAGCTTATCTGATCGCCGGCGCCGCGCTCGTGTTCTGGCTCTACCGCATCGCTTTCAAGTCGAAGCCGTCCTTCGTCTTGCATGGGGATCGGATCGAATTCTACGGCCAGCCGACCCATTTTCGAGACATTGATGAGGTCGTTTTCACACCTGCGGAAATCTGGCTGAAGCGCCCGCCTCAGCTCTTTCTTCGCCTCAGGAATGGTTCAGTCCAGCACCTGCCGTACGGACTGATGACGCACGGCCCCGAAGCTTTCGCCGAACTGCTGAGCCAGGCTCTGGCGCGCTACCGGATTGAGGAGACCAGCCCGCCGGTAACCGGACCTTAACCGGAACACCACAGGAACAGAATCTGGACGTTTGCGATTTGTTCCGTTAGCGTTCTCCAAACCGGATTCGCCCTGAGGTCTGCATGCTCACCCGCAAACAGCACGAACTGCTCATGTTCATCCACGAGCGGATTCAGGAGACCGGCGTGTCTCCGTCGTTCGACGAGATGAAGGAGGCGCTGGATCTGGCGTCCAAGTCGGGCATCCACCGCCTGATCACGGCGCTGGAGGAGCGGGGCTTCATCCGCCGCCTCGCCCACCGCGCCCGGGCGCTGGAAGTCACCAAGCTGCCGGAACAGGCCACGGCGGGCGCGCCGCGCGGCCATGCTGGCTTCAAGCCCGGCGTGATCGAGGGCGGCGGTCGTCCCAAGGCCGCCGAACCGGCCAACGACACCCGCGAACTGTCCCTGATGGGCAAGATCGCGGCGGGCACCCCCATCGACGCCATCGAGCATGAGACCGCCCGCTATCCGGTGCCGGAAGCCATGCTGGGCTCGGGCGAGCACTATCTGCTCGAGATCGAGGGCGACTCGATGATCGAGGCCGGCATTCTCAACGGCGACATGGTCATCATCAAATCGACCGAGAACTGTTCGTCGGGCGAGATCGTCGTGGCCCTGGTCGAGGGCGAACAGGCCACGCTGAAGCGGCTGCGCAAGAAGGGCGCCTCCATCGCCCTGGAGCCCGCCAACCGCAACTATGAGACCAAGATCTACGGCGCCGATCAGGTCGCTGTTCAGGGCAAGCTGGTCGGCCTGATCCGCCGCTATCACTGACCCTCGGCGTCGCCGTAGCGTCCCGGCTCAAGGCCGGGATGACAACGGCGCCTTGTCATCCCGGAAGCGGCGCAGCCGCTACCCGGGACCAGGGCCGATCGCCACGCACGTCTGAGACCCACAGGGCTCGCCAGCGGTTCGCCGCGGCGGGCCCTTCGCGTTTCAGCTCCACCGCCCCGCCTCGCGTGTAGTCCAGCCCGTCCAGCACCAGCCTGCCGGCACAGGACGACGGCAGGGCGGACACGACCGTCCGTATACTGACGACTGAGGCGGATCGGCAAAGTCCGCCCAGCTGTTCGAGGCTCGGCGCCCGCCTGCCCCACCACAGCGCGACCGGCCCTGACGCCTCGGGCGCGCAGGAAAACCGTCCGCAGGTCCAGCCCTCTGTCGAACGGTCCGTCGGCTCCAGCCCTCGCCGCCGGGTCCAGACATCGGCCGCGAACTGGCGCACGCCCGGGCGCATCACCACCGCATGCCCGTCCTGCACGAAGGCTGCCTGGAGCCCGCTGTCGCCAATCCAGAGGTCGGGCGTCGGCGTCCTCGGCCAGATCAACACGGCGCAGGCCAGCGGCAGGCCCAGCCAGCGCAGCGGCCCGCGCCACAGGCAGCAGAACAGTATGCCGATGAAGGCGATGGGCAGAACGATGTCCGGGGCGCTGGCGATGGTCCTGACGGCGCCCGGCAGGCCCGCCACCCACTCCCCGATGGCCAGCATCAGATCGATGCCCCGCGCCGCCAGCCACAGGAAGGGCGCGCCCAGCTCCACCGGCTCCAGCAAGGCCCCTAGCGCCAGCGCGGGCATGATCAGGAAGTCCGACAGCGGGGCCGTCGCAAGGTTGGCTCCCAGTCCGTACATGGCCGAGCGGTTGAAATGCTGCATGGCGAACGGGCCGGTCGCCGCCCCGGCGACGAGGCTGGCCAGCACCGCCGCCCCGATCCACGTCCCCGTCCGCTGGACCGCCAGAATGGGCCAGGGCGCGGAGATCTCCCTCGGTCGCCGGGGCCAGGCCTCGACTAGGGCCACCAGCGCCGCCGTGGCGGCGAAGGACATCTGGAAGCCCGGCGTGACGATGGCTTCGGGCTGCAGCAGCAGGACCACGAAGGCCGCCACCGCCAGCGCGTGCATGGTGATCGCCTGCCGGTCCAGCAGGACCGCGAGGAAGGCGATGGAGGCGGTGATGGCCGCCCGTTCGGCCGGCGGCGGCGCGCCGGACACCACCAGATAGGTGCCGACCGCCAGCAGCCCCGCCCAGGCCGCCACCTTCTTGCCGGACACCCGCAGAGCCAACCAAGGCCAAAGGGCGACCAGCAGGCGCACGAGGAAGAAGGCGAAGCCGCCCACCACCGCCATATGCAGACCCGAGATCGACAGGATGTGCGCCAGCCCGGAATCGCGCATGATATCGACCTCGGCCGGGTCCAGCCAGGCCTCCTGCCCCGTGGTCATGGCCGCCGCGACGCCGCCCGCCCTTTCGCCCTGCCGCGCCACGATCCGCTTGGCCAGGTCGAAGCGAAAGGCGTTGACCTTCATCACCAGCCTCAGCCGCCAGGGCGCCTCGGGCACGACAGCGGGCCGGGTCTCGCCCAGGCTGAAGGCCACCCCGCCGATGCGCTGGAAGAAGGCCGTGCGGCCGAAATCATAAGCGCCGGGGCTGGCGGGCGCGGGCGGTGGATTGAGGATGGCGAACAGTCGGATCGCCTGTCCCGGCTCGGGCGGCGTCGCATCCCGGACCGTGGCGCGGATGCGCACGGGGGTCGCTTCGGGCGCCAGCCCTCGGATCCGAACCGGCGCGATGATCACGCGCGGTCCCGCCGAGCCCGGGCTGTCCACATCGACCACCCAGCCCTCGATCACCACCGGTCGCTCCAGCGTCGGCGTGACGGGCGCGGCCACGGACGCGGTCCTTAGCTTGGCCGCCGCCAGCCCGAGCGCGAAACAGGCCAGCATCAGCAGGATCAGGCTCCAGACCCGCGCCAGATGCAGCCGCCGTCCGCCCAGCCACGCCCCGCTCGCCACGACGGCGAACAGGAACAGGGGCCACATCGGAGGCTCGGTCCTGAGGGCGAAATAGGTGGCGCAGCCCGCGCCGAACGCCACCGGCGTCCACAGCCGCCAGCGCAGGGTCTGGGCCGCGACCTGCGCCGACAGCCAATCCGCCACCGCTTCCCGTGTGATCGCCACCACCCGCCAGATCCCCCCGCCTCCCAAGGCCGGAAGAACCATGACGACAAACTCAAGCTTTTCACAATCTATGGATACGGCCGCTCCCGACGCTGGCTGTAATCGCTCCTGCTCAGACAGGGCTAGGCTCAGCCCCCTGCGGCGCTATAACCCCCGCCATGAGCCTCCCCGTCGTCACCCGCTTCGCCCCCTCGCCTACCGGCTTCCTGCACATCGGCGGCGCCCGCACCGCCCTGTTCAACTATCTGTTCGCCCGGCGTCACGGCGGCAAATTCCTGGTCCGCGTCGAGGACACCGACCGCGAGCGTTCGACCGACGAGGCGGTGAAGGCCATCTTCGACGGCATGGCCTGGCTGGAGCTGTTCGCGGACGAGGAGCCGGTGTTCCAGTTTTCGCGCGCCGAACGCCACCGCGAGGTCGCCAATGTCCTGCTTGAGACCGGCCACGCCTATCGCGACTTCCTGACCGCCGACGAGACCGCCGCCCTGCGCGATCAGGCCAAGGCCGAAGGCAAGACCTTCGAGTCGCCATGGCGCGACCGCGAGCCGACCGTCGATGACCTGCTGAAGCCCCACACCGTCCGCTTCCGTCGCCCGGCGGACGCGCCCGTCGTCGTGGACGACGCGGTGCAGGGCACGGTGCGCTGGGAGACCGCGTCGCTGGACGATCTGGTTATCCTGCGTTCGGACGGCGCGCCGACCTACAATCTCGCGGTGGTGGTTGATGACCACGACATGGGCGTGACCCACGTCATCCGCGGCGACGACCACCTGAACAACGCCGCCCGCCAGAGCCTGATCTACGATGCGCTCGGCTGGACGCGCCCGACCTTCGCCCACATCCCCCTGATCCACGGTCCGGACGGCGCCAAGCTGTCCAAGCGGCACGGGGCGCAGGCGGTGCATGAATACGCCGAGATGGGCTACCTGCCCGAGGCCATGCGAAACTATCTGGCCCGCCTCGGCTGGGCCCACGGCGACGACGAACTGTTCTCGGACGAACAGGCCCGCGAGTGGTTCGATCTGGGCGGCATCGGCAAGGCGCCGTCGCGGCTGGACTTCGACAAGCTGGCCCACGTCAACAGCCACTGGATCCGGCTAGCCCAGGACGACCGGCTGGCCAAGATGACGCTGGACGTCCACCTGTCGCGCGGCCACACGCTGGCGCCGGACGACGAGGCCCGCCTGCTGCGCGCCATGCCGTTCGTGAAGGACCGGGCCAAGACCACGCTGGAACTGGCCGACCAGACCGCCTTCGTGCTGAAGCCCCGCCCCCTTTCCATTGATGAAAAGGGCCAGGGCCTGCTGTCCGGGGAGTCCGGAGAGCGCATCGGCCGCCTGCGCGACCGGCTGAAGCTGTTCGCCAGCTGGGACGTCTTCGCCCTCGAGGCCGAGCTGAAAGTCTTCGCCGAAGACGAGGGCGTGGGCTTTGGAAAGATCGGTCCGGCGACCCGCGCGGCCCTGACCGGCGGGGCCACATCGCCCGACATCGCGAAAACGTTGGCGGCTCTCGGGCGAGAAGAAAGCCTCGGGCGCTTGGATGATGCGCTGCAACAGACTAAGTGACGTTCACAAATGAAACGCGGTCCGTCGCCTCCCCGCGCGAGACCGTTCTGACAAAGGGGCTGAAATGACTGAACAAGCGAAACCCGCCGGCACGGCGACCCTCAACTACGCGGGCAAGACCGTTGATCTGCCGGTGCTGTCGGGTTCGACCGGCCCTGACGTCATCGACATCCGCAAACTCTACGCGGGCACCGACGCCTTCACCTTTGACCCCGGCTTCACCTCGACCGCCGCGTGCGAGTCGGCCCTGACCTTCATCGACGGCGACGCCGGCGTGCTGCTGCACCGCGGCTACCCGATCGACCAGCTGGCCTCGCAATCGAACTTCATCGAGGTCTGCCACCTGCTGCTGCACGGCGAACTGCCGAACGCCGCGCAGTACGAAGAGTTCAAGAACAGCGTGACCATGCACACCATGCTGCATGCCCAGTTCGACCGCTTCTTCGAGGGCTTCCGCCGCGACGCCCACCCGATGTCGATCATGGTCGGCACCGTCGGCGCCCTGTCGGCCTTCTATCACGACAGCCTGGACATCCATGATCCGGTCCAGCGCAACATCTCGGCCATCCGCCTGATCGCCAAGATGCCGACCATCGCGGCCCGCGCCTACAAATACCACATCGGCCAACCGTTCGTGTCGCCGCGCAACGACCTGTCCTACGCCGAGAACTTCCTGCGCATGTGCTTCGCCGTTCCGGCCGAGGACTATCAGGTCGATCCGCGTCTGGTCCGCGCCATGGACCGCATCTTCACCCTGCACGCCGACCACGAGCAGAACGCCTCGACCTCGACCGTCCGTCTGGCCGGTTCGTCGGGCGCCAACCCGTTCGCCTGTATCGCCGCCGGCATCGCCTGTTTGTGGGGCCCGTCGCACGGCGGCGCCAACGAAGAGGCGCTGAATATGCTCAAGGAGATCGGCACCCCGGACAAGATCCCGGAGTTCATCCAGGGCGTGAAGGACCGCAAGTACAAGCTGATGGGCTTCGGCCACCGCGTGTACAAGAACTACGACCCGCGCGCGAAGGTCATGCAGCAGTCGGCCTACGAAGTGCTGGAAGCCACCGGCCGCCAGAACGACCCGCTGTTTGTCGTCGCCAAGGAGCTGGAGAAGGTCGCCCTGCAGGACGAGTACTTCACCAGCCGCAAGCTGTTCCCGAACGTCGACTTCTACTCGGGCATCACCCTGTCGGCGATGGGCTTCCCGACCAGCATGTTCACCGTGCTGTTCGCCCTGGCCCGCACCGTCGGCTGGATCGCCCAGTGGCAGGAAATGATGGCCGACCCGGGCCAGAAGATCGGCCGCCCGCGCCAGCTGTACACCGGCCCGACCGAGCGCGACTACGTGCCGATCGAGAAGCGCGGCTAAGCCGTCCTTCACGGACAAGACGCGAAACGCCGGGGCGACAGCTCCGGCGTTTTTCGTGTCCGGACACGATTTCCGCCCCGTCCGGACAACACCTCAATTGATCCGGGCGCATCGCCGCCCTTTGCTCAGCCCATGACCGAACATATCGAAAAGCCCCGGAACGGCCCCGTTAGCGAAGTGATCGAAACCGTCCGCACGGTCGGGATCGGCCTGCTGGCCGCCGTCGCCATCCAGACCAGCCTGTTCCAGCCCTTCACCATCCCCTCGTCGTCGATGGAGCCGGGACTGGTGATCGGCGACTATGTGGTGGTGTCGAAATTCGCCTACGGCTGGAGCCGGGCCTCCCTGCCTTTCAACCCGCCCCTGCCGGAAGGGCGTCTGTTCGGCAAACAGGCCGAGCGCGGCGACGTGGTCGTCTTCCGCCGCCCCAGCGAGCCGGATCAGACCTGGGTCAAGCGGGTCATCGGCCTGCCCGGCGACCGGGTTCAGGTCATGGGCGGCGTGGTCTTCATCAACGGCAAGGCCGTCCCGCGCACCCCGCTGAACATCACCCAGGACCATGACCAGCCGGAGCGCACCGTGTTGCAGGTCCGCGAGACCCTGCCCAACGGTCGCCAGCTGGTCACCTACGACGGCGGATCGGGCCGCGACGGCGACGACACCGAGGTGTTCGTGGTGCCCGAGGATCAGTATTTCATGATGGGCGACAACCGCGACAACTCGCTGGACAGCCGCTGGCCCGCCGACGTCGGCGTGGGCCTGCTGCCCGCCACCAACATCGTCGGCAAGGCCGAGATCATCGTCGCCTCATGGAAGCCCGGCGCCGGCTTGTTCAAGCCCTGGACCTGGTTCAACCTGCGCGGCGGGCGGTTCTTCAAGTCCGTCGATTAGCGCCGGAATTCGTCGTAGCTGATCACGCCGTCGCCGTTGCGGTCCAACCGTTCGAAGGTCGCGCGCGAGCCGTGCGGGGTCTGCGTCTGGGCCAGTGACGGGGCGGCGACCGCACCCAGCGCCAGACCCGCCGCCAGCGCCGCGAAGGCGTGCCACAGCCGGGTGCGCCCGCGCCCGGCCTGTCCGCCGCCGATCTCGCGCTCCATGAAGCTCCGCACCGCCTCGCTGACGGTCTGGCCATTGCGGCGGCAATGATCGGCGAAGGCGGTCTTGGCGCCATAGGGCACCCGAACCTCGATCGTTTCGCTCTTCTTGGGCGGCTTCATCGGTCCATCCTCGTCCAGAGCCCAGAGAGCCCTGCGTCGCGGACCAGAATGTGGCGTCCGCGGCGTCCCGTCTAGACCAGATGCAGGTCACGGAAACGGGCGATCAGATCGTCCAGGTCCCGGTGCATGTGGGTCAGGCCGATGGCCGCCGCGCCCCGGGCCAGATCGCCGTCTTCGCCCCCCAGCTTCAGGGCCGCGTCCGGGTCACCAAGAAACTCCGTCGCCTGGCCTCTGGACAGGGTCTCCAGCCGCCGCACGGCCTCATGCGTCGCCTCGCCCCACGGCCCCAGCCGGTCCAGCGCGCCCTCGGCCTGAAAGCCGCGCCCCAGGATCACGATGTCGCTTCGGACCCGCCAGAAGGTTCGCACCAGGGCCGCGCGATCCGCCGTCTCCTTCTGCGCGCCGGGCAGGTCGATGACCGCGCCCGCCGCCTGCCCCAGCGCATCCAGCCGCTTCTTCATGTCCGCATGTCGGCGGGACAGCTCCGCCCCGTCCGCCGCCGCGCCCTTCATCACCAGCGCCAGCAGCTCCGCCGCCTTCCCCGCGGCCTCGAGCGCCTGCAGCTTGAAGGTCTGGCGGGCATGGCGGGGGAACAGCAGCAGGATGGCGATCACGCCAACGCCGCTGCCGACCAGGATCTCCATCACCCGGTCCAGCGCCAGTTGCGCCGGCCCTTCCGGCCCCGCGCTGCCCGCGATGATGATGGCGGCGGTCACCGGCGCCACCTTCAACCAGGGCCGCCCGGGGCTGAAGAAGGCCAGTCCCGCGACCGATGCCGCCAGCCCGGCCATCATCCAGTTGACGCCCTCGGGCCGAACAAAGGCCACCAGTCCGCCCACGACCGCGCCCGCCAGCGTTCCAAGGGCCCGGTCCCGCGCCACTGTGAGCACGCTGCCCCCGACGCTGGTCTGGATGACCACGATGGCCGAGATCACGCTCCAGTAGGCGTGCGGTAGCTTCAGCGCCGTGGCCAGATAGAAGGCGGCGACCGCGCCGATGGCGATCTGCAGGGCCGCACGCACCTCGGCTGCCCGGCGGGGGCTCAGGGCGCGCGCCATCTCAGCGCTCCATCCAGCGGGCCAGCGCCCCGCTGACCAGTTCCGGCGCCTCGATGGGCGTCAGGTGGCCGCAGCTGGGCGCGATGACCAGCTCCGCGTCCGGGAGCAGGGCCGCCATCTCGCGATGCCCCTCGGGCGGGGTGATCTGGTCGACCGCGCCGCACAACACCAGCGCCGGACGGGCGAAGCCGCGCAGCGCCGCCTCTCCGTCCTCGCGCATCAGCCCGCTCTGGCGGATGAAGACCTCCGCCCCCAGCCGCTGGGTCATGGCCTTCACCCGCTCGGCCATGACCGGATCGGCGGCATGGTCCGCCGCCAGATAGGTCTTCAGCAGCCGGTCGCCGATGCCCAGAAACTTGCCCGAGGCCGTGGCCAGCCGGGTCAGGTGCGCCCGCTCCGCCGCCCGCTCGGGCGTATCCGGCCGGAAGGCGGTGTCCAGCAGGGCCAGCCGCTCGATCCGCTCGGGATGCCGCATCAGCATGGCCTGGGCCACATAGCCACCCAGCGAAAAGCCCGCGACGGCCAGCGGTCCGTCCGCCAGCGCGAACACCGTCCCGACCAGCGCGTCCATGGTCTCGCCCCGGGTGATGTCGGCCACCCACACGTCGAACCGGTCCGACAGGGCCGCGACCTGATCCCGCCACAGGTCCGCGTCGTTCAACAGCCCCGGGATCAGGATCAGGGACGCGCGCGACACCGTCTCAGCGGCCCGCCCTGGCCGCGATGACCCGCAGCACGGCGTCCGCCGCAAGGCTGGACGGGTCCGGCGCGTTTCGGCCCATCAGGTCCAGCGCCGCCGTCTGACGCTCGGCCTGCGCACGGCGCGCTTCCGGATCGGCCAGCAGACGGCCCACCTCGGCGGCGACCTTCTCGGGCGTCGCGTCCTTCTGGATCAGCTCGCGCGTGATCTCTTCGTCGGCGGCGTGATTGAACAGGGTCGCGTACTTGCCCGTGAAGAAGGGCTTCATGATCGCGTAGCTGAGCGGCTGGAAGCGATAGCCGATGACCATGGGCGCGCCCGCCAGCGCCAGTTCGGTCGAGACCGTGCCGCTGGTCGCCAGCGCCACCGTCGCGGCCTTCATCGCATCGTATTTCTCGGCCTCCGAGACCAGATGCACCCGGAACGGCCAGGCGGCGATGCGGCCGGCGACGTCGTCCGCCACCGTGCCCGCCGCGACCACGGCGACTTCCAGCCCCGGATCCGCCCGCTTCAACAGACCGACCGCGCCCTCATAGACGGGCGTCATCAGCCTGATCTCGGACGGACGGCTGCCCGGCAGGACCAACAGCAGGTTCGCATCCGGCGCGATGCCCCGGCGCGCCCGAAAGGCGGCGGGATCGGCCTTGCTCATGTCCACATGCAGGGCCTGCGAGCCGACCACGGTCGTCTCCAGCCCCTCCCGCTCGAACCACGGCGCGTCAAAGGCGTAGAGGGCCAGCAGGTGATCGACCGACTGCGCCAGCGTCTTCGCCCGCCCCGGACGCGAGGCCCAGACCTGCGGCCCGACGTATTTGATCAGCGGCACGCCCGGCAGCGCCTCTTTCAGGGCCTTGGCCACCCGGATGGTGAAGCCCCAGCTGTCGATCAGGACCACGGCGTCAGGCTTCTCGGCCACCGCATGGGCGACCGTGTCGGCCACCCGCTGCTTGACCAGCCCATAGGCCTTCAGCCCCTCCAGCCAGCCCAGGATCGACAGGTCGGCGATATCGAACGGGCTAGCCACGCCTTCGGCCGCCATCTTGGGCCCGCCGACGCCGGCGAAGCTGACGTCCGCGCCCAACCGCTGCTTCAACGCCTGCGCCAGACCGGCGCCCAGCGCATCGCCCGAGGCTTCGGCGGCGATCAGCATGACTTTCAACGGACGGCTCACTCGTCTTCGCCCCAGACATAGAGGCCCAACCGGTCGGCGGCCTCGATCAGGGCGGCGCGATCGATCACGATCAGCTTGCCCGTCACCCCGCCCACGCCCGCCAGACCGGCGGCGGCGGCCATCTCAATGGTGTGAGCGCCCATCACCGGCATGTCGACCCGCAGGTCCTGGATCGGTTTGGGCGCCTTGCCTAGCGCGCCCTTGCGGGCCGCCGGAGAGCCGCGCAGATCACCGGGCAGGCTGGCGACGCGCATCAGCATGGCGTCGGTGCCTTCCTGCGCCTCCACGGCCAGTACGAGGCCGTCGCAGACGACCGCGCCCTGCCCGATGTCCAGTTCGCCGGACTTCTCGGCCACGTACAGCGCCTTGCGCAGGTCGGCCAACTGCTCGTCGGTCGGCTGGACCTTGCCCAGCGCGCCGGACGGCAGGGTCTCGCCGCCGAGAATGTCGTCGGCCCCCTCGACCGCGTAGCCGTCAGTCTCGAACACCGATAGTATCTGGCGCAGCAGGGCGTCGTCGCCCTTGGTCGCCGCCGCGATGATGCCCGGCAGGACCATCGCGCCCTTGAAGTCGGGCTTCAGGTTCTTGAAGTCGGGCCGGCTGACCGTCCCCGCCAGACAGACCGCCTTGCAGCCCGCCTTCTTCATCGCCGACAGGATCTTGCCGATCTCGGCCATCCCCGCCTCGATGCCCGGATAATGGGCCAAGTGCGGATCGGCGAAGCCCGCCAGCCGGATCACGAACACCGGACGGCCCTCGGCCTCGCAACGCGCGGCCACGGAGACGGGCAGAGCCCCTCCCCCCGCGATAAGCGCCAGCTTGCCGCTCATCGCTCCGGCAGCGCCACCGGACGCCGGGTGTCCTCGCGGATGAAGGCGATGATCTCGAGGATTTCTGGCAGGTCGGCGTAGGTCGCCCCGGCGGCGTCCAGCCGTTCCGAGAACAGGCCCTCGCCCTCGAAGATGTCGCGATAGGCGGCCAGCAGGCGGCGGATGGCGTCCTTGCCATAGCCCTTCCGCTTCAGCCCGATCAGGTTCAGCCCGTGCAGCCGCACGTGATTGCCCCAGGCCGAGCCGTAGGGAATGACGTCGCGCGTCACCGCCGACAGGCCGCCGACGATGGCGCCCTGCCCGATCCGGCCGAACTGGTGCACCGCCGCCAGTCCGCCCAGGAAGACCTTGTTCCCCACCCGGGCGTGACCGCCCAGGGTGGCGTTGTTGGCGAAGGTGACGTTGTCGCCGACGATGCAGTCGTGGCCGATGTGGGCGCCGGTCATGAACAGGCCGTTCGAACCGATGGTGGTCAGCTTGCGATCGCCCGGCGTGCCCCGATTGAAGGTCGAGTGCTCGCGGATGGTGTTGTTCTCGCCGATCTCCAGCGCCACCGGCTCGCCCTTGTAGCCGCCGTGCTGCGGATCGCCGCCCATGACGCAGAAGGGATGGATCGTGGTGCCCGCGCCCACCGTCGTGTCCTGCTGGATCACCACATGGCTGGCGACGCGCACGCCCTCGGCCAGGACGACGTTCGGCCCGATGATGCTCCACGGGCCGACCTCGACACCGTCCGTTAGCCGGGCGCTGGCGTCGACCTGGGCTGTCGGGTGGATGGCCATCAGGTCGCCGGCTGCTCGACGGTCACGACCATGGCCATGAACTCGGCTTCGGCGGCCAGCTTGCCGTCGATGAAGGTCTCTCCCCGGAACTTGTAGGCGTCGCCGCGCGCGCGGGTCACCTTGACCTCCATGCGCAGTTGATCGCCCGGACGCGCGGGCTTGCGGAAGCGCACGCCGTCGATCGACATGAACATGATGACCTTGTCGGCCACGGCCACGTCCATCGTCTTGGACATCAGCAGGGCGCCGGTCTGGGCCATGGCCTCGACGATCAGCACGCCCGGCATGACCGGATCGATCGGGAAGTGGCCCGGGAAGAAGGGCTCATTGTGCGTGACGTTCTTGATGCCCGTGATCGAGGTCGCGGGCACGAAGTCCTCGGCCTTGTCCACCAGCAGGAACGGGTAGCGGTGGGGCAGCCGCCGCATCACTTCGGCGTAGTCAATCTTGACGGTGTCTTCGGCCATCAGCCTACTCCCTGTCGTCTTTCTTCTTCGCGGCCTGTTTGGACACCCAGACGGTCTCGCGCAAGAATTGACGAATGGGTTTCGCGGGATAACCCGACCATGTCTCGCCGGGCGGGATGTCCGCCAGCAGGCCCGCGCCCCCCGCGACGCGTGCGCCATCGCCTATGGTCAGGTGGTCGCCCACCCCCGCCTTGCCGCCGAACATGACGCCGTCGCCGACCTTCACCGAGCCGGAAATGCCCGTGTGGGCGGCGATCAGGCAGTTTCGACCGATGACGCAGTTGTGGGCGATCATGACCAGATTATCGATCTTGGTGTTCTCGCCGATGACCGTATCGTCATAGGCGCCGCGGTCGATGCAGGTGTTGGCGCCCACGGTGACGCCGTCCTGAATGATGACCCGGCCCAGCTGGGGCACGTCCACCGCCCCCGTCCGCGATCCGGCCGCGCCGAAGCCCGGCTCGCCGATGCAGACGCCCGCGTACACCTTCACCCGGTCGCCGATCAGGGCGAAACCGATGGTGACGTTGGAGCCGATCAGGCAGTCGCGGCCGATCTGCACGCCCGGTCCGATGACCGTATTGGCGCCGACGCGGGTGCCCCGCCCGATGCGCGCGCCCTCGCCCAGCACCACGCCGGGAGCCAGAACGACCGTCTCGTCCTCGATCACCGTCGCCGGATCGGCGGCCACGTCGAGCATATGCGGACGATGCAGCAGCAGGGACGCCGCGGCCCAGCTGGCCTGGGGCGTCGCGGAGACCAGCACGGCGGCCGAGGCCGGCGCCATGTCCACCGCGGCGGCGGGCACGATCACGCAGCCGGCGCCCGTGGTCTTCAGTTGTTCAGCGAATTTGCGGTCGCCGAGGAAGGCGACGTCAGTCGAGGCGGCGGTCCCCAAAGGCGCAACGGCGGAGACCTTTCGGTCCCCGCCGCGCGAGACTTCAGCCCCGATCCGTTCGGCAAGCCCGGCGACATCCAGTGTCGGCAGGCTTTCGAAAAAGCGCGGATCAGGCATTTCGACGTAGCTTACTGCTGGGCTTGAGCCGGCACAGCGCTGCGCGTGAATTGCGGCAGCGACGGCAGAGCCTGGTTCAGGCGCTGAACGGCGGCTTCCGTCAGATCCATCTGCGGGTTGATGGCCAGCACATTGCCGCCGTCCAGCAGGATGCTGCAGCCCTTTTCCTGATACAGGGCGGCGATGATCGGACGGGCGGCCGTCACGATGGCCTGGGTTTGCAGACGCTCGGTGTAGCGCAGCTCGTTGGTGCGGGTTTCTTCCAGCTGCTGAGCTTCCTGCAGACGCTGCTGCCAGGCGCGGGCGCGCGATCCATCCGGGTCAGCGGCCTGGCCGCCTTGTTGCAGGGCGGTGGCTTCGCTTTCCAGCGAGGTGGCGTACGGGGCCAGCTCGCCGCGGACTTCCTCGCCCAGGCGCTGCAGGCCGGTGGCGAGCGAACGACCGGCGGTGCTGGTGGCGATCAGGGCCTGCGGGTTGTAGGCGCAGACACCGGTCACGACCGGGCCGTGGGTCAGCGGCGGAGTCTGGGTCTGGGCCGAGGCGGCGCCGGCGACGAGAGTGGCGACAGCGAAGGCGCCGAGAGCGATCAGTTTCATGGTCAGGCCTTTGGAGCGGGACAGCATCCCGCGGTTTAGAACTGGGTAGAGGTCGAGAAGCGGAAGGTTTCGGTCTTGTCGTACTCTTCCTTGCCGAGGATGTGGCTCAGGTCGAAGCGGATCGGCCCCATCGGCGAACGCCAGTGGATGCTAACGCCCGCCGAGGCGCGGAGCTTGAGCTCGTCAACGATGTTCGGATCCGGCTGACCGGCGTTCGTGCCGCTGCGGATCACGGTGTAGCGGTCATCCAGCATCCCCAGGGTGCCGACGTCCGTGAAGAGCGAGGTCCGGATGCCGTACTCTTCCGGCAGATAGTTCGGGACCGTCAGCTCCAGGGTGCCGACGACATAGAAGTTGCCGCCCAGGGCGTCGGTCGTGTTCAGATCGCGCGGACCGATACCGGCGGTCTCAAAGCCGCGGAAGCTGTTGCCGCCCTTGAAGAAGCGGTCGTTGATCCGGATCGGATCGCCGCCCCAGCCCGAAACATAGCCGGTCGAGGCGGTCGCGCTGACCACCCACTGGGGCGAGATGCCCCAATAGGCCGACACGTCCGCTTCGGTCTTGACGTAGTTCACGTCGCCGCCGATGCCCGCGAAGTCCTGGCGCAGGCTGCCGGTCCAGCCGCGGGTCGGGCGGACCGGATCGTTCCGGCGATCCACCAGCAGGGTGTAGCCCGCCGAGGAGTTGATGAACGAGCCGACCTGGTCGCACAGGGCAGTCGAACCGGTGCCGCTGGTGCCGCAGTAGTTCGACGGCACGATGATCTCGTCCGACTTCAGGAAGTAGCGGGTGCTCAGCAGGGTGTAGCCGTTGAGCGGATACGACAGGCGCACGCCTCCGCCGGTCGAGCGATAGTCGTAGGATGAGTACTCGCTGAGGTCATAGCGCGAGTGGAAGGCGTCGAAGCCCGCCCGCAGGTCACGCCCCAGGAAGCGCGGCTCGGTGAAGCGGAAATCGATCTGCTGGCGCAGCGAGCCCCATTCCAGACGGGCGACCACGTTCTGGCCGCGACCGCGGAAGTTCCGCTCAGTGATGCCCAGGTTCAGCACGAAGGAGTCGACCGAGCTGAAGCCGGCGCCGACCGACAGTTCGCCGGTGGGCTGTTCCTGCACGGTCACATTGACGATCGAGCGGTCCGGAGCCGAGCCGCGCGCTTCCTCGACGGTCACGTCCTTGAAGAAGCCCAGCGCGCGCATGTTGTTGCGCGACCGCTCCAGCAGGGTGCGGTTGAAGGCGTCGCCCTCGCTCAGCATCATCTCGCGACGGATGACGTTGTCCAGGGTGCGGGTGTTGCCGACCACGTTGATCCGGTCGACGTAAACGCGCTGGCCTTCCTTGATGTTGAAGGTCACGTCGATGGTGTCGGTGTCCGGATTGGCCCGGTACTCGGGCTCGATCTCGACGAAGGCGTAGCCCGCCGAGCCGGCGGCGAACGTCAGGGCGTCGACGGCCGTCTCGATCCGGTCGCTCTCGTAGAGGTCGCCTTCCTGGATCGGCAGCAGCAGCTTCAGGAAGTCCGGGTTCAGGCGGGCGTTCTCGGTGACGATGTTGATCGCGCCGAAATTATAGCGGTCGCCCTCGTCCACCGTCAGGGTGACGCCGAAGCTCGACTCGTCCGGAGCCAGCTCGCTGACCGCCGACAGAACGCGGAAGTCGTAGTAGCCGCGGTTGGTGTAGAATTTCCGTAGCTGTTCGCGGTCGTAGTCCAGACGGTTCGGATCGTAGTTGTCGTTGGTCGAGAACAGGCGCCACCACTGGCTCTGCTTGGTGACCATGACCTCGCGCAGATCGCTGTCCGAGAAGGCGCTGTTGCCCAGGAAGGTGATCGCGCGAACCCCCGTCTCCGGGCCTTCGTTGATTTCGAACACCACATCGACGCGGTTCTGTTCCAGCTGGACGATCTTCGGCGTCACGGTCGCGCCGATGCGGCCCGACAGGCGGTACAGTTCGACGATCTTGCCGACGTCTTCCTGGATGCGGGCGCGGGTGTAGATGCCGCGCGGCTTCAGGGTGACTTCCTCGGTCAGCTTCTCCTCGCCGATCGCGCGGTTACCCTCGAACACCACCTGGTTGATGATCGGGTTTTCGACGATCTCGACGATCAGGTCGCCGTTCGGCTGCACGCCCAGCTGGACGTCAGCGAACAGCTGGGTGCGGGTCAGGGTGCGGACCGCGACGTCCAGCACGGCGGCGTCGACGACGTCGCCCGGCTGGATCGGCAGATAGGACAGGACCGTCGTCTGATCGATACGCTGGTTGCCGCGCACCAGGATGCGGGCGATCTGGACACGATCCGCAGGGGCGGCGGCCGGAGCGGCCTGCGCGCCTTCGGGGGCGGTCTGGATCGGCGCCCCGGGCTGCACGGCGGGCGCCGGCGGGGCGCTCTGGGCCAGGGCCGGACCGGCCAGACCGGCGGCGACGGCCAGCACCAGCAGGCTGGGGCTCGCGGCGCGGGCGAAACGAAGGGCGGACGCGTCTTTTCGGATCATACGGGAAACCATCGGGGGCTGGCGTCGGCTCATCAGGCGAGCCCGCCGAGGAATTTGAACAAACTCAGCTTCTGGAGATCGTTCCAGGTTGCGAACAACATCAATCCCGCCAGCAAAGCAAGACCGACCCTGTAACCGACCTCCTGAACCCTTGCGGGAACTGGCCTGCGCGCCACAGCCTCATAGCCGTAGAACATCAGGTGCCCGCCATCGAGGACGGGAATCGGCAACAGATTAACAATACCCATTCCGATCGAAATTATGGCTGCAAATTGCAGACCGGTCAGCAGCAGGTTCAGCGCCAGGATCGCCGGGGGCGCCTCATAGGACACCGCCTGCTTGGTGACCCCGCCCGCCGCCTTGGCGATGCCCAGCGGGCCGTTCAGCATGTCGCCGGACTCCTTGCCGACGAAGATGCGTCCCAGATAGCGGAAGGTGGTGGTGACGGTCGAAACCATCGTGTCCGCCCCCTTGCCCACCGCCTCGAACGGATTCAGGCGACGATAGCTGTAGTCCGAGCGCTGCATCGCCCCCAGTTGCATACCCGTCCGCGCCACCCAGGCCCGGCCCGAGATCGGATTGTCTTCCAGCACGCGCACCGGGGTCGCCACCAGTTCCAAGGTGCGATCGCCGCGCTCGACGGTGAAGGTCAGGCGGTCGTTCGCCGACAGGATGATCGTCTCGGTGACGTCGGTGGCCTCGGTCATCGGACGACCGTTGATCGCGGTGATCAGATCCCGCGGCTGGAAGCCCGCGGCCGCGGCCGGCGTGCCCTGGTCGACCCGGACCACCCGCGGCGCCACGCGCTGCTCGCCGATCACGCTGAACAGGATGGTCAGCAGCACCAGCGCCAGGGCGAAGTTAGCGAACGGCCCCGCCGCCACGATCAGGGCGCGCTGCCAGACCGGCTTGAAATGGAAATAGTCGCGCTCGCCGCCCGGGCCATGCTCGGCGATCACCCGCGACTTCAGCTCGGCCAGCCCCTCGGCGTCCGGCACGCTGGAGGCGTCCAGATCACCCGAGAATTTCACGTAACCGCCCAGCGGCAGCCAGGCGATGCGCCATTCGACGCCGCGCTTGTCCGTCCGACTGACGATGGTCTTGCCGAAGCCGATGGAGAACCGGTCGATCTTTACGCCGAAGGCGCGCGCGACAAGGAAATGGCCCAGTTCGTGGATGGTGACGATGAACGTCAACACCAGCAGGAACGGCACGATGTAGATCAGCGCTTGGCCGAGAAAGCCCGTCATGCCGAAAAGGAATCCTCTGCCGTTCAGGCCGCTGCGGCGAGACCTCGAACGATCGATTCCGCCACCCGTCGCGCCTCCGCATCCACAGCCAGGGCCGCGTCGCAAGCGTTGTGGGACCCGGAATCCACCCCCGAAGCCGTCATGCGCGACAAGGTGTCGGCGACGACTGCGGCAATATTGAGAAAGCCCAGTCGACGGTCAAGGAAAGCCAGCGCGGCCACCTCATTGGCGGCGTTGAAAATAATCGGCGCCGCGCCCCCGGCCTGCAGCGACCGGCGGGCCAACCCCAGCAGCGGGAAGCGCGCCTCGTCCGGCGCCTCGAAGGTCAGACGGCCCAGCGCAGCCAGATCCAGCCGCGGCGCCGGCCAGGGCAGCCGGTCCGGCCAGCCCAGCGCGCAGGCGATGGGCGTCTTCATGTCCGGCGGCCCCATCTGGGCCAGGGTGGAGCCGTCCACGTACTCGACAGTGCTGTGAATGATCGATTCCGGGTGCACCACCACGTCGATCCGCTCGGCGGGCATGTCGAACAGATAGGCCGCCTCGATCATCTCGAGGCCCTTGTTGGCCATGCTGGCGCTATCGACCGAAATCTTGGCGCCCATGCTCCAGTTCGGGTGGGCCACGGCCTGCTCGGGCGTGATCGAGCCCATCTCGGCGGCCGCGCGCGTCCGGAACGGCCCGCCCGACGCCGTCAACGTCAGCTTCGACACCTGCTCGGGGGCGCCATGAGGGAAGACCTGGAAGATGGCCGAATGCTCGGAATCGACCGGAATCAGCCGCCCGCCCGACACCTTCACCCGCTGGATCAGGGCCGGACCGCAGCAGACCAGGCTTTCCTTGTTCGCCAGCGCCAGCGTCGCGCCGGTCCCGGCGGCGGCCCAGGCCGACTTCAGTCCCGCCGCCCCGACGATGGAGGCCATGACCCAATCGGCGGGCCGCGAGGCCGCCTCGGTGATCGCCGCCTCGCCCGCCGCGGCCTCGACGCCGCTGCCGGACAGGGCGTCGCGCAGTTCGTCCAGACGGGCCGGATCGGCGGTCACCGCCACCTTCGGCTTCCAGCGACGGGCCTGCTCGGCCAGTCGCGCGATATTGGCGCCGCCGGTCAGGGCTTCGACCTCAAAGGCCCCCGCCCCGCCCGCCTCGGCCTGTTCCATCAGGTCCAGGGTGGAGCAGCCGACCGAGCCCGTGGAGCCCAGCACGGTGATGCGACGACGGATCACGCCCCGCCCCCGCCGGTCATCAGAATGATCAGGCGTCCGCAGGCCACGACCACCACGGCGAACATCAGGCCGTCGACCCGGTCCAGCAGCCCGCCGTGACCGGGGATCAGATTGCCCGCGTCCTTGACGCCGTAGCGACGTTTCAGCGCCGATTCCCACAGATCGCCCGCCATGGTGGCGATAGCTGCCGCGAGACCCAGAACCCCGCCCCACAGGCCGATGCCCATATCCAGATAGACGCCCATCAGGGCGCCGGCGACCGTGCCCGCCGCCAGACCGCCGATGAAGCCGGACCAGGTCTTGTTGGGCGAGAAGCGCGGCCACAGCTTGGGGCCGCCGATGGTCGATCCGGCCAGATAGGCCATGATGTCCGAGGCCCATGCGATGGCGAAGGCGAAGACCGTCCAGTACAGCCCCATGTGCGGACCGGTGTCGCTGTCGGCGGCGCGCAGCCAGATCAGCAGGACGGCGGGCCAGCCGAGGTAGAGCACGCCATAGGCGGCATCCAGCGCCTCCTGCCCCCGGCTGCGGGCGAACAGGCCCGCGGCGGCGGCGCAGAAGACCAGCATGACCAGCGCCAGCGACAACTGACCGACGTGGGCCGAGATCACCGCCGCGACCAGGCCCAGACCAACGGCCCCGGCCATCAGGCGCCAGGCCTTGGGCGCGCTCATCATCGCCCATTCGATCGCCAGCAGGGCGCAGGCGGTCAGCATCAGGCCCAGGAACCACAGCCCGCCCGCCCAGATGGCCAGGACGGCGGCGGGCGCCAGCACGACGGCCGAGGCGGCCCTCAGGCCGATATCGCGCGCCGCGACGGCCATCAGCCGGCCACGCGGGCGGCGGGACGGCCGCCAAAGCGACGGTCGCGGTTGCGGAACTGCTCGACCACATCGGCCAGGGCGGCCTCGCCGTAGTCGGGCCAGAGAATGTCCTGATAGACCAGCTCTGCGTAGGCGGCTTCCCACAGCAGGAAGTTCGACAGCCGGTATTCGCCCGAGGTGCGGACGATCACGTCCACCGGAGGTCCGCCCGCGGTCGACAGGCCCGCGCCCAGCGCGGCCTCGTCCAGCGGCTCGACCGCCTCACCCGCCTTCACCCGGTCCACATATCGCTGGGCCGCATCGACGATGTCGGCCCGGCCGCCGTAGTTGAAGGCGACCTGCAGGATGAATTTGTCGTTGTGGGCCGTGGTCGCCTCGGCCTTGTCGACGATCTTGGCGATGTCGTCCGGCAGGCCCTTGCGACGTCCCAGGATGCGCAGCCGCACCCCCTCCTTCTCCAGCCGCTTCAGATCGCTGCCGACATAGGTCCGGACCAGCCCCATCAGGTCCGACACCTCTTCCGCCGGGCGCTGCCAGTTCTCGGTCGAGAACCCGAAGACGGTCAGGCACTTGATGCCCAGCTTCGGCGCGGCCTGGATGGTCCGCTTCAGCGCCTGAACCCCTTCCCGGTGCCCGATGGCGCGCGGCAGGCCGCGCGCCTCGGCCCAGCGGCCGTTGCCGTCCATGATCAACGCGACATGGCGCGGCCCCAGAGAGGCAAGACCCGGGGGCTGGTCAGAGAGGGGTTCGGCGCTCATGCGTCGGCTATCCTATGGCAGATCGGGCCGTCAGACCTGCATGATTTCGACTTCCTTGACCTTCAAGGCCTCGTCGATGCGCTTGATGGCCGCATCCGTGTCCTTCTGGACGTCGGCTTCCATCTTCTTCTGCTCGTCCTGGCTGATGTCCGAAGCCTTCTCGGCCTTCTTCAGGTCGTCGTTGGCGTCGCGACGCACGTTGCGGACGGCGATCTTCTGCTGCTCGGCGTATTTGCCGGCCAGCTTCACATATTCCTTGCGGCGCTCTTCGGTCAGCGGCGGGATCGGGATGCGCAGGGTCTGGCCGTCCACGATCGGGTTCAGGCCCAGACCGGCGGCGCGGATGGCCTTCTCGACCGAGACCACCATGCCCTTGTCCCAGACGCTGACCGAGATCATGCGGGGCTCCGGCACGCTGATGGCGGCGACGGCGGTGATCGGCGAGGTCGAGCCGTAGGCCTCGACCCGAACCGGGTCCAGCAGGCCCGCGTTGGCGCGGCCGGTGCGCAGGCCGGCGAATTCTTCCTTCAGGGCGTCGACCGCCTTGTCCATGCGGTCGCGGTAGGTCTTGAGATCGGGCTTGGCCATGATCGTTTCTCTCGGCTTCTTATAGGGTTGTCAGGCGGCCTTGCCGTCAGCGCTGATGACGGTGAAATGGCCCTTCCCGGTCAGGGCGTTCCGGAACGAACCGTCCTCCCGGATCGAGAAGACCACGATCGGAATGCCCGAGTCACGCATCAGGGCCACAGCCGAGGCGTCCATGACCTTCAGGTCACGGGCCAGAACGTCGTGGTAGGTCAGGGTGTCGTAGCGGGTGGCGTTCGGGTCCTTCTTGGGGTCGGCGGTATAGACGCCGTCCACGCTGGTGCCCTTCAGCAGGGCGTCGCAGCCCATTTCGGCGGCCCGCAGGGCGGCGCCCGAGTCGGTCGTGAAGAACGGCGCGCCCACGCCCGCGGCGAAGATGACCACGCGGCCCTTCTCGAGGTGACGAAGGGCGCGGCGACGCACATAGGGCTCGGCCACGGCGTTCATCACCAGGGCGCTCTGCACCCGGGTCTGGACGCCGATCTTCTCCAGCGCCGCCTGCATGGCCAGGGCGTTCATCACGGTCGCCAGCATGCCCATGTAGTCGGCCGAGGCGCGATCCATGTCGCCCGCCGCCTTCGACAGGCCGCGGAAGATGTTGCCGCCGCCGATGACCAGGCAGATCTCGACACCCTCGCGGGCCACCTCGGCGATGGCCCCGGCCACGTCGGCCACGGTCTTCATGTCGATGCCGTAGCCCTGATCGCCCATCAGCACCTCGCCCGAGACCTTGAGCAGGACGCGCTTGTAGCGGAACTCGGACGGGACGTCGGGCATGGGGGCAGACCTTGGGCGGGGGAATCGGCTCCTTATAGGAACCTCGCCGCCCGCTTCAAAGCCCCGGACGATCTCTGACGGTGGATCGCGCCAGATAACCTCCCCGCCCCTACCCCCGTCCCTCAGATGCGCAGGATGATCGTCTCGACGATCGGGCGACGATCCCAGACCGACTGGCTGGCCTTCTTGAGGGCGCGGGCCACGGCCTGTTCGACCACCAGCTCGTCCTCCAGCGCCTCGCCCTTCAGGCCGCGCACCACCTGCTCGACCCGCTCGGCCATGGTGTCGAGGATGTCGCCCAGCGGCGTGTCCTCATCACCCGGCAGGCCCAGGCCGCGCACATCAATGTCGCTGACGATCTTGCCGCGCTTGTCGAGCGCGAAGCTGACGATCAGCACCCCGTTGGTCGAGGCGTGACGGCGCTCGCGCAGGGCCTCGCCCGCCTCCTCGACCAGCATGCCGCCGTCGACGAACAGGCGGCCCGAGGGCACTTCGTCGATAATCCCCGCCGGACCGGGAGCCAGGCGGATCATGTCGCCGTTGCGGGGCGTGACCGTCTCCGGCACTTGCATATCCTTGGCCAGCAGGGCGTGCTCGGCCAGGTGGCGGCGCATGCCGTGGGTCGGCACCGCGATCTGCGGCCGCGCCCACTGGTACATCTGGCGCAGTTCATCCCGGCACGGGTGACCCGACACGTGGATGCCCCGGTATTCCTTCTCGGTGTAGATGCGCACCCCGCGCTCAGACAGGGTGTCCTGCAGCCGTCCGATGGCCAGTTCGTTGCCCGGGATCACCCGCGACGAGAAGATGCAGTGGTCGCCCTTGCCCAGCTTGATGAACGGGTGGGTCCCCTCGGCGACGCGCGACAGGGCCGCGCGGCTTTCGCCCTGGCTGCCGGTGCAGAGGTACAGGATGCCCTCCGCCGGCCAGTGGCGCGCCTGCTCTTCCGACAGGAAGGGCTGGATGTCCGACAGCATGCCGACCGACTTGGCCGCCGCCGTGATCCGGTGCATCGACCGGCCCGCCAGCGCCACGCGGCGCCCGGCGGCCTCGGCAGCGCGGATCACGCTGTCCATCCGGGCCACGTTCGACGCGAAGCAGCCCACGGCCACCCGACCCTTCAGGCCCGAGATCAGCTCGGCCAGCGCGACCTTCACATCGCCTTCCGAGCCCGCCACGCCTTCCTGGAAGACGTTGGTCGAGTCGCAGACCATGGCCAGAACGCCCTCGTCGCCGAGACGTTTGATGGTGTCGACGTCGGTCCGCTCGCCCACGACCGGATCGTTGTCGATCTTCCAGTCGCCGGTGTGCAGGACGGTGCCCAGTGGGGTCTTGATGGCCAGGCCGTTCGGCTCGGCGATCGAGTGGGTGATGGTCACCATCTCGACGTTGAATGGGCCCAGGTCGATCTGGCCGCCCAGCGGCACTTCGTGCAGGGTCACCCGATCCAGCAGGCCCGCGTCGCGCAGCTTCTCGCGGATCAGGAAAGCGGTGAACGGCGTGGCGTACAGCGGCGCCTTGATGCGCGGCCACAGCCAGCCCAGGGCGCCGATATGGTCCTCGTGCGCGTGGGTCAGCACGATGCCGAGTATGTCCTCGCCCTCGAGGTAGGTCGGGTCGGGCACGATCACGTCGACGCCCGGGGTGGAGTTGTCGCCGAAGGTCACGCCGACATCGACGACGATCCACTGGCGGTTCTCGGCGGGCCCGAAGCCGTAGGCGTTCAGGTTCATGCCGATCTCGTTAGAGCCGCCCAGCGGCAGGAAGACGAGTTCGTTCTCTTTGGATTTGGTTTTGGTCATTGGCCCGTGATGTGGGTGTTCCGCCGCCAGATTTCGAGCAGGCCGCGGATGGTCAGGTCCGGATCGAACCGGTCGATGCTGTCGGTCGCGCCTTCGAACAGGGACACCACGCCCCCGGTTCCGATGACGGTCATGGGCTTGCCCCACTCAGCCTTGATCCGGGCCACCAGGCCCTCGATCAGGGCGATATAGCCCCAGAACACGCCAGACTGCATGTTCGAGACCGTGTCCTTGCCGATCACCTTGTCCGGCTTCTGGATGGCGATGCGCGGCAGCATGGCCGCCGCTTCGTGCAGGGCCTGCAGGCTCAGGTTCACGCCCGGCGCGATGATTCCGCCCTCGAAGGCGCCGTCGGCGGCGATCACGTCGAAGGTGGTGGCCGTGCCGCTGTCGATGACGATCAGGTCGCCGGGATACATCAGGTGCGCCCCGATGGCGTTGACCAGCCGGTCCGCCCCCGCCTCGCTCGGCTTCAGGATGCGCGCCGTCATGCCCAGCTCGGCATTGTCGCCGATCACCAGCGGCTCGGCCGACAGATAGCGGCGCGACAGGTTGCGCAGGTTGAAGATCGACTGTGGCACCACGGACGAGATGATGCACCCCGTCAGGTCCGCCAGCGTCAGCCCGCGCGTGGTCAGCAGTTGGGCCAGCCAGACGGCGTACTCGTCCGCCGTCCGCTGCGAATCGGTGGACGCGCGCCACTGGGCGATCCACTCGCTCCCGTCATGGACCGCGAACAGCGTGTTGGTGTTGCCCTGCTCGATCGCCAGCAGCATCAGTGGGTCCCCCCGAAGAATACGTCGCCCGCCGACACCAGCCGCAGCGAACCATCCGCCAGCCTCAGACGCAACGCCCCGTCCGGCGCGACGCCCTCCGCCCGGCCCTCGAGGGTCTCATGCCCCAGCCGGGCGATGGCGGGACCGTCCAGCCCCGGCGTGCGCGCGGCCCAGGCGTCGAGGATCGGCTGGAAGCCCAGCGTCTCCCAACGGTCCAGCCACACGCCGAAGGTCCCGGCCAGCTCCTCCGCCGCCCGCTCCACCGGCGGCGGGGCGATATGGTCAGCGGACAGGTGATGGGACAGGGCCGTCGCCGGACGCTCGGTCCCCCCCGGCGCCTCGGCCAGATTGACCCCGATCCCCACGGCCAGCCACAGCCCGCCATCGGCATGGGCGCCGGACTCCACCAGGATGCCGCACGTCTTCACCCCCGCCAGCATCACGTCATTGGGCCATTTGATCGTCACCACGGACGGGGGCGCATAGCGGTCCAGCAGGTCCGCCACGGCCAGGGCCGCGATGAAGGTCACCTGCGCCGCCTCGGCGGGCGGCTTGCGGGTGGTGGTCAGCAGGGTGCTGAACAGGTTGCCGCTGTTGTCCTGCCACGCCCTGCCCCGCCGACCGCGCCCGGCGGTCTGGCGGTGGGCGGCGATCCACAGGGGTCCGGTCTCGCCCGCCTCGGCCCGGCGACGGGCCTCGGCGTTGGTGGAGTCGATCTGGTCGAGCAGCAGGACCGGCGCGGTCGCCAAGGCCTCAGCCGACCCCGAAGCCCACGGCGGCGCGTTCGGCCGCCGGAACCAGCCAGATCAGGGCCATGATGACCAGCGGGAAGCTGAAGGCGGCGGCGCCCAGGGCGATGGTCTTGGCTTCCACCGGCGCGGCGTCGGTCGGCGCGGTCCCTTCCGGGGCCGGGTCGAACCACATCACCTTGATGATGCGCAGGTAGTAGAAGCCCGCCACGACCGAGGCCACCAGACCGGCGGCGCCGGCCATCCAGTAGCCCGCGTCGGCGGCGGCGCCGAAGACGTAGTACTTGGCCCAGAAGCCAGACAGCGGCGGCATGCCCAGCACCGAAAGCGACAGGATGGTCAGCGCGACGGTGGTCAGCGGACGCTCCTTACGCAGGCCGGCCAGATCGCTGATCTTGCGGATCGGACGGCCGTTGCGGCCCAGCGACAGCAACAGGCCGAAGAAGCCGAACTGGTCGATGATGTACAGGGTCATGAAGATCAGCATCGCCTGGATGCCGAAGGTCGTGCCCGCCGCGATGCCCAGCAGGGCGTAGCCGATGTTGGCGATCGACGAATAGGCCAGCAGGCGCTGGATGTCCTTCTGCACCAGACCGCCGAACGCGCCCACGGCGAACGAGATCAGCGAGATCAGGATCAGCACCTGCGCCCACTGGTGGTGTGAGTTGGCGAAGGCCCCTTCGAGAGTGCGGGCGATCAGCACCATGGCGGCCATCTTCGGGGCCGAGGCGAACAGGGCCACGACCGGGGTCGGCGCGCCTTCGTAGACGTCCGGCGTCCACATGTGGAACGGCGCGGCCGAGACCTTGAAGGCCAGACCCGAAATCAGGAACACCAGGCCGAAGATCAGGCCGGTCGACGGGTTGGCGGCGGCGTAGGCGGCGATGTCCTCGAAGCGCATCGAGCCGGTGAAGCCGTAGATCAGGCTGGCGCCGTACAGCAGCAGGCCCGACGACAGGGCGCCCAGCACGAAATACTTCAGGCCCGCTTCCGACGCCTTCAGGTCGTCGCGGTGATAGGCGGCCAGCACATACAGGGCCAGCGAGTGCAGCTCGATGCCGACGTAGAGCGAGATCAGGTCGCCCGACGAGGCCATCATGCCCATGCCCGCCGAAGCCAGCACGATCAGGATCGGAAACTCGAACTTGGCGATCTTCTGGCGGTGCATCCAGCCGTTGCCGAGCACGATGGCGGCGGCGCTGGACAGGAAGATCACGGCCTTGCCGTAGACGGCCAGCGGATCAGCCACATAGGCGCCGCTGAAGGCCCGCCCCAGCGGCCCGGTGACGGTCACGGCGGTGGCGGCGATCAGCAGGGCCACCGAAAGCCAGGACACCAGGCCGGTGGCGCGTTCGCCCGAGAAGGCGCCGATCATCAGCAGCACAAGGCCGCCGACCGCGAGCGTGATCTCGGGGGCCGAGATTTGAAGGGCGGAAATCAGATCAGGCATCATGGTCTCAGCCACCGATCGCGAGTTGATAGGCGGACGTCAGGGCGTGAACGGAGGCGTTTGTGTAGTCCAGCACCAGGCCGGGCTGAACGCCCAGCAGCAGGGTGCCGACGATGAGCGGCACGAAGATCAGCAGCTCGCGCTTGTCGATGTCCGCGATGTCCTTGAGCTTCGGATTGGTGATCTCGCCGAACATGACGTTGCGGTACAGCGTCAGGGCGTAGACCGCCGAGAAGATCACGCCCGAGGCCGCGAACAGCGCCGTCCAGGTCGACACCTGATAGATGCCGGTCATCGTCAGGATTTCGCCGATGAAGCCCGAGGTCCCCGGCAGGCCGACGTTGGCCATGGTGAACATCAGGAAGATGGCGGCGAACCAAGGCATCCGGCTGGTCAGACCGCCGTAGAAGGCGATCTCGCGGGTGTGCATCCGGTCGTAGACGACGCCGACGCAGAGGAAGAGCGCGCCCGAGATCAGGCCGTGGCTCAACATCTGGAAGACCGCGCCCTGCACGCCCTGATCATTGCCGGCGAAGATGCCCATGGTCACGAAGCCCATGTGGGCGACCGACGAATAGGCGATCAGCTTCTTGATGTCGGTCTGACGGAAGGCGACCAGCGAGGTGTAGACCACGGCGATGGCCGACAGGGTCCAGACCAGCGGGGCGAACATCTGCGACGCCTGCGGGAACATGGGCAGGTTGAACAGGATGAAGCCGTAGCCGCCCAGCTTCAGCAGGATGCCGGCCAGGATGACCGAACCCGCCGTCGGCGCCTGCACGTGGGCGTCGGGCAGCCAGGTGTGCACCGGCCACATCGGCATCTTCACCGCGAACGAGGCGAAGAAGGCCAGCCACAGCAGCGGCTGCACGGTCGGCGAGAAGGCGTAGTCCTTCAGTTCCGGAATGCTGGTGGTGCCGGCGGTGTGCGCCATCCACAGCATGGCCAGCAGCATCAGGACCGATCCCAGCAGGGTGTACAGGAAGAATTTGTACGCCGCGTAGATGCGGTTCTGGCCGCCCCACACCCCGATGATGATGAACATCGGGACGAGGGTGCCTTCGAAGAAGATGTAGAACAGGAAAAGGTCCAGCGACGTGAACACGCCGATGACCAGCGTCTCCAGCACCAGGAAGGCGATCATATAGTCGCTGACGCGCTCCTTGATCGTGCTCCAGCTGGCCAGGATGCAGATTGGCATCAGGAAGGCGGTCAGCAGGACGAACAGGATCGAAATCCCGTCCACGCCCAGGTGATAGCTGGCGCCCGAGAACCACTGGACCAGCTCAACGAACTGGTAGGCCGGGTTCGACGAGTCGAAATTGGCCACCAGCACGACCGAGACGACCAGGGTCGCCAGGGTCGTCGTCAGGGCGATCCAGCGCGCGGCGCTGTCCGAGCCCTTGCCGCCCAGACGGGTCAGCAGCAGCAGGGCGGCGCCCACCAGCGGCAGGAAGGTGACGACGCTCAGGATGAAGGGGATCTGGGGCAAGATCAGGCTCCCCACCAATAGATAGCGAAGGCGAGGAAGCCGGCCAGGCCGAGCAGCATCACGAAGGCGTAGAAATAGACATAGCCGGACTGGAAGCGGGCCAGCCCGCCGGCGAACTTGCGGGACAGCCAGGCGAAGCCGTTGGGCCCTCCCCCGTCGATGATCTTCACGTCGCCGATCTTCCAGAAGAAGTCGCCGACAGCCTTGGCGCCCTTGACGAAAATGAAGTCGTACAGCTCGTCGAAGTACCACTTGTTCATCAGGAAGGCGTGGACCGGGCTTCCGCGATCGGCCATCCGGCGCGCCATGCCCTCCTTGAGGACATAGAGCCAGAAGGCCGCGAAGGTGCCGATCAGGGTCATGATCAGCGGCGACCACTTCACCCAGGTCGGAACCGAGTGGGCGTCGTGCAGGACGTGGTTGTGCGGACCCGAGAAGATGGCGGCCTTCCAGAACTCGCCCTCGTGGTGCCCGATGAAGAAGGGCGCGAAGACCAGACCGGCGAAGACGGCGCCGACCGACAGCAGCAGCAGCGGAACCAGCATCACCGGCGGGCTCTCGTGCGGCTTCAGCGGACCGTGGTGGCCGTGGTCATCATGGGCGTGATCGTCGTGATCGGCCAGCGGCTCGTCGTGCGTCTCGATCTGGGCGTGCGCGGCGTGATCAGCATGCGCGTGGGAATGATCATCATGGTGCTCGTCCTTCCAGACCGGCTTGTTGTGGAAGGTCATGAAGACCAGACGCCACGAATAGTAGGCCGTCAGACCGGCGGCGAAGATGCCGACGAAGAAGGCGAACAGGCCGATCGGCGAATGGCCCGAGGCCGCGGCGGCGAAGGCGCTCTCGATGATCGCGTCCTTCGAATAGAAGCCCGCCAGACCGCCGATCCCGGGGATGCCCAGACCGGTGATGGCGATCGTGCCGATGGTCATCACCGCATAGGTGATCGGCAGCAGCTTCCACAGGCCGCCCATCTTCCGCATGTCCTGCTCGTGGTGCATGCCGTGGATCACCGAACCGGCGCCCAGGAACAGCAGGGCCTTGAAGAAGGCGTGGGTGAACAGGTGGAACATGGCCGCCTCATAGGCGCCCACGCCCGCGGCGAAGAACATGTAGCCGAGCTGCGAACAGGTCGAATAGGCGATGACCCGCTTGATGTCGTTCTGGGCCAGACCGACCGTCGCGGCGAACAGGGCCGTGACCGCGCCAATGGTGGCGACGATGGCCGAGGCCGTCGGCGCATACTCGAACAGCGGCGACAGCAGGCAGACCATGTAGACGCCGGCGGTCACCATGGTCGCCGCGTGGATCAGGGCCGACACCGGGGTCGGGCCTTCCATCGCGTCCGGCAGCCAGGTGTGCAGGAAGAACTGCGCCGACTTGCCCATCGCGCCGATGAACAGGAGGAAGGCGGCCAGATCGAGCGCCGACCAGGTGTGGCCCAGGAACTCCCAGCCCGTGCCCGCCTTGGCGGCGATCAGCGGGAAGAACTCGGCGAACTGGATCGTGCCGAACATCCAGAAGACGGTGAAAATGCCAAGGGCAAAGCCGAAGTCGCCAACGCGGTTGACCACGAAGGCCTTGATGGCGGCGGCGCTGGCGGTGGGCTTCTTGTACCAGAAGCCGATCAGCAGATACGAGGCCAGACCCACGCCTTCCCAGCCGAAGAAAAGCTGCATGAAGTCGGCGGCGGTTACCAGCGCCAGCATGGCGAAGGTGAACAGCGACAGATAGGCGAAGAACCGCGGCTTGTCCGGGTCCTCGGCCATGTAGCCCCAGCTGTACAGGTGAACCAGCGACGAGACGCTGGTCACCACCACCAGCATCGTGGCCGACAGGGCGTCGATGCGGATCGACCAGTTCGAGATGAAGTCGCCGACGTGGATGAACGGCGCCAGCGTGATGGTGAAGGGCTCGAGATGGCCCCAGGTCCACTGGCCGAAGACAGTCCAGGAGACGGCGCAGGCGAAGAACAGCAGACCCGTGGTGATGGACTGCGACAGGACATTGCCCAACCGGCGGCCCGACAGGCCGACGATGGCCGCGCCCAGCAGCGGCGCGAAGATCCCGAGAGTGACGAGGAGCTGGAGGTTCACGATCAGCCCTTCATGACCGAGGCGTCGTCCACGGCGATATCGCCGCGGTTACGGAAGAAGGTCACCAGGATGGCCAGGCCCACGGCGGCCTCGGCGGCCGCGACGGTAAGCACGAACATGGCCATGATCTGCCCCGACACGTCGTTGAGGTAGGTCGAGAAGGCGACGAAGTTGATGTTCACGGCCAGCAGGATCAGCTCGACCGACATCAGGATGATGATGACGTTCTTGCGGTTCACGAAGATGCCGAAGACACCGATGGTGAACAGGATGGCGGCGACCGCCAGATAGTGCTGCAGGGTGACGACCATCAGATCAGATCCTCGGGGGTGACGCCCGCGCCGGTGGCGACCGACTTCACTTCCATGGCCTTCTTGGCGTCGCGACCGACCTGATCAGCGACGTTCTGGCGTTTGACGTGGGGCTTGTGGCGCAGGGTCAGGACGATGGCGCCGATCATCGCGATCAGCAGGACGATGCCCGCCGCCTGGAAGAAGTAGACGTAGTCCGTATAGAGCACCCGACCGATGGTCTCGATGTTCGAGGCGTCCGCCGTGGCGGCCACCGGAACCGTCGCATCCGCAGCCGCGCCGCCGACGACCGTGGCCAGGGAGATCATGATCATCTCGGCCAGCAGCACGCCCGCCACGATCACCGCCAGCGGCATGTAGCGCGCGAACCCTTCCCGCAGCCGCAGGAAGTCGACGTCCAGCATCATGACCACGAACAGGAACAGCACCGCGACGGCGCCGACGTAGACGACCACCAGCAGCATGGCGAGGAACTCCGCGCCGAGCAGGACGAACAGACCCGCCGCCGTGAAGAAGGTCAGGATGAGGAAGAGAACACTGTGCACGGGGTTCTTCGAGGTGACGACCAGGAGGGCGCTCACCACGGCAACCGCCGCCAGCAGATAGAAGGCAATGCCTTGCAACATCGGAGGCCAGAGCCCCTTTCGGTTATGGGCGGCGACCCCGTTCGGAATCGCCCTCCCCGTTCAGCGTGTGCGCCCTAGACCATTTTTGCCTTGGGCCGAATGGCCCAAATCCAAAAAATGGTCGGATATCACTGGAGCGAAATCTGAGCCCGACGCCCAAGGCGCCGGGCCGATTTCGCTCTAGCGATAAGGCGCGTCGAGTTCCAGATTCTTGGCGATCAGTCGTTCCCAACGATCCCCGTTCGAGAGCAGGCGCTCCTTGTCGTACAGCAGTTCCTCGCGGGTCTCGGTCGTGAACTCCGAGTTCGGACCCTCGACGATCGCGTCCACCGGGCAGGCCTCCTGGCACAGGCCGCAGTAGATGCATTTCACCATGTCGATGTCGTAGCGGGTCGTGCGGCGGCTGCCGTCGGCGCGCGGTTCGGCCTCGATGGTGATGGCCTGGGCCGGGCAGATGGCCTCGCACAGCTTGCAGGCGATGCAGCGTTCCTCGCCGTTCGCATAGCGGCGCAGCGCGTGCTCGCCCCGGAAGCGCGGCGACTGCGGATTCCTCTCGAAGGGATAGTTCACCGTCATCTTGGGACGGGCCATGTATTTCAGGGTCAGGCCGAAGGCGCCGACGGCGTCGATCAGCAACGCCCCCTTCGCGGCCTGGACGAGACGGTTCAACATTATTGCGCGCCTCCGGTACGCGGGCACTCGCGGGCGTAACGCTCGCTTTGTTTATCCATCGCCTCGCAACGCTGAAGGCGCTCGGCCTCCCGGCGTTCGATGCGTTCCTGCCGCTGCTGCCACTGATAGCCAGACACAGGCAGGGGTTCATACGGTTTGCCGGCGCAGGCGGTCAGCGTGACCGCGGCCAGGATGAGGGTCGCTAGACGGATCATCGGCCCCGCCTCACCACGCGCTCGCAGCCTTCCGGCTGGTCGTCGCGCTCGCTGCGATCCGACCGGCAGGCCGGATGGTTGCGCGCGTTGCGGTCGCGCGCCCGCTCCGCCCGCGCCAGATCGCCCATGGGCGAGCTCGCCTCCGGCTGGATCGGCCGGAAGACGGTCTGGCAGCCGCCGGCGGACAGGGCCGCCAGCATCAGGCCGGAAAGGACGAGCGCGCGGATCATCAGTGGCCCACCGCGAACACGCGCCAGGCCGCCGTGAAGACCACCGCCACCAGCGAGGTCGGCAGGAAGATCTTCCAGCCCAGACGCATCAGCTGGTCATAGCGGTAGCGCGGCACGAAGCCCTTCACGATGGCGAACATCAGGAACCAGAAGACGATCTTCGCGAAGAAGGTCAGCAGGTAGATCGTGTACTCGAGCCACGCCGGCAGGGCGTCCAGCCAGGCCTGCGGCACGCCGGGGTTCCAACCGCCGAAGAACAGGATCGAGATCATGGCGCACATGAAGACGATGTTCACGTACTCGCCCATCATGAAGAGCAGGTACGGGGTCGAGCTGTATTCCACCTGATAGCCGGCCACGAGTTCCGACTCCGCTTCCGGCAGGTCGAACGGCGGGCGGTTGGTCTCGGCCAGGGCCGAGACGAAGAAGACGATCATCATCGGGAACAGCACGATGATCGTCGGCCAGGTGTCGAGCCCGCCGCCGAAGACGAACCAGTTCCAGATCCCGCCCTGCTGGGCCGAGACGATCTCGGACAGGTTCATCGTGCCGGCCAGCAGGATGACGTTGATGATCACCAGGCCGATCGAGACTTCGTACGACACCATCTGCGCCGCCGAACGCAGGGCGCCCAGGAACGGATACTTCGAGTTCGAAGCCCAGCCGCCCATGATGATGCCGTAGACGCCCAGCGAGCTGATCGCGAGCACGTACAGGATGCCGATGTTCAGGTCAGAGATGACCCAGCCCGGCGCGAACGGGATGACCGCCCAGACCATGAAGGCCGTGATCACGGTGATGATCGGCGCGAGCAGGAAGATCGACTTGTCGGCGCCCGCCGGCACGACGATTTCCTTCAGCACGAACTTGATCATGTCCGCGAAGGACTGAAGCAGGCCGAACGGGCCGACGACGTTCGGGCCCTTGCGCATCTGGATGCCGGCCCAGACCTTGCGGTCAGCCAGCAGCAGGAAGGCGACGGCCACCAGCACGCCGACGGTGACGAGCAGGATCGCGCCGATGGTGGCGAGGGTCCAGCCGAGAGGAGTGGTCCAGAAGTCCATAGAGCCTTACTCCGCCGCCATCGCGACCGGGGCGATCCGCTGGGCGGACAGCTCGGCCATGGTCACGCTGGCGCGCGTGATCGGATTGTTCAGATAGGGGTCGCGCACCAGCGAGGCGAAGGCGATGTCGCCCAGGTCGCCCTTCTGGCCCAGCGCCGCCACGTCGAACGACGCGGGCGCCGGCAGATAGTCGATGCGGCCGAACGTCGGATGATCCGCCATCAGCTTCGAACGCAGGGCGTCCAGGGTGTCATACGGCAGGGTCTGGCCGACCAGGGCCGACAGGGCGCGCAGGACGGCCCAGTCTTCCTTGGCCTGTCCCTTCGGGAAGACGACGCGTTCCGCCATCTGCACCCGGCCCTCGGTGTTCACGTACAGGCCCGCCTTCTCGGTGTAGGCCGAGCCCGGCAGGATCACATCGGCGCCGTGCGCGCCGCGGTCGCCGTGCGACCCCAGATAGACGCGGAAGGCGTCCGAACCGCCCAGTTCGATCTCGTCCGCGCCGAGCAGGAACAGCACGTCCAGCGCGCCCGGCTTGATCATTTCGAAGACGGTCTTGCCGCCCTCGCCCGGGATGAAGCCCATGTCCAGGCCGGCGACGCGCGAGGCGGCGGCGTGCAGGACGTTGAAGCCGTTCCAGCCCTCGGTGACCACGCCGACCTTCTTGGCCAGCGCGCCCAGGGCGTTCAACACGGCCGGGCCGGTCGCGCCGGTCAGGGCGCCCGAGCCGACGATGATCGCCGGGCGCTCGGCCTTGGTCAGGAAGTCGACGGCCGCCTTGGGCAGCTTGCCCAGGGTCTTCGAACCGGCGCCCAGCCAGTTGTAGTCGAAGGTCAGGGCCGCCTGTTCGCCGATCAGGCCGATCTCGGTCTTGCCGGCCAGCCAGGCCTTGCGCAGGCGGGCGTTCAGCAGCGGAGCCTCGCTGCGCGGATTGGCGCCGACGATGAGGACAGCGTCCGCGTTTTCAATGCCTTGCAGGCCGCTGTTGAACAGCCAGCCCTCGCGCGGACCGACGCCCAGCGCCGCGCCGTCCTGACGGCAGTCCGTGTTGGCCGAGCCCAGGGCGCGGAACAGGTCCAGCGCCGCCTTCATCGATTCCGCGTCCTGCAGGTCGCCCGCGACCACGCCGATGCGGTCCGCCGGGGCGGCGTTAAGCTTGGCGGCCACGACGCCCAGAGCCTCATCCCACGAGGCGGCGCGCAGGCGACCGTTTTCACGGACGTAGGGGCGGTCCAGACGTTGGCGCTGCAGGCCGTCGACGGCGTAGCGGCTGATGTCCGACAGCCACTCCTCGTTGATGCCTTCATTCACGCGCGGCAGCACGCGCATGACTTCCGAGCCCTTGAAGTCGGCGCGGATGTTCGAGCCCAGCGCGTCCATGACGTCGATGGTCTCGGTCTTCTTCAGCTCCCACGGACGATAGTGGTACTGCCACGGGCGGTGCGTCAGGGCCCCCACCGGGCAAAGGTCGTTGACGTTTCCAGACAGCTCGCTGTCGATGTTCTTTTCCAGATAGGTGGTGATCTCGGCGTCCTCGCCGCGCGAGATCATGCCGATGTCGGGCACGCCCGCCACCTCGGTGATGAAGCGGACACAACGGGTGCACTGGATGCACCGCGTCATGAAGGTCTTCACCGTCGGACCCATGTTCTTTTCTTCGACCGCGCGCTTGTTCTCGGCGTAGCGCGAGCCGTCACGACCGTAGCCGACGGCCTGGTCCTGCAGGTCGCACTCCCCGCCCTGGTCGCAGATCGGGCAGTCCAGCGGGTGGTTGATGAGCAGGAACTCCATCACCCCTTCGCGGGCCTTCTTCACCATCGGCGTGTCGGTGAAGATTTCCTGGCCGTCGGCGGCCGGGAGCGCGCACGAAGCCTGCGGCTTCGGCGGTCCCGGCTTCACCTCGACAAGGCACATGCGGCAGTTGCCGGCGATCGACAGCCGCTCGTGGTAGCAGAAGCGCGGAATTTCATGACCGGCGCGCTCGGCGACCTGGAGCACGGTCATACCGGGCTCGAACTCGGTCTCTACGCCGTTGACTTTCGCGATGGGCATTACCCGCGACCTCTGCGTTTCTTTTACTTAAGCGGACCGGATCAGAACCAGGACTTGTTCCCCACGACATAGTCGCGGTTGAACTCGGCGTCCGATTTGACCAGGTAGATGATGAATTCGATGAAGGCGATGATCCAGATGATCCCCGGCACGATGCCGAAGGTGATCCAGCCGATCGTGCCGCACAGCAGCATGATCACCCCGGCGGTCGTCTTGCCGAGGTAGAATTTGTGGATCCCGATCCCGCCGAGGAAGAAGGCCAGCAGGGCAGCGACGATCTTGTTCTTGTCGCCCGACAGAGAGCTCGCGCCGCCACCGGTGACGTAGATGTTGGTGGCCACGCCGTCGGCCACTTCGAAGTCGACGTCCATGCCCTGGAACACCTCACGGGCGCCCATCAGGCCGCCGCGCGTGAAGGTGTAGCGGCCGCCGTCGTCGCCGCTGATCAGGCCGGAGCCCGTGTAGTCGTCATAGCTCAGGATCTTGCCACGCATATCAAACTCCCCCGTTGATAAAGACACCGGCCGGCGCAGTCGCCCGGCCTGAAATGATCATGTCCACGCCCATCAGCCGCGCTCCGCGGGCAGGTCGACCGTCTGCGAGGCGGTCGTTCCGTCCGGCAGGGTCGTATTGATGGTGATGGCGTCCCCGTCCAGCACGAAACGCGTCACCGGATCGCCCGACTGGTTCATCCAGCGATTGGATTCCGGCGTCGGGGCGTCGACCGGCTTCCAGGTCACCAGATCGCCGTCCACACGGCACTGACCACGACGACGTCCGCCGTCGACCGGGGCGCGCCACGACAGATTCACCACCTGCCCTTCCAGCCCATCCACCTCGATGGCCAAGACGTCCTGGCCGTGGATGGCCGCCAGTCCCGCCCGGCAGACGCGACGCAGTTCGGGCGCGGTCAGCACGACCGGCACGCTCGCCTGCCCGTCCGAGGCCGGATTGGCCGCCGACACCTTTTCCGCCGGGGTCGAGGCAGGCACGTCCGTCCGCTCGCCGCAGGCGGCGAGGGTCAGAAGGGCCAGCATCGAAACGGCGGTCAGGCGCATCGTTACTCCGCGGCGATCGCGTGGCCGGCGAAGCTCGCGCGGCGGCTTCGGTAGGTGGAGATGCGGTCCTCGATCTCGTGGCGGAAGTGACGGATCAGGCCCTGAACCGGCCAGGCCGCCGCGTCGCCCAGGGCGCAAATCGTGTGACCTTCGATCTGGGTCGAGACTTCCAGCAGCATGTCGATTTCCGACGGGTCGGCTTCACCGATCGCCATCCGCTCCAGCACGCGCCACATCCAGCCGGTGCCTTCACGGCACGGCGTGCACTGGCCGCAGCTCTCGTGCTTGAAGAAGTAGCTGATGCGGGCGATCGCCTTCACGATGTCGGTGGACTCGTCCATCACGGTCACGCCCGCGGTGCCCAGCGACGATCGCAGCTCGCGCATCGAGTCGAAGTCCATCAGGGCGACTTCAGCCTGTTCGCGGGTGATCACCGGGCAGGACGCGCCGCCGGGGATGATGGCTTTCAGGTTGCCCCAGCCGCCGCGCACGCCGCCGCCGTGATCCTCGATCAGCTGGCGCAGCGGCATCGACATGGCCTCTTCAACCACGCACGGCGTGTTGATGTGCCCGGCCAGCGACATCAGCTTGGTGCCGGTGTTGTTCGGACGACCGAAGCTGGCGAACCAGTCCGCGCCGCGGCGCAGGATGGTGCCGACCACGGCGATCGATTCCACGTTGTTCACGGTCGTCGGGCAGCCATAGAGACCTGCGCCGGCCGGGAACGGCGGCTTCAGGCGCGGCTGGCCTTTCTTGCCTTCCAGCGACTCCAGCAGGGCCGTCTCTTCACCGCAGATGTACGCGCCGGCGCCGTGGTGGATGTAGACGTCGAAGTCCCAGCCATGGACGTTGTTCTTGCCGATCAGCTTGGCCTCGTAGGCCTGCTTCACTGCGGCTTCCATCCGCTCGCGCTCCAGCACGTACTCGCCGCGCAGGTAGATGTAGCAGGCGTGGGCCTGCATCGCGAAGCTGGCGATCAGGCAGCCTTCGATCAGCAGCTGCGGATCGTGGCGCATGATCTCGCGATCCTTGCAGGTCGCGGGCTCGGATTCGTCGGCGTTCACCACCAGGTAGTGAGGACGATCCTTCACTTCCTTGGGCATGAAGGACCACTTCAGGCCGGTCGAGAAGCCGGCGCCGCCGCGTCCGCGCAGGCCCGAGTTCTTGACGTTGGTGATGATCCAGTCCCGACCCAGGTCGAGCATGTCCTTCGTCGCGTTCCACGCGCCGCGCGTCTTCGCGCCCTCGAGGCCCCAGTCCTGGAGACCATAGAGGTTGGTGAAGATGCGATCCTTGTCTTCGAGAATGCCGACCATGGTCAGTTCAGATCTCCGCGGCGGTCGCCCGCCTGACTCAATTTGTGCCGTCCCCACAGGACGATGCCGACGCCGATCACGGCGATCACCGCGCCGACGACAGCCAGGATTTCCATGTCCGGCCCGATCAGGTCGGTCAGCCCGGCGAAGGCCATGCCCGCGCCGATGACTAAGTCACCCACGCCGGCCAGAATCATCACGCGCCAGGTCGCTGAGGGGTCCGCCTGCTTCGCCATCACAGCCCCTCCGCCAGACGGCGCTTGTGGTAGCGGGTCCGCATCCAGGTCGCGGCCAGGAACAGCACCCATCCCGCGGCGACGAAGCCGTAGGCGACCAGCATCAGGGGCTCGATCACCGGCACGGCGTCGTAGCGGGTGGCGATGACATAGCCGGCGCCCAGCAGGATCAGCGCCAGACCGCCCAGCCGGAACGGACGGCCGACAGCCTTCACCTCGGCGCGGTAGGCCGCGCGGCCCTCCTCCGTGTCGAGATCAGGCAGGCTCATGCTTTCACCGGCTCGCTGTTCGGCAGCTTCTTGATCGGCTTGGCGGCCGAGCCGTCATACAGCTTCGGATCGGTCAGCGTGCGAGCGCCGCCTTCCGGCTCCGAGGTGTGACGACCGACGCGCGAGCCAGGCTTGGGCTTCTTGCCGGCGGCGAAGTCGTCGATGATCTGGGCCAGATTGTCCGGCGTCAGGTCTTCGAAATAGTAGTCGTTGATCGCGGCCATGGGGGCATTGGCGCAGGCGCCCATGCACTCGACTTCTTCCCAGGTGAAGCGGCCGTCGGCGCTCAGCGTCTGCTTCGGCCCGATCTTCTTCTTGCAGACGTCCATCAGGTCGTTGGCGCCGCGCAGCATGCACGGCGTCGTGCCGCACACCTGAATCAGGGCCGCCGTGCCCACCGGCTCCAGCATGAACATGGTGTAGAAGGTCGCGACCTCCAGCACCCGGATGTAGGGCATGCCCAGCAGCTCGGCGATGGCGCGGATAGCGGGCTCCGAGACCCAGCCTTCCTGCTTCTGCACCAGCCACAGGATCGGGATCACCGCCGATTGCTGACGGCCTTCCGGATATTTGGCGATCCACCAGTCGCATTTCGTCTTGGTTGCCTTCGAGAAGGCGAACGAGGCGGGCTGTTCCTTGGCGAGACGACGAACGCTCATCGGTCCACTTCTCCGAAAACGATGTCGAGCGAGCCCAGGATGGCCGAGACGTCGGCCAGCTGGTGGTTGCGGTTCATCCAGTCCATCGCCTGCAGGTGACGGAAACCCGGCGCCGAGATCTTCACCCGGTACGGCTTGTTGGTGCCGTCGGAGACCAGATAGATGCCGAACTCGCCCTTCGGCGCCTCGACAGCGGCGTAGGACTCGCCTTCCGGCGTCTTGAAGCCCTCGGTGTAGAGCTTGAAGTGGTGGATCAGCGCTTCCATCGAGCGCTTCATCTCACCCCGGCGCGGCGGGACGATCTTGTTGTCCTCGATCATGACCGGCTCGCCCGGGCAGTTGCGCAGCTTGTGCACGCACTGCTCCATGATCCGCACCGACTGCTTCATCTCCTCGACGCGGCAGAGGTAGCGGTCCCAGCAGTCGCCGTTCTTGCCGACCGGAACGTCGAATTCCATCTCGGCATAGCATTCGTACGGCTGCGACTTGCGCAGGTCCCAGGCGATGTCCGAGCCGCGCAGCATCACGCCGGTGAAGCCCCAGTCCAGGGCCTCCTGCTTCGACACCACGCCGATGTCGACGTTACGCTGCTTGAAGATGCGGTTCTCGGTGACCAGCGCCTCGATATCCTTCAGCGCGTCCGGGAAGGTCTGGCACCAGCGACCGATGTCGTCGATCAGGTCCATCGGCAGGTCCTGGTGGACGCCACCGGGACGGAAATAGTTGGCGTGCAGACGGGCGCCACAAGCGCGCTCGTAGAACACCATCAGCTTCTCGCGCTCTTCGTGGCCCCACAGCGGGGGCGTCAGGGCGCCGACGTCCATGGCCTGCATGGTCGCGTTCAGCAGGTGGTTCCCGATCCGGCCGATCTCGGAATACAGCACGCGGATCAGCTGAGCGCGGTAAGGCACCTCGATCCCGAGCAGCTTCTCGATGGCCAGGCAGAAGGCGTGCTCCTGGTTCATCGGCGCGACGTAGTCGAGGCGATCCAGGTACGGCACGTTCTGCAGATAGGTCCGCGCCTCCATCAGCTTCTCGGTGCCGCGGTGCAGCAGGCCGATATGCGGATCCACGCGGGTCACGATCTCGCCGTCCAGCTCCAGCACCAGGCGCAGCACGCCGTGCGCGGCCGGGTGTTGCGGGCCGAAGTTGATGGTGAACTTGCGGTCGTCCATCTCGCGCGCGTGGGCGGTGCGGCCGTCTTCCATGTCGTCGAAGACGTCGGTCGCGCCGAGCGGAGCCGGAATGCTCGAACCTTCGGCCATCACTTCACCTTCTCGTCGCCCGGCAGGACCGGGGCGGGATACTCAGCGCCTTCCCACGGAGACAGGAAGTCGAAGTTCCGGAACTCCTGGGTCAGCTTGACGGGTTCGTAGACGACCCGCTTCTGCTCCTCATCGTACCGCACCTCGACGTAGCCCGTCATCGGGAAGTCCTTGCGCAGCGGATGCCCCTGGAAGCCGTAGTCGGTCAGGATGCGGCGCAGGTCCGGGTGGCCCGAGAACAGCATGCCGTACATGTCGAACGCCTCGCGCTCGAACCAGTCGGCGTTCGGATAGACCGACACGGCGCTCGGCACCGGCTGGACCTCGTCCGTCGTCACCTTCACCCGCACGCGCACGTTCCGGGTCATCGACAGCAGGTGATAGACCACCTCGAACCGCTCCTCGCGATCCGGGAAGTCCACGCCGCACAGATCGATCAGCTGCTGGAAGCCGAAACGCTCCTTAAGCACCGACAGCACCTCGGCGATCTTCTCGCGCTCGGCAATCAGCGTCAGTTCGCCGAACGCCACCTGCGCCTGCACGCCCAGCTCGGCCACCATCTCGGCGCCCAGCGGCGTCAGGGCGGTTTCCAGCTCTTGCTGCTTCACCAGAGAGGTCATCGTTCGATGGTCCCCGTGCGACGGATCTTCTTCTGCAGCTGCAGCAGGCCGTACAGCAGCGCCTCCGCCGTCGGCGGGCACCCGGGCACATAGACGTCCACCGGCACCACGCGGTCACAACCGCGAACAACGCTGTAGCTGTAGTGATAATACCCGCCGCCGTTCGCGCAGCTGCCCATCGACACCACGTAACGCGGGTCAGGCATCTGGTCGTAGACCTTGCGCAGGGCCGGGGCCATCTTGTTGGTCAGGGTGCCGGCGACGATCATCAGGTCCGACTGACGCGGGCTGGCGCGCGGGGCCATGCCGAAGCGCTCGACGTCGAAGCGCGGCATCGACATCTGAATCATCTCGACGGCGCAGCAGGCCAGGCCGAAGGTCATCCACATCAGCGAGCCGGTCCGGGCCCACTGGATCACGTCGTCCAGCGAGGTCGTCAGGAAGCCGCGCTCGCCGAGCTCGGTGTTCACCGCCTCGAAGAACTTGTCGTGGATCGCGGGATCATAGCCCTCGACCATCGAGCGGGCGCCCAGGCCGTAGGCGACGGGCGACGACCCGCCCGGGCCCACCGGCGACGCGCCGGAGTTGCCCATGCCGATCAGCGGCACGTTGTTGGTGGTCACTCCCATTCGAGCGCGCCCTTCTTCCATTCGTAGATGAAGCCGACGGTCAGAACGCCGAGGAAGATCATCATCGACCAGAAGGCGAAGATCATGCCCGCGTGCGACAGGTCGAACATCGACACCGCCCACGGGAACAGGAAGGCTACTTCCAGATCGAAGATGATGAAGAGGATCGACACCAGATAGAAGCGCACGTCGAACTTCATGCGCGCATCATCGAACGCGTTGAAGCCGCACTCATAGGCGGACAGCTTCTCCGAGTCCGGATTCGTCGGAGCCATGATCCAGGCCGCCAACATGAAGACGAGCCCGATCACCGCCGCGATCCCGAGAAAGATCACGATCGGCAGATATTCGAGAAGGAATGCATTCATCCGTTTGGACCTCGTCCGCCACAGAGGGAGGGGCGGATTCGGCGCTTTCTAGACCCGTAACCCCCACGGTTCAAACCCATATGGAGAAAGGTTTTTCTTGCGAACGGTTCGCAGTTTTGCGGACAGCGTGTCGCAGGTCCGACCGCTTGCCCCCGAGCCCGGCCTCAAGCCCTATGGCCGACTGTCCAAAGGGTCCTCGGGGAGAAACGCATGACTATCGGAGCCCGGGTGCTCAACGGCATCGAACGCATCGGCAACCGGCTGCCGGATCCGGTCTTTCTCTTCCTCTGGCTGATCGGAGGGCTGATCGTCCTCAGCCTGATCGGCTCCGGCCTCGGCTGGTCGGCGGTCAATCCGGTCACCGGCGACACCCTGGTCGCTGAAAGCCTGCTGTCTCCGGCGAACCTGGAGCAGCTCTTCATCGGCATGCCCGCGACCCTTACCGACTTCCCGCCTCTGGGGATCGTGGTCACCATTATATACGGGGCGTCAGTCGCCGAGCGCAGCGGCCTGTTCACCACCGCCATCCGCGGCGCCCTGCTGAATGCGCCCAAGCTGATCCTCACCCCGGTCATCGTCATCACCGGCATGGTCTCGCACCACGCCTCGGACGCCGCCTATGTGGTGGTCATCCCCCTGGCCGCCGTCATGTTCGCCGCCGCCGGCCGGCATCCGCTGGCCGGCCTCGCCGCCGGCTTCGCGGCCGTCTCGGGCGGATACGCCGGCAACCTCTTCCCCGGCGCCCAGGACGCCCTGCTGCTGGGTATCACCGAGCCCGCCGCCCATCTGATCGATCCGTCCTATTCGGTGAACATCGCCGGCAACTGGTTCTTCATCGTCGGGGTCGTGCTCGTCTTCACCCCCATCGTCTGGTTCATCACCGACCGGATCATCGAGCCCCGCCTCGGACCATGGCAACCCGCGGGCGCGACCGTCCCGACAAAGGAAGAGAAGACGCCCCTCACCGCCGACGAGAAGCGCGGCCTGGCCTATGCGGGCCTGACCGTGCTGGCCATGATCGCCGTCTGGGCCCTGATCACCCTCCTGCCCGGCTCGCCCTTCATCGATGCCGACGCCGAGCCCCAGCAGCGCTTCAATCCGCTCTACAAGTCGCTGGCCGCCTTCTTCGCCCTCACCTTCTTCCTGTCCGGCGCGGCCTTCGGCGTCGGTTCGAAGAGCGTCCAGAGCCACCGCGACCTGGTCCGCATGATGCGCGAGGGCATCGTCCAGCTGGCCCCCTATCTCGTGCTGGTCTTCTTCGCCGCCCACTTCGTGGCCATGTTCAACTGGTCGGGTCTGGGCCCGATCCTGGCCATCAACGCCGCCGAACAGCTGAAAGCCATCGACCTCCCCGCCCCCTTGCTGCTGATCAGCGTGGTGCTGGTCTCCTGCTTCTTCGACCTGTTCGTCGGCTCGGCCTCGGCCAAGTGGTCGGCGCTGGCGCCCATCGTGGTGCCGATGTTCATGCTGCTGGGAATCAGTCCCGAGATGACCACCGCCGGCTACCGCATGGGGGATTCGGTCACCAACATCGCCACGCCGCTGATGAGCTACTTCCCGCTGATTCTGACCTTCGCCCAGCGCTGGGACCCGAAATTCGGCCTCGGCTCGCTGATGTCGACCATGCTGCCCTACGCCGGAGCCTTCCTGGTGGCCGGTCTGAGCATGGTCGCCCTGTGGGTGGCGCTGGACCTGCCGCTGGGGCCGGGCGTGGGCGTGCACTACGAAGCGCCCCCGCCCGCCGTGGCCGTCCAGCCCCCTGCGGAGGGCGGTCTGATGGGTCCGACGGCCCTGCCGGAGGCCGCCGCCGTGGCCGGTCCGGGCATCGCCAACCGGTGATCTGAATTTTTCCTGACACGGCCTGTTGACGTCCCCGGCGAGCCCGCCTAAACGACGCCCCTCGCCGCGGCGCACCAGCGCTTCGGTCGGGAAACGCGGGTGTAGCTCAGTTGGTTAGAGTGCCGGCCTGTCACGCCGGAGGTCGCGGGTTCGAGCCCCGTCACTCGCGCCACTTTCTTACGAAAGTGGCGCACCTCGTTTCTCTCCATTGTCTGTGACGATGACCACACGGCCGCTCCTCGGGGAGCGGCCGTTTGTGTTTCTGCCCCTCCCCCCACACCCCGAAGATGATGAATTCCGCCCATGCGCGCGGAACGGGACTCGCCGGGTGAGCGAGTTCATGCCTCTACTGTCTGGCGGTCGCGTCCCGCGGCCTTCAGCCAGAGGAGCCCTCCCCATGTCGTTCGCTCGATCCTGCGCCGTCACCGGCCTGTCCACAGCCCTCGCCCTGGCGTCCGTGGCGCCCGCCGCCGCCCAGACGCCGGGCCGGCTGTCCGATCTGGTCGGCGCCCGCGCCGGTCAGGCCGAGGGCGAACTGGGGCGCCGGGGCTATCAGGTCACCGACCGCAGCGAGGTCGTCGGCGATGGACGCCTGACCTACTGGCGCCGGGGCGACGAATGCGTGGCCATCATGACCCGCGACGGTCGCTATCAGTCGATCAATCAGGCCGGTCGCTCGGAGTGCGGAAGCGAGGGCTCAAACCACGACCACACCGCCGCCGTCGTCGCGGGCGTGGCCATCGTCGGCCTGGCCGCCGCCATCGCCGCTCACAACCGTCGCCACAACGACGCCGACCGCGACCATGATTCCGAGTACCAGCGCGGCTATCAAGCGGGCCTCTACGGCTCCCCCTACGACGACCGTCACGAGACCGAGGGCTATCACGAGGGCTACCTCGCCGGTGAGGGCGAGGCGTCCAACCGCCGCCACTCCAACTCCAGCTGGGTCCGCCGGGCGCCCTGGCCCGCCCAGAACGCCTGCTCGCGCCGCGCCGACGAGTATCAGAACAGCCCCCAGGGCTCGAGCACGCCGATCAGCGTACGCGACCTCGGGCGAGACCAGTGGGAGCTGACCATGGCGACCGGCAGCTACCGCTCGGTCTGCCGGGCCACCTCTGACGGCCGCGTCCTCTCGATCGATCCCTATTGATGGCGAGCACATCGCGGCCCCTGCCCTTCGCCGACGAGGGCGCCGCCCGGCCGGTCGCCTGGCGCTGGGCCGTCGCCCTGCTCGCCGTCGCGGCGGGCTTCACCGCCCTGCTGTTGGGGGAGGCCACGCTGGGCATGCTTCCGGCGGTGCTCCTGTTCGTCGGCGTGCCGCTGGTCGGCCTGTACGTTCTGACGGAGGGCCGTCTCGGCCTGGTCCTGCCCCGGCCCACGGGGCGGGACATCGCCGTCGGGCTGGGCTTCGGCCTTCTGAATCTGCTCGCGGTCCCACTGCTCGGATTGGGCGTCACCCAGCTCATCCCGACCGCGCCCAACCCGGTCGGCGACCTGCTGTCAGGGCTCACGCCTGGCGCCGTTCCCGGCTTCTTCGCCCTGACGGGACTTCAGCTGGTCGGCGAGGAGTTGGTCACGGTCATCCCCTTCCTCGCTGTCATGGCGCTGATGCGGCGGCTGGGCCTGCCGCGCGGAGCCGCCGTCGCCATCGGCACGATCGCCGCCGCCCTCGCCTTCGCGGCGATGCATTTTCCGACCTATCAGTGGCACATCCTGCAAGCGGTCGTGCTGATCGGCGGCGCGCGCCTGATCCTGCTCGGCGCGTATCTGACCACGCGGAACCTCTGGGCGTCCGTGATCGCCCACGTCTTCAACGACTGGACCCTGTTCGGGGTGTTGCTGCTGGTGGCGAACGCCGGGGGCTAGGCCCCTACTGCCGCCCGGCGACCAGCACGTTCTGTACGCGGCGGCCCAGCGGGTCGCGGCTGTGCCAGGTGTCGCCGATGTCGGCTTCGATCATCGCGGTGCAGAAGCGCGGGATCAGCATGTTGGGGCGCATATTGGTCAGGCAGACCCGCTCGCCCTGCACGCTCCAGCGCGCGGCCAGACGGCGACCGTCCGAGAATTGCGCATTGTAGCTGCCGTCCGGATTGAACCAGTGCTTGACCCAGCCCCCGTCGGGGTAACGCGACACCACTGTATTCCCGAACGCGGAGTTCATGTCGGCCCGACCCGGACCGGCGGCGAGACATGCGACCGCAAAGGTCGCTACGGCCAGCGCACGCAGCATGCAGATACCCTCACTCAGACCCTTCCCAAGGCGGAGCAACTATTAACAGCATGTTAGGTTCTGCCAACCCCCGAACGATGCGACACGAATAGTTGACTATCGCGTGGGGGCTTCTATATGCGGCGCAGGTTTCGGGACAGGACTGGCGAATTCGCGCCGCCCGCTCGCCCACGGCACGGGCGGTTCCGCGACATCGCATGACGGCCCGATGCGCGGGGCGTCCTTATTACAGTCCCAAGGACCCATGACGGAATTCTCGCAACTGGGCCTCTCGCCCACGACCCTGCAAGCGGTCGCCGATACCGGCTATACGACCGCCACCCCCATCCAGGCCCAGGCCATTCCGGTCGCCCTCGCCGGGCGCGACGTGCTGGGCATCGCCCAGACCGGCACCGGCAAGACCGCCGCCTTCACCCTGCCCCTCATCGACCGGCTGCAGTCCGGCCGCGCCCGCGCCCGCATGCCGCGCGCCCTGGTGCTGGCCCCGACCCGTGAACTGGCCGACCAGGTCGCCGAAAGCTTCGCCAAATACGCCAAGGGCACCAAGCTGAACTGGGTGCTGCTGATCGGCGGCGTCTCCATGGGCGACCAGGTCGCGGCCCTGAACAAGGGCGTGGACGTGCTGATCGCCACCCCGGGCCGCCTGATCGACCTGTTCGAACGCGGCAAGATGCTGCTGACCGGCGTCGAGCTGATGGTCGTCGACGAAGCCGACCGCATGCTGGACATGGGCTTCATCCCGGACATCGAGAAGATCTTCAAACTGACGCCGCCCAAGCGCCAGACCCTGTTCTTCTCGGCCACCATGCCGCCGGAGATCACGCGTCTGACCACGCAGTTCCTCAAGGATCCGACCCGGATCGAGGTCTCGCGTCCGGCCCAGACCGCCGACACCATCACCCAGTACATCACCCGCCTGCCGACCTCGGACCCCAAGGCCAAGCGCACCGCCCTGCGCATGCTGATCGAGCGGGGCGACGTGCAGAACGGCATCGTCTTCTGCAATCGCAAGTCGGAAGTCGATATCGTCGCCAAGTCGCTGAAGACGCACGGCTTCGACGCCGCGCCGATCCACGGCGATCTGGACCAGTCGCTGCGCATGAAGACCCTGGCCGACTTCCGCGCGGGCGCGCTGAAGCTGCTGGTGGCCTCCGACGTCGCCGCGCGCGGCCTGGACATCCCGGCCGTCAGCCACGTCTTCAACTACGACGTCCCGCACCACGCGGACGACTACGTCCACCGCATCGGCCGCACCGGCCGCGCCGGACGTCTGGGCGAGGCCTTCATGATCACCACCCCGGCGGACGAGAAGTCGCTGGATAAGGTGCTCAAGCTGATCAAGAAGGACCCGGTCGAGCTGCCGCTGGAAGGCGTCGACTTCGCCGCCATCAAGGATCTCCGCCGCGAAGGCGGTCGTGACGGAGGCCGTGGCGACAAGCGTGGTCGTGGCCGCGGCGAACGGGGCGACCGCCCTGCCCGCGCCCCGCGCCATGAGGACGCCGCCGTCGAGGTCGCCGCCGAACAGCCCGCGCCGGTCGAGGCCGCCGCCGAGGACGCCGCCCCCGCCCGCCGCAGCCGCAGCCGTCGGGGCGCCAAGCCCGCCGTGGAAACCCCGGTCGAGGCCGCCTTCGCCGCCGAGACCGCGCCGGACGTGGTCGAGGAGGCCCGCGAACCGCGTGAGCCGCGCCGCGAACGCGGTCGGGGTCGGGATCGCGACCGCAACGACCGTCGCGAGGCCGCTCAGGCCGACGAACCGCGCACCGTTTCGGGCCGTCCGTTCGGCGACGCCGACATCCCAGCCTTCCTGCGCCGCCCGGTGACCATCAAGGGCTGAAATTTTCCGGCCCCGAACGGTCACGCTTAACCCGGCGTTACCGATCATGCCCTAGGTCCAATCGACATTCAGGGGATTCACTTGCGGCCTGATGCGTGATTCATGG
>NZ_JBHYGN010000012.1:0-254188 GCF_051858995.1 Brevundimonas sp. | reverse complement strand
GTCCATATCGCCGCTTCCATGATCTGGATGCGGTGAATGTCGATTCGGCCTAGCGTCTTCCGCTGCGTTCGCCCGTCAGGAGGCGGACGCTATGGGGAAGAATTCCGCATGACGTCTTCGGTCGAAAGCACCCTTCGGGGACCGGAAGCCTATAGCCTTTCGCGTCGGGTGATCGACGAGATGGAAGCCGTCGGCGTCTGGCCGACCCCGCTCAATTTCGAACTGTGGCTGCACTATCTGGGCGATCCGGAAGGCGCGCTCGGTCGCGAGATCCAGCGCCTGCTGGCCGCCGAAGAACCCTTCACCGAAGCCACCGCCGACATGCTGGCCGCCGAATACCTGCCGCGCGGCCGCCTGACCGAAGAGATCCGTGACGCCGGTCGCGTGCTGGACCGCGAGCTGTCCAGCGTCGCCGACGCCATTTCGCGCGCCCACAAGTCGCAGGCCGCCTACGGCCAGACCCTCGACAAGGCCGCCACCAATATCGAGGCCGCCGGCGACGGCGCCTCGCTCAAGGCCATCGTCGGCGGCCTGAGCACCGCCACCCGCCGCGTCCAGCGCGAGAACGAGACGCTGGAGAAGCGCCTCGACGCCTCGACCAGGGAAGTCGCCCGCCTGCGCGAACACCTGGAACAGGTGCGCCGCGACGCCATGACGGACGCCCTGACCAATCTGGCCAACCGCAAGGCCTTCGACGAGCATCTGGTCGCCGCCTGCCACCAGTGCGAAGTGACGGGCGAGTCGATGATCCTCGCCGTTCTCGACGTCGACCACTTCAAGCGCTTCAACGACACTTGGGGCCACCAGACCGGCGATCAGGTCCTGCGCTACGTCGCCAGCGTCATCGGCCGCTTCAGCCCGCCGCCGCGCATCGCCGCCCGCTACGGCGGCGAGGAGTTCGCCATCATCTTCCCGCGCGAGGACGCCCACCACGTGGCCACCGCCCTGGAAGCCATCCGCAAGGAAATCTCGTCCCGCTCGCTGCGTCGTCGCTCGACCAATGACGAACTGGGCGCCGTGACCATCTCGGCGGGCTTCGCCGTGCATCGTCCGGGCGAGTCGGGCTCGACCCTGCTGGAACGCGCCGACGCGGCCCTCTACGCCTCCAAGCGGGCGGGTCGGAACCGGGTCACCTCGGCCGAGGTCCTCGACCTCGCCGCCTGACCTGTTGGCCTGCGGCCAGAACAGGGCATAGTCCCCCCATGCGCAGCTTCGCCTTCGCGATCGCCTACTGGTCGCTGTCCATCGCCTACACACTGGCCGCCTGCGTCGCGGCCCTCGCGCCCGGTCGCGCCGCCACCGGCTGGATCATCCGTCGCTACGTCCGGCGCATGGTCCAGGCCATGCGGGTGCTGGCCGGCATCCGGATCCAGTACCGGGGCGAGGATCGCCTGCCGCAGGGCGCCTTCATCATCGCCTCCAAGCACCAGAGCTGGGGCGACGGCTTCGCCACCTATGACAGCTTCCAGGACCTCGCCTTCGTCACCGGCGACCATCTGGAGAAGTTTCCGCTGCTGGGCACGGTCCTGCGCAAGCTGGGGGCCATCGTGGTCAACAACTGCGGCGGCCGCGCCGCCCGCGACGCCCTGAAGCACCGCGCCGCCGATGCCCATGCCGAGGGCCGCAAGATCCTCATCTACCCAGAGGGCAATCTGGCCAAGGTCGGCGAGAAGTTCCGCTACCGCTCGGGCGTCTGGCACATGTACCGAGACTTCGACATGCCGGTCGTCCCGGTCGCCACCAACCTCGGCCTGTTCTGGGCGCAGGAGGCGTTCAAGAAGACCCCGGGCGTGGCCACGCTGGAGTTCCTCGACCCCATCCCCACCGGCCTGCCCAAGGAAGAGTTCCTCGCCCGCCTCGAAGCCGCCGTCGAAGGTCGCACCGCCGAACTGATCGCCGAGGCCACCGGCAATCCGGTCACGCCCGCCGTGCAGGTGCCGACGCCGGATGAGGTGAGGAAGGCACAGGCTCAAGGGAGTAGGAATTAGGGCTTAGGAATTAGTCGCGCGGATCAATCCTCACGCGCGCTTCCCCTAATTCCTAATTCCTAAGCCCTACTCCCTCTTAAGCGGCCGGAATCACCGCCCCGTCGTACTTCCGCGCGATGAAGTCCTTCACCGCCTGGCTGCGCAGGGCGGCGGCCAGCGCCTGCACCCGCGGGTCGTTCTGGTTGTCGGGACGCGCCACCAGATAGTTGATGTAGGGGCTGTTCGCCCCCTCCAGCGACAGGGCGTCGGTGCGCGGCTTCAACCCGGCGTCCAGCGCATAGTTGGTGTTGATCACCGCTGCGTCGACCTGCGGCAGGATGCGCGGGATGGTCGCCGCCTCGACCTCGCGGAAGACGAAGCCCTTCGGATTGCCGGTGATGTCGCGCACCGTCTGCAGCGGGTTCTGGCCGTCGCGCAGGGTGATCAGGCCAGCGGCCTGCAGCAGCAGCAGCGAGCGCCCGGTGTTCGAGGCGTCGTTCGGCAGCACGATCTGCGCGCCGTTCGGCAGGGCCGCCAGCGCGGTGTGCTTCTTCGAATACAGGCCCAGCGGCTCGACGTGCACGCCCGCCACCGTGATCAGGCTGGTCCCGCGCGCGGCGTTGAACTCGTCCAGATAGGGCTTGGTCTGGAAGTAGTTCACATCCAGCCGACGCTCGGCCAGCTGGGTGTTCGGCTGGACGTAGTCGTTGAACACCTTGATCTCGATCGGCACGCCCTCGGCGGCCAGGATCGGCTTCACGACCTCAAGGATCTCCGCGTGCGGCACGGCGGTCGCGCCGACGATCAGGACGCCGCCCTCTCCCGCCTTCTGGTCACCACCCGCGCCACAGGCAGCGAGCGTCAGCAGGGCGGCGGCGGAGAGCAGGAGCGAACGACGGATCATGGCTTTTGCCTTTCGGAGGCGGTCAGCGGTGGGAGACGGCGGTGACCAGACGGTCCCCGATCATCTGAAGGATTTGAACCAGAACCAGCAACAGGACGACAGTCACGACCATGACGTCCGTCTGGAAGCGCTGATAGCCGAAACGCACGGCCAGGTCGCCCAGACCACCTGCTCCGACCACCCCGGCCATGGCCGTGTAGCTGACCAGGGCGATGGCGGTGACGGTCGCCCCGGCGATGACGCCCGGCAGGGCCTCGGGCAGCAGGGCGCGGGTGACGATCTGGAAGATCGAGCCGCCCATCGCCTGCGTCGCCTCGACCACGCCCTTGTCGACCTCGCGCAGGGCCGTCTCGACCAGTCGCGCGTAGAAGGGCGCCGCGCCGACAACCAGCGGCGGAATGGCCCCGGCAACGCCCAGCGACGTCCCGACCAGCAGCACCGTCACCGGCAGCATGACGATCAGCAGGATGATGAAGGGCACCGAGCGCAGCACATTGACCACGAAGGACAGCACGGCGTTCAGCACCGGATTGGCCGCCAGCCGCCCCTTGGCCGACAGGTACAGCAGCACGCCCAGCGGCACGCCCAGCACCACCGTCAGCACCAGCGACCCGCCCAGCATCAGCAGGGTGTCGATGGTCGCGCGCCCGATCTCGGTCCAATCCACATTGTCGAACATCAGACCGCCTCCACCTTCACGCCGCGCGCGGTCAGTTGCGCCGTCGCGGCCTCGGCGTCGCCGCCAGTGAAGGCCACGACCAGCTGGCCATAGGGCTCGCCCCGTATGCGGCTGATGCGGCCCGACAGGATCGAATAGTCCACGCCCACCGACCGCGCGACGCGGCTCAGTTCGGGCTCATAGGTCGAGGCGCCGCGGAAGGTCAGTTTCGCCAGCCTGGCCCCCGCGGGCACCACCGAGGCGTCGAACGCCTCCTCGCCCTCGGCCAGCATGGCTTGGGTCACCGGATGCTGGGGATGCAGGAAGACGTCCGCCGTCGCGCCCTGCTCGACGATCCTGCCGTCCTTCAGCACCGCCACTCGGTCACAGACCCGGCGCACCACCTCCATCTGGTGGGTGATCAACACGATGGTCAGGCCCAGCTCGCGGTTCAGCTGATCCAGCAGGGTCAGGATGTCCTCGGTCGTCTCCGGGTCCAGCGCGCTGGTCGCCTCGTCGCACAGCAGGACCGAGGGCCCGCAGGCCAGCGCCCGGGCGATGCCCACCCGCTGCTTCTGCCCGCCCGACAGCTGGGCGGGATGCTTGTTCGCATGCTCCGACAGGCCCAGCCGCGCCAGCAGCTCGGCCACGCGCGCCTTCACCTCGGCCTCGGGCCGCCCTTCCAGCCGCAGCGGGAAAGCCACGTTGTCGAAGATGGTCTTGGCGTTCAGCAGGTTGAAATGCTGGAAGATCATGCCGATCCGGCGGCGCGCGGCGCGCAGCTCGGCCGGGTTCAGGGCGGTGATCTCCTGCCCGTCCACGAACACCTTGCCCGCGTCCGGCGTCTCCAGCCGGTTGATGGTCCGGATCAGGGTCGACTTCCCGGCGCCCGAGCGCCCGACCACGCCGAAGACCTCGCCCTTGGCGATCTCCAGATCGGCGCTGTCCAGCGCCACGCGTTCGCCCGCCGCGCTGCGGTAGCGTCGGGTCACCCCCTCAAGGCGGATCATGTCAGTCGGCCTTCAGCGGGGTGATGGTGACGCTCTCGCCACAGCCACAGGCGTCCGTCTGGTTCGGGTTCCGGAACACGAATTTCGAGGCCAGCTTGGTCGTCTCGAAGTCGATCTCCGAGCCGATCAGATACAGCACCGCCTTGCCTTCGATGACGATGGTCGCGCCCTTGTCGGTCACCACCTCGTCCAGCGGCCCCACCTCCTCGGCGAAGCCGAAGGTGTATTCCTGCCCGGCGCAGCCGCCGTTCTTGATCCCGACGCGCAGGCCCTTCACCGGCTTGTCGGCGGTCAGTTCGATCACGCGCGCGGCGGCCGCGTCCGTCAGGGTGACGATCGCGGGGCGCGGGCGGCGCGGACGGGCGGTGGCTTGCAGTTCGCTCATCCCGGTCCTCAGAACATGTTGAGCGCGAGCTTGGCCTCGTCGCTCATCTTGGAGGGATCCCACGGCGGATCGAACACGATCTCGGCGCGGGCCGAACGGATGCCCTCGACCTTCATCACCGCCTGCTCGACCCAGATCGGCATTTCGCCGGCCACCGGGCAGCCCGGAGCGGTCAGGGTCATCTCGACGGCCACGTCGCGCTCGTCCGACAGGTCGACCTTGTAGATCAGGCCCAGCTCATAGATGTCGACCGGGATCTCCGGGTCGTACACCGACTTCAGCGCCTCGATGATGCCGTCGGTCAGATGGTCGAGCTCCTGCTGGCTGATCTTGCCGGATTCGACCGCGGCGGCGCGGCCGCCATCATCGTCGGTCGTCACGGCTTCAACAGGGGTTGTCTGGTCGGTCATGCAAAGAACTCACGCGCCTTGATCAGGGCGTCGGCGAAGGCGTCGGCGTCCTCAAGGGTGTTATATAGGGCGAAGCTGGCCCGAGCGCTCGACGTCAGGCCAAATCGTTTGGCCAGCGGCTCGGCGCAGTGCAGCCCGGCCCGCACGGCCACGCCGTAACGGTCCATCACCTGCGCGATGTCATGGGCGTGGGCGCCCTCGACGGTGAAGGTCAGGATCGCCCCCTTCCCTTCCGCCTCGCCGATGATCTTCAGCCAATTCACCCCATCCAGCCGCGCGCGGGCGTGCTCGTAAAGAGCGCGCTCATGGGCGTCGATGGCGGCGCGGTCATACTGGTTCAGCCATTCGATGGCCGCCCCCAGGCCGATGGCCTCCAGGATCGGCGGCGTCCCCGCCTCGAACCGGTGCGGCGGCTTCGCGTAGGTCACGCGCTCCATCTCCACCGTCTCGATCATCTCACCGCCGCCCTGATAGGGCGGCAGGGCCTCCAGCGCGGCCGTCGTGCCGTAAAGCGCGCCGATGCCGGTCGGCCCGTACAGCTTGTGGCCGGTGAAGGCGTAGAAGTCGCAGCCGATGGCCTGCACGTCCGGCAGGCCGTGCACCGCCCCCTGACAGCCGTCGATCAGCACCTTGGCGCCGACCGCGTGGGCCTTTGCGGTGATCTCGGCCACCGGATTGATGGTGCCCAGCACGTTCGACATATGGGTGACCGCGACGATCTTCGTCTTCGGCCCCAGCAGGTCGGCATAGGCCGCCATGTCCAGCGATCCGTCGTCCAGCAGCGGGATCCACTTCAGCACCGCCCCGCGCCGCTCGCGCAGCAGGTGCCACGGCACGATGTTGGAGTGGTGCTCCATCTGGCTGACGATGATCTCGTCGCCCGGCTGGATCGACTGCCCGAGGCTTGACGCCACCAGATTGATCGCCTCGGTCCCGCCCTTGGTCCAGACGATGTTGTCCGGGCTCTGGGCGTTCAGGAACCGCGCCACGCTCTCGCGCGCGGCCTCGAAGGCTTCGGTCGTCTCATTGGCCAGCGTATGCAGGCCGCGGTGGACGTTGGCGTAGGACCCCTCCATCGCCGCCGTCAGGGCGTCGATCACCGCCCGCGGCTTCTGCGCCGACGCGGCCGAGTCCAGATAGACCAGCGGCTTGCCGTTCACCGTCCGCGACAGGATCGGGAACTGAGCGCGCGCGGCCATCACATCAAAGCCCTCCCCCTCGAGGGGGGAGGGTTGGGTGGGGGTGTTCGCGCCGCTGACGCCGGTTCGAGCACGCGAGGCGGTGTCGACCACGCCTTTCGCGCCAATCTCGCTCAGGTCCGCGCGCGCACCCCCATCCCCGGCCCTTCCCCCCTCGAGGGGGAAGGGAGCGTTCGATGAAGCCGTCACAGCCGCTCTCCCAGCCATGTCCTCGCCACCTCTCTCGCGCCGTCGTGCGCGATCCGGTCCACGACCTCGACCAGGAAGGCCTCGACCAGCAGGGCGCGGGCCTCGTCGGCCGGAATGCCGCGCTGCTGCATGTAGAACAGTGCGCTCTCATCCAGATTGCCGACCGTGTTGCCGTGCGCACACTGCACGTCGTCGGCGTAGATGATCAGCTCCGGCTTGGCGTCGATCTCGCCCCGCTCGCCCAGGATCAGCGCGTGGTGCTGCATCCGGGCGTCGGTGCCGTCGGCGCCGCGCTCCACGATGATCTTGCCCTGGAAGACGCCGCGCGCCGTGTCGCGCACCACGCCCTTGGTCAGCTGGCTGGTCAGGCCGTCGGCGGCGACGTGGTCCACCACCGTGGTCAGGTCGGCGTGCCGCTCGCCCGCCAGCGCATAGGCGCCGTCCAGCGTCACATCGGCGCCCTGGGCGAAATGCAGCAGCTGGGTCTCGATCCGTTGCAGCTTCGATCCGGTCGTCAGCACGGTCTGGCGATAGACGCCGCCCGCCTCGACCCGCACCTCAGCCTGGGTGATCGAGATGGCGTCCGCCGGCTCCTCGATCAGCACCACGCGGATCACCTCGGCCCCGCGCGCCACATCCAGCTCCAGCCGGTTGTGCGCCACATAGGCCGAGCCGGTCCCTTCATGGGTCTCCAGCAGCAGCAGCTTCGCCCCGGCCCGCGCCGAGATCCGCGCCGTCGCCGCATGGCCGGTCTTCTGGGCCTTGGAGATGAAGCGCAGGCGCAGGGTCTGCTCGCCCGAGGCCATCAGGGTGTCCACGCCCACGGCCCGGCCGTTGACGAACACCATGGCCTCGCCGCCCAGCGCCTCGAACGGTCCCCCGCCGACCACGGGCACAGCAGCCGACGGCGACGGCTCGGGCGCCTCGCGCAGGTATTTCCGAAGGTCCGAGTATTTCCACGCCTCGACGCGTCGCGACGGGAAGCTGGCCGCGTCCTTCAGATCAATGAGCGGCAGGGCGTTCATTGCACACGCCCTCCCAATTCTTCTCCCTTCCCCCTCGATGGGGGAAGGGTCGGGGATGGGGGTGAGTAGGCGATGGCGCACGAGGCGTCGTCGACACGACCTCCAGCGCCTGCACCGGTCAGACCGGCGCGCGCACCCCCACCCAACCCTCCCCCATCGAGGGGGAGGGCTTTGGGGGCGACGCCAGGAATTTCAGCAAAGGCGTTCACGTCTCTCACGCCGCCTGCGCTACATATTTATCGTAACCTTCAGCCTCGAGCTGAAGCGCCAGCTCCGGGCCGCCCGATGCGACGATGCGGCCGGCGGCCAGCACATGCACCCGGTCGGGTTTGATGTAGTCCAGCAGGCGCTGGTAGTGGGTGATCACCAGCATCGACCGCTCCGGCGAGCGCAGGGCGTTCACGCCTTCCGAGACGATGCGCAGGGCGTCGATGTCCAGACCGGAGTCCGTCTCGTCGAGGATCAGCAGCGACGGCTCCAGCAGGGCCATCTGCAGGATCTCCATCCGCTTCTTCTCACCGCCCGAGAAGCCGACGTTCAGCGGCCGCTTGAGCATGTCGAAGTCCATCTTCAGCGCCGTGGACGCCGCCCGCACCAGCTTCAGGAAGGCGGGGGCCGAGACCTCCTCCTCGCCGCGCGCGCGCTTCTGGGCGTTCAGGGCGGTGCGGATGAAGGTCATCGCCGGCACGCCGGGGATCTCCAGCGGATACTGGAACGACAGGAAGACGCCCTTGGCCGCCCGTTCCGCCGGATCCAGCTCCAGCAGGTCGGCGCCGTTCCACTCGACCGAGCCTTCGGTCGCCTCATAGCCCGGACGGCCCGACAGGGCGTAGCCCAGCGTCGACTTCCCGGCCCCGTTCGGCCCCATGACGGCGTGCACCTCGCCCGCCGGCACTTCGAGCGTCAGCCCCTTGAGGATCGGCTTCTCGCCGACGGTGACGTGGAGGTTGGAGATGGAAAGCATCACGCGGTCTTCTGAGTTAGCCAGCCGAACATGCGGGCCAGCATTGATTTGGGCTTCTCGTTGGGAAGAAACTTCCCGGGTTCGTCGACTGTCACGGTCCTCTCGAACCAAAACTCGTGCATCGCGGCCATGAAAGCCTTGTCGCTCACTGGAAATCCGGATGCGTCTCCGATTACGGAGTCGATCCAGCATTTTGGGCAGTGAGCGGTACCATCGCCTTCAGGCACCCATTCTTCGATCTCGTGCGGTGCGAAGGTTTCAAGGCAATAGAAGCAACCGCAGACGGCGCTAGCTTCCAGTTCGGCGCGATGCCGCGCGCAGTGGCTGTGAGCGTCGCGAAGATATCCTTCAGTGAAGCTCACCCCACGCTCCCTTCCAGACTGATCGCCACCAGCTTCTGCGCCTCCACCGCGAACTCCATCGGCAGTTGCTGCAGCACGTCCCGCACGAAGCCGTTGACCAGCAGGGCCACCGCCTCTTCCTGCGACAGCCCGCGCTGCTGGGCGTAGAACATCTGGTCATCCGACAGGCGCGTCGTCGTCGCCTCGTGCTCCAGCTGCGCCGAGCCGTTCCGGGCCTCGATGTACGGAATGGTGTGCGAGCCGCACTCCTTGCCGATGAGCAAGGAGTCGCACTGGGTGAAGTTGCGCACGCCCGTCGCCTTGGGGTGCACCGACACCTGCCCGCGATAGGTCGAGTCCGACTTCCCGGCCGACACCGCCTTGGCGATGATCCGAGACCGCGAATTCTTGCCCAGATGGATCATCTTGGTGCCGGTGTCGGCCTGCTGATGTCCGTTGGTGATGGCGATCGAGTAGAACTCGCCCGAGCTCTCCTCGCCCTTCAGGATGCAGGACGGGTATTTCCAGGTGACGGCCGAGCCGGTCTCCACCTGCGTCCACGACACCTTCGACCGGTCACCGCGGCAGTCCGCGCGCTTGGTGACGAAGTTGTAGATGCCGCCCTTGCCCTCGGCGTCGCCCGGATACCAGTTCTGGACGGTCGAGTATTTCACCTCGGCGTCGTCCAGCGCCACGATCTCGACCACCGCCGCATGCAGCTGGTTCTCGTCGCGCATCGGCGCCGTGCAGCCTTCCAGATACGAGACATAGCTGCCCTTGTCGGCGATGATCAGCGTCCGCTCGAACTGGCCGGTCTGCGAGGCATTGATGCGGAAATAGGTCGACAGCTCCATCGGGCATTTCACGCCCGGCGGGATGTAGACGAACGAGCCGTCGCTGAAGACCGCGCTGTTCAGCGCCGCGAAATAGTTGTCCGACACCGGCACGACCGAGCCCAGGTACTGGCGCACAAGCTCCGGATGTTCGCGCAGGGCCTCGGAAATCGGCATGAAAATCACGCCGACCTTGGCCAGCTCGGCCTTGAAGGTCGTGACTACCGACACGCTGTCGAACACGGCGTCCACCGCCACCTTCGGCGCGCCCTGCACCCCCGCCAGCACCTCCTGCTCCTTCAGCGGGATGCCCAGCTTGGCATAGACTTCCAGCAGCTCCGGATCGACCTCGTCGAGGCTCTTCGGCCCCTCCTTCTTCACCGGCGCGGCGTAATAATACAGGTCCTGATAGTCGACCGGCTCATACTTCACCGCCGCCCAGGTCGGCTCCTCCATGGCCTGCCAGCGCTCGAAGGCGGCCAGCCGCCATTCCAGCATCCACTCGGGCTCGCCCTTCTTCTCGCTGATGAAGCGCACGATGTCGGCGTTCAGCCCCTTGGGCGCGAACTCCTGCTCGATGTCCGAGGTGAAGCCGTGCGCATACTTCTCCAGCGCGGCGACAGCTTCGACGGTTTCCTTAACGGCGGCCATGACTTACGCGACTTCCTTCGCGCGTTCACTCACACGCGCGGTATGCTTTTGATAGGCCGCCACCCAGGCGTCGGCGAAACGGATCCAGTCCTGTTCGGTGGTGCCCCAGCCGCCCGAGACCCGCACCCCGCCCGTGGCGAGATCGTGCAGCCCCATGGCGCTGATGGTCTTGGACGGCTTGGTCTTGCCCGACGAACAGGCGCTGCCCGCCGAGATCATCACTCCGGCCAGATCGAGCGTGATCAACTGTTGTGGGCTGTCCCAGCCCTCGACCGCCATGAACAGGGTGTTGGGCAGGCGCGGAACGGCGCCGCCGATGATGGTCGCGCCCGCCGCCTTCGCCCGCGCCTCGGCGGCGTCGCGCCAGCCGACGTGGGCCATCGCCTCCTCAAGATCACGCGCCGCGCAGACCGCCGACACGCCGAAGCCCGTCAGGCCCGGCACATTCTCGGTGCCCGCGCGCATGCCGCGTTCCTGTCCGGCGCCGTGCAGGATGCGCACCGCCTCGCGGCCCGGCTTCATCACCAGCGCGCCGACGCCCTGCGGTCCGCCCAGCTTGTGCGCCGACAGGGTCAGACTGTCCGCATCCAGCGTGCGCATGTCGACCGGGATCTTGCCCGCCGACTGGATGGCGTCGACATGCAGCCAGCCGCCCGCGGCCCGCACCAGTTTCGCCGCCTCGACGATCGGCTGGATCACGCCGCTTTCATTGTTCGCATGATGGATGGCGACCACGGCGGGTCCGCCGTTGGCCAGCAGAAGCTCCAGCACATCCAGATCGACCACGCCGTTGGCATCGACCGGCAGCACCTCGACCGGCGCGCCCGAGGTCATCGCCGCTTCCGCCACGCACGGATGCTCGGTCGCCCCGACAATCAACCGCTCACAACCGCCCTTCAACGCGCTGACGATGGCCTGCGCATTGGACTCGGTCCCACCGGACGAGAAGATGAGGGCGGTTGGATCGGCCCCGACCAGATCGGCCACCTGCGCCCGCGCCGTCTCAATCCGCGCCCGCGCCCGGCGACCTGCGGCATGCACCGCCGACGGATTGCCGTTGTCGGCCAGAGCCTTGGCCATGGCCTCCTGAACTTCCGGACGCACCAGACCCGAGGCGTTGTAATCCAGATAAACGCCGCTCATGCCGCCGCCTCCATGCCCGCGCCGGACGCCCGGCGCCGCGCGCCCGTCCGGTTCAGCACCACGTCCTCCAGCGACACCGCCGCCAGATAGGCGTGGATTTCCGCGCCCAGATCTTCCCAGAGATTGTGGGTGATGCAGCGCTCGCCGCCCATCATGCAACCGCGCGGCGTGCCCAGGCCCGAGCACCGGGTCGCCCGGATCGGCTCGTCCACGGCCAGCACGATATCCGCCACCATCGTCACCTCGGCGGCCCGCGCCAGACGATAGCCGCCGCCCGGACCGCGCACGCTCGACACCAGCCCGCTCTTGCGCAGGCGGGCGAACAGCTGCTCCAGATAGCTCAGCGAAATCTCCTGCCGGGTGGCGATTTCGGCCAGCGAAACGGCCCGCGTCTGGCCTGCGGCGTCGCGTCCGTTCCGGGCCAGATCGGCCATCGCCATCACGGCGTATCGTCCCTTGGTCGACAGACGCATCACGCACCCTCAAAAATCGCGCGCTTTTCAGGGCTCCTGTGCTAGAACCCGCGCCTTCGCAAAAGCGTCTGCACGCACGGCGGACTTAGAAAGTCCTACCTCGGTGGTCAAGTATTACGCAGCTGCGAAATGAAGTTTTGAACACGGGAATTCGCTCCGCCCATGCCTGAAGTCATCCTGCCCGGCGCCTCTGGTCGTATCGAAGGCCGCTATTCGCCGGGCAAGCGCCCGAACGCCCCGATCGCCCTGATCCTGCACCCGCACCCCAAGGCGGGCGGGCATATGAACAACCCGGTCGCGGTCACCCTGTACCAGTTGTTCGTGAAGCGCGGCTTCGCCACCCTGCGCTACAACAGCCGCGGCGTGGGCAAGTCGCAGGGCGAGTTCGACTCGGGCATCGGTGAACTGGCCGACGCCGCCACCGCCCTGGACTGGCTGCAGGCCAACAACCCCGCCGCCACCCAGACCTGGGTCGCCGGCTACCAGTTCGGCGCCTACATCGGCATGCAGCTCCTGATGCGCCGCCCGGAAACGGACGGCTTCATTTCGGTCTCGCCGCCGTCGAACATGTACGACTTCAGCTTCCTGGCCCCCTGCCCGGCCTCGGGCTTGTTCCTGCACGGCACCGCCGACACCATCGTCCCGCCGGTCGAGGTCGAGCGCGTCGTCAACAAGCTGCGCACCCAGAAGGGCATCGTCATCGACTACGAACTGGAAGAGGGCGCCAGCCACTTCTGGCAGGATCACATGCCCGCCGTCGAACGCCGCGTCGGCGCCTACCTCGACAAGCGTCTGGAAGAAAAGCCGGCGTAAGGTCCCTCTCTGCCTACCCATTCTCCGCAAAGCCCTCCCCTCGAGGGGGAGGGTTGGGTGGGGTGGTGGCACACCGCTCGGAGAAGGAGCGCGAGAGGCTCCGTCGAACGTCCGCGCCCTTCGCGCCAGACCTTTAGCAGCCTGCCTCCACCCCATCCCCCGACCCCTTCCCCCTCGAGGGGAAGGGGAGATCAGACTTGGTCAGCCGCGCCCTCCACGTCCAAATTTGACGCACCGACCTGTCAGACTGTGATCCGGTCTTTGACATCGCGGTCGGCGATGCTCCCTCACGGTTGAGCCCCGTCAGCCTTCGCCACACAGCAAATCTAGCCGCGACGCCCCGCGCCCGGTCGGGCCTTTGCATCCCCACGCGCTCCACCTCGGTTGAGCGCTCCGTCCCACACCCCGCCTCACGGGAAAATGTGCACGATGTGCACTCCATTTTTTCTCGAGTGCACTTTTCCCGTGTGCCGGGTCAGTGCTCGCCTTCCACTACCGCCACCGCCGATGACCGGTGCGCCCGCAGGCACCAGATCACGCTGACGATCATCAGGATCATGGCCAAGACCTCGATGACCGTCGGCCCCCGCCCTTCCCACAGATAGCCGTACAGGAAGGCGAACAGGGTCTCGAACACGATCATCTGACCCAGCATGGACAGCGGCAGCAGGCGGCTGGCCTGGTTCCAGAAGGCGTTGCCGACGATGGAGGCCAGCACGGCCACGCCGACGCTGACCGCTGCCAGCCGCGCCCACTGTTCGCCGCTCGCCTCGCCCGCCCCCAGCATCGCGGGCACGGCCAGCAGAAGGGCGAAACCGCCCGTCACCACCCCGGTCAGCAGGGACCAGTCATGGGCCGAAACCTGCGGCAGGCGGGCCATCCAGCGGCTGTTGCCCACCGCATAGGCCGACCAGCTCAGCAGGGCCGCCAGACCGCAGCCCAGTCCGATCAGCACCGAGGCCGCATCCCTTCCCGCCGCCTCGCGAGACAGGCTCTCCCAGCCGATCAGCGCCACGGCCAGCGCCGCCAGCAGGATCGGCGGCCCGACCTTCCTCAGCGGCGGCGCATCAGGGTCGCGCAGACCCCAGACGGCCACCATCACCGGCACCATGCCGACGATCAGGGCCGAGGCCGCCACGCCAGCGAAATGCACGCTGACCACGAGGAACAGGTAGTAGACGATGTTCCCCGCCAGACTCAGCCAGGCCAGCGCCCGCCACGCCTTCGCGTCCAGCAGACCGACCACCTTGCGCCGGCGCGGAGCCAGAAGCAGGACGGCGATCAGCCCATAGGCCAGATACCGGCCGGCGCTCATCAGCATGGGCGAGGCGTCCGGCGCCACCTTCGGAGCCAGGAAGACCAGCCCCCACATGGCCCCGGCGCCGACGCCGCAGGCGGTCCCGACCAGACGGTCGCGGGACGACATCAGTACAGCAGGAAGGGCTTGCGCGCCTCGATCCAGGCCTGCTCGTCCGGCCTCGCCAGCGCGTCCAGATCGTCGGGCGTCGAGGCCGGGTTATCGACCCACTCGCGCAGGGACGGCCCGCCGTTGATCACGTCGATCGGCAGCTTGCCAAAGGCGTATTCGTACGGAAAGTCGCGCCACAGGTCATAGTCCGGATACAGCCGCCGCACCGCCTTGAAGCCCAGCGCCTGCACCCGCCACGGCTGGAAGGCCTCATGGTCATAGGCCGGGTCGTCGACGTGGATCTGGACCCCGGAGCACAGCTTGCCGACATGCTTGTGGAAGGTCGGCTCGAACCACATGTCGCGCAGCACGCAGCCCTTCAGCCACTGGGGCGCGAAGGCCTTCATCTCGGCGATCACGGCCCGGGCGTCGATGTCGGGCGCCCCGAACAGCTCCAGCGGTCGGGTCGTCCCCCGCCCTTCCGACAGGGTCGCCCCCTCCAGCATGACGGTGCCCGCATAGGCCCGGGTCATGGAGACGTTCGGCGCATTGGGGCTGGGGTTGATCCAGCTCCGCCCGCTCAGCGGCCAGCCGTAGCCGGGGCCTTCCTCAGGCCTCCAGCCCTCCATCTCGATCACGCCGTAGGTCACATCCAGCCCGAAGTGGTGAATGAACCACAGGCCCATCTCGCCCAGGGTCAGCCCGTGCCGCATCGGCATGGGCCCGGCGCCCACGAAGCTTTCCCAGCCCGCGACCAGGGTGGTGCCCTCCACCGGCCGCCCGGCGGGGTTCGGACGGTCCAGCACCCAGACCTCCTTGCCGTGCTCGGCGGCGGCTTCCAGCATGTAGAGCAGGGTCGTCACGAAGGTGTAGATGCGGCAGCCCACGTCCTGCAGGTCGATCAGGACCACGTCGAACGTGTCCATCCACTGCCCGCGCGGCCGCCGGACCTCGCCGTACAGGCTGAAGACGGGGATGCCGTGCACCGGATCGGTATAGTCCGGGCTCTCCATCATATTGTCCTGCAGGTCGCCCTTCATCCCGTGCTGCGGGCCGAAGGCGGCGGTCAGCCGGATGTCGGGATGGGCCGCCAGCGCGTCCACCGCATGGGTCAGGTCCTGCGTCGTCGACGCCGGATGCGCCACCAGCGCCACGCGGCGCCCCTTGAGCGGCGCGCTCAGGGCGGGATCGGACAGCAGGCGGTCGAGACCGAACTTCATGGGAGCTCCAGCGCGGGCGATCGCAGCGTGAACGAGTCTGGGTGGTGGAAGTCCGGCTTATCCGAGGGATGCGCCAGCGCCCAATAGGTTTTTGTCCCATCGGCCGTCTCGATGACGGCGGAAGCGCCGAGGGCCATCACATGGGGCCACTCCGGCCACCAAAGGATCGCGGTCAGTTCAAAGCCGCCATTGGTCACCCGGCAGGTGACCTTCGGCGCGCTGACCTGAAGGTTGGCCATGCCATCCCGGTAACCGTCGAACTCATAGGCCGCCCAAGCGCCGGACGGAGACAGGTTGAACTCCACATAGCCGCCCTCCGGGCGACGCCCGAAGATTTCGCAACAGGTATGCTTCCACAGCTCATCCAGACGCCCCTCCCCGTCCACGGGCAGCAGGAGGTCAGGACCGAAGCCCGAAGCCCGGAAAACGACGTAAAGCCAGCTCCGCCCCTCCCAGTCGATTTCGACGTCAAGACGACCAAGCGTGGCTTCGGTTGACGGATGGGGTTGAAGCGCGCGCTCGAGGATCATGACCGCTGGATAGCGCGGAATACGGCCAGCGTCTTGGCCACCCTTGACGCCGGTCAATGGCGGACGCTACCCAGACGCCCATGTTCGCCCGCGCCACCCTGACCGGCCTGTATTACCGCCCCTCGATCTGATCGAGCGGCCGCGAACCCCTGCGCCGCACCTGCCGGCGCGCAATCCCCACAAGACGCTCGCCGGCTTCCCTGCTAACGGAGCCTCCATGAGCGACCAGTCCTTCAAGTCCGACTTCCTGCGCACCCTCGAGGAGCGCGGCTATATCCATCAGATCACCCACCCGACCGAGCTGGACGAAGCCGCGTCGAACGGGATCGTCACGGCCTACATCGGCTTCGACGCCACGGCGCCCAGCCTGCACGTCGGCAGCCTGATCCAGATCATGATGCTGCGTCGGCTACAGCAGGCCGGGCACAAGCCGGTCGTCCTGATGGGCGGCGGCACCACCCGCGTCGGCGACCCGACCGGCAAGGACGCCTCGCGCCCGCAGCTGACCGACGAGACCATCCAGGCCAACATCGACGGCATCCAGCAGGTCTTCGCCCGCTTCCTGACCTTCGGCGACGGCCCCACCGACGCGGTCATGGTCAACAATGACGAGTGGCTGTCCCAGTTCGGCTACATCCAGTTCCTGCGCGACTTCGGCACCCACTTCACCATCAACCGGATGCTGGCCTTCGACTCGGTCAAGCTGCGCCTCGAGCGCGAGCAGCCGATGACCTTCCTCGAGTTCAACTACATGCTGATGCAGTCGGTGGACTTCCTGGAGCTGAACCGCAGCCAAGGCGTGACCCTGCAGATGGGCGGGTCGGACCAATGGGGGAACATCACATCCGGCGTCGATCTGGTCCGTCGCGTGGACCAGAAGGCCGCCTTCGGCCTGACCACGCCGCTGCTGACCACGGCCTCGGGCGGCAAGATGGGCAAGACCGCCCAGGGCGCCGTCTGGCTGAACGCCGACCAGCTGAGCCCCTACGACTACTGGCAGTTCTGGCGGAACGCCGACGACGCCGACGTGGGCAAGTTCCTGCGCCTGTTCACCGACCTGTCGCTGGACGAGATCGCTGCGCTGGAAGCGCTTGAAGGCGCGCAAATCAACGACGCCAAGAAGGCCCTGGCCGACGCCGCGACGACCATGCTGCACGGCGCGGAAGCCGCCGCCACGGCCCGCGCCGCGTCCGAAAGCGCCTTCGAGAAGGGTCAGCTCTCCGCCGACCTGCCGACCGTGGAGATCGCCCGTGCCGAGGTCATCGGCGCCATGCTGGCCGCTGTCGCCACCAAGGCCGGTCTGACCGCCTCCAACGGCGAGGCCCGCCGTCTGGCCCAGGGCGGCGGCCTGCGCCTGAACGACGAGGCGATCGCCGACGGCGCCCGCCTGATCGAGGCCGCCGACATCAACGCCGACGGCGTCTTCAAACTGGCCGCCGGCAAGAAGAAGATCGTTCTGGTGAGGCCCGTCTGATGACCGACATCACCGAAGGGATGAAGGCTCCCACCTTCGACATGGCCACCGCCGACGGCGGACGGGTCACGCTGGACGGACTGAAGGGCAAGGCCGTGGTGGTCTACTTCTATCCCAAGGCCGACACCCCCGGCTGCACCACTGAGGGCCAGGACTTCTCGGCCCTGATCGGCGAGTTCGAGGCCGCGAACACCGCAGTCATCGGCGTCTCGCGCGATCCGGTGAAAAAGCTGTCGCGGTTCGCCGCCAAGCATGACCTCAAGGTGGTGCTGGCCTCGGACGAGCCCGAGGACGTGACCCTCGCCTGGGGCGTCTGGGTCGAGAAGAAGCTCTATGGCCGCGAGTATATGGGCGTGGAGCGGGCCACCTTCCTGATCGACGCGGAGGGTGTCGTCCGCCGCGTCTGGCGCAAGGTCTCGGTCAAGGGCCACGCCGCCGAAGTGCTGGTCGCCGCCCAGTCGCTCTGATCACGGAGCAAACCTGTCAAACCCGGCCGTGATGGGCGGACCCGATAGTTCCGGATACGCCTGAGAGGCGAAAAACAGGCGCGAATACCGCCTTTCTTCGCCTGAAGACCGGTCAGCGTGGTTAACAAGTCGTGAAGAGACTTGTCCGCGCGCGTCTGGCGTGGCTCATACCCTGCCGGGCGTGGGGGCGTTGAGTATGGCCGAGTTGGAACCGGAAGGCAGAAGATCGCTGATCGGGCGCTGGTTCCCGACGCGCTACCTCTACCTCCGCGACGGCGACGAGGTGAAAGCCTGGGCGCTGACGCCGGGTCGCCAGATGCTCGCCGCCTTCGGCGCCGTCCTGATCGGCGGCTGGTTCCTGGTCGCCTCGGGCGGCTTCGCCCTTGATCTGGTCCGCCAGAGCGACGCCGACCGCGCCGTGGCCCGCAGCCGCGCCTCCGCCGAACGGCTGAACGCCGACCTTCAGGCCCGTCTGGACAGCGCCGTGGTGCGCATGACCGCCAGCACCGGCTCCATCGACGAAATGGCCGAGATGGTCGAGCGGCGTCACGCCGCCCTGACCCGCGTCATGACCATGTTCCACGGGGTCGAAGGGGCGCAGGCCGCCCTCGCCCCCGCCCCGGCCCTGAACCCGGATCGCAACACGCCCCTGCAGCGGGTCATCGCCGTGCGGATGGATCAGGAGCGGCTGATCGCCCGCGCCGAGAACGAGGCTAGCAGCCGCGCCGAGCGCCTGCGCCTGGCCTTCCGCCTCGCTGGCCTGAACCCCGCCGCCTACGCCCCTCACAACGCCGCCCTGGGCGGGCCGCTGGTCGACGCGGGCGATCCCCGCGCGCTGGGCGCCGTGCTGGACGTGGACGAGGCCTTCGCCGTCCGCATCCGCCACGCCGCCGACAACCTGTCCGACATGCGCCAGCTGGCCGACGCCGCCGAGGGCCTGCCCTTCCGCCGTCCGACCTCGGCGCGCACCACCTCGGGCTATGGCGTTCGCTTCGATCCCTTCAGCGGCCGTCCCGCCGTCCATCAGGGCCAGGACTTCGCCGCCCCCCTGAACACGCCCATCTACGCCACGGCTCCCGGAATCGTGTCTTTTGTCGGCATTCGTTCAGGGTATGGCAACGTCGTTGAGGTAGACCACGGTCGCGGTTTCAAGACCCGTTTCGCCCATCTGAACTCCATGGCCGTGCAAGCGGGCCAGCGCATCAGGCTTGGCCAGCGCATCGGCGCCATGGGAACGACCGGACGCTCCACCGGCGTTCACCTGCACTATGAGGTGTGGATGAACGGCCGCCCGCAAAACCCAGCCCGCTTCATGAGAGCCGGAGACCAACTTGTTCAACAAGACTAAATCCCCCGCCCCGCAGCCCCAGTCGCGTTCCGACTCCGGCTCGTCCATTCCCCCGCTGCCGGATCTGCCCGCCCCGGGCGCGTCCTCGGCTCCGGCCGCCGCGCCGCGCGCCGCTGCTCCGGCGGTCGCCCAGCGCGGTTTGTCGACCCTGTCGTCGGACCTGCAGTTCGAAGGCAACATCGGCGGCGCCGGTGATCTGCAAATCGACGGCCAGGTGAAGGGCGATGTGAAGGTCGGCCGTCTGATCGTCGGCGAAACCGGCGCGGTCGAAGGCAATGTCTCGGCGGACTACGTCGAGGTGCGCGGCCGCATCGTCGGCGGCGTCTCGGGCAAGCAGGTCAAGCTGATCGCCACCGCCTATGTGGACGGCGACATCACCGCCGAGCAGCTGTCGATCGACATCGGCGCCTACTTCCAGGGCCGCGTGCTGCAAGGCCGCCGCGAAGCCCCGGCCCCCGCCGCACCGGCTCCGGCCCCGCGTCCGGTCGAGGCCGCGCCGCAGATCATCGACATGAAGCCGCCCGCCGCCTGAGGCGACGGACCGGTTCAAAGGAAAAAGGCCCCGGAGCGATCCGGGGCCTTTTGCTTAGTCGACGGTGCTTCCGCGGGTCTCGCCGACCCGGGCGGCCAGAGCGGCCCCCATGAAGGCGTCCAGATCGCCGTCGAGGACCCCCTGGGTGTCGGAGGTTTCGACGTTGGTCCGCAGGTCCTTCACCATCTGGTACGGCTGAAGCACGTAGCTTCGGATCTGGTGACCCCAGCCGATATCGGTCTTGGCGTCGGCCAGCGCCTGGGCGGCGGCCTCGCGCTTCTGCAGTTCCAGCTCGTAGAGACGAGCGCGCAGCATCTTCCACGCCTGTTCGCGGTTCTGGTGCTGCGAGCGCCCGGCCTGACAGGCGACGACCGTATTGGTCGGCACGTGGGTCAGACGCACGGCGGAGTCGGTCTTGTTGATGTGCTGACCGCCTGCACCCGAGGCGCGGTAGGTGTCGGTGCGCACGTCCGACGGATTGATGTCGATCTCGATGGCGTCATCGACCACCGGCGACACCCCGATCGAGGCGAAGCTGGTGTGGCGCTTGGCGGCCGCGTCATAGGGGCTGATGCGGACCAGACGGTGCACGCCCGATTCCGACTTCAGCCAGCCGTAGGCGTTCGGGCCGGTGATCAGGATCGTGGCCGACTTGATGCCCGCCTGTTCGCCCGATTCCTCGGCCTCGATCTCGACCTCATACCCGTGGGCGCGGGCCCAGCGGCTGTACATGCGCAGCAGCATGCCCGCCCAGTCGTTGGACTCGGTGCCGCCGGCGCCGGAGTTCACTTCCAGATAGGCGTCGTTGCCGTCAGCCTCGCCGGACAGCAGGGCTTCCAACTCGGCGCGGGCGGCGCGTTCCTTGATCGCCTTCAGGTCGGCGCGCGCGCCGTCCAGGGCGGCCTCGTCGCCTTCCTCGTCGGCCATGTCGGCCAGCATGACCCCGTCCTCGAGGCCCTGCTCCATTTCCTTGACGGCGTTGACCTGGGCCTCCAGCCGCGAGCGATCACGGCTGACGGCCTGGGCCTGTTCGGGATTGTCCCACAGCGTCGGGTCTTCGACCCGCGCGTTCAGCTCATCGAGCTTCCGAAGCGCGACATCCCAGTCAAAGACGCCTCCTGAGCAGAGCGATGCTCTGCTCGATGTCGGCCTTCATGGCCTCGACATCCGGTCTCATCGCATTCTCCAGCGATACAAAAGTGAGGCGCGGACATAGAGCGCGCCGGGGAGAAGAGGAAGGGCTTAGGGCGCAGGAGTTAGGAATTAGCCTGGCCGCGCTTGCCCACACAGCCGCGCCAAATTCCTACGCCCTACGTCCTCAGTAGAGCCCATCCAGATCCTGCGCCGGTTCCTTTCTCGGCGGCGGAATGTTGGCGGGCGGCGGCGTGGTCGCGGGCGGCAGGCCGGCGGCCTCTTCCTCCTCGCGACGCAGGATCTCGTTGTAGTTCTGCGGGCCCAGCGGGATCTCCTGAGCCGGGGCCTGCTCTTCCTCGCGACGGCGCTCGGTGCCGGGGCGGAAGGCTTCCTCGATGCCGTTCACGGTGCGGAAGATGGCGTTGCGGGGCCGCACGAAGGGGCGGGCCGGACGCTTGCGAAGGGCCACCTGCATGAACTCGGTGAACACCGGCACCGGGCCGGTCGCGCCGGTCTCGCCCGAGCCCAGCGGACGGTTGTCGTCGAAGCCGATGAAGACCCCAACCACGATGTCCGACGAGAAGCCCACGAACCAGGCCGAGCGATACTCGTTGGTGGTGCCGGTCTTGCCGCCGACCCAGCGGCCGAGGCCGCGGGCGCTGGCGGCGGTGCCGCGCTGGACGACGCCTTCCAGCATGGAGCTGATCTGGTAGGCGGTGATCGGGTCGATGACCTGCTCGCCCCTGGATTCGAGGCGCGGCGATTCCTGTCCACTGAAGGCGCGCCCGCACTCGCGGCAACGGCGCTCGTCGGCGCGATAGATGGTCTCGCCGTCGCGGTTCTGGACCAGTTCGATCAGATAGGGATCGACCCGACGCCCGCCATTGACGAAGGCGGCGTAGGCGGCGGTCAGGTTATAGGGCGTGGTCTCCCCTGCCCCCAGCGACACCGACAGGTTCGGCTGCAGATCGTCGGCCACGCCCATCTTCTCGGCCAGCGAGACGACGTTGTTCATGCCGATGTCCTGCGCCAGACGCACGGTCATGACGTTGCGGGACAGCTCCAGACCGCGACGCAGGGTCTGCGGACCATAGTACTCGCGGCTGTAGTTCTCGGGCGTCCAGCGTTCGCCGTTGCGACCGCCCGCGAAGCTGATCGGGGCGTCCAGCACGATCGAGGCCGGGGTGTAGTCGCCCTCCAGCGCCGTCGCATAAACGAAAGGCTTGAAGGCCGAACCCGGCTGGCGGCGCGCCTGGGTGGCGCGGTTGAAGCTGGACAGGGCGTAGGAGTAGCCGCCGACCATGGCCAGCACCCGGCCCGACTGGGGCTCGATGGCGACCATGGCGCCGTTCACGCGCGGCACCTGCTTGAGGGCGTACTGGCCGTTCTGCGGCTGGACGAAGATCAGGTCGCCACGCTTCAACTGGCGGCTGGCGTTGGCCCAGGCGGCGTCGCCGGTCAGCAGATAGCCGGCCCGGTCGTCCTTGGCGCTGCGGATGCGGACGCTGTTGCCGGCCACGTTCTCGACGGCGGCGGCTTCCCAGCTGCGGCGCTCCGGCGGGCGGGTGCCGGCCAGGGCCGTCCGCTGCCAGCCTTCGGCGAAATCGGTCGTGCCCCACGCTCCGCGCCAGCCGTGGCGACGGTCGTAGTTCTCCAGCCCCTTCATCAGGGCGTCGCGCGCCGCCGACTGGAGCTCGGGGTCCAGGGTCGTGCGCAGATAGTAGCCGCCACGGTTGACCTCCTCGGCGCCGAAGCGACGGATGGCCTGACGGCGGGCCTCCTCGACGAAGAAGTCGGCGTCGGCGTACTGGGCGCGGCGCGGCGCTTCCTGGGCCGCCAGCGGGCGGGCTTGGGCCGTCGCCACCTGTTCCGGCGTCAGGAAGCCGTTCTCGCCCATCTCGCTCAGCACCCAGTCTCGACGGCCCTTGGCCGCGCCTGGATGACGGCGGGGATGGTAGTTGTTCGGGCCCTTGGGCAGGGCGGCCAGGAAGGCGGCCTCGTCCGGCGTCAACTGATCCAGCGACTTGCCGAAATAGTTGTAGGCGGCCGCGGCCACGCCGTACGAGCGATAGCCGAGGAAAATCTCATTCAGGTACAGCTCGAGGATCTGCTGCTTGGACAGGGTGGCTTCCAGCCGGTTGGCCAGAATTGCCTCCTTCACCTTGCGATTGATGCTCGACTCATTGGTCAGCAGGACGTTCTTGGCGACCTGCTGGGTGATGGTCGAACCGCCTTCCAGACGCCGCCCGGTGGCCGCGTTGAAGACGTTCTTGAACATGGCCCGCCCCAGACCGGACACATCGATGCCGCCGTGCTCGAAGAAGCGGCTGTCCTCGGCCGACAGGAAGGCCTGGATGACCGGCAGCGGGATCTGCTCATAGGGCACATAGATTCGGCGCTCGTCCGAGAACTCGCCGATCAGGGTGCCGTCGCCCGCATAGACCCGCGTCGCCGTGGCCGGGCGGTAGTCCGCCAGCTCAGAGGCGTCCGGCAGGTCGTGGAACAGCCAGGCCGCATAGATGGTGACGATAAGGCCCGCGAGCGTGATCCCGCCGAGCAGGGCCACCCCCGCCCAGACGAACCAGCGTTCGGCGATCTTGAGCCCGGGAATGTTCGGAAGGCGCGGCTGCGGCATGAAGCCGGTTTAGCCCGCGTCGGTCCCGTTCGCCAGAGGACCCGTCGATCCGGCGGCGCGACGCTCCAATTCCTGTCGCGCGGCGGCCACGACATCGGCGTCCATGTCCGATTGCCCGGACATCCAGCGCAGGTAGTCGGCGGGCGCCTCGGCCCAGCGGCTGCCGCGGTGCTTGCCGAACGGAATCTTGTCCAGACGGCGGGGTTCTCGGGTCCACCGGATCATCTGCTCGACGGTCGATTCCTTCAGCAGATCGATCAGCAGATGGGCCGTCACCCACGCATCGGGCCCCGCCCGGTGGGCCGGGTTGGCCAGAGCCGGGTCCAGCTTCAGCTGTCGCCAGTAGCGCAGCACCTGGTTGGAATGTCCCGGCGCCTGGGGCCAGACCGCCTTGGCCGAGCGGACGGTGCAGATCCACGGCAGGCCGCCGTGAGCGGTGTCGGCGATGAAGCCGCGCTCGAAATTGGCGGCATGGGCCACCATCACGTCTGCGGGCTCAGCGAACATCTCACGTAGGGCATATTCGTCGCAGTGCGGGTCGGCTTCGGTGAAGTCGTCCGGCGTCAGGTGGTGCACCGCCATGGCGTGCACCGAAATCTCGCCGCGCGGCCGAAACAGCTTGGTCACTGGCGGCAGGGCGATCCAGCCCTCCCCGTCCGGCACGACATCGACGATGCCGACTTCGATGATTTCGGCGGTCCGGTCTCCACCGGTGGTTTCCAAATCCACGACACGCAGGCGCATGAATCCCAGATAGTGGGTTCAGCGCCCGGGCGCGACCTTCAGCCTCAGGGCTGGCCCGCTTCGCTGGTCGAGGCGACCTGCAGCGTCCCGGTCGGGGCGGCGAAATAGGCGTCGATGCCGACGGCCACGGCGCGCATCAGCCGACGACGGGCGCGGGTATCGGTCAGCAGGCGTTCGTCCTCGGGATTGGTGATGTAGCCCATCTCCAGCAGGACGGCGGGCACATCGGGCGACAGAAGCACCGCCAGACCGGCGTCGCGGTGGCTGCGGCGCAGCAGCGGGTGATCCGCCTGCTCGATCTCGGTCAGGAGGGTGCGGGCCAGCACCGCCGAGCGGTTCTGGGTCGCGCGCTGGGTCATATCCAGCAGGATGCGGTCCACCGAGGCGTCTCGGCCCGGCAGGTTCAGGCTGCGGTGCCAGTTTTCGTCGCGGGTGATCTCGCGCACGGCCCGGCCCGCGCCCTGTTCCGAGAGGGTGTAGACGCTGGCGCCGCGTGTGGCCGGATCGGCGATGGCGTCGGCGTGCAGGGAGATGAAGAGGTCCGCTCCGGCCTGCCGCGCGATGGCCGGACGGCGGTTCAGGCCCACATAAACATCACTGTCGCGGGTCAGGCGCACGCGATATCGGCCCGAGCGCTCCAGCTCCTGCTTGAGGACCAGGGCGGCGGCCAGGGTCACGTCGCTTTCGCGGGCATGGGCGCCCTGGGCGCCGGGGTCGCGGCCGCCGTGGCCGGCGTCGATATAGATAAGAGGACGTTCCGCCGGTCGCGGCGCGGCGCGAGGGGCGCGACGGGGCGTCGGCGTGGCCCGCCCCGTGGCCTTCAGGTCGATGACATAACGATAGTGCTGCACCCCATCGCCGGGCGGCAGGATGAAGCGGCGCTCGATCTCGGCGCTGACGGCGAGATCCAGCTCGACCCGCGAGGAGGCTCCGGCGCCGGCCACGCGATAGCCGCGAACCAATCCAACGCCGGTTCCCGACAGGCCGCGCGGAGGCGCGACGCCCGACAGGGCCACGACCACGCGACCGTCATCACCCGCCCGGATCACCTGCCCACGCGAATTGCGGTCCAGATCGACCACAACCCGGGTGCGCTCGGCGTCGCCGCCAAAACGGACGCGCATCACCTCGCCCATGGCGCCGGAGGCCAGCCCCCGTCCAGCCACCAGCACGGCGACGCAGAAGACAACGAAGGCGAGCGCCGTCATCGCCCAATCCCGGACGCTCCATTCTGACAGCCTGATACGCGGGAAGGCGCTCATTACGCGGACAACTCACCATTATGGTTGTCGCCATCGTGCACGAACGTCGTCGCCAACGGGTTAAGGCGAAGTCCGCTTTTAATTCACATTTCCAGTGACTATGCTTTGTGCGCTCGCGAAATGATCGCGTCCCCCCATTTGATGGGACCGGGACGCGCCCTCCTCGCAGCGCTGCTTTCACTGATCCGAAGGTCGCGCGGCCGTCAAAGGCGCCGACGACCTGACGAACCGGGCCCGCATCGCCGCCTTATCAACAGGCGCGGAAGGGCCCAGGACCGAACCGACCCATGGGCGCATACGCCAGCCTCAACCTCCGGTCAGATGTGACCGACTTCGCCCGCGGCGTTCGCCGTGGCGACGAGGCATCGACGGCGCGCGCCAACCCCACCCCCATTCGGCGAGCCGCCGCGTCCCTCAGCCACGCGCTGACCGGACCGGCCCGAGCGCGCCAGAGAGAGACTACCGATGTCAAAGACCATGTTGATCGATGCGGCGCACGCGGAAGAAACCCGCGTCGCGATCGTCGAGGGCCGTCAGGTCGAGGAATTCGACTTTGAATCCCGCGCGAAGCGCCAGCTTCGCGGCAATATCTATCTCGCCAAGGTCACCCGCGTAGAGCCCAGCCTGCAGGCTGCGTTCGTGGAATACGGCGGCAACCGCCACGGCTTCCTGGCCTTCAACGAGATCCATCCCGACTACTATCAGATCCCGGTCGCCGACCGTGAAGCCATCATGGCCGAGGCCCACTCGGACGAGGATGACCACGACGATCTGGGCCGCGACAGTGACGACGGCGACCACGAAGGCGGTCTGGCCGACGAGGAGCGCCTGAAGCGCCGCCTGATGCGTCGCTACAAGATCCAGGACGTCATCAAGCGCCGTCAGATCCTGCTGGTGCAGGTCGTCAAGGACGAGCGCGGCGGCAAGGGCGCGGCCCTGACCACCTGGCTGTCGCTGGCCGGCCGTTACTGCGTGCTGATGCCCAACACCGGCAAGGGCGGCGGCATCTCGCGCAAGATCACCAACACCTCGGACCGCAAGCGCCTGAAGGCCGCCGCGGCCGCGCTGCAGGTGCCGCAAGGCATGGGCCTGATCATCCGCACCGCGGGCGCCAAGCGCACCAGGGCCGAGATCAAGCGCGACTACGAGTATCTGCTGCGCCTGTGGGAGACCATCCGCGAGACGACCCTTTCGTCCAACGCCCCGGCGATGATCTACGAGGAAGAGAACCTCGTCCGTCGCGCGGTCCGCGACATGTTCGACAAGGATTTCGACGGCATCCAGGTCGAGGGCGTGCAGGGCTTCAAGGAAGCCCGCGACTTCATGCGGGTGCTGATGCCCGCCCAGGCCAAGAAGGTCCACCTGTATCAGGGCTCGCGTCCGCTGTTCGCCTCGAACGGCATTGAAGAGACCCTGACCCAGATCCACCAGCCGGTGGTGAACCTGAAGTCCGGCGGCTATCTGGTGATCAACCAGACAGAGGCGCTGGTCGCCATCGACGTCAACTCTGGTCGCGCCACCAAGGAGCGCAACGTCGAGGCCACCGCCTTCAAGACGAACATGGAGGCCGCCGCCGAGGCCGCCCGCCAGCTGCGCCTGCGCGACCTCGCCGGCCTGATCGTCATCGACTTCATCGATATGGAGGAGTCGAAGAACAACCGCGCCGTCGAGAAGGCGCTGAAGGACGCGCTGGCCAAGGATCGCGCCCGCATCCAGATGGGCCGCATCTCGGGCTTCGGCCTGATGGAAATCAGCCGCCAGCGCCGCCGTCTGGGCGTGATCGAGGGCGCCACTGAAATCTGCCCGCACTGCCAGGGCGCCGGTCGCATCCGTTCGGCGGAAAGCGCCGCCCTCGTCACCCTGCGCGCCGTGGATATCGAGGCCGGCAAGAACGGCGCGGGTTCGGTGAACCTGCGCGTCTGCACCGCCGTGGCCCTCTACATCCTGAACCACAAGCGCGACTATCTGCAGAGCCTGCTGGTCCAGCGCGGCCTGAACGTCGTGATCCTGATCGACGACACCCTCGGTCAGGGCGAAAGCACCATCGAGCGGACCGAGACCAACGAGGACTTCACCCCGCCGGAAGGCGCCGAGCCCTTCATCGATCTGGACGATGACTTCGACGACAGCGCCTACGCTGACGACGAGGATGAGGACGAAGACGAAATCATCGAGGACGATGAGGACGATCTCGACCGCGAGGACGAGGACGACGACCAGCCGCGCGAGCGCGCCGAACGCCATGACGGCGAGCGCGGTCGAGGCCGTGGCGGCCGCCGTCGTCGCGGCGGACGTCGTGATGAGTCCGAGACCGAGGACAGCGCCCCCGCCCTGGCGGATGACGAGGACGACGGTGAAGGCGGACGTCGCCGTCGCCGTGGCCGTCGCGGCGGTCGCCGGATGCGCGAGGAAGGCGGCGCCGAGCGCGATTCCTTCTTCTGGGTCCGCGGTCGCACCCCGTCGCTGGAAGATCCGTACATCTGGTTCGATCCGATCAACCCGGAACGCGCCCCGCGCAACGAGACCGCCGCGACCGACACCACGGCCGGCGATGTCGATGAAGCGATCGGCGAACGTCCCGAGGGCGAAATCGGCGGTGAGCGCGGCGGTCGTTCGCGCCGCCGTCGCGGTCGTGGTCGCGGCCGGGATCGCGGTTCGGAAGCCGGTCTGACCCACGAGGTGAAGACCGAAACCCGCGCCACCAACGAAGGCATGCCCGCTGACGGCTCCCCGGACACCCCGGCGGCGGTCGTGATCCCGGACGCTGAAGTCGAAGCCGCTCCGGTCGTCGCCGAAGAGCCCAAGCGTCGCCGCGTGCGCCGCAAGGCCTCCGCCTCGGCCACCGAAGCCTCGGATATCGGCGCGGTCTCGACCGTCGAGCCGAACGAGATCGAGCCCGAGGGCGAGCCCGTCGTTCTGGACGTCGCGCCGGACGCCCCGGTCGTCACGCCGGAGCCCGAGGCCCAGCCGGAACTGATCTCCGAGCCGATCCCGGCCGAGGTCGTCCAGCCCGTCGAAGCGCCGAAGCCGGAAGTCGATGTAGCCGCCCTGATCGCGGAAGATCCGAACCAGATCGCCGCCCCGCCCGAAAAGCCGAAACGTGGGTGGTGGCGCCGCTGAAAGGCCGTGATTAGATTGTGACAATCACGACGGACGGGGGCGTCCGGGTCTTGAGGAGTTCGCCATGAACTGGCTGTCCCGCCATGCCGCCCGTCTGATCGGCGCAGCGACCGCCGTCGGCCTTGTGCTGACGGCGGCGTCGCCCGCCTCGGCCCAGAGCGCGATCCGCGACACCGAGATCGAAACGATCATCCACGAATGGTCTGCCCCCGTTTTCACGGCGATGGGGCTGGAGCCGGACGAGATCGAGATCCTTCTGATCAACGAGAATGATCTGAACGCCTTCGCCACACGCGGGCGGATCATGGGGATCAACACCGGCCTGATCCTGCGGACCCGGAACGCCAACGAGCTTCTGGGCGTGATCGCCCACGAGGCCGGTCACATCAAGAACCGCCACACCCTGCGCGACGGCGCGCAGCAGGCGGGGATGCAGCCCCTGCTCATGACCATGGCGCTGGGCGCCCTGGCCATCGCCGCGGGCGCGCCGGACGCGGGCGCGGTCCTGCTGGGCAACAGCCAGTATTTCGGCACCCTCAGCGCCCTGCGCTACATGACCCACCAGGAAGGCGAGGCCGACAACACCGGCGCCCGCGCCCTGGAGCGGGCCGGGGAATCGGGCCGGGGCCTGCTGACCTTCTTCGAGAATTTCCGCTCGCAGGAAGTCTTCTCCGACGCCCGCCGCTACCCCTATTTCCGCAGCCACCCGCTGTCGTCGGACCGGATCGAGAACCTGCGTCGCCTGGTGGCCGAACAGCCACACTATGACCACCGCGACAGCCCCGAACGGGTCGCCCAACACGCCCTGATCGTGGCCAAGATCCACGCCTTCCTGGACTCGCCCAACGCCACCCTGCGCACCTATCCCGAAAGCGACACAGGCCTTCCGGCCCGCTACGCCCGCGCCATCGCCTGGTATCGCGACGGCCAGACCGAGCGCGCCCTGACCGCCGTCGACGTGCTGCTGACCGAGCAGCCCGAGAATCCGTACTTCTGGGAACTGAAGGGCCAGATCCTGTTCGAGGAAGGCCGTCCGGCCGAAGCGATCAGCGCGCACCAGCGCTCGGTCGAGCTGAAACCGGACGCCCCCCTGCTCCGCATAAACCTGGCCCACGCGATGCTGGAGACTCAGGACTCGGCCCAGGTCACCCTCGCCGTCGATCAACTGAAGCGCGCCAACGCCTTGGAGAGCGACAACCCCATGGGCTGGCGCCTACTGTCCCAAGCCTATGCCACCCAGGGCAAGGAGGGCGAAGCCCGACTGGCCTCGGCCGAGATGTATTTCGCCCTCGGCGCCCAGCAGCAGGCGACCCAGTTCGCCCTGCGCGCCCGGGACATGCTAACGCCCGGCAGCAGCGAATGGACCCGGGCCATGGACATCGTCTTCGCCTCGGGCGCCACCCAGGACGACGTCGACGACGTCGATCGCCGCAACAGCCGCAATCGCCCCGTCATCGTCCCCGCCTCCAGCTGATCCAACCGGAACACCGCATGACCGACACGCCCGAGCCCCAGGCCGAGACCCCTGCCCCGCGCGCCCTGCTGAGCGGCGCCAATGCCGCAAAGGCCGCCCTGGCTGTCTCGGTCGTGGCCCTGGCGCTGGCGGTCTTCCCCTATTTCGGCGGCGGCGCCTCGGACGCCAAGATCCGCAGCTATCTGCTGAACCATCCCGAGATGCTGCAGGAGATGAGCTCGGCCCTGCAGGCCAAGTCGGACAATGCGCTGGCGGACTCGATCACCGCCCGCGCCAAGGCCACGCCGTCCCTGCTGACCGTCGACGCCCGCGACCCGTCCTTCGGGCCGGTGGACGCGAAGGTGACGGTGATCGAGTTCTTCGACTTCCGCTGCCCGGGCTGCAAGCAGACCGCGCCCGAGGTCCTGCGCATGATGCAGGCCCATCCGGACGTGCGCTTCGTGTTCAAGGACTGGCCGATCCTCGACCGGGGTGATCCGGCGGGCGTCTCGCACTACGCCGCTCGCGCCGCCCAGGCCGCCCATGACCAGGGCAAGTATCTGCCGGTCTTCCGCGCCCTGATGGCCGAAGGCGACCTGAGCCCCGAGGCTGTGGACGCCATTATGGTCGCCAACGGCGTCACGCTGGAAGCCGCCCATGCCGCCATCGGCAGCCCCGAGATGACCCGCCACCTGACCGAGACCAATATGTCGGCTTCGGCGCTGGGCCTCCAGGGCACGCCGACCTTCATCATCAACGGCAAGGCCGTGGCCAGCATTCAGCCGGCGGCGCTGGACGCGGCCATCCGCGAGGCCAAGCGCTAGGCATGATGCTGGAGCGAAATCTGAGTTCGGACGCGAACGCATCCGAACCGATTTCGCTCTAGGCCAGCTTCAGGTCCATCGCCCCGCCGACCCATTCGATCTGTGCGCGCCGCCGGGCCTCGGCGGCCGCCGCCGCATCGCCCAGCGCCGTCTCGGCCTGGGCGAGCACGAAGTAGCTGTAGGGATCGTTCGGCCAATCCTCGAGCAGTTCGAGCACCTTGGCCTTCGCCCCGGCAGCGTCGCCCTTGGCCAGAAGAGCGGCGGCGAGGCTGCGACGGGTGGGGAACCAGATGATCGGAGGATCGCCGCCCTCCTCTCCCTCGCCCTGCAGCGTCGCGGCGGCGCCATAGGCCTGGACGGCGGCGTCCCAGTCGCCATCGATCATCGCGGCGCGGCCTTCCAGAACGCGCTGGAACACCTCCATGAATTTGGCGGGGAAGCCTTCCTGACCCTCGCGCAGGGCGGCGATGGCGGCGGCCTCGGCCCGGACAGCGGCGGCGTCCCCCGCGCGGGCGGCGGCTTCCCCGCGCATATAGCGCCAGCCGGCCCGCTGGACCGGACGGCCCTCCACCGGTTCAGTCAGGGCGGCGACCTGCTCGGTCGTCCCATAGCGCCCGAACAGGGCGTAGGCGTTGTTGGTCATCGCCTGCGGCCAGGGCGAGTTCATCCGGGGATCGTCCCCCAGGACGGTCAGGAAGCGGTCGGCCAGCATCAGCCCCAGCTCCGCCCCGCCCGACATCAGGGCCCCGCCCATGCCGAAGTGGATGTTGTGCCCATGCAGGGGCATGCCCTTCACCCCGCCGGGCGGACGGGCCAGTTCGTCATAGCGCTGGTCCAGCGCCACGGCGTTGACGTTGGACATCATTGCATCGCGATAGCGCCCCACCCGAAAGAAGGTGTGGGACGGCATATGCACCAGATGGCTCGCGCCCGGCGCCAGCAGGGCGAGCCGCTCGCCGTAGGGGATGGCCTTATGCGGATCGTCCGACCATTCGGTCAGGTGGATGTACAGGTGGATGGCGCCGGGATCGTCCGGCGCATGGGCCAAGGTCTGTTCCAGGATCTGCATGGCGCGCGTGATGGCCGGATCGGCGGCCTTGCCGTCGTCATCCCACCACTTGTCGGCCTTCAGCATCCAGGCGTCGGCGGTGATCGCGGCGATGCCGACGTCCTGTGGGTTGCGGCGGGCGATGCGGTCCATGGCCTGGGCGAAGCGGCGGCCCCGGCTGTCCTCACGGCCCGAGTAGCGCTGGATCAGGGCGTCGATCATCTGGCGCTGCATCGGAGTGGCGCGCCGGGCCATGCGGCGAGCCTCGCGCGCCGCCTTCAGCGCCGCGGCCTGGCTCTCATCATCATTGCCGCCGCCGTTCAGGTTCGGCCCCAGCGCCCAGGCCTCGCCCCAGGCGCACATGGCGCAGGTCGGGTCGAGCAGCCGCGCCTTGCGGAAGGCCCGGACCGACTCCTTGTGTTCGAACGCCCAGCGCAGCCGGACACCGTGGTTGAACCAGGCTTGGGCCTCGGGGTTGGCGGTATCGACGGGGAAGCCGCCGCTGCCGAAGCCGTCGACCATGACCATGTTGGCCACCGGCGTCCCCGACAGGGCCGAACCGCCCGGGCCGCAGACCGGCGTCTGCGAAACGGCGTCTCGGATCGCCTTGTCGGCGGTCGCGTCGGCGACGGCCACGGGCCCAAAAGTCAGCGCGCCCAGTGTCACGCCCGCCAGCAGGATGCGTTTCATGGCCAGTCCTCCGTTTAACGCATCGTGACGCGTCAAACGGTGTTCGCCAAGCTCAGGGCGAAATCGGCGGAGTTGGACGCAGTCCACTCAGCTCAGATTTCGCCCCAGCATAATTCCAGCGCTGATGCCGATCAGGCTCTAACCGCAGTCCACGCTCTTGATGATGCCCGTGGCTTCATCGAACCGGATGTTCAGCCGGTCGGGACGCAGGTCGCGGGTCGTCGGGCAGGTCGTGCAGACGATCCGCACATTGGCGTCCGACGCGAAGCTGACGGCGCCGACGTGGCTGCCGATCAGCGAGCGCGCGCTGGCTGCGTCGCAACGCTTGGGCGTCGCATCAGGGTTCGAGGCTGTGCTGGTCGGGGCGCAGGCCCCGGTCAGAACGAAGGCGGCGCTCGCCGCCGCGATCAGCCGCATTTGACCTGACGGATCACGCCGGTGGCTTCGTCATAGACGATGTTCAGCCGCGCGGGGTTGTAGTCCATGGTCACCGGACAGGTGGTGCAGGTCACGCGCCACGTCTCGCCCGCCGGGGTCTGGGGCAGTTGCGACCGGTTCGTGCCGACCAGGCGCTGGTACTGGTCCGCCTTGCAGGCCGTGGGGCCGTCCATCGGCGGGGTCGCGGGCTCAGAGCCCGTCGTCGGCGCACAGGCGGACAGCAGTCCGGCGGCGGTCAGGCTCATGATCAGCAGTCTCATCGGCGTCTCTCCCTTGGGTGTTCGGCTCAGCCGCAGCGGACCTGTTCGACGATCTGGGTCCGGTCGTTGAAGAAGATGTTCAGGCGGTACGGCGAGAAGTCCTCGGTAACCGGGCAGGTGGTGCAGGTCACGCGTCGGTTCACCACATCCACTGGAACGGGGATGTCGGTCTTCGGCTTGCCGACGAGATATTGCATCTCACCGGCGCGACACAGGTCAGCGGTGACGTTCTGCGGATTACGGGTTCCGATCGGCTGGTTCAGCTGGGCCTGCTCCACCGCGCGCGGCGCGGGGGCGTCGGCGGCCGGCGTCGACGAACAGGCGGCGACGGCCATCAGCGCGATCAGGCTGCCTTTTCCCAGCGCCCCTCGGGCGACTGTTTCCAGTAGGCCAGATTGGCCCCAACCTCCTTCAACGCCTTCCAGCGTCCGCGCGCGCCGGTCAGCGAAGTCTCGTCGCGTCCGTCGAAGATGATGAAGCATCGTTCCAGGCCCTTCGTATCGCCAAGCTCTGCGCCGTCCAGGATGAACAGCGCCTGAGCGGCGTTCGGGTTCTCAGCCGATTCCGTGAGGACCACAGGCTGGCGGTCTGCATTCGGTTCCGTCGCCCGGCCATGCGCCAGAAAGCTGTCGTCCCGATAGGTCCACAGGTGGTCGTCCATATCGTCCAGCAGCCCCGAGCTGGCGGCGCGCACGACAGCCTTCCAGCCGCGCTCGCGGGTCTTCTCCAGCAGGCCCGGCAGCACCTGCTCCAGCGTCGAGCGCTCGAGGTGATAGAACCAGATTTCGGGACCGGTCGTCATGGGGCGCAGAATGACCAATCCCCACGCGCTTATCCAGCCGTGGGGATCGAGATCGTCGAGTTTGCGGAGAATGCCCGAGCCCTCCCCGAACGGGAAAGGGCTCAGGGTCAAGGTCAGGACTCGTAGGAGTCCTTCACCATCCGGTCGAGGGTGCGCACGCCCCAGCCGACGGCGCCGTCCGGCACGGTCGGGTTGCGGCTGTCCTTGACCCAGGCCGTCGGGGCGATGTCGATGTGCGCCCAAGGGGTGCCGTTGGTGAAGCGCTGCAGGAACAGGGCGGCGGTGATCGAACCACCCGCGCGACCGTTGCCCATGTTCTTCACATCGGCGATCGGGCTGTCGATGTGGCGGTCATAGATGGCCGGGATCGGCATCCGCCAGGCGTTCTCGCCCACCTTGGGACCGGCGGCCAGGAAGTTGTCGGCCAGTTCGTCCGAGTTGGAGAAGACGCCCGCGTACTCCAAGCCCAGCGAGATGATCATCGCGCCGGTCAGGGTGGCCAGATCGAGCATGAACTTCGGCTTGAACCGCTCTTGGGTGTACCAGAGGCAGTCCGCCAGAACGAGGCGGCCTTCGGCGTCAGTGTTCAGGATCTCAATGGTCTGGCCCGACAGGGACTCGACCACGTCACCCGGACGGGTGGCGTTGCCGTCCGGCATGTTCTCGACCAGGCCGATGACGCCGACGGCGTTGACCTTGGCCTTGCGGCCCGCGAGCGCGTGCATGAGGCCGGCCACGGCGGCCGAGCCGCCCATGTCCCACTTCATCTCTTCCATGCCTTCGGGCGGTTTCAGCGAGATGCCGCCGGTATCGAAGCAGACGCCCTTGCCGACGAAGGCGATCGGCTGCTCGTCCTTGGCGCCGCCGTTCCACTTCATGATGACGACCTGGCTGTCACGCACGCTGCCCTGACCGACGGCCAGCAAGGTGCGGAAGCCCAGCTTCTCAAGCTCCTTCTCCCCCAGGACCTCGACCTCGAGGCCCAGCGTCTCCAGAGCCTTCACGCGACGGGCGTACTCTTCCGGATAGAGGACGTTGGCGGGCTCGGCGACCAGATCGCGCGAGAACTCGACGGCCTCGGCAACGGCGGCATAGGTCGTCCAGGCGGCTTCAGCGGCGTTCACGTCGGCGGTGACGACCTTGATGGTCTCGACCGACGGCGTCTTCTCGGGCTTCAGCGTCGTCCGATACTTCAGGAACCGATAGCTGGCCAGGCGAGCGGCGAAGGCCGCGCGGGCGGCCTGATCGGCCGACAGATAGCTGACGTCGATGGTGATCGAGGTCGCGCCCGACAGCTTGACCGCGTGATAGGCGGCGCCTGCGGCGGCTTCCAGCGCCAGGTCGTCAAACTTGTCAGCGGCGCCGGCGCCGGTCAGCACGATGGTTCCGGCGTCCACGCCCGCCGGAGCGGCGACGATCAGGGTGCTGTTCGAACCGCCGTTGAAACGGCTGTTCGTCATGGCCTTGGTCAGGGCGCCCGAAGTGGCGGCATCCACCGTCTGGCCGTTACCGGCGAAGGTGCGACCTTCGTGCACGAGAACGACGAGAACCTCGGCGGCGTCGGCCGAGGCGACGAATTCGATCTTCATTTACTGCTCCCGCCGGGATGTACGCCCCGGTCTTGTGCGAGTGGGATTGTTCGCGCGGTTTCACCGGCGCAAACGGATGTGTATTAGATGCTCTCCCTCGCCGCTGGCTGCAACGGGCGATTTCCGTTCCCTTATGACGTTGATTCAAGGCTACCTTTTCCGGCAGATCGGCCGCCCTGTGTTGGCTGCGTGCGCCGCGCTGGCCGGAATCGGCATTCTTAGCCAAAGTCTGGACCAGCTTGAGTTCATCGTTGAACGCGGCCAGAGCGTCTGGGTGATGGTCAAGTTGACGCTGCTGGCCCTGCCCCAGTTGCTTGCTGTCATCATCCCCATCGGCCTGTTCGTGGGCGCCCTTTCGGCCCTGACCCGGCTGCAGCGCGAGCAGGAGTTGACCGCCGTCTTCGCCTCGGGCGTGACGCGGTGGCAGGCCATCCGTCCGGCGGTGAAGCTGGCGGTGATCGCGACCCTGCTGACCCTGTTCATCACTACGGTGGCCCAGCCCTGGGCCCAGCGCGCCGCGCGCAACGAGACCTTCGCCGTCCGCACCGACCTGGCCGCCCTGCTTGTCGAGGAGGGCCGCTTCGTCCAGGGGCCCAAGGGGCTGACGGTCTATGTGCAGCAGATCGAACAGAACGGCTTGCTCAAGAATCTGTTCGTCTATGTCCAAGACGGCGACAAGACGACCACCTGGGATGCCGCCGAGGCGCGGTTCAGCCGCATCGACGGTCAGCCCTATCTGACCCTGCTGAACGGCTCTTGGCAGCGCTACTCCTCGCGCGGGGTGCTGGAGTATCTGTCCTTCGGACGGCAGGACCTGCCGCTGTCCCAGTACGTCGACGTCAACGACACCGTCCGCTTCAAGCCGACCGACCTCTATCTGCCGCAACTGTTCAACCCGTCGCCGCGCGACCTCGACCGGGTCGGATCGGCGGGTGAGTTGATGGCCGAGGGCCATTCGCGCCTGAGCGCGCCGCTCTACGCCCTTGTCGCCATGGCCATGGCGCTGGCGGCGCTGATGGGCGGAGCGTTCAGCCGCAGCGGCTATGGCCTGCGCATCGCCAAGGCGGCGGCGGCCTTCCTGCTGGTCCGCATCCTCGGCTACGCCGTGGTCGCCGCCAGCGCCTGGAACGGCTGGCTGAACATATTCCAGTACCTGCTTCCGCTCATCGCCACCGCCATCGCGCTGCGCGTGCTGTTCCGGGGCCTGAAACCGCGGCGTCGTCGCAAATGGCCCGCGCTGGAACGCCTGAGAGCGAGGTTCGCATGACCAGTCGCACCTCCCTGAAAGCGCCCTGGCTGCGCCTTGGCCGCATCGAACGCTATGTGCTGGTCCAGCAGGGCCGGTCGCTGGCCATCGCCTTCGGCGTGATCGCGGCTCTGATCATGCTGATCGACTTCGTCGAGATTTCCCGGGGCGTCGGCTCGGATGTCGATCTGTCGGCCCTGCGCATCCTCGGCCTGATGCTGCTGAAGTCGCCGCAAGTGATCATCCAACTGCTGCCCTTCGTCTTCCTGTTCGGGACGCTGGCGGCCTTCGTCGGCCTGAACCGGCGCAGCGAGCTGATCGCCATGCGCGCCGCTGGGGTATCGGCCTGGCGTTTCGTCTTGCCCGCGGCAGGCTTCGCTTTCCTGTTCGGCATCCTGACGGTGACGGCGCTGGGTCCCACCGCCTCGGCCGCTGACGGCCTGTTCCAGCGCGAGCGCGCCCGTCTGTCCGGCTCGGTCGCGGGATCGGATGCGCCTCAAGCCGTCTGGATCCGCGAGGGCGACGACAGCCGCCAGATGGTCATCCGCGCCAATCGTCAGGACCGCGCGGGCGGCCGCCTGCTGGGCGTGACCTTCTTCATCTACACCAACGACGGCGAAGGCCTGCGGACCTTCTCGGAACGCATCGACGCCGCCTCGGCTTCACTGAGCGCCGGACGCTGGCGCCTGATCGACGCCGTCGGCGCCCAGATCGGCCAACGCGCGGTGCGGTACGCCACCCTCGACCTGCCCTCCAGCCTGGCCGACGAGGAGGCGTTCGAGCGTTTCGCCCGTCCGCAGTCGACGCCCTTCTGGTCCCTGCCCGCCCAGATCGCGCGAATCGAGCAGGCCGGCTTCTCATCGACCGCCTACACGCTGCGCCTGCAGCAACTTCTGGCCACGCCGCTGATGTTCGCCGCCATGTCGATTCTGGCCGCGGCCTTCTCACTGCGCCTGATGCGTCTGGGGGATCTGGCCCGGATGAGCGCCGCCGCCGTGGTCCTGGGCTTCGCCTTCTTCTTCGTGAATCAGGCCGCGTCAGCCTTCGGTTCGGCCGAGGTCATCCCGCCCTGGCTGGCCGCCTGGCTGCCACCGTTGCTGACAGCGCTCGCCGCGTTCACCTTGCTGTTCTATACCGAGGACGGCTAAGCGATCCGTCGCTTCCCTGCCCCCGCCTTTTCTTGAAGTGAGCTTGCATGCAGCGTGACCGCCGCTGGCCCCGTACCGCAGCCCTGCGCCGCCGGCTTCTGGCCGGGGCGGGCGCGGTGGCGCTGGTCGCCTCAGGCGGCGCCGCCTTCGCCCAGCAGGCCCCGACCGCAGCCCCGCAAACGGCCGAACAGCCGGGTCCCGACGGCCTGACGCCCGGCGCCGTCTACATCGAGGCTGATTCGACCACCCGCGCCGGCAATGTGATCACCGCCCGCGGCGGCGAGGAGCGGGTTCTGGCCCGTTTCCGCAACACTACCCTGCGCGCGGGGGAGATCAGCTATGACCTGAACCTGGGCGTCGCGAGCGCCCGCGACCGCGTTGAGTTCACCGATCCCGGCGGCAATCAGGTCTTCGCCAGCCAGATGCAGATCGACTCGGACATGCGCGCGGGCGTGGCCGTCGATTTCGCCACCCGCTTCCGCAACGGCGCCAGCCTGATGGCGGCGACGGCGGTCCGGCGCAGCCAGAACGTCAACGAGCTCAACTACGCCATCTTCACCCCCTGCCCGATCTGCGACGCCGAAGGGAACACCAAACAGCCCAGCATCTCGATTCAGGCCGAAAACGTGGTCCAGGACGAGGCGCTGCGCGCCATCCTGTATCGCAACGCGGTGTTCCGGATCGGCGGGGTCCCGGTCTTCTACCTGCCGGTATTCTCGCACCCCGACCCGACGGTCGAGCGCGCGTCGGGCCTGCTGGTCCCGATCCCCGCCTATGACCAGGGCCGGGGCTTCAGCGTCGAGGTTCCATACCTGCACGTGGTCTCGCCGTCGGAAGACTGGCTGATCAGCCCCCAGATCAACACCGAAGTCGCGCCCTTCCTGAACCTGCAATGGCGTCGGCGGTTCGCTGACGGGACCATCGTCCTGCGCGGCGGCTATACCTACGAGCGCAATTTCGGCGACTTCGACATCGACGGCGACGGGTTCATCAACAGCGATGTCCTGTTCGGCGACCGAACCAGCCGCAGCTACTTCATCGGCCACGGCGCCTTTGATCCGGTCGGGCCGTGGCGGTGGGGCTTCACGGCCGAGCGGACCTCGGACAAGACCCTGTTCGACCGCTACGACGTCCGTTCGCCCTATCAGGACAACGGCCTCTACTACGGCGACGAACGCCGCCTGATCTCGCAGATCTACGCCGAGCGTCAGACCGAGCGGTCCTATCTGTCGGTCGCGGCCTTCTCGATCCAGAGCCTGCGGGTGAAGGAGTTCAACGACACCCCGGCGCTGAACGTCTTCGAGAGCGACGGCGACCTGCCCTATGTCGCGCCGCTGATCGAAGCTCGCTGGGAGCCGAACGGTCCGGTGCTGGGCGGACGCCTGCGTCTGCGCGGGTCGGCCGTTTCGCTGTCGCGCGACGACTATATCGGCAGCCCCGTGCTGCGCCCCGAGGTGATCCCGACCGGTTCGGCCGTCGGCTATCCGGGCGTCGACAGCCGCCGCGTCTCGGGCCAGGCCGAATGGCGCCGGGTGATGATCGCGCCCGTCGGCATCCGCTGGGAACCCTTCATCGATGTGCGCGCCGACGTCTACTCCGTCAGCGACCTGCCGCCGATGCTGGGCATCGAGGGCGATACCATCACCCGCAGCCGCGCCACCGCCGGAGTGGACGTTTCCTATCCGCTGATCCGCCGCCTCGGCCCGGACGCCGACCTGATTCTGGAGCCGATGGCCCAGCTGTCGGTGTCGACCAACCCCGATCTGGATTCGCGCATCCCCAATGAGGACAGCGAGACTCTGGAGCTGGACGAAAGCTCCCTGTTCCGCATAGACCGCTTCCCCGGCAGTGACCTGCTGGAAGGCGGGCTGCGCCTGACCACCGGCGCCCGCGCCACCCTGCGCTGGGGCGATAGCCGCCAGGCCAGCCTGTTCGTCGGCCGCAGCTTCCGCAATGGCGAGCAGAACGCCTTCCTGATCCCGGTGCCGGATTCGACGACGGGCTCGCTCTACGATCCGACCGGCCTGGCCGCCGACACCTCCGACTGGGTGGTGCAGGCCAGCTTCTCGCCCTCCGACCGCATCCGCGGCTGGGGCCACGCCACCATCGATTCGTCGGGTGACATCCGCCGCGCAGAAGTCGCCATGGATGGTCGCTGGGGCCTGCGGAACATGGGCACGCTCAGCTATGTCGTGGACCGTTCGAACCCGCTGGCGGGACCGCTGAACCGCAATTTCGAATTCGTACAGGTCCAGGCCCAGCAGTTCGTCTACGGCAACTGGGGCGTGGCCGCGCAGGGCATCGCCGATCTTGAGCGGGACCTGATCACCCGCTCGGAAGTCGGCCTGCTGTTCGACGACGATTGCCTGCGCTTCGAGATCGGGTGGCGCCGCGACAACACACGGGTGCGTCCTACCGGACCGTCCGAGGGCATCTATATACGCCTAAACCTCGCCACTTTCGGCGGTACAGGGTATGGACAGGGCGACGGGCGCTGACCGACGCGCGACTCGGGCTGCGCGACGCGCGCAATCCCCTTGTTCGCACTGGAGAGCGCCGCTTGAGGAACCAGGACTGACATGCGTTTGCAGCGTTACTTGACGGGCGTGGCCATGGCCGCCCTGCTGGCCGGCTCGGCCGTGGCCCAGACCGCTCCGGGACAGGCGCCCGCCGCCGCCGGGACGCTGAATCCGGCTGCTGAACAGGCCCCGACCGCCGCCCCGGCGGCCGCGCCGCAGTTCCAGCTCGCCGACGGCATTCTGGTGACGGTCAACGACAGCGTCATCACCGGCTTCGACCTGCGCCAGCGCATGCTGCTGCTGATCGCCATGACCCAGGTCCAGCCGACGCAGGAGAACATTCCGGCGATCCAGCAGCAGGCCCTGAACGCGCTGATCGATGAGCGTCTGCAGAACCAGGAACTGGCCAAATACGAGGACCTGAAGGTCACCGACGAAGAGGTGAATCAGGAAATCGCCCAGATGGCGCAGGAAGTCGGCACCAGCGCCGAAAACTATCTCCAGTACCTGGCCCAGGGCGGCATTCGTCCCCAGACCTTCCGTGACCAGATCCGCACCGAGATCGGCTGGCAACAGCTGGTCGGCGGTCGTTTCCAGAGCCGCGCCCGCGTCAGCCGCTCCGCCGTCGACGCCGCCCTGCGTCAGGCCAATGAGGCCGCGTCCAAGAAGCAGTACCTGATCGGCGAAATCTACATCGAGGCCAGCCGCGTCGGCGGTCAGCAGGCCGCCATGAACGGCGCCAACCAACTGGTCCAGCAGATGGTCCAGGGCGCGCCCTTCCAGGCCGTGGCCCAGCAGTTCTCGGCTGCGCCCTCCGCCACCCGCGGCGGCGACGCCGGCTGGGTCGCCGAAGGCACGGTCCAGCCCGCCCTTCAGCAGGCGCTGGACCAGCTCGAAGCCGGTCAGCTGTCGCGCCCGATCCCGGTCGAAGGCGGCGTCTACATCATCTACATGCGCGACAAGCGTGACGGCGCCTCGGCCAGCCTGGTCGCCATGAAGCAGGTGATGATCGAACTGCCGGAAACGGCGACCGAGGCCGAAGTCGCCGCGGCGACGCAGCGACTGGACGGCATTCGCGGCCAGCTGACCTGCGACAACATCCTGACCCGCGCCCGCTCGGAACAGGGTCTGCTCGGCGCGGACCTGGGCGAGTCGGACGTGCAGAACCTGGCCCCGCAGTTCCAGCAGGTCGCCCGCTCGGCGGAGATCGGCTCGATCAGCACCCCGGTGCGCACCCCGCTGGGCCTGCACCTGCTAGCCGTCTGCGGTCGCCGTGTCGGCGGCAGCGAAGCTCCCACCGCCCGCGCGGTCGAAAACCAGCTGTTCCGTCAGAACATCTCGACCCTGGGCCGCCGCTACATGCGCGACCTGCGGGCTGACGCTCTGATCGAGTACAAGAACTGATGAGCCTCACGCCCGCCCCGCTGGCTCTCTCGATGGGGGAACCGGCGGGCGTCGGGCCCGAGATCATCGCCCGCGCCTGGGCGGCCCTCAAAGCTGAGGGTCCTGTCTTCGCCGTCATCGGCGACGCCGCCCTGCTGCGCGCGCAGGGCCAGCCGGTCCAGTCCATCCCCCACATCAGCGAGGCCCCCGGCGCCTTCTCCCGCGCCATTCCGGTGCTGGACCAGCCCCTGCCCGGCCCGGTCACGCCCGGCATACCCAGCCCCGCCAACGCCGGTCCCGTCGCCGACTGGATCGAGCAGGCGGTCAATCTGGCGATGTCCGGCGAGGCGTCGGGCGTTGTCACCGCCCCCATCGCCAAGGCCCCGCTCTACGCCGCCGGGTTCCGCTTTCCCGGCCATACCGAGTTCATCGCCGAACTGACCGCGGACGCCCCGTTCGCCGGCACCCGCGGCCCGGTGATGATGCTGACGGCCATGGACCTGCGTGCCTGTCTGGTGACCATCCATTCGCCGCTGGCGCAGGTTCCCGAACTGGTCACCGCCGAGCGCATCCAGCGGACGGCCCGTGTAGTCCACGAGTCGATGAAGGGGGACTTCGGCATCGCCCGACCGCGTCTGGCCGTCGCCGGACTGAACCCCCACGCGGGCGAAGGCGGGGCGCTGGGGCTGGAGGAGATCGAGGTCATCGGCCCAGCGCTGGACGCCCTGCGCGACGAGGGCCTGAACATCGTCGGCCCCCTGCCCGCCGACACCATGTTCCACGAAGAGGCGCGCGCGACCTATGACGCCGCCATCTGCCTGTATCACGACCAGGCCCTGATCCCGGTCAAGACGCTGGATTTCTGGGGCGGAGTCAACGCCACGCTCGGCCTGCCGGTCGTGCGCACTTCGCCGGACCATGGCACCGGTTTCGAGATCGCGGGCAAGGGCGTGGCTCGGGCCGACAGCCTGATCGCCGCCATTCGGCTGGCCGGAGTGATGGCGGCGGCGCGCGCGGTGCGCTAGGCAGCAGTCGTGACCACCGATCTGACCCTCCGCGAACATCTCGACGCCCACGGGCTGGCCGCCAAGAAGAGCTTTGGCCAGCACTTCCTGCTGGACCTGAACGTCACGCGGAAGATTGTTCGCTTCGCCGGGCCTTTCGAGGGCCGCGCGGTGATCGAGGTCGGACCGGGTCCGGGGGGCCTGACGCGGGCGCTGCTGGAGAGCGATGCGGGCAAGGTGGTGCTGGTCGAGAAGGACCCGCGGTTCATCCCCCTGCTGAACGAGCTGAACAGCGGCGATGGACGGCTGACGGTCGTCGAGGCCGATGCGCTGAACGTGCGCGAGGACCAGCTGGTCGAGGGACCGGCGCATCTCGTGTCCAACCTGCCCTACAACGTCGGCACCCCGCTGCTGATCAAATGGCTGACCGGGCCGTGGACGCCCGCGTCCCTGACCCTGATGTTCCAGAAGGAGGTCGCCGAGCGCGTGGTCGCCAAGCCGGGCGACGACGCCTACGGCCGGCTGGCGGTGATCTCGCAGGCGGTAGCCGAGGCCAAGCTGGTCATGCACCTGCCCGCAGCCGCCTTCACCCCGCCCCCGAAGGTGGCCAGCGCCGTGGTGCATCTGGTCCCGCGCGAGGATCGTCCGGAGCGTGAACTGCTGAAGGCGCTGGAGCGGGTGACCGCCGCCGCCTTCGGCCAGCGCCGCAAGATGCTGCGGTCCAGCCTGAAGCAGTTGGGCGGGGCCGAGCTGTGCGAACGGGCCGGGATTTCGCCGGAGGACCGGGCCGAGGTAATCGATCTGGGCGGCTTCCTGCGACTGGCCCGCGCCTTCGCCGGACTTGAACAGCCCACCGCCCCGACTGATGGCGGCGCCACCCTGATGCGGCGCAAGCGGACCTGACGTGACCGCAGACATCGACCCGTTCCGCGCCATCGGCATTAGCCGTCTGGCCCACGCCCTGAAGGCTCAGGGACGGTCGATCATCCACATGGAGTTTGGCCAGCCGTCGACCGGCGCCCCGCCCGCCGCCCTTGCCGAGGCCCATCGGGTGCTGGACGTCGACGCCATGGGCTACTGGGAGAGCACGCCCCTGCGCGAGCGGATCGCCAGGCTGTATGACGAGCGGTACGAGACGGCGGTCAATCCGGACAACATCCTGATCACCAACGGGGCCTCGCCCGCCCTGGTGCTGGCCCTGAACGCGGCCTTCGCGCCCGGCGACCGGATCGCCCTCGCCCGGCCCGGCTATGTCGCCTATCGCAACACGCTGAAAGCCCTGCACATGGTCCCGGTCGAGATCGACTGCGGCCCCGAAGTGCGCTTCAAGTTGACCGCCGAGGCGGTGACGGCGCTGGATCCGGCGCCTGCGGGCCTGATCGTGGCCAGCCCGGCCAATCCGACCGGCACGATCATCGCCGCCGAGCAACTGGCCGCCATCGCCGCCGTCTGCGCCGAGCGCGGCATCCGCATCCTCTCCGACGAGATCTACCACGGGCTGAGCTATGTCGGTCCGACGCCGTCGATGCTGGCCTTCGCGCCAGACGCCTTCATCATCAACAGCTTCTCCAAATACTGGAGCATGGCCGGCTGGCGGCTGGGCTGGCTGGTGGCGCCGGACGACCATGTCGCGGCCTGTCGCGCGCGGATCGGCAACCTGTTCCTGACCGCCCCGTCGCTGGCCCAGCACGCCGGTCTGGCGGCGATGGACGAGGCGGCGGTGCTGGAGGGCTATGTCGCCACCTACGCCCGTAACCGCGAGCGGATGCTGGCCGCTCTACCCGCCTTGGGCCTGCGCTCCATCGCCCCGCCCGACGGCGCCTTCTACATCTGGGCCGACATCGGCCATCTGACCGACGACAGCCTGTCGTTCTGCGAACAGTTGCTGCGCGACACCGGGGTGGCGACCGCGCCGGGCGTGGACTTCGATCCGGTCCATGGCCACCGCTTCATGCGCTTCAGCTTCGCCGTCTCGACCGAGGAGGTCGAGGATGCCCTGCGGCGGATGACGCCGTGGTTCGCGGCCCGTACGGCAGGGCGCTGACGCCCGACCAGACTTTGATCGCGCGATCGCGGGCCTTCGTCGCCCGGTCTCAGGCCGGCGGCGCCGGTCGCAGGCCGCCTGCCCGTCGTGGGCGAGTGAGCGACAAGGACCGTCCTTCCCCATCGCTGGATGTCCCTGATGCTTTCGCTGAACAAACGTGCGCTGCTGGGCGGCGCGTTCGGGCTCGGACTGCAGTCGGTCGCCGCGCCGTCGTTCGCCCTGCAGACGGTCCGCCCCCGCGCCTCCACGGGCTCCGGATACCGGCTGCCGACTGACCGCTTTGCGCCCCGAACCACGCTGGCCTTCTGGCGATCCCACGGCCCCGACGCCGTGCTGGGCGGCAGCCCCGACGACTATGCGCCCGGCGTGATCAGCGAGCGGCCCAACCTGCACGTTCATCAGCCCAACATCTACGCCCGGATCACCCAAGCGGAGATCGACGCCCTGCGACGCCCGCTGGACGCCGCCTACCGGGCGTTGATCGCCCAGCCGTCCTTGTCCGACATCCGGGGCGCCAGCCTGATCGGCGACATCAACATCCGGGTGACCCCCACGCCCCCCAACGAGCGCCTGCTGACCGCCTCCCTGACCCTGCGCGCCAAGCCCATTCGGCTGAACAGTCGCCACACCCGGGAGACAAACGGCCGCTTCGAGACCCACGAGGGCGAGGGCGACGTGCTGGAGGTCATGCTGAACCCCTATGAGTACGTCGACAGTCGCGGCCTGCAGTCGATGTCCATGGTCGATCGCATCCAGTTCCTGCACGCTGGCAACCAGAAGACCTTCATCGTGACCGACCAGCCGGCCAGCGCCGCGTGGAGCATCCAGGGCGCGCTGGAGGCCTATGCGGAAGATCACTCCTGGTACTCGAACCGGCCGGGCATTCACCCCATGGCCGTAACCGTGAAGGGCGCCCGGCAGACCGGGGACGAGTTGCTCGCCGGGCGGTTGCCCGCCACCGCCCCAATGGCCCGCCTGTCGGCGGCCATGTTCATGGTCGACTGGAGCGCGCTGCATGCCGCCATGGCGCGCGGCGACGCCTGATCGCCCAAACCAAAGGGCCGCCCCGTCCGCAGCGGCCCTTCTTCGATTAAGGGGAGCCCCGTCGCCCTACTCCCGCGTGACGGTCAGGCCGCGCGTCGCCAGCAGGTCCTGCAGCTTGTCGTCCCCCGCCAGATGGGCGGCGCCGACAGCGACGAAGCTGACGCCCGAGCCCTGCATCAGCGTCTGGATCTGGTCGGCCCAGTCGGCATTGCGGCGGGCCAGGAAGGTCTGGTGGGTCTCCTCCGAAATGGCGCGACCGTTCTCATAGGCGAAGCGGGTCATCGAGGCCTCGTCCCCGACCAGCCAGCCGGCGACGGCGGCATCCAGATCGGCGGCGGCGCGGTCCCAAGTCGATAGGGCGTGGCGCAGGTAGACCATCTGGCCTTCCTCGCTCATCCGGGCCAGACCGCCGACCTGCTGGCCGATCATCTCCAGACCGCGCACGGGCTTGCCCGCCGCCTGGGCCCGGGCGCGCAGGTTCATCTCGACGCCCAGGGTGGTGTCGTAGCCGGCGGCCTTCATCGGCCCCGTGCCGATCATCAGGGCGGCGAGCCACGGGCGGACCGGGTCGATCTGGGCCGGGGACATACCGACGCCCGTGACAGCGGCGTCCAGGCGGGCCTTCTCGTCCGGAGTCAGCCAGCTGGACAGGGGGCGGCCCGGGGCGACCCCGTACTGCTGGAAGATCGGGCCCAGCTCGCTCTGGTCGTCGGGGTTGGCGATCTCCAGCCACAGCTCCGAGGCGCTGTCGAAGGCGGCGTCCACCTTGTCCGAGCCCCAAGCCGTGCCGGGCTTCAGCATGTGGATCGCGCCGTAGAGGTAGACGGTGGAGTCGGCGTCGCGGACCACCCACAGGGCCGGGCCGTCGCCGGGGGCGCGGGCGATGGGGGCCGGAGCGGCCTGGGCGAGGGTATTGGCGGCGGGGGCCTCGGCGGCGTGGGCCGAACCGCCGAGCAGGACGGCGCCGGCGGCCAGACCGATCAGGAGACCGGCGGCGGCAGATTCAAGGCGCGAGGCGGCATGCCCCAGAACGGTCTGGAGAGTCATAAGCGTGTTCCTTTTCAAAGGTTTGCAGTGAGGTCGCGGAGACCGTGTCAGCCGGTTGTCTGGTGGGTCATGACAAGCCTTCGCGTCGTTTTGACAAGGAGGCTTTACCTACAGCGTCGCAGTGATGTCAAGCATCTTTTACATTGAGACAAAGAAACTTTCCAAACAAGCGCCTGCCCGCACCGTCCGGCCTCGCGCGCCGCCGGAAGGGGTGGCCGCGTCGGCTCCAACGCGGGCAAGGCGGGATCGGCCGTCGCCTTGCCGCCGAGCCAGCTTCATCCGCTCCACGGAGACCCGATGGATCTCCCGCATGCGGGGCCGCCCGTCGGACGGCGTACGACGTTCACGGAGGAAGTCGCTCAGGATCATGGCCCCGAGGATAAGGGGCCGGTGCGTCAAAAACGGTCGTAGGGGGCGTTCAGGCGCGGGGGTGGGGGGCGGGTTTCGAGCCGGGGCGGAAGTTGGAGTGCTCAGGTGAGCGATGTCCGGAAGTGGCGCATACGCGACCTCGAAGGTTTCCACCCCCTTCCCACCTTCCCTTCCCCACGGTCAGCCCGCTACCACCGACATCGAGCCTGAGGGGAAAGCCATGACCGAGCGCCTGAGCATCGACTTCGAGGACGGCGTCGCCGACGTCCGGCTGAACCGTCCGGACAAGCTGAACGCGCTGGATATGCCGATGCTGAAGGCCTTGGCTGAGGCGCCGGCGCGGCTGGCGGCGCAGGCCGGGCTGCGGGCCGTGGTGCTGTCGGGCGAAGGGCGTGGGTTCTGCGCGGGGCTGGACATGGAGACCATGACCGGGCTGGCCGGGGCGGGTCTGGATATCGTCAGCCGCACCCACGGCCTGGCCAATCTGTTCCAGCAGACCGCCTGGGGCTGGCGCACCCTGCCCGTGCCAGTGATCGCGTCGGGGCATGGGGTGGTGTTCGGCGGCGGGCTGCAGGTCTTTTCCGGCGCGGATATCCGCATCGCCCGCGCCGATGCGCGTCTGTCGGTCATGGAGATGAAATGGGGTCTGGTCCCCGACATGGCCGGCTTCGCCCTGTGGCGCGGCCTGGTGCGTGACGATGTGCTGCGCGAACTGATCTACACAGCACGCGAATTCACCGGCGAGCAGGCCGTGGACCTGGGCTTCGTCACCCGGCTGGCCGACGATCCCCACGCCGAGGCCCTGAAACTGGCGCGGGAGATCGCCGCGCGCAACCCGGACGCCGTGCGCGGCGTCAAGCGGCTGGCCAATCTGGCGCGGGAGGAAGGCGCCGGGCCGATCCTGCTGGCCGAAAGTGTGGAACAGGCCGCGCTGGTCGCCTCGCCCAACCAGGTCGAGGCGGTGATGGCCAATCTGCAGAAGCGCCCGCCCGTGTTCGCGGATCCGGCGTCCGAATAGCAAAAGAGCCGCCCCTTCCGGAGCGGCCCTTTCCATTGTTCAGCCTATGCGGCCGATCAGGCGTGAGCCCCCATGAGGGCGGAGGTCACGTCCGTCAGAGCCGCGCGCGGCGTGAGACAATGAGACATTCGACCACCTCCTTTCGAGTGTTGAGACAACAGGTTGAAGATGGGAGCCGCCCTCCCCGGTTCAAGACCGGTCAGGCCTGCGCGCGCAGCAGGGCTTCGGCGAACCCGTCCATGGTCCGTTGCGGGACGGCGTTGTTGTTGAGGATGACCACGGCGCCGCGCCCGTCCAGCCGGTGGCCCAGAACCGAGCGGTAGCCGTTGGTGTTGCCGGTCTCCCAGGCCGCGCGGACGTCGGTCCCGCCGATGGACACGGTCCGCACCCGACCGCCCAGGGCATAGCTGTCCGACGCGACCTCGATGGTGGTGAGGGCGGCGCGCGAGGCCGCCGACAGGAAGCGGGTGTCGTACACCCGGTGAGCGAACCCCAGCAGGTCGGCGGCGGTGCTGTACCAGCCGCCCGCCGCCGCCAGGAAGGGCGGGCGCGGGTTGGTCCATTCCACCGGCGGAGAGACCGTGCGGTAGGACATCACATCGGGCGGCGCGACCGGCGTGGTGTGGCGCATGCCCAAGGGGTCCAGCACCAGCCTGCGCATCGCCTCGGGGTAGGGCTGACCGGTGACCGCCTCGATGATCGCCAGCAGCAGGATCCAGTTGGACAGCGCATAGTCGAACCGGGCGCCGGGCTCGAACACCAGATCGCCGGTGGCCAGGCGGCGCACGGCCTCCGCCGTTCCGACCCAGGGTTCGCGCAGCAGGGCCGGATCGGCCTCGACCGCCGCGCGGAAGGGATTGGGCGCCCCGCTGCTGTTGGACAGCAGACGGCGCAGGGTGATGTGGGCGCCGGTCGCGGCGGGATAGTCGGGCAGCCAGGTCGTGATCGGCCCGTCCAGCGACAGTCGCCCCTGCTCCACCAGCCGCATCACCGCCACGGCGGTCAGCCGCTTGGAGATGGAGGCGATCCCCAGCGCGGTGTCTGCGCGCATCGGAAGGCCCTGGCCGATATGGGCCATGCCGCTGGCGTGGACGCTCTGCACCCGGCCCCGACGCCCCAGCAGGACCACGCCCTGGAAGCCGTGGTCGCGCACCATGCCCTCGATCACGGCGGCGACCGCAGGCGTATCGGCCCGGGCGACGGCGGGCAGCAGGCTGGCGGCCCCGGCGCCCATGGCGACCCCCAGCAGCGTCCGGCGGTCCGGGCGCGAAAGCGGCGTCTCGATCATTAGTTATTCCTCACTTGCCTCGACCCGCCCGTGACGGCACGGAGCGGTCATGTGGTCGCCACCCCGCTCCCTCACCGCCTCGATGTCGGCCCGAGTCCCGGCCGCGCCAACGGCGTTTCGGTGAACGACCATGGGCCTCGGTGAACGCAACCGGCTGGTCGCCCTGGCCCTGACCGTCGCGGGGCTGATCGTCCTGCTGACACCGCAACTGGCGGTCATGCTGTCGCCAGCACCCGACAGGCCGACGCCGGTCTGGAGCCTGTGCGAGCGACCGGATCGGTGCCAGTCCGTCGATGTGTCCGATCTGTCTCTGGACGCGCCGGTGACGACGCTGAGGACGGTCTTCGTCGCCGACCGGGCCGCCCTGACCTCGCCGCAGGCCGTGCACATCGCCGCCACTGCCAGCGCCGAGGTCTGGTGGAATGGCGAGCGGATCGGGACCAATGGGCAGGTCGGGCCGGACCGGACGCGGGAAGTCCCCGGCCGCTTCAGCGCCGTCATCCCCGTGCCGCAGGATCGCATTCGTCCGGGCGAGAACATCGTCGAGGTTTGGCTGTCATCGCACCACCTGTGGGCTCCGATCCGGCGACCGATCCATGAACTGGCGGTGGGTCCGCACAGTGATCCCCTGCGCGGGACGCTCAGCCACTACCTGCCGACCCTGCTGCTGATCGGCCTGCTGGCGCTGGCCTTTGTCGGGGCGGCGGTCCTGTGGGGACTGAGGCGAGGTCCTTGCGGCGCCGCCGCCCTGACGCTGCTGAGCGGCGCGGTGCTGGCGCAGGCGGCGGTCGAGGCGTCCAAGCTGGTGCTGACCTATGCCTATCCCTGGCAGTTGGCCCGGTTGGCGACGGTGGCGGGGCTGGCGGCGCTGGCGGCGCTGGTGCTGGGCCTCGGCGCGACACCCCTCATTCCGGATCGCCGCCAGAGACTGTGGGTCGGCCTCGGACTGGCGGCCGCCCTTGCGGTCGCCTTGTTTGGGCCGCCGTGGTGGGACGCCAAGGCCGCGTGGGCCTTCCGGGCCGGCGTCTTCACCGCCCTGCTCAGCGCGGGTCTCGGCGCCGTCGGTGGCGAGCGGCGCGCGCGATGGGTGCAGATCGCCTGCGTGGCGGTGCTGGCCCTGTCGTGGAGCGCCTACTTCCTCGACGGCCTCTACTATCTGCTGTTCCTGATCCTGTTCGGCGTGCTGGCGGTGAGGGTCCTGCGGCGCCCCGCGACGGCGCCCGCCACGCCTTCGCCCGATCAGACCCTGTCGCTGCCGAACGGCGCCTCACGCCATCTGATCCGCGCCGAGAGGCTGCTGCACGTCCGGGCGGATGACGACTACAGCCTGGTCACCCTGACCGACGGCCGCGAACTGCTGTCCACAGCCAATCTGGCCGCGCTGATCGCCCTCGCCGAGGGCCGCCTGCTGCGCATCCACCGCAGCCACGCGGTCAATCCGGCGCACATCGTGGCCGTGCATCGGTCAGGACGCGAGGGCCATACCGTCGAGCTGACCGACGGGCTCCGCCTGCCGGTCGGCAGAACCCGTCGCGCGGCGGTCGAGGCCCTGCTCGGTTGAGGGTCAGGCGCAGTCGTCACCCGGCATGGGCTTGAAAACCTTGCGGTAGACGCCACAGTCCGCCGCCAGAACCATGCCGCTGCGCCACTGGGCCGACCCGTCCAGCGTATGGGCGAAGCCGAGCATCACATTCGGCCGCTCCAGCCGCCGCGATCCGCCCAGATCGCGGATCAGGCGATTGATCTCGTCCTGCGGCAGCAGCACCAGCTTGCTGGCGATCACCGTGTTGTAGCTCGCCGGCAGGACCCGGTAATCGAACGACTCCGACGGGTTCTGGAAGCCTGGGTCCGAAATCCGCAGATACTCCCGATTGAACCGCTGCAGGGTGATGTGCTCGCCATTGCCGGTCTGCATGACCTGATCGAAATAGCGGTCCGGCCGGGTCAGATAGTCCTTCAGCTCCGCCTTGGTCATGCCGGTCGCGCCCTTCAGCAGCATGTCCAGCAGCTCGGCCTTCATCTGCCGGATCGGCTCCAGCAGCCAGTCGGGCGTGATCGCCTCGATGATGTCGCCCACGACCGCGATGCTCAACCCGATGAAAGTCGGCAGCCCCGCCATGGAAAGGATATGCCGGGTCGAATAGTCAGTGAGAATCCGGTCCGCCTTCTCGGTGTCCGCCTTGCGATCGGGGTTGAAGAACAGGGCCAGAGCCACCTCGTGACTGACCTGCGGCCACAGACGCAGGCCCTCGTCGATGTCGTCGCGCCAGCGCTCCTTGTAGGTGATCTGCAGGCCGTTCGCGGTCACATAGGCCGCCAGCTCGGCGCCGAGGGCGACGTTGGAACAGCTCCAGTCCGTCCAGCCGCAGTTGGCGATCCGCCGCTGCAGGTCCGCCTTGTGGGCGTAGTAGGCGTTGATATCCGCGTCGAGGTTGGCTCTCAGGGTCGAGAACAGCCGGGGCACCGACATATTGGTGCTCGAGCTGGCGCGGGGCAGCAGGTCATTCAGCGGCGTCCCCGGACGGGCATCGACCATGGTCGCGTAGATCTGGTCGTGGATGGGAATGATGTTCGCGCTGAAGAAGTCCCCCGTCAGCTCCCCGGCGGGAAGCCGCTTGTCGATATAGCCTTCCAGCACAATGTGCCGGACCGCGTTGTCAGGCGGCGTCAGGGTGAAGGGCGCGCCGGAGAAGTGGTTGATGAAGGTATGGCCGTACATGTCGCCGGCGGCATGGGTGAGGAAGCCCAGCCGGAAGGCATGACGCCAGTTGTTTTCCTCGAAGCTGCGCCACACATGCTCCAGCCAGGCGTCCGAGCCTTGGGGGATGCCGCTGTCGTGGGGATCGGGGTGGATGACCTGCTGGCCGGTCAGGATGTCCGGATAGGCGTCCGGCCCCAGAACCCCGGCGCGGTACTGCGCCCGGCCATACTGCAGCGCGTTCATCGTCCGCTGGTCGACCCGATAGCGCCGGACCTCCCCGGTCGCGAGAATGGGGATGTCGACGTAGCCGTCGTCCAGGGCGTCCCGCGCGGCGATCTCTGCGAAATAGACGTGGGATGTCGGCTTCCAAGCCGCCGCGGCCGTCGGCATCAGAACCGCCGTTGCAGCAAGCACCGCCGCGCTGACGCGCGCGAGACGTGAGCGGGTGAACATGATCGATCTCCGAACGAAGCGCCCCTCGCAGCCGCCGGGCCTCCAAACCCGGACAGCGCGATAACTTCGTTATGGATGATCCCGCTAAGGGAGATCGGTCAACTCAAAACTCTTTCTGGTTGTGGATAGCCACACAGGCCGGCGCCGTCCGTGGAGGCGTCGTTTGAGCGATAGTGGTGCGGTCAGACCGCCTCGTTGAGCAGGGCGTTGCGGTAGCCCTCGACCCAGAGGTTCCGGCGGCGGCGGCTGCGTTCGGCGTGGTAGATGTGGGCCAGTTCGGCGTAGCTGCGGTCGAAGTCGTCGTTGACGAAGACGTAGTCGAACATGTCGCAGTGCTCGATCTCGCCCTTGGCGTTCTGGATCCGGCGCTCGATGACTTCGTCGGCGTCCTGGGAGCGGGTCACCAGACGGCGGCGCAGCTCTTCGAGGCTGGGCGGCAGGATGAAGACGCGGACCGCGTCCTCCGGGCATTTGTGGGCGATGTCGCGGGCGCCCTGCCAATCGATGTCGAACAGGACATCGCGGCCCTCGGCCAGGGCGCGGTCGATCGGGGCGCGCGGGCTGCCGTAGCGGTTGCCGTGCACATCAGCCCATTCGAGGAAGGCGTCCTCGTCGATCAGTCGCTGGAATTCCTGGTGGGTGACGAAATTGTAGTCGCGGCCCGCGACCTCGCCCGGACGGATGTCGCGGGTGGTCATCGACACCGACAGCTCCAGACCGCCGTGGTCCGCCATCAGGCGGCGGCAGAGCGACGTCTTGCCGGCGCCCGAGGGGCTGGCGACGATCAGGAGGACGCCCCGGCGGGGCGTGCGTTCATTCGACATTCTGGACCTGTTCGCGGAGCTGTTCGATGACGGCCTTGAGCTCAAGACCGATTCCGGTGAGCGCGGTCGTAGCCGATTTCGAGCAGAGGGTGTTCGCCTCCCGCATAAATTCCTGCATCAGAAAGTCGAGTTTCCGCCCGGCGGGGGGTTGCTGCAACAAAGTGCGGGCCGAGGCGATGTGGGCGGTCAGGCGATCCAACTCCTCGCGGACGTCCGCCTTGGTGGCCAGAGCGGCGGCCTCGAGGAAGATGCGATCCTCGAGCCCCGGCGCATCGGGGGCCAGTTCGGTGATGCGACGGGTGAAGCGTTCGCGGATGGCCTCGACCTGGGCGGCGGCTTCCCGCTCCGCGTCCGCGACCAGAGTCTCGATCCGGTCGATGAAGCCGGTGATGACGGGCAGGAGTTGCTCCCCTTCCCGCCCACGCGACGCCTTGAGAGCGTCCAGTGCGGCGTCGATGGAGGCGGCGATCTTCGTCTCGATCAGGGCGCGGGCCTCGGCGTCATCGACCTCTTCGGGGGCCTCCAGCACGCCGCGCAGGGCCAGCAGGCCGTCGGCGGACGGCGGCACCGCCCCCTCCTCCGCCAGCTGGTTGGCCAGCTGGAGATAGCGGGCGAGGATGTCCTCATTGACCTTGAGGGCCACGACGCCCGCGTCGGCGCGCTTGGCCTGAACACCGAGCGTGACCTGTCCCCGGTTCAGCTTGGCCTGGCCGGAGGCCTTGGCGAGACGTTCGAGGTTATCGAATCCGGGCGGACCACGGAAGCGGACCTCCAGATTGCGACCGTTGACCGAGCGGGCCTCGATGGACCAGCTCCAGTCGCCGTCCGCCCCGTCGGCGCGGCCAAAGCCTGTCATGCCGGAGATGCGGGTCATTGGGCGGCGGCCGGTTGCTGGGGAACGCGAATGACCTGGGCGCCGGGCGGGACCTCGACGCCGGGGGGAACGGCCTCGGGCAGGACCGGCGCGGGCGGTTCGGCGGGCAGCCCCGCGCGACGACGCTCGATGGCGCGCCAGCGGGTGACGTTGGCCAGATGCTCGTCATAGGTCCGGGCGAAGGCGTGACCGCCGGTACCGTCCGCGACGAAGAAGATGTCGTCCGTGACCGGCGGGTTCAGCACGGCGGCGACCGCGTCCCGGCCCGGGTTGGCGATGGGCGTCGGAGGCAGGCCGTCGATCTGGTAGGTGTTCCAGTCGGTGTGCTGGTCGATCTCGGAGCGGCGCAGGCCCCGGCCCAGCGGACGGCCCTTGGTGATGCCGTAGACGATGGTCGGATCGCTCTCCAGCCGCATCCCGGCGCGCAGGCGGTTCGAGAACACCGCCGCGACGCGCGGACGCTCGGCGGGCACGCCGGTCTCCTTCTCGACGATGGAGGCCAGGATCATGGCTTCGTCCATGGTGCGGACCACGCTGTTGGGGCCACGCGTGGCCCACAGGCGGGTCAGGTTGTCGTCGCGCGCGCGCTGCATGCGGGCGATGACCGAAGCGCGGGTGTCGCCACGCGAGATCTCATAGGTGTCGGGCCACAGGCTGCCCTCCTCGGGCACGGTCTCGACCGCGCCGGTGAGGATCGACTGGCGCATCAGGATGTCGACCGCCTGGGCCGAGCTCCAGCCCTCAGGCAGGGTCACGTAGTGGCGCACCACCTTGCCCGAGACCAGCAGCGTCAGGACCGAGCGCAGTGAGGCGCCGGACGGCACCTCATACTCGCCCGCGCGCAGCTTGCGGTCGGCCCCGGTGAGGGTCGCCGCGGCCTTGAACATGTCGGTCGAGCGGATCACGCCCGCGGCCTTCAGCTGGGCCGCGATGGCGCTGACCCCGGCCCCGCTGGGCAGGGAGACGATGGTCGCCTCGCCCTGCCTCGCCGCCGGGCCGGGCGCGTAGAAGACGCTCCACGCCGCCACCAGGGCCGCGATCAGGAACAGGCTGAAGGTCGCCGAGGCGGCCAGAAACGCCGTCTTGCGCCCGGGCGAACCCTTCTCCACCGACCGACGGAACACTCAGTCCACCTTCTTGAAGATGACCGAGGCGTTGGTGCCGCCGAAGCCGAAGCTGTTGGACATGGCGACGTCGATCTTCATCGGCTTGCCCTTGTGCGGGACCAGGTCGATGGGGGTCTCCATCTCCGGATTGTCCAGATTGATGGTCGGCGGGGCGATCTGGTCGCGAATGGCCAGCACCGAGAAGATGCTCTCGATGGCGCCCGCGGCGCCGAGCAGGTGCCCGGTCATCGACTTGGTCGAGGAGACGGCCAGATCCTTGGCGTGGTCGCCGACCAGACCCTCGATGGCCTTCAGCTCGATCCAGTCAGCCATGGTCGAGGTGCCGTGGGCGTTGACGTAGTCGAGGTCCGACGGCTGCATCCCGGCGCGCTTCAGAGCCGCCTTCATCGCCCGCAGACCGCCTTCGCCGTCCTCGGACGGCGCGGTGATGTGATAGGCGTCGCCCGACATGCCGTAGCCGACGACCTCGGCGTAGATCTTCGCGCCGCGCGCCTTGGCGTGCTCATACTCCTCCAGCACCATGATCCCGGCGCCCTCGCCCATGATGAAGCCGGCGTGGTCCTTGTCGTAGGGACGGCTGGCCTTCTCGGGAGTGTCGTTGAAGGCGGTGCACAGGGCCTTGCAGGCCAGGAAGCCGGCGATGCCGATGGGGACGATGGAGCTTTCGGCCCCGCCCGCGACCATGACGTCGGCGTCGTCCAGCGCGATCATGCGGGCCGCGTCGCCGATGGCGTGGGCGCCGGTGGCGCAGGCGGTAACGACCGAGTGGTTCGGCCCCTTGAGCCCGTGGCGGATCGAGATTTGACCCGAGGTCAGGTTGATCAGCGACATGGGGATGAAGAAGGGGCTGACCCGGCGCGGGCCCTGCTCCTTGAGGATGATGGCCGTATCGGCGATAGGGCCGAGGCCGCCGATGCCGGAGCCGACCATGACGCCGGTCCGCTCTTTCTGCTCGTCCGTCTCGGGCTTCCAGTCGGCGTCGGCCAGCGCTTCATCGGCGGCGGCGATGGCGTAGACGATGAAATCGTCGACGCGCTTGCGGTCCTTGGCCGACATGACCTTCTCGTGGTCGAAGACGCCGGGCTCGCCCGCCACGCCGCCGCCACGCCCGTCCACCGACGGGATCTCGCCCGCGATGGTGCAGCCGTAGCCCTCGGTGTCAAAGGCGGTGATGGGCCCGATGCCGGACCGGCCTTCCACAATACCCTTCCAGGTATGCTCAACACCCCAGCCGAGCGGGGTCAGAAGTCCAAGGCCGGTAACGACGACGCGACGCATTCCTGCATCCTTCACAGTGAATCTCGATGCAGAGAATAGAGAGCCGGGGGCGTAACCGCTAGGCGGGCGTGACAACGGCGTTCTCCTGCGCTGAGCGATGTCCGCACCCAACGGTAGAGCTTACTTGAGAATCGTTATGCTATAACATACACACAGGCGGGCGGCGCTGGCGCCTTCCTGCCCCGGACGCCGGTGTCGCGCTACGGCGCGGAAGTCGTCTGGGCGCTGGGACCGTGGAACGCCGCCCTGGGCGCCGTGCATCACGAGGCGCAGGACAAGACCGCCAAGAACGAGGCGCGATCGAAGGCCTACACCCTGGTCGACGCCCATCTGGCCTACCCCTTCACGGCGCCCGGCGGGCAATGGGAAGCCTTCGTCGAGGCGAGCAATCTGCTCGACGAGGACGCCCGCCCACACACTTCCTTCCTCCGCTATCGCGCCCCGCTGGGCGGTCGCGCGGTGACGGCGGGGGTGCGGCTGGCCTTCTGAGGCGGGTCAGGCGCCCCGCGTCGACCCCCGCTCGATCAGTTCAAACGGCAGGACCGTATCGGCGCCGGTGAATGGCCGTCCCCGGTTGCGGAATGCCTTCATCAGGTCCTCCAGCGCCTGACCGGCCAACGCGGCCAGCGGCTGGCGCACCGTGGTCAGGGTCGGCCAGACGCGGGTCGCCAGCAGGGTGTCGTCGAAGCCGCAGACGGCCAGGTCGTCGGGCACGCGGAGACCCCGGCTGTTCAGCACCCACAGGGCGCCCGCCGCCATCTCGTCATTGGCGGCGACGAGGGCGGTGGGCGGCTCCGTCAGGGCCAGCAACCGCTCGGCGCCCGCGATGCCCGAGGTGAAGCCGAAGTCGCCGGGGGCCTCCAACTGAGGCTCGACCGGCAGGTCATGATCGCGCAGGGCCTGCCGGTAGCCGTTCAGCCGGGCCAGGCTGTCGGAGTGATCCATCGGACCGGTGATCACCCCGATGCGGCGGTGTCCGGCCCGGATCAGCAGGGCGGTCAGGGCGGATGAGGCGGCTTCATTGTCGATGCGGGCGGTCGCCATGCCCGCCATGGGCGCGGCGGTGACCAGCCCCGCGACCGGGACCGCCAGGGCCACGGACGCCTCGGCGTCCAGCCGCTCCGCGAACGGCGGTATCAGGATCAGGGCCTCGGCGCCCGCGCCGACCACTTCCTGCGCCAGAGACGCCAGATCCGCCTCCTCCGGCGGGGCGGGCCGCAGGATGAGCTGCAGCCCCCGGCCCGCGGCCTCGGCGGCGATGGCGGCGACCAGGCCGGTCAGGAAGATGGAGTCGCTGGCCGGATAGATGCCCCCGACCCGGGACAGGCTGGCCCCGACCAGACGGCTGGCCGACAGATTGGGCGCATAGCCGAGGGCGGCGACGGCCTCGCGCACCCGCGCGCGGGTGTCCTCGCTGACCCGGCCCCGGTCGTTCAGGACGTTGGAGACGGTCATGGACGAGACGCGGGCGGCGCGCGCCACGTCCTCCAGCCTGACCCGATCACGCTGCACCCTGCTCATGCCTGTGGCCTATCCCTCGCATCCGGAGGCGGTCACGACGCGGGCGAACAGTGGGACCAGGGCCAGCAGGGCGGCAAGCCCCCAGAAGGCCGCCGGAAGACCGACCACATGGGCCACGGCGCCGACGCCCGCCGGGCCGACCAGAATGCCCGCATAGCCCGTGGTGGTGATGGCCGCGACGGCCAGAGCCGATGGCATGGCGGTCTGCGAGCCCGCCAGACGGAATAGCACCGGCACAATGTTCGACGCGCCCAGCCCGATCAGGACAAAGCCGCTGATGGCCAGAACCGGAACCGGGACCAGCAGCAGGACCCCGAACCCGGCAAGGGCCACGATCCCGCCCCAGAACAGGGTCCGGAAGTCGCCGATCCGCGCCGTCACCGCGTCGCCGACGAGCCGTCCGGTCGTCATGGCCAGGGCGAAGACGATATAGCCGACGCCGCCCTGCGACAGCGGGACCAGCCCCGCGCCGGTCAGCAACAGGGCGCTCCAGTCGAGGATCGCCCCCTCGGTCAGGAAGGTGACAGCCGCCAGCAGGGCCAGCAGCAGCACGATCCCGCGCGGGACGGCGAACAGGGGCGTCCCCTCCTCCGCAGGCGCGGAGACCATCAGACGCGGCCAGGCGAGGAAGACGGCTCCCGCGACGACCGCCGCGCTGGTCAGGGCGCAGATCAGGGGCGACAGGCCGAGCGACAGCAGGAGCGTCACCATGCCCGCGCCCGCGAACCCACCGATGCTGAACAGGGCGTGGAAACCGGACATCAGGGGCTTGTCGTCGCCCTTCTCCACCTCGACGGCGTGGATGTTCATGGCCACGTCCAGCGACCCCAACCCCGCCCCGAAGGCGAACAGGGCGAGGGCCAGCGTCAGCGGCGTGGCGGCGACGGCGAGGAAGGGCGTGGCGGCGGCCATCAGCAGGCCGCTGAGCACGATGATGGGTCGGGGCCCGTGCCTGGCGCTCAGCACCCCGGTCAGCCCCATGGCCAGAACCGAGCCGACGCCCAGGCAGAGCAACAGAAGACCGAGGACACCCTCGTCAATCCCAAGGCGGGCCTTGGCGAAGGGCACCAGAGGCGCCCAGCCGGCCAAACCATAGCCTCCCGCCAGGAAAGCCAGTCGGGTCGCCAGCCGCGCGCGTGCAGGATCGGTCGCCATCATCAGTCGCCGGAAGAGAAGAGGTCGGCCGCCGTGAAGGGACGCGCGACCGACCTCAGGTCGGCGTCAGGGGAGACCGACGCCTTGCGTTCCTTGTTTTTGGTTTATCGATAAACCACAAGAGAGGAAATCACCGTGCCTGCCGCTTTCTACACGCTACCCCTGATTAGATAGAAATCAAGATTTCCCCTTGCGGTTGCGGCGCACACTATCCTCTACTGGCTTCGCCATTCCGGCAATCAGGAGGGATTCATGTCGATCAAGCTGATGGGGGCCGCGTTCGCGGGGCTCGTGATGATGGGGTCGCTGGGCGGGGCCGCGCCCGCGCCTACGGCGGCGCAGCAGTACCATCCCTACTATCCGGGCGTGTACTGTTACCCGAACAACGGGCCGTGCTGGCCGATCATCTATTCGCACGACGTCTATTCGGACGAGAGCATGACCACCTGGATCGGTGGCGGAACCGACACCTGCGTCCAGTCCGGAAGCATGGTGTTCCGCAACGAGCCGTGGCTGCCCGCCGGCTATGACGTGAAGACGCCGCTGTACCTCTGCGCGCCGGGCGGTCCTTACATGATCCCCGACGACGGCCCGGCGTAAGGCCGCGAACCGAAAATGCGAGGCCCGCCGATCTCCGGACCGGCGGGCCTTTTGTCGACCTCAGTCCGCCTTGACGGCGCTGAGGCTCCAGTCGATCGGATTGCAGTACTCGCTGTTCTGCAGCGCCGTGGCTCGACGGAAACACTCCCGGTATCCGGGCGAGTTGACGACATGTCCCTCGATGAAGCTGCAGTAGTCTTCGGGCGGCATGATGCAGACCGGATCGGACGGATCGGCGGCGGCGGCGGTCGGCAGAACCACCGTCGCGGCGGCCAGCAGCAGGGCGGACGACAGTCGCAGGCGCATATCGCGAAGAGCGTTCATCAGTTCCTCCAATCGGGAGCCAACCTCCCGGACCGGGGCGACACACAGGATCGCGCACACCCCGTCTGTCAGTGGAGCGCCCGCCTCGCTTTCAAACAACTCTGAATATAATTAATCTCGCAAAAGTTACCTCAAGTTGAGGCAGGCAAGAGACCGAAACGAAGAAGCCGCCGCGGACCTTTCGGCGCGCGGCGGCTTCTGAACCGTTCGAAAGAACCGGTGGGGCTTAGCCCGCCAGCTTCTCGTCGATGAACTTCACGGCGTCGCCAACGGTCTGGATGTGCTCGGCGGCGTCATCCGGGATCTCGATGTCGAACTCTTCTTCGAAGGCCATGACCAGTTCGACGTTGTCGAGCGAGTCAGCGCCCAGGTCGTCGATGAAGCTGGCCTTTTCGGTGACCTTGTCCGGATCGGCGTCCAGGTGGTCGATAACGATCTTGCGGACGCGTTCCAGGGTGTCAGACATGGTGTCTCTGCCTTCTGATGCCGCCATGGCGGCTGTTGTCTCAATCCTTGCCGTACGGCGACGGCGGCGGCTGCGCAAGTCTGTAACGAAGACTCACGCCGACCGGTTGCAGCGCTCTAGCACAGCCATACGGGGGTAAAATAGCCCGTTGCTGTCTGTGAATGGGGTCAGGCGACCCGGCTGACGGCGAAATCGGCCAGCCGTTCGAGCGCCGTCTTCCACTCGCCGTCGGGCAGCGGCGACAGGGCCGCGATGGCCAGATCGGCATAGTCCCAGGCGAGGTCGATGGTCGCGCCGACCGCGCCGGCGCCCAGAACCAGTTCGCGGGCCCGCTTGAAGTCGTCCTCGCGGCGGTCGCCCTTGTTGATGGTGCGCTCCCAGAAGCCGTCGTCGTGGCCCTGGGTGCGGGCGGCGGCCAGCAGCAGCGGCAGCGTGACCTTGCCTTCGCGGAAGTCGTCGCCGGTGTTCTTGCCCAGATCGGCGGCCTGACCACCGTAGTCCAGGGCGTCGTCGGCGAGTTGGAAGGCCAGGCCCAGGTTCAGGCCATAGGCGCGGACGGCCTGAACTGCGGTCTCGTCAGCCCCTGCCCCGACCGCGCCGGATTCGGCGGCGGCGGCGAACAGTTCGGCGGTTTTGGCCGAGATGATCTGCAGATAGGTCGTCTGATCCAGCCCCAGATCGTGGGCGCGGGTCAGTTGCAGCACCTCACCCTCGGAGATCACCGCCGAGGCCTTGGCCAGGATGCCCAGAGCGCGCATCTGGCCGGTCTCGACCATCAGTTCGAAGGCGCGGGCGAACAGGAAGTCGCCGACCAGCACGCTGGACGGGGCGCCCCAGATCAGGTGGGCCGCCACCTTGCCCCGGCGCAGGTCCGAGGCGTCGACGATGTCGTCGTGCAGCAGGGTGGCGGTGTGAATGAACTCGACCGAGGCGGCCAGACGGACCGGCGCCTCCATGCCGTTCGGGGCGCCCACAGCGCGCGCGGCGGCGACGGTCAGCAGCGGACGCAGGCGTTTGCCGCCCGCCGCCACGATGTGATCAGCCAGCAGCGGAATCACCGGCACGTCGGACTGCATGCGCTCGACGATCAGGGCGTCGACCACCGCCATGTCGTCGCGCGACAGCCGGATCAACGGCTCCACGTCTCCCTTGCGACGGGTTTCGGCGACGGTGACAGCGTCCAACGGAATACTCATTCGGCACGGCGCGGGAGGAGGATCGCGCCTGAAAATCCAGCCGCCGCCTTGCCCGGCGACGATGCGGCGCACAATGGTGATCGCGCCAACAGGGGTCAAGCCGCGTGACCGTCGCATCCGCAACTGAATCTGCATCAGAAATCGTCGAGAACGCGCTTCTCGGGGGACGTGTCCGCCTGCTGCAACCGGCCCGGGGTTACCGCGCCGGAATGGACGCCGCCCTGCTGGCCGCCGCCTGCGACGCCGCCCCCGGCGAGCGGGTGATCGAGGCGGGCTGTGGCGCCGGCGCGGTGCTGATGCAGATCGCCGCGCGACGGCCGGGGCTGAGCCTGACAGGACTGGAACGCGATCCGGCCATGGCGGCGCTGGCCCGCCGCAACGCCGAACTGAACGCAGCGGCTGTCACCATTGTTGAAGGCGATGTGGCCAAGGGATTCCGCGCGCTGGACGTGCCCGTATTCGACCGGGCGGTGTCGAATCCTCCCTTCTTCGACGACCCGGGCGCCCTGCGCGCGCCCGCCCCCGGCAAGACCGGAGCCTGGATGGCCGATGACGGTCTGGAGGCCTGGACGCGGTTCCTGCTGAAGTCGGTGCGCGAGGGCGGCAGGATCGTCGTCATCCACCGCGCCGACCGGCTGGCCGATCTGCTGACGGGGCTGGGCGAGACGGCGGGCTCCTTCTCGATCCGCCCGGTGCACGCCTTCGCCGACGAGCCGGCCAAGCGGGTGCTGGTGCAGGCGATCAAGACCGGCAAGGCCCCGCTGAGGCTGCTGCCGCCGCTGGTGCTGCATGATCGGAGCGGCGCCAAGCACACGGCGGAGGCCGAGGCGATCCTGCGCGGGGAAGCGGGGCTGGAGTGGTGAGCCCGGCGGAACAACGCTATTCTGATCGGATGGAAACGTCCGACGCTTCATCCAAAGAGACTGTCTCCTACCGCTGGCGCAGTTCGATCCTGGTCGCGGCCCTGGTTCTGGCGCCGATGGTCGCACTGGCCATGGATGCACCGCGTTGGGCTGCGGTCCTGATCTTCGGCCTGCCCGTCTACGTCACATTGATCGTCACCACATGGCGGCGTCTCCGGGCGGTGAGGCTGAGCCAGGGCTGGATCGTGTTGATGCTCGTGGTGATCCATATCGGCCCCTACTGGGAGGGTCCGTGGGAATCCGAATTCTACCTCACCGACCTCATTGCCCTGATCCCGGTCGCCCTTGGCTGGTTCACCCGCGGTCCTCGCCCCGCCGCGCTTACGGCCTAAAGGGACCAGTAGCCTCCTCCCCTGCGCCCTGTGGTGGGAAGCTGGCTGGAGTGGCAGCCGCCTGGTCCTCGGATCGCCCATCACCTTCGCGGTCGCGGGCGTAGTGATGGGCCAGCGGAAAAGCTGGCAGCCACGCCTCGCGGCGCACCATCCAGTTCTCATAGGTCGGCGTCAGTTGGTCGGGCGCGTCGAGGGCGCCGAGGCTGATCTCGATCTCGTCGCCCGTGCACGCGAAGACGGACGAGCCGCAGCGCGGGCAGAAATGCCGTCCGGCCCAGTCACGGGTCTCGCCGCGAACGACCACCGCCGCCTCCGGGAAGATGGCCGTCGGCTGAAACAGCGAGCCGGAGTGCTTGCGGCAGTCGAAGCAATGGCACAGGCCCGCGCGAAACGGCCGCCCGGTCGCCTCGAACCTGACCGCGCCACACAGGCATCCGCCCTTGAACCGATCCATGCGCGGCTCCTTTCAGGGCTTAAAACGCCTGTGCCCTTCCCGGTTTCCGCCAGATATCGGAACGGCCGGGCCGATCAGGTGCTGGCGCGACTGTGCTAACGCCACGCTCCGACTTCTCCCGCGCCCGCCGACAAGCTATGCCACCCCCCATGTCCCTGCGCCCGCTCTTCGTCACCCACGTCTATGAAGCGTCGCTCGCCGGTTCGGCGGGGTTCGAGGCGTTCAATGCGGAGTTGGTCGACGCCTGCCGGATGCTGGCGGCCGAGGACACGGCCGGGCGTCAGTGGTGCAAGGAACACGGCTATCGCGGCTATACCTCCTACGGCTCCCTGACCGATCTGCCGGTGCGGCTGCCGGAGTTCGCCGAGCTGAAGCGTCATCTCGACAAGCACGCGCAAGCCTATGCCAAGGCTCTGAATTTCGATCTGGCGCGCAAGCCGCGGCTGGACAATATCTGGGTCAACATCCTGAAGCCCGGCGGCGGCCACACCAGCCATATCCACCCCCACGCCTTCCTGTCGGGGACGATCTATGTGGAGGTGCCGGACGGCGCCTCGGCGCTGAAGCTGGAGGATCCCCGGCTGGCGATGATGATGGCCCGCCCCGGCGTCAGCCCGGACGCGCCGGAGGCCGAACAGCCCTTCGTCTATCTGGCCCCGAAGCCGGGCACGATCCTGATGTGGGAAAGCTGGCTGCGCCATGAGGTGCCGGTCAACGCAGCCAAGACCGAGCGTATCTCGATCAGCTTCAACTACGCCTGAGGCTCGTCCGTCACCTCGGCCACAGCGATCAGCCGGTCGTAGAGAGAGCTGCGGTCCAGAGCCTGATCCAGCCGGTCCAGGCGGGCGGCGACGTCATCCGCCTCGCGATTGATGACCTCGGCCTCACGGTTCATGGCGAGCCACAGAGGGGTCAGGCGGGCGACCAGCGCCTCGCCTTCGGTGGTCAGGGATTGCCTGCGCCGACGCGCATCCTTGGGATCGGGCAGCGCCCGCACATAGCCCGCCGCCTCCAGCGAGCGCAGCGACTGGCTGACCGAGACGTGGGTGATGCGCAGCGCGGCGGCGAGATCGCCGACCGTCATCGGCCCGTTCTGGACGATCTGGTTCAGGACGCCGAACCATCGCTGTTCGAACCGGATGCCCAGCCGGGCGTAGACGCGGCCGACGTCGCGGTCGATCCGCTCCGACAGGCGGCGCAACTGGGCGCCGATGGCCGCGCCGTGGCCGCCTTTCAGATCCGTCATTCCGGCGGCTCCACGATGGCGGCGATCGCCATGATCCGGTCAGCGCGCTCAGGGTTGCCGCGATGGCGCGCCTTGGCCCCCTCGACCTCGAAGACCAAGCGCGGCTGCAGGCCATGCGGCCTTGCGTCGAACAGGGCGCGGGCGGCGGCGACGGTGTCGTCGCGAGCCGCCGCTGTCATCGCCATGCCCAGATGATAACCGGCGGTCGCCGGGCCCGGTCCGCATAGGATGTCCTTCACCGCGACATTCATGCCCCAATACCCATCGACCTCGCCATTGGTCAGCATGGCGAAGGTGACGTCCAGATCCTCATAGCGCCAGACCTCGCCGGCGATGCCGAAATGGCCGCCGGTGTTCCCCACCATCCGATGGCCGTTGATGGTCTCTTCCACGAACCCCAGGCCATAACGCCCGCGCCCCCGATCAAACAGACCCGTGGTGGCCATGGCGCGCATCTGGGGAGACATGAGCCGGCCATCCCCCAGGGCGGAGATGAAGGTCGACAGGTCCTCGACGGTCGAATAGCCGCCGCCGCTCGGATTGCCCCGGAACTGGTTGACGAAGAGGTTGTTGCGCCAGGCGCCCGGGACAGCCTCGTCGCGGGTGTAGCCGTCAGCACGGTTCGGGACGACCAGATCGAGCGGCCAGTCGCCGCTGCCGCTCATGCCCAAGGGCTCGAAGAGGGTTCGCCTGATGTGGTCGGCGTAGGCATCGCCGGTCAGGGCCTCGACGATCAGGCCCAGGATCACATAGCCGCCGTTGGAATAGCCAAACCGCTCGCCGGGCGTGAACTCCAGCGGCTGATGGGCGAACAGGGGCAGAAAGTCGCGCGCCTCGACGAAGGCCTGGGAGGGCTTCTCCGCGATCGCCTCCCAGTAGTTGCCGACGCCGGAGCTATGGGACAGCAGTTGGCGGGCGGTGACCCGCTCGGCGATGGGGCGGACGGGATAGTCCGGCAGGTAGCGCAGGATCGGGGCGTCCAAGTCGATCCGCCCCTGCTCCACCAGACGCAGTATCGCCGTGGCGGTGAACATCTTGCCGAGAGAGGCGACGTTGAAGCGGGTGTCGATACGGTTCGCCACGCCGAACACCCGGTCCGCCTGGCCCACCGCGCGCTGATAGAGAATCTGGTCGCCGCGCTTCAGCATCAAGGCGCCCGAGAAGTCCGCATCGATGATCAATTGCTCGACGGCGGCGTCGAGACGGGCCGCGATGGAGCCTCCGCTGTCCCCTGCCCTACCGAGGCCGCCCAGACTCAAGGCCCCCAGCCCCGCGGTGGCGCCCATCATCCTTCGCCGTGTCATTCGAATGCGCACTGAAGCCATCCCGCCATTTATGTAGGTACCTACATATATCGATATTCGAAGAATGACCAGCACGAAAACCTAGCGGCCGGTCAGCCCCTCCCAGGCCAGCATGGCGGCGCGGGCGGTGGCGGCCAGTTCCTCCGGTCCCGCGCCGTCTCGGGCGCGGAAGGTCATCCCCTGCTGGACCGTCAGATAGAAGGCCGCGATGGCCGCCGGATCGGCGGTCGGGGCCAGTTCGCCCGCCGCCCGGGCCGTCTCCAGCCGCTCGCGCATCGAGGCGAGGGAATCGACGCGGACCTGTTTCACCTCGCTGCACGCCTTGTCCGGCAGGGCGTCGGGGTTCACCCCGGACAGGGCGATCAGACAGCCTTGCGGACGCCCGCACTGACCGCTGGCGTTCGCCGTGGCCGTCAGCAGCCCCTCGATGGCTTCGCGCGCCGTCGGCGCCTCGCGCATCGACCGCCAGAGGACCGCGCCTTCCCGCTCGCTGTACAGATGCACCGCCTCACGGAAGAGGTCCTCCTTGCTGCCGAAGGCGGCGTAGAGGCTGGGCGCATTGATCCCCATGGCCGAGGTCAGGTCGCTCAGGGACGCGTCGGCATAGCCCTTCGCCCAGAACACATCGAGGGCGCTGGACAGGGCTTCATCGCGATCAAAACTGCGGGGACGTCCCGCCATAGCGGCTTCCGGACCTTATTTTAGAACAATCGCTACATAATCCCTTGCGCGGATCAGGCAAGCGACCCAGCTATTCTGTACCAATCGATACAGATTGGATGAACGCTTCAAGGATCATCGACATGACCGCCTCCTCACTCCCCCTTTCCGGCAAGCGCGCCCTCGTCACCGGCGGCAGCCGCGGCATCGGCGCCGCCATCGCGAAACAGCTGGCCGCCGACGGCGCCGACGTCGCCATCAGCTATGAGAAATCCGCCGAGAAGGCCGAGGCGGTCGCCGCCGAAATCCGCGCCCTGGGCCGCAAGGCCGTGGCCGTGCAAGCCGACTCGGGCTCGGTCGAAGGTCCGAAGCGGGCCGTCGAAGGCGCCGTCGCCGGTCTGGGCGGGCTGGACATCGTCGTGAACAACGCCGGGATCGCCGGCGGGACCCTGTTCGCCGACCAGACCGTGGAAGAGATCGATGCCCTGCTGAACGTCAACATCCGCGGCGTCCTGCTGACGACCCAGACCGCCCTGCCCCATCTGGGCGAAGGCGGTCGCGTGATCTCGATCAGCAGCGTCCTGGCCCATCGCGTGCCGTTCGCTGGCGTGACCGTCTATTCGGCCACCAAGTCGGCGCTGGAAGCCTTCACCCTGGGCCTGTCGCGTGAACTGGGTCCGAAGGGGATCACCGTCAATCTGGTCAAGCCGGGCGCCACCGACACCGACATGAACCCGGCGGACGGCCCGAACGCCGCCGGCCTGCTGGCGGGCACGGCCCTGGGCCGCTTCGGTCAGCCGCAGGACATCGCCTCGGCGGTCGCCTTCCTGGCCGGACCGGGCGCGAGCTACATCACCGGCACCAGCATCCTGGTCGACGGCGGCATCGGGGCCTGATCACGGGTGTGCGAGGGGGCGGTGAAACGCCCCCTCGTCGCCACATCGTTCCCAAAGCTCCCACGGTGAAGCTGTGGGGGAGTCGAGCGTGAAGGCTTTGGGTCTGGCGATGATGCTGCTGGCGGCGACGACCATCGGCGCGTGCACCGAACAGGCCGACGCCCAGCCTCCAGCAAACAGCGATCCCGCTGCCGAGGCGCGCCCTATGTGCTGAAGAGCACACAGGTCTGGACCGTGCCGGACCCGGTGTCGGGCCGGGACCATGAGGTTTTCGTCAGCCTGCCGGCCAGCTACGAGACCAGCCCGCAGCGGCGCCATCCGGTGTTGTATGTCACCGACGCCGATTACGCGCGCGCAGGCGCCGGACCAGCATCCGCACATAAAGAACAAGCGCGGTCCCAAGCCCACCGGCCACGAACGCCAGAACGCCGATCGCGATCATGTTGGCGCGATCCGGGGTAAAAGGGTTCATCATCACGGAGACAGCGAGACAGGCCCCCACCGCGGCGCAAGCCGGCGGGAAGACCTGCAGATAGAACAGGAAACCCCGGCGACGGTGCGCGTCGACCCACCGATCCCATCGCGCCCAGAATTCCGGCCCCATCGTCGTCCTCTCGCCGCTTTCCGCCTGTAAGTTTGCCCAAATCGACGGCGGCGGCTACATCCCGCGCCAACCTCCCCATTCGATCGAACGACAGGGCGCGACGCACCTCATGGCGCAGCAATACATTTTCCAGATGCAGGGCCTCACCAAGGCCTTTCCCGGCGGCAAGAAGATCTTCGAGAACATCTGGCTGAGCTTCTACAACGACGCCAAGATCGGCGTGGTCGGGGTCAACGGCTCGGGTAAGTCCACCCTGCTGAAGATCATGGCCGGGCTGGACAAGGAATTCTCCGGCGAGGCCAAGGCCGCCGACGGCATCAAGCGCGGCTATCTGGAGCAGGAGCCCCAGCTCGATCCGGCCCTGAACGTTCGCGAGAACGTCGAGGCCTGGTGCGAGGAGAAGCAGTGGGTCAACCGCTTCAACGCCGTCGCCGCCGAACTGGGCGAGAACTACACCGACGAGCTGATGGAGGAGATGACCACCCTCCAGGAGAAGATCGACGCCGGCGACGTCTGGGACATCGACAGCCGCATCGAAATGGCCATGGACGCCCTGCGCTGCCCGCCGGACGACTGGTCGGTCGAGAACCTGTCGGGCGGTGAAAAGCGCCGCGTGGCCCTGGCCCGCCTGCTGCTCAGCAAGCCCGACATGCTGCTGATGGACGAACCGACCAACCACCTGGACGCCGAATCGGTCGCCTGGCTGCAGCACCACCTGGAGAACTTCCCGGGCTGCGTGATCCTGGTCACCCACGATCGCTACTTCCTGGATCAGGTCACCAAGTGGACGCTGGAGTTGGACCGCGGTCGCGGCCACCCGCACGAGGGCAACTACTCCTCATGGCTGGAAGCCAAACAGAAGCGCGTCGTTCAGGAGCAGTCGGAATCGGAAGCCCGCCAGCGCGCCCTCACCCGCGAACTGGAATGGGTCCGCTCGGGCGCGAAGGCCCGTCAGGCCAAGTCCAAGGCTCGTCTGGCCGCCTATGAGAAGATGGTCGCCGAGCAGGAAAACAGCCGTCAGGCCCAGTCCTTCGCCGTCATCCAGATCCCGCCCGGACCGCGCCTCGGCAACGTCGTGCTGGAGGTCGAGGGCCTGAAGAAGTCGTACGGCGACAAGCTGCTGTTCGACAACCTGACCTTCAAGCTGCCGCCCAACGGCATCGTCGGCGTCATCGGCCCGAACGGCGCCGGCAAGTCGACCATGTTCAAGCTGATCACCGGCCAGGAAGAACCCGAAGCCGGTTCGATCAAGGTCGGCGAGACCGTCAAGCTGGCCTATGTCGACCAGTCGCGCGACGCGCTGGATCCGAACAAGACCATCTGGGAAGAAATCTCGGGCGGCACCGACATCATGATGGTCGGCAAGCGCGAGATTAACAGCCGCGCCTACGTCGGCTCGTTCAACTTCAAGGGCGGAGACCAGCAGAAGAAGGTCGGCCAGCTGTCGGGCGGTGAGCGCAACCGCGTCCACCTGGCCAAGACCCTGGCCGCCGGCGGCAACCTGATCCTGCTCGACGAACCGACCAACGACCTGGACATCGAGACCCTGCAGAACCTCGAGGAGGCTCTGGAAGAGTTCGCCGGCTGCGCCGTGGTCATCTCCCACGACCGCTGGTTCCTGGACCGTCTGGCCACCCACATCCTGGCCTTCGAAGGCGACAGCCACGTCGAATGGTTCGAGGGCAATTTCGAAGCCTATGAGGAAGACAAGAAGCGTCGCCTCGGCACCGACGCCCTGATCCCGCACCGGATCAAGTTCCAGAAGTTCGGGCGGTAAGGCTACCTGTTCCGCAGGATTTCAGGAGGCGCCGATTGCGAAGGCAGTCGGCGCCTCTTTCGTCTCGCCCGTCAGCTTCGAAGGGCTGGCGGGCGGACGGGTTCTGCGGTCAGATGGGGCGATCTCACGCCTGAACGAGACCCCGCTTGAGCCAGACCCTGATCGAGACCGCCCCGACGGATGCCATGCCGGACGCCGAAGCCGCGCCCCTGCGTCTGGAGTGTTTCCCCACCCGGCCGAACCCGCCACAGCTGGTTCCGGGACGGCCTGAGCGCGACTGGATGGACGCCTTCGCGGCGCGCCATCCCTATCGCTGCCTGCCCCTGACTATGGCCAATACGACGGGCTGGGAGCTGCTGTGCCCGGTCGGGTTCGAGGCCGAGTGGAACGGCGGGCTGGACGCGGAGTCGATCCGCTTCCGACCTCTGGTCGCCGGAGAGTCGCTGGACCATCTGGTGGTGTCCCACTTCACCCACGGCGTGATGACCTTCCACGTGGGTTGGCTGTTCCGCACCCCGCCCGGCTGGGCCCTGCGCGCCTCGGGCAGTCCGAATCGGTTCAAGCACGGCCTGTCCCCGCTGGAGGGCCTGGTCGAGACCGACTGGCTGCCCTACCCCTTCACCATGAACTGGCGTTTCACCGCGCCGGGCCGCGTGCGGTTCGAGAAGGATGAGCCCTTCTGCTTCATCCAGCCGATCCAGCATCATAAGGTCGAGGCGTTCGAGCCCGTGGGCGCGCCCCTGTCGAGCGACGGCGAACTGTCGCGCCAGTACGAGATGTGGAAGGAGGTCCGCGCCGACTTCAACGCCCGCATGGCCGACGGCGACCCGGCGGCGATGAAGCAGGCATGGCAGCGCTACTATTTCCGCGGCGAGTTCCCTGACGCCGCCGAGAGCCGACCCGAGGGGCACGTCAACAAGCGCCGCCTGGGCGCCCTGCCCGAGGCGGAAGCCGCGCCGGAGCCCGAGGCGGCGCAGACCCCGTCCATCGACTATCGCAACTGGCCGGGGATCAGTTAGCCGCCCGAGCCGTCCGGCATCGGCATGGGCATCGGGTCCGGCTGCGACGGCATCGGGATCGGCGTCGGGCGCGCCGCAGCGGGCGGACGAGGCAGTTCGTCGTCGGACAACTGACCGTCGCCGTTGACGTCCATCCGCTGGAAGGCGCGCAGGGCTCCGGCCTGCAACTCCTCGCGGCTGACGCGGGCGTCGCGATTGGCGTCGGACTGGGAGATCATGGCGCGCAAGCGACCGCCGCCCATGGAGGCCACCGGCTCCCGGGTCAGGACAGTCAGTTCATCGCCGGTGATGGCGCCGTCGGCATTGGCGTCCAGACGGTCGAACAGTCGATCAGCCCAGGCTGGGACTTCGGCGGTTGTGCGCGGCATCATGCCCATCATCATCCCGCCCTGACGGACGACCTGGGGCGCTCCGGGCGGCGCGCCCTGCGGCGGTCCCTGCGGCGCGGGGCCGGGCGGCGGGGTCTGCCCCGTAGTCTGGGCGAAGGCCGCGGAGGCCGACAGGGCGAGGATGGCGGGGGCCGCCAGCAGGATCGAACGAAGACGCATCGAAAGACTTCCGGGATCGGGGATCGACCGCGCCAGAGTGTGCCTGTACCGCCCGTCTGACCAGCGTCTTTTTGCTTGCCAAATCATATAAGGATATCCTTATATAAACCCATGTCACTAAGCGCTGATCAGACTGTCGAAGCCTTGCGCGCCGCGGGCGAGCCGACCCGGTTGCGGGTCCTGTCCCTGCTGGCGGGTGAAGAGCTGTCGGTGATGGAGCTATCGCGCATTCTGGAACAGAGCCAGCCGCGCGTCTCCCGCCACCTGAAGCTGATGGCCGATGCGGGCCTGATCGAACGCTTCCCGGACGGAGCGCGGGTCTTCTATCGCCTGTCGTCCGATCCGCTGGCGCGTCGGCTGATCGACACGGTGCTGGACCTGCTGGACGAAAGCGCCGGGGCGGCGGACGACCGGCGCCTGGAGGACGTGCGCCGCGACCGCGAGGCCGCCGCCAGCGCCTATTTCGAGCGCGTGGCGCCGCAATGGGACCGCATCCGCTCGCTCTATGTCTGCGAGAGCGACGTCGAGGAGGCCATTCTGCAGGCGGCAGGCGACGGCCCGTTCGAGCGCGTGGTCGATCTGGGCACCGGCTCGGGCCGCATGCTGACCCTGCTGGGCCGCAAGGCCAAGATGTCGGTCGGCCTGGACCTCAGCCACAACATGCTCAACATCGCCCGGGCCAACGTCGCCAAGGCCGGGCTGGACAAGGTCGAGCTGCGCCACGGCGACATCTTCGCCACCCGCCTGCCGGAGCACAGCGCCGATCTGGTGCTGGTGCATCAGGTCCTGCACTACCTCGCCGATCCGGCCGCCGCCGTGGCCGAGGCCGCGCGGCTGACGGCGCCGGGCGGGCGGCTGATCATCGTCGACTTCGCCCCGCACCAGCTGGAGCATCTGCGCGACGAGCATCAGCATCGCCGGCTGGGCTTCTCGGATGAGGAGATCCGCCGCTGGCTGGGTGAGGCGGGGCTGCGCGCCGACGCCGCGACCACCCTGCCCCCGGACACCGACGGCCTGACGGTCTCGATCTGGACGGCGGACCGTCCGGCCGAGGCGAAGGCGAAGGCCGCATGAGCACGCCCATCAGCCTGGCCGAGGCCCGCGCCCTGTTGCTGTCTCCGCTGGGCCCCGTGGCCCGCGCGGGTCAGGACGCCTCACGCCCACGGGTTTCGTTCGAGTTCTTCCCGCCCAAGAGCGACGAGGCCGAGACCAATCTGTGGAAGGCGATCCAGCGGCTGGCCCCGCTGAACCCGGCCTTTGTCTCGGTGACCTACGGCGCCGGGGGCTCGACCCGCGAGCGGACCCACCGCACGGTCGAGCGCATCCTGACCGAAACCGACCTGCAGCCCGCCGCCCATCTGACCTGCGTCGACGCCAGCCGGGACGAGGTCGATGCGGTGATCCAGACCTACAAGGCCTCGGGCGTGAAGCACATCGTGGCCCTGCGCGGCGATCCGCCCGGCGGCAACGGCATCGGCGGCGCCTATCAGCCCCGCCCCGACGGCTACGCCAACGCCACCGAACTGACCGCCGCCATCAGCCGGGTCGGCGGCTTCGACATCACCGTCGGCGCCTATCCGGAGCGGCACCCCGAAAGCCCCTCGATCGAGCATGACATCGGCGTGCTGAAGGCCAAGCTGGACGCCGGGGCGACCCGGGCGATCAGTCAGTTCTTCTTCGATATGGACGCCTTCCTGCGTTTCCGCGACCGGGTGCGCGCGGCGGGCGTCACCATCCCCCTGATCCCCGGCATCATGCCGGTGTCCAATTTCGCCGGACTGAAGCGGATGTGCGGGGCCTGCGGGGCCTCGATCCCCGACTGGCTGGCGGCCCATTTCGACGGGCTGGACGGCGATCCGGAGACCCGCAGGCTGATCGCCGCCTCGGTCGCCGCCGAGACCTGCGCCCGGCTGCAGGAGGAAGGCTTCCTGGACTTCCACTTCTACACCCTGAACCGGGCTGATCTGGTCTACGCCATCTGCCGCGTGCTGGGCGTGCGCGAGACGCGGGCGGTCGAGGCGTGAGCCGCCCGCCAGCCTTCAACTTCGCCGATCCGGACTTCGTCTCGCGCTATGTCGAGAAAGGACCGAAGGCCTTCATGCCCGGCCAGCCCGGCGTGTTGCAGATGGCGGGCGTGCTTCTGGCCGAGCGCGTGCCGGAGGACGGCCATGTGCTGGTGGTCGGCGCCGGCGGCGGGCTGGATACACAGGCCCTCGCCAAGGCCGGCCCGGGCTGGCGCTTCACCGGGGTCGATCCGGCGGGGCAGATGCTGGAGCTGGCCCGGCGCATCCTGGGCGAAGAGACGATGCGGCGCGTCGAGCTGATCGAGGGCGGGGTCGAGGCGGCGCCGGCCGGCCCGTTCGACGGCGCCACCCTGATTCTGGTGCTGGGTCTGATCCCGGACAACGGCTCCAAGCTGACGACCCTCAGCGAGATCCGCCGTCGGCTGAAGCCGGGCGCGCCCTTCATCCTGGTGGATCGCTGCGACAGCCCCGACAACCCGCTGTTCGACCGCAACATGGACCGCTACGTCGCCTATGCGGCGGCCAGCGGGATCGATCCGGACACGCTGAAGAACGCCCGGGCCAGCCATCGCGGCAACCCCGGACTGGCGACCGCCGCCCGGGACGAGGCCCTGCTGGCCGAAGCCGGGTTCAACGGCATCGAAGCCTTCTATTTCGCCATGAACTGGCACGGCTGGGTCGCCTACGCCTGAGGCGACCCGCGTGGGATGCTCTCTTACTCTAGACCGACGTCCGCCGGAGTGGCCGGCGGGGTGGTGATGTTCTCACGAATGCGGCGGGCGGCATGCTCGCAGCGACCCGGCAGGCCGAAGAACAGGCCGAAGGCCTGGCTGCGGGTGGCCTGATCCTGCCCCATCAGCGGCGTCCACTTGGCCGTGGCCTCGGCGGCGGCGGCAGACGCGGCGGCGCGGCTGGCCGCGTTCTGGCGCGGGGCCGCAGCCTGCAGGGCGGCGCGGAAGTCCGTGGCCTCCAGACGGCCCAGACGGATGATGTCGTTGTCGAGATCGTCGCGGCCTTCCAGCGTCTCGCCCAGGGCGATGTGGCCGTTCACCAGGGCTTCGCACCAGGCCACCAGCGGATAGTCGGCCTCAGGGGCGCCGCGCGGCAGGGGGTTGGCGTAGGCGACAGCTTCGCGGAAACGCAGGGTCTCGACCGTCTCGGCGGCCGGGGCGGCCGTGGCGATCGGACCCTCATCCTGGGCGCGGGCGTCCTGGGTGCGGGGCGCGGTGACGATGGGGCCGTCCTGCGGAACAGCGGCGGTGGACAGCAGGAGGGCGGCGGCGAGGCTGGCGAACATGAAGGCTCCGGAACGGGGGCGCGTGGCCCGACTGGACGCAGCAACGCTTGAAGTCGGCCAATGGTTTTTCCATGGCGACACGAAACGGAAGAGCGTGGCCGCGAAAGCGCACCCGCTCCGCTCGCCGTAGGCGGCAGGCAAAGAAAAATGCCGGCGCTTTCGCGCCGGCATTCTCTTGGTCGCTCAGTACTCGGCTTAGAAGGAGTAGCGGACGCCCAGGTAGAAGCGCCGCGGCGCCACCCAGTTGTTCGCTTCCTGATAGGCGTACTGGCCGCTGCCCGCGCGGTTGGCGACTTCGCTGGTCGCCGATTGCTCGTTCAGCACGTTGAACGCGTCGAGGAAGAACTCGGTCTCGCCGATCGGCAGATCGAGCACGTACTTCAGACGCATGTCGAACGTGTAATAGGCCGGGTTCTGCTCGGCGCCGACGAAGCCCGGCAGGACCCACGTATCGGTCACGCCGCCGACTTCATAGCCACCCGACATCGGCGGCAGGTAGCGGCTCTGAACCACGTCGGCCGGGGTGTAGTACGAGCCGCTGTTCCAGTTGAACACGCCCGAGACTTCCAGACCGAAGTCGAACTCATACGCACCATAGGCCTTGAACTGGTGCGGGATGTTGCCGGCCTGACGACCCCAGATGTTCGGAGCGCGGGGATCCAGCGCAACCCAGTCACCCTGGAAGTCGGCGTTGCCGTCCGAGTTCGAGTTACCGTACGCCCGGTTGTAGGTGTACGACAGCTGACCGAACCAGTTGTCCGTCTTGAACTTGGTCAGGACCAGTTCGAAGCCGGTGTACTCACGCTTGCCGCCCGCCAGGGTGGCGAGGACGTAGTTGGTGCCCGGGTTGGTGGTGTAGCCGAAGTATTCCAGGCCCAGGTAGAAGGGCGAGCCCGGATAGGCAGCGCCGGCGACGCCGCAGGTCGCTTGGGTGCAGGTCGGATCGGCATAGAGGCTGAGATCGTAGTCCTCCATGATGTCCTTGGACACGCGGTGCGTCAGCGTGGCCGACAGGCCGATGTCCGAACCGAAGGTCGTCGAACCACCGATCATGAACTCGTCGGTGTACGGCGTCTTGATGCTCGGCGCGATGGCGGCGTCGCCCGGACCGCGGGTCCGGAAGGTGATCCACTGACCGGCGGCGTAGATCTGCTCGTTGTTGACCGGGCCGGTCTTGGCGCCGGCGAAGTCGGTCATGTCGTTGCGGATCGGGTCATAGTAGCGACCGACGAAGCCGAAGACCTTGCTGCGACCGTCGCCGAAGACGTCATAGACGACGCTCAGGCGCGGGGCGAAGGTCCAGTCGAAGTCGGCGATCTGGCTGCCGTCCGAAGCGAAGTGTTCCCACTTCTCGGCGCGAACACCGGCGTTCACCGTCAGTTGGTTCAGGGTCCAGGTGTCCTGCAGGTACAGGCTGACCCCTTCGCTCGACACCGTGTACGGGGCGTCAGCGGCGCGGACGGTCCGGTAGACGTTGACGTTGCCGTACGGGTTGCCGGCGGTGCTGTTGAAGACGATGGCGTCGGCTTCACCGGTCGAGATCTGGCCGTCAGCGTTGGTGTCGTAGGCCGCCAGGGCGGCGGCGTTGGCGCTCAGGGCCGGCAGCAGGAAGTTGGCGTAATCGGTCGAGGTGATCGAACGCGCCGTCCAGCCCGCAGCGGCGCTGCGGTAGGTGCCCAGGGTGGTGCCCGAGTACTGGTCATCCAGCGAGGTGTAGGTCACGCCGCCCGGAACCGAGTCCGTCTGGAAGTAGGTGTTCTCGGTCCGCAGGATGCCAGCCTTGATGGTGTGGCTGCCGAAGCTGGTGTCGAGGAAGTATTCAGCGCTCATGCCGTACTCCTCGCGATCGCGGTGCTCCTCGAAGTTGATGCCGCGACCGCCCAGCTGACGCTGGTCGAGCGAAGCGCCGGCGGCGGTGCGATAGGTGACGTTGTCACGGATGGTGTTGTCGACGGCCGTGTCGGTCAGCTCGGACTCGTGCTTGAAGTAGTAGAGGTTGACCAGCAGGTCGCCCCAGGTGCGCGAGTAGTCGATCTTGAAGTTGTCACCGCCCTGTTCGCGAGTGTAGTCGCGACGATTGATGATGCTCGACGAGTTCTGGCCGCTGATTTCGGTCGGATCGCTGAAGTAGGTCAGGGTCAGACGGTCGTTGTCCGTAGCCTGCCAGGTCACCTTGCCGAAGGCGTAGTCCTGATCGCTTTCCACGGTCCGCAGAACGGTGCCGGTGCCGACGTCCAGAACTTCGTCTTCGCGGTTCTTCTTCTGGTACGAACCGAAGAACCACAGGCGATCCTGGATGATCGGGCCGCCCAGGGTGACGGCGGTGTCGTAGGTCGAGAAGCCACCCGAGGTGCTGTGCTCGTCCTCGGCCACCAGATCATCGTTCTGGAGGTAGTAGTTGATCGAGCCATGCCACTCGTTCGAGCCCGACTTGGTGACCACGCGCGAGATCAGCCCCGAACCACCGGCGTATTCCGCCGGCACGCCGCCGACGATGACCTGTTGTTCCTGGATGATTTCCGAGTTGAAGTTGGCGCCGAAGGTGCCGGTGACCGGGTCGGTCACGTCCACGCCGTCGAGGTAGAACAGGTTGTCGGTCGAGGTGCCGATGGCGCCGTTGACGTCCGAATAGTTCACGCCCGAGCGCGACGAGGGGTTGCCGCCGCTGGAGGGCTTCACGCCCGGAACCAGCTGCAGATAGCTCTGATAGTTACGACCGGTCGGCAGCGCTTCCACGGTTTGCAGGGTCAGCGTGGTGCCGACCGTCGCCGAGGTGACGTCCACCGCGGCCAGCGAGGCGCCGGTGACGATGATGTCGTCCAGGGTCGCGGCTTCGCCGGCGCCGCCCGACAGGGCGTAACCGACCGACAGGTCACGGCCGCTGACGACGGCGACGTTGCTGGCGGTGAAGGCGCTGTAGTTCGGGGCCGAAATTTCGACCGAGTAGTTGGTCGCCGGGTCAAGGCCCGACAGACGGACGAAGCCCGCCGCATCGGTGACGCCGGTGCGCGACACCAGGCTGCTCGGCGAACGGACGGTGACGCTCGCGCCCGACAGCGGCTGGCCGTCGGAGCCGGTGACGGCGATGCGCAGACCGCCGGTCTGGCTCTGGGCGTGGGCGGGCGTCGCGGTCACGAGCGTGACGGCGGGAACCGCGACCAGCGCCATGAGAGCTGTGCCGCCGATCATCGTAGATTGCAGCAAGCGCTGACGGATGGTTTGGGTCTTCAAATCTTGGTCCTCCTGAGGTCGTGGCTGTTAAAGCCATGCGACAACCAATGGCCCCCACGCCCCTTTGCATGCGGGATTCCTCGACCTTATGCTCGGGATTGGCGTTCCGCATCAGAATTACACGACTGTAACCGTTCAAGCGGGAATGTGTCGCGTTATAGACACAGTTTGTGTATGCATCTGTTTTTAAAAGAGTTTATCGAGGCCGCATCGTGAAAAAGCTGAGTGCAAGCGTAACCATAGCGGGACAGCTGTCTCCGACCGAGTTCTCCCACCTGAAGCAGCTTGGCTATGCCGCGGTTGTGAACCACAGGCCGGATCACGAAGAGCCCGGACAGCCGACCTCGCAGGAACTGTCCGAGGCCGCCCTTGTTTCAGGACTGACCTATGTCTGGATCCCGGTCAGCGGCATGCCGGATCGCGCGGCGGTCGAGGCGACCGCCGCGGCGCTTGAGGGCGCCAGTGAGTCGGCGCCTGTGTTCATGTTCTGCCGTTCAGGCATGCGCTCGACGGCCGCCTGGGCCATGGCCGAGCGCGCTCGGGGCGTCGATGCGGATGAATTGAGAGCCGCGGCGGCGGCGGCCGGCTATGATCTGAGCCGGCTTCCGCTCTAGAAATCAGCGAACGACGGCGACGCGGGTGGCGTAGGGCGCGGGCTCGGGTGTGCACGAGGCGACCGCCAACTGCGCCGCCATGAGACACAGCAGGGCTCCCGCGACAGGCAGGAGCCGATTTGAAACAGCCAGGGCGATGGAAACGGCCATATCAGGCACTCCGCGGAAGGTTTACACAATCCTAACGCAAGCCCTGGGCCGCGCCGGGAGACCCAATTGATCCCTTTCGTTCGAGAGTTCGCGTTTGAGTACGGACGCGTGGATCGGGCCTCACCCCTGATCCGGCGGGTGGTCGCGAACAACCCCGGCCCCTTCACCTTTACCGGCACGGGGACCTACATCGTCGGGCGGTATGCGCGGGGCGCGGGCGTCGCCGTGATCGATCCGGGTCCACTGGATGACGCCCATCTGCGGGCTGTGCTGGCGGCGGTCGAGGGCCAGACCGTCAGTCACGTGCTGGTCACCCACACTCACCGCGACCACGCTCCCCTCGCCCGCCCGTTCGCCGAGGCGGTCGGCGGCGCGCCTGTGCTGGCCGCCCGCCCGCCCCTGCACACCGTCCACGCCTCAGGTTCGCTGGACGAGGATGACGATGACAGCTTCGTTCCGGACGTGATCCTGAAGGGCGGCGAGCGGATCAACGGCGACGGCTGGACCATCGAAGCCCTCGCCACCCCTGGTCACGCCTCCAATCACATGGCCTTCGCCCTGCTGGATGAGAACGCCCTGTTCTGCGGCGACCACGTCATGGGCTGGTCCACCACCGTCGTGGCCCCGCCGGACGGGGACATGACCGACTATATGGCCAGTCTGGATGCGGTGATCGCGCGCGACTTCGCCACCCTGTGGCCGACACACGGCGCGCCCGTCACCCAGCCCGCCCCCTTCCTGGCCGCCTATCGCGCCCACCGCCTGGGACGGGAGGCGCAGGTGCTTGCGCGTCTGCAGGCCGGAGACGGGACCATCGCCGAGATGGTCCCCACTCTTTACGCCGCCGTGGACGGCCGCCTGTGGCCGGCGGCTTCCCTGTCAGTCTGGGCTCACCTGATCGCCCTTGTCCGCAGTGGACGCGTCATCGCCGAGCCCGAACCGACGCTTCAGGCGATCTACCGGATTGTCTGACCCCTCGACGCCGCACACATCGCGAACAGACCGCCACTCCTCAGCCGTCAGGGCGCTACGCCCAGCGCGCTGGGCCGAGCGAGCCGCCTCGGCGCGGCGACGGGAATCCGGGTGGGTGGCCAGAAACTCGGCGGCGTCGCTGACGCCGTCGTGACTTTCGCCCGCGGCCATCCGTTCGAAGAAGGGAGCCATCCCCATCGAGGACAGGCCGTCAGCGTGCAGCAGGGCCTGCCCGCGACCGTCAGCCTCCAGCTCGGCCGCGCGGCTGTAGCTCAATTCTGACGCCTGCCCCGCCAGGATGACAGCCTGTTGCCCCGCCCCGGTGCCGCCGCCCACGATCAGGTCCAGCAGCATGCCGATTCCAAAATTGCGCCAGACCGCCTGCATGACGTGGCGCTTCTCGACGTGGGCGACCTCGTGGGCGATGACCGCGGACAGTTCCTCCGGCGATTTCGCCTCGCGGATCAGGTCGTCGGTGATCAGGATATAGCCGCCCGGCAGGGCGAAGGCGTTGACCATCGGCGCGTTCACGGCCCGGACGCGGATGTCGAAAGGCGTATCCGCCCTCGCCCCGATCCGGTCGCCCAGTCCGGCCAGAGCGCGCTGTCCGGCCGCCCCCTGGCAGGTTCGGAAAAGGGTGGAGATCTGGGCGTTAAAGTTGTCGCCCATCTGCTGTTCCATGGACACCGGCGTAGCGCGGGCCACCGGGCCAGAGAGGGCCGGAACGCCGACCGTCACAAACAGGACGACGCCGGCGGCGGCGGCCGTCAGGCCGCCGATCAGCCACCATTCGCGCTGGCGACGGGTCTTCGCCGCCTCCACCAACCGGTCGCCGATCATCGGGCTCCAGTCACCGACGGGCAGCACCAAGCGGGCATCGCGCTCCTTGCGGCTTGAGACGCGCGCCTGATCGGCCTCCACCTCCACCGTCAGGTCCCGGACACGCCAGACCCGCTCCTCGCGCCCGACGAGGATGCGCAGGACGTCGCCGTCCAGCGCGGCCTCGGCGTCAAGCGCCCGCGCCGAATGACCGTCGTAGAAGCGCGCGAACAAGGTCAGATCGCCGAGAAGCCGAAGGCGTCAGCCAGACCTTCGCCGCTGCCCGGCCCACGACCGGCCTGATGGGCCAGCGACAGGCGCGCCATCCCCTCGGAACTGAGCCTATCGATCAGGAACCGCGCCGTCCGCGCCTGAACCCAGGGCATCAGGAAGCCGAAGGTGATGAGCAGGAAGAACAGGTTCGTCACCATCAGCCACCAAAGCGGGAAGGCCTTCACGTGCAGGGTGAAGGTCGCGCCGTCGACCGACACCCCCTTGGCCACCGATCGCATCATCGCGGCGTGGTAGGGCGACCAGAGCAGCAGGAACAGCGGCGAGATCAGCAGGAAAGCGGCGTAGATGACGAAGTTCATCATCAGCGCGTCTGTCATGGACGGCTGTGCGCCCGGGTCCTGGAAGCCCCCAACCGACATGGAGACCGCGACAAGCAGCAGCATGAAGAAGACGTATCCAACCCCGGTCCCGACCCAGCCGAGAGCATAGGCGCCGTAGACGCCTTCCTGCTGGGCGCGGCCCATCCGGAAGCGCAGGCGACGGTCGCCGAAGCGGACTTCATCCCAGATCTTTTCCGCCAGGGTTCTTTCCGCCGTGGGCCAGTACCAGCCCAGGGTCAGGCCGCTCAGGAACATGGCGAACAGGAACTGCCATCCATAGTTGACGGCGGAGCCCTTCAACTGGAAGCGGATCCCCCGCCAGGTCGTCCGGCTCGCCATGTAGCGGAAGGCCGTAAAGGTGCCGAAACCCCAGAGCCAGCCGAAGAAAAGATACATCGGGAAGTAGGCGATCAGGAACACCCACTCGCCGATGAACTGAACGGCGAAGACGATGATCAGGAAGGGCGCGCCCAGCACCACCAGCGCCAGCAGGAAGCCGATGAAAAGCTCGATCCCGCGACCGGTGTATTCGAAGGCATCGCCGTTCAGGCGTACGCCCTTCCATATCCGCTGGCGGACCTCGGTCTTCCCCCAGAAGCGGTAGAGGGTCAGGGTGATCAGGTTCAGCAGGCCGTTCTTGAGGCTGAGCCCCAGGAAGCCGCTCGGACGCAGAGTCGTCGAAAACGTCAGGGCCTCGGGCGCGATCTCTTCGGTCGCTTCGCCGGCGATGATGTCACTCAAGTCGTATCCCCCAAACTCGCGTACCATCCCGCCTAACGAGCGGAAGGCCCTGAAGCAACGGGGGCGCGATCAACTGCGGCCAGATCGTGGCGCCCCCGCCACGGCGCCGCGGCGGAACCGGTCAGAGGCTGGAGCGCAGCTTCTCGCTGATGACCGTCACCAGACGGCAGGCCTCGCCCCCGTGCGGACGCGCATCGCGGGCGGCGACGCGGATATCGGTGCGCCCCGGACGGATGCGCATGACCACGTCATAGCCGAAGCCGTACCAGGTGCTGGTGCGCGAGCCGTCGGCCCGCGCCACGCCGGTGCGGCGCAGGGTGAAGCCCGCCTCCTGGATCGCCCAGGCCGCGCTCTCGGGCGCGATCTGGCTCATGATGGGCAGGGCGCCCGGACAAGCCTCGACGCCGACGACGGCGCCCTGCCCCATGTCGTCGGGGCGCACATTGCCGAAGCCCGGGACCTCGGCCAGATCGGTGCTGACGTTCTCGACCGGACCGGCCGCCAGCCGCCCCTTCTGCCAAACAAACAGGCCCAGGGAGCCGACGCCGAGCACCAGACCGATCAGGGCGATGAGGCCCAGCGCCTTGAAACTCCGCAGCGACAGGATCACCGCCAGCACGCCGGCGGCGGCGCTGACGAACGACAATCCCCACGCCACGGTCAGGGTCATGAAGTCATAGCCGGTCTCAATTGACAGCAGACCGCCGCGCACGCCCATGATGGCGACCATCACCAGCAGCGGCGTCGCCGCCGCCAGCCCCGTCAACGCCTGCACCGCGCCCCTACCCTTGATCGCGGTCTTCGCCATGGACTCAGCCTCCTGCAGTCGGGAGACGATAGTCCTTCAGTTGCTCGCGCACGACCTTCTTGTCGATCTTTCCGGTCGCGCCCAGCGGGATGTCGCTGACGAAGACGACGTCGTCCGGCATCCACCATTTGGCGATCTTGCCCTGCAGGAAATCGAGGTGCTCCTGCTTGTCCTCGGCCTCGCCGGGTTTGAGCTTGATGACCAGCACGGGGCGCTCGTCCCACTTCGGATGGGCCGCGCCGATGACGGCGGCCAGTTCGACCTTCGGGTGGCCGACGGCGATGTTCTCGATCTCGATGGAGCTGATCCACTCGCCGCCGGACTTGATCACGTCCTTGGCGCGGTCGGTGATCTGCATGAAGCCCTGCTCGTCGATGGTCGAGACGTCGCCGGTGTCGAAATAGCCCTCGTTGTCGAGGATCTCGCCGCCCTCGCCCTTGAAGTAGCCGCCCGCGATGGTCGGCCCCTTGATCATCAGGCGACCGTAGGTGTGCCCGTCGTGGGGCATTTCCTGACCGGCGTAGTTCTTGAGCTTGAGTTCGACGCCCAGCGGCGGCTGGCCCTGCTTCACGCGCCACCTCATCTGCTCGTCGTACGGCAGGGCGGCCAGTTCGGGCGTCATGTTGGACAGGGTGCCGATGGGCGAGGTCTCGGTCATGCCCCAGCCCTGCAGGACCTCGATGTTGAACTCGTCGTGGAAGGCGCGGATCAGGCTTTCCGGCACGGCCGAGCCGCCGATCAGCACCTTCTTGACCGTCGGGATCTTCAGATTGTTCTCGCGCAGGTGGGTCAGCAGGCCCTGCCAGACCGTCGGCACGGCGGCCGAGAAGGTCACGCCCTCGCTCTCGATCAGCTCATAGATGGCCGCGCCGTCCATGCGCGCGCCCGGCATGACCAGCTTGGTGCCGCCGGCCGGACCGGCGAAGGCGATGCCCCAGGCGTTGGCGTGGAACATCGGCACCACCGGCAGGATCACCTCACTGGGCGACGCGCCCAGCACGGTCGATTGCATGCCCAGCAGCGTATGGATGAAGTTCGAGCGGTGCGAATACAGGACGCCCTTGGGGTTCCCGGTCGTGCCCGAGGTGTAGCAGAGGCCGCAGGCGGTGTTTTCCTCGAAGTCGCCCCATACGACATTCTCGGACGCCCCGGCCAGCAGAGCCTCATAGCATTCCGCGCCCGGCAGCTTGGTCGCCGGCATGGTCATCTCGTCGGTCAGCACCACCACCCGCTCGACGCTGGGGCAGTGCGGCAGGATGGCTTCCAGCAGCGGAATGAAGGTCAGGTCGACGAAGATGATCTTATCTTCGGCGTGATTGATGATGTAGGCGAGCTGTTCCGGGAACAGGCGCGGGTTCAGGGTGTGGCAGACCGCCCCCATGCCCATGATGCCGTACCAGACCTCCATGTGGCGGCCCGTATTCCACGCCAGCGTCGCGACGCGGTCGCCGGTCTGGATGCCCCAGCCCTTCAACACATCGCTGACCCGGCGGGCGCGCGAATGGATTTCGGTATAGGTGGTGCGGACGATCGGTCCCTCGACCGACCGGGTCACGACCTCGCGGTGACCATGCCAGTTGTTGGCGTGCGTGATGATCTTGTCGACCGTCAGCGGCCAGTCCTGCATCAACCCAAGCATTTGCGATCCCTTGCATTTGCATCCGCTGAACGGGACGCTTGCCGTCACGCTATCCACGTGAACAGCGATAAGCAAACGTGACGCAGGGTCACGTTCGAGGGACCGCAGGGCCGTGGCGTGGACGTGGGAGCGCGGATTTCCTATTCCCTCGACCTTAGCCCCTCGAATCCGCCGACGAAGCCCATGACCATCCTCATCGCGATCACTGGCGGCTCGGGCTCGGGCAAGAGCACGCTCGCGGAGGCGCTGGTCACCGCCCTGCCCGAAGGTGCGGCGGTGCTGCTGCGCGAGGACTCCTACTACCGAGACGCCGCCAGCCTGCCGGACTTTGATCCGAACACCTTCGACTTCGACGATGTGGCCGCCCGCGACCATGAGCTGATGATCCGCGACCTGTCCGCGCTGAAGGCCGGGCAGGCGATCACAGCCCCGATCTATTCCTTCATCCACCACGGGCGCGAGCCGGGCGGTGAGGCCGTGCCTGCCGCTCAGGTGGTGATCGTGGAGGGCACTCATGTTCTCTGCACTCCCGCCCTGGTCGACCTGTTCGACATCCGGGTCTTCGTCGACACCCCGGCCGACATCCGCTTCATCCGCCGCCTGCTGCGCGACCAGGCCGAGCGGGGCCGCACGGCGGAGTCGGTGATCGGCCAGTATCTGGGCACAGTCCGTCCGGGACATGAGCGCTGGACCGAGCCATCGCGGGTCAACGCCGACTTCGTGGTGGCCGACGCCACCGCGGCGGTGCGGCTGGAGGATCCTCAGGCCGTGGTGCGTCTGGCGGCGCCCGTCCTGGCCCATCCGCTGCTCGCGCAACTGATCCGCGCCTGACGATCACTGACTCCCGCTTGCCGTTCGCGCGAAGCTGCGTCACCTTTCCGCTTCTACGAGCGATGAATTCCCATGCCAGGCCTCAGCGGCGAGCCCTCCCTCCACGATCCCAAACGGCAGGCCATTCTCAGGTATGCCCGGATCGCCTTTGTATCCGAGGGGTACGCCGGGGCCCGTATCGAGCCCATCGCCCGCGAGGCCGGGGTTTCCACCGCCACCCTCTACGCCCTGTTCGCCGGCAAGTCGGAGCTGTTCTCGGCCGTCATCGATGACGCCGCCTCCCAGTTCTCGCGCCAGATGGCCGGGGTCCGCGCCAACGAGGGCGACGCCCGCACCCAGCTGACCAGCTTCGCCGAGGCCTATGCGGGTTTCATGGGCGACGGCTTCGTGCGCTCCATCTTCCGGCTGGTCATGGCCGAGCGCCCGCGCTTTCAGGCCACGGCGATCCGCTTCTTCGAAAAGGGCCGCACCGAGTTCGGCGCCACCCTGATCGGCATCCTGAAGGATCATCAGGCGCGCGGCGGCCTGACCAATATCCAGAAGCCCTCTTGGGCGGCGGGCGAGCTGATGGGGATGATCGAGCACCCGGTCTTCTTCGTGCCGCTGGTCACCGGCGACGAGGTGCGGGCGGGCCGCACCCATGCCGAGGTGGTCGCCCACGTCATCGACACCTTCATGGCCCGCTACGGGGCCTGATCCGCCTCAGGGCTGCAGGCGGCTCGTGGTCCAGCCGTCACCGTCGCGCGTGAACAGCAGGCGGTCATGCAGGCGGAACGGTCGGTCGCGCCAGAACTCCACCTGATCCGGGATCACGCGCCAGCCGCTCCAGCGCTCGGGCCGGGGCACGTCCTGCCCTTCGAAGCGCTCCGTCTCCCGCACGATGGCGTCTTCCAGCACCGAGCGGGCCGCCATCGGTCGCGACTGGTTCGAGGCCCACGCGCCGATCTGGCTCTCGCGCGCCCGGCTGGCGAAATAGGCGTCGGCCTCCGCCGCGCTGACCGGTTCGACCCGCCCCCGCACCCGCACCTGACGACGCAGCGACTTCCAGTGGAAGGCCAAGGCGGCCACCGGGGCCTCGCCCAGTTCCTCACCTTTGGCGCTCTCGCGATTGGAATAGAAGGTGAAACCCCGCCCATCGACGTCCTTCAGCAGGACGATGCGGCAGTCCGGAACCCCCTGCCCCGTCACGGTCGCCAGAGACATGGCGTTGGCGTCATTCGGCTCGTACCGCTTGGCGTCCTCGAGCCATTCGACAAAGAGGCCGTACGGTTCGATCCGGTCGAAGATGGTCTCATCCCCGTTGGCGGCCAGGGCGGCGGCGTACTGTTCCGCATATTCTTCTCGGGTCGGGCTGGGCGGGATCACGGGCGCGGTCATGCCCCTCAGATAGACCTTCGCGGTTCGGAACGGGAGAGGCATCACGGTTAAGCCGGTCTTCACCACGTCGGGTGCTCAGTGCCGGAATGCGCGCACGCCCCTCCTCCGAGGTTACCTCGCTCAGCGAAGCCTGGACCCTGCTCGGCCTGAGCGGCCCGGCGGAGGGCGCCGCCCTGACCGCGGCCTTCCGCGCCGCCGTGAAATCGGCCCGCCCGGATCAGGACGGCGGCGATGAGGCGCGCTTCCGAAAAGTCATCGCGGCGTGGCGGCTGGTGCAGGCGCGGGCCGGACAGCCCGCGCTGGACGCCCCGGCGGCCTCGCCCGCCCCGCAGACCGTCATCGCCATCACCCCGCGCGAGGCGCTGGAGGGCGGCGCCGTGTCCGTGACCGTGGAGGGTCGGACGCTGAAGGTTCAGGCGCCCGCCGGACTGCGCTCAGGCGAGCATCTGCGCCTCAAGGACGGGGCGGCGGACGGGGCGGACCTGCATCTGCCGGTCCTGATCCGCGCGGCGGATGGACTGAACGTCATCGGCGACGACCTCTACATGAACTGGCCCGTCGCGCGTCGGCTGGTCGAGGACGGCGGGCGGATCGAGATCGACACCCACGCCGGTCCCCGCTCCGCCTGGATCGTCGCGGGCCAGGAGCCGCTGCGCCTGCGCCTGCGCGACTTGGGCCTGCCTGCGCGCGGGCTGCGGCCGCAGGGCCATCTGTTCGTCACCCTGATCCCGTCCGAAGACGCCCCCTCGGCGGCGGAGGACCTGCTGGTTCGGTTCACCCGCGTCTGGACACCGGACCGTCTGGCGGCCTAACGCGAAATCGGTCGAGTTGGACTGCGTCCAACTCGGCTCAGGTTTCGCGCCAGGTTATGTTGGACCATTTTTTGGATTCAGGTCGGATCGACCTGAAGCAAAAATGGTCTAAGCCCTACGGTATGTCGCACAACACCTTCGGCCATCTGTTTCGCGTGACCACCTGGGGCGAGAGCCATGGGCCGGCGATCGGCTGTGTCGTGGACGGCTGCCCGCCCAACATCCCCCTGACCGAGGCGGACCTCCAGCCCTGGCTGGACCGACGCAAACCCGGCGGCAGCCGCTTCGTCACCCAGCGGCAGGAGAGCGACACCGCCCGCATCCTGTCCGGCGTCTTCGATGACGGTGAAGGCCCCGTGACCACCGGCACGCCCATCTCAATCCTGATCGAGAACGAGGACCAGCGGTCCAAGGACTATGGCGAGATCGCCCGCGCCTATCGCCCCGGCCACGCCGACTACACCTATCGAGCCAAGTACGGCGTTCGCGACCACCGCGGCGGCGGTCGCTCGTCGGCCCGCGAGACCGCCATGCGGGTCGCCGCCGGGGCCGTGGCCCGCAAGGTGCTGGGAGACGGCATCCGCATCCGCGCGGGCGTGGTCCAGTTGGGCCCTCACCGCATCGCGCCCGATGCCGTCGATTTCGACGCCGTCTATGACAACGCCCTGTTCGCCGCCTCCGCCGCCGTCGTCCCCGAGTGGGAGGCCTACCTCGACACCGTGCGCAAGGCGGGCTCGTCCATCGGCGCCGTGGTGGCGCTGGAGGTCACGGGCGTTCCGGCGGGCTGGGGCGCCCCCCTCTACGGCAAGCTGGACGCCGAACTGGCCGCCGCCATGATGTCGATCAACGCCGTGAAGGGCGTCGAGATCGGCGCGGGCTTTGGCGCCGCCGAACTGTCGGGCGAGGACAACGCCGACCAGATGCGTCTGGGCGAGGACGGCCAGCCGGTCTTCCTGTCCAACCACGCGGGCGGCGTCCTGGGCGGCATCTCGACCGGCCAGCCGCTGACCGCCCGCATCGCCTTCAAGCCCACCTCCTCCATCCTGACCCTGCGCCAGACCGTCACCCGCGACGGCGCCGAAACCGACCTGCGCACCAAGGGCCGGCACGACCCCTGCGTCGCCCTGCGCGGCGTGCCGGTGGTCGAGGCCATGGCCGCCTGCGTGCTGGCCGACGCGATGCTGCGGCACCGGGCGCAGGTGGGATGATGGCCGCCCCCGCTCGCCGCAAAGTGGGCTGGAGAGAGAACTCCCGCTTCTGGCTGAGCGAGCATGGCGGCGCCTTGGGCATCCCCTTGACCATCCTGGCCTTGGCGACCCTTCTGGCCCTCATGTGGCTCATTCTCGCGCCCCGCTACCCCGCCCGTGACGTCACGGGCCGGATCACCGGTCTCGGGTTCGCCGAACTGGAAGGTCAGGGCTCGGTCAGCACGGCCAGTATCAGGGTCGCCGGCGGCTTTACCCGCGTGGAACTGCCCACCCGCATCGGCGACAGCATTGAGTTGCGGCAACTCGGCGTCCGTTGGGGCTACATGTATCGGGTCAAGAACACCCGTTGGCCCTGCCAACGATAAGCCCGCCCAGGCAATCACATCAGTCCCGGGGGGCCTCCGAGGCCGTCACAGTCACCCGCACGCCCTCACCTGCAAAGGGTCGGGGCAGCCGCTCGCCGGCTCGGGGCCGGCGGATCACCGTCCACGCCCCCTCCCCTTCACGGCGGAGCCTAACCCCGCACTCACGCTGAAACTGTTCCACCAGGCGCGCATAGGTTTCCTGCGTCACGCGAACCTGGGCCAAGCCTTCGAAGAACCTACGGCGTTCCGGGACGAAATCACAGAAGCGAGCAAAGCCCACCGCCTCCCGAGGGACGAAGGCTTGCCCATCCAGACCTTCTTCGGTTCGCGACAGATAGACCAGCAGGTCCCTGTCCCCGGGCGAGGGCACGGCCGCCTGGCTGTCGTTGCATCCGGCGAGAAGAGCACAGACCATGAGCAAGGCGGGACAGCGCGCATGCCGCGAGCCTAGCGGTCACTCCATCTTCCTGCCCAGCAAAAACCCCGCCCGGATCGCTCCGGGCGAGGTCTTGGTTTCAGCCTGTCGCCGCCCTTAGTGGGCCGCGCTCACCGAGGCGCCGTCGGCCGGCGGAGCGGCGGCGGGAAGCGGTTCGGCTTCCTCGTCCCACTCCACCGGCGTCAGCGCGCCGGTCAGGGCCCATTTCAGGGCTTCGTCGGCGGTCTTGATCGGGACGATCTCCAGCGCGCCCTTCACATTGTCAGGCACGTCGGCGAGGTCCTTCTCGTTCTCTTCCGGGATCAGCACCGTCTTGATGCCCGAGCGGAGGGCCGCCAGCAGCTTCTCCTTCAGGCCGCCGATGGCGGTGACCCGGCCGCGCAGGGTGATCTCGCCGGTCATGGCGATGTCCTTGCGGATCGGGATGCCGGTCAGGACCGAGACCATGGCCACGGTCATGGCCACACCGGCCGAGGGACCGTCCTTGGGTGTGGCGCCGTCCGGCACGTGCACGTGGATGTCGGTCTTCTCGAACACCGGCGGCTTGACGCCGAAGCTGAGCGCCCGCGAGCGGACGTAGGATGCGGCGGCCGAGATCGACTCCTTCATCACGTCCTTCAGATTGCCGGTCACGGTCATGCGCCCGCGCCCCGGCATCTTGATCGCCTCGATGGTCAGGATGTCGCCGCCGAACTCGGTCCAGGCCAGACCGGTGACGATGCCGACCTGATCCTCCTCGTCCGTCTCGCCGTAGCGGAACTTCTTCACCCCGGCGTATTCGGCCAGCTTGGCGGCGTCGACGGTGATCGACAGCGCCTTGGTCTTGGCCATTTCGCGCACGGCCTTGCGGGCCAGGCCGCCGAAGGCGCGCTCGAGCGAGCGGACCCCGGCTTCGCGGGTGTAGTAGCGGATCAGGTCGCGGATGGTCTCGTCCGGCACGACGAATTCAGCCGGCTTGAGGCCATTCTCGGTCGTGACCTTGGGCAGGACGTGGCGCTTGGCGATCTCGACCTTCTCGTCCTCGGTGTAGCCGCTGACCCGGATGATCTCCATCCGGTCCATCAGGGGCTGAGGCATGTTCAGGCTGTTGGCCGTGGTGACGAACATGATGTTGGACAGGTCATAGTCGACCTCGAGGTAGTGGTCCCCAAAGGTCGAGTTCTGGGCCGGGTCCAGCACCTCCAGCAGCGCCGACGAGGGATCCCCGCGCCAGTCGGCGCCCAGCTTGTCAATCTCGTCCAGCAGGATGAAGGCGTTGGTCGTCTTCGCCTTCTTCATCGACTGGATGATCTTGCCCGGCATGGAGCCGATGTAGGTCCGGCGGTGACCGCGGATCTCGGCCTCGTCGCGCACGCCGCCCAGCGACATGCGGACGTATTCACGTCCGGTCGCCTTGGCGATGGACTTGGCCAGCGACGTCTTGCCGACGCCGGGAGGGCCGACGAGGCACAGGATCGGGCCCTTCAGCGAGCCGGTGCGCGCCTGGACGGCCAGATACTCGATGATCCGTTCCTTGACCTTCTCCAGGCCGTAGTGATCCTCCTCGAGGATGTCCTCGGCCTTCTGCAGGTCGATCGGCTTCTGCTTGGCCTTGCCCCACGGGATCGACAGCAGCCAGTCGAGGTAGTTCCGCACCACCGTGGACTCGGCCGACATCGGACTCATGTTGCGCAGCTTCTTGACCTCAGCCTCGGCCTTGGTCCGCGCTTCCTTGGAAAGACGGGTCTTGCGGATCCGCTTCTCCAGCTCGAGGATTTCGTCGCGCTGGTCGTCGGTCTCGCCCAGCTCGCGCTGGATCGCCTTCATCTGCTCGTTCAGATAATATTCGCGCTGGGTCTTCTCCATCTGGCGCTTCACGCGCGAGCGGATCTTCTTCTCGACCTGCAGGACGGAGATTTCGCCCTCCATCAGGCCGTAGACCTTTTCCAGGCGCGACGGCACGGCCACGGTCTCAAGCAGGGCCTGCTTGTCGCCGATCTTGACCGACAGGTGCGCGGCCACCGAGTCCGCCAGCTTGGACGGGTCGGTGATCTGGGGGATGGAGCTGAGGGCCTCGGGCGGCACCTTCTTGTTCAGCTTCACATAGTTTTCGAACTGCTCGATCACCGCGCGCAGCAGGGCCTCCGACTGCGAGGGCTCGCCCTCTTCGTCAGCGATCTCCTCGGCCTCGGCCTCGAAATACTCGGCGCGGTCGGTGAATTTCAGCAGGCGGGCGCGGCCCTTGCCCTCGACCAGCACCTTCACGGTGCCGTCGGGCAGCTTCAGAAGCTGCAGGACATTGGCCAGCACGCCGATGGGGTAGATGGCGTCCGCCGAGGGATCGTCATCCACGCTGTTCTTCTGGGTGGCGAGCAGGATCTGCTTCTCGCCCTTCATGATCTCGTCCAGCGCCCGCACGGATTTCTCGCGGCCCACGAACAGGGGCACGACCATGTGCGGGAACACCACGATGTCTCGCAGCGGCAGGACGGGAAGTGTCTTGGTCTCGGTCATCGATGCTACTCCGGGGCCCTTGTTGATCTCGGACCCGCCGCGCCGGCGTTCGAACGCGATGTTCGACCGTATCGACTCGGCCCGCCATTTGAGCGGCCTTCATACGAGTATGTGGTTTTGCGGTCGCGCCATTCAAGCGTCACCACTGCAGGCGGCTGGGGACCGTTCGTTCACGGCGAAGCTGCACGGATCATGCGTCTATCGCCTGACCGGCGTCAGCCCACGCGTCCCTGCCCCGCCGACGCGCCAAAATCCACCGGAGCGGCCTGTTGCCCGTCCGCCACCCTTGCCGCCGGATCGCAACGTTTTGCGGAGCGGGGCCGTTCTGGGGGCGGACCAAAGGGAGGAAACCTGTCCATGAGATCAATCCTGCTTTGCGCCGCCGGCGCCCTGACCTTGGCCGCCTGCCAGCAACCCGCCGCGCCCGCTGACACCGCCTCGCCCGAAGCCGCCGACGCCGCGATGGACGCCTCGGCCACCTCCGGCGGCGGATCTGGCGCGGCTCCGGTCTCGAGCGCCAGCGGCTCCAGGGGCGGGGCGATGGCCGCCGGAGACGCCTCCGCCGACACCGCGGGCGCCGCCCCGGCCAACGACGGCATCGGCGGCCCGACCAGCCAGACCGCCCGCGACACGGCCAAGGAGAGGGCCGAAGAGACCAACCTGCATCCGCGCACGCCCTGAGGCCGGACGCCGGACAGCAAAAAAGGCCGCCCTCGCGGGCGGCCTTTTCATTTCGTCAGAGCAGTCCGATCAGGCGGCGCTGTCGGGCTGGGCGCTCTTCTTGCCCTTGGTCTCGGCGTAGATCAGCAGCGGCTGAGCCTTGCCCTCGATGACCTCGGCGTTGACGACGACTTCCTCGACGCCCTCGAAGGTCGGCAGCTCGAACATGGTTTCGAGCAGGATGCCTTCCAGGATCGAGCGCAGGCCGCGCGCGCCGGTCTTGCGGGTAATGGCCTTCTTGGCGACGGCCATCAGGGCGTCGTCGGTGAACGTCAGGTCGACGTTCTCCATCTCGAACAGGCGCTTGTACTGCTTGACCAGGGCGTTCTTCGGCTCGGTCAGGATGGTGACCAGCGCCGGTTCGTCCAGATCTTCCAGCGTCGCCAGGACCGGCAGGCGGCCGATGAACTCGGGGATCAGTCCGAAGCGCATCAGATCGTCCGGCTCCACACCCTTCAGGATGTCCCCCGTGCGGCGCTCGTCGATTTCCTTGACCTTGGCGCCGAAGCCGATCGAGGCCCCCTCGCCGCGCGCCGAGATCACCTTCTCGAGGCCGGCGAAGGCGCCGCCCACGATGAACAGGATGTTGGCGGTGTCGACTTGCAGGAACTCCTGCTGCGGATGCTTGCGGCCGCCCTGCGGGGGCACGGAGGCGACGGTGCCTTCCATGATCTTCAGCAGGGCCTGCTGCACGCCTTCGCCCGACACGTCGCGGGTGATCGACGGGTTGTCCGACTTACGCGAAATCTTGTCGATTTCGTCGATGTAGACGATGCCGCGCTGGGCCCGCTCGACATTGTAGTCCGAGGCCTGGAGCAGCTTCAGGATGATGTTCTCGACGTCTTCACCCACGTAACCGGCTTCGGTCAGGGTGGTGGCGTCGGCCATGGTGAAGGGCACGTCGATGATGCGCGCCAGCGTCTGGGCCAGCAGCGTCTTGCCCGAGCCGGTCGGCCCGATCAGCATGATGTTCGACTTGGCCAGTTCGACGTCGTTGTTCTTCGTCGCGTGGTTCAGGCGCTTGTAGTGGTTGTGAACCGCCACGGAGAGCACCTTCTTCGCGTGGCCCTGGCCGATGACGTAGTCGTCCAGGACTTCGCGGATTTCCTTCGGGCTCGGGACGCCGTCCTTGGCCTTCGAGAAGGAGATTTTGTGCTCTTCGCGGATGATATCCATGCACAGCTCGACGCATTCATCACAGATGAACACCGTCGGTCCGGCGATAAGCTTGCGCACCTCATGCTGGCTCTTACCGCAGAACGAGCAGTAGAGCGTACTTTTGGCGTCGGTGCCGGCTGCCTTGGTCATAGACCCTTCTCACTCCCGCGGTTCACCCCGATATGAGGCGGAACGCGCTTCCTCCGCGTTGATTCCCGAACATTGGGCGCAAAGGTCTTCAAAAATTGACAATCACCCATCCCCGCGTCCGCCACAAGCCCGCCAAAGCGTGGCCTTTGCCGGTTTTGGGACGTTCACTGTTGATGGGGATCACGGCGAATGTCTGACATGGGAACCCTTAATGAGTTTCGCCAGATCGTTGCAAAGGGCGTGCCGGTCGTCGCCTTCGACTTCGACGGCACCCTGACCATCCGCGACAGCTTCACCGCCTTCCTGCGCTGGCGGGCCGGACCGGGCGGTTGGGCCCTGGGCCTCGTGAAGATGGCGCCTGCGGTCGCCGCCTACGCCCGCGATCGGGACCGGGGCCGGATCAAGGCCGCCTCGGTGAAGGAATTCCTCAAGGGCGTCAGCCGTCCCGAATTGGAAGCGGAGGCCGAGCGGTTCGCGGAACAGATGTGGGCCGACTTCATGCGCCCGGATGCGCTCAAGGTCTGGAATGACTGGGGAAAACGCGGCGCCCATCGCGTAATCGTGACCGCCAGTCCCGAGACCACGGTCGCTCCCTTCGCCCGTCGGCTCGGCGCCGAGGGCCTGCTGGGCACCCATCTGTCGTTTGATTCCGACGACCGGATCACGGGCGCCTTCGACACCCCAAACTGCCGAGGCGAGGAGAAGGTGCGACGTCTGCGCGCAGCCTATGGCGACGACGTCCATCTGACCGCCGCCTACGGCGATACCTCCGGTGACACCGAAATGATCGCCGCCGCCGCCGAGAAGGGCTTCCGAGTGTTCAGAGAACGCCCCTGAACGCCCTCACCGACCCTGTTCGTCGACGTCGAAGCTGACGGCCTTGCCGCGCGAGGTGGGCTCCCAGCCCGCCTCGATGATCGCCGTCACGGCGTTACGGACGTATTCGAGGTTCACGAACTGCTTCTCCGTGTCCGGACGCCCGTTCGGACGCAGGGGCGGCGGAAACTGGACCACCGCCTCGCGCTTGTAGTCGGCGTGGCGCAGGGTCACGGCGATGCCCTCCCACTGGCCGCCATGGGTCGGCCGCGGCTGGCGTCGAAGCGCCCAGTGATAGATTTCGCCCTCGACCTCGACGGTCCCTTCGGCGTCACGCGTCAGATTCTGCATGCCGGGCTGATAGCACAAACAAAAAGGGCGCGCCGTCTCCAGCGCGCCCTTCGTCATTTCGTACCGAAGCCCTCGATCAGCTGCCGGGCGTCTTCACGCCGTCGGCGTCGGCCTGTTCGCGGCGGTCGTAGACGTGGTCCACGATGCCCCACGCCTTGGCTTCTTCGGCCGACATGAAGTGGTCGCGGTCGAGGGTCTTTTCGACTTCCTCATAGGTGCGGCCGGTGTGCTCGACGTAGATCTCATTGAGGCGCTTCTTGGTGTAGCGGATATCGGCGGCATGCAGCTCGATGTCCGAGGCCTGGCCGCGGAAGCCGCCCGAAGGCTGGTGCACCATGACGCGGGCGTTCGGCAGGGCCACGCGCTGACCGGCGGCGCCGGCCGTCAGGATCAGCGAACCGGCCGAGGCGGCCATGCCCATGCACACCGTTGAAACCGGCGAGCGGATGTATTGCATGGTGTCGTATATCGCGAGCGCCGAGGACACCTGTCCGCCGGGGCTGTTGATGTACATCGAGATCTCCTTCTTCGGGTTCTCCGATTCCAGGAACAGCAGCTGGGCGCAGATCAGCGACGCCATGCCGTCTTCGAAGGGACCGGTCAGGAAGATGATCCGCTCGCGCAGCAGGCGCGAGAAGATGTCGAACGAGCGTTCGCCCCGGCTGGATTGCTCGACCACCATGGGGACGAGATTCATGTTCATCAGTTCGATCGGATCGCGCATTCAGGCCTTCTCGGATGCTTTTGGGCGCGACTCAGCAGTCGCCGTCCCTCTTGGACAGGATATCGTCTTGCCGAAGCGTTGACGCAAGGCGGGGGCGACGGATCGTCACTCGCCCTGGGCCGGCTCGGGGTTGTCCGCTGCCGCGGCCACGGCATTGGCCGCCCGGCGGTCGTGGACCATGACATTGGCGACGCTGCCCGACTGATGGCTCGGCCGGGCCTGGTTCAGCTCCGCGCCGTAAAGGGCCGTCAGATAGCTGCGGTCCCAGTCCGTCAGGCCTGCCACTTCGACGCCCGGCGTGAACATGTTCAGGACCGTGTCAAACCCTCCCGTGGTCGCCTCCGGGTCCACCTGCGCCAGCGCTACCATCGCGATGTAGTCGGCGAGCTGCTGGATGTTCAGCCCTTCGGCCCGGCTGAAATCGACGATGACGATGGCCTTCTCCAGATTATTCTGGACCTGGGTGCGCAGGCGCGCGGCGGCGAACACCGAAATCATCCGGGCCTCCTCGCCGGGGATCCGGACGGCGGGCGCGCCGGTCTGGGAATCAACCGGCAGGGCCACATGCCACCAGCGCACGGCGGCGTCGGTCTGCTGGAATCGCTCCAGCGCCTGAGCGCCGCGATCCGCCCCGCCCCAGTTCGGACGGAAGGCGCGCGGGGTCGCCTCGACCAGTCCCTGCGCCAGCGCCTGACCATCCGAGGCGCCGATGATCAGCACATTGGCCCGGCAGCCCGGCTCGCCGGGCTCCAGCCCTATCTCCATGGCGACCTGCGACACCCGGTCGACGATGTACTGGGCCGCCGGATTGCGGACGTTGGCGATGCCGACACAGACCTGCCGGTCCCAGCGGGCGGGGCCTCGCCCCATCGAGGGAGCGGTGACGTCATCGACGAAGTTGCGGACGGTGCGCTCCAGCCGCTGCCGCTGCACCACCACGTCCTCCAACTCGGCCGGCGTCCCCTCCTGCGGCGTTGGCGTGGCCGGGTCCTGAGCCAGCAGGCTGAACGCCAGGAGAGACGCAGACAGGAAACTCATCACTGATCCCGGAGATGGAAACGCGGGCCCTTTCCCGCATCGAACGTTTGTATGGCAGCCCAGCGTTCGCCGCCACGGCAAAGAAAAAGCCGCCGCTGCGAGGGCAGCGGCGGCTCTTCCGGATCAGGTCGGCTCGGGCCGGGATCAGATCTCGTCTTCTTCCTTGAGCAGCTCTTCCTTGGTGATCGGCTTGTCGGTCACTTCGGCGGTCGAGAAGATCAGGTCGCAGACCTTCTCTTCATAGATCGGGGCGCGCATCTGGGCGGCGGCGTTCGGGTTCTGGCGGTAGAAGTCCAGCACCTGACGCTCCTGGCCCGGATAGTTGCGGGCCTCGTTCATGATGGCGTTGTTCAGTTCCTGATCCGAAACGGTCACGTTGTTGGCGCGGCCGATCTCGGCGAGGACCAGACCCAGGCGGACACGGCGCTCGGCGATCTTGCGATACTCGGTCTTCAGTTCGTCTTCCGACTTCTTGGCGTCGTCTTCCGGCAGGCGACCGGCGGCCTTGTCAGCCTCGACCTGCTGCCAGATGCCGTCGAACTCGGCTTCCACCATCTTCGGCGGCAGCGGGAAGTCGTGGGCCTTGTCCAGTTGGTCCAGCAGGGCGCGCTTCAGCTTGAAGCGGGCGGCGCCGGCGTACTGCTGGTTCAGGTTGGCCGACAGCAGCTCCTTGAGCTTGTCCAGCGACTCCAGGCCGATGCGCTTGGCGAACTCGTCGTCCACCTTGGCTTCGGCCTCGGCCTTGATGGCCTTGACGGTGATGTCGAAGGTCGCGGCCTTACCGGCCAGGTGAGCGGCCTGGTAGTCCTCGGGGAAACTAACTTCGATAGTTTTCTCTTCGCCGACCTTGGCGCCCTTCAGCTGCTCTTCAAAGCCCGGGATGAAACGGTTCGAGCCGATGACCAGCTCGGCGTCCTCGGCTGAACCGCCTTCGAACACTTCACCGTCCAGCTTGCCGACGAAGTCGATGGTCAGTTGGTCGCCCTCGGCGGCCTTGACCGTCTTGCCCTTCTTGTCCTCGTAGGACTTGGCCTGACCGGCCAGTTCCGTCAGGGCTTCGTCCAGATCGGCGTCCGACGCTTCATAGGTCGGGCGATCCAGCTTCAGGGTCTTGACGTCGACCGGGGTGAATTCCGGCATGACTTCCAGCGACATTTCGTAGGTCAGGTCTTCCTGACCGGCGATGACCTTGTCCATGTCCGAGACCAGCTTCATCTCGGCCGGAGCGGCCGGACGGATCTTGGCTTCATCAAGGGCGGACTGGCTGGAGGTGTTCAGCGAGTCGTTGATGATCTCGCCCATGAAGTCACGGCCGAAGGTCTTCTTGACGTGCGCGACCGGCACCTTGCCCGGACGGAAGCCCTTCAGCTTCATCTGCGGGGCGACTTCCTTCAGGCGCGCGTCCAGCTTTTCGTTCAGCTCGGCGACGGGAATGGTCACCGCGATCACGCGGCTCAGGCCTTCGGAGGACTTTTCGACGACTTGCATGGTCGGGATATCTGACGCTCTGGGGCGGCGCCAATGAGGCCGGCGCGCGCGGTGTGGGAAATGCAATAAGGGCCGCCCTTTCGGGGGGCGGCGCCTTTGAAGCCCGCCCTTATGTCGATGACCGTCCCAAAGGTCAACGTGAGGTGGCGGTTTCAGTACGGCGTCCCCGCCGCTATCTGTAGGGGCATGAGCCAGTCCCCTCCCCCGGCCCCCTCCCCCGTCGGCGTCAGCGTCGTTCCCGTTACCCCGCTTCAGCAGAACTGCACCATCGTCTGGTGTCAGAAGACGAAGAAGGCCGCGATCATCGATCCGGGCGGTTCGGTCGACGGCCTGCTGGCCGCCGTGACCCAAAACGGACTGACGCTCGACGCGATCTGGATCACCCACGGCCACCTCGACCACGCGGGCGGCGCGGCCGAGATGCAGGAGAAGACCGGGCTGGACATCATCGGCCCCCACGAGGCCGACCAGTTCTGGATCGACCAGATCCCGGAGAACGGCCTGCGCTACGGCATGCCGGGTTGTCGCAGCTTCACGCCGACCCGCTGGCTGGATGACGGCGACGTTGTGACGCTGGGCGAGACGACGTGGGAGGTCTTCCACTGCCCCGGCCACACGCCCGGCCATGTGATCTTCTTCAACCGCGAAGCCCGTTTCGCCCAGGTCGGCGATGTCCTGTTCCAGGGGAGCATCGGTCGCACCGACTTCCCGCGCAGCGACCACGGCGCCCTGCTGCAGGCCATCGTCACCAAGCTGTGGCCGCTGGGCGACGACGTGACCTTCATCCCGGGCCACGGCCCGCACTCGACCTTCGGAGCCGAACGGCGAAGCAATCCCTTCGTCTCGGATCAGGCTATGAAGGGCGCGCCCATCGTGCGCCCCGCGTCCGGCCCGTCCTGACGGTTATCGCGCGGCCAGAAGACCGATCAGCACGCCGATGCCCAGCGCATAGAGCGAATACCGCACCGGCTCTTCCTCGACCGTGTGGCGCAGGCGTCCGGCCCGCGCCCTGCCCCAATCGCCGACCGCGCGGGCGTCTTCCTTCAATGCCTGCCGGATCGGACGCACGCCCAGCGATCGCATCTCCTCGCGCTGCAGGATGGCGTCCGCCTCGCGGTCGAGGCGGCTGGCCGGGCTGTCGAACTCATCGACGATGTCATCGGCCAGGGTCTGTCCGGCGTAGGTCTCGGTCATGTCAGGCGCTCCATGGTTTCGGGGAGGATGGTTTCCGTCTCAATCCGCCGCGTCCGCCGGGGGTTCCGCGCGGGCGATCGTGATGAAACAGCCCCGTCGCCGTGGCGTTGGTTCCGGTGAAAGGAGGTCGCCATGACCTACATCGAACCCGACAGCCCGACCGGCGAACCGGAAATCCTGCCACCCGATACGCCGGGTCCGGACCTTGAGCCCGGAGCCACGCCCGAGGAGGTCCCGCAACAGGACCCCGGCGGCGGCAACCCCGGTGATTCGCGCCCCTACGAGTAATCGCGGTTTCCGGAAGCGCTGTGATTCGTTCGCATTTCCGTGACCGAAGCGTCGGAACCGGACGGGAGTCAGAGGGTTCATTTCGCAACCGCCACCGTCGCCACGAAAGGAAATTCCGATGGCCCAAGGTCAGCCCACCCGCGCCTCCGGTGTCTCCAAGCGGGGCTTCGCCTCGATGGACCCGGAACGTCAGCGCGAGATCGCCCGCAAGGGCGGGGCAAGCGTACCCAGTGAAAAACGCAGCTTCTCGCAGGACCGCAGCTTGGCCGCACAGGCCGGGCGCAAGGGCGGCGAAGCCTCCCACGGTTCCCGCGCGCCAAAGCCGGAAACCGGCACGAACACCGGCGTCGAGTAAGCCTTCTTCCCCCGAAGGCCTTTGTGAAGGGCGGCGCTGAACGGCGCCGCCCTTTGCCGTTTCAGCTTTCCAGCAGCGCCAGCGCCACGGAGGGCGCGGGTCCTTCGCGGAAGGCGGCGACGCGCCAGCCTGAGGCGGCGGCCAGATCGCGGACCGCGCCTTGGGTGAATTTCCGCGAATTCTCCGTGTGAATGGTCTCGCCCCGACCAAACGCAATGCGCCGCCCATCGATGTTCACAACCATATTCCGCATCGCCTGCAGGTGCATTTCGATGCGCGAGGCCTCGGCGTTCCACACCGCCCGGTGCGCGAAGGCGTCCAGATCGAAGTTCGCGCCCAGTTCGCGATTGGCGCGGACCAGCAGGTTGCGATTGAAGTCAGCAGTCACGCCCTGGGCGTCGTCATAGGCGGCGATCAGAACCGCCGGATTCTTCACCAGATCGACCCCCAGTACGAACAGGGCGTCCTCGCCCAGCAGGCGACGCGCGCCGCTCAGGAAGGCCACCGCCTCCTCCGGTGCCAGATTGCCGATTGTCGAACCGGGGAAGAAGCCAATCTTGCGCCCCTGCCCCAGACCCTGCGGCAGATCGCCCAGCGCCAGAAAGTCCCCGACCACCGGACTGACGCACAGATTGGGATAGGCCGCGCGGATGCGGGCGGCGGCGGCCTCCAGCGCCTCCGGGCTGATGTCCACCGGCACATAGGCGGACAGGTCCGGCGCGGCGTCCAGCACGATCCGGGTCTTCTCGCTGGCGCCCGAGCCGAACTCGACCAAGACCGCGCCCGGCCCGAACAGGGGCGTCCATTCCGGCGCCACGGCCCGCAGCAAGGCCGCCTCCTGCCGGGTCGGATAATATTCCGGCAGGCGGGTGATGTCCTCGAACAGGTCCGACCCCGCCGCGTCATAGAACCATTTGGGCGAGGTGTGCTTGGGCGAGCCCGACAGCCCCGCGATCAGATCGTCGCGGAAGGCCGCGCTGTCGTCATCGGTCACGCGGGCCGTCTCCGAAGGTCTGTCCGACGCCAGCCGCAGACCCGCGAAGGCCCAGCGCTGATGCGGATAGAAGAAGTTGCGATAGGTCGCCCGCGCATGCCCCTCGGGCGTCGCGAAGCTCGAGCCCCGCAACACCGCCTGGTTGATCATGAACTTGCCATTGTACTCCGAGGCCGTCCCCTCGGTCGGGCGGAAGCCTGGATAGGGCGCATAGGCCGAGGCCGTCCATTGCCAGACCTCGCCGAAGGCGTTGCCGAACGCCTCGGGCCGGGTGGCGACCGCATGCTCCCACTCCGCCTCGGTCGGCAGGCGCTTGCCGGCCCAGCGGGCGTAGGCGTCGGCCTCGTATAGGCTGATGTGGCGCACCGGCGCGTCCGGATCGACCGGATGACGGCCCGTAAGGCCCATCACCGACCAGTCGTCGCCCTCGCGCGACCAGTACAGGGGCGCGGTCCAGCCCTCGGCCTTCACCGTCGCCCAGCCGTCCGACAGCCACAGCTCGGGCCGCGCATAGCCGCCGGCTGCGATGAAACGCAGCCAGTCGCCGTTGGTCACCAGATCGTTGGCCAGCCCATAGGGTTCCAGCCAGGCTCTGTGGCGCGGTCCCTCATTGTCGAAGGCGAAGTCCTCGCCGTCACGACCGATCTGGACCAGCCCGCCGTCGAAGGCTGTCTCTCCGCCCCGTGCGGGCTCCGACGCCCGCCGGCGCGGCTCCTCCGCATAGGCCGCCGGGAACAGGGGCGAGCGGCACATCAGGTTCAGAATATCCATCAGGAACAGCTCCTGATGTTGCTGGTCGTGATGCAGGCCCAGCGTGAACAGATAGCGGGCGCGGGCGTCCATATCCCCCTGCCCCAGCCAGGCCACCATCCGGCGGTCGATCTCGCGCCGGTAGGCCAGCACCTCGTCCAGCGAGGGTCGGGTCATCAGTCCGCGCTCGTGCCGCGCGACGCGTTCGCCCAGCGCCTCGTAATAGCTGTTGAACAGCACCTGCCAGCGTTCATCGACCGGCTGATAGCCGGGCTCCCGCGACAGGATCATCGCTTCGAAGAACCAGCTGGTGTGCGCCAGATGCCATTTGCCGGGGCTGCAGTCGGCCATGGACTGCGCCGACAGGTCCTCGGGCGACAGGCCCTCCGCCAACGCCGGCATCGCCGCCCGCACCTCGCGGTACAGGTCGATATCCCCTTGAAGGAGGGTGCGTGCAGGCAGATGGACATTCATGCGGACTGGCTCCCCGCCGTGAACCCGAAACATGGGACGGCTTGAGCTTAACTGCCACCCGCCGGTCCCGTTCCTGTCAGCAGTCTGGCGCCAGACCCGGCCTTACAGGCCGCGCATGGCCTCGATCACCTCGTCGACCACCTCTTCCCGGGTCGCCCAGGAACAGACGAAGCGGACCGAGCCGTCGTCAAAGCGGTAACAGGCCCAGCCCAGTTCGTTCAGCCGCTGATGGGCGCGCGGCGGCATGCGCACGAACACCGCATTGGCCTCGACCGGATGGGCCAGGACGAAGGGGGTGTTGGCGACAATGCCCTCGGCCAGCCGCTGGGCCATCAGATTGGCGTGGGCCCCACCATCCTCCCAGGCCTTGCTCTCCAGCAGCCCAAGGAACGGCCCGGCCAGGAACCGGCTCTTGGAGGCTACCTGCCCGGCCTGCTTCAGCCGGTTGTCGATCCGCCGCGCCAGCGATTTGTCGAACATCACGATGGCTTCGGTGCAGTTGGCGCCCGCCTTGGCCCCACCGAAGACCAGGATATCCACGCCCAGCCGGGCGATCTGGGTCAGGTCGAAGCCCGCCGCCGCCGCGTTGGCCAGCCGCGCCCCATCCATATGCACGCCATAGCCGCGCGCCTTCACCGGCTCGATGAGGTGGCGCAGTTCTTCCTCAGTGTAGACGGCGCCGTACTCGGTCGCCTGGGTCAGGCTCAGCGCCGCCGCGGGCTGCCGGTGGCCGACCTCCGGCTCGTCTAGCGCCGCCTGCAGCGAGGCCAGTTCGATCTTGCCGGAAAAGCCCGGCAGGCCGATCAGGCCGACGCCCTGACCGAAGAAGCCGGGCGCGCCGGTCTCGTCGGTGCAGATATGGGCGGCGTGATGGGCCAGCACCGCCTCATGCGGCCAGGCCAGCATCGACAGGGCGATAGCGTTCGCCGCCGTGCCCGAAAACACGAAGCGGATCTCGGCGTCCGCATCCAGTCGCTGGCGAATCTGGTCGGCGGCGCGGGCGGTGATGTCGTCCGAGCCATAGGCCCGCGCATAGCCCGCATTGGCCGCGATCAGCCCCTCAAGGGCCGCGGGCGCCATGCCGGCGGTGTTGTCGGACCCGAAATCGTAACGCACGGCCTACCCCTCGCTGGCGGTGTCGGTCGGACCGGTCGAGGGCGCAGCGTCGCCGACCGGTGCCTTGCGAGCCCTCCACGGCTTGGGCGGCTCGGGCTTGTCATCTTCGCCATAAGGCACGGCGACCTGATGCGGGAACGGAATTTCGATATCGGCGGCGTCCAGCGCCTCCTTGGCGGCCTGAAGCACATCAGCCTTGGTCTGCCAGTAGTCTTCGGACCTGGTCCACGCCTGCAGTGTCATCTCGACCGAACTGTCCAGCAGGGCCGTCACCCCGGCCCAGGGCGCGGGGTCGGTCAGAACCAGGTTGTGCGCCGCCGCCGCCCCGATCAGGGCGTCGCGCGCGGTGTTCAGATTATCGCCGTAGCCGACGCCGATCTTCAGCTCCATCCGGCGGGTCTTCTGCCCGGACAGGTTCAGGATGGTGTCGCCGAAGACCTTGGAGTTGGGCACCACGATCTTGACGTTGTTGGCGTCCGCCATCTGGGTCAGGAACAGGTCCAGCCGCTGAACCGTGCCCGCGCGTCCGCCGATGTCGACCACATCCCCCACACGATAGGGTCGCAGGATCAGCAGCATCACCCCCGCCGCCACGTTCGACAGCGTGCCCTGCAGGGCCAGGCCGACCGCGAGCGACGCGGCGCCCAGAACGGCGATGATCGAGGTCGTCTGGACGCCCAGCCGCTGCAGCACGGCGATGAAGCCGATCAGGAAGACCACGACCCGCACCACCTGCACGGCGAAGCTGAGAACGGTCGGGTCGTGGCGGAAGCCGCGCACCCGCGAAAGGGCCCGCCGGGTCACCCCCGACGCCCAGCGCGAGGCGAAGACGGTGATCACCAGGATCAGGACGGCGATCGACAGATTGATCGCGAAGTCGCCGGCCATATCGGTCAGCTTGGCGATCATGGCGGCGTCCAGCGTGGCGGCCTTCTGGCCCGCGGCGACCGCCTCGTTCAGGGGAGCGACGAGGTTCGACATGGGCCGGGTCTAACGCACGAGTCCCGGATTGGAACCCCGAAGACCGAATTTGCTCAGCTTTTGGGCTTCGCCACCCGCCCGCCACCGCTTTCGATGGCGTCCAGCAGGTCCATGACGTCGTTCAGGGTGTTGGCCTCGCGCGCGGGCTTGTCCCAGCGAATTCGGCTGACGCGCGGGAAGCGCATGGCCACCCCCGACTTGTGCCGCGTCGAACGCTGCAACCCCTCGAAGGCGATCTCCAGCACCAGACCGAAGTCCCGCGTCGCCTTCACTGACCGCACTGGCCCGAACCGTTCGACCGTGTGATCCCGCACGAACTTGTCCAGTTGCTTCAGCTCCTCGTCGGTGAAGCCGAAATAGGATTTGCCGACCGGGCTCAGCGTCCCATCCTCGGTCCAGACCCCGAAGGTGTAGTCGGAATAGAAGCTGGAGCGCTTCCCGTGGCCGCGCTGGGCGTACATCAGCACCGCGTCGATGACGTGTGGATCGCGTTTCCACTTGAACCACGGCCCCTTGGGGCGGCCGGCCACATAGGCGCTGTCCCGGCGCTTGAGCATCAGCCCCTCGGCCGCCGCGCCCACCGGCGGGTCAGCCCGCAGAACCGCCAGTTCGTCCCAATCCGCATAGGACACGATGGGAGAGAGGTGCAGCCGCTCCCCGCCGTCCGTCAACATCGCCTCCAGCCGCGCCCGTCGTTCGGTCAGTGGCAGGCCGCGCAGATCCTCGCCCCCCTCGGCCAGCAGGTCATAGGCGACGATGGCCGCCGGATGGGCCGCCATGGTCTTCGCATCCACCGTCTTGCGATTCAGCCGCTGCTGCAGGTCCCCGAAGGGCGCCACCGCCCCGTCTCGCCAGACCACCAACTCCCCATCCACCGCGCCCTCGAAGGTCAGGCCGTCCATCACATCGGGAAAGGCTCCGGTGATCTCGTCGCCGTGGCGGGAGAACAGCCGCGCCACGCCCTGCTCGCGCACCGCCTGCACCCGGATGCCGTCCCACTTCCATTCCGCGAGATAGTCGGCGGGATCCAGCTTCCCGAAATCCGCCGCCTCATCCAGCGCCACGGCCAGCATGACCTGGCGGAACCGGCCCGGCGTCTCGGTGTCCGGCCGCTCTCCCCGGCCCTCGACCCAGGCGAACAGGGGCGCATAAGGTGGCTCCGCCGTGTGCCAGACCTCGACGATGTCGGCGGTCGTCAGCGGCTCCAGCGCCTGAACCGTCTCCTCGCCGCCCGGCTCCGGCGGCGCGCTGAAGGTCTCTGGCCGCATCATCGCCACCGCCGTCCGCGCCAGCTGGGCCGACATCCCGACCCGCAGCGCCCCGGTCATCAGCTTCAGCAGCGCCCACCTCGCCTTCGGCTCGAGCGCATCCAGCCAGCCGACCAGCAGCCCCTCGACCTCGCCCCGCTTCGCCATGCGCAGCGCCTCGACCACCTCGGCCAGTTCCGGTTCGCGGTTGGGCCGGTGCGCGGGATCAGCGGGCCAGATCAGCGCCACCGTCTCCGCCAGATCGCCGACATAGTCATAGGACCAGCGGAACAGCACCGGATCGATCCGCGCCTCCACCGCCTTGCGGATCATGGCGGGCTTGGCCGCGTCAAAGCTCAGATCGCCGGTCAGGGCCGCCAGCGCCCAGCCCCGGTCCGGGTCCGGCGTCGCCCGCAGATAGTCGCGCAGCAACACCAGCTTGGCGTTGCGCGATCCCGTCAGCGACAGGCGATCCAGCAGTTCAGCGAAAGCGCGCATCGGCCCCCGGTCAGCGACAGTCCCATCCAAACGCGAAACACCCCGGAAGTCTCCCTCCGGGGTGAAGTCGCTGATCGGCCTCAAGCCGTGCATCGAGCTTTAGGCCCTTAGTTGAAAAGCCCCGCGATGACGGCGGTGATCAGCCCGGTCGCGACGGCCGTCAGGACCACGTCATTGCCGGTGCGGACGTATTGATAGCCCGAGGGCGGCTGGCGCAGGCCGTAGGCGCTGTAGTTGCGGACCACATAGGCGCTGGATCGATAGTTCGCGGGCATCCGCTGGCCATAGGACCAGGCCCGGGTCTGGTAGCCGCGCGGCGGGGTGTAGCGACCCGCGCTGTAGCGGCGCTGCGACTGCTGCCAGCGGGCGTAGGCGCGTTGATCCTGGCGGGCCTCGCGGCGATCATCGCGGCGCTCGGCCCGATCGTCGCGGCGGTCCTGCCGTTGTTCATGGCGGTCATGGCCACGCACCTGCGGCGCGGCGGCGTGGGCGGCGCCGACCGAACCCAGAGCCAGGGTCGCGGCGATGGCGGCGGTGAGAACCTTTTTCATGGTCTGTCTCCAGTTCGTGGGGCCGAACGACTTCGGCTTGTCCCCACACTGGACCCGGCGCCTTGAGCCCGGCCTGAACGGCGCGCCTCACCCGACGTTCAGCGGAGCGCCGGATTTCAGACCGCAGTGTTTCACCGGTGATACAGGACGCGCCTCAGGCGGCCTGTGCGGACTGCGCGGCGGCTTCCTGCTGCATCGACAGGGCGCGCACGCCCGCCCGACCCGCGTTGACCCGGTTCATCACCATGGCCAGGGCCGCGAAATCGATCGGCTTGTTCAGATAGGCGTCGGCGCCCGCGTCCAGGCCGGCCTGATGGTCCTCGATCCGGGCCGAGGCGGACAGCACCACCACCGGCGTTTCGCGGTTCGGCCCATTCCCGGCGCGGATGGCGCGGGTGGCGGTCAGGCCGTCCATCACCGGCATGTTCACGTCCATGATGATCAGGTCGAAGCGCTGCTCGCCGGCGGCCTCGATGGCGATCTGGCCGTTCTCGGCGGTGGCCGAGGTGTGGCTGGCCGACGACATCCAGGCTTCCAGGATCATGCGGTTGACCGGATGATCCTCGACCACCAGCACGTTCAGCGACTGGCCGCCCTCGATCTCGGCGACGATGGCCTCGGCCTCGTCTTCCTCAACCCAGCGCACGACCTCGGCCTCGACGCTGAAGGTGAAGGTCGAGCCCTCGCCCACGGTCGATTCCACGGTAATGTCGCCGCCCATGATGTTGGCCATGCGGCGCGAAATGGTCAGGCCCAGCCCCGTGCCGCCGAACCGACGCGTCGAGGAGGCGTCGACTTGGGTAAAGGGCTGGAACAGCCGCGCCAGATCTTCCGGCGCGATGCCCGAGCCCGAATCGCGGATCAGGAAGTCGAAGCGGACGTGCTGATCGTCCAGACGCTCGCCGCGCACCGTATAGGTGATCTGGCCGGCGTCGGTGAACTTGACCGCATTGGACAGCAGGTTGTGAATCACCTGGCAGACGCGCAGCGGATCGCCGCGCACCACGGCCGGGATCTCGCCCTCGCGGACGGCCACGAAATCCAGTCCCTTGGCCTCGGCCTGGGCCTGGAACGGACCGGTGACGCGCTTGTCGAGATCCTCGACATTCACGTCCACGACCTCGAATGTCATCTTGCCCGCCTCGATCTTGGTCATGTCGAGGATGTCGTTCAGCAGGCTCAGCAGGTTGTCGCCCGAGTTACGGATGATCGACAGATATTCGCGTTGCGTCGGCTCCAGCCGCGTCGCGCCCAGCAGCTGGGCCGCGCCCAGCACGCCGTTCATCGGGGTGCGCAGCTCGTGCGAGATGACGCCGAGGAAGTTCGACTTGGCGTCGTTGGCGGCGTTCGCCTTGTCACGAGCCGATTCCAGCTCCTCGATCAGATGGGCCTGATGCTCCTGGAAGGCGCGAATGCGCTCCTCGCGCAGCATGGTCATGGTGACCAGCACGAACAGGCCGGCGGCGGTGAAGGGCACCACGGCCACGAACTGCCAGAACTCGGGCTTGCCCCACAGGCTGCCGGCGATGATCAGCGCGGCGACGCCGTAGGGCGAAGAGATGACGATGGCCTGACGCGGCGAGCTTCTAAGCTGCGCAAACACCAGCACATAGCCGGCGACCAGAAGCGTCATGCCCAGCGACGGACCAAAGGTGGCGTCCGAGAACCATGCCAGCAGCGGGGCGACGGCCCAGGCTGCGGTGGTGGCGGTAGCGACCGCCGGGAAGACCAGACCCCAGCCCGTGCCGACGCGCTGGCTGATGCGCTTCTCGACAGCGCCGCGGATGGCGCCGGCGGCCAGGGTGCCCACGAACCACAGGGTCGCGGCGGTCCAGCCGACCGTGGCCAGCAGGCCGATCGCCCAACTGGCGATGATCAGATAGCGCAGATACTGGGTTTGCAGGATGGCGCGCAAAGCCTGCGCGGCTTCCCCGGAATCCGGGTCGCCGCCAGCGGGCTTTCCGATGCCGTCCGATTCAACCATCCCAGCCCCGCCTAGAGAGTTCACAACCCGGCGCGGACGCTACGTGGAACCCCCTAAGACGAAGTGAACGCTGACGCTTTCATGACAACCATTGTTCGCCAAGCTTGACCTTATACAACCTCTTCCGGCGTCAGGGCCTTGATCGACAGGGCGTGGACCGGTCCCGCCAGCTCCTCGCGCAGCAGGCCGTTCACCGCTCGCTGGCGCTGCACCCGCCCCTGCCCCACGAAGGCGGCCGAGACCACAGTCAGATTGAAGTGACTCTCACCGCCCGGCTTGGCGTCCATGCCGCCTTCATGGTGGTGACCGGCGTGACGCCAGCTGTCGTCCTCGATCTCCAGGCGCTCCGGCGCCAGTCCGGCGGTCAGTTTCTCGCGGATAATTGTCGCGACGGGGCCTTCGGGCATCGTCAAGTCCTTGTTGCGGTCTAATTCGCCCCTACACTTCGTGCGATGTCGTCCGCCTTTCAATACACGCCGCGCTTCAAGGATATGCGCATCAAGCCGCCAAAGCCCGAGGAGGAGGCGGCGGAAGCCGATGTCCTGCACCTCAAGCCGGGCGAGAAACCCTGCGACTGGCCGGATTGCCGTCTCGCCGCCACGGCCAAGGCGCCCAAGTCCCGCGAGCGGCTGAACGACTTCTACAATTTCTGTCAGCGCCACGCGGGCGAGTACAACAAGGGCTGGAACTTCTACGCCGGGATGAGCGAGGGCGAGGTCCGCGCCGCCCAGGAGAATGAAGCCATGACCGGCGGTCGCCCGACCTGGGAAATGCAGGCGGGCAAGTTCACGCGCGAGGCCGCCGCCTTCGCCGCCAAGATGGGCACGTCCAACAATCAGGGCGCGGGCTCATGGCGCGACAGCTTCGGCCTGTTCGGCCGCCGCACCACCGAGCAGGCGACCCGGGCTCCGGAAGATCCGCGCATCGGCAAGCTCGAGCAATCCGCCCTCGCCGATCTGGATCTGGACGTCCGCACCGACAATGCGGCGGTCAAGGCGCGCTATCACGAGCTTCTCAAGCGCTTCCACCCGGACCTGAACCAGGGCGACCGCGGCGCCGAAGCGAAGCTCCAGCGCGTCATCAAGGCCTACAAGACGCTGAAGAAGGCGGGGCTGGCGGCCTAATCCTTCGCCGCTGCGGCGATCCGCGCGCCGAAGTCCCGCACCTGCGCCTTGAAGGCCTTCAGCTCCGGAACCGACATCCCCGCCTTGCCCAGCAGGGCCTCGGCCAGACACGGCGTGCGGGCGATGATCTCGTCCCCGGCTTCGGTCAGGCTGACCTCGACCTGACGCTCGTCCTTCAGCCCGCGCTTGCGCTGGACCAGCCTGGCGGCCTCCAGCCGCTTGACCAGCGGGGTGATGGTGCTCGGCTCCAGCCCCAGCCGCGCCGCCAGACCGCCGACCGTCAGCGTCCCCTCGTCGTTCAGGGCCGTCAGCACCAGGAACTGCGGATAGGTGATGCCCATTTCATCCAGCAGCGGCTTGTACAGTCGTCCCACCGCCATGGAAGCGGAGTACAGGGCGAAGCACAGCTGGTCGTCGAGGGTCAGCGGCGGGAGAGCGGTCTGGGCCATGAGCGATTACTTATTACAATAATCACTTTCGCGCTAATTTTCCGCTGGACAGCCGCCTCGCCCACGCCTATCTATTCGTTATCGCGATAAACAACTCGCCGACGCGACGGCGCTCAAGGAGAGTTTCTCATGCAGGTTCTCTATACCGCCCACGCCACCTCCACCGGCGGCGGCCGCGATGAAGGCCGTTCGACCACCGACGACGGCAAGATCGACGTCCTGCTCTCCCTGCCCGCCGAAATGGGCGGCAAGGGCGGCGCCGGCACCAACCCGGAACAGCTGTTCGCCGCTGGCTACGCCGCCTGCTACATGGGCGCCCTGCGTCTGGTCTCGGGCAAGGCGGGCACCCCGGTCGGCCCCGACACCAAGATCAGCACCAGCGTCGGCATCGGCCCGAACACGCGCGGTGAAGGCTTCAACCTGGACATCGCCATCACTGTGTCGGACACCGGTCTGGAGCAGTCGGTCATCGACGACCTGATCCAGAAGGCCCACCAGGTCTGCCCGTATTCGAACGCCACCCGCGGCAACGTCGACGTGGCGCTGAAGGCGGTCTGATCCATCTTCAGTCCAGCGTGGTCCGGTAGCGCAGCATCGCCAGCGTCCCGACCACCAGCACGAAGAGGCCCAGCGCCGTCAGGCTGGGCCCGGCGTTCTCGATGCCGACGCCCTTTAGCAGCGATCCCCGCACCACCCGCAGGAAATGGGTGACGGGGATCGCCGTGCCGATGGCCTGCGCCCACTCCGGCATGCCCCGGAACGGGAACATGAAGCCCGACAGCAGGATCGACGGCAGCATGTAGAAGAAGCTCATCTGCATCGCCTGCAGCTGGGTCTTGGCCAGGGTCGAGATCAGGAAGCCCAGCGCCAGCGAGCCGATGATGAACAGGTTCAGGCCCAGGATCAGCGCGATCCAGCCGCCGCTCATCGGCACGGCGAACAGCACCCGCGCCATCACCAGAATCACCACCGCCTGCAGCAGCCCCACCAGCACATAGGGGGTCAGCTTGCCGATCATCACCTCCAGCGGCTGGACCGGGGTCGAGAGCAGGCTCTCCATGGTCCCCCGTTCGCGCTCTCGCGCCATGCCCAGCGACGTCATCATCACCAGCGTCATCGACAGGATCACGCCCAGCAGGCCCGGCACGATGTTGTAGGCCGTGATGGCCTCGGGATTGTAGCGCCGGTGGATCACCACCTCGAACGGCTGCACGCCCGGCGCCCGGCTCGCCAGCGGCCCGGTCAGTTCCCGCGCCAGCGCCTGTTGCGGCAGGTTGGCGATGGCCGCCACCGCCCCGCTGGTCGCCGAAGGGTCCGCCGCGTCGGCCTCGACCAGGATCTGCGCCCGGTCGCCCCGCACGACCCGCTTGGTGAAGTCCGCCGGGATGATCACCGCGAACTGCACGTCGCCGCGCGCCAGCGCCCGGTCCAGTTCGCCCTGGCTGCGCGCCTGAAGCGTGATCCGGAAATAGCCGCTGTTGTCGAGCGCCGTCAGGATCGAGCGTGAGAAGCCGCCGTTGTCCTGCACCAGCACCGCCGTCGGCAGGTTGCGGGGATCGTCGTTGATCGCATAGCCGAACAGCAGCAACTGGATGATCGGCAGGGCCAGGATCATCGCGTAGGTCAGCCGATCCCGCGTCAGCTGGATGAATTCCTTGGCCATCACGGCCCATGTCCGGGTCCAGGAGAACATCAGGTAGCCTCCCTCACCTTCTCCGCCTCGATGTCGTGGATCAGCTGGATGAAGACATCCTCCAGCGTCGGCCGCGTCTCGCTCCACACCAGCGGCGCCTTTCTTAGTGGCGCGATGGCCGCCTCCAGCGCCGCGCGGTCCCGGCCGGAGACGTGCAGCACCGTCCCGAACGGCGCGACCATCTCCACGCCCGGCTTGCCGCGCAGCTGCGGCGCCAGCCGGTCCGCGCCCGGCCCTTCGGCGTGGAAGGTGATCAGGCCCGAGGCGTCGATCACCTCATCCGCCGTCCCGCGCGCCAGCGTCCGCCCGCCCGCGATATAGGCGATCTCGTGACAGCGCTCGGCCTCGTCCATGTAGTGGGTCGAGACCAGCACGGTCATGCCGTCCGCCGCCAGCGCGTGGATCTCGTCCCAGAAGGTGCGCCGCGCCTCGGGGTCCACCCCCGCCGTCGGCTCGTCCAGCAACAGCAGGTCCGGCTGATGCAGGGTCGCAGCCGCCAGCGCCAGCCGCTGCTTCCACCCGCCGGACAGATTGCCCGCCAGTTGCGCCCGCCGCTTCTCCAGCCCCAGCCGCTCCAGCGCCGCCTGCACCGTGGCCCGCCGGTCCCGCAGCTCGTGCACCCGCGCCGTGAACATCAGGTTCTGCTCGATCGACAGGTCTTCGTAGAGTGAGAATTTCTGGGTCATGTAGCCGACCCGCGTCTTGATCTCGCGCGACTGCTTCATGACGTCGAAGCCCAGCACCGTCCCCTGCCCGCTGTCCGGCGTCAGCAGGCCGCACAGCATGCGCAGGGTCGTCGTCTTCCCCGCCCCGTTCGGCCCCAGAAAACCGCAGATGCGACCGCGCTGGACCGTGATGCCGAAATCCTTGACCGCCTGCAGGGCGCCGAACGCCTTGTTCAGCCCCCGCACGTCAATCACGGGGTCAACGCCGGTCACGGCCGCACGTCCACCGGCAGGCCGGGGTTCAGATCCGCCGCGTTCCCAGGCCGCGCCTCGACGCGATAGACCAGCCGGTCGCGACTGCCGCGATTGTACAGGATCGGCGGGGTGAACTCGGGCCGCGGACTGATCCAGCTGACCGTCGCCATCCCCTCGCGCTCACAGCCGTCGCAGGTGAAGCGCACCGTCCGACCGGGCCGATAGCCCGCCATTTCGGCCTCGGGCACGAAGAAGACCAGCTTCACCTCCCGGTCCGGCAGTAGGGCCAGGATCGGCTGGTTGGCGGGCGCCCATTCGCCCGGCTGGTAGAAGACTTCCTCCACCCGCGCCGGAGACGGCGAGACCGGTGACAGCTGACGCAGGCGCACGCTCGCCTCCGCCAGCCCGCCCTCGGCCTGGGCCACCTGCTGGCGGGCCTGCGCCACCGCGTCCTGCCGCGCGCCCAGGGTGGCGACCTCGCGGCGGCGACGCACGGCGGCGGTCTGGGCCCGGGCCGCGTCGCGCGCCGCCCGCACCTGATCCAGCCGCGCGGGGGCGTAGATGCCCTGACGCACAAGCGGCGCGATGCGGTTGTAGTCGGCGTCCGCCTGCCGCTCGCTGGCCAGCGCCGCCTGTAGTTCGGCGTCATAGACCGACAGCTCTTCGGCCCGCTGGCCCTTGGTCAGGTCCTCCACCCGCGCCTGCGCCGCCCCGACGCCCGCCGCCGCGCTTTCGGCCTGGGCTTGCTGCACCCCCGGATCAATCAGGAAGGTGCGGCCGCCCGCCTCCACCCGTCCGCCCTCGCGCACATAGAGCTGAGCCACCGCACCTGAGACCGGCGCCGACAGATAGACCCGCTCGCCCTCGATATAGCCGGTCAGGGTGATGGCCGGGTCCGGCCGCAGGAAGACCCACCACCCCGCCACTCCCAGCGCGATCAGGGCCCCGAGGATCAACGCCGGTCGCAGGCGCTTCATGGCCGCACTCCCTTCAGGACGGTCTCGATGTGCTGGTCCGCCAGCGCCGCCACATCCACGGGCTCGGCGCCGACCGGTTCAAAGGTCTCGCGCCAGATGATCGACAGGATCAGCGGCCCCATCATGCTGAAGGCGAACAGGCGCGGATCCCCCGCCCTCACCTCGCCGCGCGCCTGTGCCTCGGCGATCAGGCGGGTCATTAGTTCCAGCCCAGGCGCCACCACCGTCTCGTGCCAGATTGTCGCCAGCTCGGGGTGGGTCCGGCTCTCGGCGATGACCAGCCGGACCACGCCGCTGATCCGCCGGTCGCTGATCACATTGCGCGCCAGCAGGCCCACGCCGGTCCGCACAGCCGTCTCGAACCCCTGCGCGGCGGCGGCCAGAGCCATCGCCTTCACCTGCTCGATATTGGGCGAGACCGCATTCTGGATCACCGCGCGGAACAGGTCGGCCTTGGTTTCGAAGTAGAGATACAGCGCGCCCTTCGAGACGCCCGCCCGCTTCGCCACCTCCTCCAGCCGCGCGGCGTGGAAGCCATAGGCCGCGAACACCTCCAGCGCCGCGGCGAGGATCTCGGCGGGCCGGTCGGCGGGCCGACGCCGGAATTTGGGTTCCCCGGGAGGCAACATCGCAAGCTCTTTCTAACTGACCAGTCAGTTATTAACATGGCGCCATCATGCTGTGAAGCATCGTTCTCCCAACAGCTGTTCCGACAGGCTGGACCCCGCCGCGCGGGACTTCTAAGGGTGGCGCATGACCTCCCTCCTCGACTCGACGCCCGACCCCCTTCTGACGCTGGAGCCGCACCGCAACGCCACCGTGCGTGAGCTGTTCGGCATCGACAGCGACATGACCGTGCCGGTCTTCGCCGAGCGCGACAGCCATGTGCCCGAGATTGACGAGGCCTACCGTTTCGACCCGCAGACGACGCTGGCCATCTGCGCCGGCTTCAGCTTCGACCGTCGCGTGATGGTCCAAGGCTATCACGGCACCGGCAAGTCGACCCATATCGAGCAGGTCGCCGCCAGACTGAACTGGCCGTTGGTCCGCCTGAACCTCGACAGCCACGTCAGCCGCATCGATCTGGTCGGCAAGGACGCCATCGTCCTCAAGGACGGCAAGCAGATCACCGAGTTCCGCGAGGGCATGCTGCCTTGGGCCCTGCAGCGCCCGATCGCTCTGGTCTTCGACGAGTATGACGCCGGTCGTCCGGACGTGATGTTCGTCATCCAGCGCGTGCTGGAGGCGCAGGGCCGCCTGACCCTGCTGGACCAGAACCGCGTCATCCGCCCCAACAAGTGGTTCCGCCTGTTCTCGACCACCAACACCATCGGTCTGGGCGACACCTCGGGCCTGTACCACGGCACCCAGCAGATCAATCAGGGTCAGATGGACCGCTGGAACATCGTGACCACGCTCAACTACCTCGACCACGACGTCGAGACCGAGATCGTGATCGCCAAGGCGCCCGAGTACGCCACCGCCGACGGCCGCAACACTGTCGCCGCCATGGTCCGCGTCGCCGACATGACCCGCAACGCCTTCATGAACGGCGACATCTCAACCGTCATGAGCCCCCGCACCGTCATCACCTGGGCCCAGAACGCGGGCATCTTCGGCGGCGACATCGGCCTGGCCTTCCGCCTCACCTTCCTGAACAAGTGCGACGAACTGGAACGCCCGACCATCGCGGAGTTCTACCAGCGCGCGTTCGGCGAGGACCTGCCGGAAGCGGCGACACGGGTGAAGGTGGGATAATGAACGAAGAATGGGCCTTTTCTTCTGAAAGCAAAGCTTGGGTTGCTGATCGACCCGTTCTTTCCAGCGGCCATGTTGTTTTCGGATTCGCACAACATTCCGCTCGCATCCAAGTGCGCGACCTATTCTATGTTATAGAGGTCCAATATGACGAAAGCAAACCCGTCAATATATTCCGAGAAAAGATAGACAATAAAACTGCCAAAATTACTATTTCTGGCGCAATACCGCCTGCAGGCTTAGGTCAAGAGCTAAAGAATATAGCCAAATTTGGGAGCGACAGGCATTTGCACATGTCATTCATGATGCTGTCCTTAGCTCAAGGCACCGCTAGCATTCGGACACTGTGGTACACATTTACAGCGTCCGACGAGCCAGCGTCATGACCGTTGATAATGACTACGCAGCACAGCAAGGCAACAATCGTGAATCGAAACCGGCGCAGGTCACGATTCTCGAGACCTCGCCAGATTCCATTACGTGGCACAAAATTTGGGATTACGAGCTAGATTCCCTCGTCAATATATCTCGACCGATAACATCGTCCTTATCTACCACCGCCATAGGCGCATGGATCGGACTAACACCAAGCTTCTTGGTCACCTTTGAGAAAATCAGAAGTGGCCAGACAATTACCTTGGGGGACGCTTCGAACGCTGGTCTTTGGATAGCCTGCTTTTGCGTAGGTGCAGTTTTGAGTTTTTTTGCAATCAGAGCGCACTTGGATGCCAAGAAAGTAAAAGAGGCGATCCGCGGAAGGCTCTCAAAACCAGTCTGATTGCGACTCCTGCGAGTGCACGACGTATGCCCCGGATTGACCCCTCCTTAAGCTGCACCGCTTAAAGCCTTCATCCGCAAGTGCAGGCGGGCGTCCAGTGATCAAGAGTACCGAACATGTGCGGGCCTATGCGACCCGCTATCGGGACATGTTCCTGATCCGCCTGCTGTCCGTCGCGGGCATCTTCGGCATCACCCTGTGGCTGGCGCCCTGGCCCTGGGCCGTCAGTTTCGCCGTCATCCAGTCGATCCTCTACATCCTTCTTTGGCGGGTGGTGGAGCGGGCGCGGCTGAACCCGGAAGAGGACGGCGCCTGGCGACGGCTGAAGCGGCACACGGAGGGCCTGACCTTCTGTCTGGCCACGCACTGCGCCCTGTTCGTGCTGGCGGCATGGAGGCTGGAGCCCGAACTGCTACCGCAGTTCGTCATGCTGATCGTCGGCAATCTGATGGTCGGGGCGCTGCAGGTGCACGTCAGCCGGGTCAGCTTCGCCGTCGCGGTCGTGCCGCCGTCCGTCACCATGGGCCTGATCGCCTGGGGCGAGTTCGGCCTCGACGCCCCCCTGCTGGCCAGCGTCCTGCTGTTCATCCTCGGCGTCACCGGCGCGGCCTGGCGGCAGGCGACCAGCGACCGTGAGACCGTCGAACTCTATGTCGACCTGACCCAGAGCTCCGTCGCCCTGCACGCCGCGCTGGAGGAGGCCCGCGCGGATCGTGAGGCGGCGGAGACCGCCAACCGCGCCAAGTCCCGCTTCCTGGCCATGATCAGCCACGAGGTCCGCACCCCGCTGAACGTCATCCTCGGCATCGTCGAGGTGCTGCGGCGCAAGCGGCGCGGCAAGGAAGAGGCCGGACTGATCGAGGACATGGGCGACGCGGGCGGCATGCTGCTGCGCCTGCTGAACGGCGCGCTGGACCTGTCCAAGATCGAGTCCGGCCAGAGCGAGCCCCAGTTGGCCCCGACCGATGTGCGCGCCCTGCTGGCCTCCGTCGCCCGTGTCTGGCGGCTGCGCGGCGAGGAACTGGGTCTGACGCTGGAGGTCGACTGCCACGGCGCGCCCGAGGACTTCATCGTCGCCACCGACGCCGGACGGATCGAGCAGGTGGTGATCAACCTGCTGTCCAACGCGCTGAAGCTCACGCCGTCGGGCGTCATCCGCATCCGCGCCATGGCCCTGCCGCGCGACAGCGACACGGTCGCCCTGCGCATCGAGGTCGAGGATCAGGGGCCGGGCGTGCCCGAAGCCCAGCGCGAGCGCATCTTCCAGCCGTTCGAACAGCTGGAGGCCGGGCGCGCCGCCGGGGGCGCCGGCCTGGGGCTGGCCATCTGCCGCGCCAATGTCGAGGGGCTGGGCGGGCGTATCGGGGTGGGCGACAGCCAAACCGGCGGCGCCCTGTTCCACATCAACCTGCCCGCGCCGCGCGCCCGGATCGCCGAGGCCGCCCCGCCGACCGCCGAGGTCCGGTCCCTGTCGGTTCTGGCCGCCGAGGACCACGAGGCCAACCGCCGCCTGCTGCGCATGCTGCTGGAGCAGTTCGGCGCGACGGTCACCCTGGTCGAGAACGGCGCCGAGGCGGTCGAGGCGGCGCGGGGCGGCGGCTTCGACCTGGTCCTGATGGACGTGATGATGCCGGTGATGGACGGGGTCCAGGCCCTGACAGCCATCCGCGCCGAGGAGGTCGAGACCGGCCGCCCCCGCCTGCCCGTCCACATGCTGACCGCCAACGTCTTCGATGAGGACGTGGCCCGCTATCGCGCCGCCGGGGCCGACGGGGTTCTGCGCAAGCCCATCGAGATCGAGGCCCTGCACGGCGCGCTGGCCACCGTCGCGGAAGCGGCTTAGGCCGGTCGGCCCAGCCCGTTGCGCCAGCCGGGCTCGGCGAGCGCCAGAACCGCCGTCCGGACATCGGCGGGCCAGTCGGCGACCGCCGCGTCGAAGGCGGTCCAATCGCCCGCGAACAGCATCCGCGTCGCCTCCTCGTAGCCCGGCCGGTCGCCCGCGAGGGTGGTCATCAGCCGGTAGGTCGCGTCCTTGGCCGCCCGGGCGCGGTCCGGCCCCTCGGCCTCCTTCAATGCGCCTTCGACCAGCTTGCGCAGGGCGACCGAGGCGCCGCCGGACTGGGCCGAGAGCCAGTCCCAGTGGCGCGGCAGCAGGGTGACCTCGCGGGCGGTGACGCCCAGCCTGGGCCGACCCGGCCCGCGCTTCTCCGGCTCGGGCGCGGGCGCCAGCCGGGCCAGGGCGTCGGCGGCGGTCCCTCGCAGGTCCAGGTCGATGACCTTGCCCGAGACGGCGTCGAGAACCAGCACCGCTTCCCCGGCCCCGACCGCCGCGTGGACCGTCGGCAGGACCTCGCCCAGAGATCCTTGGGCCAGCAGGCGGTCACCGGCGAAGGCGAGGACGGAAGGGTTGGGATGGGCGGACATGACGGACCTCAAACATGCGGCCGGAGCGGCGCGAGGCCGGGTTATTACCCGGACACAATGACGGCTTCAATATTACCCGGACACAATCTGGAGGCCGCGACGAAGAAGCCTGCTCGGGGACGGAACTCCGGCCCCGCTTCCGCGCTGTTCCGGTACGCCTCCCCGGCTCCGCATCATCACGAGAGATCCCATGACCGACCAACGCATCGAAGGCCTCGCCACCCAGGTCGAGGGCAAGGCCCAGAACGGCCTCGGCCGCCTGACCGGCGACGCCAAGCTCCAGTTCGACGGCAAGCTGAACGAGGTGAAGGGCAAGGCGCTGGACGCCTATGGCCGCGTCATCGACGGGCTGGACGGCCTCGTGGAGAAGGCTCCCGCCCAGTATCAGGACCGCGCCCGTCAGGGCCTCGATTTCGCCCGCCGCAAGCCCCTGCTGACCACCGGCATCGTGGCCGGCGCTCTGCTGGTGCTGGGCAGCCTGAGCGGCCGCCGCCGCTGATCCCTTCCTCCTCGCTAACCGTTGTCGGCCGCCTGTGCGAACAGGCGGCCGATTTCGTCATTGACCGCGCCGGGGCCGTCCAGCTCGACCACGGCGATCAGCCGTTCGGACCAGCTCTCGGTTCGCACGGGTGCGGACAGGCGTTCCGACGCCGACGGATCCAGCTTCAGCCCCAGCAGGGCCGTGCCGCCCTTGAGCGGGCGGATGGCGGCGAACTGCACGGCGCGGGAGAAGCTGGTGTAGCCCTTGCGCTGGCCGGAGATGACGCCCTCAAGCCCGGCGATCTTGCGTTCCAGCGCCTCGAGGATGGCCAGCGAGCGCGGTTCGGCCCAGAGGGCGGCGCGCAGGGCCTCCGCGTCGTCCCAGCCCATCTTATCCGCCGGGCGGGCGGCGTTGAGTATGTGGGCGGCGTGGTTCTGGCCGATGCCGTAGGTGGCCTTGAGCCAGGCGGCCTGGGCCCTGGGCCGGGTCTCGGGGCAACCCTTCTTCAGGATATCAACCCAGACGGCGACCGGGCGGCCGGTCGCCTTCTCGAAATTCGCCTCGACGGTGGCGAACCACTTTTTCTGCCGTTCGGTCAGGACCGCGTCGCCCATCTCAGCCTCCCGACAGCCAGGCGGCGAGGTTGGTCATGTACTGGCGCGTCTGGCGCAACCCCTCGGGGTCGCGGATCATGCCGTCGCCGGGCGCCTCGCTGACGAAGGTCGGGCAGCCAAGGCGGGGATCCCAGTTGTAGTCGGCGAAATGGTGGAAGGTGCTCTGGGCCAGCCCCCTGCCCTTGCCCGCGTCCTCGAAGGCGACGGCGATGTTGAAGGGGCGGTTCGAGACCTTGCTGACGCCGGTGGCGATGACGCGGGCGTCGGCTCCGGGAGGCGCGCCGACGCCGCCCTCGTGCGGGTGGGCCGGGAGGCGATCCAGCACTCCGCCGTCGGCGTCACGCAGCAGCGGATGGACCTCGCCCAGTGGGGTGATGGCCTGCCAGTCGCCGTTGGCGCCGGAATGATAGTTGGGGAAGTCGATGTAGCCGGTCTCGACGTCGTCGCGGGCGTTTCGGGTCGCGTCCGGGTCGAGGCTGCTGGAGTGGAAGTAATGGGCGTCGCCGACCCCGCCGAGGGTGCAGACCGACGAGCCCAGATCCATATGGTCGCGGGTGATCATCAGCCCGCCGCCGCGGGCGCGGAAGGCGGCGATGGCGGCGCACTCCTCGGCGTTCAGCCCGTCGCCGACATCGACGGCGAAGAGCCAGAGCTGGTCATAGTCGCTGTCGGCCAGCCCGCCGATGACCGGATCTGTCTGGCCGCCCGGAACGGCGCGGTCACGGGCCGTGACCTCGACCCCGTCGAGATCGGCGAGGTGGTCGATCAGCCGGGAAAAGCGGTCGATGTGCCAGTCATCCTCGGTGAAGGGGATGGTGGTCTGCAGCAGGATCTTCGGCATCTGGGTCCTCCCTCATCTGCACTGAACCGCCAAGCGGGCGGCGCCGCAATCCACACCAACGGATAGGTCGTCAGACGAAGGGCCGCCGGTCGCGAGACCGGCGGCCCTCCTCTTTCAGCCTTAGGCGGCGAACTACTCCGCCGTCTCGTCTTCCTTCACCTTGGCGGCCGAGCCGGTCGCCGGGGTGATGTCGAAGTCGATCTTGCCGTCCCTGAGCTGGACCTTGACGTGTCCGCCGCGGGTCAGGCGACCGAACAGGATGTCGTCGGCCAGGGGCTTCTTGATGTGCTCCTGGATGGTTCGGGCCAGCGGGCGGGCGCCGTACAGCTCGTCGAAGCCGTTCTTGGCCAGCCAGTCGGCGGCTTCGTCGGTCAGTTCGATGGTGATGTTGCGGTCGCCCAACTGGGCTTCCAGCTGCATGACGAACTTGGACACCACCGACTTGATCGTCTCGGAGTCCAGCGCCTTGAACGCGACGATGGCGTCCAGACGGTTGCGGAACTCCGGCGCGAACAGGCGCTGGATGGCCTTGTCGTCCTCACCCTCGACCTTGCCGCGGCCGAAGCCGATGGCCGCGCGGGCATTGTCGGCGGCCCCGGCGTTGGTGGTCATGATCAGGATGACATTGCGGAAATCGACCTTCTTGCCGACCGCGTCGGTCAGCATGCCGTTGTCCATCACCTGAAGCAGGATGTTGTAGACGTCCGGGTGGGCCTTCTCGATCTCGTCCAGCAGGACCACGGCGTGCGGGTGCTGGTCGACGGCGTCGGTGAGCAGGCCGCCCTGATCATGGCCGACGTAGCCCGGAGGGGCGCCGATCAGACGCGAGACGGTGTGCCGCTCCATGTACTCGGACATGTCGAAGCGCAGCATCTCGATGCCGAGGGTCGAGGCCAACTGCTTGGCCACCTCGGTCTTGCCGACGCCGGTCGGGCCGGAGAACAGGAAGGAGCCGATGGGCTTGTTCGGATCGCGCAGACCGGCGCGGGCCAGCTTCATCGCCGCCGACACCTGATCGATGGCGCTGTCCTGACCGAAGACGACGCGGTTCAGGTCGGTCTGAAGCTCGCGCAGGCTCTCGGTGTCGGACTTGGAGACCGACTTGGCCGGGATACGGGCCATCTTGGCGATGACCGCCTCGACTTCCTTCTGACCGATGACCTTCTTCCGCTTCGACTCGGGCAGCAGCATCTGCGACGCCCCCGCCTCGTCGATCACGTCGATGGCTTTGTCCGGCAGCTTGCGGTCGGTCATGTAGCGGGCCGACAGCTCCACCGCCGTGCGGATAGCGGCGTCGGTGTAGCGCAGCTTGTGGTGACCTTCGTAGCTGGTCTTCAGACCCTTGAGGATCTTGATGGTGTCCTCGACGGTCGGCTCATTGACGTCGATCTTCTGGAACCGGCGCACCAGGGCGCGGTCCTTTTCGAAGTGCTGGCGGTACTCCTTGTAGGTGGTGGAGCCCATGCAGCGCAGGCTGCCCGACGCCAGCGCCGGCTTCAACAGGTTGGAGGCGTCCATCGCCCCGCCCGAAGTCGCGCCGGCGCCGATGACGGTGTGGATCTCGTCGATGAAGAGGACCGCGTTCTCGTGGTTCTCCAGTTCCTTGACCACCTGCTTCAGGCGCTCCTCGAAGTCCCCGCGATAGCGGGTGCCGGCCAGCAGCGCGCCCATGTCGAGCGAGTAGATGGTGGCGCCTTCCAGCACCTCCGGGACTTCGTGGTTGACGATCTTGCGGGCCAGACCTTCGGCGATGGCCGTCTTGCCGACGCCCGGATCACCGACCAGCAGCGGGTTGTTCTTGGTCCGGCGGCAGAGGATCTGGATCGAGCGCTCGACCTCGGCATGGCGGCCGATGAGCGGGTCGATCTTGCCGTTGCGGGCCTTCTCGTTGAGGTCGACGCAGTAGGCTTCGAGCGCCTCGCCGCCGGTCTTGGCGGCGGCGGCGTCCTCGGCGTCCTCGGGACCAACGCCGGCGGCCTTGGCCGGGCGAGTTTCACCAGCGCCCGCCTTCTTGGCGATGCCGTGGGCGATGAAGTTGACCGCGTCGTACCGCGTCATGTCCTGCTCCTGCAGGAAGTAGGCGGCGTGGCTTTCGCGCTCGGAGAAGATGGCGACCAGCACATTGGCGCCCGAAACCTCTTCGCGGCCGGACGACTGGACGTGGATCACCGCGCGCTGGATCACGCGCTGGAAGCCGGCGGTCGGCTTGGCGTCGTCGCCGTCCGAGGTCGCCAGCGCGGCCAGGTCGGTGTCGACATAGAGGGTCAGGGCGGTCTTGAGCGCGGTCAGATCGACGTTGCAGGCCGTCATCACATTGGCGGCGTCTGGATCGTCCACGAGGGCCAGCAGCAGGTGCTCAAGCGTCGCGTACTCGTGACGGCGCTCGTTCGCATAGTGCACCGCGCGGTGCAGGGTCTCTTCGAGAGGACGGGAAAACGAAGGCATAGGGAGGTTCCTCTCAGTCCTTTTCCATCGTGCATTGCAGCGGGTGCTGGTGACGGCGCGCCGTCTCGACCACCTGGGCGACCTTGGTTTCGGCCACCTCATAGGTGAAGACGCCGCACACCCCGACGCCATGCTGGTGCACATGCAGCATGATGCGGGTCGCGTCCTCGCGGCTCTTCTGGAAGAACCGCTCCAGCACGTAGATAACGAACTCCATCGGCGTGTAGTCGTCGTTCAGGATCAGCACCCGGTAGAGCGAGGGCTTCTGAAGTTTCGGCCTGGTTTCGGTGATCGTGGCGGAGCCGGAGCCCTGGCCTTGATCGCCGATCTTTCGTGACGGCGGCATTCGTTGTCCGGTTTTTGGGGAGTCGGATGGACAGATGGGAACTGTCCGCTGGTTTTCCAGATGCGGCAAGTCACACATTGGAGTGGGCCGCGGTCAGAAGGCTCCGCCTTCTCGACTCGACGCGGCGTGGCGCTTGGCGCAGGCTCACCCCGTTGTGGTGGTGCAGAGCGAACGCTGCCCCGTCAGGCGGGAAAATGTGCACTCGGAAAAAATGGAGTGCACATCGTGCACATTTTCGCGTGAGGCGGGGTGTGCGGGGGCGGCTCAACCGTGATGTCAAAGATCTGAGCGCAGTGTGGCATGCCGGTGCGTCGAATCTGGACGTGTGTGTTTCCCTTTCCCGTCGGGAGAGGGACCGATATCCCGGATGACCGAAGTTTCACGGGACATCGCCCGCGTCGCGGGCCAACGTCGGGCGTCGTCATCCGGAGCGACCCGATGCTGTTGCCCACCCTGCTCGCCGCCCTCGCCCTGCAGACGGCGCCGACGATCCCGGAGCAGCCCGCCCTGACGGAGGCGCTGCGGGCGCGGGACGCGACCCTGTTCCACGTCATGTTCGATGAATGTGATCCTGCGGCGCTGGCGGACCTCGTGACCGGCGACCTGGAATTCTATCACGACAAGGGCGGCGCCATGCTGGGGCGCGAGGTGTTCGTGGACGACTATCGCCGCAGCTGTGAGGCGAAGCGGGCGCCGGACGCGTACCGGTCGCGGCGGGTGCTGGTCCCCGAGACCTTCAAGGTGCAGGCCATCCCCGGCTTCGGCGCGGTCGCCGAGGGGGAGCACCAGTTCTACGAACGCCAGGGCGAAGGCCCGCAAAGCCTGGTCGGCAGGGCGCGTTTCGTCGTGCTGTGGCAGCTGGAGGCGGACGGGCAATGGCGCATGGCCCGGACGTTCAGCCTGGATCACGCGGCGGCGGAATAGGACGTCCTTCTCCCCTCGGGGGAGCAGGGGAAAGCAAAAGGCCCCGACGTTTCCGCCGGGGCCTTCTCAACGCTTATCAGAAGTCAGAGCGCCTTAGCGGGCGGCCTGAAACTTCTCGACCGAGGCGGTGACGCGCTCGTTGATCGGCTTGAAGCTGTCCTTCACCGAGGCGGTGAAGACGTCGGTCATCTTGGAGACTTCCGACAGATAGGTTTCGGCGGCCGACTTGGCCCACGAGGTCTGCAGCTCGATGAGCTCCTGAACCGAACGGGCGGCGGTCAGCGACTGGGCGGCGGCGACGCCGTCTTCCCAGCTCTTCTTGCCGTAGGCCAGCGAGGCGGCCGACAGGGTTTCGGCGCCCTTCTGGGCGGCGGTGGCCGAGGCGACCAGGGCTTCGAGGTTCTTCTTGCCCTCGGCGTTCAGCTCGGCGACGCCGGCGATCGACTTGTCCACGCCTTCACGGAAGGCCTTGGCGCCGGCGGCCTGGAACTTTTCAGCCTGGGCGGTGGTCTTCTCGGCGGTCGCCTTGACGGTTTCGACGGTCTTTTTCACGGTTTCGGCGCTGTCGGCCATGGAAGTCTCTCCTGAACCTTGGGCGGCGGGGGCCGCTGATGAATTTTTTCACGCGACTGGTGAATCCGCCGCGACGTCGCTCATATGGTGCAAGTGCGAAAAGCGGTCAAGAGTTTATGGTGCACCGCACAAAAGTTTCATGAACCGCCGTTACGGCCCCGCTTCACAAAGTTGTTGACGCGGCGTTTACCCTCACGAAACCCGCCCCGCCCATGTTAGCCTTCATGTCAGCGTCACGCCGGGGGGCCGTCGTCGCGCTAATGTAACGAGGGCTCGCCGCTTGCCGTTGACTGCACTGCTCCGCCGGGGATGGCTTTCGCTGATGCTGGTTGCCGCGGTGGCGGCCATGCCCGCCGCCACGCCCACGCCCCTGGTCGCCCAGGCCACCGACAATGCGCGCTACGCCGCCATCGTGGTGGACGCCCAGTCGGGCGAGGTGCTGTTCGCGCGCCATGCCGACAGCCGCCGCTATCCCGCGTCGATCACCAAGGTGATGACCCTCTATATGACGTTCGAGGCGCTGGCCGAGGGCCGGGTCAAGCTGGACGACGTGATCACCGTTTCGCCCCATGCCGCCAGCCAGCCGCCGTCCAAGCTGGGCCTCGCCGCCGGGCAGACCATCACCCTTGAAGACGCCATGAAGGCCACGGCGGTGCGCAGCGCCAACGACATGGCCGTTGCCATCGCCGAACACGTCGGCGGCTCGGAAGCCCGCTTCACGGCGCAGATGACGCTGAAGGCAAATGAGCTGGGCATGACCCAGACCCGCTATGTGAACGCCAATGGCCTGCCGGACGCGCGCCAGCTGACCTCGGCCCGCGACCTGGCCATCCTGGCCCGGGCGGTCATGCGCGACTATCCGCAATACTATCGGTTCTTCGGCCAGCACGACTGGGCCTACAACGGTCGCGACTATCGCAACACCAACGGCCTGCTGCACGGCGGCAACGGCTATGACGGGATGAAGACCGGCTACACCAACGCCTCGGGCTACAATCTGGCGGCCTCGGCGGTGCGTGACGGAAGGCGGATCATCACCGTGGTGCTGGGCGGACGCTCGACCGCCAGCCGCAACGCCCACGTCGCCGCTCTGATGGACACCGGCTTCGAAGTCGAACGCGCCCGCGCGAACGGCCAGCAGATCCAGGTGGCCCAGACCTTCTTCGAACAGCGCGGCTTCGGCCTGGGGCCGGACAATGCCCCGGTGCAGTACGCCTCGGCCAACACCAGCGAGGACGGCGAGGACAGCAGCGTGGCCTATACCGCCCTGCCCGCTATCGGCGCCCAGCCGACCCGCGTGACCCCGCCCCCGTCAGAGCGCGCCGCCGCCCCTGCCACCGTGCAGCGCGCCGAGGCCCGCCCGGCGGACGTGACCGCCATCCTGAACGGCGGCGTGGCCCCGACGCCCGCCCGCACCCCGCCGCGCGCCGCTCCGGCCCGTCCCGCCCGGGAGCCCGCGCGCGAGCCCGCCGGCCGCTGGGCCGTGCAGGTCGGCGCCTTCCGCGAGGAGAATGTGGCCCGCGACTGGCTGACCGAGGTCAACCGCCGCTTCCGCAGCCAGTTCGCCAGCGCCGAGCGCAATGTGCAGAACGCCTCGGGCTGGTACCGCTCGCGCTTTACCGGCATGACCGAGGCGGGCGCCCGCGCCGCCTGCGAGGCCCTGTCCGAGCGTCGCGTGACCTGCATGGTCGTGCGGCCGGAGTAATCCGCCCCCCTCTCCTGCCCCCAGGATCGGCGCGGAGCCTTGCTCCCGGCCCGCTTTTCCCCTATACGCGCCCGCTTTCCAGGACCTCGGTCCCGGTGCGGAACGCCAAAGGGTTCGGACAATCGGTCCGGCCGCCGCCTCGGGAACCATCGTGGAACGGACTGAACCCGGTCCGCCCGCGCCGATGTCCACAAGGGAGAATGCCGCATGGCTCTTTATGAGCACACGGTCATGACGCGCCAGGATATCTCGGCGCAGCAGGCCGAAGCGCTGAACGACACCATCAAGACTCTGATCGAGGAAAACGGCGGCGCCGTCGCCAAGATCGAGTACTGGGGTCTGCGCAACCTGACCTATCGCGTGAAGAAGAACCGCAAGGCTCACTACTCGCTGCTCGCCGTCGACGCCCCTCCGGCCGCCATGGCCGAAGTCGAGCGTCAGCTGTCGATCAACGAAGACGTGCTGCGCTGGCTGACCGTCCGCGTCGAGGAACTCGACCTGGAACTGTCGCCGCTGCTGGCCCGTCGTGAACGTGAACGCGAACGTGAGCGTGAGCGCGGTCCCCGCGAAGACGCCGCGGTCGAAGCCTAAGGAACCCGGAACATGACCGATACCACCGCCCCGACCCCGGGCGCGCCGGCCGGCTCCGGCCCGGCCCGTCGCCCGTTCTTCCGCCGCCGCAAGGTGTGCCCGTTCTCCGGCCCGAACGCGCCGAAGATCGACTACAAGGACGTCAAGCTGCTGCAACGCTACATCAGCGAGCGCGGCAAGATCGTCCCGTCGCGCATCACGGCTGTCTCCCAGAAGAAGCAACGCGAGCTGGCCAAGGCCATCAAGCGCGCGCGCTACCTGGCCCTCCTGCCCTACGTGGTGAAGTAAGATGAAGGTCGTTCTGCTGGAACGCGTCGATAACCTCGGCGCCATCGGCGACGTCGTCACTGTCAAGGACGGCTTCGCCCGCAACTTCCTTCTGCCGCGCGACAAGGCCCGCCGGGCCACCGCCGCGAACCTGAAGGCGTTCGAACTCGACCGCGCCGCCATCGAGGCCCGCAACGAGAAGAACAAGGCCGACGCCCAGAAGGTCGCCGACAAGATCGACGGCCAGACCTACGTCATGATCCGTCAAGCCGGTGAAACCGGTCAGCTGTACGGTTCGGTCGCCGGTCGCGACGTCGCTGAAGCCGTTCAGGCTGAAGGCGGCAAGGTCGAGCGTTCGCAAGTCGTGCTCAACACGGCGATCAAGACGCTGGGCGTCCACGAAGTGCTGGTCCGCCTGCACGCCGAGGTCACGGCCACCGTCAAGATCAACATCGCCCGTTCGGCTGAAGAAGCCGAGCGTCAAGCCAAGGGCGAGGACGTGATCAAGTCGGCTTACGAAGAAGACCGTGAAGCCGCCGCCGAACAGGCCGCGGACATGGTCGCCGGCGGCGCCGGCCAACAGGACGGTCTGGGCAGCGAAGCCTAGAGCCTGATCGTCCTCACCGGCATCGCGACGCGATCCCGGTGAGGACGTGAATCAGGCTCAAGATTTATGTTGGAGCGAAATCTGAGTTCGGATGCGAAAGCATCCGAACCGATTTCGCTCTAACACCGTTACTGGTGCCTGAAAGACACGGCGGCGTGGGGGAGACCCTGCGCCGCCGAACTTTTTTCTGCGCCGTCCTTGACGCATTTATGACGCATCGCAATATCGCATCTGCTCATCGAGACCGGCTGAGGGATAGGCCCTTTGACGTCGGGGCAACCTGCGGATTTCCGTAAGGTGCCAACTCCTTCGGGACCCTAGAGGTCGCGGCAGATGAGAGGCCGGAAAGCCCGGACTCCCCCCATCTGTCACCGCAGGCGTTCTCGATAAGCAGGAGACGACCATGCGTAATCGCACGCCTCAGCTTCTGATCGTTCCCGCCGCCCCCGCCGCGCATCGACTTTACATGTGTCGCGCGGGTTCGATGCGATGTCGCCGTTCGCTTTAATCGGCTGACGACCTATCGGCTTTCCGCCGAACCAGAACACCCACAACGCAAGCCCGGCTCATCGGCGATCGCTGCCCGCGACGCCGCCCGAGGACCTGCGCCTGATCGAGAAGAGAGTCTCTCATGACCACCACTGCCCGCTTCCGCCTGACCCTGTTCGCCGCCGCCTCGGCCTCGGCCCTGCTGGCCGGAGCCGCCGCCGCCCAGACCGCCCCGCAATCGACCGCGCAGGAGCCCGCCGCCGAGGTGGACGAGATCGTCGTCACGGGCACCCGCGTGGCCGGCCGCTCGCGCCTCGACACCGTGGCCCCGGTCGACGTCGTCACCGCCGAGAACCTGCAACAGCGCGGGACCACCGAACTGGCCACCCAGCTGGCCGCCAGCGTCCCGGCGCTGAACTTCCCCCGTCCGTCGGCCACCGACGGCACGGACTCCATCCGACCGGCCACCCTGCGAGGACAGGGGCCGGACCAGACGCTGGTGCTGGTGAACGGGGTGCGCCGTCACTCGACCGCGCTGGTGAACACCAACGGCTCGGTCGGGCGCGGCTCGGCGGCGGTGGACCTGAACGCCATCCCCAGCTCGGCCATCGAGCGGGTCGAGGTGCTGCGGGACGGCGCCGCGGCCCAGTACGGCTCGGACGCCATCGCCGGTGTGCTGAACCTTCGTCTGCGCGAAGCGTCCAGCGGCGGCGGCGCGACCGTGACCTACGGCGGCTATCTGACCGACTACAACGGCAACTACGGCGGCGGGGACGACCTGCATGACGGCGAAAGCCTGACGGTGTCGGGGTGGCAGGGCTTCGGCCTGGGCGCGGACGGCTTCATCACCGCCTCGATCGAGTACCGCGACCGCGCCCGCACCAACCGCAGCGACATCGATCCTCGCTACACCCCGGCCCAGGTGCGTGGCGGACAGGGCGATCCGGAATCCGAGGATCTGGCGGTCTATCTGAACGCGGGCAAACCGCTGGCGGCGGGCTGGGAAGCGTACGGATGGGCCGGCTACCAGACGCGCGACGCCTCAGCGGCGGCCTTCTACCGGACACCGGACGACAACGCCCAGAACCCCGCCTATGCGGGCACGGGGCGAGTCTATCCGAACGGCTACCTGCCCTACATTCTCACCGACAGCACCGACTGGACAGCGGCGGCGGGCGTGCGCGGCCAGGCCTCGGGCTTCGACGTGGACATCAACGTCGGCTACGGCCGCAACGAGATTGAGTTCGGAGTGGAGAACACCCTGAACCCCTCCTTGGGAGTGACCTCGCCCACCAGCTTCGACGCGGGCTCGCTGACCTACGACCAGCTGGTGTTGGGCATCGATGCGTCCCGCCAGTACGAGGTCGGCCTCTACGGCCCGCTGAACGTCGCCTTCGGACTGGAAGCGCGTCAGGAAAGCTACCAGATCGGCGCCGGGGAGCCGGACTCCTATCGGCGGGGGTCAGTCACCAACGTCGGCGGCACGGACGTGAGCTGGGGCTCGCGCGGTTTCACCGGCTTCACCCCGGCCAATGAGGTGGACGAGGACCGGCACAACGTCGGCGTCTATCTGGATCTGGAGGGCGAGGTGGCCGAGAACTTCACCGTCTCGGGCGCCGTCCGCTACGAGGACTATTCGGACTTCGGGGACAACATCTCGGGCAAGCTGGCCGCCCGCTATGATTTCACGCCCAGCTTCGCCGTGCGTGGCGCGGTCTCGACCGGCTTCCGCGCGCCCAGCCTGCAGCAGCAGTATTTCACCCAGACGGCCATCGTCTACATCTCCAACGTCCCCTACGAGACCGGCACCTTCCCGTCGCTGAGCCCGGTCGGGCTGGCGCTGGGCGGGACGCCGCTGGAGGCCGAGACATCCACCAACTATTCGCTGGGTCTGGTCTACCGGAAGGGTCCGTTCGAGCTGACGGCCGACGCCTATCGCATCGACATTGAGGACCGGATCGTCCTGTCCGAGACCCTGACCGGCAGCGCCACGGCGGCGGTCGGGACCAACGCCCGCACCATCTTCGACCTGCTGCAGCCCTACGGCGCCTCGGCGGCGCGGTTCTTCATCAACGGGGTGGACACCGAGACGACGGGTCTGGATATCGTGGCCCGCTATCGCATCGACGAGGGCTTCGGGCGGCTGGACCTGACGCTGGCGGGCAACGTCAACGACTTCAAGGTGACCAAGACCCCGACCACGGCCACGGGCATCCTGCCGACGCCGGTGAACCTGTTCGCCCGTCAGGCCACCCTGCGGTTCGAGGAAGGCACGCCGCCGTGGAAGATCGTCACCCAGGCGGACTGGAGCAAGGATCGCTTCGGCGCGACGCTGCGGGTGACCGGCTATGGAGACGTCCTGGCTCCCGGCGCGACGGCGGCGACCGACCTGCAGCTGGGCGAGTCCGTCGTGGTCGATCTGGAGGCCCGCTACCGGATCAGCGACCGGGTGACCTTCGCCATCGGGGCCGATAACGCCTTCGACGAGTACACCGCGCAGATCCTGCCCGCGAATAACACCTCGGGAGCCTTCCCCTTCTCCAACTTCTCGCCGTTCGGCTTCAACGGGCGCTTCCTGTACGCCCGCGTCGGCCTGAGCTGGTGATCGGACTTGGCGCGGGCGGTTCGCCGTCCGCGCCACCGACCGTTGTTTCGCCACAAACGACACGGCAAGCTGGGCCATTCGGAGGGAGTGGTTCATGCGCGCAATCTTGATGGCGGTTCTGGCCGTCTGTGTTTTCGCCGGGTCGGCCCTGGCCCAGGCGCCGATGACGCTGGACAGCTTCGTCACCCGCGCCAACCGCATCCCGCTGAACGCCACCGCCATGCTGCGGCCCGACGCCCACCGGCTGAAGGGCGAGGCCGAGCGGGCCTTCCGGACGGTCGGCAATGAGATCGACACCGCCCGCAGCGCCGGGCGTCGTCCCCCCGCCTGCCCGCCCGAGCGGATCAACCTGAACGTCCGGCAGTTGCTGGCCCACCTGAACGCCATTCCGCAGGCCCGCCGCCAGCGGATGACGGTCACCGACGGCATCCGCGAATGGATGGCCGACCGATACCCCTGCCCCGCCTGACAAGCGTTGCCATAGGGCCTCCGGCGTCCTAACTGAGCCGCCGGAGACCTCCCCATGCTTCGTATCGCGTTCGCCCTCGGGCTCGCCCTGTTCCTTTCGCTCGCCAGCGCCAGCGCCGCGAACGCCATGAGCGTGCGCGAATTCCTGGCCATCGCCGACCGCCTGCCGCAGAACGCCACCTCGGCCCTGCGGCCGGATGGACGCCGCCTGATCGGCGAAGTCAGCCGCTCGGTCCACGCCGTACGCGACGAACAGGCCGCCGATGTGCGCGCCGGTCGCCGCCCCGCCTACTGCATCCCGCCCGCGGGCAGCGGCATCACGCCGGAAGGCCTGCTGGCCCGCTTCCGCGCCATGCCGAACGGTCGCCGCGACATCTCGGTGCGACAGGCGATCCGCGAGTGGATGATCGAGCGCTGGCCCTGTTCGGCCTGAGGCGTTAACTGATCCGACTACGGAATTCCGGACGGCCCACAACGTCTCCCGGGTTTTCCCCGACCAAGGATTACTACGCACAAGACGCCAGAGCGCCTTGAGGGCATGAGAATGATCATGAACGCCTTCGCTCCGTCCGCCTTCGCCGATCCGTCCTCCGTCGCGTCCCTGCCGCACAACCTCGAGGCCGAGCAGGCGCTGCTGGGCTCGCTGATGTTCGACAACGGGGTGTTCGAGCGCCTGAGCGACCGCCTGCGCGGCTCGCATTTCTACGAACCCTTCCATCAGCGGCTGTTCGAGGCCATCGAGGACCACATCCGGCAGGGCATGCTGGCCGAGCCGACCATCCTGATGGAGCGGTTCAAGCAGGACCCGGCGTTCCAGCAGTTCGGCGGCCTGCGCTATCTGGCCGATCTGGTCGACCGCGCCCCGCCCGGCGCCAACGCCCCCGACTATGCGCGCGTGGTCTATGACCTGGCCCTGCGCCGCGACCTGATCCGCATCGGCGGTGAGATCATCAAGGACGCCCCCGACCCCGAGCGCCCCGCCGAGGACCAGATCGAACAGGCTGAGCAGACGCTGTACTCGCTGGCCGAGACGGGGAAGCCGTCGTCCGGTTTCGTCAGCTTTTCCCACGCCTTGTCCGGCGCCGTTCAGATGGCGGCGGAAGCCTATCAGCGGGACGGCAAGCTGGCCGGTCTGGCGACGCAGCTGGACGATCTGGACCAGAAGCTGGGCGGCCTGCATCCGTCCGACCTGCTGATCCTCGCGGGCCGTCCGTCGATGGGCAAGACGGCGCTGGCCACCAACATCGCCTTCAACGTGGCGCGCAGCTATCGCTGGGAGCCGACGCCGGAGGGCCGCAAGACGGTCTCGGGCGGGGTGGTCGCCTTCTACTCGCTGGAAATGAGCGCCGAACAGCTGGCCATGCGTATGCTGGCCGACGCCTCAGGCGTGTCGTCCGACAAGCTCCGCAAGGGCGAGATCGACGCCTCGGACTTCGGCAAGATCCGCGACGCGGCGGTCGAGATTGGCGAAAGCCCCCTCTACATCGACGCCACCGGCGGTCTGTCCATCTCCAAGCTGGCCGCGCGGGCGCGTCGCCTGAAGCGGATGGAGCATGGGCTGGACCTGATCATCGTCGACTACCTCCAGCTGGTGACCACGGGCGAGAACAGCCAGAAGAACCGGGTGCAGGAGGTGTCCGAGATCACCGGCGGCCTGAAGGCCCTGGCCAAGGAACTGTCGGTGCCGATCATCGCCCTGTCGCAGCTGTCGCGTCAGGTCGAGCAGCGCGAGGACAAGCGGCCCCAGCTGTCCGACCTGCGGGAATCCGGCTCGATCGAGCAGGACGCCGACTGCGTGATGTTCGTGTACCGCGAAAGCTACTACCTGGGCCGCGCCGAGCCCAAGGAAGGCACTGAGGAGCACCTGCAGTGGCAGCAGGACATGGACCGGTTGGAGCACCAGGCCGAGGTCGTCATCGGCAAGCAGCGCCACGGCCCCATCGGCATCGTGAAGCTGGCGTTCGACGCCAACACGACGCGCTTCGGCAACCTGGCCCATGGGCAGGGCGGGTATAACAGCGACTACGAGTAAATGACCCTTCTCCCGATGGGAGAAGATGGCCCGAAGGGCCGGATGAGGGTCGGCTGTTTCAGTCGGCGTGAGCCGACAGATCGGGACAGTGGCGCGGCTTACGCCGAATGCTGGCAGCCCCTCCCCTTTCGCCTTACTGATCGCTTCGCTCTCAGAGGCTCAAGCCCTCTCCCGCCGGGAGAGGGTCACCGCATCTCCACCCGCCGCGCGCCCGCCGGGATCGCCAGCTCGCCCTCTACGAAGCGCGCCACGCGGCCGTCGATGCTGACGGTCGTCGGCGCGGTCTCGCCCGCCGGCCATCGCACCATGAAGCCGCCCGGTGGCGTGACGCCCGGCTCGATCGTGAGGACATGGCCCCGGCGGTCGGAGCGGAAGCTGTAGGTCAGCGGGCCATAGGCCGTGCGGACGGCGCGGACGCCGACGCCCTCCCCGGCCAGCCAGCGGGTCGGCACGCCCGCCGCCAGCACCAGCGCGTGGTCGCGGTCGCGCTCATAGACCAGCATGTCCATGACCGAGCGGATGTAGTCCGAGCTGATCCAGGCGTGGGGCATGTCGCCGATGAAGCGGGGCTCGCGCTCCTCGCGACCAACGACCTCGGCCCAACCGTTCCAGGCGCTCGGACGGATGTCGGCCAAGTAGAAGTGCAGCGCCCGGATCGCCTCCTCGCGCCGCCCCAGCCGCACCATGGCCCCGACGTTGCGCAGCTCATAGGGGGTGTAGTCCTTCCACGCCTGGCGGTTCTCCTGCCGGGCGGTGAAATTGTCCCACCATTTGTCGAAGGTGCCGGTCAGGAGTTCTTGCGGCAGGTCGTCGATCAGGCCGCCGGGCGACAGGCCGATGGTGGTCGAGGTGGCGTCGAAATCGCCCCGGTCGGCGGCGCCGGCGATCCAGTCGATGCCGTGGGTCCGGGCCGTGGCGCTGATCGATGCGATGACGTCGGCCTTGAACTCGGCCTCCGACGCGCGGAAGCGGGCGGCGGCGGCGGCGTCGCCCAGGGTCTCGGCGATGAAGACGGCGTCGGCGTAGCCGCGCAGGCCCCAGAAGTCGTCCCAGTAGCTGTAGGCCGGTCGGTCGGAATAGCCCTCGTGGCTGATGGTCGGGGGCAGCAGACCGAACAGGTGGCGCTTGTCCGCCGCCTCGAACTCCGGCGTGCGGGTCGAGGCGCGCAGCTCGTCCATATAGCGGATGGCGCCCTGCACCTGCGGCCATGTAGCGCGCAGGAGCTCCAGATCGCCGGTATAGCGGTAGGTCTCGGCGGCGAGGAAGACGAACTCGCCGTGGCTGTCGTTCTCGGGCACCGGATCGGCGCCGCGGGCGTCGACGCAGCAGGGCACCTTGCCGTTGTCGAAGACATAGGGGGCGAACCAGCGCAGATAGTCGGCGGACAGGTCGGCGTGGCCCAGCCGGTTCAGCCCCTCAGCCATCATGGCCCCGTCGCGAATCCAGCTGCGGTTATAACTGCGGGTGCCCGGCTGCAGGATCGGTCCCTGACGCGACATCAGCATATGGGCGAGCGAGGACTTCATCACCGCCTCGACCGGCCCGGCCTCGGGCGGCAGGGTGACGTCGAAGCGGTCGAGCTTCTCGCGCCACCCAGCGGCCGTCTCGGCCTGACGCGCGCTGAAGAAGGCGGCGGGATCGTCCGCGCCTTGGGTGTCGTAGAAATACAGGTGGTCGCGCGTGAGCGGCGACATGAAGCCGAAGGTCCGCGTCTCACCGGGCGCCAGGGTGACCTCATAGATGAAGGCGCCCGAGGCCAGGCCGGTCGGATCGACGACCGTGCGACCGCTGGTCCGACCGGAGGCGAGCAGGCTCTGCGGGTCCGACCCGGCGGCGAAGGTGGAGGCGACGTAGCGGTCGGGCGTCACGATGGGCCGGATGGACGCCCCGCCCTGGAGCGGCAACACCCCGTGGGCCTGCCAGGTCATACCGTCGATGGGCGACACCCCGCCGGGCGTGGTCAGGAACTGGCGCGGGCCATTGACCTGGAAGGGCCGCGCGGCGAGCGCCAGCGTCAGGGTCCGGGGCCGATCGGAGGTGTTGCTCAGGTCATAGCGGCCATAGATGGAAGGCGGTCGCCGCCCGCCCTCGGTGAAGGCCGTGGTCTTCAGGGTCCAGCCGTCGCCGGTCCACAGCACCGACGGGATCGGCAGGTCGCCGTCCGCCTGCGACTGGGTGATGTTGACATCAGCCCAGGTGATCAGCCGCCCGTTCTCGACCACGAAGGGCTCGATGGTCTGGCCGCCGCGACGCAGCTCGATGGCGCCGTCCTCGCCGATCAGGGCGCTTTCGCCGCCGCCGTCGAGGCCGACTAGGGTCCAGTAGGGCTGTTCGCCATGGAAGCCGCGCGGATAGAGGCCGCGACGGCTCTCGGCCGCCACCGCGATCATGAAGCTGGTCTGGCTCTCGCCGAAGGCCAGCGGTTCGATCTCCAGCCCGGTCAGGGCGTAGGCATTGGCCGCCGCCTGTCCCAGCCGCTGGCCCGCGCCCGCCTGACCGACGACGCCGCTCTCGTCCAGCGGGGCCAGCAGGTCCAGCCGCAGCCAACGGGCCGAGGCCTCGGGCGTGCGCAGCCAATCGGTCCCGCCGTTGCCGTCGCTTACCGCCGCCAGCTCGCGCCAGTCGCGGCCGTCGGAAGAGGCCATCAGCCGATAGCGGGAGGCCGCCATCCGCTCGGCCCAGCGCAGGGTCAGGCCGCCGAACTCGCGCTCATAGCCAAGGTCCAGCGTCAGGCTCTGCTCGCCCGCGCCTGTGGTGCGCCAGAAGGTCAGCGGGTCGTCGTCCACCGCGCGGGCGGCGACATTCAGCCCGTCCTCGCTGGTGGCGCTGGCGACGGGGCGCGGCGCGACCGAAGGTTCGGGCGGCAGTTCGCGCAGTTCGAGCTGGTCGATCTCGAGCCATCCCTGACCGCCCTGCCCCGCCGTGACCACGAACTCGATGCGGGCGGCGCCGCGAAAGGTGCGGTCCGGCTCAGGTCCCCAGGCCCAGATGATCTGGCGCTTCTTGATGACATAGCGGGTCCATTCGCCGTTCGCCTCGAAGCGCTGGACCTGACGCCAGTGGACGTTCTCGCCCGACGCGTCGGTGAACTTGATCTCCAGCGTATTGGGCAGCATTTCGCCCCGCGCCCAGAAGCTGATCTCGTAGTTCTCGGGCACGCGCAGATCGAGGGCGCGGGCGGCGAAGGCGTAGCCCGAGCGGCCGTTGAAGTCGTACGTCAGCCGCATGGCCTTGCCGTCGTGGCCGGGGACCTCGGAGATGGCCGAGGAGACGTCCGTGGAGGCGTCGGCGGCCCAGGGCGTCAGGGTCTCGAAGGCATCTAGCGGGCGTGTGGATTGAGCGTGGGCAGCGGTCGCCAGAGCGAGGGCGGCGGTGGTGGCCAGCAGGAAGGTGCGCATAACTCAACTCCGTCATTCCTCCCCTCATGGAGAGGGGGACCATCCGAAGGATGGTGAGGGGCGCCGGCCCCGGATACCGGCGAAGCGGACACGCCTCTCCACCGCTTCGCGGTCCCCCTCCCCCAAGGGGGGAGGCACGGACCGGCTAGCCCTTCACGCTGCCCGCGAGCATGCCGCGGATGTAGTAGCGCTGCAGGGCGAGGAAGAGGATCAGGACCGGGGCCACGGTGACGGCGGCGCCGGCCATCATCATCTCGGCGTCCTGCACGTGCTCGCGCGACAGGGCCGCTAGCGCCACCGGCAGGGTGTAGTTGGACTGGTCCGTCAGGATGATCAGCGGCCACAGGAAGTCGTTCCAGCTGCCCAGGAAGACGAACAGGGCCAAGGTCACGAGGATGGGCTGCATCGTCGGCAGGACCACCTTGCGGAAGATCTGGCTCTCGGAGGCGCCGTCCACGCGGGCGGCCTCGAGCATCTCGTCAGGGATGCTGAGCGCATATTGGCGCACCAGGAACAGACCGAAGATGGAGGCCAGCCAAGGCACCAGCGCCCCGGCGTAGGTGTTCACCAGCCCCATCGACTTGAGCATCAGGAACAGCGGCAGGGTGCCGATCTGGGCGGGCACCACCAGGGCCGCGACCAGCAGCTGGAACAGGCGCTCACGCCCCCGGAACTTGAGCTTGGCGAAGGCGTAGCCGGCGGGGACGGTGAAGCCCAGCGCCAGCAGGGTCGCCAGCGTGGCCAGGGCGAAGCTGTTCCACATGTAGCGTCCCATGCCCTGGGTCACGAACAGGTCGCGGTAGTGCTCCAGCGTCCAGTGCTTCGGCCACAGCGGCGGCGGGAAGGCGGCGGCCTCGCCGGTCGACATGAAGCTGACCGAGACCATCCAGGCCAGCGGGAACAGCACCGCCAGCGCGATCAGGGCGACGGCGAGATTGAGGAGGACGGCGCGGAGCTTCATTCGTACGCCCCCACCTTCTTCGCCACGGCCAGCTGCACCAGCGTCACGGCCAGGATGCAGATGAACAGGACGAAGGCGACGGCGCTGGCGGAGCCGAGGTTCCACCATTTGAAGCCCTCTTCGTACATGAAGTAGAGCACCGTCACGGTCGATTGGGCGGGGCCGCCCTGGGTCATCACATACGGCTCGGCGAACAGCTGGAAGAAGCTGGCGACGGCGATGATCGAGACCAGCAGCAGGGTCGGGGCGATGGCCGGCAGGGTCACATGGCGGAACTGCTTCCACGGCCCGGCGCCGTCGATGCGGGCGGCCTCATAGAGCTCGTCCGGTACGGTCTGCAGGACGGCCAGGAAGATCAGCATGTTGTAGCCGAAGGTCTTCCAGACCACGAACATCAGGATGGCCGGGATGGAGGTCGAGGGATCGCCCAGCCAGTCCACCGGCGGGATGCCGAAGGCGCCGAGCGCCCAGTTGATGACGCCATAGCGGGTGTGGAGCATGTAGTTCCACAGCACCGCCGTGGCGACGAGCGTCGTCACATAGGGGGCGAAGAACATCACCCGCCACACCGGCCGCCATTTGATCACGCGGGCGTTGAGGATGACGGCGGCGGCCAGGGAGGCGGCGATGGACAGGGGCACGCCGATGACGGCGAACAGGCCGGTGTTCTTCATCGCGCCCCAGAACAGGGGGTTGGCGAACAGCCGCTCATAGTTCTGCAGGCCGACGAAGCGCATGTTGCCGATGTCGGCCAGGGCGTAGATGTCGAAGTCGGTCAGGCTGAGCAACAGGGCCGCGAAGACCGGGATGGCGAAGAAGACGCCGATGGCGATCAGGGCCGGGGCGACGAAGCCCCAGGCGGCGCGCTCGCGCTTGCGGAGGGATGAGGTGGTCGCGGTCACTCCGCCCTCCCCTGCTCGATCATCCAGCGGCGTTTCTCCAGCAGGCGGTCGGCGCGGCGGTCGATCTCGGCGGCGGCGGCGGCGGGCGCGAACTCGCCGCGCACCATGCGTTCGGCGACGATCTGCATCTCGGTCACGATCCGCTCCCATTCAGGGACCTTGGGCACAGCCTTGGCGCGGGCCAGTTGTCCCTTGAACGCGGCGATGTAGGGGTCGTTCGCCACCGTCGGCGCGGCCCAGGCGCTCTCGCGGGCCGGGAGGTTGCCGGTGACGCCATTGAAGACAGCCTGTATCCGCGGCTCGGACAGATAGCGGACCAGCTTCCACGCCGCCTCCTGATGCGGCGACGAGCGGTAGACCACCAGTGACGATCCGCCGGGGGCCGAGGCGCCGGGACCGGTCGGGCCAGGCACGCCCGCGGTCATCCACTGGACGCCGGGCGACAGGCGATCCTTGAAGTCGCCGATGGTCCACGGGCCGGAGAAGTAGAAGCTGAACCAGCCGCGCTCGAACTCGGTCCAGACGTTGGAGATCTGGGCCGCCGAGGCGATGGGGGCCAGCCCCTCGTCGAACAGGCTCTTGTAGAACTCCAGCGCCGCGATGAAGGACGGGCTGGCGAAGTTGCCGCGCGTGTCGCGGTCCTTCAGCAGCGGCGCATCGCCTTGCAGGCCGAAGGTCAGTAGCTGTTCGAATTCGTTCAGCGGCAGCAGAACGGCGTATTTGTCCGGCCCGACCACCCGCTTGACCGCATGCATGGCCCGCTTCCACTCGGCCCAGTCGCCCGGCATGGCCTCATAGCCCGCCTGCCGCAGCAGGTCGGTGCGGTAGAAGATCAGCCGGGTGTCGACGTACCAGGGCGTGGCCATGGGCCGGTTGTTGATCCGGTTGGTGTCCAGCACCGCCGGGAACTGGTCGGTCAGCAGGTCCGCGGCCTCGGCCGGCATGGGGCTGATGGCGCCGATGGCGGTCATCTCCGACACCCAGGTGTTGCCCACCTGGCTGACGTCCGGCAGCGAGGCGCCGGCGTAGGCGGTCAGCAGCTTCTGGTGGGCGGCGGTCCACGGCAGGGCCTGGACCTCGACCTTGATGTCCGGGTTCAGCCGCTCGAACTCCGGCAGGATCTGACCGACATTGGTGGCCTCGGAGCCCATGGCCCAGAAGCGCAGGCGGGTGCGGCCGTCGTTCGATCCGCCACAGGCCGACAGACCGGTCGCGGCCGCCCCGGCCATCAGGCCGAGCGCTGTCCGTCGATCCGGCCGGAAGGTGCTCATGCGTTATCCAGCCATCCGCCGGTGAAGCCCGCGCGCTTCAGGCCGCGGACCAGGTTCGGCTCGCGGTGCATGGTCTTCCAGACGATCTCGGAGCGATGGTTCTCGATCTGGATGACGATGGGGCCCTGGTCGATGCCCAGATAGTCGTCGGCGACCCAGCCGATGCCCGGCAGGATCTTGCCATGCTGCAGCGGACCGTCGCGCTGGGTCAGGGTCGGGTTGAACGAGTCCAGGAAGCCGTAGCGGGTGTAGACGCCCGCGCCGTAGCGGGCCTTGACCGTGTTCAGCCAGGTCAGGACGTGATCCGGCGCGAAGGGCAGCGAGGCCAGGGCCGCGGTCGGGGCGATGGTGCCGTCGTCGCGGTCGCCGGGGCCACGAGCCGAATAGCTGAAGAACTCACGCTCGCGGCCGTCGATCACCTGACGGAAGTCGCCCGGGCCGTCACAGGCGGTCAGGCCCCAGACGTCCTGTGAATAGCCGGCCCAGCCCATCGGATTGTCGACGGCGTATTTCCGCTGCGCCTCCACGGCGCGGACGCTGTTCTGGAAATAGTCGAAGCCGGGCATTTCGGCCTGCTGTTCGCGCATCCAGGCGTCGTGGATGCCGCGGAAGTCGATGTACATGTGGCTGAACTCGTGCCCGAACAGGGGCGCGAAATGCAGGTGTTTGGGCCCCCAGACGTCCGTCCAGCTGTGGTCGTAGACGCTGCACCACTCGTCCCAGACCGTGGTCGGGACCGGATGGGTCGGGCTGCCGATGGCCAGCAGCAGGACGATCATGCCCTCGTTGTAGACGTTCCAGTCGGCCGGGATGTAGCCGGTCTCGGGGTGCCAGCCCATGGTGATGCGGTTCGGACGGACCACGGCCCAGTCCCACTCGACCCGCTCATAGACGGCCTGCGCCCGCTCGCGGATTTCGCGCTCCTGCGGGTGGTCGCCGTCGAACCAGCGGGCGGCGAACAGCATGCCCGCGATCAGCAGGGCGGTGTCGACGGTGGACAGTTCGGTCGTGCCGAAGCGGTGGCCCGTCTGCATGTTGAGGAAATGGTAGAAGAAGCCCTTGTAGCCGCCGTTGCCGGTTGGCTCGGGGCCCTGCGGCAGCTCATGGAAGAAGCGGATGGTGGTCAGGGTGCGCTCGCGCGCCTCTTCCCGGCTCATCCAGCCGCGCTCGACTCCGATGGGCCAGCAGGTCAGGGCGAAGCCGACGGCGGCGACGGACGAGAAGGACTCGGTCGGCCAGCGGTCCGGCGTCAGGCCGTTCGAGCGATTGGTGACATGGGCGAACCAGTCGAAGGTCTTGCGCTGCAGGTCCTCGAAACCGGCGTCGAGACGCGGGCCGGTCGGGGCCATGGCGGCGGTCGACGGCGTGGTGGCGCAGCCGGTCACGGCCACGGCCGCGCCCACGAAGGTCGATCCCATCAGAAAGCGTCTGCGGTTCATCGGGATCACCTCTTAACTCGGATACTGAAATCAAAAAAATGGCCGCCCCCGGTGTTGGGCTGGGAGCGGCCGTTCAGGCTCAGGAGATAGTCGCCCCTGACGGGCGGCCCGCAAGCCGCCCCGGGGTCGCACCGCTTACCAGCGGTAGCGCAGGCCGACCTGGAAGCTGCGCGGCGGCGAGATCAGGCGGCTCGGCTGACCGAAGTTGGGGTTGGTGTTGCCCGGGCGCGGGATGAAGCCGCCGACCCATTGCTCGTAACCGAAGTTCGTTTCGTTGGTGACGTTGATGGCGTCCAGCACCACCCCGATCCTGTGGCCGTTCCAGACGGTGAAGTCCTTGGACAGGCGCATGTCGATCTGGGCGAAGGCGAACGGACCGAACACGTCGTTCGGCTGGCCGCGGCCCGGCAGGAAGGTCACGCCGCCGCCCGGGTTGTCGCGGATCTGGGTGTAGGCCTGACCCGAACCCAGGGTGATCAGTGTCGAGCCCGTGATGCCCCACGGCAGGTCCTTGATGCCGCTCAGGACGATGCGGTGACGCTCGGCCGCATCGGCGCGGTGCCAGCCCCAGGCGGCCGCGTTCGGCTCGTCCAGGACGTAGGGATCGCGCGCGCCGTACTCTTCAGCCTCGGCGATGGTGTAGGCGAGGTTCACGCCCCAGCCCGACGCGGACGAGTAAGGCTTGTCGAGGGTGAAGTAGAGGGCGTCGTAGCGGGCCCGGTCGCCGGACTCGCTGATGATGATGTTGCCGTAGCCGGCGGGCGCCTGGCCCCACGGCAGGTCGCCGGTCGGGCTGCGGAAGCTGCCGTCCGCGAAGCGGTTGGCCAGCACCCACGAGAAGCCGTTGTAGCTCTCGATGTGGCTGTAGGTGACCGTCGCGGTCCAGTCGCCCATCTGATGACGAACGCCCAGGGTCGTCTGATCCGAGTAGGGCATCTCGACTTCGTTCGACAGGAGGTAGACCTCCTGACCGCCCGTCGCGGAGACCAGGCCCAGCAGGGCGTCGCGGTCATAGTAGGCGTCGTTCCAGGGCGTGCCCGGGCCGAAGTTGACCGTGTAGGTGCGGTAGTTGGCCTTGGCGTTCTCGACCTGGGCGTAGTCGTACAGCACGCGGTCGTAGTAGCGACCCCAGCCGCCGAAGATGACGGTATTGCCGTCGTCGTTCAGGTCGTAGTTGAAGCCGACGCGCGGCTGGAAGGCGCCCGTGAAGCTTTCGCGATTCGAACCGGTCGAGATGTAGTCATCCCAGTTCACTTCGCGGTTGTTGGTCCAGCCCCGCAGCGCCGTCGCCAGGGCGGGCGCCGTGACGAAGTCGTTGTTGAGCATGTTGGACTCATAGTCCCAACGCAGGCCCAGGTTCAGCTGCAGCTTCGAGGTGATGTCCCAGTCGTCCTGGATGAACAGACCGATCTGGGTGTTGTCGCCGGTGGACAGCGGATCGCCCAGGCCGATGCGCGCGCGGATCGGATCGCCGGCGAAGCCGTAGTCGGTCGGGGCGTAGATGTATTCGCCCTCGAAGGCGTCGTACTGGACCGCCTCATACTCAAGCTGGGCGACCTTGATCCCCATCTTGATCAGGTGGTTCTCGACGCCGAGCAGGGTCAGGTCGTTGCGGAAGGTCCAGCCGGTTTGGCCCTTGTCCTGGGTGTAAGGGCGACGGCCGACCTGCAACTGGCCGTTGTCGGTCGCCTCGGTGCGGCCCGAACCGATGGCGCTGGGAGCCCAGAAGGCGTCCAGATAGTCGATCGAGGCTTCGTTCAGGAAGTTCTCGCCCGACCAGCTCCAGCGCAGGTTCACGCTGGTGGTGTCGACCTGGATGTTCTCAGCGCGGTCGAAGGTGGTGCCGCCGCCGAAGCCGCGCACGTCATCCTCGGTCCGGCGGGTCACGCTCAGATCGACCTGGTGGTTCGTCGCCGGGGTCCAGCTCAGCTTGCCGAAGTACAGCTCGCTGCGGAACGGCACGACGAAGGCGCCTTCATACTGGTCCCGGATGGCCTGCGGGATGGCGTCGTTCAGGTCGACGCGGGTGGCCCGGTCCTGATTGTTGGCCTCGTAGCTCAGGAAGTAGTGCAGCTCGTCGCGGATGATCGGGCCGCTGACCCAGCCGCCGAACTGTTCACGCTTGTAGTCCGGCTTCGGGGCGTTGTTGCGAACGTCGAAATAGTCTCGGGCGACCATGCTCTCGTTCTGGAGATAGCCGAAGATCTCGCCCTGGAAGTCGTTGGTGCCCGAACGGGTGACGGCGGTGATGATCGCAGCGCCGGCCTGCTCGTACTCAGCCTTGTGGTTCTGGGTCGAGACCCGGAACTCCTGGATCGCCGCCTGCGGGAACGGGTTGCCGCGGCTGGAGTCCTGACCGGCGATGCCGCCCTGCAGGACGTTGTTCTTCAGGTTCTGGCCGTCGATGAAGACGTTGGTCTGCGAGGCGCCCAGCGCGCCCGACGAGAAGTTGCGGCGCTCGGGATCGTCCGACACCCGGACACCGGGGGCGAGGGCGGCGAAGTTCAGGAAGTTGCGCGAGTTTTGCGGCAGGTTGTCGATCTGGGCGGTCGAGACGTTGGTCGCGACTTCCGAGGTGCGCATCTCGACCAGACGACGGCCGCCGGTGACGACGACTTCGCCCAGGTCGGTCGCGCCCGGATCAGCGGCGGCGACGCGGCCGCCCACCGACAGATCGACTTCACCGACCTGACCGACGCCGATGGTGACGCTTTCGGTCGCCGACTGGCCGTCCGTGGTGCTGACGGTGATTTCGTACGAACCGGGACGCAGGCCGGTCAGGACGTAGGCGCCGCTGGCGTTGGCGGTGGCGCGGGTGGTGTAGCCCGAACCGACCTCGCGCGCGGTCACGGTCGCGCCGGCTTCAACAGCCGCGCCGTCGGTGACGACACCGCGAATGGTCGAGGTCGAGGCCTGCGCGAAGGCCGCCCCGGCGGACCCCAGCGCGATCGCGACGGCGAGAGCGGACGCCGCCCCCAAATATTTCCCGGTCTTGCTCGTCATCACAGTTTCTCCCCTTCAAGAGACAGTGTTTGTTTGTTGTCGGATGCCGCGCCGGACAGCCCGGACGGCGAAATCAACGGGTTACTGGAAGCCCTCACCACCAGTTCCGGGCGCACGACCTCGCAGGCGGTGTCGGCGGCGGATCCGATGAGTCTCACGAGCCGTTCGAGCGCGTTGCGGCCCGTCTCGGCGATATTAATCTTCAGCGTGGTCAGGCCCGGACGAACCAGCCCGGCCAGCGGGATGTCGTCGAAGCCGACCATGGCGATGTCTTCCGGCACGCGGAAACCGGCGTCCTGGAAGGCCAGCAGGGCGCCGACGGCCATATTGTCGTTGGCGGCGAAGACGGCGTCCGGGCGGTCGGCGTGACCGACCAGCGTCTCGCCAGCGGCCTGACCCGAGCCCCGGGTGAAGGCGCCGTCCACGATGGTGGTGGGCAGGCCGGCCTTGGCCATGGCCTCCAGATAGCCCGCCAGCCGGGCCTCGGCCTCGAGGTTGCCCGCCGGTCCGGCGATGTGGGCTATGCGCTTGCGGCCAATGGCGATCAGATGCTCGACGGCGGCGACCGCGCCGCCATGGTTGTCGACCACGATGGAGGGACGCCCGTCCGCCGCCGCGCCGCCGTTCATCAGCAGCACCGGCGTGCGCCCGGCCAGGCCCGAGGCCAGGTTGGCGGCGCCGAGGTGGGGCGACAGGACAATCAGGCCGTCCACCCGCCCGCGCATCGAGCGAATGGCCGAGGAGGCCTCATCGGCGTCGTCGTGCGACGAGGAGACGATCAGGTGGTAGCCCAGCGACCGCGCGGCCACATCCATGCCGCGGATCAGCTCGGAGAAGAACTCGCCATACAGGTCGGGCAGAATCACGCCGACGGTGCTGGTCTTGCTGGTGGACAGGCTGCGCGCGCCCGAGTGGGGTACGTACTGCAGGGCCTCGACCGCCTCGAGCACCCGCTGGCGGGTGGCCTCGGTGACCGGTCCGGCGCCGTTCAGGACACGCGAAACCGACGCGACGGACACGTCCGCGCGTTCGGCGACGTCCCGGATGGTCGCGGCCTTCAAGCCTGACCGTCCGCGCCGTGAGGCTGCGTGGTTGAACGAAGCAAAATCCTGTCTCCCTGGGGCGGTCGCCCGATCCCGGCCCGCTTTCCGCGAGTCCGTTCGAAGCACCGTGTAACCGATTACATGACATATGATTCACGTGCCCCGCAAGGGCCGGATTTTCGCCACAACCGGTTCAGGGCAGTCTGTCGCAGGCTTCAGGGGTCGCCGAGGCTGTCAGTGGGAACCCATTTTTCCGTGGCGCACGGACGATTATGCCCCATTCCGCAGTGGCGGATCAGGCCGTCTCAGCGCACTCGCTTGTAATAGGCCTCGATCAGATCCAGCCGGTCCTTGAACGGAATTGGCCTGGCCACCGGTCCGTCATTGGTGAACTCCAGCAGGTGGTCGCCGTCGGCGCCGACCTCGGGCCAGACCGGTCGATCCGCGCCGTTGGGACTGCCGGTGCGGGCGAAGGCGGTCCAGTAGTCGGCCATGACCGTCGCCTGCCGCTGGTCCATCTCCTCGGTCGGCCAAGGCGAGGCGGACAGGTTGTCGAAGACGTACTGACGCTCCGACGCATGGGTGGCGCCGCCGTGCGGTTCGGGCATGGCGGCGGAGACCACGTCGAAGCGATAGATGAAGGCCGGATGGCCGTTGGCGGCGTGCAGCCGCGCCAGATGACGCGCCGGTTCGTGGAACACCAGATCGCTGAGGACATGGGCGTTGTAGCCGTCCTCCCCCCCATAGGCGGCGAGGAAGGCGGCGCGCTCGTCCGGGGTCATGGCGTCGTCGATGGCGCCGTAGGGGCTGAGGTCGGTCGGCTTCATCCACCAGAACTCGGCGCTGTTGGAGCCGATGATCAGCGGCGTCGGCGCCTCGCGTCCGGCGGCGAAGGCGGTCTCGACGTCCTCGGAGATATAGACATCATCGCGAACCAGCAGATCACCGCCGTAGAAGCTGGGCGCCGGGGTCAGGAACTGCTCCGCCGGAATGGCGCGCAGCTGGGCGGGCGTGGCGTCGATCAGGCCCAGACCAGCGGCGAAGGCCACGCCGCGCTCCTGCATCGACGGATCGCCGTTGGGGCGCAGCTCGGTCAGGGGCGTGCCCTGATCCCGGCCCAGCCCGGACTGGACGACGGCGCGGTGGAACAGGCCACGCGCCTGCGGGGCGATCATCAGCCGAGTGACCAGCGCGCCGCCGGCGGACTCGCCGAAGATGGTGACATTGGCTGGATCACCGCCGAAGGCCGCCGCATTGTCGCGCACCCAGCCAAGCGCCGTGATCACATCCATCAGGCCGTAGTTGGCCGCAGGCTCGACCGGCTCCCGCTCCACCGCCAGCGCCGGATGATCGAAGAAGCCCAGCCGTCCGAGGCGATAGTTCAGCGTCACCACCACCGCCCCGCGCCGGGCCAGGCTGGCGCCGTCATAGAGCGCCGCGGTGCCCGAGCCGTTGTTCAGCCCGCCGCCATGGATCCAGACCATGACCGGCAGGGGTTCGCCCGCATGGTCGGCCGGGGTCCAGACGTTCACCGTCAGACAGTCCTCGCTCATCGGCAGGGGACCGACGCCGTTGTCGCCGTTCGAGGGCGGCTGGATGCAGATCGCCCCGACCTGACCGGCGTCCAGCGTGCCGCTCCACACCTCGGCCGGACGCGGCGCGCGCCAGCGTCCCTCCCCCACCGGTGGCGCGGCGTAGGGAATGCCCCTGAAGCTGTCGATCCCGTCGACCCGCCGCCCCAGCAGGGCGCCATGGGTGATCCGGGCCGTCGGCCGGGGCGCCTCGACGTCGGGGGTCTGGGTGTCCGGGGAAGTCGCCATGAGGGCCGCCGCCGCGAAAAGTGAAGCTAACATCCGCCCACCCTAGCCTTGGCGGCCTGACAGGCTCAAATGACGGTTTGTATTTCTCGCCGCGCCCTGAGGAACCGCCGAGAGGCCAAAGCGTTACCGTAAGCGGAGTGTGGGGATCAGATTGAAGGAATTGGCGAAATCGGGCGGCCTGTCGGTCGATCTGGCGAGCGCGTTCGACGCCTCGCCCAATCCCTATATGCTGCTGACCCCTGACCTGCGTTACGCCGGAATGAACCGCGCCTATCTGGACGTCACCCAGAGGTCGCGCGAGGACTTGCTGGGCCAGCACGTTATGGCGGCCTTCGACGCCGGAGGCGACGAAGCGAATGCCGCTCGTCTTCTGGCCTCGTTCGAGAAGGTGCTGGCGACCCGGCAGGTCGATCACATCCCGATGCTGCACTACGCGATTCCCCTGCCCGACCTCGGCTATGTGGACCGCTATTGGAGTTGCACCCACAGCCCCGTGCTCGATGAAGCCGGAGAGCTTCGCTACATCCTGCAGCACACCAGCGACATCACCGAACTGCAGACCCTGCGGCGACAGGCCAGCGAGCGACGCGGCGCCGGCGGTGAAGGCCCTTCGGCTCTCGACTCCATTCTCAGCGGACAGATCCTGCGCCGCGCCGAGGACATGCAGGCGGACAACCAGCGCCTCGCCACCGAGCGCAATCAGCTGGTCGACATGTTCATGCAGGCGCCCGGCTTCGTCGCCGTGCTGAGCGGGCCGGAGCATGTGTTCCAGATGTACAACCCGGCCTATGGCCAGCTTATCGGGCACCGCGCCATCACCGGCAAGGCCATCCGCGAGGCCCTGCCGGAGCTGGTCGGCCAAGGCTATTACGAGTTCCTCGACACGGTGTTCGAGACCGGCGAACCGCACGAGGGGCGCGGCAGCCGGGTCCAGCTTCAGCGCACGCCCGACGGACCGCTGGAGACCGTCTATCTGAACTTCATCTACCAGCCGATCCGCGACGGCGCGGGCAAGGTGGCGGGCATCTTCGTGCAGGGCCACGACGTCACCGATAACGTCCTGGCCGCCGACCGCCAGAAGCTGATGATCGACGAGCTGAACCACCGGGTGAAGAACACCCTGGCCACGGTGCAGTCGATCGCCATGCAGACGGCGCGCTCGCACACCGACCCGAAGAGCTTCGCCGAAAGCTTCCAGGCCCGCCTGCTGGCGGTGTCGCACACCCACGACCTGCTGACCCGCAGCCACTGGGAGGGCGCGGACCTGCGCGCCATCCTGGAACATGAGACCGAGGCGCACGGGGCGCAGCGGATCAGCCTGAACGGCGCCCCGGTGGCGCTGGGCCCCGCGGCCGCCCTGTCGTTCGGCATGATCTTCCACGAACTGGCCACCAACGCCGCCAAATACGGCGCCCTCTCCAATCCGGACGGGCGCGTGCTGGTCGACTGGGCCGTGGCCGACCAGACCAACCCCGTCCTGCACCTGACCTGGCGCGAACTGGACGGCCCGTCGGTGGTCGAGCCCACCCGTCGCGGCTTCGGCAGCCGCCTGATCGAACGCAATGTCCGCCATGACCTCGCCGGTCAGGTGACGGTCGAATACGCAACCTCCGGCTTCACCGCGGAGTTTATGGTCCCGCTGGACCAGGAGAAGAGTGAATGAGCGAACCCCTGTCGGGCCGCCGCATCCTGATCGTCGAGGATGAGTCCCTCGTCGCCATGCTGCTGGAGACCATCCTTGAGGACATGGGCTGCACCCCCGTGGGGCCGGCGGCCAATATCGACGAAGGCCTGGCGCTGGCGACCGACGACGCCGCGCTGGACGCCGCCCTGCTGGATGTCAATGTGGCGGGCCGTCAGGTGTTTCCGGTGGCCGAGGCCCTGAAGGCGCGCGGCGTGCCCTTCGTCTTCTCCACCGGCTACGGCGAAGGCGGCCTGCCCGACGAATGGCGCGGCCAGCCGACGATCCAGAAGCCCTTCACCGAAGCCGCCGTGCGCGATGCGCTGATGGCGGCGGTGGGGGTCGCGAGGGCCTGAGAAAAGGAATTAGGGCTTAGGGGAGGCCCTGCCCGCTTCTAATTCCTAACTCCTACGCCCTAATTCCTTCAGAATGGCCCGGGCCGCATTATGCCCCGGCGCGCCGGTCACCCCGCCGCCGGGGTGCGCGCCTGATCCGCACAGATAGAGGCCCGGCACCGGCATTCGGTGATCGGCGTGGCCCAGCACGGGGCGGGCGCTGAACAGCTGATCCAGGGTCAGGCGGCCGTGGAAGATATCGCCGCCGACCAGGCCGAAGCGCCGCTCCAGATCCCGCGGTCCCAGCGCCAGCCGCCCGATCACAGACGCCTTGAAGCCGGGGGCGTGCCTGTCGACCGTATCGATCATCAAATCAGCCACCGTGTCGCGGTGTTCGTCGGCCAGATCGGGCGAGACGTGCTGGCAGAACAGGCTGGCCACATGCTGTCCCGGCGGGGCCAGGCTGTCGTCCAGCGTCGAGGGGATCAGCATCTCGACGATGGGCTCGCGCGACCAGCCGTCCAGCCGGGCGCTGGCGTGGGCGCGGTCCATATAGGCCATAGACGGGGCGATGATGATGCCCGCCGTCAGGTGATCGCCCTGCCCCGGCAGGCTGGTGAAGTTCGGAAGCTCCGACAGGGCCACGTTCATGCGGAAGGTGCCGGAGCCGGACTGGTAGTTGCCGATCCGGGCGCGAAAGTCGGCGGGGACCACGGCGTCGTCCATCAGTCGCTCGAACAGCAGGCGTGGGTGCAGGTTCGACACCACGGCGCGGGCGCGGACAATGTCGCCGCCTTCGGTCACCGCCCCGACGGCCCGCCCCTTCTCGGTCAGGACCTCCGCCACCGGCGCGTCCAACCTGATCTCGACGCCCAGTTCGGCGCAGGCGCTCGCCATCGCCTGGGTGATCGCCCCCATGCCGCCGACGGCGTGGCCCCACACGCCCTTCTTGCCGTTCACCTCGCCGAAGACATGGTGCAGCAATACGTAGGCCGAGCCGGGCGAATAGGGACTGCCGTAGGCGCCGACGATGCTGTCGAAGCCGAACAGGGCCTTGATCGGGTCGCTCTCGAACCAGCCGTCCAGCCAGTCACCCGCCGACTTGGCGAACAGGTCCAGCAGGTCGCGGCGGCCCTCGACATCCAGCGCCAGCCCCTGCCGCGCCAGGGCCGTGGCGCTGGCCAGTTCCGGCAACCGGGCCAGCCAGCCGCCCTCGGTCAGATTGGGCGGGCTCCGCAGGATCCAGTCGCGCAGGATCGACGCCACGACCTCCAGCCGCCGCTCGTACTCGGGCAGGCGTTCGGCGTCCCTGGCCGAGAATTTCGCCACCTCTCCGTGCGTCCGCCCCTCCCCCGCCAGCAGGTGGCGACCGTCGTCCAGCGGCAGGAAGTTCGACACCCTGCGCTCGACCACCCGCAGCCCGTGGCGCGGCAGGTCCATGTCGGCGATGACCTTGGGGTTCAGCAGGCTGACGGTGTAGCTGGCGGTCGAGTTGCGGAAACCGGGGTGGAATTCCTCGGTCACCGCCGCCCCGCCGACCACATGTCGCCGCTCCAGCACCGTCACCTTCAACCCCGCCTTCGCCAGATAGAAGGCGCAGACGAGGCCGTTATGACCGCCGCCCAGGATGACGACGTCGGTGGTTGTGGTGGTCATGCGATCTCCCCGCCTGTCCTGTCCATCTTGTATCGGGGTCTCAGCCTCCGCCCCTCGGGTCAAGAGCGAGGGTGGACGCAAATTCACTGGCTGTCCCGGCGCCCGCAAAGCTAGACCGTACCCAGTCGAGTCGTTCGGGAGGGGCGTATGCGTAGAGTTCATCAGGGTCTGTCGGCGGTCATTCTGGCCGGTCTCGGCGTCTTCGCGACCGGCGCGGTCGCTCAGGAGGCGGCGACGCCGTCCTTCTCCTCGCGCCTCGCCCGCGTCATCACCCCTCTGGAGGTCGGCCCGAACGGCCTGTCGGGCGCGGGCGCACCGGTCCTGACCGAGGCCGTCTCCGCCAGTCGCTATGTCATGATCGGCGAGACCCACATGACGCGCGAGATTCCGGCCTTCACCACCCAGATTTGCCGCCTGATGGCGCCGGGCGGCCTGACCGCCATGGCCATCGAGACCGGTCCGGAAGCGGCCCGCGTCATCGACGGCGCCATGCGATCAGACGACCGCGCGACCCGGGTGGGCGATTTCCTGCAGGCCAATCCGGACGGCGTGGCCTTCTACCGTGGCAGCGATGAGGTCGAGACGGCGGGCGACTGCGCCGCCGCCGCCGGAGCGGACTTCGAACTCTGGGGCCTCGATCAGGAATTCCTCGGCTCCGCGGACCACCTGCTTCAGGAAATGCTGGCCGCCGAGCCGGGTCCCGTCGCCCGCGCCGCCCTGACCGATCTGGCCGCGAAGTCGCAGGCCGCCACCGCCGTCGCCCGCGCCTCGGGCTCGCCGATGGAGCTGTTCCTGCTCTCGGCCGCCCAGGCCGATCTCGATCAGGCCGCCGCCGCGATCGCGCAGGATGGCGGAACGCGCGTCCAATACCTGTTCGGCCTGCTGACCGAGAGCCGCGCCATCTATCAGGCGTCGCAGGCGCGTCAGGGCGACCCCAACGGACGCCGCGCACGGGCGATGAAACGCACCCTGGCCGCCCACCTCGCCGAAAATCCCGGCGCGCGGGTGCTGCTGAAGTTCGGCGGCTGGCACGTCTACAAGTCGCTCAACCCGCTCAACCAGCGTGACCTCGGCGCCTGGGTGGCCGAGCGCGCCGACGGCGAAGGCGTCACGGCCCTGCACATCCTCGTGGAAGGGGTCCGGGGCGAGCTGGCCGGCTATGGCGGCGTCGCACGGCCCGCCCGGATCCAGGCCTTCGACGTGACGAACGACGAAGGCGCGGACTGGCGCAAGGACGTCCTTCTCGCCCAGCCTGCGGACGCCGCGCCGGGATCGTGGATGCTGGTCGATCTGCGCCGACTCCGGGCCGAGGGCCTGACCTCCGCCCCGCCGGAATGGCGTGACCTGGCGCTGGCCTACGACATCGCCGTCCTGGCTCCCACCTTCAGCGCGACCAGCCTGCTCGGCGACGAGGCGGCGGCTTCGCGCTGATCGCCTAGACCGCCACCGCCAGCGCCGGATCAGCCCGCATCCGCTCCAGATCGCGGCCCGGCGGGTGGCCGAACAGGCGGGCGTATTCCCGGCTGAACTGCGAGGGGCTGTCGTAGCCGACGGCGAAGCCCACGCCGGCCACGTCGCGCCCCTGCGCCAGCAGGCGATGCCGCGCCTCCTGCAGGCGGATCTGCTTCTGGTACTGCAGCGGGCTCATGGCCGTGACGGCCTTGAAGTGGCGGTGCAGCGAGGTCTCGCTCATCCCCGCCACCTCGGCCAGACGGTCGATCCGCATGGGCTCGGCGTAGTTCCGGCGCAGCCAGCGGATGGCCCGCTTCACCTGTGCCTGCCGCCCGTCCATGGCCGCCAGTTGGCGCATCATCCCGGCCCGCTCGCCGCGCAGCAGACGCCAGACCAGTTCGCGGTGGATCATGGGGGCCATGACCCGCGCCTCCTCCGGCCGCTCCAGCAGCCGGACCAGGCGGATCACGACGTCGATCAGATCCTCATCCATGTCGCTGACCGCCAGCCCGCGCACCGGCGCGGCTTCCGGGATCGCCCCTTCGCTCTCCAGCAGCAGTTCGGTGATGGTGGCCGGGTCCAGCGGCACGCCGATAGCCAGGTAGGGCGCCGCGATCACCCGGCCGCTGACCGGCAGGTCGTCCGTCACCACCAGATACTGGCCCGCCCGATAGGGGTAGCTCTCCGTTCCCAGCGTGGTCGTCTTGGCCCCTTCGAGGATCAGACAGACCATGGCCTCATAGACCACCTGCTGGGCCTCGGTGACCGTGGTGCTGGCGATCAGATGGACGCCCGCCCCGGTCATGGGGCCGACGCCCTCGGGTGACTCCTCCCCCATATGGGCGCGGACAAGACTGGCGAGTTCGGGCAAGCGGCTCATGGCGCCATTCAAGCCCCGTCTGGCCCTACTCGCAAGCACGACCGCAGTCGACTGGCGGGATTGTGCAAGAGACTGGCGCGATCCGTCTACGGGTCCGACGGGGCGGCGGCGCATACCGGGGCTCCCAACCAAGGAGACTTCCCATGACCTCCAATACTCCCCGCGTCTGGTTCGTCACCGGCGCCTCGCGCGGCCTCGGCGCCGCCATCGTCCGGACCCTGCTGGACGCCGGTGAGCGCGTCGTCGCCACGGCCCGCAAGCGTGACGCCCTGACCACCGCCTTCGGCGCCGACAGCGACGCCCTGCTCTCCCTGTCGCTGGACGTCACCGACGAGGCCGCCGTCCGCGCCGCCGTCGAGGCCGCCACGACCCGCTTCGGCCGCATCGACGTGCTGGTGAACAACGCCGGCTACGGCAATCTGTCGGTGTTCGAGGAATCCACCGCAGAGGACGCCCGCGCCCAGTACGAGACCAATGTCTTCGGCCTCATGCACGTCACCCGTGCGGTCCTGCCGGTCATGCGGGCCCAGCGCTCGGGCCGCATCTTCAACGTCTCGTCGGTCGGCGGCATCGTCGGCGGCGCCAGCGGGACCCTGTACTGCGCCTCGAAATTCGCGGTGGAGGGCTTCAGCGAGTCCCTGTCGCAGGAAGTCGCGCCGTTCGGCATCCACGCCACCATCGTCGAGCCGGGCTTCTTCCGCACCGACTTCCTCGAGGCGACCTCGGTCAAGCACGGCTCCAACCCCATCGCCGACTACGCCGAGACGGCGGCGGCGCTGAAGGCCTTCTACGACAGCCGCAGCCAGAACCAGGCGGGCGATCCGGTGAAGCTGGCGCAGGCCCTGATCACCCTGGCCAATGCCGAAAACCCACCGGTCCGCTGGTGCGCCGGCACGGACGCCCTGGGCATGGTGCAGGCCAAGATCGACAGCCTGCAGGCCGAACTGGACGCCTGGCGCGACCTGTCCGCCAGCACCAACGGCGACTTTGAGTTCCGTGAGGAGAGCGGGTCGAGCGCCTGGGGATGAGGCTCGGGAGGGATTGGGGAAGAGGGATTAGTGGGCCGGAAGCGCCGCGACATCCGGGGCCGTCTTCCTAGTCCCTAGTCCCTATCTGCTCCGCCACCTCCGCCACGATCCCGCGCAGCCAGCGGTGCGCCGGGTCGTGGCGGTAGCGGAGGTGCCAGCCCATCTGCACCGGGAAGGTCCCCAGATCGACCGGCGCGGGCAGCACCTTCAGGCGCGGATCCAGGGCCAGCCGACGGCAGATCGAGATCGGCAGCGTCGAGCAGTAATCCGTGCTCGCCACCATCTCCGGCACGGCGAGGAAGTGGGTCACCGACACCGCCACCTCGCGCTTCAGCCCCTTCTGGTCCAGCGCCTGGAACAGGCCCGCCCGCAGGCGGCCCGGCGGCAGAACATTGACGTGCTTCAGCCGCTCGTACTGTTCACGCGACAGACTGTCCCCGACCTCGGGGTGATCGGCCCGGACGACACAGGCCAGCCCCTCGTCCATCAGATGCTGGACCACCAGATTGTCCGGCGGATCGATCAGACGGCCCAGCACCAGAGCGGTGGTCCCGGACATCACCCCCGTCTCGGCCAGATCGGTCCCAAACGGGGTGAGGCGCAGCCGGATGCCCGGCGCCTCGGCCCGCAGGCGGCTGACCAGAGCCGGAGCCATGACGAATTCGACGAAACTGTTGGGCGCCAGGGTGAACAGCCGCTCGGCAGTCGAGGGATCGAACGCCTGCTGGCCCAGCACTACATCGTCGATATTGGCCAGCGCCTCGGCGATGCCCGGCGCCAGGGTCTCTGCCAGTTCGGTGGGCCGCACGCCATAGCGCTCGCGGATGAACAGCGGATCGTTCAGCGTCGCGCGCAGCCGGGCCAGGGCGTTCGACAGGGCGGGCTGGGTCATGCCCAGCCGCTGGGCTGCGCGGGTGATGTTGCGCTCCTCCATCACCGCGATGAAGACCGGCATCAGGTTCAGGTCATAGCGCATGGTTTATCATGCAGCATGATATCTGAAATCAGAACAATAAAGTTCTGGAATAGCTGTGCGAAGCGCACCTTCCGCTCGTTCCCAACGGACACACCCCAGCTGAAGGAGGTCGTCATGACCAAGGCAAAAGTTCTCATCGTCGGTTCCAACGCCACGCGCCTTGAGGTGCAGGGCGGCGGGTTCGTCCCGACGGGCCAATATCTGAATGAAACCGTCATCCCCGCCCAGGCCTTGGTCGAGGCCGGTTATGAGGTGGTGCTGGCCACGCCGAACGGCGAGCGCCCGACCCTCGACGAGGCCTCCGACAGCCCCGACCACTTCGAGGGCGACGTGGCGGCGTATGAGGCCGCGCGCCGCTACTGGGACACCGATCCGGCGATGACTCATCCCCGCACCCTGGCCTCGGTGATCGCCGAGGGTCTGGACAACTATGCCGGCGTCTTCTTCCCCGGCGGCCACGCCCCGGTGGTCGACCTGATGCAGGACCGTGAAGCCGGTGAAATCCTGCGCTACTTCCATGAGGCGTCCAAGCCGACCGCCCTGCTGTGCCATGGCCCGGCCGCCGTCGTCGCCGCCCTGCCCCACGCCCGCGAGTTCCGCGCGGCCCTGATCGCCGGCGATCCGGCCAAGGCGGCCGAATGGGCCAAGGGCTGGCAGTACGCCGGCTATCGCATGACCATCTTCTCCAACAGCGAGGAGAAGATCGTCGAGGAGCACGCGATGCACGCCAGGCTGCACTTCTACATGGTCGACGCCCTGACCACCGCCGGGGGTGACCTGATCACCGGCGCCGAGGACTTCGCGCCGCATGTGATCGAGGATCGCGAGCTGATCACCGGCCAGAACCCCGCTTCGGATCACCTGCTGGCGGCCAAACTGGTCGCGGCGCTTGATCGTTCGCTGGCCGAATGAGGACCCGGATGACCGGAGGGGCCTTGCGCCTGGGCTCCTCCGGCGCCCTTCCGCTGAAAGGAACAGTCCCCATGTCCGCCCGCATGAAGATCATGGCCATCCTCGTCGCCCGCGCCGGCCAGGCCGACGCCCTGCGGGACCTGCTGTTCGGCATGGCGCCCGCCTGCCGGGCCGAGCCGGGCAACCTGCGCTGGGACGTCTGGCGCGACCCGGCCGAACCCGCCCGCTTCGTTCTGGACGAACTGTATGTGGACGCCGACGCCGTCGCCGCCCACCGCGAGACCCCGCATTTCAAGGCCTACCTCTCCCGCATCAACGACCTGGCCGAGCGCACCTCCCTGCTGCTCGAACCCGCCGCGGTCGCCTGACCTTCCTTTCGAAAGGACCACCGCCATGTCCATCAAGACCCTGCTCTCCGACCGCCGTCTCGGCTTCGGCGCCGCCCCCCTGGGCAACATGTTCCGCGACATCCCCGAGGATGAAGCCCTCGCCACCGTCGAGGCCGCCTGGACCGACGGCGTCCGCTACTATGACAACGCCCCCTTCTACGGCGCCGGCCTCGCCGAGCTGCGCATGGGCGAGGCGCTGGCGGGCAAGCCGCGCGACGAATACGTCCTGTCCACCAAGGTCGGCCGCGTCATTCTGGACGAGGTCGAGGACGTCTCGGCCCGCGACAACGGCGAGAAGGGCGACGTCTTCAAATACGGTCGCCCGAACAAGATCGTGAATGACTATGGCTACGACGCCACCCTGAAGTCCATCGAGGACAGTCTGAAGCGGCTGCGCACCGACCGCATCGACATCGCCTTCGTCCATGATCTGGCGCAGGACTTCTGGGGCGACCGCTGGATCGGCCAGTTCGAACAGGCCCGCACGGGCGCCTTCCGCGCGCTGGACCGTCTGCGCGATGAGGGCGTGATCAAGGCCTGGGGTCTAGGCGTGAACAAGGTCGAGCCTATCGAACTGCTGCTGGACCTGGACGAGCCGAAGCCGGACGCCTTCCTGCTGGCCGGGCGCTACACCCTGCTTGACCACGACCGCGCCCTGCAGCGGGTGATGCCCAAGGTGGCCGAGCGCGGTCTGGGGATCGTGGTCGGCGGCCCCTACAGCTCGGGCGCCCTCGTCGGCGGGCCGAACTTCGAGTACGCCCCGATCACACCTCCGATGGCCGACAGGATTGCGCGCATCAAGGCCCTCGCCGACCGCCACGGCGTCAGCATGAAGGCCGCGGGCCTGCAGTTCTCGCTGGCCAATCCGGCGGTCGCCGCCGTCATCCCCGGCGCCAGCCGCCCGGAGCGGATCGCCGAGGACAGCGCCGCCTTGAACGAAGTCGTCCCGGCGGCCTTCTGGACCGACCTGCGCGAGGCCGGACTGGTCAACCCGGCGGCGCCCCTGCCCGCCTGAACCAGAGAACGGCGGGGGCTCAGGCCTCCGCCGTCAGCTTTGTCAGGCAATGCGAAGATTACCGCGGCGTCTGACCTGTCCAGTTCAGCGCCGGAATCTTCACGGTGCGTAGAACCTGTCCCTTGTCGCGACCGATCGTCACGACAGCTTCGACAGCCTCGGACCGGTCGGGACGGCCCTCCTGCCCTTCGACCTCGACGACCGTGCTGGCCAACACCTCGAACTGACCCTGACCAAGGCTCATCTTGCTGGACGGGTTGAAACGCACACCCTTCAGGCGGACCTGTCGTCCCTTGCCCTTGTAGGCCTCAGCCACTTCCCGCCCGAGTTCCTTCGCGACCTTGTTGGTCACGCCCGCAGGCTTTGCGCCAACGATGTTGAGCACGAGGTCGGGACTGGATTTGATTACGGCGACCACGATCTGTCCTAAGCGAATGCTGAGAGAGTTTTGCCCGATTTGAACCGATAGTCGAGGCTTCTGCAGAGACCGTCGATATCGGGGTAGATATGGGAAGCGTCCACGCCGACATCCATCAACCGAGATTGAAATCCGGCCCTCAGGGCGCATGGAATCTCGAAGGTTTCGGCCGAAGGGACAACAAACGGCGTCAAGGGCTCACCATGCAAGGTGAAGATCCCGCGCTGTGTCGTAATCCGGTTCGAGACTTGCGCCGTCTCGATCAGATAAACTCCGGACCGTGGACTCAGAGGGCCTTTGACAGTCGTCCCATCGCGCGTCTCGCCGGTCTTGGTATCCAGCACCAGTATGTCCGGCCGCACCACATCCAGCGCATAGATCTGGGCGTCGGTCGTTTCCGGGAAAGAACTCACCGCAAACCAGGCGGCAACGAGAGGACTGGTCGACCAATCGACGAGACGGGTCGGCGCCCCATGATGCTGCGCCAACGCCAATAGCTCGAACGCCGACATTTCGCTCTTGAGATAAGGTCTGGCGGCTCGCTCGAACGCTTCGAACAGCGCCCGTTCCCGAGCGTAGTCGAAATTGTACCCCGACCGGCCGATCTTGGGCAAAATCGCGCTTGTGTCTGCCTGTCCCCTGAACAGATAGGCGCCCGTCGCGTGACTTTCGGTCCACGTCCAGAAATTCGCCCAGAGCTCTTCAACCGTCGTCGCCATGAAAGCCGCCCCCGCTGCTGAAGGCTCAGCTTGCACGAGCGAAGCGCAACCTCAAGAGCGCCCGATCAACAACCCTGAATCACCCCCGCCCGCGATACGTCGGCACGCCCTGGTCGGGCAGCCACAGGCCTTCCGGGGCCGGACCGGTCTGCCAGAAGACGTCGATGGGGATGCCACCGCGCGGATACCAGTAGCCGCCGATGCGCAGCCATTTCGGCTGCAGCAGGTCCGCCAGCCGCTTGCCGATGGCGACGGTGCAGTCCTCGTGGAAGGCGCCGTGGTTGCGGAAGCTGGTCAGATAGAGCTTCAGCGACTTGCTCTCCACCAGCCAGTCGCCCGGCGCATAGTCGATGACGATATGGGCGAAGTCCGGCTGGCCGGTGACCGGGCACAGGCTGGTGAACTCCGGCGCCGTGAAGCGCGCGAGATAGAGGGTGTCCGCATGCGGGTTGGGCACCCGCTCCAGCACGGCGGTCTCCGGGCTGGTCGGTGCGGCGATCTGTTGGCCCAGCTGGTGCAGGCCCGAGGTGTCGGTGGTCATGGCTTGGCTCTAGCGATTTCGGTGGCGTCCGTCACGCCGCCAGCGAGGCGACGCCCCGGAACGGCTCATCAAGGCTGGGCTGCGGCTGGGTGAACCATTTCGCCCCCTCGGCGGTCATGTGGAAATGGTCCTCAAGCCGGATGCCGAACTGGCCCGGCACCACGATCATCGGCTCGTTGGAGAAGCACATGCCGACGTCCAGCAGGGTGTGATCCCCGCGCACCAGATTGGGCGCTTCATGGATGTCCAGACCGATGCCGTGGCCGGTGCGGTGCGGCGTGCCCGGAACCTGATAATCCGGCCCCAGCCCACTGGATTTCAGGAACACCCGCACCGCCGCATCCACGGCCTCGCACGGTTCGCCCAACCGCGCCGCCTCGAACGCCGCCGCCTGCGCGGTCTGCTCCAGCTCCCAGATGCGCCGCACCTCGGTCGTCGGTTCGCCAAACACATAAGTCCGGGTGATGTCGGCGTTGTAGCCGTCCAGCGCGCAGCCGGTGTCGATCAGGACCACGTCGCCGTCCTTCAGCTCCGGGTCGCCCTCCCCGCCGTGCGGCAGGGCGGTGTCAGCGCCGAACGAGACGATGCAGAAGGTGTTGCCGCCGTCCGCGCCCAGCGCGCGGTGCTGTTTGTCGAGGAAGGCCACGACGTCCGAACTGCGCATCCCGGCCTGCAAGGCGCCGTGCGTCCGCCGATGCGCCTCCAGCGTCAGCGCCTTGGCGCGGGTCATCAGGGCGATCTCGGCCTCGGACTTGCGCGTCCTCAGCGGGGTGATGAGCGCGCTCGCGCCGCGCAGCCGGTCGACGCCGAACACCTCGGCCAGTCCCAGCCAGGCGAACACCGGCGCCTGCTCGTCGACGGCCAGCACCCCGTTCGGGACTGCGTCGGCCACCAGCTTGTAGGGGCTTTCGTGCTCTTCCCAGGTCAGGAACTCGCCCGGCACGCCGATGGAGCCGCCCACCTTGTCCAGCTCGAACGCCGGGCAGATGTAGGTCAGCGGCTTTCCGGGCCGCACCAGCGCCGCGATCATCCGCTCGGACCGTCCCCACACCAGACCGGTGAAATAGCGCAGGCTCGTGGTCGCATCGATCAGCACCGCCGCCACGCCCCGCGCCTCCATCGCCGCCTCGAGCCGGGCCAGCCGCTGACGGCGTTCCTGCAGGGTGATCGGCGGCGGGTTCATGGGCGGTCTCGTGGAGTTGGAACGGCGTGCCTGTCGCCGCCACGCCGGGGCATGAGGGAGGCAGGGATCTGTCGGGGGAGATAGAGGCATGAGCGGACATTTTCAAAGGCGCGCGGCCTGTGGTGCCTCATACTCGTAAGAGGCTTTTCGCCCGCCTCTAGGGATCATGTAACGCCGCTACCTAGGAACACAGATCCATCTTCCTATATCCCGTAGCCGCCCCGAAGTTCGGGGCCAACTTTTGGAGATGGTCGTGCAGGTCGAAGTTGAGGGTTTCGAGGCGCCGGTACTGCCGGCAAGCGCTGAGGCCGGAGCGGCCTTCTACATTGACGACGGCCTCTTCGGCCTTCGTGTTGATGTCCGTGGCAAGGCGATCGACGAATGCCAACTGCTGGTCTTCTACGACGCTGCTCCCGTTGTGCTGCGCCCAGCGAGTTCAATCAATCAGCCTACGTGGCCGATCGATGGCAAGCTGAAAATCAGCGACCCGGAAGACGTTCTGTATCCCATCACCGATGCCGCTAAAGACGGCTATCTGATCTTGGACGGGAACAACGTCCCATGGGTCCGCGTGTCGTCCCCGGCGGGTCCGGTCGTGGTGAACCTTCAGACTTTCACCAACGGCACCCCGCCATTTCCCGTCCGGATTTTCGGTCGGTGGCAGCTAACCTTCTATGATTTCGGGGCAAGCGAAACTCGCTCGGTTACGCTGGGGGAACCGGCGTCGAGCTTTGAGGACTAAGGCTCCAGAAGATCGAGGCTGTGCCTCCTCAGTTCACGGCAGACCGCAGCGCAGCGCGCCAAACCCGGCGGCTGCGCGACTTCACCGGATTACACTCTTCACACCCTGTTTTTCGGGTTTGCCTTACCCGGGGACAGCCCGCTATCCGTAGCGAAAGACAACCCGGGGAAACGTCATGGCCATTCCGGCTTCGCTTCAAAAAGGTCTCAAGCTGCCGGTCATCGCGGCGCCCATGTTCCTGGTCTCCGGACCGGATCTGGTGGTCGAGACCTGCAACGCCGGGGCCATCGGCACCTTCCCGTCGCTGAACCAGCGCACCACCGAGGGCTATCGGTGGTGGCTGCATGAGATCAAGGGCCGCCTGAACCCCGACGCCGCCGCCTTCGGCGTCAACCACATCGTCCACCCGACCAACCCCCGCCTGATGGCCGACATGATGGTTTCGGTCGAGGAGAAGGTGCCGCTGATCATCACCTCGCTGGGCGCCGTCCGCGACGTGGTCGATGCGGTGCACGGCTACGGCGGTCTGGTCTTCCACGACATCGCCAACGTCCGCCACGCCCGCAAGGCGGCGGAAGCGGGCGTCGATGGCCTGATCCTCGTCGCCAACGGCGCCGGCGGCCACGCGGGCATCGTCAACCCGTTCGCCCTGGTGGAAGAGGTGCGCGGCTTCTTCGACGGGACCATCATCCTGTCGGGCTGCCTGTCCACCGGCTCGGACGTCGCCGCCGCCCTGATGATGGGCGCCGACTTCGCCTACATGGGCACCCGCTTCATCAACACGACCGAAAGCACCGCCCAGCAGCACTACAAGGACATGATCATCGACTCGGGCTCGGCGGACATCGTCCACACCCCGGCGGTGTCGGGCATCCCGGCCAACTTCATGATCAAGTCGCTGGTCGAGAACGGCATCGATCCCAAGCACCTGCCCGAGCACAAGCTCGACATGGCCGACGAGGCCAAGGCCTGGAAGACCGTCTGGTCCGCCGGTCAGGGCGCGGGCGCGATCCACGACATCCTGCCCGCCGGTCAGCTGGTCGGCCGCCTGCGCGACGAATTCGCTCAGGCTACGGAACGGTTCGCCAAGAAGACCGCCTTCGTCTAGGAACCTCCCGCGCGGCTACGCGTCTGGAGGCCCTATGATCCGTATTCTGACTTCGGCCCTCGCGGCCTCGCTCCTGCTCGCCGGCGCCGCGCAGGCGCAAGATGCCGCCCCGGCCTACAGGAACTGGTCCTTCTCGTTCGGCGGGGCGACCGACAACCGGTCCAAAGACGCCTCCAAGTCGCAGGGCGACGCCTTCGTCTGGGGCGAGGCCGAGTGGGAGAGCGAGAGCGGCTTCTTCTACGTCACGCCCGCCTTCGAGACGATCAAGGCGTCCACCGGCTCGGATTTCGAGGTCGCCCTCGCCGCGGGCATTCGTCCGGAGGTGGCCGGGTTCGACCTCGACCTGAAGGTCGAGCACAAGTGGCAGATCGACGCCGATCCGGGGGCGGACGATGACGCGTGGGAGTTCACCGCCGACGTCAAACGCTCCATCGGCCCGGCCAGCGCCCGTCTGCGTCTCCAGCACTCGCCCGACAGCACCGGCTCGACCGACGCCTGGACCTGGGTCGCCGTCCGCGGCGGCTGGGACTTTTCGGACAAGCTGACCGCCACCGCCGAGGTGGGGCGCCGCGAGCAGGACAACAGCGTCGACTATACGGGCTGGAACGCGGGCTTCACCTACGCCCTGACCCGCAACATCGAGGCCGAGGTCCGCTATCACGACACCGACGCGGACGCCAACAATCCGCAGTACGCCGACGCCGTCGTGGCCGGATTGAGCTTCGCGTTCTAGGAATCCCCCTGCACAGCCCCCATATCGGGTCATGACTTCCCTGAGATTGACCACCCTTGAGCGCGCCTATCAGCTGGCGCGCGAGGGCCGCTGCCGCACCGTGAGCGACATCAAACAGGCCCTGTCTTCGGAAGGCTATGACCGCATCCAGGACGCCCTCTACGGCCCCAGGCTGAGCGCCGACCTGCGCAAGCTGTGCCAGCAGCACTACGTCCCGCCAGCGGGCGACCTCGCCGAGGGCTGAGTCGGCGCGCCTTGCTTTCGCCCCTCACACAGTCCAAAAGGGCTGACGTCGATCTCTCTGCGAAACGCCACCCCTCTGCTTTCGCCCGAGGTCCAGCCGCTCCTTTCAGACCCGACAGGCTTCAGGCGCTATTGTCTGCGGCCAATGCCAGAAGGAGGTCTCAAATGGCTACCGGCACCGTTAAGTGGTTCAACTCGACCAAGGGCTACGGCTTCATCCAGCCGGACGACGGCGGCAAGGACGTCTTCGTCCACATCTCGGCCGTTGAAGCGGCCGGCCTGCGCGGCCTGGATGAAAACCAGAAGGTTTCCTACGAACTCGAGCGCGATCGTCGCTCGGGCAAGGAATCGGCTGGTCAACTGAAGACCGAAGGCTGAGGTCACGCGTCGGTTCTGATCGACGCCTGATTTTGAACGGCGGCGGGACCTCAGGCTCCGCCGCCGTTTTCAATTCCGTTCAACGCAGCGCCTGATCCAGATCGGCGATCAGGTCGTCGATGTCCTCGACCCCGACCGACAGGCGGATCAGGTTGTCGGTCACCCCGCCCGCCTCGCGCACCTCTTTGGGCACGCTGGCGTGGGTCATGATGGCCGGGTGGTTCACCAGGCTCTCGACCCCGCCCAGAGATTCCGCCAGCGTAAAGACCTGAACCCGCTCCAGCACCTGCTTTGTCCGCGCCAGGTCGCCGTCGATGATGGCGGTGACCATGCCACCGTAGCGGCCGTTCATCTGGGTGGCGGCGAGGCTGTGCTGCGGGTGGCTGATCAGGCCCGGATAGATGACCTGGGCGATGCCCTTGCGGGTCTCCAGCCAGCGAGCGACGGCCAGCGCGTTCTCATTGTGCGCCTTCATGCGCAGGCCCAGCGTCTTCAGTCCCCGGTTGGCCAGGAAGGCGTCGAACGGCCCCATCACCCCGCCGATCGAATTCTGCAGGAACTTGATCTCCTTCGCGAGGTCGGGGCTGCCGGTCACCAGCGCCCCGCCGATGATGTCGGAGTGGCCGTTCAGGTATTTGGTGGCCGAGTGCATGACCACATCGGCGCCCAGCCGCAGCGGCTGCTGGCTGAACGGGGTGGCGAAGGTGTTGTCGACCACCAGCAGCAGGCCATGCGCCTTGGCGATCTTCGACAGGCCCGCGATGTCGGTCAGCTTCATCAGCGGATTGGTGGGCGTCTCGGCCCAGATCATCCTGGTCTTGGGCGTGATGGCCGCCTCGACCGCGTTCAGGTCGCTGAAGTCGACATAGCTGAAGTCCAGCCCCATCGAGCGGCGGCGCACCCGCTCAAACAGCCGCCACGAGCCGCCGTACAGGTCATCGCCGGTGACGATGTGCGAGCCCGCGTCCAGCAGCTCCAGCGCCGTCGAGGTCGCCGCCATGCCCGAGGCGAAGGCGAAGCCCTGCACCCCGCCCTCAAGGTCCGCCAGGCAGGCCTCGAAGGCCTCGCGCGTCGGGTTCTTGCCCCGGGCATACTCATAGCCCTTGTTCACGCCCGGGCTTTCCTGGGCATAGGTCGAGGTGGCGTAGATGGGGGTCATCACCGCGCCCGTGGTCGGGTCGGGCCGCTGGCCGGCGTGGATGGCGCGGGTCGAGAAACCCTGGCTGTTCTTCAGCGAACTCATGAGACGTCCTGGTCGATGCGGCCGATATTGCCGCCGTAGAAGGCCGCCGAACGCTCGAAGATGTCGAGCCATTGCGGCGGCGTGAACAGATGGTCCGCGCCGGGTAGCACTTCCTCACGGACGTTGATGCCCTTGTCGCGCAGGAAGGCGATCCAGAGGGCGGTGTTGCGCGGCAGGACGTGGGTGTCGTTCTCCGCGCGGATGATCATCACCGGCACCCGGCGCCGGGGCGAGCGGGGCGTATAGACATCGACGCCGCCCGCCAGACCGATGGCCGCCGCCGCCCGACCGCCGCCCAGCGCCCCGTCCACGGCGACATAGGACCCCAGCGAATAGCCGAACAGGGCCGTCCGCCGCCGATCCACGCCGCTGTCGATAAGGCGCTGGATGGCGTCCTCACCGACATCGCACCAGGCGTTCATCATCCGCTCGGGCCGGACGCCGTCGTCGGGACAGGCGTCGGTGAACAGGGGAGTCAGCACCTGATAGCCGTCGGCGGCGAAGCGCATGGCCAGCTCATGCCACGGACCGCGATTGGTGATCCGCGCGCCCGAGCCATGCATCATCACGATGGCCGACCGCCGCCCCTCGTCCACGGGGCGATACTGGATGGCGCGGATCGGCTTGCCGTGGCTCTCGAAGGTGACGCCTTCATAGGTCGGCGCGGCCTGTTCCTGCGCCCGGGCCGCCACCGCGCTGAGCGCGAGCGCCGCTCCTCCGCAGATGATCAGGCCCCTGCGGTCCATCCCGGCGCGTTACCGATTAAGGCTGAGGTGGTTGATCAGGTCGGTCCGCGTGATCAGACCGACGAAGCTCTCGCCGTCCAGCACGATGGCCACCCTGTCACGGTCGAACAGCGGGATCAGGGCGTCCAGCGGCTCGGACACCTGCACCGTGTCCAGATCGCGGGTCATGGCCGACGACACCGGCTTGGCGAACCGCTCCTTGCGGGTGATCTCGTCGGTGTTCATCACATGGACCAGATCGCTCTCGTCCAGAATGCCGACCAGCCGCCCGTCATTGATCACCGGCAACTGCGACACGTCCGAGCCCTTCATCCGTTTGAAGGCGGTGTCCAGCGTGTCCTCAGGCCCGATCACGACCACATCGCCCTTGGTGTATTTGCGGGTGATGAGGTCCGACAGGTCGCCGTGCAGCTCGCGCTCGCCCAGGCCCTGATCGGCCAGCCAGGCGTCGTTATAGACCTTGGACAGGTATTTGGCCCCCGTGTCGCAGACGAAGGTCACGGCGGTCTTCGGCTCGGTCTGCTCGCGGCACCAGCGCAGGGCGGCGGCGATCAGGGTGCCCGAGGACGACCCGGCCAGAATGCCTTCCTTCAGCAGCAGTTCGCGCACCGTCGAAATGGCTTCCGCATCCGGGATCGAATAGGCCTTGTCGATCAGGGTGATGTCGGCGGTGTCCGGCACGAAATTCTGGCCGATCCCCTCGACGGTGTAGCTGCCGTCGGGGCCCGGCACGCCCTCATTGACGATCCCCGCCAGCGTCGAGCCGACCGGGTCGGCCAGGATGATCTGGGCGGTCGAGCCGACCGACTTCAGATACCGCGCCGTGCCCGTGATGGTGCCGCCCGAGCCGATGCCGGCGACCAGCGCATCCACCTGACCGCCCAACTGTTCCCAGATCTCCGGCCCCGTGGTCTTCAGATGGGCTTCGGAGTTGGCATCATTGGCGAACTGGTTGACGTAGAAGCCACCCGGAATCTGCTGCGCCAGACGCTCGGCCATGTCGGTGTAATACTCGGGGTGGCCATGCGGAACGTCCGAACGCGTCAGGCGAACATCCGCGCCCATCGCCCTGAGATGCTGGATTTTTTCCTTGGACATCTTGTCCGGGATGACCAGAAGCACCTTATATCCCTTGGCTTGGCCGACGAGGGTCAGGGCCAGTCCGGTGTTTCCCGCCGTCGCTTCGACGATGGTGCCGCCGGGCTTCAGGAAGCCCTCGCGCTCCGCCGCTTCGATCATCGACACCGCGATGCGATCCTTGATCGACCCGCCCGGGTTCTGGCTCTCGAGCTTCAGGAACAGGCGGCACGGCCCGGTGTCGATCTTCTTCACCTCCACGATCGGCGTCTTTCCGATCAGGTCCAGCGTCGAACCGACGGGACCGGACAGGACCGGTTGGGAAGCGAGGGGCATCAGAAACTCCGTGGGGGCTTGGCCCAAAAGCTAGGCTCGCCCCTCCCCCGGAACAACCCGGACTGGCGAGAGAAAGGATTTATGGCTATATTTCTGGCCAGAATTGGAGACCGAGGCATGACAAGCTACGGCGTCGCGGAAGCCAAGAACAAGTTCACCCACCTGCTGGAGCGGGTGCAGGACGGCGAGCGCATCACCATCACCAAACACGGCAGGCCGATTGCGGAGCTGTCTCGTGTCGTCGTTCCCCCGAGGCTGACGGGCGATGAACGGCGGGCCTTCATGAAAGAGTTCGCCCGTCGTCGCGATGCCCGCCCTCCGCTGGGCATGTCGGCGGCCGATCTGGTCCGCGCCATGCGCGACGGTGACCCTGAGTGACCTTCTGGCTCGATGCGAGCGTTCTGGTCGCCTTGATCACGAGAGAACCGACGAGCCACCAGATCGATACCCTGCTCGACCAGTCCGAACCGCCGATGGTGAGCGACTTCTGCATCGCGGAATGTTCTTCAGCCATTGCACGGTTGGTCCGCATCGGAACGCGAACCGCGGATGAAGCCGACGAGTTGTTCCGCAATCTGGATGATTGGGTCGCCACCGCCTCGAACCTTGTGGCGGTCGATCAGGGCGATTTCTCAACGGCGACCGACTTCGTCCGCCTTCCCGGCGTCGCCCTCCGCGCCCCTGACGCCATTCACATCGCCGCTGCGCAACGCATCGGCGCAACCCTTCTGACGCTCGACAGGGGCATGGCGCGCGCTGCCGACCTGTTGGGCGTCCCCTGTATCAATCCCGCCGCGGCCGACGCGCCCGGCGACCTGAAAGACTAGATGAAAAACACCCCCAAGAGGCCGCCCGCCGGCCTCCCCGACAAACAGACCCTCCTGGCCTTCCTGCGTGACGCGGGTTCGGCCGAGAAGACCGATATCGCGCGCCACTTCGGCCTGAAGGGCGGCGACCGACGCGCCCTGCGCGAGATGATCCGCGAACTGGAAGCCGACGGCGAACTGGGCAAGCGCGGGAAGAAGGGCTTCAGCCCCTCCGGCGCCCTGCCCCCCGTCGGCGTGGCCGATGTGGTCGAGCGCGACGTGGACGGCGAGATGTACGTCCGGCTGGTCGAGGCGTCCGAGGACGCCCCTCGCGCCGTCCTGATGCCCGACAACTCGGGCCGCACCGGCCCCGCCCCCGGCATGGGCGACCGCCTGCTGGTCAAGTTCAGCAAGGGCGCCGAAGGCTGGGAAGCCCGCCTCGTCAAGAAGCTGGACAGCGAGCGTTCCCGCGTCCTCGGCGTCATCCGCAAGTCCAACCGCGAAGTCCGGGTCGAGCCCGTCGACCGCCGCTCCAAGGACGTCCTGCTGGTCCCCCACGCCCAGGCCGAGGGCCTGAAGGACGGCGATCTCGTGCTGGCCGCCATTGAGAAGGGCGTCCAGCGCTACGGCCCCAAGCGCGGCAAGATCCTGGAGACCATCGGTCGCGAGGATGACGCCCGCGCCGCCTCCCTCATCGCCATCCACAGCCACGGCGTCCCCACCGGCTTCTCCGAAGCCGTGGAGCAGGAGGCCGGGGATCAGGAACTGCCCTCGCTGAAGGGCCGCGAGGACCTGCGCGACATTCCCCTGATCACCATCGACCCGGCGGACGCGCGCGACCACGACGACGCCGTCTACGCCCAGCGCGACGAGGATCCGAAGAACGAGGGCGGCTGGATCGTCTGGGTCGCCATCGCCGATGTCGCCGCCTACGTCCGTCCGAACACCCATCTGGACCGCGAGGCCCGCGACAAGGGCAACTCGACCTACTTCCCCGACCGCGTCGAGCCGATGCTGCCCGAGCGGCTGTCGAACGGCCTCTGCAGCCTTAAGGAAGGCGAGAACCGCGCGACCATGGCCGTGCGCATGGTCTTCGACAAGGACGGCAAGAAGATCGGCCACAAGTTCGTGCGCGGCCTGATGCGCAGCCATGCCAAGCTCTCCTACGAGCAGGCGCAGGCGGCCATCGACGGCGCTCCGGACGAGACCACCGGCCCGATCATGGAGGCCATCCTCTATCCGCTGTGGAACGCCTACCACACCATGCTGAAGGGCCGCCTGAAACGCAGCCCGCTGCAGATCGAAAGCGCCGAGCGCCGCATCCGCATGACCGACGGCGAGATCACCTCGATCGAGCCGCGCGTCTCCCTCGAAGCCCACCGGCTGATCGAGGAGATGATGATCCAGGCCAACGTCTGCGCCGCCGAGACGCTGGAGAAGCACAAGACGCCCCTGCTGTACCGCGTCCACGACGCGCCCAGTCAGGAGAAGCTGTTCAACCTGGCCGACTTCCTCGGCACCATCGGCAAGCCGTGGACCAAGGGCGAACCGGCCACGACCAAACGTTTCAACAAGCTGCTCGATGAAACCCGCGAGGGCGAGCACGCCGAGGTCGTCAACGAGGTGGTCCTGCGCACCCAGATGCAGGCCATCTACAGCCCCGAGAACGTCGGCCACTTCGGCCTGAACCTCGACCGCTACGCCCACTTCACCTCGCCCATCCGCCGGTACTCGGACCTGATCGTCCACCGCGGCCTGATCCGGGCGCTGGGGCTGGGCAAGGACGGGCTGACGGATCGCGAGATCGCCGAACTGCCGGCCATCGCCGAGCACGTCGTCATGACCGAGCGCCGCTCCATGGCCGCCGAGCGCGACGCCATGGACCGATACATCGCCGCCTTCCTGGAGGACCGCGTCGGCGCGACCTTCACCGGCCGCATCACCGGCGTGACCCGCTTCGGCCTGTTCATCCGGCTGGATGAGACCGGCGCCGACGGCCTCGTGCCTGTCTCCTCGCTGGGCAATGAGTATTTCACCCACGACGACCGCAGCCACGCTCTGGTCGGCGAGCGCTCGGGCCTGCGCTGGACGCTGGGCCGGACCGTCGAGGTCAAGCTGCGTGAGGCGACCCCGGTCACCGGCGGCCTGCTGTTCGAAATGCTTAGCGACCCCGCCCCCCGCGACCCCAACGCCCCCTCGGCCCGTCTGGGCATGCGGGCGCGCGGCGCCAAGGACGGCGGTTATCCGAAGCGCGGCGGCGGCAAGGTCCGCGACGGCAAAAAGCCCCTCGGCGGGCTGAAGGGCGTGCGCAAGGGCAAGCGGCGGTGACTCAGCCCTTCGACGCCGCCCAGGACCTCAAGGACGCCCCCCGCACCGGCGGGCGTCAGCGGCCCAAGGACGCCGCCACCCTGATCCTGACCCGCAAGGGCGCCAAGGGGGCGGAAGTGCTGATGGGCCGTCGGGCGCCGGGGCATGTCTTCATGGCCTCCAAATGGGTCTTCCCGGGCGGCAAGGTCGAGCGGTCCGACGCCTTCGCCGCCTTCGCCACCGACCTGTCGCCCGCCGACGCCGGACGGCTGGCGCGAGAGGTGACCCGCAGCCGAGGCCGGGCGCTGGCGCTGGCCGCCGTGCGCGAGACCTTCGAGGAGACCGGCCTGCTGCTGGCAGAGCCCGCGCCGGTCGCCTCGGTCGCCGGGGGCTGGCGTGAGTTCCGCGCCGTCGGCGCCCTGCCCGATCTGGCCGCCCTATCGTATGTGGCGCGGGCCATCACCCCGCCGGGCCGGACGCGCCGCTTCGACGCCCGCTTCTTCATGGCCGACGCCTCGGCCCTGCTGCACCCGGAGCCGACGGCGGGCTCCGGCGAACTGGACGAGATCGCCTGGCTGCCGCTGGACGAGGCCCGCGCCCAGGACCTGCCCGCCATCACCCGCTTCGTGCTGGGCGAGATCGCCGAGCGCCTCGACGCCCCCAATCGCCCCCTGCCCTTCGTCCGCATGGTGCGCGGGCAGCATGTGGTCGAACATCAGGACTAGGACGCCATGGCCGACACCGGAATCACCCTGCGCCTGACCATCGCCGATCCGGTCCCCGGCGTCCGCTACAGCCTGCAACTGGACGACGCCCCGCATGAGCCGGTGACGGCCACGGAGGCGCCGCTGTCGTTCGACGTGCCGATCCGGCTGGCCGACGACGGACGCTTCCTCGGCCCCTTCGTCCGGCGCGAGGGCAAGGAGAGGCGTTTCGTCTACATCCGCGTCGGAACCTCGGCGGGCGACCACGCCTCGGAATGGAGCCGCCGGGCCAAGATCGACATCCACGACATCCCGCCCGCCCTGCTGGACAAGGCCCGCGCAGGCGCCGTGCTGGAAGTCGTCCTGCCGGGCCGGGGCAAGGACGGCACGCCCGCCTGCGCCACCGTGCGGCCCGTTAAGGGCTGGGCCGCGCTCTAGTCCGCCAGGGGCTTCGTCAGGTCGAACTCCACCCGGAAGAAGCGGCCGCCCGGGCGGCTGAGCTCATAGGCGAACATCCGCTCCGGGTGAACCTCGACGGCCCAGGTGTTGGTGGTCGAGACCTGGGCGCCCCCGGCGTTGAACTGGTCGATCGATTCCTGATCCACCGGGAACTGCTGGCGCGACGCCGTGCCGGGCTCGGCGGTGTCGCCGCCGTACATGTGCCAGCCGTGTATTTCGCCCTGCGGGTCGCGGTGGTCATGCTTGAGCCGCAACCCCTCGGCGGTGCGGGTGATCACCCAGCGGCGCGAGCGGTCCTCGCCCACGGCGAAGGGGATGCCGACCTCGCCCGCGGCGCAGTCGCGAACATGCATGACCAGTCGCTGGCTCCTGAACGAGTCGTCCGCCGCGTCGGTCGAGACCACCTGGCCCTCGAATCTCTGACCGCACAGGGCGGTCAGGCGGGCCAGGAAGGCGTCCTGCGGGTCGGCGGCCTCCTGGGCGAAAGCGGGCGGGGTCAGGACAGCGGCGGCGGCGAAGGCCGTGAGGAGCAGGGTTTTCATACGGCTACGGTGGTCTTGTGTGGTCTCTTGCTCAATGCGTCGTCGCGCCCGTTGACTTCCCGCCGCGCCTGAGTATGTTCCGCGCCTCTCATTTCCGCGGCTTTCGCCGTCCGCAAAGGTAATTACTCCGATGGCCAAGCCCGCCTCGATCAAGATTCGCCTGAACTCGACCGCCGACACCGGCTTCTTCTACGTCACCAAGAAGAACGCCCGCACCATGACCGAGAAGATGGTCGTCAAGAAGTACGACCCGGTCGTGAAGAAGCACGTCGAGTTCAAGGAAGGCAAGATCAAGTAACCCCTTGATCGCCTGACGATTTCAAAACGCCCGGTCAGCGATGACCGGGCGTTTTTCGTTGTCCGCTTCGGCGTGGTAGAGAACCGCCATGACCGACCAGCCCGACGATACCGCTCCCGCCGACGAGACCCCGGCCCAGAAGGCGCTGCGCCTGAAGCAGGCGAAGATCGCCGCCAAGCCTCAACCGCCGCGCGGCGGCAAGTTCCAGCGTGAGCAGGCCGCCCGCATCGCCGCAGGCAAGTCCAAGCCGTGGATGACCCGTTAGGTCAGCCCCAGTCGTCCAGCATGGCGCGGATCGCCTGAAGCGCCTTGATGTCCCGGCCGTCGGCGCGGCCGCCGCCGATCACATCCGAGATGACCACGTCGAGCATGGCCACCGCCTCCATGGCCGAGGTCGGGCGATGGTCAAGGATGACGCGTTCCAGGGTCTCGACCGCTCGCCAACTCGCCTCGTCGTAGCTCTGACTGAGGTCGGACACCTGTGCGATGGCCTGAGAGAAGGATGCGTAGCCCATGACGACGCCTTTCCGGCGACGCTTACGGACATCCGTGCGGATCGAAGGATCGGGCTTCCGGAGACAGGTCGCTTATACAGAAAACATCGATTCGCAAGAAACGATCCTTTTTCTTCCCCAGAATTTATGCCGCCCTTGAGATCACCTGGTTCCGGCCCCGGCTCTTGGCTTCGTAGACGCCTTCGTCGGCCCGCTTGAGCAGGGCGTCGGGGGTGTCGGCGGGGCCGTTGGAGCAGGCGACGCCGACCGAGACGGTGATGGTCAGGCTTTCGGTCCCGCCCATGATCGGGAACGGCAGGGAGGCCACGTCGCGGCGGATGCGGTCGGCGACGCGGGTGGCGTCGTCCAGCGAAGCGCCGGGCATGACGACGACGAACTCCTCGCCCCCCAGACGGCAGGGCAGGTCGATGGCGCGGACATTGGTGGCGAGGCGGACGGCGAACTCGCGCAGGACCTCGTCGCCCGCGTCGTGGCCGAAGCCGTCGTTGACCGACTTGAAGTGGTCGATGTCGAGGACCAGAGCCGCGACGGGGTCGCCCCCCTGCCCGGCCCGGCCCATCAGAGCCTGAAGCTGGCCTGCCATGTAGCGGCGGTTGTGCAGGCCGGTCAGGGCGTCGGTGACGGCCATCTCGAGGCTGTAGTCCAGCTTCTGCTTGAGGAAGTCGGCGTAGCGCTTGCGCTTGATCTGGCTGCGGGCGCGGGCGTCAAGCTCCTCCGGATCGACTGGTCGGGGCAGGATGTCGTTGACGCCCAGTTCCAGCGCCTTGATCAGGCGCGGCCGGTCGGCAGGATCGACCACCGCCAGGATCGGCACCCGGCGTGAAGCCTCGGTCGAGCGGGCCTGGGCGATGAAGCGCAGGCCGTCGAACTCGGACGCCGAGACATTGACGATTATCAGGTCCACCGGGCCGCGCGCGGCGATCAGGGCGGCGGCGGGATCAGGCTCATGCGAGGGGCGGTGGTCGTCGGACAGTTGCTGGACGATCTTGCCCGCCTGAAGCGCGCTGTCGTCCACGACCAGCACCCGGCCGCCGGAGCCGCGCAGACGGCCGGCGCCGTCGGTGTCGACGCCGAAGCGACGACCGCTCTCCTCGCGCTCGCGCAGCTCATCCATGACGGCCTTGAGCCGGACCAGCGACTTGACACGGGCGAACAGGATTACGTCGTCTATGGGCTTGGTGATGAAGTCGTCGGCGCCGGCTTCGAGGCCGCGGATCTTGTCCTCGCGCCCGTCCAGCGCCGTGACCAGAATGACCGGGATGTGGCGGGTGACCGGGTCGGCCTTGAGCCGGCGGCAGGTCTCGAACCCGTCCATGCCGGGCATCATGACGTCCAGCAGGATGATGTCGGGCTTCTCGGCGGCGGCGATGTCGAGCGCCGTCTGGCCGTCCATGGCCGTCATCACCTCATAGTATTCGAGGGTCAGCTTGGCTTCGAGCAGGCGAACGTTCGGTTCGACGTCGTCCACGACAAGGATGCGCGCCGTCATGCCGGACTACCCCAGATGCTTCCGGACGACCTCGAGGAAATGCATCACCGAGATCGGCTTGGAGATGTAGGCCTCGCAGCCGCCCTGACGGATCCGCTCCTCATCGCCCTTCATGGCGAAGGCCGTGACGGCCACCACCGGGATGTGGTTCAGCTCTTCGTCGTCCTTGAGCCATTTGGTGACTTCCAGCCCGGAAATCTCCGGCAACTGAATGTCCATCAGGATCAGGTCGGGCCGGTACTGGCGCGCCAGGGCGAGCGCCTGCAAGCCCTCGCGGGTCTGCAGGGTCTCGTACCCCTGGGAATCGAGCAGATCATGAAAAAGCTTCATGTTCAGCTCGTTATCCTCGACGATGAGGACCTTCTTCGACATCACCACCCGGCCTGTTCACCCCTCTCAGGACGCGTCCGCGCCGGGGGCTTGTGCTCTTCCCGGATACTCTCACCCGGCTTCTCTTAAGTTGGCGTGAAGCGAGGGTTTTTCAGGAGTTAACGGGGACCACGCACTCACCTCTCCATCGCCTTGGAAGGGGCGATGGAGAGGTGAGCCGGTGCACGAATCTCGGACTGGCAGCGCTTCATCCTCGTCGCCGCGCCTCCCTGAAGGCGCGACGGCGGTCGGCGCGGATGGGTTTGGCCGCCTGAGGCTCCGGCTCCGGCGGCGTCTCAAAAACAGGGTGTGAAGAGTGTAATACGGGTGATGGCGGCGGGGCGTCCGGAGGCGGCGTCCGCACCTCATCAGGAGTGACCGGCAGGCGCGCGCGCATCTGGCGATCCCGCAGGGCGAGGTTGAAGATGCGGCCCCAGCGCAGGGCCAGATCGACAAGGCCCCGCTGCACCGCATCCGTCACTCGGGCGGCGGCGAGCTGGTAGACCTCCTCCATATCCGGCAGGGGCAGCGGTTCGTCATTGAGGGCGAAATCGCAGGTCATGCCGACAGGATGACACGCCGGTGCGTCAGGATTGGTCGTATGGGTGAGAGCAGGTGGGGACGGAGCAAAAGCCCTCCCCTCGATGGGGAGGGTTGGGAGGGGTGGATGCAGTGACGTTCAGAACGACCTCGCAGGGCTGTGTCGACCTCTCCGAACGCGTTCTTCACCTCAACACCGTGCCCTCACCCCCATCCCCGGCCCTTCCCCCCGTCGAGGGGGAAGGGAGCAGAAAGCGGCTGCAGCCCCTCACCTCGTGCGTTCTTCGGATGCGGTCCGCCCGCACATCTCCTAAGTTCCCGCCGAGGAGACGAGATGAAATCCATCTGCCGCGATTGCCTGACCACCGACGCGCGCAAGCTGGATCGCTGCGGCGCGTGCGGGTCGCGGCGGGTGGTCAGCCATGACGAGCTGGCCGACCTGACCCTCGCCCATCTGGACTGCGACGCCTTCTACGCCTCGGTGGAGAAGCGCGACCGGCCCGAACTGCGCGATGTCCCGGTCATCGTCGGCGGCGGCAAGCGGGGCGTGGTGTCGACCTGCTGCTACATCGCGCGGATGTACGGGGTGCATTCGGCCATGCCGATGTTCAAGGCGCTGAAGGCCTGCCCCGAGGCGGTCGTGCTGAAGCCGGACTTCCGCAAATATGTGACCGAGAGCGAGCGCATCTTCGGCGCGGTGCGGGCGCTGACGCCGCTGGTGCAGACCCTGTCGCTGGACGAGGCGTGGATTGATCTGGCCGGGACCGAGCGGCTGAACGGCGGGCCGCCCGCGTTCCAGCTGATCCGCTTACAGAAATACATCGAGGAGGAGATCGGGCTGACCGTCTCCATCGGCCTGGCCCCCAACCGCTTCCTGGCCAAGATCGCGTCGGAGCTGGACAAGCCGCGCGGGTTTTCGGTGATCGGAGCGGAGTCACAGGCCCTGCTGGCGCCGAAGTCGGTGCGCATCCTGCCCGGCGTCGGGCCGGTGTTCGGCAAGACCCTGCAGAGCGACGGCTATGCGACCGTCGGCGATCTGGCCAAGGCAGACCTGCGCGATCTGGTGAAGCGGTACGGCGAGACGGGGCTGCGGCTGCACGATCTGGCGCATGGGCGCGACGCGCGGGCGGTGAAGCCCGAGCATGACCGCAAGGGGATGAGCGCCGAGACGACGTTCAACGAAGACCTGACGGCGGTGGCCGATCTGGAGAACGAGCTGTGGCCGCTGTGCGAGAAGCTGGCGTCCAAGGCGCGGGCGGACGGGGTGGCCAGCCGGGTCATCGTGCTGAAGCTGCGCAAGACGGACTTCAAGATCATCACCCGCCGGATCAGCCTGCCCGAACCGGTGCAGACGGCGCGCGCCCTGTTCGCCGCAGGGCGCGAGCTTCTGGCGCCCGAACTGGGCATCCCCTACCGGCTGATCGGCATCGGCATGGGCGAGGTGGTGGATGCCGTGGAGGCCCCCGCCGCCCTGTTCGAAAGCCCCGAGGCCCGGACGCTGAAGACCGAAAAGGCCATCGATGCGCTGCGGCTGAAGTTCGGGAAGGCGGCTGTGGTGGCGGGGCGGGCATTGAAGTGAGGCGTGAGTGAAGAGTGCTAGTGAGCAAGAGGTGAGCGGATCGTGCTCGTCGTCTACCGCAGCGGCTCACGTCTTCGCTCACTAGCACTCTTCACCCGACACCTTCCCTCAGGCTAAACCGCCCCCAAATCCCTTCTGGAGAATCCCATGACCGTCGCCGCCCGCCTCGCCGAACTCGGCATCCAGCTGCCCGAACCGGCGAAGGCCGTCGCCAACTATGTGCCCTACGTCCAGACCGGCAACCTGCTGCACATCTCGGGTCAGCTGTCGAACGACGCCGCGGGCGGACTGAAGGGTACGGTCGGCGCGGACGTGTCGCCGGAGGACGCGGTCAAGGGCGCGCGCATGTGCGGCGTGAACCTGCTGGCCCAGATGTCGGCGGCGCTGGACGGCGATCTGGAGCGCGTCGTGCGCGTGGTGAAGCTGGGCGGCTTCGTGCAGGCGGCCGGCGATTTCGAAGCCATCCCCGCCGTGATCAACGGCTGCTCGGACCTGATGGTCGAGGTGTTCGGCGACAAGGGCCGCCACGCCCGCTCGGCCGTCGGTGTCTACAAGCTGCCGCTGGGCTTCGCGGTCGAGGTTGATGCGATCGTCGAGGTGAAGTGAGCCAAGCGTTGAACATCCTTCTCCCCTCAAGGGAGAAGGGGGCTCGCGGAGCGAGACGGATGAGCGGGCTCGCGGCCCCCCGCTCACCGTCTCGCGACCTGCGATCTGAAACATACCCCTCATCCGAGCGGCTCCGCCGCCCACCTTCTCCCTCAAGGGGAGAAGGGATTCGATGAGTTTCCAGATCCGCGTCCACAACACCATCGCCGATATCGGCCGCGACGCGTGGGAGGCCTGCGCGGCCCCGACCGGCGATCCGTTCGTCAGCTATGACTTCCTGGACGCCTGCGAGACCTCGGGCAGCGCGGTTCCGCGCGAGGGCTGGGCCGGGCGGCATCTGGCGCTGGAGGACGAGGACGGGCGCGTGATCGGCGTCATGCCGCTCTGGCTGAAGGCCCACAGCCAGGGCGAATACGTCTTCGACCACAGCTGGGCCGATGCCTATGAGCGCGCCGGGGGCCGGTACTATCCCAAACTGCTGGGCGCCGTGCCCTTCACCCCGGCGGCCGGACCGCGCTTCCTGAGCCATCCGGACGCCGACGCGGCGACGGTGCGCGAGACCCTTATCCAGGGGGCGCTGGCGGTGGTCGAGCGGCTGGGCGTGTCCTCGCTGCATGTGAACTTCCCCGACCGGGCCGACTGGGACGCCATGGGCGAGGCCGGGCTGCTGAAGCGGCAGGACATCCAGTACATCTGGCGCAACGGCGGCTATGCGACCTTCGAGGACTTCCTGTCGGCCCTGTCGTCGAGCCGCCGCAAGACGGTGAAGCGCGAGCGGCGCGAGGCCAATGCGGGGCTGGATATCCGGGTGCTGACCGGGGCGGAGATCCGCGAAGAGCACTGGGACGCCTTCTTCCGCTTCTACATGGACACGGGCGACCGGAAGTGGGGGCGGCCCTATCTGACGCGGGACTTCTTCAGCCGGATCGGCGCGACCATGGCCGAGCGGATCGCTCTGGTCATGGCGTTCCGGGACGGTGAGCCGCTGGCGGGGGCGCTGAACTTCATCGGCCGCGACGCCCTGTACGGGCGGCAGTGGGGGGCGCTGGACGAGGTCCCCTTCCTGCATTTCGAGCTCTGCTATTACCGGGCCATCGAGTTCGCGATCCAGCATGGCCTGTCGCGGGTCGAGGCCGGAGCGCAGGGCGACCACAAGATCGCGCGCGGCTACCTGCCCTCCCCCGTTTACTCGGCGCACTTCATCGCCGACCCGGCGCTGCGCGGGCCGGTGGCGGACTATCTGGAGCGGGAGCGCCCGGCCATGGAGGCCGAGATGCACGCCATGGCGGAAGAGCTGTCGCCGTTCCGGAAGGATCTGGGTTAGCGCGCGGCTTCTGGTCCGCCGATGAACCAGCCGGCGATCCAGCTGACGATGCCGGTGACGATGGCCGCGCCGATGCCGGCGCCCAGGCCCGCGACGGCGAAGCCGTCCAGCAGCCAGGCGACCAGGCCGATGACGGCGGCGTTCACCACCAGCAGGAACAGGCCGAAGGTGATCATGGTCAGGGGGAAGGTCAGCACCGTCAGGATCGGCCGCACCACGGCGTTGGCGACGCCCAGCAGAATGGCGGCCAAAGCGAGCGAGCCGTTGTCGCTGAACGACACGCCCGGCACCAGCCGGGACGCCAGCCACAGGGCCAGACACGTGACGAGGAACTGGACGATCAGGCGGACCATGGCGAACTCCGTGGGTGAACCTTGACCATAACACCTGAGCGCCGCGAGGGCTCCCCTCTCCGCGCGAGGATTGCTAGCGTGCGCGTCTGACGGAGCCTCCCATGACCCTTCACGCCCCTTACGACCCCGACAACATCTTCGCGAAGATCCTGCGCGGCGAGATCCCGTCGGTGAAGGTGTGGGAGGACGACGACGTGCTGGTGTTCATGGACGTCTTCCCGCAGTCGGAGGGCCATACGCTGGTCATCTCCAAGACCTCGACCGCGCGGAACCTGCTGGAGATGGAGCCGGAGCCGCTGGCCAAGGTCATGGCGGCGACGCAGCGGACGGCGAAGGCCATCGAGGCGGCGCTGAAACCCGAGGGATTCTCGGTCGTGCAGTACAATGGCGAGGCGGGTGGGCAGACCGTCTATCACCTGCATTTCCACATCATCCCGCGCTGGGCGGATCGCGCGATGAAGGGCCATGGGCATGCGCCGATGGCTGATGCGGCGGTGCTGAGGGGGCTGGCGGATCGGATCGCGGCGGCGCTTTAGAGCGGTCCCCGGAAGATGAACCACGCTCCGCCAATGATCAGGGCGAAGCCGACGGCGTGGTTCAGGGTCAGCTTCTCGCCGAGGAAGGTGATCGAGAAGACGGCGAAGACGATCAGGGTGATCACCTCCTGCATCGTCTTCAGCTCGGCGGCCGAATAGACCTGATGGCCGATGCGATTGGCGGGGACGGCCAGGCAGTATTCGAAGAAGGCGATGCCCCAGCTGACGATCACCACGATCCACAGCGGCTTGGACCCGAATTTCAGATGGCCGTACCAGGCCAGGGTCATGAAGACGTTGGAGGCGACCAGCATCAGCACCGGCGCCAGATGGGGAATGGAGATCGGCACGACGGCCCCCGCTTGCGTATCGCCCCTTGCGCCAGCATAAGGACCGCCCGTCAAGTGGGACGCCGGTTTAGCTCAGCTGGTAGAGCAGCGGTTTTGTAAACCGAAGGTCACGGGTTCGATTCCTGTAACCGGCACCACTCTCCTGAAATCAGAAGATCAGCCCCGCGCGGGCCTCGTGCAGACGGGCGAAGTGGTTGGCGGCGGCGTCGCCGAACAGGACCGGGTCCGCCGAATGGGCGTCCTCGATCACCCCCAGCACGGCGTCGATGGCCTCCTCGCGCGAGGGCTGCCTGCCCTCGGCCAGACGGTCGAGCAGGCCCAGCAGGGCGTCGCGGCGCAGGCGGGCCTGGGCCTTGAGCACCTTGTCGCTGGCGGCGGCGCGCTTGGGCGGCAACGGGTCGTGGAAGACCGGGATGTCGAGGAAGCTGTCCTCGGCCGGCGGCCCCATCTCGGGCGCGGGCGGACGGGGCGCGAGGATCGGCTCGGCCGAGACCATGGCGGGGATGACCACCGGGTCGGCGGCGACGACATCGGCGTTCAGCTTGCCGCAGCGACGGCAACGGTCCGCCTGATGGCGCTCGGACCAGAAATAATCGTGCCTGCAAAGCAGCGGCTTGAGTGGCGTGCGCATGATCCATCCCCCGGAGCCCGGGAAATCGACTCATACTGAACAGCTTGTCAACCATCGTTCGCCTGACAGGCGCGCGACGGCGGAGGGTTTAGCCTCCGCCGAGAGCCACCGCGACGCGATAGGTCACGAAGGACGCCAGATAGGCCAGACCGAACATGTAGACGATCATGATCCAGGTCCACTTCATTGAGTTGGTCTCGCGACGGACGACGCCGAGGGTCGGCATGCACTGGGGCGCGAAGATGTACCAGGCGAGGAAGGCCAGACCCGTGGCCAGCGACCAGTTGGCGGCCAGGACCCCGGCCATGGCGCTGGTCGCGTTCTCGGCGTCGGCGACCGAATAGACGGTGCCCAGGGCCGCGACGGCCACCTCGCGCGCGGCCATGCCGGGCACAAGAGCCACCACCATCTGCCAGTTGAAGCCGATGGGACGGAACAGGGGCTCCAGCGCATGGCCGATCATGCCCGCGAAGGAATAGTCGATGGCCGGTCCGGTGGCGCCTTCCGGCGGATAGGGGAAGGTCGACAGGAACCACACGATGATCATCAGCGGCAGGATGATCCGCGCCGCGCGGTTGATGAAGATCCTGGCCCGGAGCCACAGATTGAACAGGACGTTCTTGATGTCCGGCATCTTGTAGGCCGGGAGCTCCATCATGAAGGGCTCGGTCGAGCCTCTCCAAAAGATCTTGCGGATGACGAAGGAGACGGTCAGGGCGCTGAAGATGCCCGCGGCGTAGAGGCCGAACATGACCAGCCCCTGCAGGTTGACGAAGCCCCAGACAGTCTCGTTCGGGATGAAGGCGGCGATGATCAGGACATAGACCGGGATGCGCGCCGAACAGGTCATCAGGGGCGCGACCAGGATGGTGGTCAGGCGGTCGCGACGGTTGTCGATCACCCGCGTGGCCATGATGCCCGGAATGGCGCAGGCGAAGCTGCTGAGCAGGGGAATGAAGGCGCGGCCGTGCAGCCCCGCGCCGCCCATGATCCTGTCCATCAGGAAGGCCGCGCGGGCCATGTAGCCTAAGTCTTCCAGCGCGATGATGAAGGCGAAGATGATCAGGATCTGCGGCAGGAAGACCAGAACGCTGGCCACGCCGCCGATCAGGCCGTCGACCAGCAGGCTCTGGAACAGGCCCCACAGCCCCTCGTCGGGGATGACGGACGCGACGCCCTGCCCCACCAGACCGATCCCGGCCTCGATCCCGTCCATGGCCGGGGCGGCCCAGGCGAAGACCGACTGGAACATGACGAACAGGATGCCCAGCAGGATGACCAGACCGGCGACCGGGTGCAGCAGGACGCTGTCGATCTTGCCGGTCAGGGTGTCCGGCCGCTCGGGCGGCAGGACATAGGCCTTCATGATGCGCTCGGCCTCGCGGGCCTTGCCGCGCAGGGCCTCGGCGTCCGGGGCGGCCCAGTCGCTGTCGCCGAAGCTGGCGTTGGCGGCCAGGACATCCTCGACCTGGGCGACCAGATCGTCGACGCCGCGGCGACGGGTGGCGACCGTGGTGATGATCGGCACGTCCAGCTCGGCGCGCAGGCCGTCGAGGTCGATCCGCAGGCCCTGACGCTGGGCGATGTCGAACATGTTGAGCGCCAGCACCATCGGACGCCCGATGGCCTTCATCTCGAGGATCAGGCGCAGGACCAGACGCAGGTTGGTGGCGTCGGCCACGGCGATGATGACGTCCGGCGGCGTCTCGCCGGCCAGCTTGCCCAGAACGGCGTCGCGGGTGACTTCCTCATCCGGGCTGCGGGCGCGCAGGGAATAGGTGCCCGGCAGGTCCAGCACCGAGATCGAACGGCCCGAAGCCGAGCGGATGAAGCCCTCCTTCCGCTCGACGGTGACGCCGGCGTAGTTGGCGACCTTCTGGTGCGAACCGGTCAGGGCGTTGAACAGGGCGGTCTTGCCGCTGTTCGGATTGCCGACCAGGGCGATGCGGGCGGTCTTCAGCGCGACGTCCATCAGGCGGCGTCCAGCTGGATGATCAGGCTGGCGGCCTCGTGACGGCGCAGGGCCACGCGCATGTCGTCGACCTTCAGGGCGATGGGATCACGGCCGAACAGGCCCTCGTGCAGCAGCTCCACCCGCGCGCCCTCGACGAAGCCCAGCTCGATCAGGCGGCGCTCCAGCTCGACCGCATCGCTCTGGTGGTGACAGTGCTCGCCGACCTTGACGATGACGCCGCGGGCGCCCTTGCGGGCCTCGCTCAGTTTGAGGGTGTCGGACATGGAACTCGTAGAAAGCCTCGGCGCGGAAAGGCGCGCCCTTGCTGACAGTGATTATCAGGTGCGAAGCCTTAGCGTCCACCCCGGCCAAGCGTCGCAGGACGGTTGTTCGGGCGCGCGGTTGGGCTATCACTGGCGGCGGAATTCGGAGCCGAACCATGAGCCGCCCTGCCCTTCTCGCCGTGACCGCCGCGACCGCCCTTCTGGGCCTGTCCGCCTGTGGCGACGGCGGCGCATCGGGACCGGCCAAACCGGCGGCTCCGCCCAAGCCGGAGCTCACGGCGGAGCAGAAGGCGGCGCTGCTGGCCGCCCTGCCTACCCCCTACAATCAGGGCGATCTGGACAACGGCCGCCGCGTCTTCGCCCGCTGCCGCTCGTGCCACACGGTCAGCGAGGGCGGGCCGAACATGACGGGTCCGAACCTGTACGGCGTGTTCGGCCGTCAGGCGGGCGGCGTGGAGGGCTATAACTACTCCAACGCGGTGAAGACCGCGGGCTTCGTCTGGGACGCCGAGAAGCTGGATCACTGGCTTGAGAACCCGCACACCTTCCTGCGCGGGACCAAGATGAGCTTCGCCGGGCTGTCCGAGCCGACGGACCGGCGCGATGTGATCGCCTGGCTGAAGGTGGAGACGGGGTATGTGCCGCCTGCAGCGGAGGCGGCGCCCGCACCGGCCCAATGAGGCGGATCGCCGTCGTTTCGGACATCCACGGCAACCTGGCCGCGCTGGAAGCCGTGCTGACCGATATCGCTCGCCGGGGCGCGGATCAGATCGTCAATCTGGGCGACATCTGCTCGGGGGCCCTGTACCCGCGCGAGACCGCTGACCGACTGATGGCGCTGAACCTGCCGAGCATTCGCGGCAACCACGAGCGGCAGGTGCTGACCCTGCCCCGAGATCGAATGGGCCTGTCCGACCGGCATGCCCTCGACACCTTGCGTCCGGACCAGATCGACTGGCTGGGCAGCCTGCCGGCCCAACTCCGCCTGACCGAGGACGTGCTGATGGTTCACGGCACGCCGCGCAGCGACGTCGAATACTGGATGGAGACGGTCGAGCCGGCGGGGCTGCGCCCCGCCACCACCGCCGAAATCCGCGCCCGCGCCGAGGGCGTCGAGGCGACTGTCGTTTTGTGCGGCCACACCCACATTCCGCGCATCGTGCAGATCGACGGCGGGCCGCTGGTGGTCAATCCGGGCAGCGTGGGCCTGCCCGCTTACGACGATGACCGGCCTTTCCCGCACGTGGTGGAGACCGGAACGCCGCATGCCCGCTACGCCATCATCGAAACCCGCGAGGACGGCTGGTCCGCGCAGCTTCTCGCGGTCGCCTATGACTGGGACGAGGCCGCCCGCGTAGCTCGCGCCAACGGGCGGGAAGACTGGGCCCGCGCGCTGGGCACGGGCCGCGTCTGATCCCTATTCCGCCGCCGCCAGCTTGTCGTTGGCGACGGCTTCCTGGGCTTCCCATTCCTCGATCTTGCGGGCGGTGTATTCCGGCGACCTGGTGAAGCGCGCCAAGACGCCGTAGATCACCGGCACCACGAACAGGGTCAGGACCGTGGCGAACATGGCCCCGGCGAAGATGACCACGCCGATGGTCTGACGGCTGCCCGCGCCCGCACCCTGCCACAGGACCAGCGGCAGGGCGCCGAAGGCGGTGGCGATCGAGGTCATGATGATCGGGCGCAGACGCAGGGTCGAGCTTTCGATGATCGCGTCGCGGATCGATCGGCCCTGATCCCGCAGCTGGTTGGCGAACTCCACGATCAGGATGCCGTTCTTGGCGGCGACCCCGATGAGGATGATCAGGCCGATCTGCGAGTAGATGTTCAGGCTGGAGCCCGCCATCGTCAGGCCGAACAGACCACCGGCGGCGGCCAGCGGCACGGTCAGCATGATCACCGCCGGGGTGATCCAGCTTTCGAACTGGGCCGCCAGAACCAGGAAGACCAGCAGCAGGGCCAGGCCGAACGCGGCGATGACCGCCCCGCCGGCTTCCTGCTGGTCGCGCGCCGCGCCGCCCCACTGGGTGGTGACCACGCCCTGCGGCTGCTGGGCGGCGGTCTGGGTCAGGAACTGGGTGGCGTCGGCGATGGTGTAGCCCGGCGCCAGGTCGGCGCTGAGGGTGATGGCGCGCTGACGGTCCAGACGGCGACGGTCCGGGGTGTCGCCCGAGGTCTGGGTGTTGACCACCGCGGACAGGGGCACCAGCTGGCCCGAGCCGGTGTTGACGTAGAGGGCCTGGAGGTCGCTGACGTTGCGGCGGTTGTCGCGCTCGGTCTGCAGTATGACGTCGTACTCCTGACCGCCACGCAGATAGGTGGTGGCGCGGCGGGAGCCGAACATGGTCTCCAGCGTCCGGCCGATCGACTGGGACGAGACGCCCAGGGCGGCGGCCTTCTCCGGATCGACGTCGACGAGCAGGCGCGGCGCGTTCGGCTCATAATTCAGACGCGGGCGCGAGAAGCCGGGGTTTTCGAGCGAGGCGGCCAGAACCGGCTGCAGCCAGTTGTAGATCTCCTCGTACTCGGAGCCGGTGACGACCATCTCGACGGAGTTGGAGTTGCCGCCGCCGCGCTGGAAGGCGCCGGGGGTGGAGGCGTTGACCTGGGCGTCGGTCTGGCCGCGCAGCTTGCCGTTCAGTTCCTGGGCGATCTCGTCGGCCGATCGGGTGCGCTTGGACCAGTCGGCCAGGATCAGGCTGCCGTTGCCGGAGTTGTAGCTGCCGCCACCGAAGCCGGGGGCGGAGATCAGATAGCTATCGGCCTCGCCGCTCTGCTTGTACTCGGCGAGCAGGGGCTCAACGCCCATCATGATGTTGCGGGTGTAGTCGAAGCCCGCGCCCTCGGGACCCGAGACGCGGATCTGGACGCGACCGCGATCCTCGGCCGGGACCAGCTCCTCGGGGAGCGAGACGAACATGACCGCCGTGCCGGCGCCGATCAGCAGGATCAGGGCGACCACGCCGATGACCGCCGCCCTGGCGCCCAGCATCATGCTGAGCGAGTTGCCGTACGAGGTCTTCAGCTTGTCCATGGCCCAGTCGACGCGGCGCGCGACAAAGCCGCCGGTGTGCGCCGGTTTCAGAATCTTGGACGCCAGCATGGGCGACAGGCTGAGGGCGAGGAAGGCCGAGAAGGCCACGGCCGCGGCGATGGCCGCCGCCAGTTCGACGAACAGGCGACCGACGTAGCCAGGCAGGAACAGCAGGGGCGCGAACACCGCCAGCAGCACCACGGTGGTGGCGACGACCGCGAAGAAGACCTGGCGGGCCCCACGCTCGGCGGCGACCAGAGGCGGTTCGCCGTGGTCGAGGCGACGCTGGATGTTCTCGACCACCACGATGGCGTCATCGACCACCAGACCGATGGCCAGCACGAGCGCCAGCAGGGTCAGCAGGTTCAGCGAGAAGCCCAGCGGGGCCAGCACGATGAAGGTGGCCAGCAGACAGATGGGCGCCACGACGGACGGGATCAGGGCGGCGCGCAGACTGCCCAGGAAGATGAAGTTGACCAGGGCGACCAGCGCCATGGAGATGCCGATGGTGATCCAGACCTCGTCGATGGCGTGGCTGGTGAAGACCGAGTTGTCGGAGCCGACGACCAGTTCGGTGCCCTGCGGCAGGCTGGGGCGGATCTCCTCGATCATCTTCTTGACGCCGTCCGAGATGGCCAGGTCGTTCGACTGGGCCTGACGGGTCACGGCCAGACCGATCTGGTCCATGCCGTTGCCGCGGAACAGACGGCGGTCCTCGGCGGGGGCCTCGACCACGCGGGCGATGTCGCCCAGACGGGTGACATAGGCGGCCTGGCCCTGGATGGCGCCGGTGGCGCCGCTGGGCAGGGCGTTGGCGTTGGAGGCCTGGCCGCTGGTGTTGTTCGAGGCGGCGGCGTTGGAGGCCGAGCCGCGCGTGCCGATGGGCAGTTGGCGGAAGTCCTCGGCGCGGGCGTAGGTGCGCGCCACGCGGACGGTGTAGTCCTTCTGGCCGGACTCCAGCGAACCGGCGGGCAGTTCGACGTTCTGGGCGGTCAGGGCCGTCTCGACGTCGGTGACGGTGATGCCGCGCGCGGCCATGGCGGCGGCGTCCAGCCAGATGCGCATGGCGTAGCGCTGCTCGCCATAGATCTGGACCTGGGCGGCGCCCGGCACGGTGGCCAGACGGTCGATCAGATAGCGGTCCGCGTAGTCCGTCAGCTCGAGCCGGTTCATATTGGTCGAGCGCAGGAACAGGATGATGATCGGCTGGCTGTCGGAGTCGGCCTTGGCCACTTCCGGCGGGTCGGCCTGATCCGGCAGACGGCCGACGACGCGGCTGACACGGTCGCGGACGTCGTTGGCGGCGTCGTCGATGTTGCGGTCCAGCGAGAACTCGATGTTCACATTGGAGCGGCCGTCGCGGCTGGACGAGGTGATGCGCTCGACGCCCTGGATGCCGGCGATCTGCTGCTCGATGGGCTCAGTGATCCGGCTTTCGATGACCTCGGCGGAGGCCCCGGCGTAGCTGGTGCTGACCGAGACGACCGGCGGATCGACGTCCGGCAGCTCGCGCACGGGCAGGAAGAAGAAGGCCGCGGCGCCGATCACGCAGAGCACGATCGCCGCCACCGCCGCCATGACGGGGCGGCGGACGGAAACGTCGGAGAGCATCATCGGGCGGCGCCCTGCTGGGCCGGAGCGCGGCCCTGTGCGCCTCGCTCGCCGCCGCCGACGCGGACGGGGGCGTTGGGCTGGATGCGGTTCAGGCCCGAGCCGACGACACGGTCGCCGTTGTTCAGCCCGGTCAGGATTTCGACGAAGCCGCCCTCGACGGCGCCGGTCTCGACGGTGACGCGCTGGGCGGTGGAGCCCCGCTCGCCGTTGACGATGCGGTAGACGAAGGCGCCCTCGCCCTCATACTGGACGGCGGCCTCGGGCACGGAGACGGCCTGACGCAGGCCCTGCTGGACGGCGACGCGGACGGCCATGCCCGGCCGGATGCGGGCGCCGGGGTTGGGGATTTCGGCGCGGGCGGTGATCGAGCGGGAGGCCTCGTTCACCCGGGTGTCGATCAGGGCGATGCGACCGGTGAAGACCTCGTCGCCATAGGCGTCGATGGTGGCGATGATCGGCGTCCCGGCGCGCAGGACCGACAGGTAACGCTCTGGGACCGGGAAATCGACGCGGACGACGTCGATGTCGTCCAGGGTGGTGATGACGGCGCCCGGGTTGACCAGGGTGCCCGCCGTGACGGTGCTGAGACCCAGAACGCCCGCGAAGGGGGCGCGGATGGTGCGGTCGCCGGCGCGGGCCTGCGAGGCCTCCAGCGAGGCGCGGGCCGATTCCAGCTCGGTCTCATACTGTTCGACCATGGCGGCGGAGGCGAAGCCGCGCTCGCTGAGGGTCTTGTAGCGTTCGTACTGGGTCTGGGCGCGGGCCACCTGGGCGCGGGCCTGGGCGATGGAGGCGTCCTCCTCGCGGGCCTGCAGCTGGACCAGCGGGGTCCCGGCGGCGACGCGCTGGCCGTCGGTGAACATGACGCGGGTGATCAGTTCGCTGGTCGAGGAGGTGATGTTGACCGAGCGACGGCCGCGGGCGACGCCGAGGACGCGGATGCGGTCGCTGAACTCGCGCGGAGACGCGACGGCTTCCGAAACGGTCTGGCCGCGTCCGCCCGCTCCGCCCCGACCACCGGCGCCGCCGCCCTTTTCATCGTCGGCGAAGGCCATGCGCATGACCACGGCGACCACCATCAGGGCCAGAACAATCGCCGCGGCGACGAGGAAGAAGTGACGCTTGACCACGCGGCGTGCGCTCCGGGAATCTGGGGACGTGCCGACTTAGCGGCTCCCGCCGTCGACGCAACTTAAGTTCATGTAACGGGCGCTGTTTCGGATTCCGTCGCGCTTAAAACCGGCGCCACAAGCCCAGCACCGGACCGCCGGAACGCGGGGTTTCGCGCCCGCTGAGAGCCTCCCGCCAGCCGAACTGGACCGCCCACGGGCCGAAATGCCGCACCAGAGACGTCTCGACCGACAGCCAGCGGGGCCCGCCGCCATCGGCCTGACCGGCGTAGGCCTGATTGAGCACCATCCATTTTTCGCCGAAATGGACGCCAAGGGTGGCGTCGACGCGGGTCTCGTCCGGCAGGCCGCCGCGCAGGCGCCGGGCGGCCTCAAGGGTGACGAAGCCGCCAGTGGCGCCGGGTCCCATCCAGCGGCCGGGACCGAAGGAACGGCCCAGGGCGGCGCGGACCTCCCAGTCCTGACCGCCGATGCCGGGGTCGGCGTAGCCGGCGTTGCGCCCCTCCCCGCCGTCAGCGACGCCGCCGTAGAGGGCTAAAGCCGTCTTGTCGTCGCGCCAGACCTGCCAGTTCAGGCCGATCTCCAGCGGACCACGGCCCTCGTAATCGACGAAGGCGTCCTCGCCCGACTGCCAGTCTGTTTTCAGCCGGACGGTCAGGCGGGAAGTGAGGCCGTATTCGGCGAAGAGGGAGACCGCCGTGTCACGGCGCTCGGCGGGGAGCGGGAGCAGGTCGCTGTTCGGGTCGAAGCCCTGATCGGCGCGCATGGCCTCCAGCTTGACGATCACCTGCCCGTCGCCCTTGGGCAGGGTCCAGGGACCGGCCGTAGCCGGGGCGGCGACCGCGAGGGCCGCCAGCGTCAGCAGCAGCCCCCCGGTCGGCTTCAAGTGTCGTAGCCGGGCGACTTCCTGTCGAGCATACGCAACGCGCCCGGCCAGGCGAGGGCCGAAATGAAGCTGATCCCCTTGCCCTGCTCCCTGGTCACGTCCTGCGCCTCGTCGGGAGCGAACAGGACATGCTCGCGCCCGCCGGACAGGGCCGCGACCTGCTGGGCGCAGGCGCGTTCGAGGAAGAAGATGCCCAGCCAGGCCGCCGCGGCCGTCTGACCGACCGCCAGGGTGCCGTGGTTGCGCAGCAGCATCAGCGGCTTGTCGCCCATGTCGGCGATCAGGCGCTCGCGCTCTTCGTGGTCGAGGGCCAGCCCCTCATAGCCGTGGTAGGCGACCTGATGCTGGAGCAGGCAGGCGTTCTGGCCGATGGGCAGCAGGCCTTCCTTCTGGGCGGCGACGCCGACGCCCGCGACGGTGTGCAGGTGGATGACGAAATGCGCGTCCTCCCGGGCCCCGTGGATGGCCGAGTGGATGGTGAAGCCCGCCGGATTGATGAAGCTGTCCGTCTCCTGGACGATGTTGCCGTCCAGATCGACCTTCACCAGGCAGGAGGCCGTCATCTCCTCGAAATACCAGCCGTAGGGGTTGATGAGGAAGTGATGCTCCGGTCCCGGCACGCGGGCCGAGATGTGGGTGAAGATCATGTCGTCCCACCCGTGCAGGGCGACGAGCCGGTAGAGCGCCGCGAGCTCGACGCGCGCCTTCCATTCCGCCTCTGAAACCCTCGACCGGATCGATGTGATCGCGCCGTCCGCCATAGCTGTAGTCCTCGCCTGATTATCGTTATCGGCCTTATGGGCCGGCACGCTCGCGCGCACGTTGATCCGCGTCAAGATTCAGGTTCCGTTAACCGCGTCTTTAACTTGCGAACGTTACGGTAAAGCCCGCCGAAACCATGTCGGTTTTCCGGAGACGTTTGTGACCGTCCTCGTCCAGCTTAATTCCTCCCGGATGCCGGAGCGCGCGCCGCGCGCGGAAGACCTGCTGGCCCTAGCCCGCAACAACAGTACCGACGCGCGCCAGCGGCTGCTGCTGGGCGTGCTGGCCCTGTGCGACGCCAGCCCGCCGGACGGCCAGATGTCTCCCATCCTGGGCGAGATCTTCCTGTTCCTGGCCCGGCAGGCCGAACGCGACATCCGCAAGGCCCTGGCCGACCGTCTGGCCCACGCCGACTGGGCGCCGCCGGCGCTGGTCAATGTGCTGGCGCTGGACGAGATCGAGATCGCCGCCCCCATCCTGGCCTCCAGCCCGGTGCTGCAGGATGACGACCTGCTGCAGATCCTGATCGAGGCCTCGCTGGACCACCAGATCGCCGTGGCCCGCCGCCCGCAGATCAGCGGCCGCATCGCCGACGCCGTCATCGAACGCGCCGTTCCCGCCGTGCTGACCGCGCTGGCCACCAACCGCACCGCCCAGATCAGCGGTGAAGGCTTCCGCCGTCTGGTCGAGCATTCGCGCCGCATCGCCGCCCTGCGCGGCCCGCTGTCGCGCCACCCCGGCCTGAGCCAGGCGCTGGCCGAGCAGATGTATCACTGGGTCGGTTCGGCCCTGCGCGAGTCGATCACCACCCGCTTCCAGGTCGATGAGCGCAAGCTGGGCACGGCGGTCTATGACGCCGTCGAGGGCGTGCTGCGCCAGGCCCGACCGGAAGACTTCGCCCCCGACACGCCCGAGCGCGAGGAGATGGAGCGTCGCCTGGTCGCCAAGCTGCAGGCCGCGGGCCAGCTGAAGCCCGCCATGCTGATCCGCGCCGTGCGCGAGCGCCGCATGAGCCTGCTGGTGCACGGCCTGGCCACCCTGGGCGGCTATACGGTCAATCAGATCCGGCAGGCGCTGAACAGCCCGACGCCGGAAGCCCTGTATTACGCCTGCTCCTCGGTCGGCATCGACCGGGCGGTCTTCCCCAGCCTGCTGGTCGAGCTACGCAAGCTGAACCACGGCCTACCGGGCGACCTTGGCAAGCCGGTGTGGCAGCGCGGCTCGCTGTCGCCGACCTCGGCGGCCCGCGCCTTCCGCGCCATCATCGGCCCGGATCAGGACGAGCAACAGCGCATCGCCGTTTGACTTCACCGTTCGGCTCGGCTTGCGTGCGGTCGTGACCTCGCCTTCTGATCGTTCCCTTCGCCTGGCCTTCACCGCCTCCGACCGTCCGGAGGCGCAGGAGGCGCGCGTGCGTCTGGCCGAACGCTACGGCTCGGTCCCCGAGGATCAGGCCGATGTGATCGTGGCCCTGGGCGGCGACGGCTTCATGCTGGAGACCCTGCACACGGTCATGGAGCGCCGCACCCCGGTGTTCGGCATGAACCGCGGCTCGGTCGGCTTCCTGATGAACGACTACGAGGACGACGGCCTGCTGGAGCGGCTGGCCGGGGCGGGTCGCGCGGTCATCCACCCGCTGCAGATGGACGCCTGGACCGAGAGCGGTCAGGTGCACAGCGGGCTGGCCATCAATGAGGTCTCCATGCTGCGTCAGACGCGGCAGACCGCAAAGCTGAGGATCAGCGTTGACGGTCGGGTGCGGCTGGAGGAACTGGCCTGCGACGGCTGCCTGGTGGCCACGGCGGCGGGATCGACCGCCTACAACCTGTCGGCCCACGGCCCGATCATCCCGCTGGATTCGCGCGTGCTGGCCCTGACCCCGATCAGCGCCTTCCGCCCCCGGCGCTGGCGCGGGGCCCTGCTGCCGCATCAGGCGACGGTCTGTTTCGAGATCCTGGAGGCCGACAAGCGGCCGGTCAGCGCCACCGCCGACAATTTCGAGGTCCGGCGCGTGGTGCGCGTCGATGTGCGCGAGCGGCGGGACATCGCCCTGACCATGCTGTTCGACGAAGGACGCTCGTTCGAGGAACGCGTGCTGGCCGAGCAGTTCGCCTCCTGAGGCTGTGCACGGCTTCTTAAGGTCGTCCGTGCGACCGTGATCGCCAGTCAATTTACGGGAGCGCCCGGTGAGCAATTCGGCCCAGGTCATTCGTCCGCCCAACACCCTTCGCATGAAGGTCGGCGGCGCGTTCGGCGGCATCGACGCCAACGCCATCGCCAAGGCCGAGGAAGCGCTGAAGGCCATGTCGGCCCAGTTCGGCCAATGGCTGCAGGACGAGATCGTCAAGCTGGACAAGGCCCAGTCGGACATCCGCGTCCAGGGCTACAACGCCCAGACCGCCGAGAACCTGTATTTCCGCGCCCACGACCTGAAGGGCCTGGGCACCACCTACCAGTATCCGCTGGTCACCCGTCTGGCCGGTTCGCTGTGCAAGATGATGGATGATCCGGCCAAGCGCATGGCCGCGCCGCTGATGCTGATCGACGCCCACATCGACGCCATCAAGGCCGTGGTCCGCGACCAGATCCAGACCGACGACCACCCGACCGGCAAGATCCTGGCCGAGACGCTGGAAGCCAAGGTGGCCCAGCATCAGGGCTGATCACGCCCGGCGCCGCACCCTCTAGACATTGCCAGCTCCCCCGCCCTAACGGTGTTCAGGGAGGCGCTCATGGCTTTGGTTAAAATCGACTGTCCACATTGTGGGATCGCCCATGTGGCTGCCAACATTGCGTGGCAAGAAGGAAACCCGAGCGGGAAGCTTTTCCTTGCGCGTTGCGGCGCATGCCACCTCCCGATCAGCGGACGCGCAGTCAATACAGCTGGGTATGATACGGATTTCGTGAAATCCGTCGGAGACATCACGCACGACTATTGGCAAATTAGGCAGACTTGGCCTGAGATCGTCTCACTATCAGCACCAGAACATACTCCCGCGAGCGTTGCCAAACGCTTCATAGAAGGTGAAGAGGCCTATCAAAGAGGCAACTGGAACGCGGCCGTCGCCATGTATCGCTCTGCCTTGGATATCGCCACCAAAGGAATGGACGGCGTGCCACCGCGCCTTACCTTCTATCAACGCCTGCAGTGGCTTCACGAAGAACATCGCATCACGCCTGAAATGCGCGCGTGGGCGGATCACGTCCGGATCGATGGCAACGAGGCGCTACACGAACCGGACGAATTTACGGAAGCCGATGCAAAGCCACTTCGCCTCTTTACTGAGACATTCCTGAAATACGCGTTTGAGTTGCCTGGCGAAGTTTCGCGCTATCGAGAACAGACCGAACCTCCCCCTCCGGAATAGATCGGGAAAATCGGACAGAGCTACGCCGCGACGCCGGCCATCTTGCGGGGAGGCATGGGGGCCTGATCGAGGCGTTCCATCAGATAGGCCAGGTCCTCGCGCGGGGCGTTGGGGCGCTGGGTCAGGAAGCGTTCGAGCATCTGCTCGCGGAAGGCGTCGTTCGTGGTGTCCACGCCCTCGGCCTGCAGGTTGCGCCAGGTGTCGACACCGGCGCGGAAGGCCTGGAACAGGCGCGGCGGCAGGCCGGCGCGATCGTAGATGGCCTTGAGCCCCAGCGGACCGGCGTCGTGGATCATCAGCCAGGCGCGCTGGTGCGGGGCGCCCGCCAGCTCAGCCAGACCATGCTCGAACAGGGCCATCTGGCCTCGCGCCAGCGCCCGCAGCAGCAGGGAGCCGGTCAGGGCGCGGCGAGCGTGCAGGCTGGCCACGAACTGCGGCAGGTCGGCATGGTTGGCCGCCTGATCGACCAGATCGACGGTGGCCCGCTCGCGGGCGAAGGAGGCCAGCCGGATGGCGGTCTCGGGCGCGACCGAGTGGCGGGTAACCAGATGCTCGCGCACGGCCTCGGAGGCCATCTCGACCAGACGCTCGGTCACCGACAGGGGCAGGACCTGACGATAGGCCAGGGCGGCGACGATCTCGGGCCGGTCACCGAAGCGGTCGACGCAGCGGCCCAGAGCGGCCTCGGCGATGTCGGCGTTGTCATTGGCGGCGAGGGCGCGCACGGCGGGCTCGGCCCCGACCTCAGCCACGGCGGCGGCGACGTCGCGGCTGACGCGCGGGCGTGAGGCCACGGCGGTCTGACGCACGACCGATCCGGCCTGAACGATCTCGATCAGATCCTCGTCCGAGAAGACCGGCGAGAAATTGATCATCGGCAGGGCGACGCTGTCGACGTCGGCGGCCAAACGGCGGGCCACGTCGCGCGGGATCAGGTCGGAGGACTTCAGCGTGACCGCCATGGCCCGGCGGACCAGTTCGGCGGCATCATTGGCCATCAGGCGCAGGATCTTCTGGGCGGCGGCGCGCTCGTGTTCGTCCAGCGGCGCCTTGTCCATGTTGCGACACAGCTTGTGGGCGGCGGCGGCGCGTTCATCCTCATCCGCGGACTGGATCAGGCGACGGATGTCGATCTCGGTCAGGCGGGCGCGAAAGGCGGTCATGGGACGCTCAGGGTCTGGCTTTGGAGCACCATCGGGCCACCATCGTTAACGGGCGGTTCACCATGGCCGGATTCGGCCTCAGACGTCCGACTTCTCTCCCGGCCCGAAGGCGCCGCCGAAGCCGCCCGCCTTGCCGTCGCCGTCCTGACCCAGCAGCAGGGCCAGCAGGCTTTGATCCTGTTTCAGCCGATCCAGTCGCGCCGCCAGCATCTGGTCGCGCTCGGACAGGATGGGCGGGCCGCCGAGCAGGTCGCCCGAACCCGCGCCCGCCGCCGGAGCCCCCTCGCCCGCCGAGCGCTGGAGATTGGCGTGGACCTCGGCCACCGTCGCCGGGCGGCCGTTACGATAGAAGATGGAGCGATTGGCCGCCGCCGCCTCAGGGAAGATCGACGCCGCGCTGACCCCCGGACGGCGGTCCATGGCCTCCATCAGCTGGGCCGCCCCCGCCGGTCCGAGGAAGTGGGCGGCGTAGAGATCGCCCGCCCCCGGTTCACGTCCGGTGCGGCCCCGCAGATAGGCGGCGTTCTGGGCCGTCAGCTCGGCGGCCATGGTCGAAGCGGCCTGAGGATCGAAGCGGAGATCGAGCACGACATTGCGCGCCGAGCCCTCGACCCGCCAGCGCCCGTCCGAGCCGCGATAGATCAGGTCCGCGTACTGGCCGTAGCCGTGCTTGGCGCCATGGGCCTTCACCGTGCCCAGCCAGGTCTGCTCGATGAACTGGAACAGACCCGAGGCCGAGGACGTCGGCGCGCGCGCATTCGGATTCATCGCGCTTTCGCGGCGCGCTGTGCGCACGAGGAAGTCGGCGTCCACACCCGTTGCGCTGGACGCACGCCGGATGGCCGCCTCTACCCCGCCTGACGATGGAATCGCCCTGATGGTCATAATCGTTAACGCTGGCGAACTCTGGTTAACGAGCCCTTAACGTGACCGGAAAGTCACGTTCTTTCACCCGTCCAATCCGGCCCGATCCTCGCCGCAAACCCGCCCCAACGGCAGCGCTCCATTTTCGTCAGGGACGCTGTGGGGACAGTGAAAGACTGGGACGAAGACCATGATGATCCGTACTGCCGGGGGCCCCGGACTGGTGAGCCCCATCGACTTCCACGAACGCAAGACGCGACGCCTGTCGCGCTCCACCTGGACCGCCATCGCCATCGTGGCGGCGGCCCACGCCGCGGTCGGGATCGCCTTGTACTATCAGCGGTTTGAGCTGAAGCAGATGGTGATGGACGAGCCGCCGACCATCACCGGTCCGATCATCACGCTGGAGCCCCCGCCCAAGGTCGAGCCCAAGCCCGAGGTGACGAAGCCCGTGGCGCCGAATCCCCGGATTCATCCCACGCCCGCGCCGGTCACCCCCACCGACACCCTGCCGGTTCCGATCAACCCGGACGCCCGGCCGAGCGACGGTCCGACGATCAGCTTCCCGCCGGTCGACAATCCTGTGGATCGCGCCCCGCCGGCGACCCAGCCTCAGCCGGAACCGCCCGCCGTCCGCGTCATCCGCAACCCCAGCTGGATCAGCCAGCCAAATGCGGACCAGATGATGCGGGCCTATCCGAACACGGCGCTGCAGCGCGGACTGGCCGGATCGGCGACGCTGAACTGCCTGGTCGGCGCCAATGGCCGGGTCTCGGACTGCGCCGTCACCGGCGAGACGCCCAGCGGCGCCGGCTTCGGCGCGGCGGCCCAGCGGCTGTCGCGTCACTTCCGGATCAACCCCCGCACCGTTGACGGTGCGGCGGAAGGGTCCCGGGTCGCTATCAACCTGCGCTTCGTGCCGCCGGCTGAGTAAAGACCCGGAGGGGCGAGAGGGCCGACGCGTCCGCAAGAGGCGCGCGGCCCTCGATCCCGTCCGCGACGATCGCCCCGACCATCGGCCCCAGCAGCCAGCCGTTGCGACGGGGGGCCAGCGCCAGATGCAGGCCCGGCGCGCCGGACGGTCCCGCCATCGGCAGGCCGTCGGGCGACGCGCCGCGAATGCCAACGCGCGGCTGACCGGCCTGGCCTTCGCCGCCGATCAGGGCGACGCCGTTGGCGACCTGTCTGGCCGCGATCTCCATGTCCGGGTCGGTGCTGCGTTCGCCCGACTGCATGGTGGCCCCGCACAGGGCGCCGTCGGCGGTCGGGGTCGCATAGCCGCCCGGGCCGCGCAGGACCCGCTGAGGCGCCGCGCAGACGATGGGGGTCAGTTGCCCCCGGATCGGCTCGATGGCGTCCACCAGGGCCGCAACAGCCTCAGGAAGCCCCGGCAGGGCCGTCGCCGCGCCGGTGGCCAGCACCACCGCCGGCGCCGTCCACTGGCGTCCATCGGCTGAAACCACCGTCCACAGGCCGTCGGCGTGGAACAGGCGCGCGACCGTCGCCTCTACGCGGGCCACGCCGGGCAGGACCGAGAGCTGGGCCAGCGCCCCTTGCGCCTCGATGCGCCAGTCGTCGGGGGTGAACAGCCCCTCCCCCGCCCGTTCGGCGGCGAAGCCGAGCCGACGCAGGATCACGACGGCGGCGTCCGGGTCAGGGCCGCGCCACTCGGCGCCGTCCAGATGCAGGGTCAGGCCGTGCTGACCGGCGAAGGCGGGCCACAGGTCGCGCCCGCGCTTCAGCAGGGCCGCATGGTCCGGCGACAGGCCGTCGATCAGGCTTTCCATGGCCGGGGCGATCATCCCAGCCGCCGCCGAGGAGGCGTTGGGGCCGCCCGGATCGAGCACGGTCACCGCATGGCCGCGCGCGGCCAGTTCGGCGGCGCTGGACAGACCCAGCACCCCCGCGCCGATGACGATCACATTCGGGGAAGAAGACACGGCGGGTCACATCGACCCGCCGCGCTTGTTTTGCAAGTGGACGTTCTGTCCGCGCGTTACTCGGCGGCGATAGCCGCTGCGCGGCGGGCGTCGATGCGGGCGGTCAGGGCCGCGTGCTGGTCCCACAGGGCCTTGGGCAGGCGGTCGCCGAAGGTCTCGTAGAAAGCGGGGATCAGGGCGGCTTCCTCGGCCCAGACCTCGGCGTCGACGTCCAGCAGGGTGGCCAGATCGGCGTCCGACAGGGTCAGGCCCGACAGGTCCAGCGCCTCGACCGACGGGACGCGGCCGACCGGGGTGTCCACGGCCTCGGCCTGGCCGTCCAGACGCTGGGCGATCCATTTCAGGACGCGGGCGTTGTCGCCGAAGCCCGGCCAGACGAACTTGCCGTCCTCGTTCTTGCGGAACCAGTTGACGAAGTAGAGGCGCGGCAGCTTCGACGCGTCCGTCTTGCCGCCCATGGCCAGCCAGTGGGCGAAATAGTCGCCCATGTTGTAGCCGCAGAAGGGCAGCATGGCGAAGGGATCGCGACGCAGCTCTCCGACCTTGTTCTCGGCGGCGGCGGTGCCTTCAGAGGCGACCGACGAGCCCATGAAGACCCCGTGCTCCCAGTCGAAGGCCTCGGTGACCAGCGGCACGGCCGAGGCGCGGCGGCCGCCGAACAGGATGGCGTCGATCGGCACGCCGCGCGGGTCTTCCCACTCGGGCGCGATGGTCGGGCACTGATGGGCCGGGGCGGCGAAGCGGGCGTTCGGGTGGGCGGCGGGCTCGCCCGAGGCCGGATCGTGGGCCGCGCCCTTCCAGTTGGTCAGGCCTTCCGGGGCGTCCTTGGACAGGCCTTCCCACCAGACGTCGCCGTCGTGGGTCAGGCCGGTGTTGGTGAAGATGGTGTTCTTCGCCAGCGTCGCGAGCGCGTTCTGGTTGGTGTTGCGGCTGGTGCCCGGGGCCACGCCGAAGAAGCCCGCTTCCGGGTTCACGGCGTAGAGGCGGCCATCGTCGCCGAAGCGCATCCAGGCGATGTCGTCACCGACCGTCTCGGCCTTCCAGCCGGGGATGGCGGGCTGGAGCATGGCCAGGTTGGTCTTGCCGCAGGCCGAGGGGAAGGCGGCGGCGATATATTTCGCCTGCCCCTCCGGATTGGTCAGCTTGAGGATGAGCATGTGCTCGGCCAGCCAGCCCTCATCGCGGGCCATGACCGAGGCGATGCGCAGGGCGTAGCATTTCTTGCCCAGCAGGGCGTTGCCGCCGTAGCCCGAGCCGTAGGACCAGATCTCGCGGGTCTCGGGATAGTGGACGATCCACTTGTCCTCATTGCACGGCCACGCCACGTCGGCCTGTCCCTCGGCCAGCGGAGCGCCGAGGGTGTGGACGGCGGGCACGAAGACGCCGTCGTCGCCCAGCACGTCCAGCGCCGGCTGGCCCATGCGGGTCATGATGCCCATGGAGACGGCGACATAGCCGCTGTCGGTGATCTCGACGCCGAGGGCGCTGATCTTCGAGCCCAGCGGCCCCATCGAGAAGGGCACGACATACATGGTGCGACCGGTCATGCAGCCGTCGAACAGGCCGTCCATGCGGGCGCGCATCTCGACCGGATCAGCCCAGTTGTTGGTCGGACCGGCGTCGATCTGGTTGGCCGAGCAGATGAAGGTGCGGCTTTCGACGCGGGCGACGTCCTTGGGGTCCGAGGCAGCGTAGTAGCTGCCCGGGCGCTTGACCGGGTCCAGCGCCTTCAGCGTGCCCTTGCCGATCAGGTCGGCGACGATGGCCTCCTTCTCGGCGTCCGAGCCGTCGCACCAGTGGACGCGCGCGGGCCTGGTCAGCGCCGCGATCTGCTCGACCCAGGCGACCAGACCGGCATGGTTGGTCGGGGCCGGGTGAAGGCCGGGAATCGATTGGGTCACGCTGGTCTCCTGAACCGTGAAGGCCCGGTGATCTGATCGCCGCCGTGGCCCCTCCCTGTGCGTGTGATCACGCTATGTTTCAGCCGGAATGACACCGAAGGCCGAGCGTCGTCAACCGATGCAAGTTTCAACCTCTCGCGAGGCCCCGACGCCGGGCGATCTGCACATTTCCGGTCGCGATCCCGGCGTGGGCGGGGTATCGGGCGGCCATGCAGACGATGGACGCCCTGAACGCGACTCCCGAAGGCGGGCTGAACTCCCCCGCCTCGCTCCGCAACGCCGGGCCGATCCTCGAGGTGCTGAAAGCCCACATGCCCGCGCGCGGCCGGGTGCTGGAGATCGCGGGCGGCAGCGGCCAGCACTCCGTCGCCTTCGCCGGCGCCCTGCCCGGTCTGGACTGGACGCCGAGCGACCCGTCCGCCGAGGCGCGGGCCAGCATGGCCGCCTGGGCCGGCGACGCGAAGCTGCCGAACCTGAACCCGCCCTTGGCGCTGGACATGCTGGACGAGACCGGCTGGCCGACCGGCCCCTTCGAGGCGATGGTCTGCATCAACATGATCCACATCAGCCCGTGGGCGGCGACGGAAGGCCTGATGCGGCTGGCGGGCCGGTCGCTGGTCCGTCCCGGCGGCCTGCTGGCCGTCTACGGCCCCTATCGGGAGGCGGAGGTCGACCTGGCCCCATCCAACGCCGACTTCGATGTCAGCCTGAAGAGCCGCAACCCCGACTGGGGCCTGCGCGACCGGAACGTGGTCGCAGCCGAGGCGAAGACGGCGGGGTTGGCCCTGACCCGGCGGGTGGAGATGCCCGCGAACAACATCATGCTGCTGTTCCGGGCGGTGTGACGGCGCGCGACGTGCTAGAGGCCGCCCCATGAGCTTCACCAAGACCTATGACGGCGCCGAGCCCGTTCGCATCAACAAGTGGCTGGGCCAGTCGGGCGTCTGCTCGCGGCGCGAGGCCGACGCCCTGATCGCCGACGGGCTGGTGTCCATCGACGGCGAGGTGGTGCGCGATGCGGGCCGCAAGCTGGAGCCGGGCCAGACCCTGACGCTGAGCGACGCGGCCACGGCCCAGTTGGCCGAGGGCGTCACTGTGGTGATCCACAAGCCGGTCGGCTATGTCTCCGGCCAGCCGGAACCGGACAAGCTGCCCGCCATCCGCCTGATCAGCGCGGGCACCCAGGTCGGGCCGGGCGAGGTTCCGGGTGACGTCTCCCTGCCCCCCATCGGACGGCTGGACGAGGACTCGCGGGGCCTGCTGATGCTGTCGTCGGACGGGGTGGTGGCCAAGGCGGTGATCGGGCCACAGTCCGATCTGGACAAGGAATATCTGGTCCGGGTGTCCGGCGACATCACCGAGAAGAAGCTGAAGATGCTGCGTCACGGCCTGATGCTGGACGGACGCCAGCTCAAGCCCGCCTATGTCAGCCGGATGGAGTCGCACCGGCTGAAATTCATCCTGCGCGAGGGCCGCAACCGCCAGATTCGTCGCATGTGCGAGATGGTCGACCTGGAGGTCACCGACCTGCTCCGCGTCCGCATCGGCCCGCTGAAGCTGGACAACCTGCCCGAGGGCAAATGGCGGATGCTGACAGCCGAGGAGCGTGAGGCGCTGGTAGGCGGTTAGGCCGGAACGTAGGTCAGCCGGATCGCCTCGGCGCCGATGCGTTCGCTGTCCACCAGACGCAGCTTGGGCCGGGGGCCGATGAAAAAGGGCGCGCCGCCGCCGGTGACGTAGGGGTGGAGGTAGATGCGGTAGGAGTCGATCAGGCCCATGTCGCCGAGGCTCTTGGCCAGCTTCGGACCGCCCACCTCGATCTCGCCCTCGACCTCGGCCTTGAGCTTGCGGACCGCCGCCTCGACATCGTCGGAGATCAGGGTGGCGTTGGGACCGACGGACTTGAGCGAGCGCGACACGACCCATTTCGGATGGGCGCGCCAGGCTTCGGCGAACTCGCGCTCGTCGGCCGTCCATTCGGGATGATCGTCGTCCCAGTAGGCCATGATCTCGTAGAGGCGGCGGCCGTAGAGACTGCCCGCCTGCCCCTTCACCTGATCGATGAAGTGGCGGAACAGGACGGCGTCGGGCGCGAAGGCGTCGTGGTCGACGTAGCCGTCCAGCGACTGGTTCATGCCGAAGACGAGCCGGGCCATGTCAGGCGGCCCCGCCGGTCAGGGCCGGGTTCCTGGCCTCCGCCGCCTTGAACGGTTTCAGCTGATCCGCCAGCGCGCGCTTGAAGGCCGGGCGGGCCTCGCAGCGGGCGACATAGGCGGCCAGGGCCGGGAAGTCGGCGAGGATGTCGGTGTGGCGCAGGTCGCGCAGGACATGGGTCATCAGGATGTCGGCTGCGCTGAAGCGGTCATTGGCGAACCAGCGGCGGTCGCCCAACGCCGTCTGCAGATCGCCCAGCCGCTTGCGCAGGAAGCCCTCGACCTCGGGGCGGCGGGCCTTCGCCCAGTCCTTGTCGGCGTTGAACAGATCAATGGTCGCCAGCTCGGCCACCGTGGGCTCGACGCTGTTCATGGCGGCGAACAGCCAGGTCAGGACCATGGCCCGCTCCGCGTCGTCGGCGGGCATCAACTGGTCGGAGTTCTGGGCGATCCACAGAACGATGGCGCCGCTTTCAAACATTTCGACCGTGTCGTCGCGATAGGCCGGGACCTGGCCGAAGGGCTGCTGGGCCCGGTAGGCGGGCGTGGCCTGATCCTCAAAGCCGATCAGCTGGTCGTCATAGCCCAGCCCGGCCTCTTCCAGCGCCCAGCGCACCCGGATGTCGCGCACCGAGCCCTGGGCGAAGGGCGGCACCCATTTGAAGGCGGTGACCTGGATCATGGGGCGTTTCCTTGTGCCGATGGCTCTGAAGGCCGGGTCATTTCTTGACGTTTGAGTTGATATCAACCTATCTGAGCGCATGTCAAACGTGCCCGAGCCCTTCGCGACGACCCTGCACATCCGGGATCACTGCCTGTGCCTGCACACCCAGCAGGCGGCGCGGGCGCTGTCGCGGCGGTTCGATGAGGTGTTCCGCCCTCTGGGCCTGACCAGCGGCCAGTTCTCGCTGCTGAACAGCCTGAACCGCCCTGCCCCGCCGACCATCGGTCAGGTAGCCGACACCCTGGCCATGGATCGCTCGACCGTGACGGCCAATCTGAAGCCGCTGGAACGGTCCGGCGCGGTCATCAGCACCGTCGATCCGGATGACCGGCGCGGGCGTCGGGTTGCGCTGACGGCCACGGGGCGAGACCTGCTGGCTCGGGCGACGCCGCTGTGGGTCGAGACCCATAAACAGGTCGAGGCCGAGCTCGAGAGCGGCGGCGGCGACCGGGTGCGCGGGGACCTGCGCCGCCTGCTGGGCCGCTGATCAGACCACCGCGTCCTGTCCGCCCCGCTTGCGGAACAGACTGCGGAAGCGGCGGCTGACGGTGGACAGGCGGGTGGCGCAGCCTTCGCTCAGCCCCCGGGCGGGCAAGGGTTTGGGGCTGCGGGAAAGGCACATGTAGCAGGTGAACGGACGGCCGCTGTCCAGCTCGATCACCGTGCGCCAGTCGGCCTCGCAACACTCCGGGCAACGCACCCGGACGGCTCCGTGAAGTCCTTGCATCCACATGCCGCCTCCCTGGCCATACTGGACCAGAAACCGCGATTACTCGCTATACGTGTATCATCGATGCGCTGATTCGCGCCTGCAGTCACCTCAGTGCCCGCTGGCGAACATAAAGACCGCCATGGCGATCATCATCAGGTTCTCGGTCAGGGAGACAAAGCCCAGCGGGACATTGGTCGAGCCGCCGACACAGGCGCATTTCAGATGGCGCTTGTCCAAATAGACGGCCTTGAACACCGACACCGCGCCGACGCCGCCGATGAACAGGCCCACGGGCGCCGACAGCCAGGTCAGGACGCCCGCCAGCATCAGCACCCCGGCCCCAAGTTCGGCGAAGGGATAGATGTAGCCATAGGGCGGCCATTTCTGCGCCAGCAGGTCGTAGTTGAGGAACATGGTCGAGAATTTCTCGATGTCCTGCAGCTTCAGCATGGCCAGCAGACACATGGAGAGGGCGATGAAGGCGGGCGGCAGATTGGCCAGCACCGGGCCGTCCATCCACCAGACCACCACCCCGGCCAGCAGCAGGGCCACGGCGAAGACAGCCAGCACGGGGACGTAGCTGGTGGCGCCGGCCTCCGGGACCTTCTGGCCGAAGAAGCGGCGCAGGTCGTCGTAGCCGCCCACCCGGTCGCCATCGATGAAGGTCTGGGGCGTGGTGGCGACGCCGTGTTCGGCCTTGAAGGCGTCGGTCGCGGCGCGGGTCTTCAGATGATGGTCCTGGACCGCATAGCCCTTGCGCTTCAGCAGCCACAGCGCCTTCCGCCCATAGGGACAGACATGGTCGGGCATGACCATGCGGTAGAGGACGGCGGTCTTACGAGGGTCAGACATCGGGATCTCCGGCTTGTTCACAACGGCCCGCGCCCTATCTGGGGTCCGTACCATGGTACGGAGTCAAGGGATGCGCGATCCGACCATCGGCGGGCTCGCCCGCCAAGGCGGCGTGGGTGTGGAGACCGTCCGCTACTACCAGCGGCGCGGCCTGCTGGAGACGCCGCCCAGCGGAGGATCGGGCGACGGGGTCCGGCGCTACGGGGCCGAGGCCGCGCGGCGGCTGCGGTTCATCCGCTCGGCCCGGACAGCGGGGTTCACGCTGGACCAGATCGGCGAACTGCTGGCGCTGGACGCCGGTCAGGACCGGGCCCGGGCACGCGACCTGGCGCGGACCCGGCTGGCCGAACTGGACGCCAAGATCGCCGAACTGGAGACGGCGCGGTCAGCGCTGCGACGGCTGGCGAAGGCCTGCGGCGAGGAGGCGGCAGGGCCGTGCCCGATCATCACGGCGTTCGAGGGGTAGGCCCCCGATAGACGGTCGAAATACACCGTCTATGCCGTCTATGCCGTCTACGTTGGATGCGATGTCAAAGACCTGAAACGGGCACTCTAGCAGGCCGATGCGTCGTTATTGGACGTGCGGCCAACGGCCCTTGTCATCCCGGCCGGAGCGAAGCGGAGAGCCGGGACGGTATGGCGTTTCAATGCTCCCCGCCCGGAAACTGCGCAGCAGTTATCCGGGCGAAGGGCGGCGGATGGCCGACTGGCACATCAAGCGGGCCGAACCCTGCTTCCGGCTCAGCCCGATGGGCTGTCTGGAAGGGATGAGAGTGGTGTCCCGACCCGTCCCGGCTCTCCGCGTCGCTTCGGCCGGGATGACAAGAGCTTCGCCATGAAGAAGTGAGGGATCGTTTGGAATTCCGCGCTACTCTCCCCTTCCACCCGTAAGGCCCCGCCCATGTTCCTGACCATCCTGCGCTCGGTGGAAGAGCTGCTCTACGAGGTCATGTCGTGGCTGCTCTTCTATCCGCGGACGCTGTTCATGACGCTGACCCGTCCGCTGAAGACCATGCGCTATTCGGACGCCGAGCAGCGCGACAAGCCGGACAAGCAGTATCTGGAGACCCTGAGCCCGCCGATGTTCCTGGTGCTCAGCATCCTGCTGGCGCACGGGCTGGAAATGGCTTTGGGGTACGGGGTCGAGCAGTACCGAGACGGGCTGGGCCGGCTGGTGACATCCAGCGACGAGAACCTGCTGATCTTCCGCGCCCTGATGTTCAGCCTGCACCCGCTGGTCTTCGCCTGGGCCTGGCTGAAGCTGTCGGGGCGCAAGATCGACCGCGACACCCTGCGCCCACCCTTCTTCGCCCAGTGCTATCTGTCGGGCGCGACCTCGATCCTGGTCAGCCTCGGCTCGATGGCGGTGCGCGATTCCGCCGAGTGGACGACGGTGCTGGGGGCGCTGGTCGTCGTGATCAGCACGGTCTGGTACATCGCCATTCAGCGGCGCTGGCTGATGTCCGTGCCGGGCATGACCGGCTGGCGCGCGACGTTCTGGGCCGCCGGCGTGTTCATTCTCACCACCGGCGTGGTACTGGGGGCGAACATCCTGCTGGAGTGAGGGGCGCCCGGTTCGAGCGCCCCTCACCCGGCCTCAGATCGGCTCCATGCCGTACGGCCCGCAGTAGAAGGCGACATAGGTGTCGTAATAGCCGGACGGCACATAGGCCCGCTGGACCCAGCGGTTCTGGCCCCAGCCGCCGCAGCCGTAGTCGGTGACCGTGCCGCCGTACTGGGTCTTGGCGGCGTCGTAGTACCACTCGTAGATGTAGCCGGTGTCTTCCGGCGGATAGTCGACCGCGGTCGCGCCGGTGAGGCCCACAGCGGCGAAGGCCACGGCGGAGACGACAGCCAGGCTCTTGATCCTGTTGAACATACGATCCTCCCTGATTGCGCTTGGGTGCGCGAACGGAGGGGACGCCTCGGGGGCGAGCATCACAACTCAAAGTTTGGTGAAGTTAATGGATGGGGATCAGGAGTTGACGGGCGTCGACGGGGAGGAGATCGGGATAGAGGTCCGCCCAATGCGGGTTCGCCGCCTCGACCAGGGCGAACTTCCACGGCCGCAGCCATCGCTTGATCCGCTTCTCTCTCAGGATGGCCTGATCGACGTAGCGATGCTGTTCGTACCAGACCAGCCGGTCGGTCCCGCGCTCGCGACTGTACCCGTCGATCTGGCCGTGCCGGTGTTCATCAATCCGACGGATCAGATTGTTGGTCATGCCGACATACAGCCAGCCGCATGGCCCGCTGGCGACGATGTAGACCCAGTAGCTCTGGTCGGGGTCGCGCATGATGCAACCTTCGGATGCATCCCAGTGCGTTCGCAAGAGGCCCCTCCTGTCATCCCGGCCGAAGCGAAGCGGAGAGCCGGGACGCGCGGAACATAAAACCATCCCTTCCGGACAGCCCGCAGGGCTGAGCCGGAAGCAGAGTTCCGCACGCTCTCGCCATGACGCCGCGATGAAGGCTGACCGTCGCCCGGATAACTGCTGCGCAGCTTCCGGGCGGGAAGCGTTGAAAGCGCCACCCCGTCCCGGCTCTCCGCTTCGCTTCGGCCGGGATGACAAGAGCGAAATCACTTGGCGTCGGCGCTACAGATACCGCGCCACCTTCCGATCCAGCAGCGCCACCAGCTCGGGCTGCATGAAGGCGTAGTCATCGGGGATTTCGAGGCAGATGACGCGGGCGGGTTTCAGGTGGTGGCGGAAGCGGCGCTGCAGCTTCGACCGGTGCGCCTTCTCCATGACGAAGATGATGTCGGTGTTGGCTCGACCAGCTCGAACGAGCACCCCCCCTCCGCATCCGGCGCCAGCCCGGCCGAGGCGGCCTCAACGCCGGGATGACGCGCGAACACCTGCTCGGCGGTCGGCGAGCGCAGGCGGTTGCGGGAGCAGAGGAAGAGGGGGCTGATCACGCGCCTTGTATCGCGTTTGACATGCAATCTGCCTAGGGTCGGAAATTCTCACGAAAGACCCGTCGCATGCGCCTTCTGACCGCCGCCCTGCTGATGGCGCTGGGCGTCTCCAGCGCCACCGCCGTGGCCCAGACGCGACCCCAGCCCTATCAGGTCCAGACGCGGGCGGACGGGAGCCGGTATCTGGGCTCGCCGATCTTCAATGCGAGCCGGGCGCCGGACCTGTCGGAGAACCCGCTGGACAATGCGGTGCGCGTCTCGGACGCGGCGGTCGAGCATGTGGCCACCGGCCTGACCCTGCCGCGTACGGAGGGCGGCTGCAGCCTGCAATGGCTGAACGGCCTGCCGCAGGGCGGCGGCTTCGCCTCACTGGATCGCGGCGGACGAGGCTTCTACGCCTGCGCCGACGGCGCGCCCGCCTTCGTCATCTTCACCTTCGAGGCCGACATGAACGGCTTCGCCCAGATGCCGGACGACGCGGGCCGGGCGCTGGCCGGCGCCGGCATGGCCCTGCACCGCGACCCGGCCTCGCTGGACTGTCAGGAGACGACCGTCGGCGCCCTGCGCCAGCTGACCTGCCGCGCCACCACCGCCTTCAACGGCGAACAGGTGACCGAGATCGGCCTCTACATCGGCCAGCAGGACACCTTCCTGAAGCTGAACACCGCCTGCCTGCCCGCCGATTGCGCGGCGGCGCAGGCGCGGCTGGAGCGGTTCGCCACCGTCCTGGGCGGCGACCGCCTGCCCGCGGTCGCGCATCCGCGGGATTGATCACACCCTTCGCTATCGTCATCCCGGCGAAAGCCGGGCCCCAGCGGTGCCGCGACGGCGGCGAGACACCGGCCGTAGGAGGCCTGAGTTCTCGACAGCTTCGCGCGCACGCGCGCCGCTGGGTCCCGGGGTTCGCTGCGCGCCCCCCTAGGATGACGATGGCAAGATGAGATCATCCCCCCGCCAGCCGCTGCAACTCCGCCACATGGGCCCTGAAGGCCAGCTTGCCCGCCATGGTGAAGCTGATCCACGTCCGCTGCCGCCCGTCCTGGGCGGCCTTGGTCAGCTTGATGTAGCCGGCCTCTTCCAGCTGTTTCAGGTGTTTGGACAGGACCGAGTCCGAGACCTTGATGGCGTCGCGGATCATGGCGAACTCGGCCTCGTCGACGCGGGACAGGATGGCGCCGATCTGCAGGCGGCCGGGAGCGTGCAGGATCGGGTCGAAGACGGGGAGGTCGCTCATGCGTCGGCCTCGGCCAGTTCCCTGCGGTAGACCTTCATCCAGACCCGGCTGCCGATGGCCATGATGATCCAGGCGATGACGGCGTTGACCAGCGGCAGCCAGCGCGGGCCGTCCCAGAGGCTGGTCCACAGGCCCGCCAGCATCAGGGGCATGATCAGGGCGACCAGGGCGAAGGAGACCCAGCGGGCCTTCCTGGGGCTGTAGCCGTTGACCCACCAGCCGAAGCGGGCCTTCCAGGCGTTCATCGACCAGACGACGCCGAGCAGGCCGAACACCACCGTCAGGGTGCTCCACGGCGGCGGCAGGCCCTGCCCGCCGACCATGATGGCGATCGGTATGCCGCCGACCACGTCCCACATGGGGTGATAGTCGAGCGACCGTCCCACCTCGCCGCGCGCGGCCTTGATGGCGGCGAGGGCTTCCTCAGGGGTTGGGTTCTCCGTCATGGCGACCTCCTCACTTTCCATATTGGAAAGCTAGACGTCACTTTCCACGATGGCAAGTGATAATTTTCCAGATTGGAAAGTGGGGATCAGGGATGCCGTCGGCGCCCCTCCACTACGCTACGCGCGGTCCCCCTCCCCGTCAGGCGGGGAGGAGACTGCGGAACCACCGGTCGAACAGAACGGCCTCGGCGCGGCGGGCTTGGGTGCGGGCGGCGTTTTCCTCGTCGACGCCCCAGCGGGATTCCTGGAAGGCCTCGTCGATGCGGGACAGGTCGAAGGCCAGGTCGCCGTTCAGGGCGCCGCGCTGAACCGCCAGACCCAGCACGGCCGAGCCCAGCAGGGGCACGGCGGCGGCCAGACCGGTCAGGGCGAAGTCGTCCAGCTCCAGCGCCAGTTCGCGGACGCGGGCGATGGCGGCGGGGTCCTGCGGCTTGTGGGTGATGCCCTCGGCCAGTTCCAGCGGGATGCCCAGATCCCGCGCCCAGTCGCGCCACACGCCCCACTCGCGGGCCTGCTGTTCGACCAGAGAGGTCGGGGCTTCGGCGGGATAGCAGAGCAGGTCGGACCCGGCGTAGGCGGCGACCTCGTCGGCCACGGCCTCGCGCACCTGCGACACCCGGTCGATGGCGGTCGAGGCGAGACGGGTGGCGGGCATGGTGGCGGGGTCGATGAACTCACCCTGCGCGGCCCACTCGTCGGCGACTAGACGGGCGGCGGCCTCGGTCGGCAGGGTCAGTTTTGCATGGGCCGGAGTCTTGGGCGCGCGACCGTCGAGCAGGACGGTCCAGCCTCCCTCCCCTTCCGATACATCGACCGCCTTCCAGAAGCGTTTCAGCCGCTCCTCGGACTCGCGGAAGCCCTTCTTCGCGGCGACCATCGGATCAAGCGGGGGGATGTGGGACATCAGAACTCTCGCAATCAGGCGGTGGCGCGGGCGAAGCCGTCCAGCACCACATTCAGTTCGCCGAAGCTCTTCGCCACATGGCGGGCGCCGCCGACGATCTGTTCCTCAGGCGTATGGAAGCCCCAGCCGACGCCCAGCGGCAGGACGCCCGCGTTGACGGCCATGGTGGCGTCATGGGCGGTGTCGCCGATCATCACCGTGCTGGACGCATCCGCCCCGCAGGCGGCCATGGCGGCGTTCAGCATGGCCGGATCGGGCTTGCCGGGACCGTCCTCGGCGCAGTGGCTGGAGAGGAAGATCTCGGCCCAGCCGACGCGGGCCAGATTGCGGGCGACGCCGCGCCGGTTCTGGCCGGTCGCCAACGCCAGCCGCCAGCCGTCGCGATGCAGACGGCGCAGGTGATCCATGGCGCCGTCGTACAGCGGCTCCTCGTGCCCGGCCTCGTACATGCGGTGGAAGCTGCGCTGGAAGCCGGCGACGAAGTCGGCCAGCTCGGCGTCGGTCAGTTGGGGTTCCAGCGTATGCAGGGCCTTGTGCAGGCTGAGGCCCACGATCATGCGGACCCGATCATACTCCGGCTCCGGCAGGCCCATGTCCCGCGCCGCCTCGACCGCCGCGCGGTGGATGGAGGCCCGGCTGTCGACCAGGGTGCCGTCGATATCGAAAACTGCGAGGGGCCTCATCGTTGGCGGCGGACTCCCTCGAACGGGTCCTCGCCGTCGGCCTCGTGCGGGTCGAAGCCGAAGTGGGCGAAGCCGGCCTTCATCTCGGGGCTCAGCGGCGCCTCGACGATCAGCTTGCCGCCCGCCGGGTGATCCAGCTCGATACGGCGGGCGTGCAGTTGCAGCTTCAGCGGGCCGGACAGTTCGCGGGACTTGTCGTCGCCGTACTTGGGATCGCCGAGGATCGGGTGGCCGATGGCCGCCATGTGGGCGCGCAGCTGGTGCGTCCTGCCGGTGAACGGGCGCAGCGCCATCCAGGCGGCGCGGTGGGCGGCGCGGCTGATGGTGGTGAAGGCGGTCTCGGCCGGTTCGGCGCGCGGGTCCTTGCGCTCGGCCGGGCGCATCATCTCGAAGTCGTTGATGCCGGTCTTCTTCAGCGGCATGTCGATCTGGCCCGCCGACGGCTTGGGATTGCCGATGACGATGGCCCAATAGGTCTTCTTGGCCTGACGCCGGGCGAAGGCCCCCGCGAGCCGCTTGGCCGCCTCCGGTCCCTTGCCGAGCAGCAGCACGCCGGAGGTGTCGCGGTCGAGACGGTGCACCAGACGCGGGCGCTCCATCCCCTCGCCCCAGGCGCCCAGCAGGCGATCGACATGGCGGCTGGTCTTGGTGCCGCCCTGCACGGCCAGACCGTGCGGCTTATTCAGGGCGATGACCATGTCGTCCTCATAGAGGACCAGCGATTTGGCGAAGGCGATGTCCTTCTCGGACAGCGCATGGGGATCGCCCGCTTGTCTGGATGTGTCGTCCGGGATCGGCGGCACGCGCACGGCGGCGCCGGCGGTCAGGCGGCCTTCTGGCTTGATGCGGGCGCCGTCGACGCGGATCTGGCCGCTGCGGGCCATCTTCTGCACCTGGATGTTGGACAGGTGCGGCCAGCGGCGGCGGAACCAGCGGTCCAGCCGGATGCCGTCCTCGGCCTCGGCCACATAGATGGTCTGGACCTCCCGCTTGGGCGCGTCTTTCGGCGCGTCGGCGTCGTCGCTGTCAGCGGGATTGTAGATGTCGTCAGTCAAATCGCGGCTCCGAAAGCGCGGCGGGCCAGGATCAGGCCGATAAACAGGGCGATCACCGAGGCGGCCACCGAAATCGCGACATACCCCCCGGCCATGGCGAACTGACGGCGCTCGATCATCAGCACGGTCTCCAGCGAGAAGGCCGAGAAGGTGGTGAAACCGCCCAGCACACCGACGGCGGCGAACAGGCGCAGGCTCTCCCCATGCGCTCCGCCCCGGAAGGCCAGCCAGCCGGTCAGCGCGCCCATCAGCAGCCCACCGACCACATTGGCCGCCAGCGTCGGCCACGGCCAGCCGCCGGTGACGGGCAGCCATCGTCCCAGCCCGTAGCGGGCCATGGCGCCGAGCGCGCCCCCGGCTGCAACGATGAGAAAACGTGTCATGGTGCGCGCTCTATAGCGGTTTCACGGCTTTGTTGAGGGTCTGACGGATGATCGTTGCTACACTTCTGGCTGCGCTGGCCCTGCCGCAGGAGCCGCCCGCCGCCTCCCCCGTCGAAACGACCCTGACCATCGAAGCGGTCGGTCCAAAGCCCGAGTTCGATTCCGGCTATCTGTTCGTGACCTTCTGGGCGACGGGCCGGACCGATGATGGGCGGGTGGCGAAGCACTATGTGCTCTACATGGGGCAGTCCCTGCCGGAGATCGGCGCCCGGTGCACCTTCAGGTCCACGCTAGACCAGATCGACTATGTGGCGGGCGACCAGGCGGCATTCCGCGAGCCGGTTCCGGCGGTCACCGCCTACGACTGCGACGGGGTGCGGTTCTCGAACTGAACAGAGGGCTCAGCGCGACAGAGCAACGTGCGAGATGGCACCATCGCATTTGGCGATGCGCAGTTCCAGTTGCCCGCCTCCTTTATAGACCACGAGAGGCTCGCGCTCCCGGGTACGGATCACAGTCCAAAACCCCGGATCGCCCGGCGCCTCAAAGGCTTCGACCACCGGAAACTCGGCCTTGTTCGCGCCGGGGAAGATCTCCGCCTCCACGGCCAGGAAGATCGCTTCCGCCGTCTCCTCCGTCGCCACCAGCAAACGACCCTGACCGTAGAACCTGTTCTCGCAAGGGGGCTGAGGCGCCGGGGACGGCGGAGCGGCTTGCGGCTCGCTGGCCAGGGTGGATGACAGAAGGAGGGCGGCGATCCAGCTCATGGCGGAAGAGTGCCCTCCTCCGGGCTCGCCGACAACACTTCTGACCGAAACTTCACTTGCCCCCGGGCAAGGTTAACGGCGATAGCTGAGCGGCGGCGCTTCGCGTCGTGAGAGAACGCCGTCCGCCCGGCGGCGCGATCTGCCATAGTCGGGCATCGAGACTCGCAAGGACCGCCGAAGCGCCATGTCGCACGACGATCACAACCACGCCCCCGACCCGCACGCGCATCCGCACAATGCGCCTGAACCCCAGCCCTTCGATGGGGGCCACGGGGGTCACGGGCATGACCAGCGCCTGCAGGCGACGGCCAACCCGCCCCCGCCCGGCGCCCAGGACAGCCCGAACCGCGAAGCGCCGCAGCCGACTTCACAGACCGCCGCCCCGCCGCTGCGCAGCGCCGACGGCATCCTGCGCCCGATCCAGGACAGCGAGTATTTCTCGTACGACCCGGCCTCGGTGGCCGCGGTGTCGAGCCATATCGACGAGTATTTCAACCAGCCGCTGGACCTGTTCCCCTTCTGGGAGAGCGAGGGCAAGCCGGACCGCTTCCACGTCCTGTTCAGCCGCCAGATCGAGGAGCGCTTCCCGGTCGACAGCGACATCCGCAAGCTGATCCACGACTATGGCCGCCGCGTCTTCCGGGCGCTGGTGGTGCACGTCTCGGTCAAGCGGGGCAGCCAGCTGGCCGCCCTGATCGGCTTCACCCTGCTGGCGACTCTGGGGCCGACCTGGTTCTCGAGCTGGACCGGCTCGCCGCCGATGGGTCTGGGCCTGGCCTTCGCCGCGATGCTGGCCGTGGTCGGCGTCTTCTGGGCCGCGCAGGCGATCCTGTTCATCCAGTACCGGTTCCAGCTGGAGAACGACTCCTACGAGCTGTCGCGCGAGATCGTGACGCGGACGCGCGAGTTGCAGAACCTGTTCACGAGCGCCCGCGCCATGGCCGATCAGGCCGAGACCCAGTACCAGATGGACGGCAAGGGCTGGGGCAAACGCGCCCTGTATCTGACCCGCCTGACCATGTGGATCGGGGCGCGGATGGAGTACCTGGAAAAGTACGTCCAGATGGAGCTGTGGCGCGTCCGGCGCGAGCGCTACTGGATGCGTTGGGCGCAGCGGATCATGACGCCGCTGGTCTTCATCGTCTGGCTGGCTCTGTTCCTGCTGGAGCCCGCGCCGAACGACGCCGGCGCCTTCCGCGCGCTGCAGGCCCTGGCCGTTGCGCTGGGTGCGGCGGTCAGCTGGCTGTCCTACTTCCGCTGGCGCACCCCGGTTGCCGCCGTTCAGGACAAGCTGGGCGTCGAGGGCTGGGTCCGCTACGCCTCGCTCGACGTGGACAACGCCGTCGCCGATCAGGTTCGTCGCGACAAGGAGCGGCTGGTGGAATACCGGGCGCTGACGCGGGGGCGGTAGGAATTAAGGCTTAGGGAGTAGGAATTAGGGCGACTGCGCCTGCTCCAGCCACTCCCGGCCAATTCCCAGTTCCTACTCCCTAATTCCTGCGGAGCGCATCCCTCACGCCGCGCGCGTCATACGCCTCAGGCCGATCCGGTTTCGCGCCCCGCCCCATGACCACTTCCAGCGAGGTCGAGGTCGGAGACGGGCCGCTGAAGTTCAGGCCTAGGCCGACGCCCACGCCCGAGCTGGAATAGCTGCCGTAGCGACCCGACGACCGGCCGGAGCCATAGCTGACGCCGACGCTGGGGCGGACACCGCCGGCGCTGTCGGGACGGCCGTCGGTCCAGCGCTGGGTGACTTCGAACCAGTCATAGCCTTCCTGGGTGGTCAGTTCGGCCGCACGCAGCAGGGCGTAATCGGCCACCGGGCCGGGCGCGCCGACGCCGTTGTAGGTGACGCGGTAGCGATTGCTCTCGATCCGTTGCTCGGAATAGCCCTGCCCGCGCGGCCCCTGCTGGGCGCCGTAGGGGGCCAGACTGGCGCAGGCCGACAGGCCCAGGCCGGCGGCGAGGATCAGAGGCAGGGCGAGACGCTTCATGACGCAACTCCGTGTTCGGGAGGGTAACCGTAGCGGCGAATAGAGGTTCCTGTCTCCTCCCCGTCGCGGTCCGCGATGGGGAGGTGGCTCCGAGTATCGCGAGGAAACGGAGGGGGCGGCGCGGGCAGCGAGGGTTTGGGCGGACGGCTTTCAAAAGCCGGAGCCGCCCCCTCCACGCTTCGTATCCGAAGCGCGCCACCTCCCCCTTCGCAACGCGAACGGGGAGGAAAGCTCAGAGTCCCGCCGCCGCCTTCAGCGCCACAAAGTCCTCGGGCAGCGGGGCTTCCACGGTGACATAGCCGCCGGACGGATGCGGGAAGACCAGCTTCGAGGCGTGCAGCATCAGGCGTGACGCCCCTCGTCCGGCGAAGGTCAAGGCTCCCCCATAGCGGACGTCCCCCACCAGTGGACGGCCGATGGAGGCCATATGGACGCGGAGCTGGTGCATCCGGCCCGTGGCGGGGTCCAGCTCGACCAGCGCGCCGTCTTCCGACGACGCCAGGGTGCGATAGCGACTGAGCGCCGCCTGAGCGCCCGGCGTGTCGGGCGCCACGACGCGCATATAGCTTTCACGCCCGACCTCCTGCCGCAGCAGGGGCGCCTCAATGGTCCCGGCGCGCGGCTCGGGCGCCGAGGCGATCAGGGCCTGATAGGTCTTCTTGAACCGCCGCGCCTGCATGGCCTTGCCAAGGAAGCCGGCGGCGGGCTTGGTCCGGGCGGCGATGATGACGCCGGAGGTGTCGCGGTCCAGCCGATGCACCAGTTCGGGCCGCTTGCCGTTCGAGCGCATGAAGGCCCACAGCAGGTCGTCCAGCGTATGCGCCTGGATCCGCCCGCCCTGGCTGGACAGGCCGGACGGCTTGTTGAAGGCCAGCACATGCTCGTCCTCGTGGATCACCCACGAGCGGACGGCGGCGATCTCCTCGGGGGCCAGCTCGACGGGGACGCGCGGGCTCACGACGACGCCTTCGGCGCGAAGCGGATGCGGTCGCCGCGCACCAGAATGCCTGCGATCGCCCCGACGATGAGGCCGCAGAGCGGCGCCGCGAACAGGGTCGCCAGCAGAATGCGGTGGGCGGCGATGACGTGGCCGCCGGCCTCGGTCTCGAGGAAGACGGACAGGCGGGCGTTCAGGTGCACCGCCCAGCACATCAGGATGAAGCCTAGCCCGGCGGCCATCAGCGGCCGTCCCCGCCCCTGCGGCACGGCCATCAGGAGGATGGCGACGCCGTACAGGACCAGCGCCCCGATCTCGACCATCGGCGCCGAGCCCGCGTTGAGGCGATAGCCCAGCAGCCACTGGATCAGCACGCCCGCCCCGATCAGGCAGGCGGCGGCGAGGGTCAGGGTGCGGCGGTGGGCGACGATCTGCATGCGCGACCGCTTAGCACGATCCGCACCTTACCCAAGAGCTTGGCCCAAGCCGTTCCTGTCAGCGCAGCACGCCGCGCCTGGTCGCGAACCAGGCGTACCAGATGAAGAAGACGCAGCCCGCGCCGATCACCACCTGCATGATCCACGAGCCCTCGCCCATCACCTCCGAGGCGTTGGACATCCCGTAGCTGTAGACCAGCCCGCCGAGGAAGCCGGCGAAGGACAGGATGAAGGCGTGCAACGCCCATTTCTTGCGGACCAGCAGCAGGATCGCCCCCAGCATGCCGCCCCAGACGCCGAGGGCCCAGGTCGCATGGGTCCAGGCGGGCATGGCGTGGAAATAGGCGATCTGGGCCTCGGTCATGCCGTAGCCGCGCAGATATTCCTCGCCCTGCGTATTGGTCATCGTCCAGTCGAAGCAGCCATAGGCGTTCCAGAGCACGCCCACGATCCCGACCACCCAAAGGTGCCAGGGCGTCTTCACGGTCATCGAGCCAGTATCAGTCATGGTCCCCTCCCAAGGTCATGTGATGGGGCGAGCATGCTCCGGAACCGGCGTTACGGCAACGGTGGGACCCAACCCGCTACCGTCATCCCGACGAAGTCCGGGATGACGGTCGCATTGAGGAGAGGGTTACAGCCCCGACTTCCGCGCCCGCATCTCGGCCCAACGTTCCAGCCGTTCCTTGACCTTGGCCTCGTGGCCCTCGCCCTTGGGCTTGTAGAAGACGCGGCGCTCCATCCCCTCGGGGAAGAAGTTGGCGCCCGAGAAGCCGTCCTCGGCGTCGGGGTCGTACTGGTAGCCCTTGCCGTAGCCGAGGTCCTTCATGAGCTTGGTCGGGGCGTTGCGGATGTGGGCGGGCGGCATCAGGGAGCCGGTTTCCGCCGCCGCCCGCTTCGCCGCCTTGTAGGCCTCATAGACGCCGACCGACTTAGGCGCGGTGGCCAGATGGACGACCGCCTGGGCCAGCGCCAGTTCGCCCTCGGGACTGCCCAGGAAGTCGTAGGTGTCCTTGGCCGCATTGGCGACGAGGATGGACAGGGGGTCGGCCTGACCGATGTCCTCGACCGCCATCCGCACGATCCGGCGGGCCAGATACAACGGATCCTCGCCCCCGTTCAACATCCGCGCCAGCCAGTAGAGGGCCGCATCCGGGTCTGACCCGCGAACCGATTTATGCAGCGCGGATATGAGGTTGTAGTGCTCTTCTCGACTCTTGTCGTAAGCGGGCGCCCGCTTCTGAAGGATGCCGGCCAGCGCCTGCACGTCCAGCGGCTCCACGCCCTGCAGGTCGAACAGCACCTCCGACATGGTCAGCAAGTATCGCCCGTCCCCGTCGGCCAGGGCCAGCAGGGCATGACGCGCCTCGGGCGTCAGGGGCAGGCTCTTGCCCTCCATCGCCTCGGCCCGGATCAACAGTTGACCCAGCGCCGCATCGTCCAGCCGCTTCAGTACATAGACCTGTGACCGCGACAGCAGCGCCCCGTTCAGCTCGAACGAGGGGTTCTCGGTCGTGGCCCCGACGAGGGTGACGATCCCCTCCTCCACGAACGGCAGGAAGCCGTCCTGCTGGGCGCGGTTGAAGCGGTGGATTTCGTCGACGAACAGCAGGGTCGACTGCCCGGCGGCGCGACGCATCCGCGCCTGCTCGAACGCCTTCTTCAGGTCGGCGACGCCGGAGAAGACGGCGCTGATCTGCTGGTACTGATAGCCCGCCGCCTTCGCCAGCAGACGGGCGATGGTGGTCTTGCCGGTGCCGGGCGGTCCCCACAGGATCATTGAGCCCAGACGGCCCGCCTCGATCATGCGGCGGATCGGGCCGCCCTCGCCCAGCAGATGATCCTGCCCGACCACCTCCGCAAGCGTTTGAGGCCGCAGGCGGTCGGCCAGCGGAGCGTCGGGGGGATGGATGCCGGAGGCTTCGAACAGGTCGGTCATAGGCGGTCAGAGATAGGCGTTACCGGCGCGCATTTCACGCGTTACTGTGTGCAGCCGCCAAGGAGAGTGACATGGCCGACGATCAGACGCCGCAGGGACCGATCACGGGCGTGACGCCCCACCTGACCATCCCCTCGCGTGGCGGTCAGGCGGCCATCGAATTCTACCAGCGCGCCTTCGGGGCGGTGGAGGAGCGGCGCCTGCTGGCCGAGGACGGCGAGCGGCTGATGCACGCCTATCTTCACATCAACGGCGGCCCGGTGATGCTGGCCGACGAGTTCCCCGAGTTCAACGGCGTGCAGGACAGCGTCCCCACCGGCGTGACCCTGCACCTGCAGGTCGACGACGCCGACGAATGGTGGAACCGCGCCATCCTGGCCGGCGGCGTGCCCCTCTATCCGCTGGCGGACCAGTTCTGGGGCAACCGCTACGGCCAGCTGAAGGACCCGTTCGGCCACACCTGGTCGATCGGCGGCCCGCTGAAGCCCTAGCGGATTGTCCCGGTCATCACGCGACCGCGGCGGTTGATGGTCACCTCGGCGCCGCGTCCGACGTTGCTGAGCTGGGCGACACTGCTGACGGCGCGGCCGTTGACGGCGGTGATGACATCGCCGCCCTGGAAGCCGACGCGGTTGGCGTAGCTGCCGCGCTGGACGCCGCCGATGATGACACCGGTCAGGAAGGGATCGCCGCCCAGGCTGTCGGCCAGGGCCGGGTTCAGCGCCAGCACCTGGGCGCCGGACAAGCCGCCCTGCTGGATCAGGGTCGCCTTGTCGGTGTCCGGATCGCCCGGCAGCGGGCTGATGCGGGCGTTCAGCGTCTGGCGGCGACCGTCGCGCAGGATGCCGACCTCGACCGTCTCATTGGGCGCATGCAGGCCGACGCGGAAGTTCAGCCCGCCCTGATCATTGACCTCGGCGCCGTCGACGGAGGTGATCAGATCGCCTTCCTGAATGCCCGCCCGCGCGCCGGGACCGTTGGTCCAGACATTGGTGACGAGCACGCCTTGCGGACGCTCGAGGCCCAGGCTGCGGGCGATGTCGGCGCTGACCGTCTCGCCCTTCACGCCCAGCCAGGGGCGCACAACGGCGGTCGCGCCGCCAACGGCGGTGTCCACCACCCGCTTCACCTGGGCGGCGGGGATGGCGAAGCCGACGCCGGATGAGGTGCCCGAACGCGAGAAGATGGCCGAGTTGATGCCGATCAGGTCGCCGTCCATGTCCACCAGCGCCCCGCCCGAGTTGCCCGGGTTGATGGCCGCGTCGGTCTGGATGAAGGAGCCGCTGTCCGAAATGTTGGTCTCGGTGCGGTTCAGGGCCGAGATGATGCCGTTGGTGACCGTCTGGCCCACCCCGAACGGATTGCCGATGGCCAGCACCAGATCGCCGACCTGCTGTTCCTCGCGGTCGTCGATGTTCAGCGTCGGCAGGCGCTCATTGACGCCCTGCAGTTGGAGCACGGCCAGATCTGAGCGCTCGTCGCCCAGCACCACGCGGGCGTCGAACTCGCGTCGGTCGTTCAGGATGACCCGGATGGAGCTCATGCCGTTGATGACATGGTAGTTTGTCACCACCACCCCGTTGTCGCGGACGATGACGCCGGAGCCGACCGAGCCGGTCTCGCGCTGGCCGGGGATCCCCCAGAACGGATCCCGGACCTGCTGCACGCCCCGAGCGGCGATGTTGACGACGGCGGGCGCGGCGGCGCGGACCACGGGCGCGAAGCTGGACTTCATCGCCATGGCGTCGCCGGGCACGACCCGGTTGTCGGAGAACACCCCCTCCTGGGCCTTGGAGCTGTTGGGTTGTCCGCAGGCGGCGAGCGTAAGGGCGAGCGCGATCGCGATAGAGCCGGTCTTCATCGTCATCCGTAAAGCAAAGGCGGGAAGGACGTTCCCATACGGCTCCGTCTTTCGGGCCGGATCAAGGCCGGTTTGTTACGCTTCTGCAGCCTCGGCCCGCGTGGCATTCCGTCCGACGATCCAGCCGATGATCCCGGCCAGGAACAGGACGACCGCGGCCAGATAGAAGGCCAGCCCCGGATCGTAGAGGCCGCCGACCAGCAGGCGCGAGGCCGGGCCGTGCCCCGCCCAGCTTTCGATCCAGGTCGCGACACCCTGGAAATGGCCGCCGGTGGAGTGGGTGTAGATCCACCCGAAGAACAGGGGCGACAGCACGCCGGCGATGGCGCCGACGCTGTTGTTGGCGCCCTGCAGCTGGCCCTGCTCGTCCTCGCCGACGCGGCGGGTCATCAGGGCCTGAATGGTCGGCATGGCCAGCCCCCACAGGGCGTTGGGCAGCATGGCGGCGATGAAAGCCCAGCCGGTCGGCGCCCAGCCCATCAGGCTGATGCCGATGGTCCCGCCGAACAGGCCCAGCACCAGGGTCGAGCGCTCGCCCAGCCGCTTGGACACCGGCCCGACCAGCAGCCCCTGCACGATCATGTCCAGCACGCCGACCAGGGCCAGCAGCAGGCCGACCTGCACCGGTCCCCAGCCATAGCGCAGGGCGGCGTAGAGTACGAACACCGCCGAGAAGACGTGGTGGGCGAAGTAGAGCAGGAAGTTCACGACCGCGAGCCCGGCCAGTTCGGCGTGCCGCTTGAGCAGGATCAGGGCGCCGACGGGATTGGCCCGCTTCCAGCTGAAGGCCATCCGCTTCTCGGGCGCCAGGCTCTCGGGCAGGACGAACAGGCCGTAGATGAAGGCCACGCCCGACAGGACGGCGGCGAACCAGAAAGGCACGCGCGGCCCCAGCTCGCCCAGGAAGCCCCCCAGCACCGGCCCCAGCACGAAGCCGCCCGAGAAGGCCGCCCCGATCAGCCCATAGGCCTTGGCGCGTTTCTCCGGCTCGGTGATGTCGGCCATATAGGCGAAGACGGTGGTGAAGCTGGACGAGGTGATCCCGGCGATGATCCGCCCCGCCGCCAGCCACCACAGGTTCGGCGCCACGGCCATCAGCACATAGTCGAGCGCCAGCCCGGCGCAGCTGATCAGGATGACCGGACGACGCCCGTACTTGTCCGACAGGGAGCCGATGATGGGCGAGCAGAGGAACTGCATCCCCGCCCACAGGGCCACGAAGACCCCGTTGATCCAGCCCGCCTGGGCGTTGGAGCCGACGAACTCCTCGATCAGGTGCGGCAGGACGGGGATGATGATCCCCATGGCCACGATGTCGAGCACCGCCGTCACCAGAATGAAGGCGATGGCCGCGCGGCGGACTTTCAGATCGTCGAGGGCGTTCATGGTCGGACCTTCAGAAGGACGCGCCTTCTAGCCCATCCGGTGACGCGGGTCAGCCGGGACCTGGCAGCAGTCGCCCCCCCTCAGCGCGCCATCGCCGGCAGGGTGTCCTCGGCGCGGCCGTCCACGGCGGGACCGGTGACGCCCAGCAAACGGACCAGCAGGGGCTCGACGTCGATGCTGTCCATCTCCGTCAGGCGGACGCCCGGGGCGAAGGCCGGGCCGTGGGCGATGAACAGGGCGCGCATTTCCGGCGCCTGATTGTCATAGCCGTGGGCGCCGCCGGTCATCCGTTCGGCGCGGGTGCGGTCGCGGGCGCCGATGGTCCAGCCGGTCTCGACCAGACAGACGATGGCCGGGACGCGCGGGTGGGTCCCGTAGACCAGACGCGCCGGGACTTCGCCCTTGCGCCAGCATTCCATGTGCGGCTTCACGCCCAGCAGGGCCGCCTCGACCTCGGCCTCGCGGCCCGGAACGGGATCCAGCAGGACCAGAGCCCCGGCGCCCAGCACATTGATCGCCGCCGGATCGACCATGTCGTCCAGATAGGCCACCCGATCGGGCGACAGGGCCGCCATGCCGTGGTCGGCCACGATGACCAGATCGGCCTCAAGGTTCAGCTTCTGAAGCCCTTCGACGAGCGCCTTGATCGCCGCGTCAACGTCGGCGACGGCCTGCAGGGTCTCGGGCGCGGCGAGGCCAAAGGTGTGGCCTTGCGTGTCCACAATGTCGAAATACAGGGTCGAGATGGCCGGGCGCTCTTCCGGCGGCAGGCTGAGCCAGCCCAGCAGGATGTTCACCCGCGACAGCGACGGCACGCCCTTCTCATAGGGCACCCAGTAGTCGGGGCGCACGCCGCGCACCGGCGCCTCCGAGCCCGGCCAGAACATGGCGGCGCTGCGCAGGCCGGCGTTGTGGGCCGTCACCCAGATGGGCTCGCCGCCCTCGTACCAGACCCGGTCCATCACCTCGGCGCGGTTGCCCAGAGAGAAGCGGCGGTCCGGCAGGTTGGCGTCCCGCATCGAGTTGTAGACCAGCCCGTGGTGGTCCGGATGCAGGCCGGTCACCAGCGTATAGAAGTTCGGGAAGGTCACGCTGGGCCAGGACGGACGCATGCCGTCCACGGTCTGCACGCCCTCGGCGGCCAGTCGAGACAAGGTCGGGGTCCGCGCCGGGTCCAGATAGTCCGCGCGGAAGCCGTCAACGCCGATCAGGATCACCGGACGCTCGCGGGTCGCGGCCGTAGTCTGGCCCTGAGCTTGGGCCTGAGCCGGCATCGGGGCCGTCGCCAGCGCCGAAACGGCGCCGAGGGTCAGGAACAGGGCGCGAAGGAACATGACGGGCTCTGGACAGCGAAGCGGCCTGCCTAGCCTCCCCGGACGACAGTCACACGACGAACCCCGGTCGCGGTTGCAAAAGCTTAATGCGAACCCGCCTTGCCAGCCGCCCCGACACACGCTCAACCTTCGCTTTATGAACGCTGTCATCGAAACCCGCGGTCTGACCAAGACCTATGGCGACGTCCGCGCCCTGGACGGCCTGGACCTGACGATTCCCAAGGGCGGGGTCTATGGGGTGCTGGGGCCGAACGGCGCCGGCAAGTCGACCCTGTTCCGCATCCTGCTGGGCCTGATCCAGCCGACGGACGGTTCGGCCACCGTCATGGGCGGGCCCGTCGGCGACGTGGCCGCCATGCGCCGGATGGGCTCAATGATCGAGACCCCGCGCTTCCCGCCCTACATGACCGCCCGCATGGTTCTGCGCTGGCTGGCGCTGGAGCATGGCCACGGCGGCGAGGCGGACATCCCCTACTGGCTGGAGCGGGTCGGCCTGACCCGGGCGGCGGACCGCAAGGTGCGCGGCTTCTCGGTCGGCATGATGCAGCGCCTCGGCATTGCCGCCTCACTGATGACCCGGCCCGACCTCGTCATCCTCGATGAGCCGACCAGCGGCATGGACCCGCCCGGCATCCAGGAGATGCGCGGCCTGATCCGGTCGCTGGCCGCCGACGACGGCGTGACCGTGGTTCTGGCCAGCCACCAGCTCAGCGAAGTCCAGCGCATCTGCGACCGCGTGGCCATCATGAACAAGGGCAAGCTGGTGCTGGAGGGCGCGGTCAGCGAACTGACCGCCGCCGGCGGCGAGCGACTGCGCCTGATCGGCACGCCGGTCGAGAAGGTGCTGGGCGCGCTCAGCGTCAAGGCGACCCGCGACGGCGAGGCCGTGCTGGCCGAGATCCGCCGCGAGGACGGCCCCGCCCTGATCCGCGCCCTGGTCGAACAGGGCGTCGACATTCACGAAGCCAAATGGGTCGGCGCCGACCTTGAGAGCATCTTCTTCACCGAGACGGGCGCCGTTCAGGAGGCCGACCATGCTCGTTGATGCGCTAAGAGCCGAGGGCTACCGCTTCTCGTTGAACCGGGTGCTGGTTGTTCTGTCGACCCTTCTGACACCGGTCCTGTTCGCCATCGGCGGCGTGCTGTTCCACTGGATCACCAAGACCAAGGGCGACGAAGCGGCCAAGGCCGCAAACCTGGATATCAACCTGCCCTCCGAGGCCGTGAACCTGGGCGACGCCCTGGGTCTGGCCGCCGGGGCGTGCGCCAACGGCTTCGTCCTGATCTGCGTCCTGATCGCCGCCGCCACCATCTATGCGGGGGACTATCGATGGGAGACCTGGCGTCTGATCAGCGCCCGCAACGACCGCACCTCCCTTATCCTCGCCAAGGTGGGAGTGGTGAAGATCGTCGCCATCGTCGGCAGCCTGTTCTTCCTGATCGCCAGCTTCTGCTTCCTGCTGGCCCAGGCCTTCGTCTATGGCCGAGGCCTCAGCTTTTCGGTCAATGGCGGGGATGTGGGCGGCATCGCCCTGACCTGGCTGCTGTCCTATATCCGGATCGTCCAGTTCACCCTCGTTGGCCTGCTGGCGGCGGTGATGACGCGGTCTCTGCTGGCGGCGCTGATCGTGCCGTGGGCGCTGGGCTTCATCCAGAGCATCTTCGGCCAGATCGGACCGGCCCTGCTGGGCATGGACCCCGGCGGCTGGACGCTGCAACTGCTCCTGCCGGGCCTCGCCTACGACACGCTGAAGGCGGCGGTGGAAGGCCCGCTGGAGGCGCCTCTGACCGGCGCCGTGATCTGGAGGTCGCTGACTGGCCTCGCCCTGTGGACCCTAGTCCCGCTGGGCGGCGCGCTGGTCTGGTTCAAGCGGCAGGACCTGTCGAAGGAATAGGCCAGGCCTCGCGCGCGCGCGCCATCGCCGGCGCCGGATCAGGAGCCACGCCTCCGGCTCCGGTGCAGGCCTGTGTCAGCGCCGGGGAGGTCGCCCAGGTCGCCGGATCGTCCAGCAGGCCCGCCAGTTCGCGGGGCCAGCCGACTTCGCGTCCCTCGGTGTGGATCCGCCCCAGCGGGGCAAAGACCCGAGGCGCGTCCGCTTCGGCCTCCGGGCGCGGCCGGGCGCAGGCGAAGGCCTCGAACCGGGCGCGGATCTGGCCGGTCAGATGCAACCGCCGCCGCGCCGGGACCGGAATGGCGTACTCCCGCCCCAACTGCATCAGACAGGCGCCGTCCAGCTCCGCCCGGCGGCGATACAGGTCGGCGCGGATCTTCTGGTCCGAAGGCCAGGCGCCGCCGTCCGCCCGCTGGACGAACGGGAGGCAGGGATTGCCCGAGTTCGCCGCCCAGCCGAGGCTATAGGTCTGCGGCCCGCCGGTCAGGGCGCGATCCAGCCCCTCCATCGCTTCATTGGCCAGAACGATGGGGGTCAAGGGCGCCGCCACCACATAGACCCACAGGGGCGTGTCCGGCGCCTCGCTCGTCTCCAGACGCACGACCTGCGCCGCGGACAGGCAGGCGGGCTCCAGCCGCACCGAACAGATCAGCTCGCCCGCGGTCACCGCCTGGGCCAGATCGACCGTCCGACCATCCGCCAGTTGAGCTCGGTCCGCCTCCCCCGCGCGCACCCGATCCAGCACCAGCCGCGTGTCGGGCCGGTCGTACTGCATGATCTTCGCCGGATAGCAGGCGGTCAGGCCCACGGAAGCGGTCAGCGCGGCGGTCAGAACGAGCAAGCCTGTGCGCATGCGAGAAACTCCCGTTTCTCTCACCCTGACGGATGGTGGCGACCGGTTTCAAGCGCCACGCCGTCACGGTCAGCTTTCGTCAGCCTCGTCACGGCCATATCGGCGGTGGCCCGCACCGGACCGCCAAACGCAGAAAGGGGCGGCAGGCTTTCGCCCGCCGCCCCTTCACTTGCCCCAACGAGCGAAGCTTAGGCTTCGTCGTCGCCCTCGATCTCATAGACCGGACCCGAGTCCTGGCCCTTGGCGTCGACGTCGCGGTCGACGAACTCGATCACGGCCATGGCGGCGTTGTCGCCGTGACGGAAGCCGGCCTTCATGATGCGGATGTAGCCGCCGTTACGTTCGGCATAGCGCGGGCCGATCGTTTCGAACAGCTTGCCGACTTGCGGCACGTCACGGACCTGGCTGATGGCCTGACGACGAGCGTGCAGGTCGCCCTTCTTGGCGAGGGTGACCAGCTTCTCGACGAAGGGACGCAGTTCCTTCGCCTTCGGCAGGGTGGTCGTGATCTGCTCGTGCTTGATCAGCGAAGCAGCCATGTTGGCGAACATGGCCTGGCGGTGGCTGACCGTACGGCCGAGCTTGCGATAGGCGGCGCCGTGGCGCATCGGGGTCTCTCCTACTCAACCCTGGTTTCCACCATACCTGTGGACCTTGGGCTCTCTCATTCTAACCGCTCCGCGATCCCGAAAGGGTCATGGGCGGAGGGTTGAAACTAGATCTGGTCGTCGAACTTCTTGGCCAGATCTTCGATGTTTTCGGGCGGCCAGTTCGGCACATCCATGCCGAGGCTGAGGCCCATCGTCGCGAGAACTTCCTTGATCTCGTTCAGCGACTTGCGGCCGAAGTTCGGGGTGCGAAGCATTTCGCCCTCGGTCTTCTGGATCAGGTCGCCGATGTAGACGATGTTGTCGTTCTTCAGGCAGTTGGCCGAACGGACCGACAGCTCCAGCTCGTCCACCTTCTTCAGCAGGGCCGGGTTGAAGGGCAGGTCGGGCTTGCCGTCCGACTGCTCAACAGCCTTCTTCGGCTCGTCGAAGGTGATGAAGATCTGCAGCTGATCTTGCAGGATGCGCGAGGCGTAAGCCACAGCGTCAACCGGCGAGACGGCGCCGTTGGTTTCGACTTCCAGCACCAGCTTGTCGTAATCCAGCGACTGGCCCTGACGGGTCGGCTCGACGCGATAGGCGACGCGCTTGACCGGCGAGTACAGGGCGTCGACGGCGATCAGGCCGATCGGGGCGTCTTCCGGACGGTTGAACTCCGAAGCCACATAGCCCTTGCCGTTCTGGACGGTCAGTTCCATGCGGACCGAAGCGCCGTCATCCAGGGTGCAGATGACGTGATCCGGGTTCAGAACCTCGATGTCCGCGGGGACGTCGATCTGGCCGGCCGTGACGACGCCGGGGCCCGTGGCGCGCAGGGTCATGCGCTTCGGACCTTCAGCGTGCATGCGCAGCGCCAGTTGCTTGATGTTCAGCACGATGTCGACGACGTCTTCGCGCACGCCTTCCAGCGACGAGAATTCGTGGACGACGCCGTCGATTTGAATCGCGGTCACCGCGGCGCCTTGCAGCGACGACAGGAGAACGCGGCGCAGGGCATTGCCGAGCGTCACGCCGAAACCGCGTTCCAGGGGCTCAGCGACCAGGCGCGCCTTGCGCTGGGGGTCGGAGCTCGCCTCGATCTGCGGCTTCTCGGGACGGATCAGCTCTTGCCAGTTTCGTTCGATCATGGATGTCCCTCGAGTCGGTGTTCGCCGCTCCCCGCCTCGTCAGGCGTCTCGGGAGCGACGGAGAATAGAGTCGGCGGCGGTTCGCTTAGACGCGGCGGCGCTTCGGCGGACGGCAACCGTTGTGCGGCATCGGGGTGACGTCGCGAATGGTCGTGATGGTCATGCCGACGGCCTGGAGGGCGCGCAGGGCCGACTCACGGCCGGAACCCGGACCCGAGACGTTGACTTCCAGCGTCTTGACGCCGTGTTCGGCAGCCTTGCGGCCCGCGTCTTCGGCAGCCATCTGGGCGGCGTACGGGGTCGACTTGCGCGAACCCTTGAAGCCCATGTGACCGGCCGACGACCAGGAAATCGCGTTCCCTTGAGCGTCGGTGATGGTCACCATCGTGTTGTTGAACGAGGCGTTCACGTGGGCGACGCCCGAGGTGATGTTCTTGCGCTCGCGCTTCTTAACGCGACCCGGTTCCTTGGCCATGTGTCAGCTCTTACTTCTTCTTGCCGGCGATCGGCTTGGCGGGACCCTTGCGGGTGCGGGCGTTGGTGTGGGTGCGCTGACCGCGGACCGGCAGGCCCTTGCGGTGACGCAGGCCGCGGTAGCAGGCCAGGTCCATCAGACGCTTGATGTTCATCGAGGTCTCACGGCGCAGGTCGCCTTCCACGGTGTGATCGCGGTCGATCGTCTCGCGGATCTGCAGCACTTCCGCGTCGGTCAGTTGATTGACGCGACGGGCGGATTCGATGCCGACCTTCTCGGTGATGTCCTTGGCGGCCGCCGGGCCGATGCCATGGATGTACTGAAGCGCGATTTCAACGCGCTTGTTGGTCGGGATGTTGACGCCAGCAATACGGGCCACGAAGCTCTCCAGATACGCGTGTGCGGACGCAATAAACGCTCCGGTCAACAGACCAGGAGCGTGCGCGCCCTTCGCGGAAGCGGGCCTTATACAGGGGATTCAGCTTCCGTCAACGGGTCGGTTATGCCGCAGGGGCCGCCGGGGGCGCGAAAATGATCAGCAGGTCCTCGCGGTGGGAGGATTTCACGCGTCCATTCACGGTCGGAGGCTGCCGCCGCATCAGTCGCACCGCCTGCAGGGCCGCCTGACCGAATCCCTGCCCGCCCGGTGATTCCGAGCGGACCCGGCAGCGTTCGATCCGGGTGCTGGCGTAGACCACGCAGTTCAGCACCACCTGCCCCGACAGCCGCCGATGGGCCGCGTCGCGCGGATAGTGGGCGTCACGCTCGGCCGGCGTCAGGGTGCGCACCCAGCGCGAGGGGCTGTTGCCCGCCCCGGCGCCCTCGCCGGTCCCCGTGCCTGTGCCCGAGCCGACGCCGCCGCCCGTGCCTGTCCCGGCGCCCGTCAGTCCCTGGACGCCGCCGGACGGCGCCGACTCGGATTCGGCGGCGATCTCGATGCCGGGGTTCATCGGGGGAATCAGGGTCGGGGGCGCGGTCTCGGTCGGGGCGGCCGGGCTGTCCGGCTGGGGCGTGGCCACCTCGGGCACGTGCAGCGACGACGGCGCGGCGCGGCGGGCCGAGACCTTGGTCGCCTCCGCGCCGTCGCTGGGGGCTCCCCCGCCTCCGCCCGAGAACAGGGTCACCTCGATGGCCGGGATTTCCGGGGGGAAGACCCCTGCCCGCTCCAGCGCCAGCCACAGCAGCACCAGGGCATGAAGGGCCAGCACGATCAGGAAGGCGGTGGTGCGCGAGGTGCGCGAGGCCCGCGGCGGTCGGTGATCGATCACATGCATGGCGGCCCTCCCCGGCTGTCTGATCAGACTATCGACCGGATTTCCGCGACCGCAACCCCATTCGTTGAACGGAAGTCTCCGGCAACCGGAGCGTCAGGGCCAGATCACCCCGATGGTGATGCGGCCGCCCGCCACCGGATCGCCCGCGGGGGAGCGCGCCGGGCGGATGCGGAAGCGACCCTCGGCGATCCGCACGGCCACCGCGCCGAACCCCGACCCCGCCGGACGTTCGTCCACCACGCGGCAGGCCTCGAGCCGCTCGTCGAGGCGGATCCGGCAGTTGACGGTCACGTCCACGCCCCGGGCCCGGCGGCGCAACTCGCGCGGCGTGTCCTCGAAGATCTCGCGCGCGCTGGCTCCTCTCAGGATGATGGGGCCGACGCCCGAGCCGGGGCCGTTGCCGGCGCCGACGCCCGTCCCCGTGCCGGTCCCCTGCCCACCCCGCCCCATGCCGGGTTCCGGCGAGGCGATGGGAGCCACTCCCACCGTCAGGGCGGGCTCGGGCGCGGGGGTGATCGGGGCGGCGATTTCGGGCGGGATCTCGGGCGGGCGCGGCGAGACATGGACGCGCGAGGGCGCGGCGGGCGCCCCTCCCCCCTGGCTGCGCACCGGCTGTTCCGGAGGCGGGGGCGGGGGCGGAGGCGGCGGGACCGTCGGGCGGAACAGCAGCACCTCCAGCGGCGGGGTCGGCGGCACCAGAGGCCCGGTCGGGCCGCCACGGCCCACGGCGACGGCCACGACGAAATGCGCCGCGAGGATGCCTGCGGCGATGCCGAGATTGCGGACCCGGCGGTCTTTCAGGAAGGGATGTCCCGGTGTCACGCTCGCCTTCTGCCACATGGGACATGAACGCGCGCCAACAGGAGATGGTCCGCCCGTTTCCGGACGGACCTCAGATCTGGATCAGGCCAGTGCGCCGTCGATGGCGGTCGAGACGGCCTCGATCGAGTCCATGCCGTTGACCTCGGTCAGCAGGCCCTTGTCCGCATAGTAGGGCAGCAGCGGCGCCGTGTTGCGGTTGTACGCGTCCAGACGGACCTTGAAGCTCTCGGGATTGTCGTCCGGACGGCCCTGGTCGGCGAAGCGCCTGGCCACGCGCGCCAGCAGGGCCTCGTCGTCCACCTTAAGGCGGACCACGTGGTCGATCTTCTTGCCCAGCTTGGCCAGCATGGCGTCCAGCGCCTCGGCCTGGGCCAGGGTGCGCGGGAAACCGTCGAAGATGGCGCCGCCGGCGTCTTCCGCCGCCTTCAGCTGGGCCTCGATCAGGGCGATCACGACCGCGTCGGGCACCAGGTCGCCGCGCGACATGATCGCCTGGCATTCCTGGCCCAGCTCCGAGCCCGAGGCGATCGCCTCGCGCAGCATGTCGCCGGTCGACAGCTGGATCATGCCGCGGGTCTCGACCAGGCGCTTGGCCTGGGTGCCCTTGCCCGCCGCCGGCGGTCCGAACAGGATCAGGTTCATCGCTTCCCCCTCGCGATCAGATCAGCGGCGGGCGGGCGCGGTCACGCCCTTGCCCTTGCCTTGCCCACGGCCACGCAGCTTGGCCTTCTTGATCAGGCCTTCGTACTGGTGCGCCAGCAGTTGCGACTGGATCTGCGCCACGGTGTCCATGGTCACCGAGACCACGATCAGCACCGAGGTGCCGCCGAAGTAGAAGCTCTGGCCCAGGTTGGCGACCATGATCTCCGGCAGAACGCAGACGGCGGTGATGTAGGCGGCGCCGATCACGGTCAGGCGGGTCAGGACGTAGTCCAGATATTCCGCCGTCCGCTTGCCCGGACGGATGCCCGGCAGGAAGCCGCCGTACTTGCGCAGGTTCTCAGCCGTGTCCTCGGGGTTGAAGGTGATCGAGGTGTAGAAGAAGCAGAAGAAGATGATCAGGATCGCGTACAGCACGGTGAACACCGGCTGGCCATGCTGCATCTGGGCCGCGAAGGTCGGCAGCCAGCTCAGCCACGCGGGCAGGTTCGCCTGGTTGGTGAACTGGGCCACGGTCGTCGGCAGCATCAGCAGCGACGAGGCGAAGATCGGCGGAATCACGCCCGCGGTGTTGACCTTCAGCGGCAGGAACGAACGCTCGCCACCGGCCATGCGGTTGCCTTCCTGGCGCTTCGGATACTGGATCAGCAGGCGGCGCTGGGCGCGTTCCATGAAGACGATGAAGATCACCACGCCGACCGCCAGCCCGACGATGGCCAGCAGGGCGAAGGGCGACATCTGACCCTGCTGGGTCAGGCCGAACATACGGCCGATGGTGCCCGGCAGGACCGCCACGATACCGGCGAAGATGATCAGCGAGATGCCGTTGCCGACGCCGCGCGCGGTCACCTGCTCACCCAGCCACATCAGGAACATGGTGCCCGCGGTCAGGCAGGTGGTGGTGGTGATGATGAAGAAGAGGCCCGGCTCGTCGATCAGGCCAGGCTGGCCGTTCAGCTGCGTCGCGATGCCGAAGGCCTGGGCCACGGCCAGGACGACGGTCAGGTAACGCGTGTACTGGTTCAGCTGCTTGCGGCCGCTCTCGCCGCCTTCCTTGCGCAGCTTTTCCCAGGGCGGATACACCGCGCCCATCAGCTGCACGATGATCGAGGCCGAGATGTACGGCATCACGTTCAGCGCGAAGACAGCCATGTTCTGGACGGCGCCGCCCGAGAACATGTTCAGCATGTCCAGGATGCCGCGCTGGCCGTCCGGGTTCTGGAAGAACGCCAGGAATTGTTCGTTGTTGATGCCGGGGATCGGCACGTAGCAGCCGATACGGAACACGACCATGGCCAGCACGGTGAAGAGCAGGCGCTTATGCAACTCGGTCGCGCGTGCGAACGAGCCCATGTTCATGTTTGCTGCGAGTTGTTCGGCGGCCGAAGCCATAGTGTCACCCCGACTGATCAGAACGCGGCGCATCGGACGACGAGTCCGCGCCTGCGTCCAGATAGGAGAAGGGCGCCCTCATGGCGAGGGCGCCCCTCAGTCTTTTTACTTCGCGGCCGTGCGCTTGGCGCGGGCCGAGATCTTGTTGGCGTCGCCCTTCGGCGCCTTGGGGGCCGGAGCCTTGCCCTTGGCGGCGTTGCGCTTCTCGACGCGAGCGGCGGCCTTGGCTTCCGCTTCGATGCGTTGCTCGACGACCGAACCGCCGGCGGCTTCGATGGCGGCCTTGGCGCCGGCCGAGGCCGACCAGACGACCAGGTTCAGCTTGCCCTTGATCTCGCCGGTGCCCAGCAGACGGACGCCGTCCTTGACGCGGCGGATCACGCCGGCGGCGACCAGGGCGTCGCCCTTGATCTCGCCCTTGATGTCCAGCTTGCCGGCATCGATGGCGTCTTGCAGGCGCCACAGGTTCACTTCAGCCAGCTTCAGCGCGTTCGGATTGTTGAAGCCGCGCTTCGGCATACGCATGTACAGCGGCATCTGGCCGCCTTCGAAGCCGCCGATGGCGACGCCCGAACGCGACTTCTGACCCTTGACGCCGCGACCGGCGGTCTTGCCCTTGCCCGAGCCCGGGCCACGGCCGACGCGCATGCGCTTCTTGTGGGCGCCTTCGTTGTCGCGGATTTCGTTCAGTTTCATGTGCCTGATCCTTTCGGGTTCTAGCGCCCGGAGTGATCCGGACTCGGCGTTAATCTCGATTCTCTCCCTCCCCATTCGGGGAGGGTGGTCGGCGAAGCCGACCGGGTGGGGACGGCTAAGCGATCCGTCCTCCAATTGCAATGAGGGCCGCTCACTGAGCCGCCCCCACCCTGTCGCCGTGAACGACGACATCCCTCCCCCGCGAGGGGGAGGGAGATCTTCAGTCTTACTTTTCGACCACTTCGACCATGTGCGCGACCTTGGCGATCATGCCGCGGACCGAGGGGGTGTCCTCGAGGGTCGACTCGCGACCCACGCGGTTCAGGCCCAGGCCCGACAGGGTGGCGCGCTGGTCGGCCTTGCGGCGGATCGGCGAACCGGTCTGGCGGATGGTGACGGTGGCTTTCGATTCAGTCTTGGCCATGACTTAGGACTCCACAGCTTCCGGCGCCGAGGCGCCGTCGTTGCGGCGGCCCATCAGGTCAGCGACCTTCTTGCCACGCTTCGAAGCCACCTGACGCGGCGACGACTGTACCTTGAGGGCCTCGAACGTCGCGCGGATCATGTTGTAGGGGTTCGACGAACCGGTCGACTTGCCGACGACGTCCTGGACGCCGAGGGTTTCGAGGACCGCACGCATCGGACCGCCCGCGATGACGCCGGTCCCGGGAGGGGCGGCGCGCATCATGATCTTGCCGGCGCCCCAACGGCCAGCGCCGTCGTGGTGCAGGGTGCGGTTCTCGCGCAGCGGAACCTTGATCATGGTCTTCTTGGCTTCTTCGGTCGCCTTGCGGATGGCTTCCGGCACTTCGCGCGCCTTGCCGTGACCGAAGCCGACGCGGCCCTTGCCGTCACCGACGACCATCAGGGCGGCGAAGCTGAAGCGACGACCGCCCTTCACGGTGGCGGCGACGCGGTTGATGTGCACCAGCTTCTCGACGATGTCCGATTCCGGACCGTCGACAGCGGGAGCGTTACGGTTGTCACGACGGTTGCGGTCGTTGCCGCCTTGTCCGCCGCGCTGGGGTTGTTGCGCCATCTGTCGCGTCCCTTAGAAATTCAGGCCGGCTTCACGCGCGGCTTCCGCCAGCGCCTTCACCCGTCCGTGATAGATGTACTGGCCGCGGTCGAAGACGACGTCCTTGACGCCCTTCTCGATGGCGCGTTCGGCGATCAGCTTGCCGATGGCGGCAGCCGAGGCGACGTCCGAGCCCTTCTTGCCCTTGCCGCCTTCCAGCGACGAGGCGGCGGCCACCGTGACGCCCTGGGCGTCGTCGATGATCTGGGCCGAGATGTTCTTGTCCGAACGGTAGACCGAAAGGCGCAGACGACCGTTGGCGACAGCCTTCAGGCGGCGACGGTTGCGCTCGGCGCGGCGCTTGGCTTGCTGTTGAAGAGAAAGAGCCATGACTTACTTCTTCTTGCCTTCCTTGCGACGCACGGTTTCACCGGCGTAGCGGACACCCTTGCCCTTGTAGGGCTCCGGCGGACGCAGCTTGCGGATGACGGCGGCGATCTGACCGACGGCTTGCTTGTCCGGGCCCGAGATCTTGATCTCGGTCTGCTTCGGAACAGCGAAGGTCACGCCAGCCGGCGGATCGATGTCGACGTCGTGCGAGAAGCCGAGCTGCAGCGACAGCTGGTTGCCCTTCATCGCCGCACGATAGCCGACGCCGACCAGTTCCAGCGTCTTGTCGAAGCCGGTGGTGACGCCCGTGACCATGTTGTCGACCAGCGTGCGCGACAGGCCCCACATCGCGCGGGCGCGTTGGGTGTCCGAGCGCGGGGTCAGCGACAGTTCGTCGCCTTCCTGCTTGACTTCGATTTCTTCAGCGACGGTCCAGGTGCGTTCGCCCTTGGGACCCTTCACCGAGACGGTTTGACCGTCGAGGGCGACAGTGACGCCCTTCGGGATCGCGATGGTTTTCTTGCCGATACGGGACATCTTAGTAGACCCTGCAGAGGACTTCGCCGCCGACGTTCGCGTCGCGGGCAGCAGCGTCCGACATGACGCCCTTGGACGTCGAGAGGATCGAAATGCCGAGGCCGTTCTTGATCGGCTTCAGGTCGCTGATAGCCGAATAGACGCGACGGCCGGGCTTCGACACGCGGGCGATCTCGGCGATCACCGGCTGGCCGTCGAAGTACTTCAGCTCGATCTCGAACTGCGGGAACTCACCCGGGTTTTGCACCAGGTTGTAGCCGCGGATGTAGCCTTCGTCCTGCAGCACGTCGAGGACGCGCTGGCGCAGACGCGAGGCCGGGGTCAGCACCTTCGAACGCTTGCGGGTCGCAGCGTTCTTGATGCGGGCGATCATGTCGCTCAGGGGATCGTTGATCATCATGACTGTATCTCCCCCTTACCAGCTCGACTTCGTCAGGCCGGGGATCTGACCCAGGTTGCCCAGCTCACGCAGGGCAATCCGGCTCATCTTCAGCTTGCGATAGTAGGCGCGCGGACGACCGGTCACCTCACAGCGGTTGCGGATGCGGTTCGGCGCGGAGTTGCGCGGCAGTTCCGCCAGCTTCAGGCGCGCTTCGAAGCGCTCCTCAAGCGGGAGGGACTCGTTGTTGGCGGTCGCCTTTAGGGCGGCACGCTTGTCGGCGTACTTCGCGACGAGGGCCTTGACCTTCTCGTTACGGTTTACAGCGGACTTCTTAGCCATTGTTCTCTTCCCTTCCCGCTCAGTTCGTCACGAACGGGAACTTGAACTCGGTGAGGAGAGCCTTGGCTTCCTCATCGGTCTTGGCCGTGGTGCAGACGATGATGTCCATGCCCCACATCTGATCGATCTGGTCGTAGTTGATCTCCGGGAACACGATGTGTTCCTTGAGGCCGGTCGCGTAGTTGCCGCGACCGTCGAACGACGTGCCCTTCAGACCACGGAAATCCTTCACGCGCGGCAGCGCGATCGTGATGAACCGGTCCAGGAACTCGTACATCTGGTCGCCGCGCAGGGTGACCTTGCCGCCGACAACCATGCCTTCGCGCAGCTTGAAGCCGGCGATGGAGTTGCGGGCCTTGGTCGGCACAGCCTTCTGACCAGCGATGGCCGTCAGGTCCTTGAGGGCCGCGGTGGCCTTCTTGGAGTCGGCGACAGCTTCACCGATACCCATGTTCAGGACGATCTTGTCCAGCTTGGGGATCTGCATCTCGTTGGTGTAGCCGAACTTGGTCTTCATCTCGCCGCGGATGCGCGAGACGTATTCCGTCTTCAGGCGGGGGGTGTACTTGGTGTCGGCCATCAGATGACGTCTCCCGTCGTCTTGGCGACGCGGACCTTCTTGTCCCCGTCAACCTTGAAGCCGACGCGGGTCGCCTTGCCGTTGGCGTCGGCGATCGCGACGTTCGACAGGTGAAGCGAGGCTTCCTTGTTCTTGATGCCGCCCTGCGGGTCACCCTGGGTCGGACGCGTGTGGCGCTGAACCATGTTGATGCCCTGAACCAGGACGCGGTTTTCGGTCGGAAGGACCTTCAGGACCTGGCCAGTGCGGCCCTTGTCCTTGCCGGTCAGGATGACGACGTTGTCGCCCTTCTTGATCTTGGCGGCCATGGTTACAGGACCTCCGGAGCCAGCGAGATGATCTTCATGTGGTTCTTGGCGCGCAGTTCGCGCGGAACCGGCCCGAAGATACGGGTGCCGACAGGCTCGTTCTGCTTGTTGACGATGACGGCGGCCGACTTGTCAAAACGGATGACAGAGCCGTCCTTGCGCATGATGTCCTTGGCGGTGCGCACGACGATGGCGCGAACGACGTCGCCCTTCTTCACGCGGCCGCGCGGAATCGCTTCCTTCACCGAGGCGACAATGGTGTCGCCCACCGAGGCGTAGCGGCGCTTCGAGCCGCCAAGCACCTTGATGCACATGACCCGGCGAGCGCCCGAATTGTCGGCCACCTCCAGGTTAGTTTGCATCTGGATCATGGGATCCGATCCTTCTTCTTACGAGGCCGAGGCGGCCGAGGCGTCCGACAGGACTTCCCAGCGCTTCAGCTTGGACTTCGGGGCGCACTCGACGATGCGGGCCAGGTCACCGACCTTGAGGGCATTCGCTTCGTCGTGAGCGTGGTACTTCTTGGACAGACGCACGGTCTTCTTCAGGACCGGGTGCAGCAGGGTGCGCTCGACCTTGACGATGACAGTCTTGTCGCCCTTGTCAGAGACGACCACGCCTTCGAGAATTCGCTTGGGCATTTTCGTTCCTTAACCCGCCGCGCGGTTCGCACGCAGAAGCGTGCTGATGCGAGCGATGTCCTTGCGCACTTCCGAGACCCGGTGGGTCTTTTCCATTTGGCCGGTGGCGGCCTGGAAGCGCAGGTTGAACTGTTCCTTCTTGAGCTTCAGCAGCTCGTCGGCCAGTTGGTCCGGGGTCTGGGACCGGAGATCAGCGATCTTGGTCATCAGGCAGCAGCCTCCACATGAGCGATGCCGGCGTCGAGGCGGGTGACCACCTTGGTGCGGACCGGCAGCTTGGCGGCGCCGAGGCGCAGCGCTTCACGCGCCACATCGTCCGGCACGCCGTCGATTTCGAACAGGATACGGCCCGGGTGGCAGCGCGCGGCCCAGTGGTCCACGGCGCCCTTGCCCTTACCCATCCGGACTTCGGCGGGCTTGCCGGTGACCGGCAGGTCCGGGAATACGCGGATCCAGACGCGGCCTTGACGCTTCATCTGGCGGGTGATCGCGCGGCGAGCCGCTTCGATCTGACGCGCGGTGATGCGTTCCGGCTCGACCGTCTTCAGGCCGTACGAGCCGAAGTTCAGCGAGAAGCCGCCCTTGGCCGAACCGTGGATGCGGCCCTTGAAGGCCTTCCGGTACTTGGTTTTCTTCGGTTGCAGCATGACTTAGTTCTCACCACGTCCGCGGTCGCGACGCGGACCACGATCCCCACGGGGACCGCCGCGCTCACGGCCTTCGTTCGACGACGGACCCGAGGCTTCCTGGGCCCAACGCTTGTCCTGGGCCATCGGGTCGTGCTCGAGCACTTCACCCTTAAACACCCAGACCTTCACGCCGATGATGCCGTACGTCGTCTTGGCTTCGATGAAGCCGTAGTCGATGTCGGCGCGCAGGGTGTGAAGCGGCACGCGACCTTCGCGGTACCATTCCATGCGGGCGATTTCAGCGCCGCCGAGGCGACCCGAAACGTTGATCCGGACGCCTTTGGCGCCCAGACGCATGGCCGACTGCATCGCGCGCTTCATGGCGCGGCGGAAGGCGATACGGCGTTCCAGCTGCTGCGCGATGTTCTCGGCGATCAGCTGGGCGTCGGTTTCCGGCTTGCGGACTTCGACGATGTTCAGGTGAACTTCGCCTTCAGTGCGGGCCGAGATGTCCTTGCGGAGCTTCTCGATGTCGGCGCCCTTCTTGCCGATCACGACTCCCGGACGGGCGGCGTAGATCGTCACGCGGCACTTCTTGTGCGGACGCTCGATGATGATGCGCGACACGCCGGCGGCTTGCAGGCGTTCCTTGAGCCACGTGCGCAGCGCCAGGTCCTGGTGCAGCAGACGGGCGTAGGAGGCGCCGTCGGCGAACCAGCGGCTGTCCCACGTGCGGTTCACGCCGAGGCGGAAACCGATCGGATTGATTTTCTGACCCATCAGGCGGCCTCGCCGGCTTCACGGACCACGATGGTGATCTCGCTGAACGGTTTCAGGATGCGCGACGAGCGACCACGAGCGCGGCTCGCGAAACGCTTCATCACCAGGTTCTTGCCCACGAAGGCCTCGGCGACGACCAGGTTGTCGATGTCGAGGTTGTGGTTGTTCTCGGCGTTCGAGATCGCCGAATACAGGACCTTGCGGACGTCGGTGGCGATACGCTTACGGCTGAATTCCAGCTCGTTGAGCGCTTTCTGGACCGGCAGGCCGCGGATCGAGGCGGCGACCAGGTTCAGCTTCTGGGGGCTGATCCGGACGTTCACCAGCTTGGCGCGGGCTTCGGTTTGACCGACCCGACGGGGGTTCTTGGTCTGGGCCATGGATTACTTCCTCTTGGCCTTCTTGTCCGCCGCGTGGCCCGGGAAGTTCCGGGTCGGGGCGAACTCGCCGAACTTCATGCCGACCATCTCTTCCGAGACGATCACCGGCACGTGCTTCAGGCCGTTGTGGACGCCGAACGTCAGACCGACGAACTGCGGCAGGATGGTGGAGCGGCGCGACCAGGTCTTGATCACGTCCTTGCGGCCCGACGATTGAACAGCGTCGGCCTTCTTGAGCAGATACCCGTCTACAAACGGGCCTTTCCAGGAGGAGCGGGCCATCGGTTAGCGAGCCTTCTTAACGTGACGGGTACGGATGATGTACTTGTCCGTCGCCTTGTTCTTGCGGGTGCGGGTGCCCTTGGTGTCCTTGCCCCACGGCGTAACCGGGGTACGACCACCAGAGGTCCGGCCTTCACCACCACCGTGCGGGTGGTCGATCGGGTTCATGGCGACGCCGCGGACGTGCGGGCGGAAGCCCATGTGACGCTTGCGGCCGGCCTTGCCGAGGTTCTGGTTCATGTGGTCGGGGTTCGAAACCGCGCCCACCGTGGCCATGCAGCCGTCCAGGACCATGCGAAGCTCGCCCGAGCCGAGACGGATCTGGGCGTAGCCCTGATCGCGACCGACCAGCTGGGCGTAGGCGCCGGCCGAGCGGGCCAGCTGGGCGCCCTTGCCCGGCTTCATTTCAACGTTGTGGATGATCGTGCCGACCGGGATCGAGCGCAGCGGCATCGCGTTGCCCGGCTTCACGTCGACCTTTTCACCAGCGACCACCGTGTCGCCCGCCTTCAGGCGTTGCGGCGCGATGATGTAGGCCTTTTCGCCGTCTTCATAGACGATGAGGGCGATGAAGGCGGTGCGGTTCGGATCGTATTCCAGGCGTTCGACGGTCGCCGAGGCGAACTTGCGACGCTTGAAGTCGATCTTGCGGTACAGGGTCTTGGCGCCGCCGCCGCGGAAGCGGACAGCGATGCGACCGCCCTGACCACGACCGCCCGACTTGGTCAGGCCTTCGGTCAGCGACTTCTCGGGACGGCCCTTGTGGAGCTCCGAGCGGTCGATCAGCACCAGGGCGCGACGGCCCGGCGAAGTCGGATTGTAGGTCTTCAAAGCCATCTGCTTAGAGCCCCGTGGTGACGTCGATCGACTGGCCTTCAGCCAGCGTCACGATCGCTTTTTTGATGTCGACCCGACGGCCCAGAATGCCGCGGAAACGCTTGGTCTTGCCCTTCTGAACGAGGGTGTTGACCTTCAGCACGTTGACCTTGAACAGGGCCTCGACCGCGGCAGCGATCTCGTCCTTCGAGGCGTTTTCCGCGACGCGGAAGACGACCTTGTTCTGTTCCGACAGGATCGTGGCCTTCTCGGTGATCACCGGAGCCAGGATGGTGTCGTAGTGACGCGCGGTCGGTTGAGCGCCGGCCATTACGCGGCCTCCTTCTTCGCGAAGCGGGCTTCGATGGCTTCAACAGCAGCCTTCGTCAGCACCAGCTTGTCGGCCCGCAGGATGTCATAGACGTTCAGGCCGGCGTTCGGCAGCACGTCGATGTGCGGGATGTTGCGAGCGGCCAGGCCGAAGTTGGTTTCAACTTCCGGACCAGCGATGATCAGAGCCTTGGTCCAGCCCAGCTTGCCGAAGGTTTCGCGCAGCGAAGCCGTCTTGGCGTCCTTGACCGAAACGCTGTCGACCACGACCAGCTCGCCGGCCTTGGCCTTCGAGGAGAGCGCGTGACGCAGGGCCAGGGCGCGGACCTTCTTCGGCAGCGAGAAGCCGTGGTCGCGAACGACCGGGCCGAAGGCGCGCGAGCCGCCGACGAACTGCGGAGCACGGCGCGAACCGTGACGAGCGCCGCCGGTGCCCTTCTGCTTGTACATCTTCTTGCCCGTACGAGAGTTCTCGTTGCGGGTTTGAACCTTGTGGGTGCCGGCGCGGCGCTTGGCCAGCTGCCAGTTGACGTAGCGGGCCAGCAGGTCGCCGCGAATGTCGGTGATGCCGAAGACGGCGTCCGACAGTTCAACGTCGCCCGAGGCCTTGCCGTCGAGTTTGATGACCGAGAGTTTCATTACGCTTCACCGCCTTCGGTCGCTTCGACGGCCGGGGCTTCTTCAGCCGGCGTCTCAGCGGGTTGAGCAGCCGGAGCGGCCGACGACTTCACGCCACCGGGGAACGGGGCTTCAGCCGGGCGGGCCTTCTTCACGGCGTCGCGGATCTTGACCCACGTGCCCTCGTGACCGGGGACGGCGCCCTTGATCATGATCAGGCCGCGTTCCGCGTCGACGCGGAAGACGGTCAGGTTCTGGGTGGTGACGACTTCCTGGCCGAGATGGCCGGCCATCTTCTTGCCCGGGAACGTACGGCCCGGGTCCTGACGGTTACCCGTCGAACCGTGCGAGCGGTGCGAAACCGAAACACCGTGCGTGGCGCGCAGACCGCCGAAGTTCCAGCGCTTCATGGCGCCGGCGAAGCCCTTACCGATGGTCTCGGCCTGGACATCGACCTTCTGGCCGGCGACGAAGTGATCGGCCGAGAACTCGGCGCCCACATCCATCATGGCGTCCGCATCGATGCGGAATTCAGTGACATAGGCCTTCGGTTCCACCGACAGCTTCGCGAAAGCTTCGCGTTGAGCCTTGTTGGTGTTCTTGGCCTTCTTGGTGCCAGCGCCCAGCTGGAGAGCGACGTAGCCGTCACGCTCCTGGGTACGTTGGCCGACGACTTGGCAGCCGTCGAGCTGCAGCACAGTGACCGGAACGTGCGCGCCGTCATCGGCGAACACGCGGGTCATGCCCAGCTTCTTGGCGATCACGCCCGTGCGCATCGGATCCCGCCTCTTTCTTTTTAGATCTTGATCTCGACGTCCACGCCGGCAGAGAGGTCGAGCTTCATGAGCGCGTCCACGGTCTGCGGAGTGGGGTCGACGATGTCGAGCACGCGTTTGTGCGTGCGGATTTCAAACTGCTCGCGCGACTTCTTGTCGACGTGCGGCGAGCGGTTCACGGTGAACTTTTCGATCAGGGTCGGCAGCGGAATCGGACCGCGGACGGTCGCGCCGGTGCGCTTGGCCGTATTGACGATTTCGCGCGTCGAAAAGTCGAGGACGCGGTGATCGAAGGCCTTGAGCCTGATGCGGATGCTCTGATCCATATCGGTTGTTATTCCCAAGCAGGCGAACCTGCGTCCCTGTGAACCATTTCAAAGACCGGAGCCTTCAGGCCAAAAAGGCCTTCAGAGTACGCACTTCGCAAAAACGATCGGCCCACGCAGTCCCCCGCGAAGGCCGTTGAAGTCCCAAGAAACTGCAAAGAACAGGCACTTAGGTCGTTCCTGCGAACCGCGTCTGCAGATTGCTCTGCACAGCCGGTCCAACAAGAGTGGGCGCTTATGCCTATTGAGTCCCGATCCGTCAAGCGGCGAAACTGTGTCAGGGCCTGATTTTGCGGGGCGCAAGCGGGGCCGGTAGGGTCGCCTTCCCGAACAGGAGATTTCGCCGGATGACGATGCCCGCCTTCGCCCTCTTCCTGTCCCTCGCCGCCCCCCAGGAAGGCCCGCTTCCCGACACCCTGTTTCAGCAGCCCACGGCGGATCTGGCGCGCACCTTTTCGATTCCCGACGCCGACGCCGTCCTCTGGCATGAAGTGAAGCCCGCCGATCGGATGGGCCCTCCGCCGCCACCGGGCATCAGCTTTCAGGGTACAGCCCGCTTCTTCTATGCCGCGACGTCGTCAGAGACGGGCGTATGTCGTCGTGACGCGGCGGTGGTCCGCGTCGCGCAGCGAGACGGTGACGTGCAGCAGCGGGGACCGGTCCAACACATTACAGAGTTGGGCGTCGCTCCAGATTGCGAGCCGGATATCCGCCAGCGCTTCGCCTCCGTCAGACCGGAAGACGCCGATCTCGCGGCAGACCAACTGTCGAGGCTTATCGAGATTCAAAGACGTCTGCAGTCCGGGCGGCCCGCCGGGGTCGTCATCAGTTGCCGCAGTGAACAGCAGGGCTTCCGCTGCCCCCAGGATGCAGATGCCCTGTTCGCCCAACTACCCCTCGCCCGGATTTACTGGATCGGGCGCCAGCCCGGCGCGGATGCACTGATCTTTGGAGCGACCGATGGGGAGCCCGGCGATCCCATGTGGGATATTCGCCTGACCGGGGACCGACTGGAGTTGCTTCGGCGTATTCCCGCACCCTTCTAGTCGGCGCCTTGGCCGGCGTCTTCTACGGGTGGCGGCTCGTTCCAGTTCTCGCCCCCGTCGCTGGACGCCACAACACGCAGCCGCTTCGCCGCCGCGTCCCAAACCCACACACGCGTGCACTCCTCCCGGCCTTCCCGACAGTTGACGGTATGAAGCGTCGCCTCGACCCGCTGCTCCCGGTCGATCACCTTGATCTCGAACCGCAGGGCCTGCCGATCAAAGGCGCGAACGAAGCCGTCCTCGCCGCATATATATAGAGTGGTCCGGCACCCGCCCGTGCCGCAGAACCGGGTCGAGTCCGGCCAGCGGATTAGCCAGTCCGTCCGACCATCCATGTTCAGGTCCACCGGTTCGATCACCCCTTCGGGGACCTCGGTGATCAGCGGCGGACGGTTCGTCGGGTCCTCGATGTCCAGGTAGAAGCCATTGAGCTCATTCAGCACATACCAGCTGAACCCCTCAGGCGGCGTCTGCGCGGCGCTCTGGGCGGCGTCCTGGGCCAGGGCCCTGCCCTCCCCCGCCAGCGTCCCCGCGACCAGCGCCGCCGCCGCGCTCATCATGATCCGACTCAGTGTCATCGCGTCCTCCCTCTCGCGCGCCCCCCTGCTATGCACACCCCGCGAGACGATACCGCCAGTTTCTGACGACGCCCCAAACCTCCCGCAGGCTGCCGCATATCCGCCACAATGCGTGACCCGCCAGACACATCCGTTCACCGACCCGCATTCGTGACGGGTTTGTAATGGCAAAGTTCGGAGACGCTTTGATAGCCGTCCGCCTCATCGCAGCGCGACTCCCCGCAGCTGCCAACGAAAAGTGTGCTCAATGAAGACTCTCTTCCTCGCCACCGCCGCCGTCGCCGCTTTCGCCGCGGCCCCCGCCCTGGCCCAAACCGCGCCGACCGGCTCGGTCGGCGTCACCTGGAACAACGTCGAAGCCAAGACCGATGGCGGCAAGTTCGAAGCCGACGGCTACTCGGTCGACGGCGTCGTCGCCGGCCCGCTGACCGGCGAGTGGACCGTCACCCTGGGCGTCCAAGGCGCCTGGACCGACGGCGACTTCGACCACAGCAAGACCTTCTCGGGCGAAGCCCACGTGACCCGCACCCTGGCTGACGACATGCGCGTCGGCGGCTTCATCGGCGCTGCCGACGCCGGCAAGAGCTCGACCCTGTGGACCTTCGGCGCCGAAATGCAGAAGTATTTCGACAAGGCCACCATCACCGCCGCCCTGACCTACGGCACCGTCAGCAACATCGACGGCGACATCTGGTCGGGTGGCGTGGACGCCGGCTACTACGTCATGCCGAACCTGCGCGTGAACGGCTCGGTCGCCCTGAGCAAGGTCAACCTCGGCCAGAACGACATCGACGCCTACAGCTACGGCGCCGGCGCCGAGTACCAGATCAACAACTCGCCGATGAGCGTCTACGGTTCGTGGGATCGCACCACCCTGGACTTCGTCGACGTCGACGTTGACACCCTGTCGGTGGGCCTTCGCTTCAACTTCGGCGGCGACCTGCAACAGCGCGACCGCGCTGGCGCCAACCTGACCCGTACGGTCGTCAGCCCGACCGGCATCTTCGCCCTGGGCCTCTAAGCCCTTACAAAGCGAAACTGATTCAGGCCCCGGCGGAGCGATCCGCCGGGGCCTTTTTCATTCCCGAACGGATCAAGACCTCGGCCCACTTCGTGACCCAGATAAGGCGACTCGCCTCCTTGTCGCCACTGCGGCGCCGCAATCCGTTACCGCACCGCAACAACTCACAACCCTATGATTTTGTGACGGGTTTGTAATGGCCATGTGGCAAGCGTGACTGCTAGTTCCCCCGTCCCGCAGCGGCCCCCGCCGGTGCGGAGACTAAGGAATCAAAAAATGAAAAAGTCTCTCCTGCTCGTCTCGGCCGTCGCCGCCGCCGCCTTCGCCGCTCCGGCGTTCGCCCAATCGGGCCCGGTCGGTTCGGTCGGCGTGACCTACTCGAACGCTGAAGCCAAGCTGGGCGGCCTGAAGGCCGACAGCGACAGCTACGGTGTGGACGGCGTGGTCGCCGTTGACGCGTTCCAGGGCTGGACCGCCACCTTCGCCGGCTCGATCTCGCACAACGACGACTCGAACGACACCGGCGTGTCGGGCGCCGCTCACCTGACCACCCTGTCGGGTTCGGACCTGCGCTTCGGCGGCTTCGTCGGCGCGACCGACGCCGGCAGCGAAACCGCCTGGTCGTTCGGCGGTGAAGTCCAGAAGTACCTGGCCAACGCCACCCTGACCGGCACCGTCGCCTACACCACCGCCGACGACATCGACGTCGACGCCTGGACCGTCGGCGCCGACGCCGCGATCTACCCGATGGCCAACCTGCGTCTGAACGCCGGCGTCAGCTACTCGGACGTCGACTTCGCCGGCGCTGGCGCCGACCTGTGGACCTACGGCGTGGGCGCTGAGTACGAAATCGCCAACACCCCGTTCTCGGTTGTCGGCGGCTACACCCGCGGCGACCTGGAAGACCTGAAGGTCGACACCTGGACCGTCGGCCTGCGCTACAGCTTCGGTGGCGGCCTGCAAGCCCGCGACCGCGCTGGCGCCGCCCTGCCGGGCGCTGGCATCTCGAGCATCCTGGGCGCCCTCTAAGCACCCGGCGATCCTGATCGCATAAGAGAAGCCCCGGCGGAGCGATCCGCCGGGGCTTTTTGCTGCGCTGAACTGCGGACATGAAAAAGGCCCGGGGGGTCCACATCCCCGGGCCTCTCCCTTTACGGCGACTGCAGGGACTCAGTTGCCGATCCGCACGTCACCTCCGCCCATGATCGAGCGGCTGACAGAACCCGTGGCGCGGGCGATGGCAACGTCACCGCCGCCGACGATGGAGACGTCCACGTCCCCGGCCACGCCGCCGAAGTTGACGTCGCCCGAACCGGCGATGCTGATGTCCACCTTGGGCGCATTGCCACCGCGCACGTCCACATCGCCCGAGCCGCCGATGGCGACCTCCAGCGGGCCGTCGATGCGCGAGACCATCACATCGCCCGAACCGCCGATGGAGACGTCCAGATCACGGGTGGCGCCGGCGGTGACCGACCCCGAGCCGCCGATGGCCACTTCCAGCGAGGCCGAGGTCCCCGCGCGGATATCGCCCGAACCGCCGATGCTCAGTGACACCGGGCCATCGACATTGGCCACATCCCAGCGACCGCAGCCGCCGTGGCCCAGATCCAGCGACCGGGCGCCGCGACCGACCGAGCCATAGATGGCGCCCGAGGCGTTCACATCCACATTGCGCGGCGTGCGGATCACGATCAGCGGGGCGTCCGAGACGTTCACGCGGCCGATGCCGCGCACCTCGACGGAGGCGCCTTCACCGGCGCGACCGCTGTCCGGCCCGTTGTGGCAGTTGTTGATGCCGTCGCTGCCGCCGTTGAACAGACCGCTGCGGCGACGCAGGCCGCCGTTGACGCGGATCTCGTCGCCCACGCGGGTGACCTCGACGCGCGGCAGGCGGGACGAGCCCTGCTCGACCTCGACCGCGACGTCAGCGCGATCCTCGACCACCACGGCCACCCGGGCCACGGCGTAGCGGATCTCGACGTTGGGCTCTCCGGCGAAGGCGGGCCCGGCCATGGCGGCCAGGGCGACGGCCGATACGGCGGTGGCGATTGCGAGTTTCATGGTGACCTCCCAGTCCTGAATGTGAGGAAAGGGTGCGACCGCCGGGGGCCTGAGTCACTTTAAAACGAGGTCATGACCCCGTTGTAAGAATGCCGGTCGAAAGGCCCGCCACCACTGAGGCGCGGGTCCTTCCTGTCGGGAAATTCAGGCGCGCAGCTGGCCCGCGCCGTCCGCCGCGCCGACCTCCGGCTCGAAATCGCGCTCGAAATGCTCCAGCCGGCTCTTCAGCGCCCCGGTCTTCTTCAGCGCCAGCGAGGCGGCCCAGCGGGCGGCCAGTTCCGGCGTCGCCATCCGGTCGGTCATGCGCGGACGCCCGCCCCGGCTGCGCAGCACGGCATTGGTATAGAGCGCGCCGTTGCGGAACCGCGACGGCCAGGTCTGGAAATCCATCGACAGGCTGACGCAGAACCGATCCAGATTCTCCACCCGGTGCGGCGCATAGATGGGCCAGGTCAGGGCCTGACCGGGCTCCAGGTCCATCACCTGCGCGTCCTGCTCGAACGCCAGGGTGTAGGGCAGTTCCTCGGTCGTCTGGCGCGCGACCACCTGCTCCATGTTCTTCTCGGGCAGGTGCGCCTCGTCGCCCGGATAGACATAGACGCGCTTGCGCCCGCGCATGTGGAACAGGACCACGCCCGCCGCGTCGAAATGATAGGGCACCCGCGCCTTGGGCGACGACAGGATCAGCTGGCCCGCGTTCCGCACGGCCTTCATCCCCGGATATTTCGCCTGCACCTTGGCGAACTCGGCCATGGCGGCGGCCCACAGCTCGGGCCAGCCGGTCTCGACCTCGCGCATGTTCACCCACAGACGCCCCTGCTGGATCGCGGCCAGGAGCTCGGCGCCGTCCAGACGACCGCGCGCGCCGGTGCGCAGCGAGACCTGCCCCTCGTCGTCGTAGTCATACAGGTTGATGTCGAACAGCTCGGCCGGATAGCGGTCGAGGATCGCCGCCAGCGACTCATCCGTGGCGAAGCCCTGCTCCACCAGACTGTGCGGATGGGCCTCGGCCTGCTTGATCGGGCCGGAGTAGCGGGTGCGGGTCGAAGTGGTGTCGTAGGGCATGCTGATCCTCAGGCCGAAGCGCTGCTGGAAGAGTTGCGCGCCTTGTTCAGCGCGGCGCCCGCCGCCTGCATGGCGCCCTTGAAGCGGTTGGCCGGCGTGACCTCGCAGGCCTCGATGGCGGCCCAGCGACGGCGCACGCTGGCGCGCAGCTTCTCGCCGCGCCCCTCGCCCGCCAGATCCAGCGCCTTCACCGCCGCCTGACTGACCGCCGAGCCAATCCCCGGCTTCAGCACCATCGCCTCGCGGACGATGTGGTGGCCGTTGCAGAAGTATTTCTTGTAGTGCTCGCCCTCGAAGCCGAAGTCGAAGGTGCGGTAGCCCAGCTCTGCCGCCAGCCGCATGGTGTCCATGCTGAGCAGGATGCCCGGCGAACAGCGCGCCAGCGACGGCTCATAGCCCGGGAACCAGAAATGATACTGGTCGCCCGCGTGCAGCGAGAACTCCAGCGCCGTCAGGCGGTCCCCGGCCCACAGCCCGGCCATGGAGGCGCCGAAACCGTTCTCGCCCTGAGTCTGCAGCAGTTGGTGCAGCAGCTCGGCGGTCCAGCCGCAGGCGAAGATGTCGTGGCGATTGGTGCGCTTGTACTGGTCGCGCTTCAGGTTCAGCAGCCAGTCCAGCAGCTTGGGATCATGCAGGCCGCGCTCGACCCGCAGGGTCCCCAGCTCGGCCTCCATGCTGCGCCGGGCGCGCTCCTTGTCCTTGAAGAATTTGCCGAAGGTCTGCCGTCGCTCGGCGTACCAGCCGTCATAGCCGTCGTCGCCGAGCTGGACCTGCACCGTGCGCCGGTCCTCGCCCAGCGGCGTCTCACCGACCCAGGCGGTGACGTTCAGACGGGCCCCGCCCAGCAGCGTCGCCACTTCGGACAGGGTCGGCCCCTCGTCCGGACGGGCGATGACGCCGTGATAGTCGTTCATCGGCGCGCCCAGCGGCTGGATCGCCGCGCCGCGCTTCTGGTGCGGGAAGAAGCCGACGATCTCGCCGCCCTTGCTGAACACGGCCACCGCCGCGTTCGGGCTGATCTGACAGGCCACGCGCGTGAAGCTGGGCCGGAAATAGGGGCTGTTCAGCGCCGGATTGGCGGCCAGAAACGCCCGCCATGCCGCCCACTCGGCCTCGCCCAGTTGGTCCGCCTTGAGGATGTCGACCTTGAACCCGGTCATCCGTCGTCCTTCGCCCTCTCGGGGCAGTTGCAGCCTCCCTCATGACACAGCCCCCGTTTCGGCCCGGTGAGCGTTCATCCTTAACGACTTGTGTTCGCGGAGCCCCCGCGCGGACCGAACGTTGACCTTGCCCGAACCTCAGGAGAGCCTCATGACCGACCCCCATCGCCCCGAAAGCCGCGAGACCGAGAACGAGAACCTGCGCCCCGGGCCGGACGGTCAGCCGCCCCGCCCGGCGACCGAGCCCAAGGGTTCGGAAGGCTCCTCGAACCCGGGCGAAACGGCCACCGACCCCGCCACCGGAAAGCCCAATCCTTGAAGACTGCCGTCCATATGCTTGCCGCCGTCGCCCTGACCGTCGGAGCCGCCCTGCCGGTCTCGGCCAGGGCCCAGACGCCGCCGCGCCCCGCCATCGCGCCGGGCGCCCCGATCGCGGTCTGCCCGCTGGACACCGGCTTCGTCGCGGACAACGGCGGCCTGACCCGCAGCCGGGCGGCGGTCCGCGCGGGGCGTCTGCGCATTCTGGCGGTCGGCTCCTCCTCCATCGAGGGCATCGGGGCCAGCCGCCGCGAGCTGGGCTTCGCCCCCCTTCTGGAGGCCGGTCTGGAAAGCCGCATGCCGGGCGTGGACGTCACCGTCATCAACCGTGGCATCGGCGGTGAGACGGCCAAGGAGACCGCCGACCGGCTCGAGCGCGAACTGGCCGCCGGTCGCGTCGATCTGGTCATCTGGCAGCTGGGCACCAATGACGTCCTGCGCGACCGGGTGTTCGACGACGTCTTCGCCGACTTCCATCGCGGCGAGGCCGTGCTGCAGGCGGCCGACGTCGATGTGTTGCTGATCGACCCGCAGCGCCTGCCCGAGGCCACCACCAACATGTCGTTCCGCGGCCGCAATCCGGCGCTCGGCGACATGGCCAAGCGCATCGCCGATGAGGGCCGTCGTGGCGGCTACGCCGTCCTGCGCCGCTTCGACGCCATGGCGAACTGGGGTGGTCTGGATCGCGGCGGCGTCGGCCCCGACGACCTGCACCTGAACGATGCGGGCTACGCCTGCTGGGCCGAGGTCACCGCCGAAGGCCTGGCGCCTCGCCTGCGCTAGGTCCGCCGACCCGCGTTCGGGAACAAGCGGCGTCGCGCCGGGTTGGCTTCGGACCTGTCACGGTCCGGAGCCCGCATGTCCTTTCGTCTGATCCTCGCCTCGACCACGGTCCTGACCCTCGCCGCCTGCGGCCAGCCGGACCGTCCCGCCGAAGCACCCGCCGGGACCACGCAGGCCGCGTCCCTGACGGCGGATCAGATCAACGACGCCCGGATCACCACCCCCGTCGCGCCGCCCTCGCCGGACGCGGCTCCCACCGGCCCGGTCCAGCCGGATCCGGCCCTGATCCGGCTGCAGGTCCTGCTGGACCGTTCCACCTTCTCGCCCGGCGTGATCGACGGCGTGTCCGGCTCCAACCTGCGTCAGGCCGTGGCGGCGTATCGCCAGGCCAACGGCCTGACCGGCGACGCCATAGACGCCGAGCTTCTGGAGCGGCTGGCCTCGACCGACGACCGCCCGGCGATGACCGCCTACACCCTGACCGCCGCCGACGTGGCCGGCCCCTTCAGCCCGCCGCCGGGCGAACTGGCCGAGCAGGCCGAGCACGGCGTCCGCTACACCAGCCCGCGCGAGCGCATCGCCGAGCATTTCCACATCACCGAGGACCTGCTGCAGGACCTGAACCCCGGCGTCGACTTCCGCCGCGCGGGCCAGCGCATCACCGTCCCGGCCATCGGCGCCGCCCCCCTGCCCGCCGACGTCGATCATATCGTGGTGGACAAGGCCGAGGGCTCGGTCCGCGCCTTCGCCGAGGACGGCCGCTTGCTGGCCTACTATCCCGCCACCATCGGCAGCGGCGACAATCCCACGCCCAGCGGCACGGTCCGGGTCAATGGCGTGGCCCGCAATCCCGACTATGTCTATGATCCGGCCAAGCTCAGCTACGGTCCAGGCGGCGGGCGCGTGGTCGTCCCGGCTGGCGCCAACAATCCCGTCGGCGTGGTCTGGATCGATCTGAACAAGCCCAGCTACGGCATCCACGGATCGCCCGATCCGGAGACGATCGGCAAGACCGCCTCACACGGCTGCGTCCGCCTGACCAACTGGGACGCCTGGCAGCTGGCGGCGGCGGTGAAGCCCGGCGTCACCGTCCGGTTCGTCTGAGCTCCGAGCCAGGACAATGTTCAACAACGTTGCTCTGCGAACGTGGATATATAATTTGCACGTGTAGATCAGCCATGTTTCCCTCTAAGCGCGATTTCGCATGAGGGGAGCTGAAACCATGGACGCCGCCGCCGAAGCAAAGGTTCTGGAGAGCCTGTACGACCGTCTCTACGACGCCATCACCTACTCGCCGCCCGGTCGCGCCACCGGTCTGGACGCCAAGCCGGTGATGCTGATGGCCAAGAATCTGGTCCTCAATCCGGCCGACTTCACCAACGCGCTCAGCCCGATCAATCCGGGGACCAAGGCCAACCAGAACGCCGCGCAGATGTTCTCGGCCATGGTCGACGCCATTCCCGATGTCAGCCAGTCCCCGCTGTGGGTCGACAGCGGCCGCAAGGTCTCGGACACCTACATCAACGCGGTCAAGGGGGCGAACACCGGCAACCAGGTCGATCCAAACCAGAAGAAGATCTACGATCAGGCGTTCAACTATCTGAACGTCAATCAGACGATCGCCAATTTCGACGGCACCTCGACCACCACCCTGCAGCCGTCGCCGATCGCCCAGACCTACGACGACAACGAGTCGGCCTATATCTCGGCTGTCACCGGCTATCGCACCGCCTACAACGGCTATGACCTCAGCCAGCCGGCCGACCAGCGCGCGTGGAACGCCGTCGCGCCCGGCCTGCAGAACCTCGTCGACCAGACCTGGAACCACTGGACCCGTCAGGGCAAGCAGCAGGTCGAGCAGGCCCAGAACGCCCTGCAATCGACCATCAATGACGCCGTCGCCGCCGCCATCGCCCAGGCCCAGGGTCTGGTGCAGGATTCGCGCCTGCTGCCCGGCGCCCTGCCGACCGATCCCGGCTGGCTGCTGTCCTACGGCATGGCCAGCGACTGGATGAACGCCACGTCCCAGGCAGCCCAGCTCACCCTGCGCAGCAGCTATCTCAACGAGACCTCCAGCGCGCAGGCGAGCAGCTATTCCAGCGGCGCCGGCGCCTCCTGGGGCCTGTGGAGCGGCAGCGCCTCCTACTCGCACAGCGACGAGCAAACCAACTCCCACATGGACGCCACGGACTTCACCCTGACGGCCGAGCTGATCCAGGTCCGCATCATGCGCCCGTGGTTCAACCCGCTGCTGTTCTCGATGAAGGACTGGTGGGTCAACGGCTATGACGCGGGCGGCCTGTCCGCCGACACGGTCATGCCGCTGGTGCCGACCTCCTTCGTGGTGGCGCGCAACGTGGCCATTACCGCCAACTTCAGCGAGCAGGACAAGAGCCACTTCGCGGAATCGACCAGCGCCGGCGGCAGCGTCGGCTGGGGGCCCTTCTCGGTCAGCGGCAGCTATTCCCACTCGGACAGCAACGACACCTTCAGTTCGACCTTCAACGGCGGGACCCTGCGTCTGCCGGGTCTGCAACTGCTGGCCTTCCTCTGCACGGCCACGCCCAGCGCTCCGCCGCTGTCCAAGCCCTGATCCCGTACGCTCCGGTCGGGGCCGCCTCGCCATTTCGGGCGGGGCGGCCCCGATGCCTTTCGGGAGACCGTGAATGAATCTGTCTGATCTGGTGGCCGCGGCCCTGCCGCCGCCCGACGTCGACCTATGGGCCAGCTCCCACGGACCCACGCATTTGCAGGGCGTCGGCGCCGCCCCCGGCGCCCTGGGCTCGCGCCCCGTGCTGCAACTGTCCGCCATGCCGACGGTGATCAACCGCGCCGACTACGCCAACGCCATGGCCGCCGGTAATCCGGGCGGTTCGCTCGCCGCCCTCGCCGCCTTCCGCAATCTGGTCGACCCGATTCCTGGATTCTCGGCCCTCTACGCCCCGGGCGGACAGTCCACGGAGAGCGCCTGGATCGACTTCTGCAACGGCGCCGCCGTGCGCGACGGCTCCGCCTTCGCCCAGTCCGCCCTCGCCAACGCCCGCCGCACCAACGCCGCCCAGCAGATGGCCGACCTGACGCCGACCATGACGCCCTGGCTGCCGGTCTATGCGACCCCCTCCGACTGGTATGCGGTGACGGACGACGCCTTCAGTCCCGTGACCATCGACCTGTCGGCCCGAGGCCAGCTAACCGGCCCCTACGCCACGCCGGGCGGCCCCAACATCGACGGTCCGACGCCCGCCTGGACCACGCCGCAGGGCTCGGCGCCCCTGTCCCCCGCGACCCGGCTGAAGACCCTGACCTTCCGCGCCCTGCTGGTGACCCTGTCCCGGCCCTGGCTGAACCCCGCCCTGCTGGCCATGGGCGATGTCTATCTGGGCGGCCAGCCGGCGGGCTTCTATTCCAGCGGCGACATCATCAAGAACGATGGCGTCCTGCCCCTGCTGACCACGGGCTTCTATCTGGCGGTGGACGTCCGGCTCGAGGCCGACTGGGCGCCGGCGGATCAGATGAGGCTGTCCGAGGCGGCGGCGAACCGAACCCCCCTGGCCTTCGAGGGCTTCGCCCTCAGCGACCACGAAGGCGGCCTCAGCGTCGACGCCCCCTCCACCACCGCCATCACCACGGCCACCTCGTCCCTCTGCCAGATCGTCGCCTGGACCAGCGCCCTGACTCCGCTTTGCCCGCAGATCGCGGGATAGGGCGACGCGTGGGGCGGGGAGGTTCATCACAACGGACGCGCATAGCAAAACGGCCCCCGGATCGCTCCGGGGGCCGTCTCTGTCTTTGGTGCTTGGCGGTCTCG
>NZ_JBHYGN010000011.1:0-254235 GCF_051858995.1 Brevundimonas sp. | reverse complement strand
CCATGAATCACGCATCAGGCCGCAAGTGAATCCCCTGAATGTCGATTGGACCTAGTGGCTAGTGGCTAGTCACTCTCCTGAGTTTGTCTCCGCCCGCCGAATGCGGCACAGCACCTCCCATGACCCTGATCCACATCGAACGTCGCGGCCCGATCGAACTCTGGACGCTGGACCGAGCGGACCGGCTGAACGCCCTGCCCGATCCGGGCGACGGCGCGGCCTTCGCTCGCGCCTGCGAGGCGGTGAACGACGACCGGGGGGTGCGCTGCGTGGTGCTGACCGGCGCCGGGCGCGCCTTCTCGGCGGGCGGCGACCTGAAGGCCATGCGCGACAAGTCGGGCGCCTTCGCCGGCGCCGGACCGGACATTCGCGAAGGCTATCGCCGCGAGGTGCAGTTGATCGTGCGCGCCCTGTACGGGTTGGAGGTTCCGCTGGTGGCGGCGGTGAACGGTCCGGCCATGGGGCTGGGCGGCGACATCGCGGGTCTGGCCGACATCCGCATCGCGTCCGAGCAGGCGTCTTTCGGCGCCCCCTTCCTGCGGCTGGGCATCCTGCCCGGTGACGGCGGGGCCTGGCTCCTGCCCCGCAACGTCGGCTACGCCCGCGCCGCCGAGATGCTGTTCACCGGCCGCACCCTGGACGCCCGCACGGCGCACGAGTGGGGACTGGTCAACCGCGTGGTCGCGGCAGAGTACCTGATGGAGGAGGCGCTGAAGACGGCGGGCGAGATCGCCGCCCAGGCGCCCCACGCCCTGCGCATGACCAAGGCCCTGCTGCGTCAGGGGCGCGAGGCCACCTTCGACCAGATACTGGAAATGACCGCCGCCATGCAGGCCCTCGCCCACCTGACGGAAGATCATGCCGAGGGCGTCGCCGCGGTGCTGGAGAAGCGGACGCCGGAGTTCAGAGGCCGATAACAGCGCTTTCCGTGCGCCGTTCTGTGTTTTGGAAGAAAAATCCTCCACAACCGGACAATTCGGACAAATATCAGCCAGGAAGATGGACGGACTGTAATACTCTTCCAAACATGAACCCCATTTCACTTGTTTCGACCGACAAATTGGCGAGAACTCCGCTGGCCGAACGGCATCAACGGAGAAACAAAATGCGTGCTTTTGTCAGCGTGCTCACCGCGTCCCTGCTCGTCGCCGCCTCGGCCAGCGCGCAAACCCCCATGAGCAACGAAGCCTATCTGCAGACCGCCCGGTGCGCCGGTCTGGTCTCGGGCGCCCGTGAAGACGCCTCGCCCTATGATCGCGCCCTTCGCGCCCAGTCGGGCGGTCGCGACCGCTCGGTCCGCAACGCCGCCGCCGCTCACCGCCGCTCGGCTGAGAACCAGATGCGCCGGGCCGACGAGGCCACCCGCGCCCGCCTGACCGCCGAGATCAGCGCTCGTTGCACCGCCCCGGCCGCCTGATCGCCGCCTGCGGAATGAACAATGCCCCGGAGAGCGATCTCCGGGGCTTTTTCTTGCGCGGTCCTCAGGTCCTGGCAGGACCCAGGCCGAGCGTCAGGGCGAACACGCCAAGGCACAGCAGGCTGGACGCCGCGAGGGCCGCGGGCGGCGAGACCTCTATCGCCAGGGCATAGGCCGCGGGGGCCAGCGCCTGCAGATAACGGGCCGGTGTCAGCACCAGCGCCTGCCGGACGGCGTACCGGTCCGGGCCGAAGACGTGCAGCGGCAAGACCCCGGAGGCGACGGAGAGGAAGCCGTTTCCCATCCCCTGCCCCACCGCCAGAAACGGCGCCAGACGCGCGCCGCCGAGCCATGCCAGCGCGGCCCCGGCCGGATGGAACAGGCTGGCGATCCGGACGGTGAGCACCGGATGGGATCGGTGCAGCAAGACCAGATCAAACAGGCGCGCGCCGACAGCGCTGGCGGCCATCAGTCCCGCGGCCCAGGCGGCGCGCGCCGGGGTCAATCCGAGATCGGCCAGCAGGCGCGGCAGGTGCGCGCCCATTGCGGCCGACACCATCCAGCCTCCAGCGAAGACGCCCGCGATCTGGATCATGCGACGGTCCCAACGGATCGGCGTCGCGACGCTCGCCTGCGCAACGCTCTGGGAGCGGCGCGACGGCAGGATGAAGAGCGTCAGCGGCAGACAGACGACCAGATGCGTCAGGGCCCAGACGACGCAGGCGACACGCCAGTCCCAGGTCTCGACCAGCAGGCGGTTGATGGGCCAGCCCAGCCCGCCGCCCAGCGCCCCGAGCAGGGAGACGGCGGTGATCGGCCTGCGGGCGGCGGCGCCGTGAATCTCCACCAGGATCGCGAAGGCCGTGCCGTACAGGCCGGTCGCCATGCCCAGACCCAGCGCCGTCACGCCCGCCAGCAGCATCCAGGGCGCGGAGGCGGTCGCCATCAGCAACAGCGCCGCGGCGAAAGCCACGTGGGCCACAGCCTGAACCCGCCGTCCGCCGCGCCGCTCGATCCACCTGCCGGCGAAGGGAGTCAGCACGGCCGAGACGAGGAAGGCGACGGAAAGCGCCGCGAATACCCGCGTCGGCGGCAGGTCGAAAGCTCGCGCCATCGGATCCGCCAGGATCCCCAGCAGATAGTAGCTGGAGGCGAAGGCGACGATCTGGCCGAGACCAAGGACCGGAACGATGAGGCGGGCGCGCAGGGACATGGCGCTGGATCGCGGGATTGCCCGCCCGACGAAAGCGACATATCGACTAAGGCATGTTCGAAAATCTCACACCTCGCGGGTCGCTGCCGTCACTGACCGGGCTGCGAGCGTTCGAGGCGATGGGACGGACCGGCAGCGCCACCCGGGCGGCGGCCGAACTGCATGTGACCCACAGCGCTGTCAGCCGTCAGGTGAAGGCTCTGGAAGCCGCGCTCGGCATCCGGCTGTTCGAGGGGCCGAAGCATCGGCTGACCCTGACCGAACCGGGCCGGACACTGCTGGCCGGGCTGACAGAGAGCTTCGACGGGCTGGCGGCGGCCGTGCGGCAGGTGCGCGAGCGCGATGTGGTGCGGCTGGCCGTCCACCCCAGCCTGGCGGTGAAGTGGCTGGTGCCCCGGCTCGCCGACTTCGAGGCGCGGCATCCCGAGGTGAGCCTGCTGCTGAGCGAACTGGAACTGCGCGCGGTCCGTCAGCGCGGCGCGGACCTGGTGCTGCGCTATGTCGATGCGGACCAGTTGGATGAGCCGGGGCTGGACGCCCTGGTCGAAAACCGGATCGGGCTGGTCTGCGCGCCGGCGCTGTCAGACCGGCTGGAGACCGCGCCGCGCCTGACAACCCGAACCCGTGAACATGCGTGGAGCGACTGGGAGACGGCGAGCGGGCGGTCCGCGCCCCTCGGGCGGAACCGGACGCTGGCGCACCTGCATATGGTGGTGGACGCCGCCGTGGCCGGGCTGGGCGCGGCGGTCCTGCCATGGGGCATCGTGGAGGACGAGATCGCCGCCGGGCGACTGATCGCGCCGTTCGGCTTCCTGCCGGATGGCGGTGTCATGGCGGCGATCCGTGGACCGGGCGCCCCGACCCGCAGCGAGCGGATCGTTATGCGGTGGCTCAGAGACCAGGCCCGCCGGACGCGGACCTGATCCCCGAGGATCATCAGCCGGCTTGACGGGCCGGGGCCTGCATGGAGCGGTCAGCCGGGACGCCGACGGTCACGTCACGACGGGCGCCGGCGGTCTGGCCGGGCTTCATGAACTTCACCAGAACGCGCTGGCCGATCAGCAGGGGCGCGTCGCCGGCAGAGACGACGACCTCGATGACACGCTCGTCCGAACGCTGCGAGGGATCGTCCGAGGCCAGCTTGCGGGCGCCGAAGACGGCGGCGCGGCGCATCACTGTGCCGACGTAGACCTTGGAGGTGTCGCCTTCGGGCTGGATCTCGACCTGCTGGCCGACCGTGACGTTCGGGATGTCGCTCTCGACGATCTCGGCGCGGGCGATGCGCGGCGCGTCGGGCTCAAGATCGAACATGTTCGACACGTTCAGGGTCGAGGCGCCGGCGCCGGGGTTGGCGTAGCGGCGGACGATGCGGCCGTTGGCGGGCGAGCGGATGACGGTCAGCTCGACGTTGTAGGCGGCCTGGTCGCGGCGGGCGATGGCGGTCTGGACGGACGCCTGTTGCGAGCCCAACCGGGCCTCGGCCTGGGCGATGGCGTCGCGGGCCTGATCCAGACGTTGGGCGGCGACGAAGTTGGTCGAGGCGAGGCGCTCCAGACGTTCGAACTCGCGCTGGGCGGTGCGGATGTCGACCTGGATCAGACGCAGCTGGCTCTGGGCCGAAGACAGATCGGCGTTGGCGGTCTGCAGGGCCAGGCGGGGCTCGTCGTCTTCCTGACGGGCGAGGATCTGGCCGGCGACGACGCGGTCGCCTTCTTGCACCAGCACCTCACGGACGACGCCGCCGCGACGGGCCGCGATCTGGATGATGCCGCCCTCGATATCGACCTTGCCGTTGGCGATGGCCGCATAGGGGCTCTCGGACCGTTCGGCCTGGGCCTTCTCTTCAGAGGCCTTCTTCTCCGCCGCCTGTCCCTGCATGAACAGGAAGACGCTCACGATCAGGACGATCGCGACCAGGCCGATCCAGAGCCATTTGTTCTTGAGAATGCGCATGAGATGTCTCGGTCCGGGAGGGCGTTCAGTGCGACGCCAGGGCGGCGTCAGGATTGGGCGTGCGGCGTTCGTCACTGATGATGACGCCGTCTTCGATGTGGATGACCCGGTCGGCCCAGGCCTCGAGGCGCGGGTCGTGGGTCACGCAGATGACTGCGGCGCCGTGCTCGGTGGCGGCGCGACGCAGCAGGCGGATGACCACCTGACCGTTCTCGCCGTCCAGCGCGGACGTCGGCTCGTCCGCGAACAGGATGTGCGGGTCTTTGGCCAGGGCGCGGGCGATGGCCACGCGCTGCTTCTCGCCGCCCGACAGGGCGGTCGGGCGCTGATGCAGGCGGTGGCCGAGGCCGACCTCCTCCAGCGCCAGCTGGGCGCGCTTCTTCGCGTCGCCGGGCGACAGCCCCTGGAACTTCAGCACGATCTCGACCTGCTGCAGCGCGCTGAGGGCCGGAAACAGGTTGAAGCCCTGGAAGATGAAGCCGCAGTGGTCGAGGCGGAATTTGTCGATCCGGCCCGAGGAGAAGCTCCACAGGTCATCGACGTCCAGCGCGTCCACGCGTCCCTGTTCGGGCCGCAGCAGGCCGGACAGGGCGGCGATCAGGGTCGACTTGCCCGAGCCCGACGGTCCCATGACCATGGTCAGGTCGCCGTGGCGGGCGTCGAAATCCACGCCCTTGAGCACTTCGACGAAGCTCTTGCCGGACTTGAACCGCTTGACGAGACCCTTTGCCTCAATGGCGAAGTCGCCGTGTTTTCCGTGAACCTTGGTCTTGGCGTTCATCGCAGCAGGTCCGCCGGTTGGCTGTTCTTGAGGATGCCGAGCGACAGCAGGCCGGACAGCATGGCGATGACGATCAGGCCGCCGCCGACGATCAGCAGAAGTCCGAACGGCAGGGCGATGATCACGGCCCCCATCATGGCCAGCATCTGAACCAGCCAGGTGAGGAAGATCGCGGCGATCACGCCCACGCAGCCGACCCAGAAGCTCAGCTCCATGACGATGCGGCGCAGGCTGCCCATACCGACGCCCAAGGCGCGCAACGAGGCGAACTCCTTGATGTTGGCCATGATGGCGCCGCGCAGGGTCTGCCAGGTGATGGCCACGCCGATGATGGTGCCCAGCACCACGCAGCCGCCGATGATGATGACCAGGATGCCTTCCTCGAACATGGCGCCAGCGTTGGCGTCGGCCAGTTGCTGGCGGGTCCAGGCCTTCCACTGGCCGTCGCCCTGGACGTTCAGCTCATTGGCCACGCGCTCGGCCTGCGTTGGATCGGACAGCTTGACCATCAGCGGGCCGACGCGGGGGCCGGTGTCCGCCTGACCGACCATGCGCAGGGTGTCCCGCGACATGATCACGGTGGCCTGCATCATGTTGGGATAGCCGCGGGTGATGCCGACGACGGTGACCGTCTGGCCGTTGTACAGCGCCTTGTCGCCCAGCTTGACGCCCAGTTTGCCCATGGCGGTTTCGTCGATGGCGACGGTGTAGGGCTGGCGCAGGGCGTCGACCAGTTCCTGCGAATAGTCGGTCGGAATGGTCACCGCGCCCGGCGTGGTGTCGATGACCATCGATTGCACGAACTGCTGGCGGGGCGCGCCCATCTTGGCGCGATCGGCCTGCGACATGGTCGGGTCGACGTTCTTGACCGACTGGAACGAGCCGCCCGCGCCATCCAGCGGCTGGACCTCAACCACGGCCGGGTTGCGATAGGCCAGCGGGATGAAGCGGCGCGGCACGCCCGACGGACCGCCGATCAGGCTCTTGGCGCCGGGCTGCATGATGATGATGTCGGCGCTGGACCGCTCGATGGTGGCGGTGAATCCCTTGCCGATGCCGATGAAGACGCCGGTCATGGCCAGCACGAGCAGGCCGGACAGGGCGAGGGCCATCACCGCCGCCATATAGCGGCGCCACTCATACAGAAGAGTTGAAAGCGCGAGTGACATGGATTTCAGCGGGCCCCGAACGTTGACCGCTATGTGACGACCGCTGCGGTTGTGGCCAAGTTAAATCGGGGTAAGGCGATTGCAGGCGCATCACCTGACATAACCGGAAACCGTGGACGACGGCCCTTGAGTGGCGCTAGTTACGGTGTAACAGGCCGGCGGCCAGGCCGGACCGAAGGGAGATTTACCACCATGCTGTTCCGTTCGTTGCGGTCCGCCGTTCAGGCGACCGCCTCCATCGTCGCCGTCGGCGGCCTCATGGCAATCTTGGCCGCGCCGGGAACCGCCCGCGCCGACGAAGGCATGTGGACCTTCGACAATTTCCCCATCCAGACCGTGAACCAGCGCTACGGCACCCGTCTGGATCAGGCCTGGCTGGACCGCGTGCGCAACGCCTCGGTGCGCATCCAGGGCTGCTCGGCCTCCTTCGTCTCGCCGGACGGCCTGATCCTGACCAACTGGCACTGCGTCGTCGGTTGCGCCCAGGAGCTGTCCAGCCCGCAGGAAGATCTGGTCAAGAACGGCTTCCTGTCGGCGACCCGCGAGGAAGAGCGCCGCTGCCCGGGCCAGACCGCCGAGGTTCTGACCCAGATCGTGGACGTCACCGACCGCGTCCTCGCCGCCGGTGAAGGCCTCGAAGGCGCCGCCTTCAACGCCGCCCGCAGCGCCGAGATCAACAAAATCCAGACCGAAGCCTGCGCCGGCGACGCCAAATTCAGCTGCCAAGTGATCAGCTTCTACCGCGGCGGCAAATACGCCCTGTACAAGTTCCGCAAGTACGACGACGTCCGTCTGGTCTTCGCGCCTGAAAATCAGGCCGCCTTCTTCGGTGGGGACCCCGACAACTTCAACTTCCCGCGCTACGCCCTGGATGCCGGTTTCCTGCGCGCCTACGAGGACGGCAAGCCGGTCGACGTCGGCAACAACTATCTGCGCTGGAACGCCAACGCTCCGGCCGAAGGCGACGTGACCTTCGTCTCGGGCAACCCGGGCACCACCCAGCGCCTTCTGACCATGAGCCAGCTGGAGCGCCTGCGCGACCAGCAGCTGCCGATCACCCTGATCCAGAACTCGGAACTGCGTGGCCGTCTGCTCGAGTACTCGCTGACCGGCGATGAGGCCAAGCGCGTGTCGTTCGACCCGGTCTTCGGCCTGGAGAACAGCTTCAAGGTCTACTACGGCCAGCAAGGCGCCCTGACCGATCCGGCCTTCATGGCCAAGAAGCGCGAGGAAGAGAACGAGCTGCGCGCCCGCGTCGCCGCCGATCCCGCCCTGGTCCAGCGCATCGGTGACCCGTGGGCCGATCTGGAGCGCGTGCAATCGACCGCCCGCGACCTGTACCTGCCCTTCCGCCAGCTGGAGCAATCGGCCGGCGGCGGTTCGCAGCTTTACGCCTATGCCCGCTCCATCGTGCGCGCGGCCAAGAACACCAACCTGACGGCGGAGCAACGCGCCCGCATGTCGGCGGCGATCTCGGCCGAGACCCCGATCTATGCGGACATGGAAGAAATCCGCATGCGCTACTGGCTGTCGAAGACGCGCGAGTATCTGACGGTCGACAATGCGCAGGTGAAGGCTCTGCTGGGCCGCGAAAGCCCGGAAGCCCTGGCCGATCGCCTGATCTCGGGCACCAAGCTGGCCGATCCGGCCTTCCGCGCCCAAGCCCTGACCATGACGACGGAACAACTGGCCGCCGCTGACCCGCTGCTGGCCTTCGTTCTGGCCAACGACGATGCGGCCGCCGCCATCGGCGCCCGCTGGAACGCCGAGGTCAACGCCCCGACCGCCCGCGCCGCCGAGAAGGTCGCCCAGGCCCGCTTCGCGGTCTACGGCACCAACCTGTATCCGGACGCCACCTTCAGCCTGCGCCTGTCGTACGGCCAGGTTCAGGGCTGGAGCTACCGCGGCGTGACCGTGCCGCCGTTCACCTACATGGGCGGCCTGTACGAGCGGGCCACCGGTTCGGAGCCGTTCAACGCGGCCCAGGCCTTCATCGACAACGAAGCCCGGGTGAACAAGGAAACCGTCTACGACTTCACCTCGACCAACGACATCATCGGCGGCAACTCGGGCTCGCCCGTGATCAACGCCAACGGTGAAGTCATCGGCGCGGCGTTCGACGGCAACATCCACTCGCTGGGCGGCTCGTTCGGCTACGACGGTGAACTGAACCGGACGGTGTCGGTCTCGACCGCCGCCATCACCGAAGCCCTGCGCAACATCTACCCGAGCCCTCGCATCCTGCAGGAGCTGGGCGTGGATCGCCCGCAACGCCGCACCCGCCGGTAAAAGTCAGCCCTTCTCCCCTCGAGGGAGAAGGTGGCTCGCGGAGCGAGACGAATGAGGGGGCAGGTTGACGCCTGCCCCCTTTTTCCGTTCTGGATGCCGTCAGAGCCCCTCATCCGAGCCCTTCGGGCCCACCTTCTCCCCAGAGTGGAGAAGGAAGACTGGAGTCTTCCATGCGTCACCTCACCCCCGCCCTCGCCGCCGCCCTTCTGACCCTCGCCGCCGGATCGGTCGCGCAGGCCGAGGAAGGCATGTGGACCTACGACAACTTCCCCATCGCCCGCGCCAACCAGACGCTGGGCACCAACATCGATCAGGCCTGGCTGGACCGGGTGCGCCTGTCGTCGGTGAAGTTCGGCGGTTGCTCCGCCGGGCTGGTCTCGGGCGAAGGTCTGGTGATGACCAACAACCACTGCGTCGCCACCTGCGTGGCCAATCTGTCGACGCAGGCGATCAACTACGCCGAGACCGGCTTCACCCCGCGCACCCGCGAGGAAGAGCTGAAATGTCCCGGCTCGACCGCCGAGATCCTGACCGACATCAGCGATGTGACCCAACGCATGCACGCCGCCGGCGCCGGTCTGACCGGTCAGGCCTTCACCCGCGCCCGTGACGCCGAGGCCAGCCGCATCGAACAGGAAGCCTGCGGCAGCGACGCCAACAAGCGCTGTCAGGTCGTGACCCTGTACCGGGGCGGCCAGTTCAAGCTCTACACCTACAAGAAATACTCCGACGTCCGCCTGGCCTGGGCGCCCGAGGATCGCGCGGCGACCTTCGGCGGCGATCTGGACAACTTCAGCTTCCCGCGCTTCGCCATCGATGCGGCCTTCATCCGCCTGTACGAGAACGGCGCCCCAGCCCAGACCCCGACCCACTTCACCTGGAAGGCCGATCGGCCGGTGGAGGGCACGCCGGTCTTCGTCACCGGCAGCCCGGGCGCGACCCAGCGCCTGCTGACCCAGGACCAGCTGTTCAGCGTTCGTGACGTGGTCCTGCCGATGGACCAGCTGATCGCCTCCGAACTGCGTGGCCGCCTGATCCGCTACTCCGAGGAAGGCGAGCGTCAGGCCTTCGAGGCGATGGACCCGATCGTCTCGATCGAGAACACCTACAAGCGCGGGCTGGGCCGGATGCGCGCCCTGACCGACGCGAACTTCATGCGCATGAAGGCCGAGCAGGAAGCGGACTTCCGCAGTCGCGCCGAGGCCGACGCCGGGTCCGACAACCCGTGGACGACCCTGACCAGCGTCCAACCGATCCTGCGCGAAAGCTATCCGGCCTACGCCCTGCTGGAAGGCGGCACCGGCATCGGCACCACGCCGGTCGGCGGCGGTTCGCAGCTGTTCCTCTGGGCGCGGACGCTGGTGCGCGGCGCGCAGGAGCGGGGCAAGCCCTCGGCCGAGCGCCTGCCCGAGTTCGCCGACAGCCGCCTGTCGGGCGTTCAGACCGGCCTGTTCGCCGAGCGTCCGGTCTATCCGGGCCTGGAGCAGGTCCGCATGGAATGGTGGCTGTCCAAGACCCGCGAATGGCTGACCGTCGACAACGCCAGTGTCCGCGTACTGCTGGGACAGGAGTCTCCGGAAGGTCTGTCGGCCCGCCTGATCGAGGGCACGAAGCTGGCTGACCCCGCGGTGCGTCGCGCCCTGTGGGAAGGCGGACTGGCCGCCATCGAGGCCTCGGACGATCCGCTGATCCAGTACCTGCTGCGCATCCAGGAGCCGACCCGCGCGGTTCGCGCCGCCTGGGAGGAGCAGGTTCAGGCCCCGACCGACCGCGCCTCGGAGCGCCTCGCCGCCCTGCGCTTCCAGACCTATGGCGACAGCGTCTATCCGGACGCCACGGGCACCCTGCGCCTGACCTACGGCAAGATCGAGGGCACGGACGTTCCGGGCCAGCGTTTCGGCGCCTTCACCACCTTCAGCGGCCTGTGGGACCGCGCGACGGGCGCCGCCCCGTTCGACGTCGCGCCCAAGCTTCTGGCCGCCCGCGACCGCATCGACGGCTCGACCGTGCTGAACATGGCCGTGTCGTCCGACACCATCGGCGGCTCGTCGGGTTCGCCGGTCGTGACCGCGGCGGGCGAGATCGTGGGGGCGAACTTCGACTCCACCGTCCTGACCCAGCGCAACGCCTACGGCTATGACCGCAACGTCAACCGCTCGGTCATCGTGACCACCGGCGCCGTGACCACCGCCCTGCGCGACGTCTACGGCATGCAGCGGCTGGTGGAGGAGCTGGGGGTTCGCTGAGGCGAGTTCCCGGTGGCTAGTGGCTAGTGGCTAGTGGCTAGTGGCTAGTGGCTAGTGGCTAGTGGCTAGTGGATCAGGCGAAGCGCTTCGCGGTCCAGACAGAAAGGAGCCCCGCTCGGTGATCCTGGCGGGGCTTTTCGTTGTTTGCTCGATGGCGGCTGAGACCAAACTAGTCACTAGTCACTAGTCACTAGTCACCAGCCACCAGCCACCAGCCACTAGCCATTCCTCAGAGCTGGCTCATCTTCTGCTGGGCCTTCGAGAAATATTGCCAGCCGGTCCACAGGGTGATGATGGCCGCCAGCCAGGTCAGCGTCACGGCGAAGGTCTCGAAATGGCCCTGCCATTCGGGGGTCGTGCCGTCCGGGTTGGTGAGGCCGAAGGCGTCCCACAGCAGGGTAAGTTGCAGGGCGCCCAGCGCCAGCATCTGCAGGGTGGTCTTCCACTTGGCCAGCAGGGTGACCGGCAGCTTGACCTTGCCCGCCACGGTCTCGCGCAGGGCCGAGACCGCGAACTCACGGAACAGGATCAGGCCGCAGGGGATGGCGATGCCCGGCAGCGAGCCCGAGGCCAGCACGCCGAGGATGGCGCCGGTGATCAGCACCTTGTCGGCGATCGGATCGAGGATGGCGCCCCAGCGGGTGGTCGCGTGCCAGCGGCGGGCCAGGAAGCCGTCCACCCAGTCGGTCGAGGCGGCGACGGCGAAGATCCAGAAGGCCCAGACGCCGAAGCTGAGCTGCTGCTCGGGCGACAGGAAGCCGTCCATGAAACCCGGGGCCGCGCCCGCCAGCATCAGGAACATCACCACCCCGGCGGCGAGACGCAGGCCAGTCAGGATGTTGGGGATGGGATTGGCGTGGGAGGTGGGGGTCATCTTTGACTTCCGAAAAGGGACATCCGGTGTGCCACGCTTCGCGAGGCGAGGCGAGGCGTCAGACGGCCGCTAGGTCAGGGGCTCGAACCGCCCCGGTCCCTTCAACGCGCGAAGCACGCCGTCGGCGATCCCGAAATGCAGGCCGATCAGCTTGATCTGGCCCGCCGCCTCGCGCTCGGCGATCCAAGGGAAGGTGCGCAGATTGTCCAGCGACAGTCGGACCACCGCCTCTTCAGACGCCTGCCCCTGATCGTCTTCGGAGACCTCCTCGCAGACCCGGCGCACGACGGGCGCGCCCTGGGCGACCCAGGGGGCGACGAAGTCCTGCACATTGTCGGGCGCGCCGTGGATCATGGCGTTCACCCCGCCGCACGAGGCGTGGCCCATGACCACGATGCGCGAGACGTTCAGCACCTTTACCCCGAACTCCAGCGCCGCCGAGACGCCGTGCAGATGGCCGTCGGGCTCATAGGGCGGGACCAGATTGGCGACGTTGCGCACCACGAACAGCTCGCCTGGGGCGGCGTCGAAGATCAGGGCCGGATCAGCCCGGCTGTCGGAACAGGCGACGATCAGAGTGTGCGGCTTCTGCCCCTTGGCCAGCGCCTCATACTCGGCCCGGGCCTCAGGCCAGCGCTCCTGGCGGAAGCGACGATATCCGGCGGCGATCTGATCGGTCATGGGGCGGGTATAGGCGATCGGTTGACGCAGGGGGAGAGGGTGTCAGCCCTTCGACGCCTTGCCGTCTATCAGCACGGCCTGCTGCCACGGGCTGGGCGCCTTGTCGGTGCGGTGGATGCAGCCGACCCAGCAACAGGGCCGCTTCTTGCCTTCCAGCAGCTCTTCCCGGGTCCGCAAGATGCGACGCTGGCGGGTGGCCGCCTGTTTGGCGTCATCGACCCAGCAGATGAACTCATTGCGGCCCAGCGGCGTCAGCCCCTCCCACAGCGCCAGAACCTCGGGATCAGCCTGCAGGGCGGACTTCAGGTCCTCGCCCGCGACGTGGACCGTGCCCTCTGCGAACTCGCTCATGCCGACTCCCTTCCCGCTCGATGCCCTAGCCTAACCCCCGGCAGCCGGGCGGAAGAAGCCGTATATCCGTTCGGCCAGAGCCTGGTTGACGCCGTCGACCTTGACCAGATCGGCGACCGAGGCGCGGCTGACGCCCTTGGCCGAGCCAAAGGCGTGCAGCAGGGCCTTCTTGCGCCCCGGACCGACGCCCTCGATCTCGTCCAGCGGGTTCTTCTTGATGTCCATCGAGCGCCGCTTGGCGTGGGCGCCGTTGGCGAAGCGGTGGGCCTCATCGCGCAGGCGCTGGATGTAATACAGGGCCGGGGACTTCAGCGGCATCATGAAGGGCGGCTTGCCCGGCATGAAGAAATGCTCCTTGCCCGCGTCGCGATCCGGCCCTTTGGCCACGCCGACGGCCAGGATGTCGTCCAGCCCCAGATCGGCCAGCACCGCCAGCACCTCGGCCAGTTGCCCGGCCCCGCCGTCGATCAGCAGCAGGTCGGGGCGTTCGACGTCCTCGCCCTCGTCCTCTTCCTTCACTAGGCGGCTGAAGCGACGGCGCATGACCTCGCGCATCATGCCGTAGTCGTCGCCGGGGGTCAGTTCGTCACCCCGGATGTTGAACTTGCGGTACTGGTTCTTGCGGAAGCCCTCGGGCCCGGCGACCACCATGCCGCCGACGGCGTTGGTCCCCTGGATGTGGGCGTTGTCGTAAATCTCGATCCGCTCGGGACGGCTGTCCAGACCGAAAGCCTCGCACAGTTCGTCGAGGATCTTCGACTGGGCCGAGCTCTCGGCCAGCTTCCGGCCCAGCGCCTCGCGGGCATTGGTCAGGGCGTGGTCGACCAGCGCCTTGCGGTCGCCGCGCGCGGGCTTCTCGATGCTGACGACCCGCCGCCCGTCATCGATCTTGGCCTTCATAGAGAAGGCCTCTTCCAGCAGCTCCTTCTCGTGCGGAACCACGTTGGACAGGATCTGCCGTGGCACCGGCTTGTCCTCGTAGAACTGGCCCAGGAAGGCGGCGAGGATTTCGGGATCGGTGTCCGCCTTGTCCACGCGCGGGAAGTAGGCGCGACCGCCCCAGTTCTGGCCGCCGCGATAGAAGAAGACCTGCACGCAGGCCTGCCCGCCGTCGGAATGCAGGGCGAAGACGTCCGCCTCGGCCACGCCCTCGGCGCTGACCGAGTTCTCCATCGAGATGGCCGACAGGGCCCGGATCCGGTCGCGGACGCGGGCGGCCTGTTCGAAATCCATCTCGTCCGACGCAGCCTGCATCTCGGCCGACAGTCGACCGATCACCGCCCGCGACTTGCCGCGCAGGAAGGCCTCGGCCTCATCGACGAGCCCCTCATAGTCCTCAAGGCTGATCAGGCCCGTGCACGGCGCCGAGCAGCGCTTGATCTGGTGCAGCATGCAGGGCCGGGTGCGGGTCTCGTAGACGCTGTCCGAGCAGGACCGCAGCAGGAAGGCCTTCTGCAGCGTCGTCAGGGTCCGGTTCACCGCCCAGGTCGAGGCGAAGGGGCCGAAATAGTCGCCCTTGATCGTGTGCGCCCCGCGATGCTTGCGGACCTGAGGCGCGCGGTGGTCGCGGCGGATCATCAGCTCGGCGAAAGACTTGTCGTCGCGCAGCACGACGTTGAAGCGCGGCTTCAGCTTCTTGATGAAGTTGGATTCCAGCAGCAGGGCCTCGGTCTCCGAGGCCGTGACCACCAGCTCCATCGAGCGGGTCAGCGACACCATCAGGCCGATGCGCTGGGTGTGGAACCGGCCCTGCGCGTACTGGAGGATGCGCTTCTTGATCGACCGCGCCTTGCCCACATACAGGCAGGTCCCGTCCTCGCCATACATGCGATAGACGCCCGGCTTGTCCGGCGCGCGACGGGCCTCGTCACGGATCAGGTCCGCGGCCTGCAGGGGCGCGGCGTCGTCAGGAATCGGTTCGTCGGTCACGGGCATCGCCGCCAATATAGGACGACGGGCCGCGCGGGCGAACCGCGCGACCCTGACAGCCCATGGCAGCAGCGGTGATCAGGGCCGCAGGCCGGGATGTTTCGCTTCGAAGGCCTCGAAGTCGTGACCGGCGTCGATGTCGTGATTCAGCGCCCGGGCCACGTCGTCGGCGCCCGCCGCATCCCCCAGCGCCAGACGGGCCAGACCACGACCATAGATCGAGGCCAGTTGGTCCGGCTCCTCGGCCAGAGCGGCCTCATAGGCGGCGCGGGCCTCCTCGTAGCGACCGAGGTGCAGCAGGACCATGGCGCGGCTGTCGATGATCGCCGCCGACTCGCCCAGCGCCGCGAGGCCGGCGTCGCAGTCGGCCAGCGCCTGCTCCGGATCGAAGCCGAGGACGGCGGCGGTCCAGCACAGGTTGTTCATCAGCAGCGGATCGCCGTGCGCCGAGGCGCGCAGCACCTCCAGATCGGCCCGGGCGTCCGCGTCCGCTCCGGCCCGGATGCGCGCCTCGGCGCGCAGGCTGCGCAGACCGATGTCCTCGGGCGAGGTTTCGACGGCGCGATCCAGCGCCGGCAGGGCCTCGGCGGGCGCGCCCGCCTCCGCGCCCACACGGACCAGCAGGGACAGAGCCAGGGAGTCGATGAGCGACTCGTCCAGCATCTCCTTGATCAGAGTCCGCGCCTCGTCGCGACGGCCCAGACGCAGCAGGGCGGTGATCTCACCGTAGCGGCTGGTCGGCGATTGACCATTGGCGGCGGCCAGGGCGCGATAGTCGCTCAGCGACCGGTCGAAACGCCGCAGTTGGTAGTAGCTGGCGCCCCGCGCGGCGAGGGCCGACGGATCGGCGGGATCAAGGCGCATGGCGACGGTGAAGCTGATCACCGCGTCATTGAAGCGTCCGTCGGCATAGGCCACCCGGCCCTGCCCCATGACGGCCTCCAGATCGGCGGGGTCCAGATCAACGGCGTGATCATAGTCGGCGCGGGCGCCGGCATAGTCGGACAGGGCCAGACGCACCGCGCCGCGCAGCAGCACGGCCTGCGAGTTGTCGGGCTCCAGTTCGAGGGCGCGGTTCAGCAGGGTCATGGCCCCGTCCAGATCGTCGCTCTCGACCAGCCCCTCGGCCCGTTCCAGCAGATCGGGGACGTCGGAGGTAGAGACGTCGGTGCGGGCACGATCCGCCTCGGTCGGGCGGTAGCCGCTGGGCGCGCGGATACGCACGGCGGCGGCGCCGGGCGAGTCGACCCGCGCCCGGGCCACGGCCATGTCGGCGGCCGAGACCTCGCCCGTCAGGCTGCGCAGACCGGCGGTCATGGTCACCATGCCGTCGTTGAGCGTGGTGCGGCGCTCGGCGCGATAACCGCCGGCGGTCACGTCGACATCCGCCCCTTCCACGCGGAAGCCCGCGCCGCCGTAGGGCAGGCGGACATTGACCGTCGCGCTGATGTTGGTCGGGTGGGGGATGACGTGCGGCTGATCCTTGAACGCGACGAGCGCGTCCTTCCGCTCGTCCGTCGTCGGCGGGCTGATCGTCGAATCCGGGATCGCCAGGAAGCGGCCGCCGGACGAGGTGGTCCAGGCCATCCGCGACGAACCGGTCATGTTGAAGCGGTAGACATTGGTCGCGTCGTCATAGACGGCGTCGGCGGTCTCGACCTCCAGACCCGGCGTCTGGTTGGTCCACAGCGCCTTGAGCGCGTCCTGGATCTGGGCGGGCGGGACGCTGGCGATGCTGGACCGCAGGCCGGTCGCGGCGTCACCGGTGAAGACCAGCTCGCCGGTCACGCGAGCCGGCGTGTCCAGCCCGGCCGACACGTCGTAGGTCAGGTTGCGATAGAACACCGGGGTCTCGCGCGGGAGCACTACGATGGGCTCCAGCGCCGCGCCCTCGGCGCGCACCGGCAGGGCCCAGTGGTAGGACGGCGGGACAAGGCTCTCCAGTCCCCGATCGCCGACGCGGGCGCCGTCGATCCAGTAGACCTGACCATTCACCGTGGCGCGCACGATGACATGGTCGAACCAGCTGACCAGCGGCAGGCGCTTATCGAGGCCGTCGCCCAGTTGGGTGCTGACCAGCGCCGGTTCGGCCTCGACGCCCAGTCCCTTGAGCAGGGCGATCAGCAGAACCGTCTTGCCCTTGCAGTCGCCGTAACGGCTGCGCCAGGTCTCGTCGGCGGTGGTCGGCACATAGCCGCCCTGCCCCATCGACAGCGCCAGATAGCGGACATCGTCCTGCACCAGCCGCAGGGCGGCGGCGATCTGGCCCTCGACGGTGGGGTTGGCCTGACGGATGCGCTCGATCTCGGCCAGCAGGGGCGAGTCCGGCTCCAGCACGGCGGCGCGCTCATACAGCGGGGCCATCACCGCCGACAGTGCGGCCCAGTCGGCGAAGTCGGTCAGCTCCAGCGTCCGCAACAGTTGCATGCGGATCGGCAGGTCGGTGGGCAGACGCAGCGGCGGCAGGTTCCGCTCGTCGATCTCGATCTCCCAGCCCGTGCGAGTGCGGCGTGGCTGGAGCGTGGTCCACGGCTCGCCGACGCGGGCGCGCATGCTCATGTCCGCGGGCCAGGTGGCGCGCAGGCGGTAGCGGTCAACCGTCTGGCCGACCACGGCGCTTTCCAGCGTCTCGCGGTGGGCGCCCAGCACCCCGCCGTCGTCATGGATGGTGAAGGCGGTTTCCAGAATGTCGCCGACGCGCAGGTCGCGTGGCTGGAGGGTGGCTGTCAGCCGCCCATCCAGCATGGCGGATTCCAGATTCTGCTCGCGGCGCAGGGTCTCGAAGGTCTGGGTGGCCAGCAGGTCGATGACCTGACCGTTGCGGATGATGCGGGCCGAGTGGACCTCGACCGTCTGACGCGGCGGCATCCAGCTGACGCTGATGGTGCTGGCCTGCGCCAGACCCTGGCTGTTCTGGATCACCGTGCGGATGATCGAATAGCGATGCTCGCCCGCCTGATCGAAATGGATCTGCTGATCCATCAGCAGGACCCGCAGCGGAGTGTCGTCAGTGGTGAGCTGGATCGGCTCCAGTTGGGCGGTCGACACCCACGACGGCGTCGCCCCCCGCGCAATATCCTGCGCACACACAGGACCGGCGACCAGAACGGCCGCCGCCGCCAATACGACCAAACGCTTCATGGGCCCCACCCGTCACTTGAAGCTCTTGGTCTATCAACGGAATGCGACAAAAAACAGTGAGACGAACGGCCTCAGAAACGGCGCACCATCAGGACGCCGCCGACGACCAGCGCCATCCCCGCCAGACGACCGAGGCTGATCGGATGCGCGGGCGTGCCGAAGGCGCCGAAATGGTCCAGGATCAGACCGATCAGAAGCTGACCCGCCACCATCAGGGTGATGGTCAGGGCGACGCCCAGACGCGGCACGCCCCACGCCGCCGCGACCACGAAGATGGCGCCGTACAGCCCGCCGATCCACGCATACCAGGGCAGGGCCCGGGCCGCCGCCATGTCCGGCTTGGTCTGCAGGATCATGGCCAGGATGCCGAGCGCGGCGGTCCCGACGGCGAACGAGACGAAGGCCGCGTTCACCGGCGAGCCCGCGGCCCCCATCATCTTGGCGTTGGTCGGCGCCTGAAGCGCGGTGGCGCCGCCCGCCAGAACCACGGCGACCATGGTGAAGAACATCGGATTCATGGTCTCTGGCTAGCACCTCGCGCGGCGGCGCGCACCGGTCCTCAGCGGTTCAGGATAAAGCGGGCGGCGCGCTCGCCCTCCGCATCCCCCGCCGCGCCGAACTCGACATTGATGTCGCGATGGCTGTCGTCCGGGGCGACCACCACCTCGGCCCGGCCGTCGGCGCGGATCAGGGCGGCGGCGAGGCCCTCGCTCTGGCCCTTGGAGTCCTGACGGCTGGCGATGTGGAAGATCAGGAACGGCGGATAGGCCACGCCCGACCGGATCAGCAGGGTCGGCGACAGGGCGGCGGCGTTGTCGCCGAAGGCCTCGCTGTAGAGATTGCCCAACAGTCGTCCGGCGGGGCCGCTTCCCCGATCCCCCGTGGCGTCATACCCCGCGCCGTCCAGCAGGATGACGCCCGCCAGATCGGACGGCTGCAGTCCTTGCCCGGCGAGATAGGTCGGGTCGGTCCCGACCAGCGCCGCCAGATGGGCGCCCGCCGAATGCCCCATCAGGAACAGAGGACGGCCCGGATGCGTCCGCTTCAGCCCCGCGACGGCGGCGGCCACGTCCTGCGCCTGCTCGCGCGGGGTCACCTGCGGCACGAGCCGATAGCCGATGGAGGCGAAGATCAAGCCGTGCCGCCGCGCATACTCCGGCAGGTCATGGACCATCGCCTTGTCGCCCATCGACCAGCCGCCACCGTGGATGAAGGCCAGCATCGGACCGGCAGCGTCGCTCGCATAGAGATCATAGGCCTGCTTCGGATCAGGGCCGGTGGAGACCGACGTATGGGGGGCGTCCGACCGCCCGTTCTCGACCGCCCTGTCCGAGTTGCGGCGACGCAGGCGGTCGCGAAGGCGAGGCCGATCCTGGGCGGCGGCGGTTCCGGCGGCGAAGGCGGCGGCCAGACCGGTCAGCAGGGCGGCGCGGCGATGCAGTTCACGCATGAGACTTCTCCTGAATGCCCCCGGACAGGTTCAACGCTACGCTTGTAGCGTTCCGTCGCAGCCGCGACGACGCCTGTCGGAACATCGCGGCCAGGAGGCCTACCGGACATCCAGGGTAAGTTCTCCCTGACGCCACCTTGCCTGGATACGGACCTCTCGCCCCCCGCCCTTGCGCGGGCCTTCGATAAGAAGTTCGTCCACGTCTGAATTGCACTGGAACCGGAGCTGTCGATCAGCCACAGATCGGCGAGCGATGCATTGATGCGGTCAAGCTGGAGCTGCGACGCCTCCCCCGCGACACCACTGAACTGGACCACCCGAACGTCCTGCCATTCCGTCTCAATGCGGTAACGCACCGTCCGGCCGCGGCAATCCCAGCTCGCCTCCACACCGCCCGAGTTCGGCGGCTGGACATGGACCAATCCGGGAGGTGAGACCGCTTCCTGCAAACTGAGCCCGAACAGCAAAGAGATGATCATCGGCAACCCCGCTTCCGGTGCGCGATCAGGCGTCAGGCCACACTATTCCTGATTGCACGACAAACCGGAAGCTACCACTCTGTCGTCGTCTCCGCGTCCCCGAACACCTCCGCCAATCGAGCCCGCGTCGAGCGGTGGGCGTCGTCGGGCAGGGCGGCGGGGTCGAACCAGCCGATCTCCGCGATCTCGCCGTGGCTGGAGCGGTCGGTCATCGTGAAGCGGTCGATGCGGTAGACCAGCACATGGTCGCCTCGGAAATAGCGCTCGTTCGAATGGACGCTGACCAGAACGGGCCGCCCCTCGACGATCAACCCAGCCTCCTCGCGCATCTCGCGGATCAGGGCGTCCTCGGCGGTTTGGCCGCGCTCGACCCCGCCGCCCGGTAGCCACCAGCCGTGGACGTAGGTGTGCTTGACCAGCAGCACCCGCCCCTCGCCATCCACCGCCACCCCGCGCACGCCCAGCGTCATCCCCCGCGTCGCGCGGGAGAAGGCGAAGAACAGGGGCCTGGTGAAGGGCTCGATGCGGGCGCGCCATGTGGTCATGCCGGGACGATACGTCCTGATGCATCCTTGAACAGCAAGGCCCGGCGCTTTATTGCCGGTCGCATCAAGGAGCTTTCCATGCTGGCCCTCTACATCATCCTCGGCTTCGTCGTCGTTCTCGGCGTCATCAACTTCATCGAGTTCGGCCGGGTTGACTAAGCCCCAGGCTGATCGCGGCGCCGCGCTGGTCACCGGCGGCGGCAAGCGGATCGGCAAGGCGATCTGTCTGGAGCTGGCGCGCGCCGGCTTCGACATCGTGATCCATCATCGCCATTCGAAGGACGCGGCCGAGGCCGTGGCCGAAGAGGTGCGCGCGCTCGGTCGCCGGGCGGCCACCGTTCAGGGCGATCTGTCGGTCGAGGCCGAGGTGCGCGGGATCGTTCCCGCCGCCGTCGAGGCCCTCGGACCGCTGACGGTCCTGGTCAACAACGCCTCCGTCTTCGAGGACGACCGGGTCGGCGCGCTGGGGCGCGACACCTGGGACCGGCACATCGAGACCAACCTGCGCGCCCCCATCGTGCTGGCCGAGGCTTTCGCCGCCCAGGCGCCGAACGGAAGCAGCATCGTCAACCTGCTGGACCAGCGGGTGCTGAAGCCAGATCCCCGCTTCTTCTCCTACGCCCTGTCGCGCAACGGCCTGTGGTGGGCGACGCGGACCATGGCGCAGGCGCTGGCGCCGTGCATCCGCGTCAACGGCGTCGGACCGGGCCCGACCCTGCCCTCCATCCACCAGAGCGCCGAGGAATTCGCCGCCGAGGGCGCCTCGGTGCCGCTGAAGAAGGCCGGAAGCCCGGAGGCGGTCGCCGCCGCCGTGCTCTGGCTGGTTGAAGCCGACCTCGTGACGGGCCAGATGATCGCCGTCGACGGGGGCCAGCACCTGGCCTGGCAAACCCCGGACATCGTGGAGTAGCCCGTGGCCGCACCGTCTCCCCTGCCCTTCCCCACCGCCGGCGCGCCGGTTCGCGAGGGCTTGACCGTCTTCGTGCGCGGGCTGGAAGTCGCCGCCGGCATCGGCGTCTATGACCACGAGCAGGGCCGCCTGCAGCGGCTGGTCATCGATGTGACGCTGGAGATGATCCCCGCGCCCATCGAGCGGCTGAGCGACACCATCAACTACGAGACCGTGGCCGAGGCGGCCCGCGCCATCGTCGCCGAGGGCCATGTGGGACTGGTCGAGACCTTCGCCGAGCGGCTGGGTCTGGCCATGCTGGCCGACGCCCGCGTGCGCCGCTGCACGGTCCGGGTCGAGAAGCCGGGCGCCCTGGGCGGCGACGAGGTCCCGGGCTGCGAAGTCGTGCTGGGACGCTGATCCGGACGCCGCAGGTTGCGCCGCGCGAGCGGGGCCGTCATACCTGATCCCGGACGTGAAGGACCCCCGATGGCCGAACCCGGCGATCCGCAACACCCTGATGATCACGACGATCATATCGGCTTCGCCTCGCCGGCGTCGCTGCAAGGTCGTCCGCGCGACGTGACGCCCGAGCCCGAGATCGCGCCGGAGCCTGCGCCTGAGCCGGTCGTTGAGGCCGCGCCGGAGCCGGAGCCCGACCTGTTCGATCCGCCGCCCACGCGCGCTGCACCCGAGCCGGAGCCCGTCCCGGTGACGCCGCCCGCGCCCGAGCGTCGTCCGGCCTCCGCCGATTCGATTTTCGAGCCCACCCCCGGCTTCACCGGCCGGTCGAAGGACCGTCGCGCCCCGGTGCAGGACCCGCCCGGCGGCGGGATGAGTCTGTACGCCGTCTACGCCCTGATCCTGCTGGCCGTGCCGACGCTGGGCGTGTCGGCGGTGATCGCCCTGCTGGCGGTGACAGGACGCCCCGGCCCCGAGGACGCCCTGTCCCGGTCGCACTTCATCTATCAGCAGCGGACCCTGTGGGCGGCGGCCGTGGCCGCGCTGGCGGGGGTGATCCTGCTGGCGGCTCCGTTCGCGCTCGGCGTGCCGATCCTGTTCCTGCTGGCCCTGTGGGTCGTGCTGCGCGGCGCCAGCGGCGTCTGGAACCTGAAATCGGGTCAGCCCATTTCCAACACCCGGAGTTGGTGGATCTGAGAGAGGCGCGCCCGTGACCGACGTGGCCCCTGAAGCGAAAGACGTCGGCGTGAGCACCGAGGGCAAACCCGCCGCCCTGGCGGTGTGGATCCTGTTCGCCCTGACGCCCCTGACCACCGGCTTGACCGCCATCATCGGCGTGATCGTGGCCTATACCCAGAAGGCGCGCGCCGCCGATCTGGCGCGGGCCCATTTCGAGATGCAGATTCGGCTGTTCTGGTCGGCCCTGATCTGGATGGTGCTGTTCACCGTCGCCTGGTGGATCAGCCTGGCCCTGACCACGGTGGTGATCGGCATTCCCCTGGTCTTCCTGTTCTGGGCCGCGATCCTGCTGCTGGGCGCCTGGTTCATGGTCCGGGCCGTGGTCGGCGCCATGTCCCTGTCCGGCGACCGCGCCCCCTGAGACAAAAGCTGACGGGATCGGGAACGGCGACCGCTCCCATGGATTGCCGCTTGCGTCGGTTCGCCGACACAAGTCAGGAACGCATGATGACCGATTTCCGCGATGTCCGCGCCGAACAGCGCTTCGAACAGGGCTTCACCGACGCCGAGGGCGAGGTGCGCATCGTCTTCGCCGACTATGCGGTGCAGGACCGGACGCGGGTGATCCTGCACGTCGAGGCTCATCCGGCGCTGCGCGGCGGCGGGGCGGCGGGGCGGTTCATGCAGGCGCTGGCCGGCCACGCCCGCGCCGAGGGGCTGAAGCTCCAGCCCCGTTGCAGCTATGCGGTGCTGTGGCACCGTCGTCACCCGGAGTACGACGACGTCCTGGCCTGACCTGCCACGTCTGGTCGGCGCCCTAGTGAGCGAGGGCCTCAGCCGCCGCCATACCCGCCGATGATCGGCAGCACCTCGCCTGTGATATAGCTCGACATCTGGGGCGAGGCCAGGAAGACGAAGGCAGGTGCGATTTCCTCTGGCTGGGCCGGGCGCTTCATCACCGTCTGTAACCCGAATTTCGAGGTGGCCTCCGCGTCCTTGTCAGCCGGGTTCAGAGGCGTCCATACGGGCCCCGGAGCGACCACGTTCACCCGGATGGCCTTGGGAGCCAGATGGGTGCCGAGCGACCGGGCGAAGGCATGGATTCCGCCCTTGGTCATCGAATAGTCGAGCAGCGCCTCACTGCCCATGATGCCGGTGACAGAGCCCGTCATGACAATGGCCGCGCCCGGCTTCAGGTGCGGGACCGCCGCCTTCACCAGGTTGAAGTAGCCATAGAGATTGGTCTTCAGCGTCCGGTCGAAATGCTCGAAGGTAAGATCTTCCAGGGTCGCGACATGTTCCTGGAAGGCCGCGTTGGGCACCACGACATCCAGTCGCCCGAAGGCCTCCAGCGTCGCCTGAACCGCGGCCTCCGAGAAGGCGGGGTCGGACACATCTCCCTTCAACACGATGGCCCTGCGCCCCTCGGCCTCGACGGCCGTCCGGGTGTCTTCCGCGTCCTGTTCCTCATCCAGATGGCAGATGGCGACGTCGCAGCCCTCACGCGCGAACAGGACCGCCACCGCGCGTCCGATGCCGGAATCGCCGCCCGTGATGATGGCCGCCATGCCGTCCAGCTTGCCCGAGCCCTTCCAGAAAGGGGCCTCGTACATCGGCGCGGGATCGAGCTTGAACTCCTCGCCCGGTTTCTTCTGGTGCTGCTTCGGGAAGGGCGGCTCGGGGTATTTCCGCGCGCCCGCCTGAACGGCGCCCTCATTGCTCTCCCCGCTAGAGCTCTTGGCGTCGATCCCGGCCTGGATCTTCCGCTCCTGATCAGCGATCCTGTCGGCGCGGGCTTCGAAACGGTCGTCCATGGGGCTCTCCTGTGCTGGCAGGAGAACCCGAGGGAGGCGGAGACCGTTCCCCTGTGTCCAATGGCCGTCAGAGCGTCCGGCTGACGATGGCCTTCAGCGTCTCGGACTTGGACGGCAGGTCGGCGGCCAGTCGTCCGGCGATCTCGCGGGCGCCGACCGGATAGGCGTCACCGCCTTCCGCGATCTCCCGCGCCAGCGTGGCCGCCTGCATCAGCACCGCCTCCAGCGCCTCGACCTGCTCGACGGCGAGCGCCCGCGCTTCGAGTTGCAGGCGCTTCACGCGATCCGCCGTGGTCTCGGGCTTGCGCATCAGATCGTAGATTTCGGCCTCGGCCTTCACGAGGCGCAGATCCGGTTGTGCGGGCGGGGGACGCTTCGGCATGACAGGTACCTCCTGCAAAGCGAATGCAGCCTGACTCGCCGAGTTCCCGCGTTAACCGAGCGCGAGTCCACAAAAGCGTCGCTGTGGCTTTCCCGCCTCAGGCGAATCCGCGGTCAGGCCGCGTCGTCGCGGACGTCCATGCGGGCTTCGGCCTCACGCACGGCCTCGACGGCGCGATCCACCACCTCGATCCCCGCGCCGGCCTTCACGCCCTCGACCGTCAGGATGCGGCGGAAGGCCCGCGCGCCCGGGCGTCCATGCATGACCCCCAGCATGTGTCGGCTCATGTGGGCGAGGGGCGTCCCCTCCTCAAGCCGCGCCCGCAGATAGGGACGGTAGCGCGCCAACGCCTCATAGGCGTCAACGTCCGCCGTCGTCGCCCCGAACATCCGCCGATCCGCCTGTCCCAGCAGGGCGGGCTCGTGATAGGCGGCGCGGCCCAGCATCACGCCGTCCAGCTGAACTCCGTCGTCGGCGGCCATATGCGCCTCGGCCTGATCGAGGTCCGGGATGCCGCCGTTGATGCTGATCGACAGGTGCGGGCGCTCGCGCTTCAGGCGGCGCACCAGGGCGTAGTCCAACGGCGGGACGTCCCGGTTCTCCTTGGGCGACAGGCCCTTCAGCCAAGCCTTGCGGGCGTGGACGATGAAGGTGTCGATGCCGACGGCGGCGCTGGCGTCCACGGTGGCGAACAGGCTGATCTCGGGGTCCTGATCGTCCACGCCGATCCGGCATTTGACCGTGGCGGGCACCGAGACGGCCTCCTTGATGGCCGCCATGCAGTCGGCGACCAGCTCCGGCTCGCGCATCAGGCAGGCGCCGAACTTGCCGGACTGTACCCGGTCGGAAGGACAGCCGACGTTCAGATTGATCTCGTCATAGCCGTACTGCTCACCGATCCGCGCGGCCTCGGCCAGCTGCGCCGGATCGGAGCCGCCCAGTTGCAGGGCCACCGGATGCTCGACCGCGTCGAAACCCAGCAGCCGGTCACGGTCGCCGTGCACAACCGCCGGAGAGGTCACCATCTCGGTATACAGAAGCGCGCGACTGGACAGGGCGCGGTGGAACGCGCGGCAATGCCGGTCGGTCCAGTCCATCATCGGGGCGACGGACAGCCTGCGGTCCAGGGGCTTGGGCATTTCGGTCGGTGGGGCGTTCGGGCGGGAGGTCAGGAGCGCGCTATATAGGCGAGACCGTCCGCGAACGCGATGCGGCGCCCCGACGAGGGGAGCCGAAGGCCCGACCGGGTGACGGCCGGGCCTCCGTCTGAACCCAGAGCGAAATCGGTTGAGTTGGGCGCGCCCAACTCAACTCAGATTTCGCTCAAGCATATTTCTGGAGCCTGATTCACGGCATCAGCGGAAACGCGAAGCGTTTCCACTTCAGCCGATCAGGCTCTAGCGGATCGGCTGTTCCTCGATCGGCAGACCCAGGGCTTCCAGTTGCGGGCGGACGACCGAGGCGTCGCCGACGACGACCCAGACGAACTGATCCGGATGGATGTCGCGACGGGCGGCGGCGTCCATCTGGGCGGCGGTCAGGCCGCGGGTGCGGCTGGCCAGGGTCGACTGATAGTCGTCCGGACGACCGTACAGGGCGTTCGAACGCAGGGCGCTGAGGATCTGACCCGATGTTTCATAGCCACCGGCCAGCGACCGGGTGTTGCCGTTGATGGTCCGCTCCAGTTCCGAGGGCGAGACGCCGTCGGTTTCCAGGAAGCGTTCATACTGGGCGATCAGGGCCGTGATCGATTCACCGGTGCGGTTGGCCTGCACCGGCGCGTTGACGATGTAGGGCACGCGGTGCTCCAGCGTGTTCACGCTGCCGCGCACGCCGTAGGACCAGCCCTTGGTTTCGCGCAGGTCCGAGTTGATCCGCGACAGGAAGTCCGAACCCAGCGTCGAGTTCGCCGCGTTCAGCGCCAGCAGGTCGTCGGTGCCCGACACCGGCAGGACCGCGCCGCCGTAGATCAGCGATTGCGGCGACTGCGGACGGTCGATCAGGACGATCCGGTTGCGCGGCGCGGGGACGGCGGCCGAGAAGTCCTTGACGCCCTTCGGCGTCGAAGGGGCGCGCCAGTCGCCGAAGGCGGTCTCCAGCTGGGCCTTGATCTGGGTCAGCGGCAGGTCCGACACAACGAAGATGGTCGCGTTGTCCGGACGCACCCAGGCGTCGTGGGTCGCCACCAGATCGGCGCGGCTCAGGGCGGTGATGGTCGCCTCATCACCCGAACCGGTGAAGGACCGGCCATAGGGGCTGGCGTCGCCATAGATCAGCGGCGGCAGGGCGCGGGCGGCGATGGCGCCGGGGTTGGTGCGTTCGCTGGCCAGACCCGACAGGCGGGCGGCGCGGATGCGCTCGACTTCCGACGGCGCGAAGGCCGGGTTGCGCACGACGTCGGCCAGCAGGGTCAGGGCCGGGGCCAGGTTGGCGGTAACGGTCGACAGGTCGGCCGAGGTCCGGTCCATGCTGGCGCCGACGTTGACCGAAGCGCCCAGACGCTCCTGTTCCTCGGCCAGTTGGTTGGCGTTGCGGGTGGTGGTGCCCTCGTCCATCAGGTCCAGCATCATCGCCTGGGCGCCGAGACGGTCCGCGCGGTCGGCGGCGTAGCCGGCGTTGAAGTCCAGGGCGACGCGGGTCACCGGCACGGTGTCGACGTGGGCGTAGACCACCTCGATGCCGTTCGACAGGCGGGCGCGCTCGACGGCCGGGAAGACCAGATCCGGCACCTGGCCGATTTCCGGCATCGGCATGCGGGCCACGCGCTGGATCTCGGCGGCCGGGACAGGCGTCGCGCCCGACGGGGCCGCGGCGGCCTCGGTGTAGGCTTCGCGTTCACCCGGCGCGACGGTCAGGTCATAGACCGGACGGGTCAGCCAGCGCTGCATGGCGTCGCGGACCTGGGCCGGAGTGACCGAGGCGTAGGCCGCCAGCTCCTTTTTGTAGTGGTCCGGATCGCCCGTGTAGAGCTGACCTTCGGCCAGCACATTGGCCTTGCCGTTAACCTGCTCGAGGCTCTGGATCTGGCGGGCGACATACTGGGTGGCGACGCGGGCCACCTCTTCGTCGGTCGGGCCGTTGGCGATGAAGTCAGCGACGATGGCGTCCAGACGACGGCCCACTTCGGCGGCGTCCTGCCCCGGCTTCACGTTCACGCTGATGTCGAAGAAGCCGACCCGGTGGAAGTCCTGCATCGAGGACGACACCTGCACGGCGACCTGCTCGTCACGGACCAGCTGGTTGTCCAGACGCGAGGAAGCCAGGCCGCCCAGCACTTGGGCCGCGACGGCCAGCGGCACGGCGTCATCACTCAGCAGGCCAGGCACGGCCCAGCTGCGCGACAGGCGGGTGGTGGCGACGCGGTCATGCATGACCTGAACGACGGGCGCGCTCAGGGTCGGCACGTCGGCTTCGGCCGGGGTGTTCACCGGGCCGCGCGGGATGGCGCCGAAATAGCGGGTCATCAGGGTGCGGGCGGTCGCCTCATCGATATCGCCCGACAGAACGACCACGGCGTTGTTCGGGCCGTATTTGTCGCGGAACCAGTTGCGCACGGTCTCCAGGCTGGCCGCGTCCAGATCGGCCATCGAGCCGATGGTCGAGTGACGGTAGGGGTGGCCTTCCGGGAAAAGAGCCTCGAGGCGGGCGTACTGCGTCAGACCGTAGGGCTGATTGTCGCCCTGGCGCTTCTCGTTCTGGACGACACCGCGCTGCAGATCGAGCACGTCTTGGCCGACTTCCCCGAGCAGATAGCCCATGCGGTCGCTTTCGAGGAACAGGGCCTGCTCCAGCGCCGGGGTCGGGACGGTCTGGAAATAGTTGGTGCGGTCGAACCAGGTCGTGCCGTTCAGGTTCGACGGCCCGAGGTTGCGCATGCGGCCCAGATAACTGCCCGGAGCGTTCTCCGAACCGCCGAACATCAGGTGTTCAAACAGGTGGGCGAAGCCGGTCGAACCGGCGGGCTCGTCCTTGGAGCCGACGTTGTACCAGACCGAGACCGCCACGACGGGGGCCTTGCGGTCTTCATGGACGATGACGGTCAGGCCGTTGTCCAGCTGGAAGCGCTTCCATGGGATGTTGACCTCGGACACCAGCTGCGACACCGGCGCGGCCTGCAGCTCGGGCGCCTGCGCGGCGGCATGGCTGGCGTGGGCGGCGTGCTGGGCGAAGGCGATGGTCGGCGATGCGACGACAAGAAGGGCGGCAAGCGATACGGCGCGGAACTTCATCTACAGGGTCCTCGGAAACGAAAGCTGGGCGGACCTTAGCGGCAACCTCCGCAGACACAATCCTGACACCTTGCGAATGCGGCGACATACCGCGAACATCCGTCCGCAAGCGGGGGAAGCGCCATGGCGGGTTGCGGCCACCTCACCACCATCAACCGGGTCACGCCGCAGTCGAAGGGCTGCGAGGAGTGCCTCAAGACCGGCGGCTGGTGGGTGCATCTGCGCCTGTGCCGGAGCTGCGGCCATGTCGGCTGCTGCGACGACAGCCCCAGCCGTCACGCGACCGCGCACCACAAGGCGAGCCATCACCCGATCATCGAGGGCTATGACCCGCCCGAGGGCTGGGGCTGGTGCTATGTGGACGAAGCGTTCGTGGACCTTCCCGACCAGACGCCGCAGTTGGGCCCGATCCCGAAATTCTTCTGACCGGGGCCGGCGCGATCAGGCGCCGGCCTTTTCCCGTTCTTCCTCTTCCTCCAGCGCGTCGGCGGCTTCCTCGTTGAGGGCCTGACCTTCGCGGCGGGGCTTGATGTAGGGCTCGGGCTTGGTGGTGCGGATGTTGCCGCGCATCAGCGAACGCCCACCGGTGATGCCCTCGACCATCTGGATCGACAGCCGCTCCTCGTCGCGGCGGCGAACGTCTTCCAGCGTCTCCTGCGCCTGCTCGTGGGTGAAGCCCAGGTCGATCAGCACCTGATAGCCGAACACCAGCGCGCTCTCGAAGGTCTCGCGCATCTGGTACTCGACGCCCGCCTGCACCAGACGGATGGCGTGACCGCGGTCGTAGGCGCGCACGAACAGCTTGGTCAGCGGGAACTCAGCCTTGACGAGTTCGACGATACGATCGGCGATCTCGGGCTTGTCGACGCAGACCAGAATGGTCTCGGCCTTCTCGGCTCCCGAGGCGCGCAGCACGTCCAGCCGGGTCCCGTCGCCGTAGTAGACCTTGAAGCCGAAGTTTCCGGCGGCCTGGATCATCTCCACGTCCATGTCGATGATCGACACGTCCACGTCGCGGGCCAGCAGGGGCTGGGACACGACCTGGGCGAAGCGGCCGAAGCCAATGATCAGTACCCGCTCGCGCAGGTTCTTGGCCTTGTCGACGCCCTCAGCCTCTTCGGGGTTCAGGGTCTCGGCGGGCATGAAGCGGCTGACCAGAATGGTCGTGATCGGCGTCAGCATCATCGACAGGATGACCACCGCGCTGGCGATGGCGGCGATGCGGGCGTCGAACACGCCGGTCGCCAGGGCCGCGCCATAGAGCACGAAGGCGAACTCGCCGCCTTGGGCGAACAGGACCGCGCGCTCGACCGCCTCACGCTCGCTGGCCTTGAAGATGCGGGCGACGCCGTAGATGGCCACGGCCTTCACGGCCATGAAGGCGATCACCCCGCCCAGCACCACCTGCCACTCGGCCAGCACCACGGACAGGTCCAGCGACATGCCGACGCTGAGGAAGAACAGGCCCAGCAGGATGGCGCGGAAGGGCTCGACGTCCGCTTCCAGCTGGTGCCGGAATGTCGATTCCGACAGCAGCACGCCCGCCAGGAAGGCGCCCATGGCCATCGACAGGCCGCCGAGGTCCATCAGCCAGGCCGCGCCGACCACGACCAGCAGGGCCGCCGCCGTCATCACCTCGCGTCCGCCGTAGCGGGCCAGGATGCGGAACACCGGGTTCATCAGGAACTTGCCCGCCACCAGCACGATGCCGACGGCGCCGACGGCCAGCAGCAGGGTGCGCCACAGCGGCGGCCCGCCCTCGCCCGCCAGCCCCATGACCGAGGCCATGACGGCCACGATGGCCAGCAGCGGCACGATGGCCAGGTCTTCCAGCAGCAGGATGGAGATGGCGCGTCCGCCCTGCGGCGAGGCCATCTCGCCCCGCTCATCCAGCATCTGCATGATCACGGCGGTCGAGCTGAGCACGAAGCCCATGGCGGCGATGAAGGACACCGGCGCGCTGAGCCCCGCGGCCATGCCGGTAAAGGTCAGCAAAAGACCCGCGCCCAGCACCTGGGCGGCGCCCAGGCCGAAGATGTCCTTCCTCAGGCTCCACAACCGGGTGGGTCGCATCTCCAGCCCGATGATGAACAGGAAGATGACCACGCCGAACTCGGCGACGTGGAGGATGGTCTCCGGCTCGGTGAACAGGCCGACGCCGAACGGGCCGATTGCCAGACCGGCCGCCAAATAGCCTAGGACCGAACCCAGTTGCAGCCGCCGGAACAGGGGCACGGCGACGACGCCCGCCGCCAGCAGCGCCGCCACATGGCCCAGCTCGATTCCACCGGTCGCCTCGGCCATCGTGATCCCCTCATTCGCGAAGCCTCCATAGTGGGGGCTTGGCCGTTGAATCGCCACCCCGAACCGGTCGTCAGACTTCGTCAGGATCGGCCGCCACAGTTTGGCCCGACCGGGACCCGCCTGATGGCTCACCAACAAGGGGAGAGACGTGATGACCGAACGCCCGTTGAAGTCCGCCGTCGTGGTGGCGATGAGCGCCCTGATGACCATCGGCGCCGCGCCCGCGCCGACCAGTCCCGCGCCCCAGCGGAACCTCGCCCGAGACGGCGAAGTGACCCCGGCCAATTGCGAGGCGGTCGGTTTCAGCCTGCCGCAACACGCCCGGACCGGGGACGTCGTGGTCACCGGCACGCGGCTTCAGAGAAACGCGCCGACAGCGCCCGCCGCGCCCCCTCCACCGCCGCCTCCACCACCGCCGCCCCCTCCCCCGGCGCCCCAGCGTCCTCCGGTGGCCATCGCGCCGACGGAGATGAACGACATCGTCGTCTCCGCCAGCCGGGATCGGATGGCGGCCCCGCCTCCGGGCGCGGTCCAGGGCTACCTGGCCACCGTGCCCCCCATGTCGAACTCGGTCGTCTCGCCGCGACCGGTCCCGCCGCGCCCGGACACCGAACGCTATCCCGACGCCACGCCAAACCCCGTCCGTCGGGTCGCCGACGAGCCGGTCTCGACCTTCTCCATCGATGTGGACACGGCCAGCTATTCGAACGTTCGCCGCTTCATCGACGAGGGCCGCGCGCCGCCCGCCGACGCCGTCCGGGTCGAGGAGCTGATCAACTATTTCGACTACGGCTACGCCGCCCCGGCCTCGGCGCGGGAGCCGTTCGCCGTCAGCACCGTGATCGCCGCCTCGCCTTGGTCGCCGGGCCGTCAGATCGTGCACGTCGGCCTGCAGGGCTATGAGCTGCCCGCCGGCGAGCGCCGCCCGCTGAACCTGACCTTCCTGGTCGATGTGTCCGGCTCGATGGGCAGCCCCGACAAGCTGGAGCTGGCCCAGAAGGCGATGAACCTGATCATCGACCGGCTGCGACCGCAGGACCGCGTCTCCGTCACCTACTACGCCGAGGGCGCCGGAACGACGCTGGCCCCGACGCCGGGCGACCAGAAGCTGAAGCTGCGCTGCGCCGTGGCCAGCCTGCGCGCCTCGGGCGGCACCGCCGGGGCCACCGGCATGACCAACGCCTATGACCAGGCCCAGCTCAACTTCCGCCGCGACCGGGTCAACCGGATCCTGATGTTCACCGACGGCGACTTCAACGTCGGCCAGACCGACAACCAGCGGCTCGAGGACTATGTCGCCGGCAAGCGGGAGACCGGCATCTACCTGTCCGTCTACGGCTTCGGCCGGGGCAACTATCAGGACGAGCGGATGCAGACGATCGCCCAGGCCGGCAACGGAACGGCGGCCTATGTCGACGACCTGAACGAAGCCCGCCGCCTGTTCGGCCCGATGTTCGACCGGGGCGCCTTCCCCATCGCCGACGATGTGAAAATCCAGGTCGAGTTCAACCCGGCCCGCGTCGCAGAGTATCGTCTGATCGGCTACGAGACCCGTCTGCTGAACGAGGTCGACTTCAACAATGACCGCGTCGATGCGGGGGAGGTCGGCTCCGGCGCTTCGGTGACGGCCCTGTACGAGATCACCCCCGTCGGCGGCCCCAGCCAGATCCCCGAGCGCCGCTACGACCAGAACCGCATCGGCGTCGGCGGCGGCGATCCCTCCGGCGAGATCGGCTTCGTGCAGGTCCGCTACAAACTGCCCGGCCAGACCAGCTCGCGCCTGATCCAGCAGGTGGTGTCGAACCGCGGGCAATCGGCCGCCTCGGCCCAGCCGCCGGAGAGCACGCGCTGGGCCATCGCGGTCGCCGCCTTCGGCCAGCGCCTGCGCGGCGATCCCTGGATGCCCGCCGACTACGGCTGGGACGAGATCGTCGAACAGGCCCAGGGCGCGCGCGGCGAGGACGTCTACGGCGAACGGGCGGAGTTCGTGCAGATGGTCCGGGCGGCGGCCACGGTCCGGGTTCGGACGACGCCGTAGCCGTTTCCCGCCACCACTGACATGGCGCGGCGGGAGAGTTGGTCTAGGCTGCCCTCGTGACCGAAACGATCAGCCTCAGGACCGCCCGCCGCATCGCCCTCGCCGCGCAGGGGTTCGGCCGTCTCCGCCCCGCCGCGCCCGACCGCAAACACCTCCGCGACCTCGTGCGGAAGCTCGGCGTGGTGCAGATCGACAGCGTCAATGTGGTGACGCGCACCCACTACCTGCCGGGCTTCTCGCGCCTGGGCCACTATCCGCGCGAGGCGCTGGAGGCCGAGGCCTGGGGGCCGAAACGCAGCCTGTTCGAATACTGGGGCCACGAGGCGTCGCTGATGCCGATGGAGCTTCAGCCCCTGTTCCGCTGGCGCATGCAACGAGCGCAGGAGGGCGCCATGTGGACCGGCATCGCCCGCTTCGGTCGCGAGAAGCGCGACTACATTGATGGCGTTCTGGCCGAGATCGAACGGCGCGGCCCCGTCACCGGCGGCGACTTTGCTGAGGGGCCACGCGGCCAACCCGGCTGGTGGTCATGGTCCGACGGCAAGCGCGCGCTGGAATGGCTGTTCTGGGCCGGAATGATCACGACCAAGACCCGCAACGGCTTCGAGCGGGTCTATGACCTGACCGAGCGCGCCCTGCCCGCCCGCATCATCGACCTGCCGACGCCGGACGAGGCGGACGCCCAGCGCGAACTGGTCCGCATCGCCGCCCGGGCTCTGGGCGTGGCGACCGAGGCTGACCTGCGCGACTGGTTCCGCATGCCGGTGGCCGAGACGAAGGCCCGGATCGCCGAACTGGTCGAAGCGGGCGAACTCACCCCGGTGCAGGTGAAGGGCTGGCGGCAGATGGCCTATCTGGCGCCCGGCGCGCGGACGCCGCGCAAGGTGACGGGACCGGCCCTGCTGTCGCCCTTTGACAACCTGATCTGGGCGCGCGAACGGACCGAGCGGCTGTTCGACGTCCGGATCCGGCTGGAGATCTACACCCCCGAGCACAAGCGCACCCACGGCTACTACGTCCTGCCTTTCCTCGAGGATGAGGCGATCACGGCGCGGGTCGATCTGAAGTCGGATCGCAAGGCCGGAACCCTGTTGGTGCAGGCAGCGTGGCGCGAGCCGGACGCCACGCCGGACACCGCCGCGCGACTGGCGGCCGAGCTGAAATTGATGGCGGGATGGCTGGGGCTTGAGCGCGTGAAGGTCGTCGGCAAGGGCGATCTGGCGCAGGCGCTGGAGGCAGCGATCTAACCTCTCCCTCACTGCTATCGTCATCCCCGGGGGCGCGAAGCGAACCCCGGGACCCAGCGGCGCGCGTGAGCGCGAAGGTGTCGAGAGAGCCGGTGTTTCGGCTTCGATCTTCAGTGTTTCGCCGCCGTCGCGGCGCCGCTGGGTCCCGGCGTTCGCAGGGATGACGATAGCGATTTGAGGCATACCTCTTGATTAAGTGGACACCAGTGTCCACTTAGCCGCAACCATGGAACGCCCTCTCCGAAAAGACGCCGCTGATCGACGCGCCGCGCTGCTGGACGCCGCCCGCGCGGTGTTCGCCGAGGAGGGCATCGACGCGCCGCTGGATCGCATCGCCGAACGGGCGGGCGTGGGGCGGGCGACCCTCTACCGGAACTTCCCCGGCCGGACCGAGATCGCGCTGGCCGTGCTGCTGGATGACGTGGCCGAACTGGGCGAGGTCTTCGCCGAACCGACGGCGCCCGACGCCTTCCTGAAGTTCCTGATCGACCTGTCGGCCCGGCTGGTGCGCAACACGGCGCTGGGCGGGGTGGTGCGGGCTTCGCCCTCGCCGGACATCCTGACCCCGCTGCGTCAGGCCATGGTCAAGGCGGCCATGCCGTCGCTGAAGGTTTCACAGGACGCGGGGGTCGTCAGGGCCGATCTGAAAGCCTCCGACATCCGGGTTCTGGCCGCCATGCTGGGCGGCGGCATCCATAACGCCAAACCCGCCGAGCGGAACGCCATCGCGCGTCGAACGCTGGAGCTTGTGCTGGACGCGGTGAGGGCCGCGGCAGGAGACGGGGCATGAGCCGCCGGAACTTCAGTCTTCCGTGGGCGGAGTACGTCCAGACGCTGAAGCCGCACGAGCGGCCGATGTTCCCCGGCTCGCCCGCCACGCCGGATCACACCCTGCCCTACCGCTTGGCCTATTTCGCCGTCGGCATGCTGGTGACCGCCACCGGCGGGATCGGCGCGGCCATGGTCACCGCCAACACCCAGCAGCTGGCCGGGGCGCTGGGCGTCTCCCTGACCGAGGCGGCGTGGCTGCCGGTCGTCTTCGTCATGACCAACGCCTGCATGAACCTGCTGCTGGTCAAGTTCCGCATGCAATACGGCCTGCGCCTGTTCGCCCAGATCTTCCTGATCGCCTACGCCCTGATCGGCGCGGGCGCCCTGTTCTTCGAGGACTATCAGTCGACCCTGATCGTGCGGGCCTTCGCCGGCATGGCCTCGGCGGCCCTGACCACGCTCGGCGTCCTCTACACCATCCAGGCCTTCCCGGCGGCGCACCGGCTGAAGGGGCTGGTGCTGGCCATCGGCGCCTCCAGCCTTGCGATCCCGGCGGTCCGCATCTTCTCCAACCATCTGGTCGACCTGTCCGAATGGCGCGGCTTCCACGTCTTCGAACTGGGCCTGTCCCTGCTGTCGCTGGCCGCCGTCTTCGCGCTGAAGGCGCCGCCGTCCGAGCGCTTCAAGGCCTTCAGCCCGATGGACTTCGTCACCTTCGCCCTGTTCGCCCCGGGGATCGCCCTGCTGTGCGCCGTGCTCGGTCTGGGCCGGATCGTCTGGTGGACCGAGGCGGCGTGGATCGGCTGGGCGCTGATCGGCTCCATCGTTCTCCTGACCGCCGCCCTGGTGATCGAGTACAATCGCGAGACCCCGCTGATAAACCTGAAATGGATGGCGGGCCCGGACATCATCCGGCTGGCGCTGATCATCGTCGGCATCCGCGTCGTGCTGTCGGAGCAGACCTACGGCGCGGTCGGCCTGATGACCCAGATGGGTCTCGGCCCGGACCAGATGCACGGTCTGTTCTGGCTCATCCTGATCGCGACTGTCGCCGGATCGGTGACCAGCGCCCTGACCATGAACCCGGCCAAGCTCTACAAGCCCATCGCCATCGCCCTGGCCCTGATCGCGGTGGGCGCATACCTCGACTCCCATTCCACCGTCCTGACCCGACCCGGCCAGCTGTATTTCAGTCAGGCCCTGCTGGCCTTCGCCGCCGCCTTCTTCATCGGCCCGGCGATGATGAGCGGCGTGGTGCAGGTGCTGCAGAAGGGCGCCCAGAATTTCGTCAGCTTCATCGTCATCTTCGGCATCGGCCAGAACGTCGGCGGCCTGCTCGGCTCAGCGGTGGTCGGCACGATCCAGACGGTGCGCGAGAAATTCCACTCCAACCAGCTGTCGCAGCAGATCAACCTCGGCGATCCCGACGTGGTCCAGCGCCTGCAACAGCTTTCCGGCGCCTATGCCCGCGTCATCGGCGATCCCGCCCTGCGCACCGCCGAGGGGCAGGTCCTGCTCCAGCAGCAGATCAGCCAGCAGGCCCATGTGCTGGCCTACAACGACGTCTTCCTCCTGATCGCCGTCTTCGCCGCCATCGGCTGCGTCTGGGTGACCTTCCACCACTTCCGCCCGCGCATCGCCGCCCGCCGCGCCGCGCGACAGGCCGCCAATGCCGAGGCGACCGCCGCCGCGGCCGCCGCCATCGACTGACCCCCTTCACGATCCGACCAACACCCCATGACCGACACCACCGCCCCCGCTTCCCCCGCCCCTCAACCCGCGCCCCAGCCCGCGCCGCCGCCTCCGGCCGCCGTCCCGGCGGAGCCGCCGCGGAAGCGCGTGCTGATCAGCGTCCTGCTGGTCGCCGTCGCCATCGTCGGCGTGCTGCTGGTGCTCTGGGCCTGGCGGTTGCCGCCCTTCACCTCGGGCGTCCAGCACACGGACAACGCCTATGTGCGCGGACAGGTGACGGTGATCGCGCCGCAGGTGAACGGCTATGTCACCTCGGTCGAGGTGCAGGACTTCCAGACCGTGAAGCAGGGGCAGTTGCTGGCCACGGTGGATGACCGCATCTATCGCCAGCGGCTGGAGCAGGCGCAGGCGCAACTGCATGCCGCCGAGGCCGCCCTGGCCAACTCGACCCAGAGCCAGAATTCGGCACGCGGCTCGGTGGCGCAGAGCGCCGCCAGCATCGCCGCCGCCCGCGCCAACGTCGCCAAGGCGCAGGCTGACCACAACCGCGCCCGCACCCTGTTCGAGGGTGGCTGGGTGGCGCAGGCGCAGGTGGACGTGACCCGCACCGCGCTGGAGGCCGCCCAGGCCCAACTGGCCGCCGCCCGCGCCGCCACCGGCATCGCCGAGACTGGCGTGACCTCGGCCATCGTCAGCAAGGGCTCGCTGGAGGCCGCCGTCGAGAGCGCCCGCGCCGCCGTGCATCTGGCCGAGATCGACCTGTCCAACACCCGCATCGTCGCCCCGCGTGACGGCCGTCTGGGTGAGATCACCGTGCGGCAGGGCCAGCAGGTCGCCGTCGGCACCCAGCTGATGGCGCTGGTCCCCGACCGCATCTGGGTGACGGCGAACTACAAGGAGAACCAGCTGCGCGACATCCGCGTCGGCCAGCCGGTCGAGCTGTCGGTCGATGCCCTGGGCGGTCGCACCCTGACCGGCAGGGTCGAGCAGATCGCCCCGGCGACGGGCTCTGAGTTCAGCGTCATCCGTCCGGACAACGCCACCGGCAACTTCACCAAGGTGGCCCAGCGGGTGCCGGTGCGCATCGCGCTGGATCCAGGACAGGAGGGGCTGGATCGCCTCCGCCCCGGCCTGTCGGTGGTGGCGCGGGTGGATACGCGTGGGAGGAATCAGGGCGTGGGGCTTAGGAGTGCGACTACGCCCTAACTCCTAAGCCCTAATTCCTGCTCCTTAGACGTCGAACTTCACCCCCTGCGCCAGCGGCAGGGCGGAGGAGAAATTCACCGTCTGGGTCTGGCGGCGCATATAGGCCTTCCACGCATCAGAGCCGGACTCACGACCGCCGCCGGTGTCCTTCTCGCCGCCGAAGGCCCCGCCGATCTCGGCGCCGGACGGGCCGATGTTGACGTTGGCGATGCCGCAGTCCGAGCCCCACGCCGAGAGGAATTGCTCGGCTTCGCGCACGCTGTCGGTGAAGACGCAGGACGACAGCCCCTGCGGCACGGCGTTCTGCAGTTCGACCGCCTGATCGAAGTCCGACCAGGTCAGGACATAGAGGATCGGGGCGAAGGTTTCGTGTTCGACCACCGCCGTCTGGGCGGGCATGCGGACGATGGCGGGTTTGACGTAGCCGCCCTCCGCCTCGACCCGACCGCCGCCGGTGATGATCTCGCCGCCCTGCTGCACGGCCTGTTCCAGCGCGGCCTCGAAGGCCTCGACGGCGGGCGTGTCGATCAGCGGGCCGACCAGCGTCCCCGCCTCGCGCGGATCGCCGATGGGCAGGGTCTCATAGGCGGCCTTCAGCCGGGTGATCAGGGTGTCGGCCACGCCCTCATGCACCAGCAGGCGGCGCAGGGTGGTGCAGCGCTGGCCCGCCGTGCCGACCGCCGAGAAGGCGACCGCGCGCACGGCCATGTCCAGATCGGCGCTGGGCGTCACGACCATGGCGTTGTTGCCGCCCAGTTCCAGCAGCGATCGGCCCAGGCGCGCCGCGACCGTCTGCGCCACAGCCTTGCCCATGCGGGTCGAGCCGGTGGCCGAGACCAGCGGGATGCGGGCGTCGGCGGCCAGGGTCTCGCCCGCCTCGCGCCCGCCGATGACCAGTTGCGACAGGCCTTCCGGCGCATCGCCAAATCGGGCTAGCGCCCGCTCGAACACCGCCTGCGTGCCCAGCGCCGTCAGCGGCGTCTTCTCCGACGGCTTCCAGATCACCGGATCGCCGCAGACCAGCGCCAGACAGGCGTTCCATGCCCACACCGCCACCGGGAAGTTGAAGGCCGAAATCACCAGCACCGGCCCTAGCGGCTGGTACGTCTCGCGCATGTGGTGCCCGGGCCGTTCGCTGGCCAGGGTCAGGCCGTACAGCTGACGCGACAGGCCGACGGCGAAGTCGCAGATGTCGATCATCTCCTGTACCTCGCCGAGGCCTTCGGAAACGATCTTGCCGGCTTCCAGCGTGACCAGCCGGGCGAGGTCTTCCTTGGAGGCGCGCAGTTCCTCGCCGAACAGGCGGACCAGTTCGCCGCGACGCGGTGCCGGCACGCGCTTCCAGGCGTGGAAGGCCTCGACCGAGCGGGCGACGACAGCGTCCAGATCGGGCGTCTCTGCCACCGACCCGGCGCTCGATCCGTCGATCGGCGAACGGGTGGGCAGATGGCCGTTCCAGACCGCGCCGTGGACGCCCAGTCGTTCAAGAATGGCCTTTGCCTCGTTCGCCGCCGTCATCATCGCTCTCCGTGATCCGGTGCGGCTGTAGCCCGCCGACGCGCCCGGCGGAAGCGGAACCGCCGCGCCGAACGAGGGTTCTGTGGGGCGTCCCATTCAAGGAGAGACCCCGATGAAGGTACGCGATCTGATGAGCAAGGATGTGCAGGTGGCCCGTCCCGGCGATACCCTGCAGGAGGTCGCGCGGCGGATGCAGGCGGGCGGCTTCGGCTTCATGCCCGTGGCCGACGGCGACACCCTGATCGGCGCCATCACCGACCGCGACATCGTCGTGCGCGCGGTGGCCGGCGGCGCCGCCACCACCTCGCCGGTGGTCGAGTTCATCACCCGTGATCCCTACACCGCCCGCGCCGATGACGACCTGAAGACCGTGCTGGACGCCATGGGCAGCCGCCAGATCCGCCGCCTGCCGGTGCTGGACAAGGACAACCGTCTGGTCGGCGTCGTCTCGCTGGGCGACCTGTCCACGCGGGTGAAGGAAAAGTACGCGGGCGAAGCGCTGGAGGACATCTCGCGCAACTGAGGGGAAAGCGGGCGTTAACGCCCGCTTCACCCTTTCGCCAAACGCGCTGTTCATCCGCCGGTCGCATGCTGCGCTGTCGCAGTACGGGAGCGGATAATGGCGCGCGCGCAATTCCAGAAGGGCCAGAAGGTCTGGGTCGAGTGCGTCGGCGCTTGGGCCCAGATCGAGAAGGTTCAGCCCGTATGGGCCAAGGGCTTCGAGGAGCCGGTGCGTGTCACCTATGACGTCGGGCTGGGACGCGAGTTCCTGGGTCACGAACTGCTGCTGCCGGTCGAGGATCCTGTCGCCGATCTCGGCCAGAACTGGCGGCTGATGCGCGCCCGGAACAAGTGGCAGGCAGCGGAGGACACGCCGCATCACCCCTTCCCCGGCACCTATCCCGTCGTCGTCACCGACAAGGCGGACTGGGGCGGCTGGCGCGTGCCGGGCGCCGAATATGACCGCGACCCCGAGCAGATCGAGTTCCAGGCCCGGCTGATCGCCGCCGCGCCCAGGCTGATGGCGCTGGCGACCCAACTGCTGGCCTCGGTGGACGAAGCCCCCGACGATGCGCCGCCCGAGATGCGCGCCCTCGCCCGCGAGGCCCGGACCGTGCTGAAGACCATCACCGACGTCCTGGCCGCGCCCACCGTCGAGACCGCCGCGCCATCCACGATTCGAGCCGCCTGAGGCCCACGCGAATCGGCGTTCGGCGCCGGAGTGCGACTCTCGCGACTCACTCGGTTCAAGAATGTTGAGTGAGGGTTAACCCTGCTCGACACGAATCCGCGACGCAGCCTAGATTCGGGGCTCGTTGTCGAATCGTCCGGGAGAGCGCCTTGCGGGGTGAGGAACGCCGCATATCACCACAGGGACGGCGCGCCTCCGACCGCGAGCGCGGCGCCCCTGCGTGGTTGCGCATCTCCATCCTTGCGCTGGCGCTGGCGATCACCGCCCATGTGCTGCTGGTCGCGCGCGATGTCGCGACGCCCCAGAACGCCTCGTCCGGCTTCTCGCTGGGCGACCTGTGGGTCTTGGGGCCGCCGATCGCCATCGGCCTGTTCACCCTCGTCCTCGTCATCATCATGCAGCGGCGCCAGATGGGCATCAGCCGTGAGTGGGCGGCGTCCGAGCGGCGCTTCCGCGGCGCGGTCGAGGCGGCCCAGTGCGGCGTCTGGGACTGGGACGTCGATGCCGGTCAGGTGATGATCTCCGACTATATGGCCAGCCTGCTGGGGCTGGAGCGCAGCGGCTCCCTGCCCGACAGCGTGATCATGGAGCGCATCCATCCCAGCTATCGCGACGCGGTCCAGCACGCCCTGCGTCAGGCCCAGACCTACGGCGCCTTCGAGGTCAGCTTCCCGGTGCCGGACGAGAACGGCCGCGCCCGCTGGATCGACGCCCGGGGCCAGGCGCGCGGCGAGCGCGGTCAGGACGGCTTCACCTCCATTCTCGGCATCGCGCTGGACACGACCGAGGCCCGCCGCGCCAAGTCCCAGGCCCAGGCCGCCGAAGGTCGCCTGCGTGACGGCATCGAAAGCGTGTCGGACGCCTTTGTCCTGTTCGACAAGAACGGACGGATGATCCTGTCCAATCAGGCCTTCCAGGACGCCTTCGGCTTCGAGGAGGGCGTGGTGCGCAAGGGCGCCTACAAGCAGGACCTGAACCGCATCGCCGCCCTGGCCATCAAGTCGGACCAGCCCGCCGCGGGCGGCCGCGCCGGCGCGCGCGAGGTCGAGCTGGTCGATGGCCGCTGGCTCCAACTGGTCGAGCGCTTCACCTCGGACGGCGGCTCGGTGGTCACGGCCGCCGACATCACCGCCATCAAGCAGAAGGAAGCCGAGCGCCAGCGCGCGGTCGAGCGTCTGCACATGACCATCGCCGAGCTGGAGGACCGCGAGGAGAAGCTGTCCCTGCTGGCGCGCAAATACGAGGTCGCCATGACCCGGGCCGAGGCCGCCAACCAGGCCAAGTCCGAGTTCCTGGCCAATATGAGCCACGAGCTGCGAACCCCGCTGAACGCCATCAATGGCTTCTCCGAGATCATGGCTGGCGAGCTGTTCGGTCCACTGGGGCACGACAAGTACAAGGGCTATGCGGGCGATATCCTGAAGTCCGGCCAGCACCTGCTGAGCCTGATCAACGACATCCTCGACATGGCCAAGATCGAGGCTGGCAAGTTGACGCTGCACTATGAGCAGGTATCGCTGAAGGAGGTGGTCGAGGACGCCACCCGCCTGATGCGCGGCAAGATCCAGGAGGCCGGGCTGACGCTGCGGGTCGAGGCGCCGGAACTGCCGGACATCGAGGCCGACCATCGCGGCCTGAAGCAGGTGGTCCTGAACCTGATCTCCAACGCGGTGAAGTTCACGCCCGAGGGCGGCGACATCGTCGTGGCCCTGAGCCAACTCGACGCCGGGCGGGTTCAGGTGGCGGTGACCGACACCGGCATCGGCATCGCGCCGGAAGACCTGGCCCGTCTGGCCCGCCCGTTCGAACAGGTCGAGGGCCAGCACTCCAAGACGACGCAAGGCACCGGCCTGGGCCTCGCCCTGACCAAGTCGCTGATCGAACTGCATGGCGGCGAACTGCTGATGCAGAGCCAGCCCGGCGAGGGCACCACGGTCAGCTTCGACCTGCCGATCCGCCGTCCGGGCAGCGCCCAGCAGGCCAAGGCGGCCTGACCTAGTCGGCCTTCTTCTCAGGCTCGTCCGACCGATCCCGGACCACGATGCGGCCCCGGCGGGTCAGGATTTCGGACAGGGCCTGACGATCCGCCGGCTCAAGGGTGCCCAGCAGTTGGACGGCATCGGCCTCCAGACGCGCGCGACCGCGGATTTCGGCCGCGCGGGATTCCTCCAGCAGGGTGCGGGCGCGGACCGGGTCGAAGTCCGGTTGGTCCGCCAGATCGATGGCGGCGCGACGCTTCTGGCGCGCCTCCTCGAAGTCCGGCTTGGCGGCCAGGGCCGAGGCCTTCAGGGTTTCACGCACCCGCTGCCGGACCTGGGGGTCCAGCTTGCGGGCCACAGCCATCAGCGAGCTTTCCCGGGCCGGACGCTGCTGGGCCTCGATGCGGTCCTCGACCTTGGCCCGGGCGACCAGCACCGTCGCCCCCGCCGCGATCGCGAACAGGTTCAGCGCCACCGAGGCGGCGAGCGCGATCTTGAGGACCTTGGGGCTCAACGGAGCACCTCCGTATCGTCAGCGCCCTGCAGCGAGGCCTGATAGAGGATCGCATCGGCCTGGGCGTCGGCGGTCAGGTGGGAGGTCATGATCACCCCGGCGGCGACGCCCGCGCAGGCGGCGGCAGCCCAGCCGGCGCCCAGCGCCAGAGCCAGACGATCCAGCCACCGGCGGCCATGCTTGCGGGCCTTCAGCCCGGCTTCGGCGGCGGAGGCGATGACCCGGTCGCGCAGGACCATGGACACCTGCGGCGTCGGCGCGGCGTGCAGCAGGGCGTCGAGGGCGTCGGCCTCGGCCAGAGCCGCATGCGCAACCTCGGGCTCAGCCGCCATAAAGGCCTGAGCCACCGCCCGCTCGCTCTCGGGCCACCGCCGCGCGTCGGCGCCGTAGGCCGCGATCAGGGCGTTGAACCGTTCCGGGGTCATCACACTCATGCTCCTTCAGCGTCCGGCCGCATGTCGGCCAGAGCCAGTCTCAACGCCCGCCGTCCGCGTGACAGCAGGCTTTCCAACGCCTCGACGCTGACCTCCATCAGGGCCGCGGCCTCGATGTTGGTCAACTCCTGATAGTGACACAGGACAATGGCCTCTCTCTGACGATCCGGTAAACGCGTCAGGGCCGTCTCGACCCGCGCGCCCACATCGGCCGCCAGCAGACCGCGATCCGGCGCGGCGCCCTCGTCCGGCCGATCCGGCGGGGAGTCCGTGGCGATCTCGCGTCGACGCCGCAGCCGATCGTAGCAGAGGTTCAGCGCCACGCGGTGCAGCCAGGTGTCGAACCGCGCCTTGCCCGGCGTCCAGCGCGGCGCCTGACGCCAGGCGCGCAGCATGGCCTCCTGAGCCACATCCTCGGCCTCGACCGGATCGCCCAGCATGCGACGCGCAAGCGCCAGCATCCGCGGCAGCTTGCGCGCGACCATGGCCTGGATCGCCGCGGGATCGCCCTGACCCACGCGGCGCACCAGATCCTCGTCGGGGTCGGCGATCAGCGCCAATCGGCCCTCGTTCGAACGTCATCGAGAGGGTCTTTCGGCGCAGAACCGTCGTCCCCGACACCTCCTTACTCCGAAGCAGGCGTCTGACGCGACGCCTGACGTGCGGCGCGACGTTCCTCGCGCATCTGCTGGCGTCCGGCGCGGACCTCGGCGGCGGTGACATAGCCATCGCGGTCGGTGTCCAGACGGGCGAAGGCCTGTTCGGATTTGGCTTGGGCCTCGGCGATGACGACGGAGCCGCGCGCGACCGCAGGACGGGCCATCCGGGCCCGGTGACCACGGCGATCCTCGCGGGCGCGGGCGGGACGCGGAGCGGTGAACTCCTCGCGACTGATCGCGCCGTCTCCGTTCGTATCGAGGCGGGTGAAGCGGGTCTCGGCCCGCTGGGCGCGATGGGCCACGGCGCGGGCGCGAAGCTCTTCGCGGGTGACGGTTCCGTCGCCATTGGCGTCGGCGGCGGTCAGGCGGGCGACCCGGCGCGCGACGAACTCGGCCTGACTGATGCGACCGTCGCCGTCGGTGTCGGCGCGCTGGGCGTGAGCGGCCGCGCGGGCCGGTTGCTGGGCGGTCGCGGCGCCGGCGAAGGTCGCCAGCGCGACGGCGGCGACGCCGCCGATCAGAAGGGTCCTGCTCATTCGATGATCTCCATGGCCTTTACGGCCCTGTCGTCCCTGTCAGGAGATCAAACGGCGAAACCCTCAATCTCCGTCGCGGACGGGCGGAAGGGCCTTTTCAAAGGCTGCGCGGGCCGCCGTGCGAACCTCGGCCAGACGGGCGGTCAGGGCCTCGAAATCGGGTGAGCCCGCAGCCTCGGCGAGACGACGGCGGAAGCCTTCGGGCTCCTGCGACGGGTCGCCCGGATCATCGAAGGCGGCGGCCAGAACCTGCCCCAGCGCCTGCTGCAGACGCCACGCCTCGGCCAGTTCCGGATCGTGGATCAAGGCCTCCAGAGTGGAGACCGTCAGCGGCTCGCCGATGGCGGCGGCATGCAGTTGGCCGACCTGGGCGACGAACTCGGCGTCCACCTGGCCGCCCGGCGCCAGCTTCAGGTCCCAGGCGCCCTTGCCGGGCCGCTCGCGGGCCATCAGGTCACGCATCCGGCGGGCGTCGGCGGCGACATTCACGCCCGGACGCGGCCGCCGCAGGATGGCTTCCAGCGCCGTCGTGACGGTCTCGCCGAAGGCGGCGTCATCGGCCCACACTACCCGGGCGCGGGTCAGGGCCATGAACTCCCAGGTGTCGGCCTCGGCGGCGTAATAGTCCTCAAGGGCGGACAGGCGCAGGGACACCGGCCCCTTGGCCGCGCCGGGGCGCAGCCGCATGTCCACCTCATACAGCCCGCCCTCCGCCGTATGGGCCGACAGGGCGGCGATCAGGCGCTGGGTGAAGCGCGAGTAGAAGACCCCCGCCGCCCAGCCCTTGCCCGAGGACACCGCCTCGGCCGGCGCCTCATAGAGGGTTATCAGGTCGAGGTCGGAACTGACCCGCATCTCGCGCGACCCGGCCTTGCCCAGCGCGACCACGGCGACGCGCCCGCCGGACAGCTCACCGCCCTGACGCGCGGCCTCGGCCAGAGCCACGGGCGCCAGCGCCGCCATCACGGCGTCGGCCAGGGTGGTCAGGGCGCGCCCGGCGGCTTCGGGTCCTGCCCGGCCCGTCAGGATCTGCAGGCCGACGCGGAACATCTGGTCCCGGTGGATGCGGCGGACGGCGTTCATCGCGCCTTCGAAATCCGGCGCGGCTTCGGCGTCAGCCACCATCTGCTCGGCGATGCCGGAATCCTCTTCCAGATCGCGGGCGAAGCGGGCGTCCAGCATGCTGTCCAGCGCCGCCGGATAGCGACCGAGCGTGCGGGCCAGCCGGGGGGCGAAGGCCATGACCCCGACCACCAGCTCGAACAGCTTGGGCTGGGCCAGGAACAGGGCCTGCACCTGCACCCCCGCGCTCAGGCCCGAGAAGAAGACGGCGAAGCGGCGGAAGGCGTCGTCCGCCGCCTGTGTATCGGCCAGCGCCGTCAGCAGACGCGGCGCCAGACGGGTGAACAACTCGCGCCCGCGCTCGGTCCGCGTGGCAGGGATGCGCCCGTGGTGCCAGCTGCGGATGGTGTCGGCCACCGTCGCGGGCTCGGAAAAGCCCATGCGCGCCAGCGTCTCCAGCGTCTCCGGATCGTTCTCGACCCCGGTGAAGACCAGCGAACCATAGGGGGAGGACAGCTCCTCTCCCCCCTCGAACAGTTCGCCGTAACGGCCGTTGACCCCGACCAGCAGGATCTCGACCCCGGCGTCGAAGGCGGCCAGATCCGCCTGCCCCGCCAGCGCCCCGACGGCCGCCCGGCGTTCCGGATCGGTCGGCAGGCTGTGGGTCTGTTCGTCGTCCAGCATCTGGACGCGATGCTCCAGCCCGCGCAGTTCGATGTAGGCGGCGGTCAGTTCGGCGCAGACCTCGGCGTCCACGTGCCCGGCGTCACGCAGGGCGGCGAGGGCGTCGACCGTGCGCGGGATGCGCAGCCTGGGGTCCCGTCCGCCGAGGATCAGTTGCTGGGTCTGGGCGAAGAACTCGATCTCACGGATGCCGCCCCGGCCCAGCTTCAGGTTCGCGCCCGCAGCCTCAAGGCCCTCGCCGGTCTTGTGGACGTGAATCTGTCGCTTGATCGACTGGATGTCGAGAATGGCCGGATAGTCGAGGCTGCGCCGCCAGATGAAGGGCGTCAGGGCCTTGAGGAAGGCCTTGCCCTCGCGGATGTCGCCCAGCATGGCGCGCGCCTTGATGAAGGCCGCCCGCTCCCAATTCTGGCCGACGCCCTCGTAATAGGTCAGGGCGAAGGGCGTCGAGACGACCGGCGGGGTCGAGGACGGGTCGGGCCGCAGGCGCAGGTCGACACGGAAGACATAGCCATCGCCCGTCCGCTCCTGCATCAGGGTCGAGAAGGCATGCGCCAGCCGGTCCAGGAACCGCTGCGGCTCGACACCCTCGGCCAGGGCGTCGGTCAGCACCTCGGGCGACCAGAACAGGCTGATGTCGATGTCGGACGAATAGTTGAGCTCGTCCGCCCCATGCTTGCCCATGGCCAGACCGAACAGGCCGGGCACCGGGCCGCGTTTGCTGTCGGGCGGCGAGATCAGCTTGCCCCGCTCGCGTTGGTCGTGGGCGACGGCGGTCAGGGCGGCGCGGGCCGAGGCGTCGGCGAAGCGGCTGAGCGCGCCGGTCACCTGATCCAGATCCCAGACCCCGCCCAGATCGGCCAGGGCCGTCAGCAGGTGCAGCTCGCCCTTCAGCCGCCGCAGGGGCGCGCGGACGTCGTCAGCCCCGCCGGTCAGGGCGACGGTGCGGGCCAGCACATCGGCCAGTCGGGCGTCCGGCCCCTGCTCCAGCAGCTCGCGCAGCATCAACGGCCAGCGGCGGGCCAGTCCGAACAGATAGGGCGAGGCGGCGAAGACCGGCTCCAGCACCGGCCAGGCGGCGTCGAAGGCCTCGGTCCAGCCGCCCTCGGCGGCGGCTTCCGAAAGCCGCTCATGGGCGCGCGCGGCGGCGGCGGCGTCCAGCACGGGCCCGCAGGCGCGTAGCCCGGTCATCGCGCCAGCCGCAGGTGAAGCAGGGGATATGGACGCCCCTGATCGTCCGTCTCGGACCGCCCGATCCGCTCAAAGCCGAGCCGCTCATAGAAGCCGACGGCGCGCGGGTTCTGCTCGTTCACATCGACGGTCAGGACCGGGGCCAGCGACCGGGCGTGGTCCATCAGGGCGCGTCCTATGCCGCCACCGTGGATCGCTGGATCGACGAACAGGGCGTCCACATGGGCGCCGGTCATGGCCAGGAAGCCGACCGGCTGGTCCGCCTCATCGACCTTCACGAACGAGACCATGGCGGGCAGATGCTCGGCCACCAGGGCGTCGATGGCGATCAGGTCCTCGGGCGACAGGAAGTCGTGGGTCGCCCGCACCGCATCGCGCCAGATCTGCAGATTGCGCGGGGCGTCGGCGGGGGTCGGAAGCCGGATCATCCTTCGGCCGCCGGCAGGACCAGCGCCACCCGCAGGCCGGGACCGAAGCCGCCATAGGCGCCGGGGCCTTCGTCCAGAACGATCCGGCCGCCGTGGGCCTCCATCACCGCCCCCACCAGCGACAGGCCGAGGCCCGAGCCGGGCTCGGTGCGGCTGTTGTCCAGCCGAACGAAGCGCTGGATGACCCGTTCGCGGTCTTCCTCCGGCACGCCGGGGCCGGTGTCGGTGACCGAGAACTCGATCTCCCCCGACGAGCGACGCCGGGCGCGCAGCATCACGGCGCCGCCGATGGGCGTGTATTTGATGGCGTTGTCGATGATGTTGGCCAGGGCCTGGGCGAGGAAGGGCTGGTTGGCGTTGACCGTCAGCCCCCGCTCGATCTCGGCGGAGAACTCCAGCCCCTTGTCCTCGCTGGCGGGCTCATAGAGCTCGGCCATGTCGGCGGCCAGGTCGGCGGCGTCGAACAGGGCGGGGTCCGGGATGCGGCCCGACCCTGCGGCGGCCTGCAGGCGGGCGATGGCCAGCACGGTGTTGAAGGTCTTCAGCAGGTCGTCGGCCTCGGACAGGGCCAGCTCCAGCGCCTCTGTGCCGTCGATCTTGCCCGCCTCGGCGTCGATCAGGGCGACCTCCAGTTTGGCCCGCATGCGGGTCAGGGGCGAGCGCAGGTCGTGGGCGATGGCGTCACCGGCATGGCGGATCGAGGCCATGGAGCCTTCCAGCCGGTCCAGCATGGTGTTCAACCCCTGCCCCAGCTCATCCAGTTCGTCGCCGGAGTTGCGGATCGGGGCGCGGGCCTTCAGGTCGCCCTCCTGCACCGCCATGACGACGCTGTTCAGCCGTCCCATGGCGCGCTCGAGGTTGCGGCTGACCAGCAGGCCGCCGACCAGGCCCAGCAGCAGGACGATGCCCATGGCCGCCCACAGCGCCTGCGTCAGGCGGCTCAGATAGGCCTCGGTGTCGCCCATGGACTCGCCGACGAACAGGATCTCGCCGCCCGACAGACGCGCCTGCACGCCCAGCGACTGGGGCCGGGTGACCCGCCCGCTCTCGTCGTTGTCGGTATAGGTGAAGGTGTCCCACGCCGGGGTGCGCCCGCCGTCGCCCGTGCCCTGAGGAACGATGTCGATGGGGCTCTCGGTCAGATTGCCGGTGATCAGCCCGCCCTGCGCATCCATCAGCATATAGAGGTACGGCCCGCCCCGGATGGTCCGGTCCACCAGCGCCGCGTTCAGGGCGTCGGCCCCGCGCTCGCGGTAGACGCTGGTCAGGATCGTGAACTCGGTCGTCACGTCCGCCTGGGTCTTGGCCCGCGCCTCGTTGGCCGAGGCGATATAGACATAGGCCAGCACCGCGCTCGCCGCCGCTGCGAACAGTGCGACGAACAGCAGCGTCAGCCGGAAGGGCGTGCGACGAAGGAGCGAGGGGAGACGCATGGCGATCTAGTGATGAGTGGCGAGTGGCGAGTGGCGAGCAAGGTCATGGGCGGGCCGCACTCCACCACCGCGCAGACCTGCTGGTCCCGCAACACCCATTCTCTCGCCACTCGTCACTCGCAGCTCGCCACTGACGTCAGGCCTCCAGCCGATATCCCGCGCCACGGACCGTCTGCAGCATCGCCTTGTCGAAACCCTTGTCGATCTTGGCGCGCAGGCGGCTGATGTGGACGTCGATGACGTTGGTCTGGGGGTCGAAGTGATATTCCCAGACCTTCTCCAGCAGCATCGTCCTCGTCACCGACTGGCCGGCGTGGCGCATCAGAAACTCGAGCAGTTGAAACTCGCGGGGCTGCAGGTCGATCTCCTGCCCCGCGCGGTGCACGGTGCGGGCGATCAGGTTCATCTCCAGGTCGCCGACCTTCAGCACCGTGGCGACCGAGCCGGTCTCGCGGCGGCGTGACAGGGCCTCGACGCGGGCGATCAGTTCGGAGAAGGCATAGGGCTTGACCAGATAGTCGTCCGCGCCGGCCTTCAGGCCCGTGACGCGGTCCTCGACCTCGCCCAGCGCCGACAGGAACAGGACCGGGGTCTGGTCGCCGTCCTTGCGCAGGGTCTCGACCATGCCGATGCCGTCCAGACGCGGCATCATCCGGTCCACGACATAGACGTCATAGCCGCCCTTCTGGGCCTCCAGCAGACCGAAGGCGCCGTCGACGGCGTGGGTCACCTCATGACCGGCCTCGGTCAGCCCCCGGACCATCGCGGTCGCGGCCTCGGCGTCGTCCTCGACCACCAGAATGCGCATGGAATCAGCCCCCAGATGCAAAATCGCCGCCGATGTTAGCGCATCGGCGGCGATGAAGTCAGTTAAGCCTTATTCAGACTTCGGAAGCTCCAGCAACACAGGAACGTTGCCCTGCGGCGTCCACACCAGAAGGAAGACCCCAGTCCCGGCGGCCTGGGCCGCGGCCACCGCCGCCTGGAAATCGGCCACCGAGGTCACGGCTCTCTGGCCCGCGCGCATGATCACGAAGCCCGGCTGGTAGATGCGGTTGTCGCCCCGCCCTTGCTGGGTGATCACCACGCCATTGACGCTGGCGGGGATTTCGAAGCGTTCGCGCAGGGCCGGGCTGATCGGCGCGACGGTCAGGCCGCCCACTGCAGTGCCCGCAGCGGCGGCGCCGGCGTTCGGCTCCGCCCCCGGAACCGCCGTCCCATCAGCGTTGAGCTCGGCAGCCGGAGGACGCGTGCCGGAACGAATTGTCACGGTCTGGCGACGACCATCCCGCTGGATGTCCAGCCGAAGATTCTCACCGGGACGCGCTTGACCGACCCGGCGTGTCAGGTCGTTGGAATCGGTCACTTTCTGACCGTTCAGCGTCAGAACCACATCGCCCTCTTTCAGGCCGCCGCGTTCGGCAGGCCCACCCGGGGTCACGCTGACGATATAGGCGCCATCGCGGCTCTGAAGCCCCAACTGTTCAACCCAAGCCCGGTCGATCGGACCGATCTGGACACCGAGGTAGCCGCGCTCGATCGTCTCACCCCGCATCAGCCGGTCCGTGATCGGCTTGGCGACCGAGGCCGGGATGGCGAAGCCGATGCCGACCGAGCCGCCCGACGGCGACAGGATGGCCGAGTTCACGCCGATAACGCGCCCGTAGATGTCGAAGGTCGGCCCGCCCGAGTTGCCCCGGTTGATGGCGGCGTCGATCTGGATGTAGTCGGTATAGGGCGTCTGACTATCGAGCTGGTTGCGGCCCTGCGCCGAGACGATGCCCGCCGTGGCGGTGCCGCCCAGACCGAAGGGGTTGCCCACGGCGATGACCCAGTCGCCCACGCGGGGCTGGGCCGTTTCCTCGAAGCTGACGAACGGGAAGTCCGAGCCGTCGACCTTGATCACGGCCAGATCGGTCGACTCGTCGCGGCCGACCACGCGGGCGCTCATCTCGCGACCGTCAGCCAGTTTGACGCTGATCTCCACCGCGTCGGCGACGACGTGGTTGTTGGTGACGATGAAGCCGTCGGCCGAGACGAAGAAGCCCGAACCGGCGCCCAGGGCGGTGCGGCCTTCGCCATCCTCGCCCTCACCGTCGCCGCCTTCGCCCTGCCCGTTCGGCACCGGCACGGCGCCGAGGCCCGGGATCTGGATGAAGCCCTGACGCGGGGTCGCGACACGGGTCTTCACATCGATCTGAACCACGGCGGGGGCGACCTGCTGGAAGATGTCGGCGAAGCTGAGCGGCGCGCCCTGCGGCGGGGCGAAGTTCAGGCCGGCGGCGCCCGCGCTGGGCACCAGTCGGCCCGAGGCTCCGGCGACCGGATCGGCGTGGGCCGCGGGCCAGTCGATCACCCCGCCCGCGGTCGCGGCGGCGGCGAAGGCCAGGCCGGCGACGGCCCCGAGCATGAATTCCTTGCGCTTCATCATAGGCGGTCGTCGATCCTCTCACCGGGCGACGAACGCGCCCGTTACGGCGATGAATATAGAGCGTTTGCGAGTCACACCAACGCTCATGCCCTGATGTGGCTCCTGCCCCGCGTCAGTCGTCGGACCGCTTTGCGTCAGGATCGCGGCGAAGCTCCTGTCCCGCGAGAATATCGGCCAGCCGGGCCTCCTCCTCAGGCGAAAGCGGCGCGACCTCGGTCTTGCGACGACGCGCGAAGGCGATGAAAGCCGCGCCCACCGCCAGCAGGGCGGCGAACGGGCCGAACCACAACAACCAGGTCCCGATCCGCACCGGCGGCTTGAACAGGACGAAGTCGCCGTAGCGACGCACCAGATCCTCGCGGATGGCCTTGTCGGTCTTCCCGGCGGCGATCTGCTCGCGCACCAGACCGCGCATGTCCGAGGCGATGCCCGCCGGACTGTCGGCGATGGCTTCGTGCTGGCAGACCACGCAGCGGATGTCGTCGAACAGGCGCTGGGCGCGGGCTTCCTGCGCCGCGTCCGGCAAGGGACGGTCCGGCGCGGGCGGCGGCTCGGCGGCGATCAGGCCCAGCGCGGCCACGGCGATCAGCAGGACCCGCTTCATGCCGCCGCCTTCCGCGCGCCGACGGCCACCCGCAGGCGACGATCAAACAGGGACAACACTCCGCCCAGCGCCATGATCAGCGGCCCGAGGAAGATCAGCCGCGCCCACGGGTTCCACCAGACGCGGACGTTCCACGCCGGAGCGCCGTCGGTCGCCTGGGCCCGCTCGCCGACCACCACATAGACGTCGTCCAGCCCGCGGAAATCGAGCCCGACCTCGGTCGTGGTCTGACCGCCCGCCGGGAAGAAGCGGCGCTCGGCGGTGACCTCTTTCGTGCGGCCGCCGGGCGAGGCGACGCTGAGGCGGCCCTGCTCGGCCAGATAGTTGGGGCCTTCGACAATCTTCACCTCATTGAGGGTGACGGTCCATTTGCCCGCCTGCACCGACTGGCCGATGGCCAGCGGACGCGCGGCCTCGATGCGATAGCCGGTCTCGACCACCGCCCCGAGCACGAAGACGCCGAGCCCCGCGTGGGCCAGCGTCATGCCCCAGGCGCCCAGCGGCAGCCCCTTGGCCCGGCGCAGGGTCTCGGCCAGAGGCGCGCGGAACAGCTTGATGCGCTCCGCCGTCTCGGCCAGCGCCCCGAGGATCAGCCAGGCGCCCAGACCGATGCCCGCCGCCGACAACGCCTTGCGCGGCTCGAACACGGCGAAGGCCAACAGCGCCATGACCACCGTCAGGGCGGCGGCGATGGCCAGCCTCTGCGTCACGCCCTTCAGATCGCCGCGCTTCCACGCCAGCAAAGGCCCGGCGGGCAGGATCAGCAGAGCCACGGTCATCAGCGGCACGAACGTCAGGGCGAAATAGGGCGGACCGACCGAGATGGTCGCACCCGACGCCGCCTCAAGGATCAGCGGATAGAGGGTGCCCAGCAGCACCGTCGCGGCGGCGGCGGTGAGGAACAGGTTGTTGATCACCAGCGCGCCTTCACGGCTGACCGGAGCGAACATGCCACCGCCCTTCAGCTGCGGCGCGCGCCAGGCGAACAGGGCGAAGGCCAGACCGGCGGTCCCGCCGAGAATGGCCAGCAACATCATCCCCCGCTCGGGATCGACGGCGAAGGCGTGGACGCTGGTCAGCACGCCCGAGCGCACGAGGAAGGCGCCCAGCATGGAGAAGGTGAAGGCCAGCAGGGCCAGGAAGGTCGTCCAGCCCGCCAGCGCCCCGCGCCGCTCGGTCACCACCGCGCTGTGCAGCAGGGCCGCGCCCGCCAGCCATGGCATGAACGACGCATTCTCCACGGGATCCCAGAACCACCAGCCGCCCCAGCCCAGCTCATAGTAGGCCCAGAAGCTGCCCAGCAGGATGCCGACGGTCAGGAAGGCCCAGCTGGCCAGCGCCCACGGACGGACCCAGCGACCCCAGGCAGGCCAGAAGCTGGCGTTGGCCCGGCCCTCGATCAGGGCGGCGACGGCCAGCGAGAAGCAGACCGAGAAACCGACATAGCCGCAGTAGAGCAGCGGCGGGTGGAAGGCCAAGGCCGGGTCCTGCAGCAGCGGATTGAGCGATTCCCCTTGGAAGGGGGCCGGGTTCAGGCGCGTGAACGGGTTGGAGGTGAAGACGGTGAAGCTGAGGAACAGTGCGCCCAGCAGCCCTTGGGTGGCGACCGCGCTGGTCTTCAAACCGAACGGCAGGTTCTGCGCCCGCGCCAACGCCGCGCCGAAACCGGTCAGGACCAGACACCACAGCAGCAGCGAGCCCTCGTGGCTACCCCAGGCGGCGGCCACCTTGTAGAGCATGGGCTTGTCGGTGTGGCTGTTGGCCGCGACGTTGGCGACCGAGAAGTCCGACACCACGAAGGCGAAGATCAGGGCCGCGAAGGCCACGGCGATCAGACCCGCCGAGGCGATGGCCGCGCCGTTGGCGGCGCCCGCCAGCACCGGGCTGCGACGCAGGCGACCGGCGGCGGCGATGACCGCCTGCAGGGCCGACAGGGCCAGGGCGAGGATGAGGGCGAAGGCCCCGGTTTCGACGATCACGCGGCGGGACCTTCCGTCTCGGGACGCCACTCGCCCTTGGCCTTCAGGCTCTCCTGAACCTCGCGCGGCATGTAGTTCTCGTCGTGCTTGGCCAGCACCTGCGTCGCGCGGAACGTGCGGTCCGCCTGGAAGGCGCCCTGGGCCACGATCCCCTGCCCCTCGCGGAACAGATCGGGCAGGTCGCCGCGATAGACCACACGGGTCGAGGCCAGATTGTCGGTGACGACGAAGGCGACCTCGCCGTCGTTCGAGCGCTTGACGCTGCCCATCTCGACCAGCCCGCCGAGGCGGATCACCCGCCCCTCCGGCGCCTTCTCGAGGGTGGCCTCGGACGGCGAGAAGAAAAAGGTCACGCTGTCGCGCATGGCGTAGAGCGACAGCCCTACGGCCAGCGCCAGGATGGGGGCCACGGCGGCGACGATCCACAGGCGACGGCGCGCCTTGGGCGATTTCGGCAGCCAGCTCATGCGGGACCTCCCGGCGGCAGGCGGCGTTCCAGATCGGTCCGGCGCGGATCAGCGGGATCGAGCGCGGCGATCAGCGGCAGCCACATCTCGCGCACCGTGGCGGCGTCGCCTCGCGCCAGCGCGGCCTCGCCGAGGAAGTAGCGAGCGCCCAGTTGGCTCTGATCGCGCTTCAGCGCTTCATGGAAGGCGGCCTCGGCGTCGCCGCCGACTTCGCCGCCGTTGGCGCGCACCAGGCTTTCGCCCAGCCGCGCCCAGCTCTGGGCGTCCTCGGGGTTCAGGGCCAGCGCCCGGCGGAAGGCCGAGGCGGCGCCGATGGGATCGCCCGCGTCGAACCGGGCCGCGCCCAGCATGGTCAGGGCCTCGCGATTGTCCGGCTGCTCGCGCACCACCCGGGCGACGACGGCGGCCAGTTGAGGGCCCTCCAGCATCTCGGGCTGGGTCGCCCATTCATCGACGCGGCGCTCATAGGCCTGATCCGGCAGGCCCGAGGTGCCGACGGCCATGTACAGGCCCAGGGCGGCGGCGACCGTCACGCCGACCCCGGCCAGGGTCCAGACCCGGTCCTTGGCGCCCACCCGCAGCGGGGCGGCGGTGCGCTCGCCCGACAGGATGCGGCGGCCGGCCTCGGCGCGGGCGGCGGTCCAGCTCGCCTCGTCCATCAGGCCCCGGGCCTTCAGGCGATCCAGCTCGGCCAGTTCGGCCACCGCGGCGGCGGTCTCGACCGCCTCGCCCGCGTCCGCGCCACGGCGGGCTCCGGCCAGCACCAGCAGCCCCGCGAGGGCGGCCAGGAGGGCTGTCATGATCCAGAAGAATGTCATCGCCGCGCGATGTAGCGGATCAGGCCGCCCGCGACGAGGCCCCGGCGGACACAGGCGCGCCCCCGGCGACTGCGGCGCGGCGACGCACAGTCCGGGCGGCGTCCTTGGCCTCGATCAGTTCGAGGTAGCGGGCGGCGACCGAAACCAGCTTCAGCGCATGCTCCTCGTCCGACGCCTCGCCATCATTGACCATGGTCAGGACCTGATCGGCGTAGTCGCTGAGGCGGTCGGTCAGGGCGTCGACCAGGGTCTTGCGCGCGGCCTCCGAGCCGAAGACGGCGGCGGCGCCCCGGGTCGCGCCGACCAGCCGCAGCAGGGCCAGGGCGGCGTCAGCGGCCGGACCTCGCGCGGCGGCGTCCAGCATGGGCGCCATGCGGCTCATCCGGCCCGAGGTCTGCACCCGGGTCAGCGGCAGGGCCTTGTCCACGGCCTTGTCGGCGGTGCGCAGCAGGCCCGCCAGCCAGCCGGCCACCTTGACCCGGCTGTCGCGCACCCGGCGTCCCCACTCCGATTCCGGGTCCAGGGTCAGGGTGACGTCCAGCTCGGCCAGCACGCTGGCGCACCAGTCGAGATCCGCGATGACGGCGTCGACGCCGCCGGGCGTTCCGTCCGGGCGATAGGCGGCCAGCCGCTCGGAGCGCGTATCCACCCCCGCCAGCAGCCGCTCGACGAAGCCCGCCAGCTCAGAAGCGCTGAGGAAGCCCCGGCGGCCCGCGACGCCCGAGGTCCGGGTGATGATCCGCAGCACCAGCACCGCGTCGTCCAGCCGAGCGAACAGCATCTCCAGCAGGCGGCTGGCGCCGTCCTCGTGGATGTCGGAGCAGTCCTTCACCAGCAGGCGCAGCTCGGCCAGCTGGTCGCCGTCGGGGCGCTTCAGCCACACCTCGATGGACGGCAGGGCCCGGCGGGCGAGGTGGGACAGGTCCAGGCACCAGGCCAGGTCGATCAGCCCCTGCGCGCGGCGCTCGGGAGCCAGATCCTCGGGCCAGACGAGGGCGGGCCGGTCGCGCACGGCGGCGGCGGCGGACAGGCAGTAGCGGTTGGCCACGGCGACAGCGTCGGGGCCGTCCTTGTCGAGGCGGGGCAGCAGGTCCAGCTCGCGCTCGACGGCCAGCCGCCACAGGCGGGGCAGGACCGAAGCCGGGAAGGTCATGGCGGCGATGCCGTCGGTCCGGGGCTGGAACATGCGCGCGACCGGGGCCAGCACATAGGCGCGGCGGGCGCGGTCGCGGACCTCCTCGGCCAGCATCAGACGCAGCTCGGCGGCGCGGCCGCCCGGCAGGCCGGCGACGGCGGCCGAGACGGACTTGAGCACGGGCTCGGGGCAACGCCCTATCAGGGCGGCCAGCGCGACGCGATGGGCGGCGGTCAGCCCGGACATGAGGCACCTCGGGGTCGGGCGACATCCCGACCAGGGGCGGAAAGTGCACCGTCGAGGTTAACAGGCGATAACCGCCTGTTCGCACTCAGATTTCGGCGGTCGGGAGCTCCAGCAGGACCTTCAGCCCGCCCATGTCGCTGTCGGCCAGGGTGATCTTGCCGCCATAGGCGCGGGTCAGCTCGACCACGATGGACAGGCCCAGGCCCGAGCCGGGGGTGGTCTCGTCCATCCGCATGCCGCGCTGCAGAGCCGCCTCGCGCTGGTCCTCGGGCAGGCCGGGACCGTCGTCCTCGACCACCACCACCATCTGGCCCAGACCGGTCGCGCCGGCCGAGATGCGCACCCGGCGCTTCGACCATTTGCAGGCGTTCTCCATCAGGTTTCCGAGGATCTCCTGCAGGTCCTGCCGCTCGCCGCGGAAGCCGAGGTCATCGGGGGCGCGCCAGTCGATCTCGACAGTCTTCCACTCGAACACCCGCTCGAGCATGACGGCCATCTCGTCCAGCACCTCGGCGATGGGGGTGCGCTCGCCCAGCAACTGGGCGCGGGCGGCGGCGCGGGCGCGGCGCAGGTGGTGATCGACCTGGGCCTTCATCACCTCGGTCTGCTTGCGGACCATGTCCGGCAGCGGCCCCTGCTGCGTCCCCGCCTCGGCCAGCATGACCGACAGCGGCGTCTTCAGGGCGTGGGCCAGGTTGCCGACGTGGGTGCGCTGGCGCTCCACCGTCTCCTGATTGTGGTCCAGCAGGCGGTTCACCTGCTCGGCCAGGGGCTGGATCTCGACCGGATAGCTGTGAACGATCCGCGCCGCCTTGCCCTTGCGGACGTCGGAAATCTCGTTGCGCAGGCCGAACAGGGGCCGCAGGCCGATCTGCACCTGCAGGAAGACCGCGACCACCAGACCCAGGCCGAGGATCAGCAGGGCGGTCCAGGTGAAGGTGGCGAACTGGCGGGTGTCGGTGTCGATGTCCGAGCGATTGATCCCGGCCATCAGCACCAGCGGCGCCTCTCGCCCCGGCATGGACTTCAGGCTGGCGGCGACGCGCAGCGGGCGGCCGATGGGGTCGATGTCGTTGTAGCTGATCGTCTCGCCGAAGGCCGACTCGAGGCGGTGCGCCAGTCCCGGCGGCACCTCCAGGTCCTCGCCGACCAGCGAGGGCGAGCGGGCCAGAACCTGAACGCCGCCCTGCCCGTCCAGCTCGCCGATCGCCCAGTATTTGCCGGACAGGGGGCGGAGGGTGCGGGAGTCCTTGATCTCGGCCACGGTCACCCCCTCGGGGGTCACCGTCGTGGCCAGAACCACGTCGTCGATGGTGTCGCCCAGCACGAAGCCGAGGCGGCGCAGGGCGCTTTCCTGATACTGGCTGGTCAGGGCCCAGCCCGCGAGCAGCAGGGCGACGATGATCCAGGCCGACGCCAGCCAGATCAGGCGGCGCGTCAGGCTGTGGCCCGGACGGCCGATCCAGCGGCCCCAGCTTCTGGGCGCCGCAGCGGTCTCCTCGCCCCCCGCCGTGTCGGTCACCCTTCGGTCGACTCCCCGGGCAGCGGCGTCAGGCGATAGCCCAGGCCGCGCACGGTCTCGATCCGGTCGGAGCCGATCTTCTTGCGCAGACGACCAACGAAGACCTCGATGGTGTTGGAGTCGCGGTCGAAGTCCTGATCGTACAGGTGCTCGACCAGCTCGGTGCGGCTGATGACCCGACCCTGATGCATCATCATGTAGTGCAGCAGGCGGTATTCCAGCGAGGTCAGGCGCAGGGGCTCGCCATTCACGCTGGCTCGGGCCGCGCGCGGGTCGAGACGCAGGCCGCCGCAGGACAGGGTGGCCGAGGCGATGCCCGCCGAGCGACGCAGCAGGGCGCGCAGACGGGCCAGCAGCTCCTCGGTGTGGAAGGGCTTGGTCAGATAGTCGTCGGCCCCGGCGTCGAAGCCCGACACCTTGTCCGACCAGGCGCCGCGCGCGGTCAGGATCAGGACCGGCGTGGTCTTGCCCTCGCGCCGCCAGCGCTCAAGCACCGAGACGCCGTCGATCTTGGGCAGGCCCAGATCGAGGATGATGACGTCATAGGGCTCGGTGTCGCCGAGGAAGTGGGCTTCCTCGCCGTCGGCGGCGTGATCGACGGCGTAGTCCGCGTCGCTCAGGGCCATCTTCAGCTGACGCGACAGATCGACGTCGTCTTCAACCAGCAGCACTCGCATTGTCGTGGGATCCTAGCGGCTGGCGTCGACGGTGACGTTAAAGACACGTCCGTCGCGCTCGAAGGCGAAAACGTAGCTGTTGCCCTGCATGCCGCGATAACCGACGAAACGGGCGCCGCCGGCGCGCGACTGGGCGATGCGCTGGGCCTCGGCCGAGCTCATCTGCGGACGCTCGGGGCGCGACTGACGCTCCTCGCGATCCGGCCCACGGCGGTCGCCACGCTCCTGCGCGGCGGCCGAAAGCGGCGCGACGGCGAGAAGGGCGGCGGCAAGAATGACGGACATCCGGTTCATGTTGACGGGTATAGTCTCGCGGCTCTGAACGACGGCTGAACGAATAGTCTAGACACATTTCAGCGGTGTTGGACCGTTAGCGACCGGGATCGGCGCCGTTTTTTTGGACCGCGACCGGAAGACCTCACGCCGGCCCCACACGCGCGCGGATCATTCTCCCTCCCGGCGGAGCGGCCCGGAGCGTGACGGCGATTTCATGCAGATGAACGTTAACTGACTTTCGCTGTTCAGATCGGGCTCAGGCCGGGGCTGCTTTTATCCACGTCAACGCAGCCAGTTCGGTTGCGCCAGCAGGAGAGACCCGATGTTCAAGAAAGCCATCATCCCCGCCCTCGTCCTGGCTGCGGCTTCGGTCGCGGTCCCGGCCGCCGCCTCGGCCCAGTCGCGTCACCACGACAACGGCCCGCGCTACGAGCAAAACTATCGCGGCTGGCAGCCCATCGCCCAGCGCAAGCACAATCTGGATCGCCGCATCGACGTCGGCGCCCGCAACGGCCAGCTGAGCCGCCGCGAAGCCACCCGCCTTCGCACCGAGCTGAACGCGCTGGTCCGCCTGGAGTACAGCTACCAACGTGGCGGCCTGTCGGCCCGCGAACGCGCTGATCTGGACCGCCGCTACGACAACCTGTCGCGTCAGGTCCGTGAGGAACGCCGCGACCGCGACAACCGTCGCTACTAACGGCTGACCTCAGCTCCCTCCCCGAGAGGTCAGTGGGGCGCGATCCGCAAGGGTCGCGCCCCTTTTTGGGTCAGACCCGCAACACGCTCTCGATCACCGTCACGGCCTGGCCGCGCAGCAGGACGCGGTCGCCGGTCAGAACGGTGGCGATGTCGCCGCCGCGGCCGGGGAAGACCTGGCGAAAGCGGACGTCCGGGCGGCAAAGCTTGTCCGCATACAGAGGCGCGAGGATGCAGTGGGCCGAGCCGGTGGCCGGGTCCTCATCCACACCGCAGCCGGGAGCAAAGAAGCGATCCACCACATCGACGTCGTCGGACGGATCGGCGGGTGCGCAGACGATGACCTGCCCCACCTCCCCGGCCTGCCCCTGCAACGACGCTAACCTGCGAATGTCCGGCGTCACGGCATGAACGGCGGCGGCGTCCGCCAGAACGGCGACCAGATAGCGACCAGCCCAGACCTCCAGCGGCTCGACGGCCAGCGCCTCGGCCAGACCCGCGACCGGGCCGGTGCGGCGTGGCGGATCGGCGGGGAAGTCCATCTCATAGCCCTGCTCCACCGCCCGTACGATCAGCGGGCCGGAACGGGTGTCGAAGGTCACGGCGGGCACATCCAGTCCGGTCTCCGCCAGCAGGACTTGGGCCGAGGCCAGCGTCGCGTGACCGCACAGATCGACCTCCATCCCCGGCGTGAACCAGCGCAGGCCGAAGCGAGCGGGATCATCGGTGCGCAGCAGGAAGGCCGTTTCGGCCTGATTGTTCTCCTTGGCCAGCGCCTGCATCCACGATCCATCGGGCCATTGGTCGAAGGGCTCGACCACGCAGGCGGGGTTGCCCTTGAAGGGGGCGGCGGAGAAGGCGTCGACGGTCCACTGTTTCATTGCACGCCCTCGACCTTCAGCTCCGGCCACCGCTCGCGCGCGCTGGCCACCACCTTGTCCCAGCCCTTGGCCAGCGGGCGGTTGGGGTTGGGGCGCAGGGTCATGTCGAACATGTCCTGGAGCCCGAAAGGAGCCGCGACGCTGACACCGTCATCGTCCTCCAGCCGGACGCCGACCGAGAAGGCCGGGGCGACGAAGCGGCTGAGCGCCGTGTCGGTGTCCGGCAGGGCCTCATAGGGTTCGCCGAAACGCTCGGGGAACCAGATGTGGACGCAACTCTGTTCGTATATTCGGACCTTGGTCAGGTCACACATATCCAAGCGTCCCGAGAGCGGAGGATCGGCGGTTCACCTGCTTTGAACTCCCACCACTCACTTAAACACGCAGAACGGGACACCCGACATAGAAGGATAGTGTCCTCTACCGAAAACCACATTTCAGGTTCAGGGGACTGAGGGACGGGAAAATTCGGGTTCTGATCAGCGATGCTTCGATAGGCCGGAGCATTGTCTGGCGCCGCAGCCCTTACCCAAGAGCGCGCATCGTCGTCGGCCCCGCAAAAGCCTCGCGGAGAATCGACTGTGAGACTCGTATGAGAGGGAGGGCCAGCGCATCCCCCGACCAGCCAAATGCCGCTGACCAGAAGCAGCACTCCGGTTCGAAATAGCGATCTCGACATTGGTCTTTGCCTTTGGATCAGCGACTGGCGCATCCTCCCACGGCCACGCCAAATTCTGAAATCAGGCGGTTAGGACAATTAGTTCCGGCCAACGCGCCTTCGCCTTCTCGATCACTCGATTCCAATCCTTCGCGAGCGGTCGATTGGGGTTTGGCCGGATCGTCAGGTTGAACACATCCTCAAGCCCGAACGGCGCAACAACCGAGATTTCATCGTCCTCTTCGAGCCTAACCCCCACCGCAAATGCGGGCGCGACGAAGCGTTCGAGGGCCTCGTCCGTATGAGCCAAAGGCGGGTAAACCTCACCGAATTTTTCGGAAAACCATTCTGCCACGCGCGCCTGATTGCGGACCTCGACAATGTCCCGGAAGGGCGGCTCGAAGGCGGCGGCGACCTGCTTGATCACCACGTCCTCGACGTCCCAGCTGGTGTCCGGATCGAAATAGCCGAGATCGTAGTCCTTGATCCCATAGCTCGCCGGGCGGCCGGTGAGGTCGTTCCAGACCGCCTGATAGACGGCGCCGGAGAAGACCCGCCAGTCGTTCAGACCGAGACCGCGCACCGTGGTCAGGACGTGCATCAGGTCGGGGGTGGCGCGGACGATGTCGCCGAGCCGGGCTTCAAGGTCGTTCATCGGCGAAGCCTCCAGCCGTGGTCCAGCGGGCCGTGGCCGCCGCCGAGGCCGGGGGCGCGGCGGATGGCTTCGGCGACATAGGCCCACGCTTCGGTGACGGCGATCTCGAGCGACAGGCCCTTGGCCAGACCGGCGGCGCACGCACTGGCCAGGGTGCAGCCGGTGCCGTGGGTGTGGCGGGTGTCGACGCGCTCGCCCTCCAGCAGGGTCTCGCCGTCGGCGGTGACGAGCACATCGATGACCCGGTCGCCGGTGGCGACGTGGCCGCCCTTCATCAGCACCGCCCTGGCGCCTATGCCGAGCAGGAACTCGCCCGCCCGGCGCTGGCCGTCGAGGTCGGCGACGGTGAGGCCGGTCAGGGCCTCGGCCTCGGGGGCGTTGGGGGTCAGCAGGCTGGCGCGCGGGATCATCAGGGACCGCACCGCCTGCACCGCCTCGTCGGGCAGGAGGGGATGGCCGCCCTTGGCGATCATGACGGGATCGACGACGGTGGCGGCGTCGGAAGTGTCGAGGATGGCGGCGACGCGCTCGACCACATCGGTGGAGCCCAGCATGCCGGTCTTGATGGCGTCGGCGCCGATGTCGTCCAGCACGGCGCGGGCCTGGGCCTCGATCAGGTCGAGCGGCAGGGGATGGACGCCGTGGACGCCGAGGGTGTTCTGAACCGTGATGGCGGTGATGGCGGTGGCCGCGAAGCCGCCCATGGCGGTGACGGCCTTGATGTCCGCCTGTATGCCCGCGCCGCCGCCCGAGTCCGAGCCGGCGATGATCAGGACGCGTCCGAGAGAGGTCATGGTCTGCAGATGGCGGAAAGTTCGGCGGGCGGCAAGGCGGTGAGCGTCAGCGCGCGGCCGCGGTCACCGCCGCCTGAACCGACAGCGCCTGAACCGTCTCGCGGACGTCGTGGACGCGGATGATGGCGGCGCCGCGTCGGGCCGCTTCCAGGGCCAGGGCCAGCGAGCCGCCGAGGCGGTCGGAGGAGTCGGTGGCGGTCGGGTCGATGGCGGCGATGGTGCGCTTGCGACTGGCGCCATACAGGACCGGCAGGCCGGTCGCGCCGAGGCGTTCGAGGTTGGCGGTCAGGGCCATGTTGTGGGCCAGGGTCTTGCCGAAGCCGATGCCGGGATCCAGCCACAGCCGCTCGGCCGGGATGCCCGCGGCCATCACCTCGCCCGCGCGGACAGCCAGCCAGTCGACGACCTCGCTGACCACGTCGTCATAGTGGGGGGCGTCCTGCATGGTGCGCGGCTCGCCCTTCATGTGCATCAGGATCACGCCGCAGCCGAGGTCGACGGCGGTCGGCAGGCTGGCGGGCGAGAAGCCGAGCGCGGCGACGTCGTTCCAGATGTCGGCCCCCGCCCCGACGGCTACGGCGGCGACCTCGGGTTTCATGGTGTCGATACTGATCGGCCCGGCCCAGCCCGAGGCGCGAAGGCCGGCGATGACCGGGGCGGTGCGGGCGATCTCATCCTCGACGCTGACCGGCGCGGCGCCCGGGCGGGTGCTTTCGCCGCCGATGTCGAGGATGTCGGCGCCGTCCGCCGCCAGCTTGAGGCCGTGGGCGATCGCGGCCTCGACGCTGTCGTGACGTCCGCCGTCAGAGAAGCTGTCCGGGGTGGTGTTGACGATGCCCATGACGCGCGGGCGAAAGACGGCCATCAGCCCTTGCCCCCGATCAGGTTGCCGAGTGCGAACAGATAGTCCCGAAAGGCCTTGCGGCCCGGTTCGGTGATGGAGACGCGGGTCAGGGGCTTGTTGTTCACGAAGCTCTTGTCGATGGCGACGTAGCCCGCCTCCTCCAGCTTCTTGAGGTGGACGGAGAGGTTGCCCTGGGTCGCCTCCAGCACGGTCTTCAGCTCGGTGAAATGGGCGGTTTCCACGTCGGCCAGATAGACCATGATCCCCAGCCGCATGCGGCCGTGGATGACGTCGTCGATCCGTCCGAGATCGGCCAGTCCCATGCTCAGTCCGCCTTCAGCTCGGCGGCCTTGGCGTCGCGGTACAGGATCCAGCCCGGCAGGGCGAACAGCAGGAACAGGGCGACGGTGCAGACGCCGAGATAGGCCAGCGGCTGGCGCACCAGCAGACCCAGCGCCACCGCCGTGACCCAGCCGCCGAGCGCGACGGCCAGCATCCAGCCCTTCTTCCTGAGGATCCAGGCGACGTACCAGGCGGCGGCCTGAAGGGCGAAGACGATGGCGGAATAGTAGAGCCAGACGGCGAAGTCCTGATCACGCCAGGAGCCGACGGCGAAGACGATGATCACCGCCGTATTGGCCATGCCGGTGGCGCTGAAGGCGGCGCTGGTGACGCGCGAGGCCAGCGGGCCCTTTGCGCCCGCCCCGGTCTTGCGATCCCGCAGGATGGCCCAGGTCAGGATGGACAGGAAGGTCGCGGTGATGGCGACCACGAAGGCCAGGTTGGCCAGGTCGGGCCACCGGATCACTCCGAAGACCTGGCCGAGATGGAACAGGCACTGGAGACCGTAGAGCAGGCCGCCCGCGAGGTAGCAGACGGCGAGCGTCATCGGGACGCGCCCGCCCCCGCTCTCGACGATCGAGCGCATGAAGGCGAGGTCATCCTCGGGCGAATGCAGGCGGGGCTTGGCGGGCATGACGATTCTCTTCGGGCTGCCGACCGGTCCGGGGTGGACCAGTCGGCGGTTGTTCGCAAGTTATTCGGCGGGGATGGCGGCGGGCTGGGCCGGGGCGCGACGCCACGGGATGCGGCGGCCGTTCAGCCACTTGCCCATGAAGCCATGGCGGACGGTCAGCTCGTAGGACAGCAGGCAGACGGCGAAGACGCCCAGCGACACGCCCGCCAGCTTGAGCCACCACGGCCCCGGCCAGCTCTGCACCCAGACTTGGGCCAGCATGACCAGCGGCAGGTGCAGGATGTAGACCCAGTAGGAGGCGTCGGCGAGGTAGCGGCGCACGGGGCTGTGGCCCGAGAGGAAGCGCAGGCACAGGCCCATGGCGGCGAAGGCCGAGCTCCAGACGGCCAGGGCGATGACGGCGGCGGCGACGGCCTTGGCCTGGGTCGGCTCGACCATGGGGGCGATGCTGGGACCGCCCGCCAACTCCCAGCCGGCGACGCCCGCACCGATGGCGACGATCAGGAAGGCCGGCGACCAGCGGGCGATGCGCTCCAGCAGGTCGCGGCGGCGATCCAGCAGGAAGCCGAGACCGAAGGCCGAGCCGAAGCCGACGAGGGCCGCGGTGTGCGGGACCAGACCGGCGTCGGGCGTGGGGACCGCGAAGAAGGCGATCCACCTGGGGTCCAGCCACATGGCCACCGCCAGCGGGGCGGCCAGCAGGACGGGCGTCCACCAGCCGATCAGGGCGCCGGTGACGCGGTCCACCGTCCGGCCCCAGCCGCCCTTACGATCCAGCATGGCGAAGGGCGCGCGCAGGATCAGGACCGCGATGCAGAACAGGGTCAGGACGTAGAGGAACCACAGGTGGGTCAGCGGGATGTTGGTCCAGTCATAGGTCGGCGGCGGCGGAGGCGGGGCGCCGGGGACGACCAGCCCCTGAACATGGGCGTTCCAGACCAGGGCCGTGACGATGCCCGCCATGACCGGGAACCAGAAGGCCAGCAGCGGGCCGGTGATGCGGATGGCGCGGTCTTTCGCGAAGCCGAGCCAGCCTTTGCGGCTGAGCATCATGTGGGCGAACAGGCCCGCGATCAGGAAGAAGGCGGTCATCCGGAACAGGTGGATCGGGAAGAAGACCATGGCGGCGCCGATGGATGTGCTGTCGTCGCCGACGATCCAGATCTGCTGCGGGAAGAAGGACAGGCTGGCGTGCAGGACCACGCCCAGCAGCAGGGCGCCGCCCCTCAGGGCGTCCAGGCCGTGCAGGCGCTTTGGCGATGAATGGGTCATGGACGGGGCTCCCCTCGTTTGAGGAACGACGATCTACAATAGACTTGTTTGAATTGCAAACTTGTTCGTTTGAGAGATTCAGTCGGGAGAAGGTGTTTTGGAAATTGCTTTTGGAAACGGGGCCTTGCCGGAACCCGAGACGGAGGGGGCCGTGTAGACGGTGCGAAAAACACCGTCTCAACCGTCTATGACGTCTATCCCGTCTACGTCCCGAGGGCTCGAACGCAGGGAGATTAGCAGGCGGATGCGTCAGGATTGGACGTATGCCCTCCCCGGTTTGACTTCCCCGCTCGCGAGCCTAGCCTGAGGGGATGTGCGGATTGTCCGAACAGGGCCGGTTGCTGAATCACGCGGGACGCCTCGTCGCAGGCGGCTGACCCGGAAGCGATGACTCGTGTCGCGCTTCCGGGTGACACGACCGTTTTCCCCCGAGAGGCTGACGTCCGCCGAGGCGCGGCGCCCTCCGCACATCAAGAGATTTCCATGACCACCCGCTCCTCCGGCGTCGCGAGCGCGCGCCTGCCCGCCATCCATCTGAGCGCGACCGACCACGCCCTGCTGACCACCCTTGTCGGGGAGGGCGAGGCCGACGGCGTCGCCGGTCTGCTGCAACAGGAACTGGCCCGCGCGAAGGTGCACGGCGACGGCCGCCGCCTGCATTCGGTCGGGCTGAACTGCTGGGTCCATTACACGGACGAGCGCAGCAGCCGGACCCGTCGGGTGAAGATCGTGCCGCCGCTGGAGGCCGACATCGACGCGGGCCTGATCTCGCCCCTATCCCATGTCGGAGCCGGATTGCTGGGCCTGGCGCAGGGCCAGTCGATCCGCTGGCCCGATCCGTCCGGTCGGGAGCGGGTGCTGACCCCGGTGCTGATCGAAGACTGCGAAGCGCTGACCTGAGGGCCAAACAGAAAGGGCCGGGGATCGCTCCCCGGCCCTCCTGTTTCAGTGACGTCCGATCAATGGACCGTCGGCGCCTCGACCTCGACACCGTCCGACACCGGGGTGATCGGCACGGAGACCGAGGGGCCCGAGTTGGGGAAGTTGTTCTCGTCGCGGTTCGGCGCGAGGCCCTTCTCCAGCAGGTCCCGGATCTCGTCGCCCGAGAGGGTTTCGTACTCGAGCAGGGCCTGGGACAGCTTCTCGTGGTCGTCGGCCTTGGTGGTGAGGATCTTGCGAGCCTCGTCCCACCCCTGGGTGACCAGACGTTTGACCTCCTCATCGATGATGCGGGCGGTCTCTTCCGAAATGTTCTGGGTGCGCGACACCGAGTGGCCGAGGAAGACCTCTTCCTGGTTCTCGCCATAGGCGACGGTGCCGAGCTTCTCGGAGAAGCCCCAGCGGGTGACCATGGCGCGGGCCAGCTTGGTGGCCTGCTGGATGTCCGAGCTGGCGCCAGAGGTGATGTGGTCCTTGCCGAAGATCAGCTCTTCGGCGACCCGACCGCCGGCCATGATGGCGATGCGATCAACCATCTGCTGGTAGTTCATCGAGTAGCGGTCGCCTTCCGGCAGCTGCATCACCATGCCCAGCGCGCGGCCGCGCGGGACGATGGTCGCCTTGTGCACCGGGTCGGCCATCTTGACGTTGATGGCGACCAGGGCGTGACCGGCCTCGTGATAGGCGGTCAGCTTCTTCTCTTCCTCACTCATGGCCATCGACTTGCGCTCGGCGCCCATCATGACCTTGTCCTTGGCGTCCTCGAAGTCGCGGTGGGTGACCATGCGACGGTCCTTGCGGGCCGCCATCAGGGCCGCCTCATTGACCAGATTGGCCAGGTCGGCGCCGGAGAAGCCCGGGGTGCCGCGCGCGATGGTCTTGACGTTGACGTCGGCGGCCAGCGGCACGTCCTTCATGTGAACGCGCAGGATCTTCTCGCGACCGCCCACGTCGGGGTTGGGCACCACGACCTGGCGGTCGAAGCGGCCCGGACGCAGCAGGGCCGGGTCCAGAACGTCAGGGCGGTTGGTGGCGGCGATCAGGATGATGCCTTCGTTCGACTCGAAGCCGTCCATCTCGACCAGCAGCTGGTTGAGGGTCTGCTCGCGCTCGTCATTGCCGCCGCCCAGACCGGCGCCGCGGTGACGACCGACGGCGTCGATTTCGTCGATGAAGATGATGCAGGGGGCGTTCTTCTTGGCCTGTTCGAACATGTCGCGGACGCGTGAGGCGCCGACGCCGACGAACATTTCGACGAAGTCCGAGCCGGAGATGGAGAAGAAGGGCACGCCCGCCTCACCCGCGACGGCGCGGGCCAGCAGGGTCTTACCGGTGCCGGGAGGGCCGACCAGCAGGGCGCCCTTGGGGATCTTGCCGCCCAGACGCTGGAACTTGCCCGGATCCTTGAGGAAGTCGACGACCTCCCGCAGCTCTTCCTTGGCCTCGTCCACGCCGGCGACGTCCTCGAAGGTCTTGCGGCCCTTGTGCTCGGTCAGGAGCTTGGCCTTGGACTTGCCGAAGCCCATGGCGCCGCGGGTCCCGCCCTGCATCTGGCGCATGATCAGGATCCACAGGCCGATGATCAGCAGGAACGGCAGCGCCGCCATGAGGATGCCGACCCAGATGGGCTGACGCGTGTTCTTGACCTCGATGGCCGCGCCCTTGGCGTTGATGCTCTCGATCAGGTCGCTGTTGGGCAGGGGGGTGGTGGTGGTGAAGACCTTGTTGTCCTTCAGCGTCGTCTTGACGGTTTCGCCGTGGACCTCGATCGCCTTGATCTGGTCGGCGTCACGCGCGCGCAGAAGGTCGGAATAGCTCATCTCGACCGGACGCGCGGCGGCGGCTTTGCCCCCGTCGGGCGCGACGATCCCACCGCGATTAAAGGCCATATAGGCCGTCGCGGCGCCCAGGATCAGGACGCCGATGATGGCCACAGTGCGCAGATTCATTCTCGTCTCGTTTCCTCGGGACGCGTCGGCGCCCCGTCGTTCGATGATGTCACGCCAGAAAATAGGTGGTTCCGGGGCAACACGCCACGGGCGAGAGCATCCAGATCCAGTTCATGCGTCATTCCGTCCAGCGCCAGCGCCAGTCTCGCTTCGACCAGAGCTTTCGCCTTCACCCCCTCCCCTGCAAGAACTGACGCATCCGGAGCGTTCCGGATCAGCACAGGCCGGGCGTTGCGCGCGGCGGGGGAAAGCGGAGCCAGAACGGCGCGATCCGGGTCTGACAGCCCGGCCAGACGCCCGACGGCGGGGACGACGGACCAGCCGTCCTCCGGCGCGGTGAGGCTCCAGCGACCGTCCCAGACCGTCTCGACGCCAAGAGGCAAAGGAAGGGGTTGAGACGCCAGACGACGGAACTCGCCCGGTTCGCGCGTCACGAAAACGTGCTCGCCGTTTGCGTCGATCCGGGCGCCGCAGAGGGTGGCGGTGAAGGCCTGACCGGAGCGAAGGCGCTCAAGTATGGCCGCCAGCCGCTCGCCGCGCGGGGGTCGCTCGCCGCCGCCCGCGCAGACCAGCGCCGCCGAGAGGGCGCGGGCGGTGACCTGACGGGACAGGCGAATGACATCGTCCTGAACGCCGAGAACGCCCGTGACCGGGCCGTCCGGCGCCGGGGCGAGGACCGAGGCCGTGGCAGCCAGGCTGCGCCGGGCGCGGGCGCGGGCGAAGCGGGGGTCGTCGTTGGCCGGATCCTCGATCCAGTCGGCGTTCCGGTCACGGAGATAGGCCCTGAGGTCGGCGCGGCGGGCGTCCAGCAGGGGGCGCAGCAGCATGAGGCCTCTGCCCTCCGGCCAGACCGGAGACGGGCTCCAGTCGCGCAGGCGACCGAGGGTCGAGCCCTGGGCCCGCATCAGTTCGCTCTCGGCGATGTCGTCGGCGGTGTGGGCCAGCAGGATGACGCGGGCTCCCGCCTTGCGGGCGGCGTCAGCGAGCAGGCGGTGGCGGGCCAGACGAGCCGCGGCGGGCAGGCCCGTGGCGGGCCTGTCGCCCCGCCAGACCAGACCTCGCCAGTCGGCGCCCAGAGCGCGAGCGGCGGCCTCGGCGCGGATGGACCAGCCGGCGCTGTCGGGGTTGAGGGCGTGATCGACGGTCAGGGCCAGCACCGGCCGCCCCTGGGCGTCGGCCCAGTCGACGGCGAGATGCAGCAGGGCGACAGAGTCGCCGCCCCCGGAGAGGGCGACGACCAGAGGACGCGGGCTGTCGGTCTCCAGCCGGGCGGTCAGGCGGGCTTGCGCCCGGACGACCCAGTCGGGATCAGGCTGGCTCAGCCCGGCCGCCGGGCGGGCGGGCGAGTCGTCGCCGGGGCGCGGGCGGGGGTGCAGGCGAAGCGCGTGCCCATGTCCGTGGCGCGGGTGCGCTGGGCCGCCGTGGCGGTGGCGGCGTAGCGGTTGGTGAACTCGACCAGGGCGCCGCAGGCGTCGGTCTTACGGTCCTGCTCGTTCAGGGCGTTGGCGAGTTCGAGCGTGGTGGCGGCGGCCCACGGCGTAGTCGGCCAGCCGCGCAGGGCCGAGGCGTACGAGCGATAGGCGCCCTCGAAATCATTGTCCGAGACGCGCAGATCGCCGATGCGGGCGAAGGCTTCGCGGGCCTGCGGCGAGTCGGGCCAGGCCAGGGTCACGGTCTGCAGGGCGCGGTCGCCGCGCGCCGGATCGCTGGCGGCCAGACGGACGGCGGCGGCCAGATCGCGGGCCGCGTCGCCGGTCGGCGAGGTGCTGGGGATGGGCGCGTTCAGCTCGGCCTCGCGGGCCGCGGCCTCCTCCATGGCGCGCACCCGGCCCTCGGCGTCACGGACACGGGCCGTCAGGGCGGTGTTGTCGCGCTTGGCCTCGTCCAGGGCGAAGGTCAGCCGCTCGATATCGCCGTTGACGCGCGTGGTGGTCGCCTCGATGTCCTGCAGACGGCCCGCCATCAGATCGACGCGGCCCTGCAGGGTGACGAACTCGGGATCCGGCTCGACCAGAACCGGCTGACCGGCGGCGTTGCGCTGGGTTACGGCCCGCTCGAGGCGGCGGACGTTGCGATCCAGCTGATCCAGCCGCCGCTTGTCCCACTGGACGGCCTCCATCGGCGCGGTCTGGGCGACGACCGTGGTCGTGCCGGCGATCATCACGACACCGAGGGCGGTGACGGCGGCTTTGCGGGTGCGCAGGGCGGACGGCAGCTTCAGCATGAGGTCAGTTTCACCGGATTTGGGGCGGTCGCAAGGCGGTCAGACGCCAACCGCCAGATAGATGATCGCCGTGATGAACAGGCCGACAATGATCAGGCAGAAGTTCTGGAGGAAGACGAACCGCCAGATGGTCGAGAACCAGCCGAGTTCATAGCCGCCCTTGAGCTGGGCGAACTGGTGGATGGGCGTGCCGACCATGACGGCGAACCAGGCGAAGACGCCGAGCGCCGGATGGATGAAGCCCAGCCCCATGGCGACGAGGCCCGCCATGACCACGAAGGTCAGGGAGTAGAGCACGAAGACGCCGTGGTCATAGAGGGTCGTCTTGCGCCGCCACAGGAACAGCAGGGCCATGAAGGGGATCGACAACGGCACCAGCAGGAAGGCGAATTTGTAGAAGGTCTGCTGGATTTTATAGACCGCCAGATCGGGGTTCATCAGCTTCTTGGCGACCTTCTTGACGCCCGGGCTGACGGTCGGATCAGAGTAGACATCATTGGCGATCTCGCTGACCGCCCCCTGCCAGCTGTCCGACTGTTCTTCATCGGCATGCCCCTCGCCGGCCTCGCCGGTCTTTCCGGCCACGCCGGCGATGATGCCGTCGGCGACATCGAGGGCCGCCTTGTCCGCGGCGGTCGTGGCCTGGGCGCGGGCCGCGGCGATCTCCTGCCGTCCCTTCTCGAACTCGGCGGCGCCCTCTTCACCCGCGACCGTGCTGACCGGGTGGTAGGAGGACTCCGGCATGTGCACGAAGCTGAGCGCGAAGAAGGTGACGAAGACCGTGAACAGGAAGATGGCCAGCGGCGAGACGTACCGGGTCCGTTTGCCGTGGATCCACTCGCGCGTCAGCTTGCCCGGGTTGAAGGCCAGCAGCGGCAGGGTGCGCCAGATGCGGGCGTCAAAGTGCATGACGCCGTGCAGCACCTCCTCGCCGAGGTGCAGCAGGGTGCGGTGGACGTGGGTCGGCTGGCCGCAGTTGGAGCAGAAATTGCCCGAGGTCTCGGACCCGCAGTCGGCGCAGATGCCGGTGTGGTCCTCGCCCGCATGGCCCGTCGGCTTCTCGATCGCCGCGCCGACCAGTCCCGCGGTCACGACGCCGCCCGCACCTTCGATATCCATAGCCAGCATCCCCCCGGACCGCACTCAGGCGGATCACAGACCCGCCATACAAAAAGAAAGGGCGTCGGTGAACCGACGCCCTCTCCCTATACAACTGTTGTCGCGATTTACCGCGTGGCGCCCGAGACGATGGCGGTGTGGGCGTTGCGGTTGCGAGCCCAGGCCTCTTCGGTCGAACCGGCGGCGATCGGACGTTCCTTGCCGAAGCTGATGGTGTCGATGCGGCCGGCGTTGACGCCGCGCTCGATCAGATAGGTGCGGATCGACTCGGCGCGGCGGGCGCCCAGGGCGAGGTTGTATTCGCGGGTGCCGCGTTCGTCGGCGTTGCCCTCGATGCGGACGGTGACCGACGGATAGCGCTGGAGCCAGGCGACCTGGGCGTCGAGGCGCGGACGAGCTTCCGAACGGACCGTGTAGCTGTCCAGGTCGAAGTAGACGCGGTCGCCGACGTTGACGACGAAGTCCTGCTCCGAGCCCGGAGCCGGAGCGCCGAGGTTGCCGCCGGTCACCGGACCGGGGTTCGACGGATATTGCGGGTTCGACGGCGGCGTGACCTCGCCGGCGCCGGTCTCGACCGGGCGGCGCGGGGTGCAGGCGGCGATGGCGGTCACGGCGACGCCAACGGCGGCCAGACGAACGAAGGTCGAAGGTTTCATCATGGAAATCGGTCTCCTGGGTCGCCGGGGCCGCGCCCCGTTCAGCTTTGCTTTAAAAGGTCGGTACTGTCGCGCCAGTCAATTCACCAGTCACGATAACGCGGTAGTGAGCCGAAAGGCTCCGCTTGTGATCTAGGAGGGACAGGCGTCCGGGCCGGAGGCGCCGAGACGGCTGGGCTGCTGATCCAGCAGGGGCGACCACGCCGGGTCGGTGCCGCGGCCGCCGTAACCGGCCTGATTGACCACCCGGCCCGACAGATCGACGGTCCACAGACGGGTGTCGCCGCCCGGGCTCTGGCGCGCGAACATGATGTAGCGGCCGTTGGGCGCCCAGGTGGGGCCTTCCTCGAAGAAGCTGGACGACAGGATGCGCTCGCCCGAGCCGTCGGTGGCCATGACGCCGGTCGAGAAGCGACCGCCCGCCTGTTTGGTGAAGGCGATCAGGTCCCCGCGCGGGCTCCAGGTCGGGGCCGTGTAGAGGCCGCCGCCGCGCGAGATCGGGCGCTGGCCCGTGCCGTCGGCGCGCATGGTGTAGAGGCGGGCCGATCCCGAGCGGTCCGAGGTGAAGACGATCTGGCTGTTGTCCGGGCTGAACGACGGCGAGGTGTCGATGCCCGGATCGGTGGTCAGGCGACGCACCTGACGGCTGGACAGGTCCATCACATAGACGTCGGTATTGCCGCCCCGAATGATCGAGAAGGCCATCTTGGTCCCGTCGTTCGAGAAGCGCGGCGCCAGCACCTGACCATCGAACTCGCCCAGGCTCTCACGGCGCCCGGTCTGCAGGTTGTAGAGATAGATCCGGCTGTAGTCCTTGCCGAGCGCCACATAGGTGATCTCGTTCGGATCGCTGAGCGAGAAGCGGGGCGACATGATCACCTCGTCGCCCGGAGTCAGATAGATCGGGTTGTAGCCGTCCTGATCCGAGATCGCGAGGCGCGACAGGCGATTGAGCTGGGTGCCGCTCTCGGACACGAACAGCACGCGGCTGTCGAAGAAGCCGCTCTCGCCGGTCATGCGCTGATAGACCAGGTCGGCGATCTTGTGACCGATCCGGCGCCACTGCTCGGGCGTGGCGGTGAACTGGTAGGCGACCAGCTGGCACTGGCGATAGGGGTCGTAGAGGCGGAAGCCGAAGTCGTTGCGGCCGTCCGCGCGCGGGGTGACCGAGCCGTAGAGCACCGCCTGGGCGCCGATCGAGGTCCACTGCGGGAAGTTGGGGGCGTTGGCCAGGGTTAGACCAGTCTCGACGAAGGAGGCCGGATCCAGCGGCTCGAAATAGCCCGAACGGCGCAGGTCGGCGCGGATCACGCCTGAAAGGTCACCCCCGTTCTGACCGCCGAAGTCGGCGACGGCGATCTGCATCGGGCGCAGGACGCCCTGATTGATCTCGACCTCGACGGGCGCCTGCGACTGAGGCTGCCCGGCGGGCGTCTGGGCCGAGGCCGAGGTCGCCGTCATGGCGACGATGGCGACGCTGGCCAGAAGTCGGTTCAATCGCATCAGGAGCTCCCGCAAGTTCAAGACGTGTGCCGGTTCTTGTCACCGAACCGGTCAGTTATGGCCAGCATGGCCGTGATTGGGGCGACTTTCAGGCCCCGTCAGGGTTCGTCAGCCGCGTCGCAAGCGGCGTCCGACATGAAGGTTGGCCGATATCGGCCTCCGGCATAGCCCGGAGGAACCTCAAACGGCGCGGCCATGATCAAGGCCCGCCGCGCGGACTCAGCCGCCGCCCGCCACGCTGGATCGTCCTGCGAATTGACCGGCGTCGGGCCCGCAACGATCCGGCCGGTGCGATCCAGGGCGACGTCGAACTGCACCCGGTGGCGCCGAACCTCCGGCTGATCGCAGGCCAATGACCGATGCGGCTCAACCTCCCGAGCGAATTGCGGCATCACAGGGCCTCGGGTGACCTCGGCCACGGGAGCCGCGTCCTGTCCGAAGATCTGCAATGCGAGAATGACCTCCAGCATGCCCCTTCCCTACCGGTTCCGGCAGGCCTCCTCGGTGTTGAAGGTCGGACGGTAGGCGCCGCCGGTGAAGTTGGACGGCACGTCGAAGGGGGCGGTCTGGCGCAGGGCGCGTACGGCGGCGTCGGCGGCGGCGCGCCAGACCGGATCCGAGCGCGGCGAGATCAGGGTCGGCCCCGACACGATCCGCCCGTCACGCGACAGGGTCACGTCCATCTGGATGCGCAGGTTGCGGGCCTCCGGCACGTCGCACGGCAGGATCCAGTTCGGGATGATCTGCTGGAACATCGCCGTGACCTGCGGTCCCGAGGTCTGGGACGCCGTGCCCGAGGCCCCGCCGCCGGTGGGCGCGCGCTGGCCGCGATTGGGGCTGGGACGCGTCGGACCGGCGAGGTCATCGAGGTTCAGGCCCGGCTGCGGGCGCGGGGCCTGCTGACGCGGAGGCTGGGGCTGTTGCGGGCGTGGCGGCTGCGGCGTGGGACGCGGCGGCTGGGGCGTCGGGCGCGGGGTCGGACGCGGCGGCGTGGGCCGGGGCGTCGGCGCGGGCGGCGGAGGCGTGGGCTCGGGCGGCGTCGGCTCGGCCACGGTCTCGACCGGCGCGGTCGCGGCGTCCTCGGTGACCAGTTCCTCGCTCGGATTGTCGACCGGACCGCCCAGCACGATGTTTTCGGAGACGATCTGCACCGGCACGGCGTTGTCGACCGGCAGGCGCGGGGGCGCGGGCGGCGCGAACAGCACCATCCACAGCAGGGCGCCGCCGATGAGGGCGTGCACCACAAGGGCGCCGACCAGACCTGTTACGGGCCGATCCACGCGGTCAGCCCTCCCCGGTCGGGGCGGTTTCGGTGATCAGGTTCAGCTTGGTGAAGCCTTCCGATGACAGCCGAGCCATGACGCGGGCCACGGCCTGATACGGCGCACGGCCGTCGGCGCGGATGAAGATCGGCTTCTCACGCGCATCGGCGCCGCCTTCCTGGGCCACGCGCAGGACCAGCTGGTCCCAGCGCACTTCGCCGTCGCCGACGAAGATCTCGCCATTCTCCTTGATGGAGACGGTGACGGGCTGGCTTTCGGTATCGACCGAACTGGCCTCCGTCTTCGGCAGCTCGACCTCGACGCCGGTCGTCAGCAGGGGCGCCGAGATCATGAAGATGATCAGCAGCACCAGCATGACGTCGACCAGGGGGGTGACGTTGATCTCGCTCAGGGGACGCTTGCGCGCCCGGCGACGACCGCGGACGTGTCCGCCGCCGCCTGTTCCGCTCATGGCCATGGCTCAGGCCTCCCGGCGCGGGTCGGACGAGGCCGGCGCGCCCAGACGGCGGGCCACGGCGGCCTGCAGGTCGTCGGCGAAGCTCTCCAGACGGCCGGTGAACTTGCCCGCGTCGATCGAGAATTTGTTATAGGCGATATAGGCCGGGATGGCGGCGAACAGACCGATGGCGGTGGCGAACAGGGCTTCCGAAATGGCCGGGGCCACGGTCGTCAGATTGGTGTTGCCCGCCGAGGCGATGGCGCCGAAGGCGTTCATGATCCCCCAGACCGTGCCGAACAGGCCGATGAAGGGCGAGGAGGTGGCGACCACCGACAGCACGCCCAGACCATTCTCGACCCGCTGGCTCTCACGGGCGATCAGGCTGTCCAGCGCGCGGTCGATGCGGGAGACCAGCAGGTTGCCCTGCCCCTCGGTCAGCGGCCCGCGGGTGCGCGCCTCGCGCCAGTCGCTGAGCGCGATGACCAGCATGCGCGGCAAGGGGTGCGAGGGGGTGGGACCGGCCTGGGCGGCGATCTCTTCCAGCGACCGGCCCGAGCCGACCGCGTCCTCGAAGGCGTTGGCCTGACCGTTCAGCGAGGCGAAGCTGAAGGCCTTGCTGATGATCACCGCCCACGACCAGACCGAGGCCACGATCAGGCCCACCATGATGGCCTTCACGACAAAATCGGCCCGCATGAACAGTTCAACGGGATTCAGCATCGAGGGGTCGGCGGCGATAGTCATTCAAACGTCCTTCCGTGTCCGTCCTGTGCAGCGGACGGGCGTGGCGGTTGTGTGGCGAGTCAGGTGTCGTCAGACGGTTAAGCGACCTTCTAGCGACACGGTCACGCTTGTGCACATGACAGGTTCGCTATCGCACCGGGGTTCGCCTGACAGGCTGTTCGGCGGCCAGCCAGGGGCTGACTTTCTCCTGCAGGGCCTTGGTCGGGCGACGCGGGCGACCGTCCATGTGGATGCAGACCACCTCGACCTCGGCCCTGCAGAGGGCGTCCTCGCCCCGTGCGATCTCCTGCGCGATCAGCAGGCGCGGTCCCTTCACCGCCTGATACCAGGTGCGGACGACCAGTTCGTCATCGATGCGGGCGGGCTTGAGGAAGGTCAGGTTCATCTTGGAGACGACGAAGGCCGACGGGTGCTCGCCGTCCAGCAGCTCGGCATGGCCGATGCCCATCAGGCGCAGACAGTCCGACCGCCCGCGCTCGAAATAGCGGACATAGTTGGCGTGATAGACCAGACCGGTGAAGTCGGTGTCCTCGTAATAGACGCGGACCGGCAGGCGATGCTCGCGCCCCTCGAAGCGGCCGACGGTGGGGCGGTCGGTCATCGGACGAGGTCCCCGTGACGTTTAAGGAAGCCGGGGCAGAGGTCGCCCTGGAGCTGGTCGAACTCCTGCTTCAGCGGATCGGTTTCCAGCATCAGGCGGTTGGGGCGCGAGACGAAGGCGACCACCTCCTCGCCGTTGCGGATGTAGCCGCAGACCGCGCGACGGCGGCCGGTCTCGGTATAGGTGACGCGGGCGTGGCGACCGACCAGCCGATGCACCTGGGCCTGGGCGCGCTCTTCAGGCGTGGGCTCAGACGGACCAAAGGCGTTGCGGCTGACCAGCCAGAGCAGCAGGACGCCGAGCAGGATCACCGCCCCGCCCAGAACGGTGATCAAACGGTCGACGCGGATTGTGCGTTTCGCCATGCGGCCTCCTTGATCGAACCATGCAGAGATTTGCGGCGTGACGGAAGCAAGCTAGGCTGCCCGTTCGGGGGAAAACCCAATGCTCCTCATCGGTCTTGTGTTTGTCGCGGTGCTGGGGATCGGCATCGCGGCGCTTCTATATCCATGGCGCAAGCCGGTCTGGCGTCCGTACCTGGACATCATCGTGCTGCTGCTAGCGCCGCTCGTCGTCATCGCGACCCTGCAGGCGGTTTTCGCCCTCCCGCCAGGTTCATGCGTCGAGCGCCCGATCAACAACGCCCCGCTAATCCTCGCCATCATCGAGGCGGGGCTAGGGATCGTCACCGCCATCATTTTCCCGCGGGCGCGATGGTTTGCGATCGTTCTGGCGACAGGCCTGTTTCCGATCACACTGGGCTGGGCCTTCATCGCAACGATGTCGCTGGCCGGGTGCTGGATCTAGATCCTACTTCCCCCCGAACAGGTCGCCCGCTTGCGGGATCTTGGGCGGTTCGGACAGGCCGAGATGGCTGTAGGCGCGGGCGCAGGCCATGCGGCCGCGCGGCGTGCGCTGGATGAAGCCCTGCTGGAGCAGATAGGGCTCGATCACATCCTCCACCGCATCGCGCGCCTCGGCGATGGCGGCGGCGAGGGTGTCCATGCCGACGGGGCCGCCGCCGTAGTTCTCGATAAGGGCTTTGAGGAAGCGGCGGTCGTTGGAATCCAGACCGACCTCGTCGATCTCGAGCCGGGCCAAGGCGCGGGCGGCGACCAGTTTGTCGATGGCGGGCGCGCCCTCGGCGTCGGCGAAGTCGCGCACCCGGCGCAGCAGGCGACCGGCGATGCGGGGGGTGCCACGCGAGCGCGAGGCGACCTCGAAGGCGCCGTCCTCGGTGATGGCCGCGCCCATCTTGCGCGCCGTGCCGATGACCACGCGGGTCAGCTCCTGCGGGGTGTAGAACTCCAGCCGCAGCGGAATGCCGAAGCGGTCGCGCAGCGGCGTGGCCAGCAGGCCCGCGCGGGTGGTGGCACCGACCAGGGTGAAGGGCGCCAGATCGATGCGGACCGAGCGCGCCGACGGCCCCTCGCCGATGATCAGGTCGAGGACGTGGTCCTCCATCGCCGGATAGAGGATCTCCTCCACCTGCGGGCTGAGGCGGTGGATCTCGTCGATGAACAGCACATCGCGCGGTTCGAGATTGGTCAGGATGGCCGCCAGATCGCCGGGCTTGGCGAGAATGGGGCCGGACGTGGCGCGGAAGCCGACGCCGAGCTCGCGCGAGACGATCTGGGCGAGGGTCGTCTTGCCGAGACCAGGAGGGCCGAACAGCAGGACGTGGTCCAGCGCCTCGGCCCGATTGCGGGCGGCGTTGATGAAGACCTGCAGATTGCCCTTGGCCTGCTCCTGCCCGACGAACTCGGACAGGGTCTGGGGACGCAGGGCGCGATCGTAGGCCTCGCCGGGGGCGGCTTCGGGGGAGATGATGCGGTCGTCGGTCATCGGGCGGCCAGTGGCGAGTAGCGAGTGCCGAGTGGCGAGTGGGCGTGGAGCGAACGGAAAGCTCCGCTCATAACGAGGCGCAGGCAGGCGCCCGCGACATCACCGCAGCTTTCTCGCCACTCGCCACTCGCCACTCGCCACTCCCTCACCGCCCCAGCTCCTGCAGGGCCGCGCGGATCACCGCCGACAGGTCAGCCTCTTCGCCCAGACGGATGAGCGCCTGATCAACGGCGCGGCGGGCGCTGGTCTCGGCGACGCCGAGGCCGAGCAGGGCCGAGACGGCCTCGCCCGTGAGGCTGGGGACCGGGGCGGCGACGGCGGCCTCGACATGGACGCCGGGCGCGGTCGGGGTGAAGGACGCCTCGCCCAGCGCCTTGCCCTTGAGTTCGGTGACGATGCGCAGGGCCAGCTTGGGGCCGACGCCGTTGGCGCGGGCGACCGCTGCCTTGTCCTCGCGCGCGACGGCGGAGGCCAGTTCGCCGGGCGGCAGGACGTCGAGCACGCCCAGCGCGGCCTTGGGGCCGACGCCCTGGATGGCCAGCATGGTGGTGAAGGCCCGGCGCTCGTCGCGGGTCAGGAAGCCGTAGAGGCGCGGACCGGCGTCCTCGCTCCACTGGGAATGAATGTGCAGGGTCGCCTCGTCGCCGGGCGCCGGGAGACGGCCGAGCGTGCGCGCGCCACAGGCCACGACATAGCCGACGCCCATGCAGTCCAGCAGGCAGTGATCCTGTTCGACCTCGGCCAGAACGCCGCGCAGACGTCCGATCATGCGGTCCTCCCCCGCTGGGGGAGGTGGCGCGACGCGCTCGCGCGTCGTGACGGAGGGGCGTCAGACGCGGGACGGAGCGCTCGGAACGACCCCTCCACCGCTACGCGGTCCCCCTCCCCCGTGCGGGGAGGAATAAGCAGGGCCCGCTTGCGCAGCTGGGCGTGGGTGATGGCGACCGCCAGGGCGTCGGCGGCGTCGGCCTTGGCGTCGCCGCAGGTCGGCAGCAGGCGCTTCACCATGAAGGCGATCTGGCTCTTGTCGGCGTGGCCGGCGCCGACCACCGCCTTCTTGATCAGATTGGGCGAATATTCCGCGACCGGCAGGCCGCACTTCGCCGGAGCCAGCATGACGGCGGCGCGGGCGTGGCCGAGCTTCAGCGTCGAGGACGGGTTCACGTTGACGAAGACCTCCTCGACCGCCGCCTCCTCGCAGCCGTAGTCGCCGCAAATGGCGGTGACGGCGTCCAGCAGGTGCAGCAGGCGCTCGGCGAAGGGGGCGTTCTCGGGCGGGGCGACCACGCCGTGGGCGATCCAGCGCAGGCGTGAGCCCTCGGCCGAAATCACGCCCCATCCGGTGCGTCTGAGGCCGGGGTCCAGCCCGATGATCCGAGTCGCTTCGTTCGCCATCCGTTCCCTTTTGCCCGAGAGATGCCTAACGGACAATGACCGGACGCCCGCCAAATGGATTGCATATGCAATGTTGCTGTGTTTTGCATATGCAATGGAAGACACCGCCCCCTGCATCTGCGGTCGCCTGCGACGCACCTCCCGCGCCCTGACTCGGCTGTATGACGAGGCGCTGGCGCCGGTGGGGATCACCGTGACCCAGTTCTCGGTGCTGCGGACCCTGTCGCGGATGGAGCGGCCGACGCTTGTCGAACTGGCCGAGGCGACCGCGCATGAGAAGAGCGCCCTGTGGCGGACACTGCAGCCGCTGGTGAAGCAGGGCTGGGTCGGGGCGGCGACGGACGAGGGCGCGCGCGGCCAGAAGTTCGCCCTGACGCCCGCAGGCCTCGAGAAAATGAACGACGCCCTGCCCCACTGGCGGACCGCGCAGGCGAAGGTGTCCGAAACCCTGGGCGAGCGCGAAGCCGCCCTGATCGCCCTGCTGAAGGAAGTCGAGATCCATGTCTGAAGCCGTCTCGTCAAAACTGTCGAGCCGGGTCTGGATCATGATCCTGACCGGGGCGGTGATCGTAACCCTGTCGATGGGGGTTCGGCAGTCGTTCGGCCTGTTCCTCGGCCCGCTGGGGCTGGAGCTGCAGGTGGACCGCCAGACCTTCGGCCTGATCGTGGCGGGGCAGAACCTGCTGTTCGGCCTGCTGCAGCCCTTCGTCGGGGCGTGGGCGGACCGGCACGGGGCGGGCAAGGTCGCCGTGGTCGGGGCGGCGGTCTACGCCGTCGGGATGATGGTGGCGGCGACGGCGGCGAACGCCCTGGGGCTGGCCATCGGCTTCGGCGCCCTGGTCGGCCTGGCCATGGCGGGCTGCACCTTCACCGTCATTCTGGGCGCGGTCGGGAAGATCGTCCCTGCGGACAAGCGGACCCTGGCCTTCGGCATCGTCACGGCGGGCGGATCGTTCGGCCAGTTCCTGGTCGTCCCGGCGGCGCAGGGCCTTCTGGATACGCTGGACTGGCGGCTGACGCTGGCGGTGCTGGGCGGACTGATCGTGCTGATCATCCCGCTGGCGCTGGGCGTGGCGGGCAAGCCGCCCGCGTCGATCAGCGAGCAGGACGGCCCGCCCATCAGGCAGGCGCTGAAGGAGGCGTTCAATGACCGGTCGTTCTGGCTGCTGAACGCGGGCTTCTTCGTCTGCGGCTTCCACATCGCCTTCGTCGGCACCCACCTGCCGTCCTACATCCGCGATCAGGGCCTGCCCGCCGAAGTCGGCGCGTGGTCGCTGGCGCTGATCGGCCTGCTCAACATCGCCGGGTCGTGGCTGTGGGGCGCGTGGGGCTCGAAGCATTCGAAGAAGGGACTGCTGGCCCTGCTGTACGCGCTGCGGGCGGCGACCATCGTGGCCTTCCTTCTGGTTCCGATCTCACCGATCAGCGTGCTGGCCTTCGCCGCCACCTTCGGCTTCCTGTGGCTGGGGACCGTGCCGCTGACCAATGGGCTGGTGGCGCAGATCTATGGCCTGCGGCACCTGTCGGCGCTGGGCGGGATCGTCTTCCTGAGCCATCAGGTCGGGGCGTTCCTGGGCGCCTGGCTGGCGGGCGTAGCCTTCGACGCGACCGGCTCCTACCTGCTGATCTGGCTGGTCTCGATCGCGCTGGGCCTGCTGGCGGCGGCGGCGAACCTGCCGATCCGCGAGGCCCCGCTGGTCGGGCGTGAAACGGTCCCGGCGGAATGACCCGCAAGCTGATCATCGGCGCCGGACTGGCCCTGCTGGCGGGGCTGGGCCTGTGGCTATGGAGCCGGAACGGGCTGGCGGTGTTCGTGGACGCCGCCGTCGCCTTCTGCACCTAGGTCACTCATCCCTCGGCATGACCGAGAAGCCAGCCAGCCCCTCCTCTGACCCAAGGCGTTCGACCAGACCGTCGATATCGAGCGGCATGGGGCCTTTCACCTTCAGATGATGCTCGTGCAGCTTGCCGTCCTGCGAGACGACATGGCCGAGGCGGACCGCCTTCATGCCGGAATCGCTGAGCAGGTTGCGGACCCGCGCTTCGCCCGGCGCCGCGTTGCGCCGCCACTTCAGCGTGACGTCCATGACCCCGATGTGGGGCAGCTTCGCATCCGCCAGACGCAGGACGCCCAGCACCGCCAGGGTCGCGCCCGCCGCCAGCAGGGCCAGCGGCAGCATGCCGACGCCGAACAACACGCCGATGGCCGAAGTGACCCACAGGGACGCCGCCGTGGTCAGGCCGTGGACCGAGAAGCCCTCACGGAAGATCACGCCCGCGCAGAGGAAGCCGATGCCGGTCAGCAGGCCATGCGACATGCGGGTGGGATCGACCACGACATTCTGGCCCGGCAGGGCGGTGAAGGCCCAGGTCGCCTGGTGCATGGCCGCCAGCATCAGCACGCAACTGGTCAGGCAGACGAGGATGTGGGTGCGGAACCCCGCAGGGTGGCCGTGGTAGGTGCGCTCGACGCCGATCAGCCCCCCGGCCGTCATGGCCGCCAGAACCGGCCAGACCAGATCCCAATTCATCAAGGAAATTCGCTCCGCAAACTGACGAATCCTGAGCCTAGGCCCGTCTCGCGGTTCCGATCAAGCGAAGGTCAGTCGTCGCGCGGATCGAGCGAATAGCCGATGACGCCGTCGATGCCCCGCAGACGGACGGCGAGGGCCTTGAGCGCGGGCTCGCCTTCGATCTTGAAGCGGAAGCTGCGGCGCAGTGTCTGGCCGCCGTCCAGCAGTTCGAAATGGTCGGCGCGGGAGGACCGATGGATTCCCGCCAGAGCCGCCTCGATCCGGTCCTCGGCTCCGGTCGCGTCGCGCCGCCAGACGATTTGGGCATCGACCACCGACTTCTGCGGCAGACGAAGGCTGACCACCCGCAGGATGATCAGGATGACGACGGTCAGCGTCGTCCCGACCGCGCCCAGACCATAGAGGCCCGCCCCGAACAGCAGGCCGATGGCCGCCGTGGTCCAGAGCGAGGCCGCCGTGGTCAGGCCATGGATCGAGAAGCCCGCGCGGAAGATCACCCCGGCGCAGAGGAAACCGATGCCGGTCAGGACGCCATGGGCCATGCGGGCTGGATCGGCGACGATCTGGGCGCCCTCGATCGGCAGGAAGCGCCAGGCCGCCTGCGACACCGCCAGCTCCATGAGCAGGGCCGAGGCCAGGCAGACGAGGATGTGGGTGCGGAAGCCCGCCGCCCGTCCGCGCCACTCCCGTTCGAAGCCGATGAGCCCGCCCGCGATGACGGCGGCCAGCAGGGGCAGGGTGAAGCCGGGCAGGTCGCTCAGGGTCATGCTCGAGCAACGGCGGCTGAGCGTGGCGGTTCCGGCTCAGCCCTCGGGCGCGGGGACCGGCGGCGGGGTGGTCAGACGGTCCGCCGACGGCAGGGGCGAGGTCGGCACATAGGCGGGCGGCGCGTCAGCCTCGGGCGGCGGGGGCGGGGGCACGACGAGGCGGCGCATGGGCGCGGTGAAGGCGACGCCGAAGCTGATGCGGCTCTCGACGACCTGTCCGTCGATCCTGACCGGTTCGGCCCGCGCCCGATCCAGCGCCGGGCGCACGCGGGCGGCGAGACCCGTGCCCGCGGGCTGTTCGGTGGAGGCGCAGTCCGACAGCAGACCGCTGCGGGTGACCCGGCAGCGGAACTGGACGCTCATTTCCGACACCCCCTCGGGGAAGGCGTCGCCGCGCACCGTGGGCCAGCTGGGCGGGACGGACCAGCGCAGGGGCTGGGCCGGACGGACGGTCGAGGACAAGGGCGTCCGCGCCCGCTGCTCGGCCAGCAGGCGTTCGATCTCGCGGCGCTTCTCGGGCGGCAGGTCTTCGAGGCGAACAGCGCCGCTCGGCAGGGTGGGATTTGCGGGTTCGACCGAGAGCGCGGGCGGCAGGGACTCGCCGCTGCCGATACGGCCGCGGGCCTCCTCAGCCGCCTCACGACGTTCGCGCTCAGCCTCCCGTTCCTGGCGCGCGCGCTCGCTTTCGGCGGCGCGGGCTTCGCGGTAGGGCCCGGCCTTGCCGTACTGGTCGACCAGATGGATCAGCGACACCGTCCCGGCGACCGCTATCACGGCGCCGACGGCGAGCGCGGTGTTCCGCTCGGCCCGGGTCCGAGGCCGCAGTTCGGCGTGGTCGTCGTAGCTGTGCGTCATGCGGTCCCCCCGCGCCTATCCTGGCCGGTCCGAGGGCCTCATGGCAACGCCAGAGACAGACGTCCCGGACCGGATTAGCGTCCTGTGCGCACAGGAGCACGTCATGACCTACTCCGCCGGACCCGCCGTCGCCATGGCCGCCGCCCAGAGGGCCGAGCGGAAACTGATCGAGGCCCTCCGCGCCGCCGAGGCGCTGAGCCCCGACAAGGCCGTGCCGCTGGTTCCGGATCGCTGGTTCGGACGCGCGGCGCTGAAGCGGCTGCTCCGGCGCAAGACGGTGCATGAGGTCGGCGGGCGCTACTGGCTGGACGAGGCCGGCTACGCCGCCATGCGCAAGGCCCACCGCAAGGAGGGGATGATCATCGCCGTCGTCCTGCTGGCCATCTTCGCCGCCATCGTGGCCCTGGCCGTCGCGCGGCAGGCGAAGGCGCAGGAGGCGGGTCCGGACCGGCAGGCCTTTCGCGACCTGTACGAAGAGCTGATCGAGACCAATACGACCCTGTCGGAAGGCAGTTGCACCCTGGCGTCCGAGCGGATGGCGGCGCGGCTGCTGGCGGCCGGCTATCCGGCGTCAGATGTGCGGGTGCTGGTCCCGACGGAGCGGCCGAAGGACGGCAATCTGGCGGCGGTGCTGCGCGGCGCCGACCCGACCGCCGCGCCCCTGTTGCTGCTGGCCCATATCGATGTGGTCGAGGCGAAGCGCGAGGACTGGGAGCGCGACCCGTTCACCCTCGTCGAGGAGAACGGCTATTTCTACGCTCGCGGCGCGCAGGACGATAAGGCGCAGGCGGCGATCTGGGTGGACACCCTGATCCGGCTGAAGGCCGGGGGCTTCACCCCGCGCCGGGACATCAAGATCGCCCTGACCTGCGGCGAGGAGACCTCGGACACCTTCAACGGCGTGTCGTGGCTGCTGGCGCACCACCGTGACGCCCTGCAGGCGGGCTTCGCCCTGAACGAGGGCGCGCGCGGACGGCTGGACGCGCAGGGCCATCGCATCGCCTTGGAGATCCAGGCGGGCGAGAAGATCTATCAGGACTATCGGCTGGAAATCGAAAATCCCGGCGGGCACTCGTCCCGCCCCGTGCCGGACAACGCCATCTATCGCCTGTCCGCCGCCCTGACCCGGCTGGGTGCCCACACCTTCCCGACCGAACCGAACGAGGCCGTGAAGGCCTATTTCGCCGCCCTGGCCACGACCAATCCGACGCACGCCGCCGACATGAGGGCCATCGGCGCGGGCGACCCGCGACAGATGCAGGCGGCGGCGATGCGCCTGTCGGGCGCCGATCCGGCGTGGAACGCGGTGCTGCGCACCACCTGCGTGGCGACCATGGTCGACGCCGGCCATGCGCCCAACGCCCTGCCCCAGAGCGCGGTCGCCAATGTGAACTGCCGCATCCTGCCGGGCCATGATCCTCGAACGATCCAGGCGGAGCTGGAGCGCGTTCTGGCGGACCCCGGCATAGCGGTGACCATCCCCGGCAACATCGACCCGACCTCGCCGCCCCCGCCGCTGAGCCCCGACATCGTCGATCCGATCCGGCGCGTCGCGGGCGAGCTCTGGCCGGGCGTTCCCGTGGTGCCGTCGATGAGCCCCGGCGCCACCGACGGGCGCTTCACCAATGCGGCCGGCATCCCGACCTATGGCGTCACCGGCCTGTTCGCCGACCCGGACGGGGGCGGAGTGCACGGGCTGAATGAGCGCATTCGCGCGCGGTCGCTGTATGAAGGCCGGGACTTCTTGTTCGAACTGGTCAAAATTTACGCCAATTAAGTCCAATTGCCGACACTTGTACGGCAAAGCTGAAATCAACACTTACAGCAACATCAACAAATACATTCAGCGTTGCAGTTTGAATCGGCGGGACGACTGAATTGTTCTGGTTAACGAGATATTACCGTTTTCCTAACTTGATCACGAAGGCGTGATTACTTGCAACCCTCTTGGAACCGACCAGAGGGGCCGCTCCTTTTCGGCTCGGGAAAGGAGAATACCATGGCTCACACAACCTCCAGCGCTAACAAGGTCTTGATTTGCTGCGGCATTGCCGCCGCGCTCATGGCGGCAGGCTGCAACGGCAATCGATCCTATTCTTTCGGCGGCGGAGGCGGCTTCGGCTCCGACGGCGGACAGGGCGCCCCGGGCGCACCCGGTGAACCGGGCGCCCCCGGCGAACCCGGCGCTCCCGGCGCTCCCGGCGCTCCCGGCGGCCCCGGAACGCCCGGCGCGCCCGGTCTGGGCAGCGGCCTGATCGGCGGCCTGACCAGCCTGGGCGAAACCTCGGGCCTGAACGACCTGGCCGATCCGCTGGGCCGCGTCACCGTCGGCGACCGCACGGTCCTCGGCGCCGGCGGCTCGGGCGGTCCTCTGGGTGTCAGCGTCCTGTCGCCGACGCAGCAGACCGGCTCGGTCGCCACCGTCGGCGTCCTGTCCGGCGGACAGGTGGCGACGGTCAGCACCGGCACCCCGACCACCGCGGTCGGCACCGCCTCCGGGCCGGCCAACGGCCTGCTGGGCCTGACCGTCGGCGGCAATCAGGTGCTGGGCTCCAGCAGCGGCAATCCCGCCATTGATCTGAACGTGCTGTCTCCGGGCGGCGCCTCGGGCACGGCGGTCACCGGCAACGTCCTGTCGAACGGCCAGCCGGTCGGTCTGGGCGTGGCCGGAACCACGGGCGCGACGGGAGCCAGTCCCGTCGGCGGTCTGGTCAACGGCGTCACCGGCGCGGTCGGCGGCCTGCTGAACGGCGGCGCGACCGGTGGAGCCAATCCGCTGGGCGGTCTGCTGGGCGGCGGCGCCACTGGCGGCTCCAACCCGATCGGCGGTCTGCTGGGCGGTCTCCGCCCCGGCGGCGGAACCGGCGGCAACTGAGACCGGACGACGGACGGCGCCGCGCCTCCTCGGCGCCGTCCGCCTCTCGCTCTTCTCTGACAAGGAATACTGAATGATCATCGCGCCCGCCGTGCTGGCCGCCGTGCTGATGACGGCCCCCGACGGACCCCAGGACGGGTTGATCGTCGATCGCGGCCGACTGGACCGCGCCCAACCCCTGCCCGACCCGGCGCAGGCCCCGACGCCCGCGGAGCCGGTCCCGGCCGAAGAGCCTCTCGCGCCCTTCGTGCTGCGCGCCGTGGATATCCGCACCCCGCCGGTGGTGGCGGACGAGATCCGCGCCGCGACCGATCCCTTCGTCGGCCAGACGCTGGATGCCCAAGGCCTGGCCCGGCTGCGCGCCGCCGTCAGCGCCGCCCTGGGCAATCGCGCCGCCCTACCCATCGTGGCCATAGATGCGCGCGAGTCGGCCTCAGGCCTGCTGCGCATCACCGCCGCCCCGGGCCGGGTCGGGCGCGTGGCCATCTACGGCGACACCCGCCCCGATGTTGAGCTGATGCGACGCTACGCCGGACGACTGGCCGCCGAAGCGCCGCTGACCCGCCAGACGGCGGAACGCTATCTGTCGCTGATCGCCGACATCCCCGGCGCGAAGACGACCTTGGAGAGCGCGCCCTCGGCCACCCCCGGCGCGACCGATCTGGGCTTTGACATCTCCTTCACCCGCTGGGTGTTCGAGACCGACCTGAACAATCGCGGCTCGCAGACTCTGGGCCGGACCCAGATCACCGGCGCGGTGACGCTGAACGGCGGCTTCCGGATGGGCGACCAGACCCGGCTGGCCCTGACCGTCCCGACCGATCCCGAGAATTTCCAGTACCTGAGCCTGTCGCACCGCCAGCCCATCGGCTCGGACGGGATGGCGATCAGCCTGGCCGCCGGCAAGCTGCGCACCCGGGTCGAGGGACTGAACGGCGACGCGACCACCCTGGGCGCCGTGCTGAGCTGGCCGATGATCCGCAGCTATCGGCAGAATCTGGTGCTGAGCGCGGGCATCGATAGTCTGGATAGCGACAACGCCGTGTTCGGCAATCTGCGGGCGACCGAGAAGACCCGAGCCCTGCGCGCCTCCGCCGCCTTCGGCCAGATCGGGACAGGCTCGACCCTGAACGCCAGCCTGACGCTCAGCCGGGGCATCGACGGGCTGGGCTCGGAGGTCGACGGCTTCACCGACGCCGACTTCACCAAGATCAACGGCCGCCTCGATGCGGCCAAGGCCTTCGGGCGCAGTGTGCGGATCAGCGGCGCGGTGGCTGTTCAGTACTCGGAAGATCGGACCCCGACGGCGGAACTGTTCAGCCTGGGCGGAACCGATTTCGGGCGCGGCTTCGGCTCGGGCCTGCTGGTCGGCGACAGCGGCTACGGCGCCAAGGTCGAGGCCGCCTGGCGGCCGGGGTTCACGCCCCGTCCCTTCGCGGGCAGCGAGGTCTACGCCTTCGCTGACGGGGGCGAGGCGCGAGTCAATGCGCGCGGCCCCTTCGCCGACCGCACGGACCGGCTGGCCTCCGCGGGCGGCGGCGTCCGCATCGCCATCGCCGACCGGGTGATGCTCGAGCTCGAAGGCGCCCGCGCCGTCGACGATCCCCGTCCTGAAGGCCGTCGCTCGCGTTTCGGCTTCGCCGTCACCGCCCGTTTCTAGGAGTTGCGTATGCCCCACTGCACCGAACGCTGTCTGTGTCCGGAGAATTTCACCGCCCTGAAGGCCGAGGTGATCCGCGCCGCGGTCGAACTGTCCGACGAGCAACTGATGGAGTTGAGCGACGCCCTGCACAGCATGATCCGCCTGCGCCGCCCGGGCCGTCCGATCAGCCATGACTCCGGCTGGATGGTGGAGGAGGAGGCACCCTATTTGCCCTGAATCGCCTACGCCGGCGGGATGAAGCGGGTGGTGTAGGTGATCCGCGCGCCGGGACGGGCGCCGTCGGCCAGCCGGGCCTGACGGGCGGCGCTAAGGGCCGAGGCGCCGAAGCCGTAGCCCGGCGGGTCTTCACTGACGATGACGCAGTCGCCGAGGCGGCCCTCCGACTGGATCACGCAGGTCACGACAACCCGGGCCATCAACGGCATTCCGGCGCGCGGGGCCGGATACTCCGGCTGCGGCGTCCGCGCCCAGCGGTGCGCCTCGATCGGCAGGCGGACGGGCGCATCCGGCGCAGGCTCGTCCTCGAACGGCCGGACCGGGATCAGCTCTTCCCGCTCGACCACCTCGACCCCGGTCTCAGCGACCGGCAGAACCGCTTCGGCCTCGTCGTCGAAGGTGGTGCGGGTGTTGGAGATCACCCAGGCGACGATCACCGCGAGGGCCGTCAGGATGACGATCAGCCTCCACGGCGGACGCCTCGGCTCCTCGATCAGAGGGATCGGAGGGCGGCCGCCGTTGAGGTCCATCAGCCCGCGTACTTGGCGGCGTCTTCGTCCGAGATGTCCTCGTTCGAATAGACGTTCTGGACGTCATCCTCGGCGTCCAGGGCGTCGAGAAGCTTGAACAGGGCGCCGACGGCCTCGCCGGTGACCGGCACTTCCGACTGGGGCTTCCAGACGATGGCGGTCGACTTGGGGTCGCCCAGCACCTTTGACATGGCCTCGGCCACCTCGTTCAGGTCCTCGTAGGCGGTCCAGATGGTGTGGCCCGGCGCGTCCTCATAGATGTCCGGCTTGACCAGATCGCTCTCGACATCCTGGGCGCCCGCCTCGATGGCGGCCTCCATGACGGCGTCTTCCGAACCGGCTTCGGCGGCGTAGACGATCTTGCCGACCTTGTCCCACATGAAGGCGACCGAGTTCATCTCGCCCAGGGCCCCGCCATTCTTCTTGAAGGCGGTGCCGATGTTGGAGGCGGCGCGGTTGCGGTTGTCGGTCAGGGCCTCGACGATAATGCCGACGCCGCCCGGGCCGCGACCTTCGTAGCGGACCTCTTCCATCGTATCGAGGTCGCCCGACGAGGCCTTGTTGATGGCGCGGGCGATGACGTCCTTGGGCAGGCTTTCGGCCTTGGCGTTGTTCACCGCCAGACGCAGGCGCGGGTTCATGGCCGGGTCGGGCATGCCCGACTTGGCGGCGACGGTGATGTCGCGCGACAGCTTGGAGAACAGCTTGGAACGCTGGGCGTCGGCGCGCCCCTTGCGGTGCATGATGTTCTTGAACTTGGAATGGCCGGCCATGGGTAGGTCTCTTGATGTTTGGTCGCTAACGCTCGCGGCGCGGCCGCTCGCTGCTTGAGCGCCCGTCGAGGCGATAAACTCGGCGCCGCATCTAGCCGATGGCGGACACGGTGTCACGATTCAGGAACCTGTAGAGCTTTACAGGCATTTCGAACGCAGCAGACGGAGCCCCCACATGACCGCCGAAGACGCCATCTATGAAGCCGAGGGCTATCACGACGACGACCTGCACGAGGCCGATATCGTCGAGTGGTACGAGGCGCGCCCCATGACCGTCTCGACCTATGTCGCCACCGGCGCGGTCATCGGCGCCTTCGCCCTCGGCGTGCTGACCGCCGTGGGCGCGCTGGCGCTGATGGGCCGGCTGGACGACTGACGCCCGTAGGGGCGTCAGCTCTTCAGGCTCTCCAGAAACCCCCGCATCTTGTCGTCCACGCTGACCGGCCGCTTGGTCTCGCGGTCCACATAGACGTGGACGAAGTAGCCGACGGCGGCGGCGTCCTGCTCGTTGTTGCGGAACAGGGCGATCTCGTAGCGGACCGAGCTGGTCCCGACGTGGGCGACGCGGACGCCCGCCTCGATCTCGTCCGGGAAGGCCGTCGGCGAGAAGTAGCGGCAGCCCGTCTCGGCCACCAGACCGATGGTCTGGCCGTTGTGGATGTCCAGCACGCCATTGACCACCAGCAGCCGGTTCACCGCCGTATCGAACCACGAATAGTAGACGACGTTGTTCACGTGGCCGTAGACGTCGTTGTCCATCCAGCGGGTCGAAATCTGCTGGAAACGGCGATAGTCGCCGCGCTTCGTGCGTTCGATGGTGCCGGTCATAAGGTCTCCCTTTGTTGAGGGCGCTACCGCTCGCGACGCGGTCGCTCGCTGCTTGAGCGCGGAGGACGCTCGAACTCCGGCGACGCCTCGCTGCGACAGGCAGCCTCGGCTGGTGATTTCGTCCCTGTGGAGCGGGTCTGCGCCCACTTCCGATATCGACGGTCGGGCTTGGCGGACGCGGCGTCAAGCGCCTAGCGTGATCGTTATGAGCATGATCCAGACCCGCGCCGCCGTCCTTCGCGCCATGGGGGCCGCGCGGCCCTATGCCGAAAGTCGACCGCTGGCGATCGAGACGGTGACGCTGGACCCGCCGGGCGCCGGCGAAGTGCTGGTCGCCATCAAGGCGGCGGGCCTGTGCCATTCGGATCTCAGCGTCATCAACGGCGACCGGCCCCGCCCCATGCCGATGGCGCTGGGCCATGAGGCGGCGGGGGTGGTCGAGGCCGTCGGGCCCGGCGTCGAGGACCTTAGCCCCGGCGATCACGTGGTCATGGTCTTCATGCCCAGTTGCGGCCACTGCCAGCCCTGCGCCGGGGGCCGCCCGGCCCTGTGCGAGCCGGGGGCCGCGGCCAATGGCAGGGGCGAACTGTTGGGCGGCGGCACCCGGCTGCATGGTCCCGAGGGTGACCTGCATCACCACCTCGGCTGCTCGGCCTTCGCCGACCAGGCCGTGGTCTCGCGCCGGTCGCTGGTCAAGGTTCCGAAGGATCTGCCGTTCGAGCACGCGGCCTTGTTCGGCTGCGCCGTCCTGACCGGCGTCGGGGCGGTGGTGAACACGGCGCAGGTCCGGGCCGGACAGTCGGTGGCCGTGGTCGGTCTGGGCGGGGTCGGCCTCGCTTCCGTGCTGGGCGCGCTGGCCTCGGGGGCCAGCCCGGTCGTGGCCGTGGACCTGTCGGAGGACAAGCTGGCGCTGGCCCGCTCGCTGGGGCCGGTCCTGACCGTCAACGCCGCCGACGCGGATGCGGTGGAGCAGGTGCGCACCCTGACCGGCGGCGGAGCCGACGTCGTGCTGGAGATGGCCGGTTCGGTCCGCGCGCTGGAGGCGGCGTGGAAGATGACGAAGCGCGGCGGCGCCACCGTCACCGCCGGCCTGCCCCCGCCCGAGGCGGCGCTGGCGGTGAACGTCGTCAATCTGGTCGCCGAGGAGCGGACCCTGAAGGGCAGCTATATCGGCACCGCCATCCCGTCGCGCGACATCCCCCGCTACATCCAGTTGTTCCGCGACGGGCGCCTGCCGGTCGACCGGCTGCTGACCGGCACGGTCCGGCTGGAGGACATCAACGCCGCCTTCGACGCCCTGCATGCGGGCGAGGCGGTGCGGACGGTGGTGACCTTCGGCGACTGAGAGCCTACAGGCTGAGGCCATGACCCAAGCCCCTCTTCGCCGCCTGATCGACCTGCCCGGCCTGGACGCCCTTGAGATGAAGGCGCTGATGAAGCCGTCGGTGGGCGATCCCGACAATCGCGATGCGTTCCCGGAGATCGCCGAGGCCGCCAAGGCCGCCTTCGGCCTGACCCCCGACGAGGCGGAAGCCGTCGCCCTGCCGGACGACTGGGACGGGATCGAACAGCTGGATGGCTTCGACCTGACCGACGCCTTCGAGGCCGAGGGCTGGGATGTCACGGACAGCAAGCGCAAACCCCTGCGCATGATCCGCCACTGGGCCCTGCCCCTGGCGCTGGCGATGCGCGGCGTGGCGGGCGAACTGCCCTTCCAGCCCGAGCCCGGACCGGACGAGCCGGGCGATGACTGGGGCTCGAAGATGGCCGCCGAGGCGACGCGGTTCCGGAAGCGGTAGGAGACGAGGCGGACCGAGAGCATGGGGGGATGGGGCTCAGTTGTCCCTCTCCCGACGGGAGAGGGGGAATGAGGGCAAGCGTCTTCACCGCTTCTGGCGGAAGCGGTGATGGGAAGGGCGCGGGACGCCGGGCCTCGCCCGGTGCGGTGTGTAGTTTTACCGTTTCGACGAGAGCGACGTCCCGCGTGGCCGTTTTCCACACGTCCCTCCGGCTGGCGGCGTTTCTCCTTAGTGCCTTACCGGATCATCCGCCGACGCCATTGCTGACCCCGACGCGGGGCGGACGTAACGATCAGGGTCGTCATCGGCCCGCTCCTGAGGACGCGCGGCGAGCAAGCGGGCAGGATCCATCCCTGCCCTCGAGGACCCCTGCACTCTCCATCGCGCAGGCTTCATCGCTCGGCCACAGCCCGCCGTCGTCGAGAAGCGTGGATCCGACGCCCTCCCCATCGACGGGATGGGCATAGTGTGGGGGTGGGGCTTCCTAAGGGGGGGAAGAAGGGCGAAATTTTTTGAGAGTTCGAGCGGGATCAGAGGGTTACGCGTCAGGCGAGCGCGGGTTGAAGATTAACTCTCGCGTATTTTTCAAGGACGGACTGAGACACTAGCGTTGCCAAACGGTCCATTGCTAACCTGCGATGGATGATTGAGGTCCAAAACCAACTCGAAGTAGGAATAGGCTTTCCCCGAGGGCGCACATGAGCAGGCTCTCGGAGCGCCTAGCGGCGCTTCCATCGACACAGCGAAGCGTTTTGGAGTGGTTTGACGCGCGGCGCGGCGAACTCATAGGCAAACCGCCGACCGTCAACGGAATCCATATTTTCAATCCCCAGACCGGGATTCAGAAGCCTGCTGGATGGATACACGCTGTCAGCATCCGCCAAACGCTGAGCAGCACTTACGACGACCATGCGCCGGTGCGGGCTTCAGACGGCTCTTGGACCTACCAATATTTCCAAGAACGAACAGACCCTGCGAAAGCCGCCCGAATGGCTACCAATAAGGCGCTGCTCGATTGTCTCCGAGACGATGTTCCTGTGGGAGTAATGATCCAAGAGCAGTCGAAATCTCCAGTGCGCTATCGCGTATGGGGACTGGCGAAGGTCGTGGATTTCCGCAACCACCACTTCTCACTTCAAGGCTACAATGATGCGGGCGAACTACCCTTTGAGGGGGTTAGCTCTGAAATCACCTATGAAGCTGGATTTGCTCCGTATGCTGCTGCTTCTGAACTAAGCACCCCGATGGGGCCGGAGGATGCGCGAAAGCGCATAGAGGCTCAAATCTACGTCCGCCAAGGTGGCGGAAAGTTCCGCAATGCCGCGCTAAAACGGTTTAACGGGAGATGTGTCGTTTCCCAATGCAACGTAAAGCAGGTGCTCGAGGCCGCACACATTGTCCCCTACCGGGGACAGCACACCAACGTCGCAGACAACGCGCTACTCATGCGCGGAGATATTCATACATTGTTCGATCGCGATCTTCTCACGATCAATGCGGAAACACTAAAAATCCATCTCCACAAAGACCTCCAATCATCGCCCTATAGCGAGTTTGAGGGAATGAATCTTGAAATACCGGAAGAGGTATCGCGCACGATTCTTCGCGATCGTCTGATCGAACGTCTCGCGATGATTAGTTTGAAGTAAAATTCTCAAACGAAATCAGCGTATTTCGCCGCGAGCCAGTCCACAAACACCTCGGGCGTCTCCTCGCGCCGCCAATAGCGCAGCACGTCCTCGGGCGCCCAACCCGCGTCGTTAGAGTCGATGCACCACTCGCGTTTGATCACGACATCCACCCGCGCCAGCCAGTCAATGCAGTCTTGCGGAAGGTCGTCGTCTGAGGTCATCGGCGAAGACTGAGCCCACGAGGGATGCGGCGCAACCACCCGTGGGTTGAACCCTCAAATCCTCTTCGGCGCCCGCGCCAGGATGGCCTTGATCTGGTCAGGGGTCATCATGACGCCGCGGCCTGCGGCGGGGTTGATGAGGATGACGGCGTCCTGAAGCAGGTTGAACAGGTTGTGTCCCTGGACGGCGATGAAGACCGCGTCGGCACCGAAGACCTGGGCGACGCGCTTGGGGTCGGTGAACAGGGCGACGGTGTTGCGGCCGTCCTTGAGCTGGATGCCGCGCAGGCTGAGCCCTTCGCCGGCCTGGATCATGCGCGAACCGGCGGCGGGGTCGGAGCCGAAGCTGCCCGGAGTGGGGACGGCGAAGAGGTTGTCGCCCAGCAGCAGGGCCTCGAACATCCCCATGTCGGCGGGCGAGGCCAGGGCTTCGTTCAGCGCGACCTCCAGCGGGTTCAGCGGGGTCTCGGCGAAGACGAGGTTCAGGGCGTCGGTCATGGTCGAACTCGAAAAAGCGGGCCGACACACAAAGGGGAACGGCCGCGCGGCGTCAACCGCGCGGCCGTCGGGAAAGGCGTCGCTCCAGCTTACGCCAGGACGACGATGGTCACGCGGCGGTTCTGGGCGCGGCCTTCCGGGGTGTCGTTCGAAGCGACCGGGTTTTCCTCGCCGTAGGAGATGGCGCCCATGCGGTTCAGGGCGACTCCGCGACGGCTGAGGAAGCGACGCACGGCCTCGGCGCGGGCTTCGCCGAGCTGGTCATTATGACGCTCGTCGCCGACGCTGTCGGTGTAGCCCTGGATCTCGAGGTAGACGTTCTGGTTTTCGCTGGCGAGACGCTGGGCGAACTCGGCCAGACGCTGCTCGGCCTCGGGCGACAGGGTGTTGCCGTCGGTCGGGAACTTCACCGAGTCATCCGACAGGACCACCTCGTACAGGAACTTGCCCTCGGCCAGCTTGTGCGCGGCGTTGGCGCGAGCGAGCGCTTCGCCGGCGGTGCCCTCGACCGTGGTCACGCGGGCGTCGACCACGGCCGTCTGGTCGCGGACGAAGCGGTGGCTGGCGCAGCCCGAAGCGGCGACGCCGAAGGCCAGGATGACGCCAACGGCGGCTGCCGTTTTGAATTGCGGTTTGATCAAGAGTCTCTCCATCAATGATCCGGTGCGCCAATCCCGGTTGTCGCGCATGCCGCCCAGCACAGGTTGCCCAACGGCGAACGGCGGTCGAGGTTGCATGAGACGAATGGAAGCTGTGCATTTTATCTCGATCAGTGTTGCTGGCGCAGTGAGCGGTTAAGCTTGAGATTCACTGATGGATCATCGCCTTGATGCTGACGCGAGATGCAGATCATCATAAGCACGTCGAATCTTATCTAACGATGTTCGGGAGAGTGGATGCGCGGAACGGGGCCACGGAAAGGAAGGCGTGTGGGCGCGGCGGCGGTCGCGGTGCTAGCCCACGCCGCCCTGCTGCTGGTGCTGTTCGCCGCGCAGGACCCGGCGACGCCGCGACCGCCCGCCGAGCCGACGCCTATGCTGGTGGAGCTGATCCCGCCGCCGAAGCCGCCCCCTCCCCCGCCGCCCCGGGCGCCGACCGATGCGCCGCCGCCGCCCGGACCGAAGGCCGAGACGCCGACGCCCGCGCCCGCGGCGGCCCAGCCCGCCCCGACGGTGCGCCCGCCCGCGACCCGCCCGCCGCCGCGCCTGCGCCCGGCCCGGCCGACGCCGCGGATGGAGTCCATCCCCCTGCCCGCCTCGGTCCCTGACACCCCGCTCGAGATCGCCATGCCGACCATCGGCGACGCCCAGCTGGCCGGCGCCCTGCGCGCGGGGATGGGATCAGGCGGCGGCGCGGGCGGAGCGGGCGGTGGGACCGGCGGTGGCGGCGGGTCCGGAAACGGCGGCGGCTGCGATCTGGTGCGCGAAATCCAGAACGCCCTGCGCGAGGACGACGACGTCCGCGACGCGGTCAATGCGGCCCACCGCACGGCGGGCTCGAACCGCGCCCTGCTGGTCTGGGACGGCGACTGGCGCCAGACGCCGGGACAGTCGGGCAAGGGGCTGGCGGGCGTGCGTCAGGCCATCGCGCTCGAGGTCGCCTTCGCCCCGCAGGCCTGCCGCCGGGAGGCCATGCGCGGGATGGTGCTGATCACGATGAGCGACGCCCCAGGCGCGGCGCGGGTGGCGCTGGGGACCGGCAGCTGGCGCTGGAGCGACCTGCTGCAACGGTGAAGCTGCCGCAATCCGGTCTTGCGGACGTCGCGATGACGACGCGGACCGGCCCTAGACGGCGCGCGCTGAATAACGGGGCGCGAGATGAACGCCGGACAACGGAGCCCTCAGGTTTCGTTGGGGCCGGCGATTGCATACCGCGACGGTCGGGATCGCTCGACAAGGCTTGGGGCTGGACTGTGAAAATCGCCATACTCGCGGGCACGCGTCCGGAGGTCGTCAAACTGGCGCCCGTCCGGGCGGCGCTGGCTGCACGCGCCGGTCTGGAACCGGTGTGGATATCGACCGAACAACAGGGCGCGCTGAATGCGCAGGCGCTGGAGACGTTCGCGATCGAGCCGGAAATCCGGCTGGATCCGCCGTCGCCTGAACGGACTCTGGGCGGCCGCTTCGCCCAGATCATGGACCGGCTGGACGATGTGCTGGGGCGGCTGGAGCCGCAGCTGGTGCTGGTTCAGGGCGACACCTCGACCACGGCGGCGGGGGCCATGGCGGGCTTCGCGCGGCGCATCCCCATCGGCCATATCGAGGCGGGCCTTCGGACCTTCGATCTGGACCAGCCCTTCCCCGAAGAAGGCTGGCGCTGCGTGGTCGGGCAGCTGGCCGACCTGCATTTCGCCCCGACCGAGGCGGCGGTCCGGAACCTGCTGCGCGGGGGCGTGTCCCAGCACCGGATCCATATGACCGGCAACACCGGAATCGACGCCGTTCGGCTGTCGGGCGCCCGCGTGACGCCTGTCCCGCTGACGAACGGCCGCCGGCTGGTGCTGGTGACCGTGCACCGGCGCGAGAACTGGGGTCCCGAATTGGAACAGGTTCTGGCCGCGCTGATCCGGATTCGGGACAGCGTGCCCGATATCGAGATCGTCTTCGCCGCCCACGCCAACCCCGCCCTGCGCGGTCGGGTGGACGCCGCCCTGACCGGGCAGGACCGCATCCGCATCGTCGAGCCGCTGGACTACCTCGGCTTCCTGTCGCACCTGAAGAGCGCGACGCTGGTGCTGTCGGACTCCGGCGGGGTGCAGGAGGAAGGGCCGGTGCTGGGCGTGCCCGTGCTGGTGCTGCGCGAGACCACTGAACGGGCCGAGGCCGTCGAGGCCGGCGTGGCCCGGTTGGTCGGCACCCGCACCGATGAGGTGGTCGTCGCCGCCATGAAGCTGCTGAACGACGAACCGGAGCGGATGCAGATGGTGCGCGCCGTCAGCCCGTTCGGCGACGGCTTCGCCGCCGAACGCATCGCCGACATCGTCTCGCGCTGGAGTCCGGTGAAGGCCCTGGGCGGCGAGCAGATCCGGGCGGCCGTCTGACATGTCGAGCCTGATGGTCATCACCCTGGGCTACTGGCTCTCCCATCTGCCGGGACATGACGTCCTGCTGGGCTACTGGGAGTTCCTGCGCTGGGCGGTGATGATCTCGGCGGTGCTGATCCTGATCAGCTCGCTGGACGACCTGCTGATCGACCTGGCCTACTGGTGGGGCCTGCTGGTGCGGTTCTGCAGCTTCTGGGACCGGCCCGCGCCGCAAAGGCTGCTGGACCGCGAGCCCGAGAAGCTGATCGCCATCATGGTGCCCGCCTGGCAGGAGTCAGACGTCATCGCCAGCATGGTGGCCAACACCAACAACACCTTCGACTACAGCCGCTACCACATCTTCGTGGGGGTCTACGCCAACGATCCCGAGACCCGGCGCGAGGTGGAAAAGGTGCGCCAGCGCTTCCCGAATGTGCACCGCGCCGAGGTGCCGCACGACGGCCCGACGTCCAAGGCCGACTGCCTGAACTGGATCATCCAGAACATCCTTCTGTACGAGGAAAAGTCCGGCCAGAAGTTCGGGGCCTTCCTGATGCACGACGCCGAGGACGTGGTGCATCCCTATGGGCTGAAGACGGTCAACTGGTTCGTCGATGAGGCGGCCATGATCCAGATGCCGGTCCTGTCGATGGACCGCAAATGGACCAGCCTGGTCGCCTGCCACTACATGGACGAGTTCGCCGAGTTCCACACCAAGGACCTGCCGGTGCGGTCCGCCTTGGCGCGCATGACGCCGTCGGCGGGCGTGGCCACCGCCTTCCACCGCCGCGCGATGATGGCGCTGGTGGAGGAGAAGGACGGCCAGCCGTTCAACACCGACAGCCTGACCGAGGACTATGACGTCGCTCACCGGCTGAGCGCCCTGGGCTATCCGTCGCAGTTCGTGCGCTATCACGCCCGTGTGCCGCGCCAGAGGAAGGCGTGGTTCCGCAAGGGGATGGTGGACATCCAGCGGCGTGAGCTGGTGTCGACCAAGGAGTTCTTCCCGCACAAATTCTTCTACAGCGTTCGCCAGAAGGCGCGCTGGACGCTGGGCATCTCGATCATGGGCTGGGCCCAGCTGGGCTGGTTCGGCGGGCTGGTGAACCGGTACTATCTGTTCCGCGACCGCAAGGCGCTGTTCACCGCCCCGGTCGGCATGTTCGGCTATGTGATCGTGATCCAGCTGCTGGGCCTGCTTCTGGTCGAGAATATCTGGCCCGAGGCGATCAACCTGCCGCCGGTGATCGACCGGCGTTGGGTGTGGGTGATCGTGACGATCAACTTCCTGTTCCTGGTGAACCGGATCGTGCACCGGGCCTGGTTCACCTTCCTGAACCACGGGATCAAGCATGTGCCGCTGACGCCGGTGCGGATCGTGACCTCCAACCTGATCTCGTTCGGCGCCTTCTGGCGGGCGTCGCGCCAGTACATCAGCCACCTGATCACCAAACGCCCGATCGCCTGGGACAAGACCCAGCACGCCTATCCGTCGCTGTCGGAACTGCAGCAGGGCTCGGGCCGTCTGGGCGAGACGCTGCGGTTCTGGAACCACGTCAGCGAGGCCGACCTGACCACGGCGCTGGAGGCGCAGAAGGCCGACTACCGCCCGCTGGGCCTGCTGCTCCTCGACCTTGGAGCGGTGGAGGACGACCATCTGGCCGAGGCCTTCGCCGAGCGGGGCGAGACCTACGCCTCGATCTTCGATCCCTTCCAGATCGAGCCGGAGGTGCTGAACCTGCTGACGCCCGAGGAGGCCGCCCGCTATGGCGCCGTGCCGCTGCGTCGCAACGGATCGGGCATCGACGTGGCGCTGGCCGAGCCCCTGCCCCCGGCCCAGCGGACGGCGCTGGAGAAACGCTTCGGCCAGTCGGGCGTGCGCAGCGTGCGCTTCCTGTTCGCCCCGCTGAGCGACATCGCCTTCGCCATCCGTTTCGCCTGGAGCGAGGACCCGTTCGCCGCCGTGCGGGAGCAGCTGGGCCGGATGCGGGCGGCGGGCCATCTGGACGCCTCGCGCGAGGCCATGCTGTGGCGCTCGGTGCGGGCCGGCTATGCGCGGCTGGGCGACATCCTGATCCGCCGGGGCCGTATCAGCCACGCTGATCTGCAGACCGCCCTGATGGCCTCGCGCGCTGATGGCCGTTCGCTGGGCGAGACCCTGACCCGGCTGAACATGGTCTCCGCGACCGACATCGAGGCGGCGCTGAAGGACCAGCGCAGCGCCCGCTGGCTGAACGAACATCTGGTGGAGGCGCTGAGAAACGCGCCCGCCGACCCCCGTCACGAACCTGTCTGACCCCCGAGGCCCCGCCGTGAACCGCTCCCTCCTGCTCGCCTCCGTCGCCCTGGCCGCCACCGGCGCCGCGGTGCTGACGCCCGCCGCCGTTCAGGCCCAGACCGTGGCCGCGTCGTCCGATGGATACGCCGACGCCACGGCCGCCTATGCGGCGATGAATGCTGGACGACCCGCCGACGCCGTCCCCCCCGCCGCCCGCGCGGTGAACGCGGCGCCGGACAATCTGGACTGGCGGCTGCTGCTGGTCGACGCCCTGATCGGATCGGGCGACGACGCCACCGCCCTGTCGGTGCTGCAGCCGGTGGCCGGAAGCTGGGACCACCGGGTCCAGACCCGCCGCGCCGAGACCGCCCGCCGGACCGGCGACCTGAGGCAGGCGGCCGAGGCCTATGGACTGGCCGCGCCGTTGGCCCCGACCGCAGAGAGCCGCGCCTATCTGGCCCGCGCCCGGGTGCAGGCTCTGGTAGAGCTGGGCCGGACGGGCGAGGCGCGGACCGTGCTGCGTGAGGCCCATGCCTCGGGCATGCTGCCGGGCAATGCGCCGCTGGACTTCGCCTATGCGGCCGTCAGCACGGGCGAGGACCGGCTGGCCGTGCAGGGCTTCGCCGCCGCCGACCGGGCCGAGCCGCTGAAGGGCGCCCAGGCGCTGGACGCCGCCTACGCCGCGCGCCGGGCGGGGCAGGACCCGGAGGCGATCACTTGGCTGGAACAGGGCGCGCGCACCCTGCCCGCTGAACAATTGACCCCGCAGCGCCGCCACGAGATCGGGCGCGAACTGCAGACGCTGGAGCATCGCTTCGGCGGGACGGCCACCGTCTCGGTCGGTCCGGCGGACAGCGCCACGACCCTGGTCAATGGCGGCGGCGATGAGGTAACCCAGGTCGGCGGCGAGGTCTGGGCCCGCGTCGGCGGCGACAACAACGGCCGCCCGGTGCAGGTCTTCGCCCGCGCCTACCAGACCGTCGACGCCGACACCGGCCCGACCGGCGGCGAGAGCACGCAAGGCTGGGTCGGCGTCCGCTGGAAGCCCTTCACCGAGACCAATCTGTCGCTGGAAGCCAGCCGCCTGATCGCCGTCGGCGACGCGGCCCGGGACGACACCATGCTGCGCGCCGCCTGGTCGGCGGATGTGGGGAGCGACCTGCGCTACGACCGCGACAGCTGGCCGTCGGCCCATGTCTATGTGGACGTCGCCCGCCTGCTGGAGGACGAGCAGACCTACGCCGTGGCGGACGCGAATCTGGGCTGGACCTGGGTGGCGAGCGAAAGCCGCCGCGACACGGTCACCGCCGGCGTGGGCGTTCGTGCTGACTACGACAGCCTGCGGGCGGAGGAATGGGCCGTGGCGGCGGGTCCGCGCGTGGCCTGGCGCCACTGGATGGGTGGCGACGACCTGCGCGCGCCGGGGCGGTATCTGGATGTGTCGCTGGGGTATTACGCGCCGATCGGCGACGGGCCCCGGGATGAGGGGGTGGTGGCGGCGGTGACCTTCGGGTTCTGAGGAAGTCGGTTACGTTAAGACAGACTTCGAAACAGCGTCATCCAGCGCCTTCAGCGCCAGGCTCTCTGTTTTATAGGTCGAACAGTCTGCGTTCCTTCTGCGACCGTCTATAGCGTAACAAAGCTCCCAACCTTTAGCGGTCTTGGCTACATCCAAACGGTGCACCTTCCCGTTCACATTTGCTGACCATTCAGCGAGCCCCGTCTTCCGCCAAGATTTTGCAATCTTCAGCTTTTCGAGAGCCGTGAGCATTTCCCCCGCACTCTGATATCGTTTGAGGGGGTCTGGAGCCGTAGCCGTCTTGATCACCGCTTTAAGGCGCCGAGGGAAATGTCGGGGGAAGCCTATAAATTCGGGCAGTCCGACGAGTCGGCCGCTGGCTTCCCAATCGGCAACCTGCTGGGCGTCGATCCCGATCGCTCCGTAGAGTAGAGCGCATCTAAACAGTGTCATCCCGGCGGCGTATACGTCCGTACGCTCATCGGGCGCGCCCCCGGCGATCAGTTCAGGGGCCGCGTTCGGCTCATATGTGAGCGGTATTCCGATTGCGGTCTGTTTTACGTACGAAATGCCAAAATCGGAGAGTTTATAGATTGCCCCATCAATCATGATGTTGGCGGGCTTCACGTCTTTATGAATAATCCCATTCTTATGGGCAGACGACAGGCCAAGCAGCATGTGTCGGTTAGCGCTCAGCGCATCGCCATATGAAATACCTAGCTTCTCGATCCGCCCTTCTAGGGAGCCGTCGGGGAGGTACTCCATGTCGATGAGCACAACCGTTGACGCCCCGAGAGGCATCACATCAGCAGATGCAATCTCAACGATATGCTGGGATTGGCATGCCTTGAGATTTCTCGCCTCTTGAAGCACCAAATCAATAGACGTCGTGGGATCAACTTCGATGCATTTTAGGGCACATATAGAGCTGGTTGCCCGATCCTGCGCTCGGTAAACATCCCCGAAACTGCCGCCTCCCAAACGTTCCTGAAGAACATACTTGTTGAGCTGTGTGCCAATGGGGAGTCTCATGGCAACTCAGATGCTGCAGCGAGGACAGCATCACGTAGCGCGCTATCCCAATGCACTTTACCATCTTTAAGCGCATCAGCCCAATCAGCGGGCTTTGCCCCCTTCGCGAGTGAAAACGTGCCCGGTCGGTTGAGCTTGTTTTTGGTGATAAGCTTCAGAGGGATCTGCCCCTTCCCGCACTGATAAGCGAGGATCCCCAGCGGAGCACCGTGATTGAGAACGGACTCCTGCGATTTCAAATCTATCGAAATTTTGCAGACAACTTTTGAGACCGGATGGCGCGCGATGATTTGCTCAAACCGCCCATAGGCCCAAGTAGCCATTTCGCTTGGCTCATCATGCGGATTTATAGCTCTGTCCCGTTCGACGAGAACGGGAGCAACTTGGGTACCGTCGAGCCATGCTGCTCGAAAGCCCCCCTTTTCCAAACACAGACCCAGAAACATTGTCAGCCTCCCCTATAGAGGGCAGACCTAGAACTACCTGAGACTGTTTTCCAGCCCTCAATCCTCATCCATCTTCAGCGCCGCGATAAACGCTTCCTGCGGGATTTCGACCTTGCCGAACTGCCGCATGCGCTTCTTGCCTTCCTTCTGCTTCTCCAGAAGCTTCTTCTTCCGGGTGGCGTCGCCGCCGTAGCATTTCGAAGTCACGTCCTTGCGTAGGGCGCGGACGGTTTCACGGGCGATGATCTTGCCGCCGATGGCGGCCTGGATCGGGATCTGGAACATGTGCGGAGGGATCAGCTCCTTCATCTTCTCGACCATGCCGCGGCCGCGCGTCTCGGCGCGCGAACGGTGGACCAGCATGCTGAGGGCGTCGACCGGCTCGGCGTTGACCAGGATCGACATCTTCACGAGGTCGCCCTGCTTGTAGTCGGTCAGCTCGTAGTCGAACGAGGCATAGCCCTTCGAGATCGACTTCAGGCGGTCGTAGAAGTCGAAGACGACCTCGTTCAGCGGCAGTTCGTAGACGACCATGGCGCGGGTCCCGACCCAGGTCAGTTCCTTCTGCTCGCCGCGACGGTCCTGGCACAGCTTGATGACGCCGCCGAGGTATTCCTCGGGGGTCAGGATGGTGGCCTTGATCCACGGCTCCTCGATCTCGAGGATCTGCATGACGTCCGGCAGGTCGGCCGGATTGTGCAGGTCGATGGTCGTGCCGTCGCGCTGCTTGATCTTGTAGACGACCGAGGGGGCTGTCGCGATCAGGTCGAGGTTGAACTCGCGGCTGAGGCGCTCCTGGATGATCTCCAGATGCAGCAGGCCGAGGAAGCCGCAGCGGAAGCCGAAGCCGAGAGCGGCGCTGGATTCCATCTCATAGGTGAAGGAGGCGTCGTTCAGGCGCAGGCGGGCGATGGCCGCGCGCAGGTCCTCGAAGTCGGCGGCGTCCACCGGGAAGAGACCGCAGAAGACCACCGACTGGACTTCCTTGAAGCCCTTCAGCGGTTCGGCGGTCGGCTTCTTCTCGTCGGTGATGGTGTCGCCGACGGCGGCGTGGGCGACTTCCTTGATCTGGGCGGTGATGAAGCCGACCTCGCCGGGGCCGAGTTGGTCGACCGGGGTGTTCTTGGGCAGGAAGACGCCGACGCGGTCGACCAGGTGGGTCGAGCCGTTCTGCATGAATTTCACGCGCTGGCCGGCCTTGAGCACGCCGTCGAAGACGCGGACCAGCAGAACGACGCCCAGGTAGGGATCGTACCAGGCGTCGACCAGCATGGCCTTCAGCGGAGCGTCGATGTCGCCCCTGGGCGCCGGCAGGCGGGTGACGATGGCTTCCAGCACATCCTCGATGCCGATGCCCGACTTGGCCGAGGCCATGACGGCGTCGGAGGCGTCGATGCCGATGACGTCCTCGATCTGCGCCTTGACCCGCTCGGGCTCGGCGGCGGGCAGGTCGATCTTGTTCAGGACCGGCACGATCTCGTGGTTGTTGTCGATGGCCTGATAGACGTTGGCCAGGGTCTGGGCCTCGACGCCCTGCGAGGCGTCGACGACCAGCAGCGAGCCTTCGCAGGCGGCCAGCGAGCGCGAGACCTCATAGGCGAAATCGACGTGACCGGGCGTGTCCATCAGGTTCAGGACGTAGTCGAGCCCGTCCTTGGCCTTGTAGTTCAGGCGCACGGTCTGCGCCTTGATGGTGATGCCGCGCTCCTTCTCGATGTCCATGTTGTCCAGCACCTGGGCGGACATTTCACGCGCGGTCAGGCCGCCCGTGTACTGGATCAGGCGGTCGGAGAGCGTGGACTTGCCGTGGTCGATGTGGGCGACGACGGAGAAGTTGCGGATGCGTTCGATAGGGGTGGTCGGCATGGTCCGGCGCGCCTAGCACGGCGGGCGGAAAAGCGCCAACGGAACGGCGATCCGAACTGTCTCCGTGCCTGATTTCGTTGCGGATTACGAAGTCGTAACGCGACGCTTTGCAGGTTTTCGACAGGTTGGGGAAACGGTATTCAACGACGGATGACAACCGGACGCCCGTCGGGGCGTTCATTCGCTCGGCCGCGCTCCCCTCGCGGCGACAAGGGAAAATCACGTGTCGATCAAGCTTCGCAGCCGCTGGGCCGCCGCCGCCGTCCTGTTGACCGCCACCGTCGCCGTGGCCGCCTGTGGCGGGGGTGGAGAAACGACGGAGAAAGGCGGGGCCAGCAGCCAGACCGTCAGCGTGCAGACCGCCACGACCGAGAACCTCGGTCGGCTGGTCACCGCCTCGGGCACGGTCTCGGCCTGGGAGGAGGTTCCGGTCGGCGCCGAGACGGGCGGGCTGGTTGCGACGGCCGTCTATGTGGACGAGGGCGCCTATGTGCGTCAGGGGCAGCCGCTGGTGCAGATGAACACCGCCCTGCTGGATGCCCAGGTGCGCCAGCAGCAGGCTGCCGTGCAGACCGCCGAGGCCAATGCCGCGCGCGATGACGCCGCCCTGGCCCGGGCGCAGGAGCTGAAGGAGCGCGGCTTCCTCAGCCAGGCCTCGCTGGACACGGCTCTGGCCAACCAGCGCGCCTCGCAGGCCAACCTGGCCTCGGCCCGCGCGGCCCTGGCCGAGACCCGCACCCGCCAGTCGCAGGCCACCATCCGCGCGCCTGTCTCGGGCCAGATCATCAGCCGCAGCGTGACCCGCGGCCAGATCATCAGCGCCGGAACCGAGCTGTTCCGCATGGTGCGCGACGGCCGCCTGGAGCTGGACGCCCAAGTGCCGGAGACCGAACTGGCGCTTGTCCGCTCCGGCCAGTCGGCGCAGGTGACCTCCAGCCAGGCCGCGCCGACGACCGGCACGGTCCGCATCGTGACCCCCGAGGTGGACGCCCAGACCCGTCTGGGTCTGGCCCGGATCTCCCTGGCTCCCGGCAGCGCCCTGCGCCCCGGCATGTTCGCCCGCGCCCAGATCGACGTCGGCGCCCAGCCGGCGACCGTCGTGCCGACCGGCGCGATCCTGTACCGCAACAACCGCGCGGGCGTGTTCGTGATGGCCAGCGCCGACACCGTGCACTTCCAGCCCGTCACCGTGGTGAACCGCCGTCAGGACCGCACCGCCGTGTCGGGCCTGCAGGCCGGCGCGCGGGTCGTGGTGGACGGCGCGGGCTTCCTGAACGAGGGAGACCGGGTCCGCGTCGCGACCGCGGCCGCCGCCCGTCAGGCCGCCACTGAACGGGCGCAGGCCCAGTCGGCCGCCCCGGCCAGCGCCCACTAAGCGGAAGCGACCGACATGAACCAGATTTCCTCCTGGTCGATCCGGAACCCGATCCCGATTATCCTGCTGTTCCTGCTGCTGACCATCGGCGGGATCGTCGGGTTCGCAGGCATGCGGATCAACAACAACCCGGACGTTGACTTCCCGCTGGTCTCCGTGACCGCGGTGCGTCCGGGCGCCGCGCCCGCCGAGATGGAGGTGCAGGTCACCCGGCTGATCGAGGACTCCCTCGCCGGTCTGTCGGGCGTGCGCCACATCAACTCGAACATCACCGACGGGGTGTCGAGCACGGTCATCGAGTTCGAGCTGGGCACCGACACCGACCGCGCGACCAATGACGTGCGCAACGCCATGACCGGCCTGCGCGCCAGCCTGCCGCAGGACATGCAGGAGCCGGCCGTCCAGCGCATCGACATCACCGGCGACGCCCTGATCACCTATGTGGTCCGGTCAGAGACGATGTCGCCAGAGCAGATCAGCTGGTTCATCGACAACGAGGTCAGCCGGTCGCTGCTGGCGCTCGGCGGGGTCGGCGAGGTCAACCGCTCGGGCGGCGTGGATCGCGAGATCCGGGTCGAGCTGGATCCGCAACGCCTGTCCGCCTACGGCGTGACGGCGGCGCAGGTCAGCCAGGCGCTGAGCAGCGTGAACAACAACCTGCCGGGCGGCCGCGTCACCGTGGCCGGGTCAGAGCGGGCCGTGCGCACGGTCGGCTCGGCCACCTCGGTGCAGCAATTGCGCGAGACCCTGGTGCCGCTGGACGGGGGCCGCACGGTGCGCCTGGGCGACCTGGGCGCCGTCGAGGACAAGTGGGGCGAGCCGCGTCGCATCGCCCGCTATGACGGTCAGGAGGCCGTGACCTTCAACTTCCTGCGCTCGCGCACCGCATCCGAGGTGAAGGTCTCGGAGGCCGTCCGCAAGGAGGTCGCGCGCATCGACAAAGCGAATCCGAATGTGACCATCCAGCAGGTCACCTCGAGCGTGAAATACATCGAGGAGAGCTACCTCGCCTCACTGGAGGCCCTGGGTCTGGGCGCCCTGCTGGCGGTCATCGTGGTGTTCATCTTCCTGCGCGACTGGCGGGCGACGCTGATCGCGGCGGTGGCCATGCCGCTGTCGCTGATCCCGACCTTCGCCCTGCTGGCGCCCATGGACCAATCGCTGAACGGGGTGACCCTGCTGGCGCTGTCCCTGACCATCGGCATCCTGGTCGATGACGCCATCGTGGAGATCGAGAACATCGTCCGGCACATGCGGGACGGAAAGCCACCCTATAGCGCGGCCATCGAGGCGGCGGACGAGATCGGTCTGGCGGTCGTGGCGACCACCGGCACCATCATCGCCGTCTTCGCCCCGGTCGGCTTCATGCCGGGCATCATCGGCCAGTTCTTCAAGGCCTTCGCCCTGGCGGCCTGTATCTCGGTCTTCTTCTCGCTGGTCGTGGCGCGGACGGTGACGCCGCTGATGGCCGCCTTCATGCTGAAGCACACCAACCACGAGGACCGCGATCCGTTCTGGATGAGCGGTTACCTGAAGGCCCTGCGCTGGTCGCTGGCGCACCGCTGGCTGGTGTTCCTGATGGGCTTCCTGTTCCTGGTCGGTTCGATCGGGACCTCGGTCATCGCCAAGATGTCGTTCGAGTTCATGTCGCCCGCCGACGAAGGCCGCGCGGCCTTCCAAGTGGAGACCCCGCCCGGATCGACCCTGGCCCAGACCGACGCCATCGTGCAGGAGGTCACCCGCCGCCTTGAGGCCCGCGACGAGGTGACCTCGGTCTACGCCGCCATCGGCGGTCAGGACGTCAATCAGGCCAATGTCTACGCCGACATGGTGCCCAAGGGCGAACGCGCCCTGAGCCAGCAGGAATTCGCCCGCGAAGTGGTCGATGACCTGAAGTCCATCCCCGGCGCCCGCATCCGCGCGGGCATCGCCCAGCAGGGCGGCGGACCGGGCGACGGCACCAGCTACACCTTCTCGATCCTGGGCGATGATCCGGCGACGCTGGACGCCGCCGCGCGCAAGGTCGAGGAAGAGATGCGCGGCGTGCGCGGTCTGGCCAACATCGTGAACACGGCGGCCATCGCCCGTCCCGAGATCGTCGTGACCCCGCGTCCCGATGAGGCCGCCCTGGCCGGGGTCTCGGCCGGATCGATCTCGCAGGCCGTGCGCGTCGCCACCATCGGCGACGTCGATCAGAACCTGCCCAAATACAATCTGGGCGACCGCCAGATCCCGATCCGCCTGCAACTGACCGAGGATGCGCGCGAGGATCTGACGGTGATCGAGAACCTGCGGGTGCCAACCGCCAATGGCGGTCAGGTGCCGCTGAGCGCCGTGGCCGACGTGTCGTTCGGCGCGGGCCCGGCCACGGTGACCCGTCAGGACCGGTCGCGGATCGCCTCGATCACGGCCGAGCTGGACGGCATCACCACCGGCGCTGCGGGCACGGCGGTGAACGCCCTGCCGTCGGTGAAGAACCTGCCCGCGGGCGTGCGTCAGGTGCCGGCGGGCGATGCGGAGTTCATCCAGGAGATGATCACCGGCTTCGCCATCGCCTTCATCTCCGGCATCCTGCTGATGTATGCGGTGCTGACTCTGCTGTTCAAGAGCTTCGCCTATCCGGTGACCATCATGGCCGCCCTACCGCTGGCCATCGGCGGCGCTTTCATCGCCCTGGCCCTGGCCGACAAGAATTTCTCCATGTCGGCCCTGATCGGGGTGCTGATGCTGATGGGGATCGCGGCCAAGAACTCCATCCTGCTGGTCGACTATGTGATCATGTCCGAGAAGGCCGGGATGGACCGGTTCGAGGCGATCATGGACGCCGCGCACAAGCGGGCGCGGCCGATCCTGATGACCACCTTCGCCATGGGCGCGGGCATGGTGCCGATCGCCATCGGCTGGGGCGCGGACGTCGAGTTCCGCTCGCCCATGGCGGTGGCGGTGCTGGGCGGCCTGATCTCGTCGACCTTCCTGTCCCTGCTCTACATCCCCGCGATCTTCACCATCGTGGACGATGTCGCGGGCTGGATGCGGCGAGTGCTGGGCGGCGGTGCGGCGGCGCGCAGAGCCGAGGGCGAACGCCCCGCTGCGGCGGCGGAAGCCCCGGTCGGCCCGGACGAGCGCTGGTAAGGCTCGAGGCGGGCGGGGGCGATCTCCCCTGCCCGCCTCAGCCGGTTGCAAGCCGGCGAACAGGCCATGAAGGTGCAGGGGCAAGCTTGACCGGAGGCCCCCTTGCCCATTGGCCCACACTGCCCTGACTGCAAACAGCGCGTGCCGCTGGCGCGGACCCAGCTGGATCTGGGCACGCCCTTCATCTGCGCAGGCTGCGGGACCCGACTGGTCGTATCAAGGGGCAGCGCCCTTCTGCTCGGCTTCAGCCTGATGGTCGTCTTCTGGCTGCTGCGCGATGCATTCCCGGCGCAGTTGGGCGGTCCGTTCGGCCTGTTCGCCCTGATCGTCGTGATCGGCGCGCCGGTGATCTGGGCGATCACGCCGGTGAAGCGCGCCGCGCCGTAGAAAGCCCGGCCCGCCAAAACAAAACCGGCCGGGGTCGCCCCCGGCCGGTTCTCGTTTCAGCGATGCCGAAGCGATCAGTACTTCAGACGGACAGTGAAGCCGTAGGTGCGCGGCTGACCCAGGAAGGCGTTGTAGGTCTGGGTGTCGCGAGCCTGGTTGTAGAAGGTGCCCGGGTGGCTGGTGCCGGCGGGCTGGACCGTGGTCTGGAAGGCGGTGCCTTGCAGCGGGCCGTTGTAGCCGACCTGCAGGTACTCTTCGTCCGTCAGGTTCTGGCCCCACAGTTCGGCCGTCCAGCGCTCGTCCTCGGTGCCGAGCATGATGCGGCCGTTCACGGTGGTGAAAGCGTCCTGCATCTTGAAGGGCGAGAGGTCCGAACCGGTGTTGTATTCCGACATGTACTTGCCGGCGAGGCTGAACCCGCCGCGCAGACCACCGCCGAGGTTGCGCTCGAAGTTGATCGACAGCGAGGCCGAATACTCGGGCGCGAACGACGGACGCGAGCCGGGCAGCAGCGAGGCGGCCGGGAAGTTGTTCGGATCGACCAGATCGGCGGCGGTGAACACGCCGTACTCGGCGTCGGTGTAGGTCAGACCACCCTGGAAGCTCAGGCCCTCGATCGGCGAGAACCAGATCATGTCGGCGTCGATGCCGCGCGAGGTCAGTTCCGGGATCGGCTCGACGGTGAAGCCCGCGCCGTTGAAGGTGTTGAGCTGGAAGTTCTCGAACGTCTGGTCGAAGTAGGTGACGTTCAGCAGCAGGGTGCGGGCCAGCAGCGTCATCTTCACGCCGGCTTCGTAGCTGTCGACATATTCGGACGGGAAGTACAGCGACGACACCGGGGTGATGGTGCCCGTGCGGTGACGCGGTCCAGGTTGTAGCCGAAGCTCTTATAGCCGCGGGCGTACGAACCGTAGAACATGATCTCGTCGTTCAGGCGGTACGAGGCCTTGATCGTGCCGGTCAGCTCGCCGTCGTCGGCGCCTTCCGAGATCGGACGGTTGTTGAAGGCGCTGTTGGCGAAGGGCAGGCAGAGGGCGCCGAGGATGCCGCCGACGTTGCTCGCGCCGAGGGCCGTGCCGATGGCGCCGGCGTTCAGCTGGGCCGCGGTACAGGTGGCGCCGTTGCCGTTGGTGTTGCGCTGCAGCGCGTCCAGCGACTTGTCGTCCATCGTGTAACGCAGGCCGAGGGTCAGGTCGAACTGGTCAGTGACGTGCCAGGTGTTGTTGGTGAAGATGGCGTAGGAGGTCGACTCCTGGTCGTAGGTGTCGGCATAGCCCTGGCCGAGCGTGAAGCCCGGGCCGGTGGCGGGCACGGCGCCGTAGAGGCAGCCCTGCAGCCCCGGCGCGGTCTGACCGGTGGCGGTGAAGCAGCCGACGCGGCCCGGGTTGATCGGGATCGGTCCCGGAGGAGTCGGCAGGCCCTGCGTGGCGGCGTTCAGGTTGGCCGTCAGCAGCAGAGAGATGAACGGGGTGTAGTCGGCGCCGAAGTACCAGCTGTCGGCCCGGTTGATCTCTTCCTTGGTGGCGAAGAAGCCGACCAGCCAGTCGAAGCGATCGTTCTGACCGGCCAGGCGGATTTCCTGGGTCAGGTTCTTGACGCTGTAGCCGTTGTCGCCGTCCTGGTTGCGGTAGGCGATGTCCGCGCCGGTGTAGTCGATGTCCTGACCGAGGGTGGTCGACCAGTCGCGCCACGAGGTGACCGAGGTCAGGGTCGCGCCGCCGAACAGCGACGGCAGGTCGAAGTTGGCTTCGAGCGAGACGCCCTTGTCCTCGATTTCCTGACCACTGGAGCGGTTGGCGTAGGCCAGACGCGAGAAGGGCAGCGGGGCGAAGCCGGCTGCCGGCGGGCGGGCGCCTGGGCCGTCGGACAGCGAGTCGATGAAGGCCTGCGTCGGACCCGAGCGGATCTGTACGCCGGTGCAGCAGTATTCATCGCGCGAGGTGTAGTCGGCGATCAGTCGGAACGAGGTGTTGTCGTTCGGCAGCCACAGCAGTTGACCGCGGACGGCGCCGAAGTCCTGGTTCTGGTCGTCGGTCTCGGGACGCGGGCCGTCGCCGATATTGACGTCGTAGAAGCCGTCGCGGACGCGACGGGCGGCGTACAGGCGCATGGCCAGGGTGTCGGTGATCGGGCCGGTGATCGAGCCCGAGGCGCCCATGGCGCCGTAGTTGCCGACGGTCACTTCGGCGTTGTAGCCCGGCGTGAACGACGGGGCCTCGGTGATGATGTTGATGACGCCGGCCGAGGTATTCTTGCCGAACAGGGTGCCCTGCGGGCCCTTCAGCACTTCGATGCGGGCCAGTTCGCCCAGGTCGCCGAAGCCGACCGAGTTGCGCGAGCGATAGACGCCGTCGATCACGACGCCGACCGAGCTTTCCAGGCCGGGGTTGTCGCCGACGGTGCCGACGCCGCGGATGCGGGCGGTGGTCGAGGCTTCCGACGAGGTCGAGGTGACGGTCATGCCGGGGGTCAGGATCTGCAGATCCTTGATGTCGCGGACACCGGCATCCTGCAGCGTTTCCGCCGCCAGGCTGGTGACCACGATCGGCACGTCCTGAAGGTTCTGCTCACGCTTCTGGGCGGTGACGATGATGTCATCGACGGTGGCCGGACCATCCTGATCCTGGGCCGAAGCGACCCCGGCGAAGCCGAAGGCGCAAGCGCCAACGACGGCGGCCGAAACGGTCGTGCGAAGAATATTGGTGAGGCGCATGCCCACTCCCCGACAATGGCCGGGCCCGTGCAGTGACGGTGACCGCGGCGTTTCCTGATCCCTTGGGCCGCGCTCTTACGTGGAACGCGATACTCCAGTCTTTTGGGTAACTCAGGCGGGACTCACCGACAAGGAGCGCTGTTTGGTCACCCCGCATTTCATCGGTAGGTGAAGCCTAACTGTGACGCAAAAGCGACAAAATGCGATGACGCTACGTCAATATTTGCTCAGTTCTTGCGATTTTCCGGGGCGCTAGCAGCTAATTTCTTGCGCCGATTGGCCGCTATTCCGAGAACCATTGCGCCAGTGATCGCTGATAACATAGAGCCCGCGAGCACCCCGATCTTCACCTCGACCTGTTCGGGCGAGTCGATGGCGCCGGGGAAGGCGAGGATGCCGATGAACAGGCTCATGGTGAATCCGACCCCGCACAGCAGACTGACCCCGTAGAGCTCCAGCCAGGTCGACCCGGTGGGGCGGCGGCCGATCTTGAGGGTCGAGGCGAGGGTCGCCGCGCCAAGCACGCCGATCTGCTTGCCGACGAACAGACCCAGCGCGATGCCGATGACCAGAGGGGCGAAGGCCTGATCCAGCGACAGGCCCGCGAAACTGACGCCCGCCTTGGCGAAGGCGAATAGCGGCAGAACCAGATAGGCGACGTAGGGGTGCAGATCGTGCATCGCCTCCTGCAACGGGCTCTGGCCGTCCGAGCGACGATCCTTGACCGGCACGATGGCCGCGAAGGCGACGGCGGTCAGGGAGGTCGACAGGCCCGCCTGCACGGTCAGGTACCAGATCAGGCCGAAGCCCAGCACCCAGAAGGGGGCCGGAATCTTTTTCCACTGGGCGACCAATGCGCCCGCCGCCAGCAGGCCGACGACCCAGAGCAGGGGCCCGATCTGCACCCCGCTGGAGAAGAGGACGGCGATCAGGGCGATGGCGCCGAGATCATCGACAATAGCCAGGGTCAGCAGGAAGACCCGCAGCGAAGACGGCAGGTTGCGCGCCACCATGGCGAAGATGGCCAGGGCGAAGGCGATGTCGGTGGCCAGCGGGATCGGCCAGCCCGCGTGGGGGCCGGACAGCAGGCCCGAAACCGCCAGATAGACCAGGGCCGGAGCGACCATGCCGCCGACGGCCGCCAGAACCGGCGTGGCCAGCTTGCGCGGATCGCTGAGCTCGCCGCGGAGGATCTCGTATTTGATCTCCAGCCCCACCACGAGGAAGAAGATCGCCATCAGACCTTCCTTGATCCACTCCGAGACCGTCAGCTCGAGCAGGACCGGGCCGAGCTGGACCACGTGCTCGCTCTTCAGCCAGCCGAAATAGTCCTTCGACCACGGCGAGTTGGCGATGATCAGCGCGAAAAGGGCCGCAAAGCCGAGCACCGTGCCGGAGCCGGCCTCGGTCTTGAGGAATTCCAGGGTGAGTTTGCGCGCCATGAGGCCTCCGTCGGTCGGGGGGTGTCATGACGCCAGGTTATCGACGGGCGTCGGACCGGATTCGCGAAAGGCGCCGGCCTGGCCACGCCCGCGTGGCGGACGGACCTGATCTCTGCCTCTACAATACGGTCCGGGGCGAAGGGTTCAAGGCGATACAGTTGCGCCAGAGCCGCGAAGATCGCATCTGGCGGCCATGCCCGCCTCCTCCGCCTACCGCCCCGAGCCCCGCTTCTTCGATCTGGGAGGCGAGTACGGCGATCCCGTGCGCGCCGCCGACTTCCCCGAGACCCGCCTGCGCTTTCGCAACGACCGGGCGGCGGCGACGGTGGGACTGGAGACGCTGACGGACGCCGAATGGATCGCCCATTTCGGCCGCTTCGAGCCCCTGCCCGGCCAGCCCGGGCCAGTGGCGATGCGCTATCATGGGCACCAGTTCCGTCACTACAACCCCGACCTCGGCGATGGACGAGGGTTCCTGGCGGGCCAGCTTCGGGAAACGCCCGGCGCTCAAGCAGTGAGCGACCGCGTCGCGAGCGATAGCGCCCTCCCGGGTCGACTTCTTGACCTGGGAACGAAAGGTTCGGGGACCACGCCCTGGTCGCGCTCGGCCGACGGGCGGCTGACGCTGAAGGGCGGGGTGCGCGAGGTGCTGGCGGCGGAGATGCTGGAGGCGCAGGGCGTGCCGACCAGCCGCGCCTTCAGCCTGATCGAGACAGGCGAGGAATTGGAGCGGGGCGACGAGCCCTCCCCCACCCGCTCGGCGGTGCTGGTGCGGCTGTCGCACAGCCATATCCGCTTCGGCACCTTCCAGCGCGCCGCGTATTTCGGGCGGGTGGACATGGTCGACGCGCTGGTCGAGCATGCGCGGGCGCTCTACCACCCCGAGGTCGCCGAAGGGGATGTGCCGGGCTTCCTGCGGGCCGTGGTCGAGGCCTCGGCCCGGCTGACGGCGCGCTGGGTGGCGGCGGGCTTCGTCCACGGGGTGCTGAACACCGACAATCTAAACGTCACCGGCGAGAGCTTCGACTACGGCCCGTGGCGGTTCCTGCCGTACTACGAGCCCGGCTTCACCGCGGCCTATTTCGACCAGACCGGGCTCTACGCCTTCGCGCGTCAGCCGGAGGCGGTATTCTGGGCCCTGACCCAGCTGGGCGGGGCGCTGAAACTGGCGGCGGACGCCGAGCCGCTGACCGAGGCGCTGAACGGTTTCGGCCCGGCCTATATCCGCGAACTGCGCACGGCCTTCCTGAACCGTCTGGGCGTAAAGAGCCTCGGCGAGGCGGCGGACCAGCGGCTGCTCGACACCACCCTTGCCCTGCTGCGCGAGGCCGGAGAGGCGGCGCGGTGGGAGCCCCTGTTCCACGACTGGTTCGGCGGCTTCGCGTCGTCGGCGCGGGCGCTGGCCGGGCCGCGCGCGAAGCTGTGGCAGGGCAAGACCTTCGACAATTTCCGCTACTCGCTGTTCGAGCACGAACCGGACCGGCCCGAGCGGCTGGAGAACCCGGCCTTCGCCCGTCCCGAGCCGGAAGAGATGCTGATCGATGAAGTCGAGGCGATCTGGGCGGCCATCGCGGAAGCCGACGACTGGACGCCCTTCCACGAAAAACTGGCGCGATTGGCGGCGATCCGGACCGCGCGACACCCGTGAAAGCCCGTCGCGACGGGCTTTGGGCAAGCTCGCTTGTCAGGATGTAAAAGACGCTTGACTGTACCCAACGGTGATGTAAAACACCCTTGTCACAACGACAGGGAGCCTTGTCATGACCAAGTCGATGTCCGAGACGGACTGGCGCTCGCCGGGCGCCTCCACCTTCATGCTGCTGATCGTCGTCGTCCTGGCGGGCGGCCTGACCGACCCGCTGCCGCTCTGGCCCGCCAACTGGGGCGACGCTCCGTCGATCGGCGCCACGGCCATCGTCGTCGCTCTGATCAACGCCCTGATCAGCTTCAGCCGCCGCGATGGATGGGACAGCCAATGATCCCCGCTCACCCGATCCGCGCCATGCGGCAGGCACAGAGCCTGACCCAGGCCCAACTGGCCGAACAACTCGGCATCTCCCTGCGCACCATGCGGGCCATGGAGAACGGCTTCTACGACCCGTCCGTCACCCTCGCCTGCCGCGTCGCGCGGGCGCTGGAACGGCCGGTGGAAGACCTCTTCCGCCTCTGACCCGAGCCCCCCCGGCTCACCCTCACACATCAAGGAACAAGACCATGACCACCAGCACCCTGGGGCGCGCTGTCGCCTGCCTGGAAGCCTTCGCCGCCGGCCTGTGCCTGACCCTCGTCGCCTCGGCCTTCCTGTCCGCCGCCGAGGCCCAGATCAGCCCGCTGAACGAGCCGGTCGCCGCCGTCAGCACCTCGGCGTGATCACTACTCTGTACGGCTGCTGACAGGAGGTTGGCGGCAGGGTGGCGGTAGAACGCGGGGGTCGGCGCAGGGCCGGCCCCTCGCCCCGCCGGAGCCCGTCATGAGCTGTCAGTTTGAACCGCGCGACCGGTCGCTTAACGGTCGGGAAACGCCGGTCACATTACAGCGATTTATAAGTACGGCCACGCTTTGGCCGCGGGTGGACGTCACAAGAAGGTCACGGATGGTTACGCCCTCGCTTCGCGCCCTTGCGAAACGGTCAGGTCGATCCGATCTCGCGACTGTTGCAAATAACAAGAGCGCCCCACGGGCGTCATCGATAATGACTTCTCAGACCCTCACCCCCGCCCGCTCGCGACTGAACGCGAGCTACCGAAACCTGACCCTGTGGACCCTGCAGGGCTGGATCGCGATGTTCTTCATCGCCGCCGGCTACGCCAAGCTGAGCGAACCGATGGCGAACCTGATCGACCTGATGAAATGGCCGGCCCTGGTGTCGGAGAATTTCGTGCGCGGCTTCGGCCTCGCCGAGATCACCCTGGCCGTTCTGATGCTGGCCCCGCTGGCGTCGTGGAAGCACGGCCGCCCGCTGCTGGTCGTGGCCGCCTCGGGCCTGCTGATCGCCGAGATCGCCATGCTGGCCGTCCACGCCACCGGCCTGGACGTCGGCCCCGCCGTCACCAACCTGATCCTGATCGCCATGACCGCCCCGGTCCTGTGGATGCGGGCGCGGGAAGTGCGCTGATCTGAGACAGCAGGTTTCAGGCAGCAGGCAACAGGGCCGCGGCGGAGACGTCGCGGCCCTTTGCATTTGCAGTGAGGCCGACTGCCGCCGCGCCCCAAACCTTCCCTTTACGTCCGCGTCAAGTTCGGTCTAGAACTTCGCCCATGGCGACCGCTGACGATCACCGCACCTATTCCATCCGCCAGCTGTGCCGCGAGTTCAGCGCGACGGCGCGCGCCCTGCGCTTCTATGAGGACAAGGGGCTGCTGAATCCGGCGCGCAAGGGTCAGACCCGCGTCTATGACGCTCGCGACCGCGCTCGCCTCAAGCTCATCCTGCGCGGCCGCCGCATCGGCTTCAGCCTGCAGGAGATCCAGTCGATGCTGGATCTGTATGACCGCAAGGACCACAACGCCCATCAGATGGCCGTGGCCCTGCGCCAGCACCGCGCCCAGATCGCGGCGCTGAAGCAGCAACTGGAAGACATCGAAGGCGCCATCGAGACGGCGGAAGAAGCCTGCCGCTGGATGGAAGAGAAGCTGGGCGAATACCGTCCTGACCTCCTGCCCGGCGCTGATGAGTACGCGAGCCTGATGAAGGCCCGCCTCAACACCGAACACCACCACCAGCCCTTCAAAGCGAGAGCCTGACCATGGCCTACAAGGCGCCTGTCCGCGACCTGACCTTCATCCTGTCCGAAGTGCTGGAGATCGATCGCTACACCAACCAGCCCGGCTTCCAGGACGTGTCGTCCGAGCTGGCCCAGCAGATTCTCGAAGAGGCGGGCAAGTTCGCCGACGAGGTCATCGCCCCGATCAACAACCCGGGCGACAAGGAAGGCTGTCACTGGACCGAAGGCGGCGTGGTCACCACGCCCAAGGGCTGGAAGGAAGCCTATCATCAGATGGTCGAGGCCGGCTGGCCCTCGCTGATGATGGATCCGGCCTATGGCGGTCAGGGCATGCCCTCGGTCATCGGCTCGGCCGTGGGCCAGTTCACCGCCGGCGCCTCGGCGGCCTTCTCGATGTATCCGGGCCTGACGGCCGGCGCCTGGGCGGGCATCCACGCCAACGCCTCGGAAGAGCTGAAGCAGAAATACCTGCCCAAGATGTCGACCGGCGAATGGACCGGCACGATGAACCTGACCGAGCCGCAGTGCGGCACCGATCTGGGCATGGTCCGCACCAAGGCCGTGCCGAATGGCGACGGTTCCTATTCGATCACCGGCCAGAAGATCTGGATCTCGGCGGGCGAGCACGACTTCGCCGACAACATCATCCACACCGTGCTGGCTCGCGTCGAAGGCGCGGTTCCGGGCATCAAGGGCCTGTCGCTGTTCGTGGTGCCGAAATTCCTCGTCAATGAGGACGGTTCGCTGGGCGAGCGCAACACGCTGGAATGCGCCGGTCTCGAGCACAAGATGGGCATCCACGGCAACGCGACCGCCGTCATGCAGTACGACGGCGCCAAGGGCTGGCTGATCGGCGAAGAAGGCCGCGGCATGAACAACATGTTCGTGGTGATGAACGAGGCCCGCCTCGGCACCGGCCTGCAGGGCCTGGCCATCGGCACCGCCGCCTACCAAGCCGCCGTCGAGTTCGCCAAGGACCGCCTGCAGGGTCGTTCGCTGACCGGCGCCAAGAACCCGGACGGCCCGGCCGATCCGATCATCGTCCACCCGGACGTGCGCCGCATGCTGCTGGAAGCCCGTGCCTTCGTCGAAGGCGGTCAGGCCTTCATCCTGTGGACCGCGCTGCAGGCCGATCTCGAGAAGTCGGAAGACGAGGCCGTGGCCCAGAAGGCCAAGGACTACATGGGCCTGCTGACCCCGGTGCTTAAGGCCTATCTGACCGACAAGGGGTTCCACGCCGCCTCGCTGGCCATGCAGGTGCACGGCGGCTCGGGCTACACCGAACACTTCCCCGCCTCGCAGTACCTGCGTGATGCGCGCATCACCATGATCTACGAGGGCACCAATGGCATTCAGGCGCTGGATCTGGTGGGCCGCAAGCTGCCGTCCGCCGGCGGTCGCGCGATCATGAGCTGGTTCGGCGACATCGACGCCTTCGTGTCGGAGCACAACGACGCTGGCGAGACGGTGAAACCCTTCATCGACGGCCTGGCCGACGCCAAGAAGAAGCTGCAGGACGGCACGATGTGGCTGATGCAGAACGGCATGGCCAACCCGGACAACGCCGGCGCCGCCTCGACCGACTATCTGAACATCTTCGGCATCACCGCCCTGTCCTACGTCTGGGCGCAGATGGCCGTCGCCGCCCAGAAGCAGATCGACGCCGGTTCGACCGACCCGTTCTACGCCGCCAAGCTGCAGACCGGTCGCTACTTCGTCGAACGCATCCTGCCCGACGCCGCCGCGCACCTGGTCAAGCTGAAGACCGGCGCCGACGTGCTGATGGCGATGCCGGCGGACTCGTTCTGATCGGCTTGACTGCCGCCGCGTGACGCGACGAGTCACGGGCTGAGTTTCTCCCTCCCCGTCCCGGGGAGGGTGGTCGCGAAGCGATCGGGTGGGGAGGGCTAGGCAAGGCAGCCGCGCTTTCCTCGCCCGGCCCCTCCCACCCGGCTTCGCCTGCGGCGAAGCCACCCTCCCTCGGAGAGGGAGGGAGAATGTCGAGCGAACCCATGAACGTCCTCAACAGCCCTGACCCCGCCTTCATGCAGGACGAGGAGATCACCCTCTTCTCGGACAGCGTCGGCAAGTGGATCGACGAGCACGCACCGCTGGAGAAGGTCCAGCAGTGGATCGCCAATTCGTCGGTGCCCCGCCAGCTGTGGAATGACGCCGGGGACGCGGGCCTGCTGGGCCTGTCGATGCCGGAAGAGGACGGCGGTTTCGGCGGCGACTATCGCCACGAGGTCGTGCTGATGCGTCAGCTGGGCTGGAAGGGCGCGGACCATTTCGGCATCTCGCTGCACAACGCGATCGTCATGCCCTACGTCTGGCATTACGGCACCGAGGAGCAGAAGCAGCGCTGGCTGCCGCGCCTGCAGACCGGCGAGCTGGTCGGCGCCATCGCCATGACCGAGCCGGGCGCGGGCAGCGACCTGCAGGGCGTGAAGACCACCGCCATCAAGTCGGGCGACCACTACGTCCTGAACGGCTCCAAGACCTTCATCACCAACGGCCAGTTGGCCAACTTCATCATCGTGGTCGCCAAGACCGACCCGGCCGAGGGCGCCAAGGGCACCTCGCTGGTGGTCGTCGAGACGGATGGCGCCGAAGGCTTCGAGCGTGGCCGGAACCTGCACAAGATCGGCATGGAGGCCAACGACACCTCCGAGCTGTTCTTCAATGACGTGAAGGTGCCCGCCGAGAACGTCATCGGCGGCGCCGAGGGTCAGGGCTTCATCCACCTGATGCAGCAACTGCCGCAGGAGCGGCTGAACATCGCCATCCAGGGCGTCGCCGCCGCCGAGCGCGGACTGGAGTCGACGCTGGCCTACGTCAAGGAGCGCAAGGCCTTCGGCAAGCGGATCATCGACTTCCAGAACACCCAGTTCAAACTGGCGGAGGTGAAGACGAAACTGACTGTTGCGAAGGTCTTCGTCGACCACTGCATGGGCCTGCACCTCGAGGGCAAGCTGGACGCCGCCACGGCCTCGATGGCCAAATACTGGGTGACCGACATCCAGGGCGAGGTCATCGACGAGATGCTGCAGCTGCACGGCGGCTACGGCTACATGAACGAGTACCCGATCGCCCAGCTGTACAAGGACGCCCGCGTCCAGCGCATCTACGGCGGCACGAACGAGATCATGAAACTCTTGATCGCGCGGACGCTCTGACCGCAGAGAGGCGGACATGATCCGCCTCCACATCCCCCAGCCCCTCTCCTCCGGCGCGGCGCTCGCCCCGACGCTCGACCAGTCGCGCTACCTGACGCAGGTGATGCGGCTGAAGGCGGGCGATGAGCTGCTGGCCTTCAACGGCAAGGACGGCGAGTGGCGCGTCAGCGTGGCTGAGGTGCTGAAGAAGGGCGTGGTGCTGAAGGCCGAGGAACAGGTGCGGGCGCAGATCACGCCGCCGGATGTGCATCTGATCATCGCCACGGTGAAGAAGGCGGCGCTGGAGTTCGCGGTGGAGAAGGCGACCGAGCTGGGCGCCGCGCGCATCCGGCTGACCACCACCGCCCGCACCCAGCCGCAGCATCTCCGCCTCGACCGGCTGGACGCCATCGCCGAGGAAAGCGCTGAACAGACCGGACGGCTGGACGTGCCGCCGGTGGACAAGCCGCAGCCCCTGACCGCCCTGCTGGACGGGTGGGACGAGACGCGGCGGCTGATGTTCTGCGACGAGACCGGCGGGGCGCCGGCGATGACGGCGCTGCAGGCGGCGGGCGCGGGTCCCTGGGCCATCCTGATCGGGCCGGAGGGCGGATTCACGCCGGAGGAGCGGGACCGACTGCGGGCCCTGCCCTTCACCACCGCCGTGTCGCTGGGGCCGCGCGTGCTGCGCGCCGACACCGCCGCGACCACCGCCCTGACCCTGTGGCAGGCGGCCATCGGCGACTGGGAGCGCTGACGAAAACGAGCTGTCTCGCGGAAGTCGGACGTCGCCCCTTGAGCAAACGCCGAGGTCGGCCCATCTAGCCGCGACACCAAGGGTTACAGATCGACATGGCTGACGTTGCGCCGCTTTCCCGCGAAGACCTGATCGGCGCCATGTCGAAGGGCGCCAAGCCGCGCGCCGAATGGCGCATCGGCGCCGAGCACGAGAAGTTCGGCTTTGACCGCTCGACCCTGCGTCGCCCGACCTATGAAGGTCCCAACGGCATCCGGGCGATGCTGGACGGCCTGACCCGCTTCGGCTGGGACAAGGTCTATGAGGGCGACAACGTCATCGCCCTTGAGCGCAAGAACACCGAGGGCATGACCGCCTCGATCAGCCTGGAGCCCGGCGGCCAGTTCGAACTGTCCGGCGCGCCGCTGGAGGATGTCCACGACATCTGCAACGAGACCGGCCAGCACCTGATGGAGGTCAAGCAGGTCGCCGACCAGATGAACCTCGGCTTCCTGGGCGCCGGCTTCGATCCGATGTGGTCACGCGAGGACGTGCCGGTCATGCCCAAGGGCCGCTACGGCATCATGCGCGCCTATATGCCCAAGAAGGGCTCGCTGGGCCTCGACATGATGCTGCGCACCTGCACCATCCAGTCGAACCTCGACTTCGAAAGCGAGGCGGACATGGTGGCCAAGTTCCGCACCTCGCTGGCGCTGCAGCCGATCGCGACGGCCCTGTTCGCCAACAGCCCCTTTACCCAAGGCAAGCCGAACGGCTTCCTGACCGCCCGCGCCAACGTCTGGACCGATACTGATCCGGACCGCACCGGCATGCTGGACTTCGTCTTCCAGGATGGCTTCGGCTTCGAGCGCTACGCCGACTACGCCCTCGATGTGCCGATGTATTTCGCCAAGCGCGGCGGCCACTACATCGACCTGTCGGGCCGTTCGTTCCGGAAGTTCATGGATGGCCGCCTGGACGACATGCCCGGCGAACTGGCGACGCTGAAGGACTGGAACGACCACCTGACGACCCTCTTCCCCGAGGTTCGGCTGAAGGCCTATCTGGAGATGCGCGGCGCCGACGGGGGACCCTGGAGCCGCATCTGCGCCCTGCAGGCCCTGTGGGCGGGCGTGCTGTATGACGCGCCGGCGCTGGCCGCCGCCTGGGATCTGGTGAAGGACTGGGACATCGCCGACCACGAGCGCCTGCGCCGCGACGTGACCCGCCTGGGCCTGAAGGCCGAGGTCGGCGGACGCAGCGTGCGCGACATCGCCGTGGACATGGTCGCCATCGCCAAACAGGGCCTGAAGAACCGCGCCCGCTTCTCGGGCGGCATGGTCGATGAGCGGGGCTATCTGTCCGAGCTGGAAGACATCGCCGACAGCGGCCTGACCCCCGCGGAGCGGCTGCTGGAGCTCTACAACGGCGAATGGCAGGGCGACCTGACCCGGCTGTATCGCGACTTTGCCTACTGATGCGCCCGCTGGGGATCGACCACGTCGTCATCCGGACCCGCGATCTGAAGGCGATGCTGGCCTTCTATTGCGACGTGCTGGGCTGCACCGTCGAGCGCCGCCAAGAGGCTCTCGGCCTGATCCAGTTGCGCGCGGGAAACGCCCTGATTGATCTGGTGCCGGTCGATGGCCCGCTGGGACGCAAGGGTGGCGCGGCGCCGGGACTTGAGGGCCGCAACATGGACCATCTGTGCCTGCGCATCGTCGATTTCGACATCGAGGTCGCGCGTGCTCACCTGAAATCGCACGGGGTCGAGCCCGGCGAGGAAGGCCTGCGCTACGGCTCGACCGGCGAGGCCCTGTCGCTGTACCTGCGCGACCCCGACGGCAACGATCTGGAGCTGCGCGGCTGAGGCCCGCCGCGGTCAGGACGTTTTGACGCGGCGATCCGGAAAAATCGTCGATCAATGAAATCCGGGCTTAACATCAGTGGACTAAGGCTGAAACGTCGACCGGCCAGTCACGAGTCCCGAAGATGAGTTGCCCCGCCCACGTCGCCCCCGCCCCTCGCGGCCCCATGTCGCCGGAAGATGGCTGGGCAGTGGACGTCGGCACCTTCTTCGATGTGTCGCTGGACCTGCTGGTTATTCGCGAACTGGACGGCACCATCGTTCGGGTCAGCCCCTCGTGGCGCCGGGCCATGGGCTATACGCCGGAGGAGATGCAGGGGCGGCTGCTGCTGTCGCTGGTGCACCCCGACGACATGCCCGGCACTCTTGAAAGCGTCCGCGAGGTCGAGGGCCGCCGCGAGGGCAGCCCGGTGCTGGGCTACACCAACCGCTACAGGCACAAGGACGGCCATTACCGGACGCTGGAATGGCGCGCCCAGCGGTCTGGGGACCGCATCTACGGGGTCGCCCGCGACGTCACCGACCGGGTCGCCGCCGAACAGGCCCTGAAGGACGCCAAGGCGGCGGCCGAGGCGGCCAACCGCGCCAAGTCCGATTTCCTGGCCAATATGAGCCACGAAATCCGCACGCCCCTGAATGGCGTCATCGGCATCGTCGACGCTCTGTCGCGCACGGCGCTGGACAGCGGGCAGGCGGAGATGGTCGAGCTGATCCGCAGTTCTGGCGTAACGCTGGAGCGGCTGGTCTCTGACATTCTGGACGTGTCCAAGATCGAGGCCGGACAGCTGGATCTGGAAACCCGTCCGTTCGATCTGGAAGAGGCGCTGGAGCCCATCGCCGTGGTCCGCGCCCGGGCCGAGGACAAGGGGCTGGCCTTCCATGTCGTCCGTGACATCGAGGCCCGCGGCGTGTTCCGCGGCGACAGCACCCGCATCCGTCAGGTGCTGGGCAACCTGCTTTCCAACGCGGTCAAATTCACCGCCGAAGGTTCGATCACCGTCCGTATCGGCATGGACGCGACCGACCGGCTGGAGATCAGCATCGAGGACACGGGCGTGGGCTTCGACGCCGACCACGCCGCCCGGTTGTTCGAACGGTTCAGTCAGGCGGACAGCACCATCACCCGTCGCTTCGGCGGCACGGGTCTGGGCCTGTCCATCTGCCGCTCGCTGGTCGAGATGATGGACGGCGAGATCACCGCCCGGTCCGCGCCGGGCAAGGGCAGCGTCTTCCGTTTCGCCCTGCCATTGCCGCGCGTGGCCAATGACGTCGGCGAGACCGGCCTCGGCGCTGGTCCCCGCCCGCTGGCGGAACGCGCGCTGCGAATCCTTCTGGCCGAGGACCATCCGACCAACCAGCGCGTGGTGCAGTTGATTCTGTCCAGCCAGGGCGCCGATGTGGTCATCGCCGAGGACGGCGCCCAGGCCGTCGCCGCGTTCGAGATCGACGACTTCGACCTGATCCTGATGGACATGCAGATGCCGGTCATGGACGGGCTGACCGCCATCCGGCTGATCCGCGAGCGGGAGGCCGCCGCGCCGGGACGCGGGCGCATCCCGATCATCATGCTGAGCGCCAATGCAATGACCGAGCACCGCGACGACGCCGTCGCCGCCGGCGCCCATGTGGCCAAGCCCATCACCGCCGCCAGCCTGCTGGCCGGGATTGAGGCGGTGCTCGACTGAGAATCAGTTGGGGGTGACCAAGCCCTGCAGGCCGACGAGAATGGCGATCACGCCATAGATCGCCAGCACCAGACCCGCGCCCGCGGAACCGCTGGCGGGCAGGTCGCGGCCAGTGCGACTGCGCAGGTTCAGCCGGTCCCACAGCAGCAGGACCCCAGTGATCACGCCGACGACCTCGAAATGCATAACGCGCGGGCCGCTGATCAGATGGACGATCAGATACCGGCCGCCGGTGACCAGGGCGACCACGCCGACGATCCAGCCGAACGGTCCCAGCCGTCGAGCGAAGTCCGCCAGATTATCCCCGACCGACGGCAGTCTCGCCAGAAGGCCGATGGCCAGCAGGAAGCCGCCGAGGATGTTGGACAGGTCGAGCAGGAGAGCGATCATGCCCGGTGCAATGCCCCGCTTGTCCGGAGTGTTCCGTTCACCTTCAGCGACCACGGATTGTTAGGCGGGCACGGCTAGGCTGACGACATGCGATCCCCCGCCCTGTCCGAGTTCGCCGACTGGTTCCACCAGACCCGCGACATGCTGCTGTGGGCCGCGCTGGGCGTGGCTGGGCTGATCGTCGGCCTGTGGTGGGTCGGGACGGATCACTCGTCGCCCATCCCCGCGGCGGAGCAGGCGGTGCGCGAAGCCCTGCAGGACGCGGAGCCGCCCCTGGGCAAGTCGCGCATGCATCACTGGGCCGGCTATCGCCAGTGGCTGGTCTGCGGCGTGATCGAGGGCGACACGCCCCGTCCCTTCGCCGCCTTGGTGCAGGAGAAGAAACACAGCAGCCCCCTGTCGATGATCGGCAACGGCGACCGGGTCCGGGTGCTGGCCGTTCCGGGGATTACAGCGCCGCACACCAAGCGGACGGAGATGCTGGACGCCTGCGCCGCTCTAGGCTGAGAGCCAGATTGACAAACCTTGCCATCAAGCGCCTCCTTTGTGCTTAAGGAGGCCGCCATGGCGACGATGAACATCTCCCTACCCGACCAGATGAAGGCATGGGTCGAGGAGCAGACAAAGGACGGGCGCTACGCCAACTCCTCGGACGTCATCCGCGACCTGATCCGCCGCGAGCAGATCAAGGCGGAGAAGATCGCGCATATGCAGCGCTTGGCGGACGAGGGGCGGGCGAGCGGGATCAGCACGCGGACCATCGACGACATCAAGGCTGATGCGCTTGCCCGCATCGCCGCCCGCGACGCCGCCGCGTGACGCATTGGCGGCTGAGCGCGGAGGCCGACGAGGACCTCGTCGCCGTGTTCATCCAGGGCTGCGATCTGTTCGGCGTCCGCCCGGCGAGCCACTATGTCGATGCGCTCTACGCCGTCTTTCCCCTGCTGGCCGCCAATCCGGAGATGGCGCGACTGAGGACGGAGTTCGAGCCGCCCTTCCGCATCTTCCGCTTCAAGGCCCACCTCATCGTCTACGAGGAGGCCGAGGAGGAGGTCTTGATCCTGCGTATCAGACACGGCCATGAAGACTGGCAAGCGGACCCGCGCGGTCCCTCCAGAGATGAGGACCAGACGAGATGACCCACACCATTCGCGTCGGCATCGGCGGCTGGACCTTCGAGCCGTGGCGCGGCGTCTTCTATCCGGAGAAGCTGAGCCAGAAGAAGGAGCTGGAGTACGCCAGCTCGAAGCTGACCTCGATCGAGATCAACGGCACCTACTATTCCGGCTTCAAGATCGACACCTGGATGAAGTGGCGCGACGAGACGCCGGACGACTTCGTCTTCGCGGTGAAGGCCAGCCGCTTCTGCACCAACCGCAAGGTGCTGTCCGAGGGCAATGAGAGCCTCGAGCGATTCCTGGATCAGGGGCTGACGGCGCTGGGCGACAAGCTGGGGCCGATCAACTGGCAGTTCATGGCCACCAAGAAGTTCGACCCGGTCGATTTCGAGGGCTTCCTCAAGCTGCTGCCCAAGGAGAAGGACGGGGTGCGCCTACGCCACGCGCTCGAGGTGCGCAGCCCGACCTTCGACGCCCCGCAGTTCTATGATCTGGCCGCAAAATACGGCTGCGCCATCGTCTATGCCGAGGATGACGAGGCCCCGGATTGGCCGAAGATCGACCAGCCGACGGCGGACTTCACCTACGCCCGCATGATGTCCTCGAAGCCTGACGAGCCGACCGGCATGACCTCGGCCGAACTGGACGCCATCGCCAAGCAGACGAAGGACTGGGCCAAGCGCGGCGACGTGTTCGCCTACTTCATCGCCGGGGCCAAGGTGCGCAACCCGGCGGCGGCCATGGCCCTGATCGAGAAGCTGAGGGCGTGACGCCACAGAACGGTGGCCTTGCGCGCAACGCCACGCGGGTTAAAGCGTAGATCAGCAGGCGGCCCGGTAGAGGCCTCCGCTTCAGGAAAACACAAGGAAGCGCCCATGGCTCGCGTCGCACTGGTGACGGGTGGAACCCGCGGTATCGGCAAGGCGATCGTTCAACGCCTGAAGGAAGACGGCATGGCCGTCGCCGCCGGCTACTCCGGCAATACCGAGGCCGCCGAGGCGACCGCCCGCGAGCTGGGCGTGATGGTGGTGAAGGGCAACGTCGGCTCGTACGACGACTGCGCCCGCGCGGTGGCCGAGGTCGAGGCCGAGCTGGGCCCCATCGACGTGCTGATCAACAACGCCGGCATCACCCGCGACGGCTTCTTCCACAAGATGAGCGCCGACCAGTGGTCCGACGTGATCCGGGTGAACATGGACAGCGTCTTCAACATGACGCGTCAGGTGATCAACGGCATGCGCGACCGGGGCTTCGGTCGGATCGTGAACATCTCCTCGATCAACGGGCAGAAGGGCCAGATCGGCCAGACCAACTACTCCGCCGCCAAGGCGGGGATGATCGGCTTCACCAAGGCGCTGGCGCTGGAGAATGCGCGCAAGGGCGTGACGGTGAACTGCATCGCCCCCGGTTATATCGACACCGAGATGGTGGGCGCCATGGACGAGAAGGTCCTGGCGGGAATCGTCGCCCAGATCCCGGTCGGAAGGCTCGGAAAAGGCGAGGAAATCGCCGACATGGTCTCCTGGCTGGCCGGCGAGCGTGCCGGATATGTCACAGGCTGCACCCTGTCGCTGAACGGCGGTCAGTATCTGGTCGGCTGATCCGGACGCTGCCCAAAATCCGCCGCGTGGTGATTCCACCAAGTTCGATATGAAGTTGACGGGGAAGGTCAGAACGGCGCGAACGCCGCTTCAGACTGCGATGGCGTTCGCCGTCGCGGCCATCGCCGTATTGTCGGTGACGGGAGCCGTCGCGCAGGAGCGCGGCAACGCCCAGTCTGAACAGAGCGAGGCCCTGCGCAGCCGGGGCGCCCCGACCCGCGCCCTGCCGCCGGTGGGCCGCTACATGTCCGACTCGGGCGAGGGCTTCACCCTGGACCGCTCGGGCCAGCGCCCGCTGCTGCGCTTCGATCGCCGGGATGAGACCTGGGTCCTTCGCCCCACCGTGGCGGTGCGCGGCGACGTCATCTATCGCAACGACGCGGGTCAGCAGATCCTGCGGGTGACGCCGGGCGGCGGCATGACCGTCTTCACGTCGCGCTCGCCGGGCGGCTCCCCCGCCTCGTTCACGGGCCCTGGCGAGACCCTGGCCCCGCCGTCGCTGGGGCCCGCGCAACTGTTCCAGTTGATGGCCCGCCGCAGCGCCATGGTCAGCCAGACCATGGGACGGCTGATCGAGATCAACGTCGACACCGACGAAGATGCCGAGGGCCTGACCGTCGAGGCGCTGATCCTGTCGACCGACGCCGTGCTACGGATCGCCCGCTCGCCCACGGGCCGGTCGTCGCTGAACCAGCTCCGCCGCATCGTCATCGTTCAGGGCAACAGCTCCGCCGTGACCTACGCGCGCGGGGAACTGCGGATCGTGGTCGCGCCGAACCAGGGCGTGGCGGGCCGTCCCTCGTCCGCGCGCGTGATCCGGGCCTTCCTGCCCCAGGACCCGCCTAGCCGGTAAAGCTGTCCTTGGCCGCGCGCCGGGCCGCGAAGTCGGCGGCGTCCGTGGCGCGCAGGAAGGGATTGAAGGCCTTCTCCGCCGCGAGGGTCGTCGGCACGGTCGGTTCGCCCCGCTCGCGCATGGCCATGATCTCCGCCGCCCGCGCCTGCATCTCGGGCCGGTCGTCGAGGCTGAGGGCGAAGCGGGCGTTGGCGGCGGTGTATTCGTGCGCGCACCAGATCACCGTCTGATCCGACCAGGCTGCCAGGATCTGGAGGCTGCTCCACATCTGCTCGGGCGTGCCCTCGAACAGCCGACCGCAGCCCATGTTGAACAGCACGTCCCCCACGAAGGCGAGATTGTCCGCAACCGAGCGATAGACGATGTGCCCGAGGGTGTGGCCCGGCGTGTCCGCCACCTCCAACCGGGTCGCCCCCAGCATGACCGTGTCGCCGCCCCGGACGACATCATCCAGAGGCGCGGCGCGACGCACTTCCTCTGGGCCGATGATCCGGCAGCCGGTCGCCGCCTGCAGGGCCGCGTTGCCCTGTGTGTGGTCCGGGTGCCAGTGGGTGTTCAGAATCAGGCTCAGGGGTCCCCAGCCCGACCGCTCCAACTCGGCCAGGATGGCGTCGGCGTCGGGCGTGTCGACGGTGGCGATGGTTCCGGTCTCCACGTCCCGGACCAGAAAGCCGTAGTTGTCGTTCAGGCAGGGGAAGAGGCAAACTTCGAGCGTCATGACGCCATTCTGGCAGCCGGTGTCCGGCGGGTCTATGCTGGGGCCATGCGGCGCAGCATCGAAGACCTGAGGATTTTCTACGGCGAGCCCGCGGGCGCGCTGGCGCGTCGACTGCTGGCCCGACGGCTGGAGGACGCCTGGGGCGAGGCGTCGAACTGCGACGTGCTGGGCCTCGGCTACGCCACGCCCTGGCTGGACGCCTTCGTGGGCGCGCGCCGGATCGTCGCCGCCATGCCGGGCGGTCAGGGCGTCGAGCTGTGGCCGCAGGCGGGCAAGAACCGCACGGTGCTGGTCGAGGACCGCCGCCTGCCCTTCGCCGCCGGATCATTCGATCGCATCCTGATGATCCACGCGCTGGAAGAGGCCGACGACGCGCAGGCGCTGATGCTGGAGGCCGTGCGGGCGCTGGCGCCGACGGGCCGGATCATTCTGGTGGCGGCGGCGCGCGGCGGCCTGTGGGCGCGGTCGGAGAACACCCCCTTCGGCCATGGGCGTCCCTTCACCCGCCGCCAGCTGGAAAGGCTGGTGCGGGCGGCCGGTCTGGAGCCCACGGCCTGGTCCCAGACCCTGTACACGCCGCCGTGGGGGCCGCTGCTACCGCTGGCCGACGGACTGGAGCAGATCGGCAAGCATGTGCTGCCCGGAACCGCCGGGGTCATCCTGCTGGAAGCCACGCGGCAGGCCTACGCTCGCGCCCGTCCGGGCGGGGCGGTGGCGACGGCTCCCGTGCTGACGCCCGCCCTGCAGCCGCAACCGGCATCGCGAGCCCCTCGTGATCTGGCGGGACGCGCCAAACACCCGTAAAGGCGGGCCATGCAGCGATTGATCCTCATGCGCCACGCCGAGGCGGAACGGGCGAGCGGTTCCGGCCGTGACCGCGACCGCGATCTGTCGGCGCGAGGGAAGAGCGACGCCGCCCTGATGGGGCGGGCGCTGGCGGCCCGGGGCGTGCGCCCCGACCTGGCGCTGGTCTCGCCCGCCAGCCGCACCCGCCAGACCTGGGATCTGGTCCATGACGCCATGGGCGACGTCGAGGTGCGCGAGGACGAGCCCCTGTACAACGGCTCCGCCGACACCCTGCGCCGCGCCATCGAGGCGGTCGAGGACGAGGCGGGCTGCCTGCTGGTGCTGGCGCACAATCCGGGCGTCCACCTGCTGGCCGTCGAATATCTGATCGAGAGCGCCGCCTCGCCGTCCGTGCTGGACCGGATGAGCGGCGGCTTCCCCCCGGGGTCCGCGGCCCTGTTCACCGTCGATGTAGCCGGGCGCTGCACCTTCGAGGGCTATCTGCAGCCGCGGGACATCGCCGAGTGACCGACATCGCCTTCAAGCTGGTGGATCGGGCCGAGTGGGAACTGGCCCGGCTGGACGGCGCCTATGCCGGGTCCGACGTCGATCTGGAGGACGGCTACATCCACATGTCGAGCACGGCCCAGTTGGCCGAGACGGCGCGCCGCCACTACGCCGGGCGCGGCGATCTGCTGCTGATCGAGGTGGATTTGACGGGTCTGGGCGAGGCGCTGAAGTGGGAGGCGTCGCGCGGCGGTGATCTGTTCCCGCACCTGTTCGCCCCCCTGCCCGTCTCCGCCGCCCGGTCGGAACGCGCCCTGTCGGTGGATGAGGACGGGGTGATGCGGTTCGAGGATGGAGTGATCGGATGGGGCTGACCGACTTGGGCGCGGCCCTGCTGCGGACCCTCGACCCGGAGGCCGCCCACCAGCTGGCCATCAAGGCCCTGCAGTTCACCCCTCTGCCGACGCCCGGCGCCGATGACCCGGTGCTGCACACCCGGCTGGCCGGGCTGGACCTGCCCAACCCCGTCGGACTGGCCGCCGGTCTGGACAAGAACGGCGAGGCCCTGCACGGGCTGGCCAGGCTGGGCTTCGGCTTCGTGGAGTGCGGCTCGGTCACCCCGCTGGCCCAGCCGGGCAATCCCAAGCCCCGCCTGTTCCGCCTGAGCGAGGACCGGGCGATCATCAACCGGATGGGCTTCAACAACGCCGGGCTGGAGGCCTTCGCGGGCCGTCTGGCGGACCGCCCGAAGACGGCGGTGATCGGAGCCAATCTGGGGGCCAACAAGGACACCGAGGACAAGGCGGCGGACTATGTCAAAGGCCTGATCCGGCTGAAGGGTCTGGCGGACTACGTCACCGTCAACGTCTCCTCGCCCAATACGCCGGGCCTGCGCGCCCTGCAGGGCCGGGCGGCGCTGGACGACCTGCTGGGCCGTCTGGCGGCGGCGCGCGGGGATGATCCGACGCCCGTCTTCCTCAAGATCGCCCCCGACCTGACCGCCGACGAGATCGGCATGATCGTCGAGGCCAGTCTGGACCACGGTCTGGACGCCCTGATCGTCTCCAACACCACGCTGGACCGGCCCGAGAGCCTGCGTTCGGCGGACAGGGGCGAGGCGGGCGGTTTGTCGGGCGCGCCGCTGCGGGCGCGGGCGCTGGACGCCCTGCGCGCCGCCGCCGACGCCTCGGCCGGCAAGCTGCCGCTGATCGCGGTCGGCGGCATCGATTCCGGGGCCGAGGCCTGGGCCCGCATCCGCGCGGGCGCCGCGGCGATCCAGGTCTATTCGGCCCTGATTTACGAGGGGCCCGGACTGATTTCCCGCATCAAGCGCGAGCTGGCCGAACGGCTGCGCGCGGAAGGCTTTTCCGCCGTCTCCGAGGCCGTCGGAACGGGCCGTTGACGGACCGTTAGGGCAGACGAGTCATGGTGTCGGGAAGGGCGAATGCGCCCACTCCCGGGGAGACCATGGCGACCACTGACGCCACCAGCACCACGCCTGCCGTCGACCCCTGGGTCGGCGCGATCCGCCAGCGGCGCAAGGCGCTGCTGCAGCGGCTCGGCATGGCCGCGGCCAGCGCCCTGGTGTTCAGCCCCCTGATCGGCTGGGACGTCGCCGCCGGATGGGTGCTGGGCTATTTCCTGATCCAGGCTCTGGACCTGTGGGCTTTCGCTCCGGTCGTCGGCGGTCGCGCCGAGAAGCTGACCGGTTTTCGCGCCCTGATGGGCGACGTGCTGCTGTTCCTGAACGCCAGCTATTTCGGCAGCCTGTCGATACCGCTGTGGCTGGTCGGCGGCCCCATGGGCGGCGTCTGCGCGGCCATGCTGCTGTCGGCGGGCGCCATTTACTCGATGATCAATGCGCCGCGGTCCCGGCGCGTCCTCGTGCTGACGGTCCTGCCGCAGTTCCTGTACCTGACCTCCATCCCCTTCTTCATGGCCCTGTTCGGCGGCTCGACGGGCTTCGTCACCGCCGCCGCCATCGCGGTCGGCGTCTTCATCACCTACTGCCTGTCGACCTGGCAGCGGATGAACGAGGCCCGGACCGCCGAGAGCGCCGCCCGCGTCGAGGCCGAGCAGAAGCGCATGGACGCCGTGCGCATCATGGAGGGCCGCAGCGCCTTCCTGGCCACCGTGGGCCACGACCTGCGCACCCCGATCAGCGCCATCCTGACCGGCGCGGCCGAGCTGGAGCGCGGCGCCGGCGACGGCTCCTCGCGCGCCCAGGCCCGCCTGATCAACGACGCCGGCCTGATGATGAAGGCCCTGCTGGACGACCTGCTGGACCACGCCAAGCTGGAAGCCGGGCACATGACCGTGGACGCGGTCGACTTCGACCTGCGCGACCTGCTGAACCAGACCGTCCGCCTGTGGCGCGGCCCCGTCCGGGCCAAGGGCGTGAAGTTCCGCGTCGAGGGCGCCTCGACCATGCCGTCCTCGGTGCGCGGCGACCCGATGCGCCTGCGTCAGGTGCTGAACAACCTGATCTCCAATGCGGTGAAGTTCACCAGCACGGGCGCCATCACCATCCGCCTGAACGGCTGGATGGAAGAGCCCGGCGGCCACGCCATCCTGATCGAGGTGGCCGACACGGGCCCCGGCATGACCGCCGCCCAGGTGGCCCGCCTGTTCACTCCGTTCGACCAGACCATGGACGGCGTCAGCGCCCGCCACGGCGGCACGGGCCTGGGCCTGTCGATCAGCAAGCAGCTGGCGGACCTGATGGGCGGTCGACTGACCGCGCGCAGCCGCCCCGGCGAAGGCGCCCGCTTCACCCTGGCCCTGCGCCTGCAGCCGGGCGAGATGACCGAGGCGGTCACCCCCGGACTGGATCAGGAAAGCCGCGACGCCGTCGCCCGCGTGCTGGCGAACCGCCAGACCCCGGCCGTAGCGCCGCAGGTTCTGGAAGCGGCCCGCCCGGCTCCCACGCCCGCCGCCACATCCGCCCCTGTCGTAGAGCCGGTTCCCGAGCCGGTCGCCGAAGAGGCCTATGACGAGGAAGACGAAGGCCGTCCGATGCGGGTGCTGGTGGTCGATGACCACGACATCAACCGCCGCGCCATCCAGCTGATCCTGCAGCCGCTGGGCTGCGACATCGCCACCGCCGCCGACGGCATGGCGGCTCTGAAGATCTGCGAGCAGACCGCCTTCGACCTCATCTTCATGGACGTGCGGATGCCTGAGCTGGACGGTCGCGAGACCACCAAGCGCATCCGGGCGGGCAACGGTCCGAACGCCGACGTGCCGGTCATCGCCGTGACCGCCGACACGGCGCCGGAAGACATCGCGGCCTGCACCGCGGCGGGCATGACCTATTTCGTGCCCAAGCCGATCACCCCGCCGATGCTGCTGGGCGCCATCACCCATGTGATGACCATGGCTCAGGACGCGCCGGAGGAAAGGGCGACCGCGGTCGCCTGACCCCGCACAGCACCCAGAAGGCGATCGGCGAAATCGGGCGCCTTCATCGCGCATTCCCAGACGGTGACCACCCGCCAGCCGGAGGCCAGCAGCGCCTCCGCATTGGCCGCGTCGCGGGCGCGGTTGCGGTCGATCTTGGCGGTCCAGTAGTCGGCGTTGGCCTTGGGCTGTCGCGACCCGCGCGGGCAGTGGTGGCCATGCCAGAAACAGCCGTGGACAAGGACCACGGTCCGTCGCCCCTTCATCACGACATCCGGCTTTCCGGGCAGTCCGGCGCCGCCGAGGCGGTAGCCGATCCCGGCCGTGCGCAGAATGCGGCGCACGGCCAGTTCAGGCGTGGTGTCCTTCCCCTTCACGCGCCGCATGACCGCGCTGCGTTTCTCAGGGGTGAAGACGTCGGTCATTTCCTCCCCCGTCGGGGGAGGTGGCGCGGCGCGGCTTCGCGCCGTGACGGAGGGGTGGCGAAGCTGCCGCCGACACCCCTCCACCATCCGCAGCCTCCGGCTTCGGACGGTCCCCCTCCCCCGTTGGGGGAGGAACTCATATCAGAGCTGCGCCAGCAGGTGCTCGGCCGACGAGACCTTGAACTCGCCGCCCTGCTCGATGTTCAGCTGCTCGACGACGCCGTCCTTGACCAGCATCGAATAGCGCTGCGAGCGCTCGCCCATGCCGAAGCCCTTGGCGTCCAGCGTCAGGCCGATCTGCCGGGTGAAGTCGCCGTTGCCGTCGGCCAGCATCAGGATGTCTTCCTTGCCGATGCCCTGGCTGTCGGCCCAGGCGCCCATGACGAAGGCGTCGTTCACCGAGACGCAGGCGATGGTGTCCACGCCCTTGCCGGCGAGGGCTTCGCGGTTGTCCTTGAAGCCCGGCAGGTGGCGGGCCGAGCAGGTCGGGGTGAAGGCGCCCGGAACAGCGAACAGGGCCACGGTCTTGCCCGCGAAGATATCGTCGGTGGTGACCGGCTTGGGACCATCGTCGGTGGCGCGGGTCAGGGTGGCCGAGGGGATGCGATCGCCGATCTGGACGGTCATGGAGAGGCTCCGAGAAGGAAGGATGAGGATCAAACTCCCGGACCAGATAGGCGTTGCCGCGACCCGCGCCAACACCTGCGTCGTCCCGCATCCTTGCGTCCTCCGGCCCGCGTACCGATGATAAGGACATGGACGACTTCCAATCCCTCGTCGGGCGGCTGCTGGTGGCCATGCCGGGCATCAGTGACGAGCGCTTCGAGCATGCCGTGATCCTGGTCTGCGCCCACGGGCCGGACCATGCGATGGGCCTGCGGCTGGACCGACCCGCGCCGGGCGTGGACCTGAAGGCGGTGCTGGACAAGCTGGACACGCCAGCCCCGGACTCGGCCTCGACCCGCAAGGTGCTGGTGGGCGGTCCGGTCGAGCGCGAGCGCGGCTTTGTCCTGCACACCGACGACTGGATGGTCGAGGACGCCTCCATGCCCTTCGGCGAGGGGCTGGCCATGACCGGCACGCGCGAGGCGCTGGCGGCGATGGTTGATCCCTTCCACGGCCCGCGCAAGTCAGTGCTGATGCTGGGCTATGCGGGCTGGGGCGACGGCCAGCTGGAGGATGAGCTGGGCGAGAACGTCTGGCTGACCGCCGAGGCCGATCCGGCCCTGATCTTCGACACCGACTATGAAGGCAAGTGGAGCCGGGCGCTGGCGACCCTGGGGGTCGATCCGGCCTGGCTGTCAGGGCGGAGCGGAAGGGCCTGAGCTCAGGACCTCCCGACAGGTCTCGAGCATCCGGTATTCATACGGCGTCTGGAGACCGACCCAGTAGGGCGCCACCTCGACCACCTCTTCCATGAAGGGGAGCCGTGAGGAGCGCGTCCTGACCGCGACCAGGCCTTCATCGCGGTCGATGATGGCGCACCAGAGCGTGGAGCGCCTGCCCCCCGAGGGGGCTTTCACCATCTTCGTCATCGCCGCCCCGCCCGCGACGTTCGCCACGGCGCCTTCCGCGAGTTTCCGTTCCGCATAGGGGCTGTAGAAAACGTTCGCTCCGGCGACGGCGAGGATCAGAAGGATCGTCGCGATCAGCTGGACCGGCCTGGACGGCGCTTTCACGCCGACCGCTGCTTGATCGGCGCCGTGCCGTCGGCGAGGGACTCGTTCAAATAGACCTCGGCCTCCTGCGCCGGCAGGGCCTGGGCATAGCCGAAGCCCTGACCGTAGTGGCACTGGGCGTCGAGCAGGAGCTTGGCGAGGCTGGCGTTCTCGACGCCCTCGGCGACGACTTCCAGCGACAGGTCACGGCCCAGATTGACGACCGATTTGACGATCTTGGCCGAGCCCTCGTCCTTGTCCATCGTCAGAACGAAGTAGCGGTCGATCTTCAGCGTATCGAACGGCAGCTTCGCCAAGTAGCTGAGCGACGAGAAGCCGGTGCCGAAGTCGTCCAGCGCCAGCGAGGCGCCCACGTCACGCAGCTTCTTCAGGGTCTCGGCGGCGCGCGTGGTGTCACGCATGATGTCGCCTTCGGTGACCTCCAGCTTCAGCGCGCCCTTGGGCAGCTCCGCCTCGCTGATGATGCGGGCGACGTCCTCAACCAGATTGGGTCGCTCGATCTCGCCGACCGACAGGTTCACGCTGCAGAACAGCTTGCCCGCCGACGGGTGCCGCGCCAGCCATTCGGCCAGCTGACGCGCCGAGGCGCGCATCATCAGCAGCCCCAGGTCGTTCATCAGGCCCATCTCGTCGGCCAGGCCCAGGAACTCGTCCGGCGGGACCATGCCGCGCTTGGGGTGACGCCAGCGGGCCAGGGCCTCGAAGCCCGCCACAGCGCCGGTGTTGAGGTTCACGATGGGCTGGTAGAAGGGCTCGATCTCGCCACGCACGAAGGCGTTGCGCAGGTCGGCCTCCAGCGCCAACCGGGACAGGCTGTCGCTCTCCAGAGCGCGGCCATAGGCGGCGATGCCGCCGCGCCCGGCGGTCTTGGCCTGCTCCACCGCCAGTTCGACCCGGCGCAACAGTTCAGCGGGATCGGCGGCGTCAGGACCGCCCTCGACCGTCACGGCCCCGATGGAGACAGTCGGATAGATGTCGAAGCCCGCGATGCGCAGCGGCTGCTCCAGCGCCTCACGCAGGCGCTCGGCCGCGGCTCCGACGCCGCGGGGGGCCAGAATGGCGAACTCGTCCTCGCCGATGCGGGCGGCGCTGGAATCATGCGGGAAGGCGGCGTTCAGGCGCGAGCCCAGCGCGGCCAGCACCAGATCGGCCCGCTCATGCCCCAGCGCTTCGTTCAGGCGGCGCAGGCGGTCCACATCGGCCACGACCAACTCGTACTCGCCCATCTGGGTCAGGGTCTCGCCCACCCGCGACAGGAAGGTGCGGCGGTCCAGCAGGCCGGTCAGCTGATCCCGGTGGGAGGCGGCGAACTTGGTCTCCAGCGCCACCACGCCCGCGGCGCGCAGGCCGTCTTCCAGCCAGACGCCGCGCCAGATGCAGGTCTCGGCGTCGCGCATGCGCAGCCGAACGGCGACCTCGGTCCCCTCCTCCTGCGGCTTGAGGATCTTTTCGGCCAGCGCCCGGTCCTGCGGGATGGCCACGGCGGTGAAGGCGGCGCCGGAGCATTCGGGGGCCAGCGGGCCCAGCCCGAGGGCGCGCGTCGCGCCCGTGAAACGCATCTGGTCCTCGGCGGGGGTCCAGATCCACAGCGCGGAATCAGCCGCGGCCAGCGCCTCGATGGCGGTGGTCGCGTCCCAGGCCAGACTTCTGGAGCGAGTGTTCACGCGCCGCGGTTCTCCGGTGCACGGCGTCAGCCGGCGCGTCCGGCCCCGTCATTCACGCAGCCGAACAGGAGATGATCTGCCCAACCGCCGTTAATTTTGAGATAAGCCCGCGCCCGGCCCTCGAGTTCAAAGCCGGACTTCTCCAGCACCCGGCGCGAGGCCGCATTATGGGGCACGCAGGCCGCCTCCACCCGGTGCAGGTGCAACTCCTTGAAAGCGAACCCGACAATCGCCCGCACGGCCTCGGTGGCGAGGCCCTGACCCGCGAAGCGGCTGGCGATCCAGTAGCCGATGGTCCCGGTCTCGGCGACGCCGCGACGGACGTTCGACAGGGTCACCGCGCCTACCAGGGTGCGGCCATGGTCGATGAAGATGAAGAAGGGCCAGGCGTTCCCGGCCTCCAGCTCGCGCTGATAGATCGACAGACGTCGCTTGAAGGCGGCGCGGGTCAGGTCGTCCTCGGGCCAGGTCGGCTCCCACGGCTGGAGATAGGCGTAGGACTCCTGCCGCAGGATCGCCCAGGCCTCGTGATCGGACTGGCGCGGCGAGCGCAGGATGACGCCCCGGCCCTCCACCACGGGCCCGCCCGCGTCACTGATCCAATCCAGAAGCGCCATGATCCCAGACTAGTCCCGTCGTGCTCAGCCGAACAGGGCGTCGCGGAAGGCCGCGCCCGCCGGAGCCGCCGCCTTGGGTCCCAGGACCGCCGTGGCGGCCAGACCGGGCGCAAGGCAGGCCGCCGCCGCCATGCGCACGTCCTCGGCCGTCTGGGCCAGCGTCCGGTCGGCCATGGCCTGAGAGGCGATGGGCGCGCCAAAGATCAGCACCTGGGCCGCTGCCCGGCCCGCGCGCGACGCGGGGCTTTCGTCCGACATCCACAGGCCCGCGTTCAGCACCGCCTTGGCGCGGGACAGTTCGGCGGCGGTCGGACCGGTCTCGGCCAGAGACTTCAGCTCGGCGGCGCAGACCTGGGCCAGCTCCACCGCCCGGTCCGCCGAGGCGCCGGAGTAGATGCCGAGGATGCCCGCATCCTCATAGGGCTCATGATAGGCGTCGATGGCGTAGGCCAGACCGCGCTCCTCGCGGGCGCTCTGGAACAGGCGCGAGGCCATGCCGCCGCCCAGGATTTCACTCATCAGCCGGGTCGCCGCATAGGACGGATCGACCGCGGAGGGCGCGGGCAGCTGGAAGACGATATTGGCCTGTTCGATGCGGCGGGTCAGGGCCGCGTCGCCCCCGGTGAAGCGCGGAACGTCCGGCTGCTCGGCCGGGGTCGCGACCTGATCGCCGAACCAGCGCTCGGCCAGGGCCAGCAGTTCGGCCTCATCCACCGCGCCGGAGGCTGACACCACCATCCGGTCCGGCGAATACAGCCGCGCCCGCCAGGCGCCGATCGAGACGCGATCCAGCGGCTTCAGGCTGGCCACGGAGCCGAGGATCGGACGCCCCAGCGGCTGGCCCGCGAAGGCCTTCGTCTGGGCCATTTCGAAGACGTGGTCGTCGGGGGTGTCGAAGGCTTCGGCGATCTCCTGCGCGACCACGTCCTTCTCGCGGATGATCTCGGCGGGATCCAGGGTCGGGCGGAAGACCAGGTCCGACAGCACCTGCATGGCCAGCGGCAGGGAGCCTTCCAGCGCCCGGATCTCGAAGCTGGTGCGCTCATAACCGGTGGCGGCGTTTATCGAGCCGCCCTCGGCCTCGATCCGCTCGACGATCTCGCGCGCGCCCATGTCGCCCGCGCCCTTGAACACCAGATGCTCAAGGCAGTGGGACCAGCCGGAGGTGGCCTCGCTCTCCCACTTGGCCCCGCCGCGCACGGCGACCGTCAGGGCGAGGGTGCGCAGCCCGGGCATGGGATCACAGACGACGCGGACGCCGTTGGAGAGGGTGTGTAGGGTGGTCAGGTCGAGCTCTTTTCAGACGTCGGGGCGCCGGTCCGGCGCCGAAGCAGCGCCACGTAGGTGCCCACGAGCGCCAGCGCCAGCCCGAACCACGTCAGCGCATAGCCGAGATGGTTGTTCGAGAAGGCCGCCGGCGGAGCGGAGGGCTGCAGGGCGGGCCAGTCCGGATTGGAGGAGGTGGTGGCGTAGAGAGTGCGCGCATCGACCGGTCCGGTCACCCCCAGCGCGCGGGCCATGGCGGCCGTATCGCGGGCGTAGAAATGCAGGCCGCTGGGCGGCGGAGCCATGGCTCCGGGCGGCGGCGTATGGCGCAGTTCGACCGTCAGCCCCGTCGGCATGTCGGACGCCGTCACCGGCGGGCGAGCCGAAATGCTCTCGGAGACGAAGCCCCGGTCGATCATGAAGGTCGTCGCCTGTCCTTCAGGACGACAGGCCGACACCAGACGCACCCCGACCTCGGCCTCCTGAATCGTCTGCAGTTCGACGAAGGGCGCGGTCGCCAGCCCGGGGCAGATGATGGTCGCCTTGCGGAACTCGGGGTCAGCGGCGGTCAGGACCACGGCCAAGGGCGCGGGCGGCGCCTTGGCGGCCGCCTCGGCCTCCGCGATCAGGGCTTCTTTCCACTGCAGACGCTGCACCTGCCAGGTCCCAAGGCCGCACAGCAGGATCAGGGCGACGCCGGTGGCGACCGTCAGGCCCCAGGGGAAGCGTGCGCGCGTCTCAGACATGATCGTGCTGTCCAGCCTTGTTGCGCATCTGCAGGGCGATCATCACCCCCTTGCCCGGCCGCATCAGCCCGATGGACAGCCCCGCCACCAGCGGCAGGGAGACCAGCAGCAGGAGCCAGATCGGCGGGTTCCAGGCGATCATGACGGCCAGGGCGCTGAACACCACCAGCCCGCCCGCGATCTGCATGATGAAGATGGCCGCGCCGTCGCCCGTGTTGAGGCGGCTGTAGTCGAAACCGCAGGCCTCGCACCGGTCCACGACCTTGAGGAAGCCCGCATAGAGCGGTCCCTGCCCGCAGTTGGGGCAGCGACAAAGCAGACCGGCGCGGATCGGGTCGATCCGCGCCGGCGCAGGGTCTTTGGTTTCAACGTCCATTCGTCATCCCGGCGAAAGCCGGGATCAACCGAAGACGACGTAGACGAAGGCGAACAGGAACAGCCACACCACGTCGACGAAGTGCCAGTACCAGGCGGCGGCTTCGAAGCCGAAATGCTTCTCGGCGGTGAACTGACCGGCCAGCAGACGCAGCAGGCAGACGATCAGGAACAGGGTGCCGATCAGGACGTGGAAGCCGTGGAAGCCCGTCGCCATGAAGAAGATCGAACCGTACAGGCCCGAGTTGATGGCCTCGTCGTTGAAGAACAGGTTCTCGTGGATGATGTGGTGATATTCGTAGGCCTGAACGGCGGTGAACAGCACGCCGAGAGCGATGGTGATGCCCAGGCCGATCTTGGTGGCCTTGCGGTCACCCTGCGCGATGGCGTGGTGAGCCCAGGTCACGGTCGTGCCCGACAGCAGCAGGATGATGGTGTTCAGCAGGGGCAGCTGCCAGGCGTCCAGGGTCTCGATGCCCTTCGGCGGCCAGGTCGACCAGGCCTTGGCGGTGTCGGCCCAGGTGCCGATTTCCGGAATGTGAGCGCGCGCTTCGTTGAAGAGCGTCATCTCGAAGAACATCCAGAAGAAGCCGGCGAAGAACATCACTTCCGAAGCGATGAACAGCAGCATGCCGTAGCGCAGGCCGATCTGGACGACCGGGGTGTGATCACCGGCGCGGCTTTCCTTGACCACGTCGGCCCACCAGCAGCCGGCGGCCAGCAGCACGCCCGCCAGACCGGCGAAGAACAGGGCCTTGTCGCCCTTGGCCAGCAGGGCGCCGGCGACAGCGCCGGAGTCCGCCGGAACCAGACCCTTCATCCAGACGACCGCGCCGATCATCATGATCGTGACGGCGATCGAGGACACCAGCGGCCAGGGGCTCGGGTTGACCAGGTGATAGTCGTGATGCGGGGTCGCGTGGGCGTCGGCCATCTGTATCTCTTGAACGGTCGAGAGTCGTATTGAGGCAGGCTATAGCCGCCGTTATCCAGCCGCGCCAGAGCCTTGCGGCGTAGTTTGGGCGCCGTTTGCGGCCTGCTGGAAGCTGGCGGTCGGATAGAAGGTGTAGCTGAGGGTGATTTCGGTCACGCCCCGGCTCTCGCGATCCGTCGCCATTTCCGGGGCCACGAAGTACTGGACCGGGAATTTCATCGTCTGGCCGGGCTGGATGATCTGCTCGTCGAAGCAGAAGCACTGCAGCTTCTGGAAATAGGGTCCGGCCCGCTCCGGCACGACGTTGTAGGCGGCCTTGGCGCTGATCGGCTTGTCCGAGGTGTTGGTCACGTCGAAGAAGGCGACGCCGGTTTCACCGATGCGGACGCGCTGGCTGACCTGCTCGGCCCGGAAGGTCATCGGCAGGTCGCGGACATTGGTGTCGAAGCGGACCAGAACCGTCTCGTCCAGTTGCACGTCCGGGGCCTTGTCGGCCTTTTTGACCGTGCCGTCGAAGCCGGTCACCTGACAGAACATCCGGTACAGGGGCACCGCCGCGAACGAGGCGCCGGTCATGCCCATCACGCCCAGCACGCAGGCGATGGCGACGGCGTTCCGCGACATCTTCATTGGGCGTACCCGACCGGCTGGCCGGCGGCCAGGGCCGCCTCGCGGGCGTCGAGGTTGCGCTTCAGGTTCAGGACGGTGACGCCGAACACCAGGACGATGAAGGCGACCAGCGCCCCGGCGATGGCCAGGTTGCGCTTCTTGCGGGCGGTGAGTTCTTCGGGGGTCAGACGACGCATGGGCTTACAGTCCCGGGGTTAGGCTCTCGACCAGAAGGGCCGCGAACAGAGCCATCAGATACAGGATCGAGAAGGCGAAGAGATTGCGCGCCGGTTTGGCCTCGGCGCGGACGTCGTACAATGCGGCCTCTCGCCCCACGGCCTCGGCCTTGTCGGGCTGGTCGCCCGCGCGCGAGCGCCACAGGCGCACGGCCAGCAGCAGGAAGCCCAGCCCGCCGACGATGGAGACGATGCGGTAGATCAGCCCGCCCATGCCGGTGAAGCCCGGCGCGATGGCCGCGGGCAGGAAGATCAGGGTGTAGATCAGGATTTGCAGCCGGGTGCTCTTGGCGCCCCGGGCCACCGGCATCATCGGAATGCCCGCCTTGGCGTAGTCGCCCGCCGAATACAGGGCCAGGGCCCAGCTGTGCGGCGGGGTCCACAGGAAGATGATCAGGAACAGCAGCCAGGCCTGCCACGGCGCCGAACCGGTCGCCGCCGCCCAGCCGATCACCGGCGGCAGGGCGCCCGCCGCGCCGCCGATGACGATGTTCTGGGGCGTCCGGCGCTTGAGCAGCAGGGTGTAGAAGACGGCGTAGTAGAGGATGGTCAGCAGCAGCAGGCCGCCCGCCAGCCAGTTGGTCGCCATGCCCAGCAGCATGACCGAGAAGATCGACAGGATGACCCCGAAGGCCATGGCGTCGTTCTTGCGGACGCGACCGGCGGCGACGGGGCGGCCGCGTGTGCGGCGCATCAGAGCGTCCGTCTCGCCTTCCAGCGCCATGTTCAGGGCGCCCGCCGCGCCCGCGCCGACGGCGATGCACAGCACGGCGATGGCCGACGAAATCCAGTCCAGACGCCCTCCGGCCACGATCAGGCCGGTGACGGCGGTGAAGATGACCAGCGACATCACGCGCGGCTTGAGCAGCTGGAAGAAGTCTTCCGGCTGGGCCGTGGAGATGGCGGACGGGGCTGCGGGTTCGGTCATCGGGCTTCTTAACGGTTGAGGGCCGCCCCTGTGAAGGAGCGGCCCCCGATTACTGTCCGGCCAGGCCGGTCTTAGTGGTCGTCGCTCTTGACCACCGGCAGTTCGTTGAACTGGTGGTGCGGAGGCGGCGAGGACAGGGTCCATTCCAGCGTCGTGGCGCCTTCGCCCCACGGGTTGGCTTCACCCTTGCGACGACGAATCGCGGCTTCCAGCAGCATCACCAGGAAGACGGCGACGCCGATGACCGTGATCAGGTAGCCGATCGACGAGACGTGGTTCCACAGGGTGTAGGCGTCCGGATAGTCGATGTAGCGGCGCGGCATGCCCTGCAGACCGAGGAAGTGCTGCGGGAAGAACACCAGGTTCACGCCCACGAACATGATCCAGAAGTGCAGGCAGCCCAGGAACTCGTTGTACTTCACGCCGAACATCTTCTCGAACCAGTAGTAGAACCCGGCGAAGATGGCGAAGACGGCGCCCAGCGACAGCACATAGTGGAAGTGGGCCACGACGTAGTAGGTGTCGTGCAGGCTGTAGTCGATGCCGGCGTTCGACAGGACCACGCCGGTCACGCCGCCGACGGTGAACAGGAAGATGAAGCCGATGGCCCACAGCATGGGCGTCTTGAAGCTGATCGACCCGCCCCACATCGTCGCGATCCACGAGAAGATCTTAACGCCGGTGGGCACCGCGATGATCATGGTCGCGGCCACGAAGTAGGCGCGCAGGTTCACCGACATGCCGACGGTATACATGTGGTGCGCCCACACGATGAAGCCGATGAAGCCGATGGCGACCATGGCGTAGGCCATGGCGAGGTAGCCGAAGACGGGCTTCTTCGAGAAGGTCGAGACGATGTGCGAGATGATGCCGAAGCCCGGCAGGATCAGGATGTACACCTCGGGGTGGCCGAAGAACCAGAACAGGTGCTGGAACATGACGGGGTCGCCGCCGCCGGCCGGATTGAAGAAGCTGGTGCCGAAGTTGCGGTCAGCCAGCAGCATGGTGATGGCGCCCGCCAGAACCGGCAGCGACAGCAGCAGCAGGAAGGCGGTGATCAGCACCGACCAGGCGAACAGCGGCATGCGGTGCAGGGTCATGCCCGGCGCGCGCATGTTGAAGATGGTGGTGATGAAGTTGATCGCGCCGAGGATCGACGAGGCGCCCGCGACGTGCAGCGAGAAGATCGCCAGATCCATCGCCGGTCCGGTGTGACCCGAGGTCGAGAGCGGCGGATAGATCGTCCAGCCGCCGCCGAAGCCCTGGCCCGGTCCGCCGTCGACGAACAGCGAGGCGCACAGCAGCACCCAGGCGGCGACCAGCAGCCAGAACGAGATGTTGTTCATGCGCGGGAAGGCCATGTCCGGCGCGCCGATCATGATCGGAACGAACCAGTTGCCGAAGCCGCCGATCATGGCGGGCATGACCATGAAGAAGATCATGATCAGGGCGTGGGCCGTGACGGTGACGTTGTAGCCGTGCTTGGACGCTTCAACGAGGCCCAGTTGCTCGATCAGGCCGCCCGGCACGAAATACTGGATGCCCGGGGCGGCCAGTTCGAGACGGATCAGGCCGGACAGGGCGCCGCCCACGATCCCCGCCATGATGGCGAAGATCAGGTACAGGGTTCCGATGTCCTTGTGGTTGGTCGACAGGAACCAGCGGGTGAAGAAACCCGGCTTGTGGTCGTGATGCCCGTCGTGGTCGTGGGCGAGATTTTCGGCTGCGGTGGCCATGTCTTTGGGGCTCTCGCGTATCGTTAGTGGGCGGCCGGGGCGGCGGGAGCCGCGACCGGGGCCGGCGTGGCCGCGGCGGGCGCGGCGGGAGCGGGAACGGCGACAGCGCCGTCAGCGACGGTGGGGGCGCCGGTGGTGCCGGCGGCGGCCTGGGCGACGGTGCCGCCCGGAGCTTCAGCCGCCGTCTTCGGCGTCATCGAGCCGCCCTTGGAGGCGACCCAGGCTTCGAACTCGGCCTGGCTGACGACGTGGATCTCGATCGGCATGAAGGCGTGGTCGACGCCGCACAGTTCAGAGCACTGGCCGTAGAAGACGCCGGTGCGGTCAGCGCGGAACCAGGTCTCGTTCACACGGCCCGGGACGGCGTCGATCTTCAGACCGAAGGCCGGCAGGGCGAAGGCGTGGATCACGTCAGCGGCGGTGACCAGAACGCGGACGGTCTTGCCGACCGGCACGACGATCGGCTCGTCAGCGGCCAGGCGGTACAGGTCGTGCGACATGCCGCGACGGGCGATCTCTTCTTCCGGCAGCATGTTCGAGACGTACTCGGCGATGCCCTGGTCCGGATATTCGTAGGCCCAGTTCCACTGGTTGCCGGTCGCCTTGATGGTCAGGTCCGGCGTCGGCATGTCGTGGTAGGCGAACAGCAGGCGGAACGAGAACAGCGAGATGCCCACCAGGATCAGCACCGGTACGACGGTCCAGATGACCTCGATCAGGGTGTTGTGGCTCCACTTGGCGGGAACCGGGTTGGACTTCTTGTTGTAGCGGATGACGATCCAGACCAGCAGACCCAGCACCAGGACCACGATCAGGGTGATGATCGGCAGCAGGATGAAGTCGTGGAAGACGTGCGCCTCCACCTTCAGCGGCGAGGCCGCCGGCTGCAGGCCAATACCGCCCGGCGTCGGTTGACCCATCCGGTCACTTCCCGAAGCCAAGGCCGGCGTGGCGCTGAAAACGGCCAGGCCGAGAGCGGTGAGACCACCGCCGATCAGCGCCCGGGCCCGCGTGCCCATCCCCATGCGAGACATCCTCATAAAACCGTTTCTTCGCAATCATTTGCGAGTGAATCGCAAACAGACGCCGCGGACGCGTTGGTCACGGCGAGACTTCGGGCGGTCCATATCGCCCCCTCCCCCGCTTGCCAAGCGTCCCGACAAATCCGCGACCATCGGGCGTCGGATTAAATCGCAGTCATGTTTCGCCAGCTACCTTGCGCCGCAAGATACCTTGCAGTACCCCATCAAACATCACAGGAGACGTTGATGTGCCTGAAACCATAGAGATCCAGTTGAAGAAGGGGGTGCTGACGCTGTGCGTCCTCGCCCTGCTGAACCGCCGCGAGAGCTATGCCTATGAGATCGCGTCCACCCTCTCGGACGCCATCGATATGGGCGAGGGGACCATCTACCCGCTGATGCGGCGGATGCAGTCCGACGGCCAGGTCGAGACCTATCTGGTCGAATCGCCCTCGGGCCCGTCCCGCAAATACTATCGTCTGACCGATGCCGGTCGTCGGGCCCTCGAGGCCCAGCGGTCCGAGTGGCGAGGCTTCGTCCGCGCGGTCGAGACCCTTCTCGACGATGCGGGCCAACCCGCCGCCGAATCCGCTGAACAGGGAGCTGAACAATGACCCGCGCCGAATTCATGGCCCGGTTGAGACAGGGGCTGGTGGGCCTTCCGATGTCCACCGCCGCCGAGATCGCCGCTGACTACGACCTGCACTTCACCGACGGCGCCGCCGCCGGGCGTAGCGAGGCCGAAATCGCCGCGGCGCTGGGCGACCCCTCCCGTCTGGCCCGCGAACTGCGCGCCGAGGCCGGAGCCCGTCGCTGGTCACAGGAGCAGAACCCTTCGGCCGCCGCCGGCGCCGTCTTCGGCCTGCTGGGGCTGGGCGCGCTGGACATCATCATCATCCTGCCGCTGGTCCTGCCGATCTTCGGCACGGTTCTGGCCTTCCTCGTCACGGGAATCATCGTCTTCGTCACCGGCGGCATCATCGCCGTGGTCGTGCCCTTCGTGGGCGGGCCGGGCGGACCGATCGCCGGAGTGCTGCTCGGCGTGGGCCTGATGGGCCTGGGCCTCTTCATGGGCGGCCTGATGGCGATCCTGACCAAATGGCTGATCGACGCCACCGTCTGGTACGCACGCCTGCACTACCGCGTGCTGAAGCCGGCGCTTGAGCCGCAACCCGCTTACCAGGCCTGAGGGAGGAACCTGACATGATGCGCAATCTTCTCGTCATCACCGGCGTCGGCTTCATCCTCGCCATCGCCGGTCTCGGCGGCGCCGCCGCCATGGTCGGCAACGACATCCGGAATCACGACTGGACCTGGGTCGTCACCGACGACTCTCCCGGCGACAACAGCTTCCGGCTCGAGCGCGGCGAGGTCCAGCCGGACGTCACCCGCGACATCGCCTGGACCGGCGGCGACAGCCTGTCCATCGATGTGCCCGGCGACGTCACCTATGTGCAGGGCGATCAGGCCAGCGTGCGGATCACCGGTCCCAAGGATATCGTCGACAGCATCCGGTTCACCGAGGGTCGCCTGACCATGACCCGCGATGACCGCCCCGACCGCGGCTACGTCCGGTGGACCGGCAGCGGCATCCGCGTGTGGAGCGAATCCGAGGCCCTGAAGATCGTCGTCACCGCCCCGTCGGTGAAGACCTTCGAAATGGGCGACAACGGTCTGCTGCGGATCCGCGACTACGACCAGCCTGACCTGACTCTGACCCTTCAGGGTGAGGCCGGGGTCGAGGTTGAGGGCCGGACCGACGCCGTCTCCGTGACGGTGAACGGCGACGGCGATGCGGAGCTGGACCGGCTGATCGTGGCGCGGGCGACCGTGGCCGTTCCGGGCCGGGGCGACGTTCGCGTCGGACCGACCGAGCGCGCCGACATCGACATCTCGGGCCGGGGCGATGTCCGCCTGACCCGCAACCCGGCCCAGGTGAACCAGGTCATCACCGGCTGGGGTGAAGTCGAGATGGACTGAGCCATGGTGACGCGGGGACGGTCAGCCCCTACTTAAGGCCCATGACCGTCCCCGTTTCCCCGCCCGCCATCCTCGACAGCGCCGAGGTCGGCGCCGACGAAGCCCTCTCGATCCTTCAGGACGCCCTGACCGGAGCCGACGACGGCGAACTGTTCCTCGAGCGATCCGAATCGGAGTCGCTCGTTTTCGACGACGGCCGCCTGAAGTCCGCGGCCTATGACGCCGCCGAAGGCTTCGGCCTGCGCGTCGTCGCCGGCGAGACCGCCGGATACGCCCACGCCAACGAGATCAGCGGCCCCGCCCTCCGCCGCGCCGCCGACAGCGCCGCCCTGGCCAAGTCCGGCTATGCGGGCGTCGCCGCCCAAGCCCCGCGGGCGACCAATCGCAAGCTCTATGACGAGGTCGATCCCCTCGCCTCGCCCGCGTTCTCCGACAAGATCGCCCTGCTGGCCGAAATCGACGCCTGGGCCCGCGCCCGTGATCCGCGCGTGGTGCAGGTCTCGGCCTCGCTGGTCGGCGAGCACCGCCAGATCGAGATCCTGCGTGGCGACGGCCGCCAGATGCGCGACATGCGCCCGCTGGTGCGCCTGAACGTCTCCGTCACCGTGGAGAAGGACGGTCGCCGCGAGAGCGCCTCCTCCGGCGCCGGCGGCCGCGCGGGCTTCGAGGAATGGATCGCCCCCGACCGCTGGCAGGGTCAGGTCGATGAAGCCCTGCGCCAGGCGCTGGTGAACCTTGAGGCCGTCGACTGCCCCGCGGGCGAAATGGACGTGGTCCTCGGCGCCGGCTGGCCCGGCGTGCTGCTGCACGAGGCCATCGGCCACGGCTTCGAGGGCGACTTCCACCGTAAGGGCTCGTCGGTCTTCACCGGCATGATGGGCAAGCGCGTCGCCGCGCCGGGCGTGACCGTGGTCGATGACGGCTCCATCGCCGGTCGTCGCGGCTCCCTGACCATCGACGACGAGGGCACGCCCACCAACCGCACCGTCCTCATCGAGGACGGCATCATGGTCGGGCTGATGCACGACCGCCTGTCGGCCCGCCAGCTGGGCGCCAAGGCCACCGGCAACGGCCGTCGTCAGTCCTTCGCCCACATGCCCATGCCGCGCATGACCAACACCTTCATGGAAGGCGGCAAGGATTCGAAGGCCGACATGATCGCCTCGACCAAGCGCGGCCTCTACGCCGCGAACTTCGGCGGCGGCCAGGTCGATATCACCAACGGCAAGTTCGTCTTCCAGTGCACCGAGGCCTACCTCATCGAGGACGGCAAGATCACCGCCCCGGTGCGCGGCGCCACCCTGATCGGCGACGGCGCCACGGCCCTGACGCAGGTGCAGATGATCGGCGACGACTTCGCCTTCGACCCCGGCGTCGGCGTCTGCGGCAAGGCCGGCCAGGGCGTCCCCGTCGGCATCGGCCAGCCCTCGCTCAAGATCGGCGGCCTGACGGTGGGCGGGACGGCGGTCTGAGGCAGGAATTAGGGCTTGGGGCGTAGGAATTAGGGAGAACGCTCCCGCCTAATTCCTAACTCCTGATTTCTACGCCCTCCCCCTCACTTCCACTCCGGCCCGACCACCTCGAACCCACGGGCGACGAGGCTGTCCAGAACGCCGCCCTCTTCGGCCAGCAGGCGGATCGGGGCCACGCCCATGGTCGTGCCGGGCGAGATCATCGCCGTCTCCACCGCCGCCGCCCATTGCTGGTGCAGTTGCGGCGCCAGGTCGGGGTCGCCCCACGGCCAGCAGACATTCAGCGCCTGTTCGATCGGCGAGTTGACGACGTCCGGCACGCGGAAGGCGCGCCAGTCGATGGCCCGGTCGCGGGATGATTCCGGCCCCGCCTCGGCGGCGGCGATGGCGCGCTCGGCGCAGCGAACGTGGACGGTCTGCGGCGCATTGATCAGGCTGTCGACCAGCTCGTCGCCCCGCACCGTGCCGACCGGGCGCATGTCGATGCGGGCGCGACGGCCCGCGCGACGCACCACGTCCACCGCGTCCGGCGCGTCCCGCCCGGCGCCGAAGCCCGCCTTGTCCTGCATCAGGTCGATGCTGGTGAACAACAGGCTCTGGCCGCGCCAGGTCTGGCTGCGCTCGCCCGCCATCAGGGCCTCGAGCCGCGCCTGATACTCAGGCGACAGATAGTCCGCCGTGGTCTGGCCCTGCGGCATCCGCCCGATGGTCCGCGCGCGCCAGATGACGCGCAGGATGTCGCTGAAGGACGCCCGGCCTTCCTGCGGCAACAGGATCAGATCCGCCTTGGCCGTGGCCTGCTCCAGCGCATCCGGACGCCAGGTGACGTCGCGCGGAATGGCGCGGATCGAGCCGACCAGGATCAGGGTCGAGTCGCCCCGGGTGATCGTCCACATCGGCGCGCCCGACCGGCGAGCCAGCACCACGACCTCATCCAGTTCGATAGCGTCCTGCGCCGCCGCATTGGGCGGAGTCTGGGCCAGTACCGGCGAGGCGGCCGGAGCAAACGCCAGGAGGATCGAAGCGAAGACAGCGACGGATTTCACGGACGAGCCCATTTAACTTGAGTGATCACAGTATAGTCGAGACAAGATCAGAACACGAAGATGACAGCCCTGTAATGCTGTCGCCGATTTAATCCACCTGTCGGTCTTGTAACTGGAGACAGGCGAACCATCCGGTCACACCTCTCGTCACATGACGAGGGGAGTTTCGCAATGACCAGAACCATTCTGCTGGCGACGACGGCGCTGTTTATGACCGCCGGCGCGGCCGCGGCCCAAACGCCTCCGACCTCGCCGCCCGCCCCCCCGCCTGTTCAGGCCGAGGCAGGCCAGCAGGGCGTGCTGGTCTTCAATCCCGACTTCTTCGCCGACCAGCGCCCAACCACCGCCCTGGACATGGTCAACCGGGTCCCCGGCTTCAGCGTCTCGGACGGCGACGGCAGCCGCGGCTTCGAAGGCTCGGTCGGCAACGTCCTGGTCAACGGCTCGCGCCCGGCCTCCAAGAACGACACCGGCTCCAGCGTTCTGGGCCGCACCCTGGCCGCGAACGTCGAACGGATCGAGCTGATCCGCGGCGGCGCCCCGGGCATCGACATGCAGGGCTTCTCGGTCGTGGTGAACGTGATCACCCGCGAGCAGTCCAGCCGCCAGACCATCGTCACCGGCAACGCCGTGCTGTTCGAGAACGGTCAGGACGTCTACGGCGGCTCGGTCCAGTTCACCGCCAAGGACGGGGAACGCACCTGGGGCTTCACCCTCAGCGACGGCCTGTCGATGAGTGACTCGAACGGCACCGGCCCGGTCGTCCGCCGCGACGGCGCAGGCGCCGTCATCCGCAACGAGGACTTCTTCAACGACCAGAAGGGCGGCGGTCAGTCGGCCCGGGTGAACTTCGCCACGCCCTTCCTGGGCGGCAAGATCGACCTGACCGCCCGCTACGGCGTCAATGACTACGCCAACATCAACCTGCAGACCTCGCCCACCGTGCGCCGCGAGAGCCGCTACGCGGAAGACGGCAACAGCGGCGAGTTCGGCGCGGTCTACACCCGCCCGCTGAGCGACCGCCTGCGGCTGGAGACCCGCTTCATCCACGAGTTCAGCGAGTTCACCGGCGTCTCGACCAATCGCACCCGCCTGTCGGGCGTGGACAGCCCCGAGCAGCGCTTCGAATCCGACGGCGAGTCGTCCGAGACCATCCTGCGCGGCCTGTTCCGCTTCGAGCAGACGCCGAAGCTGACGTGGGAGTTCGGCGGCGAGGTCGCCTACAACATGCTGGAGACCGAGCAGTCGTTCAGCATCGGCGGGACCCCGGTCCCCCTGCCCTCCGCCTCGGTCACGGTCGAGGAGACGCGCGGCGAGATCTTCGGCAAGGGCACCTGGCGGCTGCGTGACGACCTGACGGTCGAGGGGGGCCTGCGCATGGAGGCCTCGACCATCACCCAGTCGGGCGACGCCGATCAGGAGAAGAGCTTCTACTTCGCCAAGCCCCGCCTGCTGGCGACCTGGACGCCCATGCCCAACAACCAGGTCCGCCTGCGTTTCGAACGGGAAGTCGGCCAGCTGGACTTCAGCGACTTCGCCGCCTCGGCGGATCTGGAGGACGAGAACGTCTTCGGCGGCAACATCGATCTTGAGCCGGAGCAGCGCTGGATCAGCGAGCTGACCTACGAGCGCCGCTTCCTGGGCGACGGCATCGTCAGCATCGGCCTGCGCCATGACGAGATCGTCGACGCCATCGACGCCATCCCGCTGGACGACGGTCTGTCGGCGGTCGGCAACATCGGCGACGGCACGCTGGATCAGCTGGCGCTGAACGTTCTGGTCCCGATGGACTGGGCGGGCTTCAGCGGCGGCCGCCTCGGCTTCCGCAACACCTGGAACAAGACCGAGGTCACCGACCCGACCACCGGCGAGCGCCGCCCGATCTCGAGCGTCCGCGCCTCGCAGGCCACCTTCACGGTCGCCCAGGACATCACGTCGTGGAAGCTGCAGTGGGGCGGCGCCTGGATCCCGCTGCTGGGCCAGACCAGCTTCGACCCGGACCAGCGCTTCAGCTGGCGTGGCCGCGACTATTTCGAGCTGTGGGCCGAGTACAAGCCGACCCCGACCCTCTCGATCCGCGCCCAGGTCAACCTGTGGGACAATTTCGATCAGGAGCGGATCGCCTACGGCAACCGCACCACCCGGCCCATCGACTACGTCGAGACCAAGGAGATCGACCCGCGCACCTTCTACCAGATCCGGCTGCGCAAGACGTTCTGAGATCGGTTCCGGCCTCAACGCCCCCGGAAGGGCCGGAATTCGACGGCGGCGGAGGTCCCTTACCCTCCGCCGCCCCCTCCCCGGGGGACACCAGACGAGGGCGATTAACAGACCTGTCCCGCTTGTAACTGGAGCCGAACAGCGTTCGCGGGCACACCACGCAACGACAAGGGGAGATGTCATGCGTAAGGCTTTCTGGATGGCGGGCGTTGCGATGTCCGTCCTGGCGTCTCCGACCCTCGCCCAGACCACGCCTGCGGCGCCCGAGAGCGTGGCCCAGTCGCCCCGCCCCACCGGTCCCACGCGCTCCGCCCCCGAGGTCGATGCGACCCAACGCGGCGTGCTGGTCTTCGAGCCGGTCTTCTTCGCCGACAGCCGTCCCGACACCGCCCTGGACATGATCGCGCGCCTGCCCGGCTTCGCCTTCGATTCGGGCGACAGCGGCACGCGCGGCCTCGCCGGCGCCTCGGGCAATGTCCTGATCGACGGCCAGGCGCCCTCGACCAAGACGGATGATCTGGAGGCCGTCCTGCGCCGCATCTCGGCCGCCGGGGTGGCGCGCATCGAGCTGATCCGCGGCGGCGCGCCCGGCATCGACATGCAAGGCCATCCGGTCGTCGCCAACATCGTGCTGGTCCGCACCGTGACCACCGAGCGGGTGCTGGAACTGAACGCCTACACCTATCCCGACGGCTACATCGGGCCGCTGGTCGCCGCCCGCTATGCGCGGCGCGAGGGCGACAACCAGATCGAGGCCTCGATCAGCGCCACCACCGACCGCACCGACGGCACCAGCGACGGCTATCGCCGCCGCTACGACCCGGCGGGCAACCTGATCCAGGACGCCGATCTGGAGCTGTGGGACCGCTTCCGCAACGTGCGCGCCACCGGCGCCGTGCAGCGGCGTCTGGCGGGTGGCCGCCTGCGCGTGAACGGCCTGCTGGGCTGGAACGGCAACGAGAATTCGCAGCAGGTCCGCATCCTGTCCGGCGCCGGAACCGACAGCTTCAACGACGAGGAATCGGACTCGCTCAACGGCGAGCTGGGCCTCAGTTGGGCCCGCGATCTGGGTCCGCGCACGGCGCTGGAGCTCACCGGCCTGCAACGCTACGAGACCGACGACTATACGGGCGTCTCCACCAGCGGCGGCGACAGCTCGACCTTCACCTCGGACGACACAGCCGGGGAGTCCATCGCCCGCCTCGAATTGCGTCATCGCCCCAATGAGCACTGGGCCGTCGAGACCGGCGGCGAGGTGGCGTGGAACTTCCTCGACAGCGCCACGACCTATGCCGAGAACGGCGTGCCGGTTCCCCTGCCCTCCGCCTCGGTGCGGGTCGAGGAGTTGCGCGGCGAGGTCTTCGGTCAGGCCACCTGGCGGCCGAGCCCGAGCTTCACCCTGGAGTTCGGCCTGCGGGTCGAGGTGTCCGAGATCAGCCAGTCGGGCGACAGCGACGCCAGCAAGTCCTTCGTCTATCCCAAGCCCCGCATCCAGGCGACCTGGACCCCGTGGGCGGGCCATCAGTTCCGCTTCCGCGTCGAGCGGCTGGTAGGCCAGCTGGACTTTGAGGACTTTGTCGCGTCGGCCGATATCGACATCGGTCAGGTCGAGGGCGGCAACCCCGATCTGGAACCGTCCAAGGAGACCCTGTTCGAGGCCTTCTACGAGCGTCGTTTCTGGGGTGAGGGCGTGTTCGACGTCACCCTGCAACATTCCCAGGTCGAGGACGTGGTCGATGTCATCCCGCTGGCCGGCGGCTTCGACGGCGTGGGCAATATCGGCGACGGGACGTCCAACTGGCTGCAGCTGCGCCTGACCCTGCCGATGGACCGTCTGGGCCTGTCCAACGCCCGCCTGCAGGCGCGGGGCAGCTGGTCCCAGACCAGCGTCACCGATCCCGTCACCGGCGAGGAACGGCGCTTCCAGGGCAACCAGGCCTTCGGCTGCGGGGTCAACTTCAATCAGGACCTGATGGACGGACGCTGGTCCTATGGCGTCGATCACGGCTGCAACGTCGACAAGGGCCGCATCTTCAGGGTCCGCGAGATCCGCGCCCTGCGCACCGATCCCTTCGTGACGATCTACGGCCAGTGGAAGCCGCGCTCCGACCTGACCCTGCGGATCGATCTGGGCAACGCCACCAACCAGGCCCAGGGCTACACCCGCGAGCTCCACAGCGGCCCCCGCGACGTCGCCCCGGTGACCACCCGCGAGACCCGCAGCACGAGGATGAGCCCCTGGCTCTTCTTCCAGGTGAGGAAGACTTTTTAGAGCGCTACCGCTCGTCGCGCGGCGGCTCGCTGCTTGAGCGCGAACTCAGTTCCTCCCCCTTGGGGGAGGGGGACCACGCGCAGCGTGGTGGAGGGGCGCCCGCGACAAGCTCCGTCCCGATCCGCGCTCAAGCAGCGAGGGACCGCGTCCCGAGCGATAGCGCACAAAGAAAAAGGGCGGAGCCTCCCGGCTCCGCCCTTTCCATGTCAGCGATCGCTCGCCGCTCAGCCGGTCGTGGTGGCCGAGGGATTGGCGACGTTGCCGTCTTCACGGCCCGCATCCGACAGCGACGGTCCCGGGTGGTTGCCCGGCTCGTTCACGCCGTTCGACCACTTCGAGATCACGAAGCTGATCAGGATGAAGGCGACGCCGATGCCGACGCCCCACAGGCCGATGGTCTGGAAGGTGTCCAGCGAGGTCTGCAGAGCGGCCTCGGGATTGGTCACCTGACCGCCGACGGTCTCGGTGCCGGCGCGCTTGGCGATCTCACCCCCGATGAAGTGGGCGATCGACGAGGCCATGAACCACACCGCCATCATGAAGCTGACGATCGAGGGGACCGACAGTTTGGTGATTTCGGACAGGCCCACCGGCGACAGGAACAGCTCACCGGTCGTGTGCAGCATGTAGAGCAGGCCCAGCAGCACCAGCGGGGTGCGGAAGGCGTCGTCCACCATGCCCGAGTTGGCGCCCCACACCACGACCAGGAAGCCGAGGCCGACCTGGATGATGCCGAGGCCGAACTTGACCACCGGGTTCGGGTCCATCCGGCGCTTGCCCAGGAAGGCCCACAGGGCCGCGAACACCGGGGCGAAGATCAGGATGTAGCCCGCGTTGAACGACTGGGTCTGGGCGGCGGTGATCGAGGTGTCGATCCACAGGCCCGAGGTCGAGACTCCGGCGGCGGCCAGCTGGGCCGGGGTGCCGTACGGAATGCCGAGCAGGGTGCCGGCGGCGGCGGTCAGCGACAGGTCGACGTTCCGGTCAGCGAACAGGTTCAGCGACGAACCGGCCTGTTCGAACAGGGTGAAGAACACCGCCGAACCGAAGATCAGCACCATGGCCAGCATCATCCGCTCGCGGGCGACCTTGTCCTTGCCGATCTTGAAGATGATGAACCAGGTGATGAAGCCCAGCGCCGCGATGGTCGACAGCAGCAGGCCCTGCCCCACCAGGGCGTGGTTCGGCACGATGAAGTACAGGGCGCCGACGCCGACGAAGGCCAGCAGGTAGATGATGGTCTCGCGGTTCAGGAAACCGGCGACCGGCTTTTTGATCAGCTCCGGATAGGGGCTCTCGCCCTTGCCTTGCAGCAGGGGCTTGCCCAGCCAGAAGACGACCAGACCCAGCGCCATGCCGATGCCGGCGAGGCCGAAGCCCCAGCCCCAGCCGAAGTTCTGGCCGAGGTAACCGCACAGCACGGCGGCCCAGAAGGCCCCCAGGTTGATGCCGTAGTAGTACAGGGTGAAGCCCGAATCCCGGCGCGGATCGCCTTGCGGATACAACTGGCCGACCAGGGTCGAGATGTTCGGCTTCAGGAAGCCGACGCCCATGATGATCAGCGACAGGGCTAGGAAGAACCAGTTCTCACCCGACGACTTGACGACCGACACCTGCAGCTCGCCCGGAGCGGCGGTGGCCAGCGGGGTGCCGGCGGGCGCGTTGGCGACGGTGATGTGGCCATCCGGGGTGGCGGTGTAGTCATAACCCTGGCCGTTGACGACGACTTGGCCGACCTTCTGATCGCCGCGCTCCACCATCTGAACGGCGTAGGATTCGCCGCCGGCGTTGACGACCTGACGGGCCGGGCTGCCTTCGAAGGCCATCAGGCCGTGGCCCATGACCAGCAGGATGGCGCCGAACATGATCGCCTTGCGGGTGCCGATGTAGCGGTCAGCGACGATGCCGCCGATCAGCGGCAGCAGGTACACCAGCGAGCCGTAGGTGCCGTACTGGCCGGACGCCTGGGCGTCGGGGAAGAGGAAATGCTGGGTCAGGTAGAAAATCAGCAGGCCGCGCATGCCGTAAAACGAGAAGCGTTCCCACATCTCGGCGAAGAAGCAGATGATCAACCCTCGCGGGTGCCCCTTGAGGATCTGCAAAAGCACGGGAATGCCCGTGGCGAGAGTGATGATCACCCCCAGCAAGATAACGATATTCATGCTTACCCTTTGGCTTGCGGGGGTGCGATGCCCGTTTGTGTTGTGGGCGCGCCTCTGCGGCCCCGCCTTCCCCTGACGAAGGGGCGATAGGACCACCGTGCGTGGGGGTTTACAAGCCGTAACCCTGTGTGAGAGGCGAGCGGGACGTCGCAGGAGTTTGAGTAAGACATGCTGACCCGTCGTGGGGCCCTGGCTCTCGCAGCCGCTTTTGGTGTCGCCCCCTCAGCCTGCTCCCGCGCCCCCGGCATCCGTCGCGACGTCGTCGCCGCGGGTCAGCCCGCGGCCCTGCTGATCTGGGCCGTCGCCCGCGAACGGCTGGCGGGATGGCCGCTCAAACCCGATCCGGCCTGTCTCGCCGGTCTCCCGGCGGAAGGCTCGGCCCTGCCCGATCTCGGCGGTCTGTCCGGGCGCGGACGACAGGCGAGCCGCGAGGCCATTCTCGCCCTGAAGCCAGCACTGATCCTGGACTACGGCGACACCGAGCCAGAGGACGTCGCCCGGGAAGCGCGCGCCGAGGCGGATCTGAACGTGCCGTGGACCCTGATCGATGGGCGGCTGACCAGCATCCCCGAGGCCTTCAGGCAGGCCGGCCAGTTGCTCGAGGCCTCCGGCCGGGGCGAGAAACTGGCCGAGGAGGCCGAAAAGGTGCTGACCCACTGGCGGCATTCTCCGGAGGGCCAGAGCTTCTATTACGCCAGCGGCGCAGACGGGCTGAAGACCGGCTTCCGGGGCGCCCTGGCCACCGAGGTCCTGGAGGGCGCGGGCTGGACCAATGTCGCGGTCGGCGACGCCAACACGGGGATCGTCACCCTCGATCAGATCACCGAATGGGACCCCGAGGTTCTGGTCACCCTGAACGAGACCTTCGCCCGCGCGGCCCTGCACAGCGACGTCTGGCGTCGCCGCCCCAATGGCCGGATGCGCCCCATCCTGCTGCTGCCGGACCGTCCGTTCGGCTGGATCGACCGCCCGCCGTCAGTGAACCGCCTGCTGGGCTGCGCCTGGATGGCCGCGCCACATGGCGGCTCGGTCGCCCTGGCCATGCTGAGCCGTCGCCTCTACGGCCTCGCCGCCGACGAGATCGCCCGCCCCCGGTGGCTGACCTGACGACCGCCTCTTGAGTCAGACCGGCGAAACGCCGACGCTGCGGCCATGACCCGTCTCCGCCTCGCCCTCGCGGCCCTCTTCGCCCTGACCGCCGCCCCCGCCCTCGCGCAGGAGTCGCCCCGCTGGTCCCTCGCCATCCACGGCGGCGCGGGCGTCATCGAACGCGACAGCCTGACGCCGGAACAGGACGCCGCCTATCGCGCCGCCCTGCACCGCGCGCTGGAGGCCGGACAGGCCATTCTCGCGAACGGCGGCTCGGCGCTCGACGCCGTGCAGGCGGCAATCCAGATCATGGAGGACGACCCGCTGTTCAACGCCGGGCGCGGCGCGGTCTTCACCGCCGAGGGCCGCAATGAGCTGGACGCCGCCGTCATGGACGGCTCCACCCTGAACGCCGGATCGGTCGCCGGCCTGACCACCACCCGCCACCCCATCGCCGCCGCCCGCGCGGTGATGGAGCAGTCCCCGCACGTCATGCTGATCGGCCCCGGCGCCGACCGCTTCGCCGCCTCGGTCGGGCTGGAGCAGGTGGACCCGAGCTTCTTCTTCACCGAGCGCCGCTGGCGCGGTCTGGAAACCGCCCTGCGCGCCCAGAACCTGCCGATCCCGCCACGCCCCGCCGGCGCACCCGGCCCGCAGGCGGAAAACACCCTGCCCGCCCCGCCCCTGAACGAGCGCAAATTCGGCACCGTCGGCGCGGTGGCGCTGGACCAGCAGGGCCGTCTGGCGGCGGGCACCTCCACCGGCGGCATGACCGCCAAACGCTGGGGCCGCGTCGGCGACGTGCCGGTGATCGGCGCCGGCGCCTATGCGTCCAACGCCGACGGCTGCGCGGTCTCGGCCACGGGCTCCGGCGAGTATTTCATCCGCGCGACGGTGGCGCGGGATATCTGCGTCAGCACCCGCGAGGGCGCGACCGTCCAGGCCGCCGCCGATACGGAGATCGCGGATGTCGGCTCCATCGGCGGCGACGGCGGCGTCATCGTCATGGGCCGCGACGGGACACCGGCCTTCGCCCTGAACACCTCGGGCATGTATCGCGGCGCGGTCGCCAGCGGCTCCGCGGCCGGGGTCGCCATCTACGGCGACGAGGCCCTGCGCCCATGACCGCCGCCATCGACCTGACCGAAAAGTTCGCCGCCTTCTCTGACCACTGGCGCCCCCGCATCGCCGCCCAGTTGAACGGGCAGGACGTTCGGCTGGTGAAGGTGCAGGGCGTCTTCCCCTGGCACAGCCACGCCGACGCCGAGGAGATGTTCCTGGTCTGGAAGGGCCGCTTCCGGGTCGAGTTCCGCGACCGGATCGTCAGCCTCGATTCCGGCCAGTTCATCGTCGTCCCGCGCGGCGTCGAGCATCGCACCGCCGCCGACGAGGAGGCCGAGGTGATGATCTTCGAGCCGTCCGAGGTCATCAACACCGGCGACGCCCCCGCCTCCGAATTCACCGCGCCTTCGGGACAGACTGTATGACCGGCCCCAACACTGGCCCCGTCCGCTTCCCCCCGCCCCTGATCTATGTCGGCTTCCTGCTGGCGGGCTGGGGCCTGACCTTCGTCGTCGCCGACCCGGGCCTCGGCGCCGGATGGGACGTGCGCCGCTACATCGCCTTCGCCCTGATCGTCGGCGGCCTGCTGCTGGACGGGGCGGCGATGGAAAGCTTCCGCCGCAAGGGCACCCCCGCCGAGCCGTGGAAGGAGTCCGTGGCGCTGGAGACCGGCGGCGTCTTCCGCTTCAGCCGCAACCCGATCTACGTCGGCTTCGCCCTGATCTACGCCGGCGCCGCCGTGTGGATGGACAGCCTGATCGCCCTGGCCTTGCTGCTGCCCTGCATGGTCATGGTCGATCGCTTTGTGGTCCTGCGCGAAGAAGCCTATCTGTTCGCCAAATTCGGCGCCGACTGGGACGCCTATCGATCGAAGGTGCGCCGGTGGCTGTGAGCGATGACGAACTGTCCGAAATGGCCATCGAGGAACTGGACGCCGCCTGCGCCCTGCCGTGGCCGGACATGAAGGCCGTCACGCCCTGGGGCGACACGTTCGAGGGCGTCGCGCCGTCGGGCCGGGATGTCGAGGTCGAGCGCCGCTACCTCTGGGCCCACCAGCCCGAGGGCGCCATCGCCGTCGAGGTAGAGGTGCGCCTGATCGGCGGCCGCGAAGGGGCCGAGGCCAAGGCCCTGATCCACCCGCCCGCCTGATCCGGGCGGTTTCCACAAAACCGTTAACCTTTTCCCGTTGCCAAGCGGGGCTGTCCGCGCAGAATGCCGTTCGGTCATTCAGCGGGAGCCTTCATGTCCTACGGCGCAGACTTCGCCTCGGCCGATCCGGCCAACGCCCCGCTCGACGCGCCGATCTATTTCGGCGCCGACCCGGTGCTGTGGGGCGCGCTGATTCTGGGGCTGCTGGCGGCGGCCCTGCTGGGCTGGTTCCTGCGCGGCCAGTCAGGGCCGAAGGGCGGCGACGCCTCGGACGCCATCTGGAAGGCCATCGACGGCGCCGCCAAGGACGCCATGAAGGCCGACGACAGCGCCCTGAAGGGCCGGGCCGAACACCTTCTCCACGTGGTCGACGCCCGTCTCGGCAGGACCCTGTCCCTCTCGGGCGGCAAGGAGGGTCTGGCCGCCTGCGTCACGGCCCTGCGCGGCGCCGTGGACGGCAAGCTGCCGGACAAGCCCAAGGGCGATCACGGCAAGGGTCACGACGCCGGCCACGGCCCCGGTAACGGCAAGTCCGAGGACAAGCACGGCGAGGACAAGGGCCACGACGGCCACGGCCCGACCTCCAGCGTCGGCGCCGCGGCGGCCAACATCACCATCAATGTCGCCCCTTCCGCCCCGGCCAAGCCCGCCAAGCCGGATCACGACCAACACCACCCCGCCCCGGAGCCTCGCAAGGAGATGACGGTGCGCGAACAGACCAACGCCCTGCGGCTGGCGGTCGCGGCTTTCAACGAGCACTGGCGGCACAGGGACGCCCGCACCGCCGCCTTGCGCGGCGCTCTGGCGGAACTGTCCGGCGGAAACGGCCCCACCCTCAGCCACGGTTGATCCGCCACCGACACGGCGCCCGGTTTCCCCGCGCCGGGAAACGGGTTAGGCGTGCGGCATGAAACTCGCCTCGCTCAAGCATGGCCGTGACGGCCGCCTCGTCGTCGTCTCCAGCGATCTCGCCTGGTTCACCGACGCCTTCCTGATCGCCCCCACGCTGCAAGCGGCGCTGGACAACTGGGACCGGGTCGAGCCCGACCTGCGCGCCCTGGCCGAAAGCCTGGAGCACGGTGGCGTGCCGCGCGGCCGCTTCCATGAACGCGACGCCGCCAGCCCCCTGCCCCGCGCCTATCAGTGGGCCGACGGCTCGGCCTATGTGAACCACGTCGAACTGGTCCGTAAGGCGCGCGGCGCCGAGATGCCGGAGAGCTTCTGGACCGACCCGCTGATGTATCAGGGCGGCTCGGACGGCTTCCTGGACCCGCGTGATTCGATCCCGCTGGCCGACGAAAGCTGGGGCTGTGACCTGGAGGCCGAGATCGTCGTCGTCACCGGCGACGTGCCGCAGGGCGTGAGCCGCGAAGAGGCGCTGGGCCACATCCGTCTGGTCGGCCTTGTCAATGACGTGTCGCTGCGGAACCTGATCCCGGCGGAGCTCGGCAAGGGCTTCGGCTTCGTCCAGTCCAAGCCGGCCAGCGCCCTTTCGCCGGTCTTCGTCACCCCGGACGCCCTGGGCGACCGCTGGCGGGACGGCAAGCTGCATGGAACCCTGTCGGTCCAGCTAAACGGCGCCGACTTCGGCAAGGCTGACGCCGGCGTCGACATGACCTTCGACTTCGGCACCCTGATCGCCCACCTGGCCAAGACCCGCGCCCTGTGCGCCGGCACGGTCATCGGCTCGGGCACGGTCTCGAACCGCGACGCAGACGGAGGCCCCGGCAAGCCGGTGGCCGAAGGCGGTCTGGGCTACAGCTGCATCGCCGAGGTCCGCACCGTCGAGACCATCCTGCGCGGCAAGCCGGAAACCGGCTTCCTCAAGCACGGCGACACCGTCCGGATCGAGATGCTCGACGACAAGCATCACTCGATCTTCGGGGCCATCGAACAAACGGTAGCTCCGGTTGAAGGCTGACGCCTTTTCGCCTTGGTCCCGTAGTTAAGCTCCGCCCGAGGCAATAAAAATTGGGGAGTACACAATGAACCGGAAGTCGCTTTGGCGCACGGTCGGAATGGCGTGCCTGACGCTCGCGGCCGTCCCGGCCCTGGCCCAGGATTCGGGGGACGACTGGGATTTCGGGCAGGACGCCTCGCGCGACCTCAGCATCGCCGCCGTCACCTTCCAGAATTTCGGCGTCGCCGTTCGCTGCGTGAACGACCGCCTCAGCGTCGTGGTGTCGGGCCTGCCGGAAGGCTCGGGCCGCCGCACTCTGGGCTGGACCATCAATGGCCAGACCGACGAGACGTCGCAGTGGGTCTCGGGCCGCAACAGCACCTCGGCCTTCGCCGTCTGGCCGCGCAGCATCGCCACCCAGCTGAGCCATGGCGGCCGTCTGGAGGTCGTGGTTGAAGAGAACGGCCGCGCCCGTCGTCACGTGGTCGATATCCCGGCCTCGTCGCAATCGGTGGGTCGCGTCTTCCAGGCCTGCGGCCAGAACCTGACCAGCCCGACCGATGTCGCTCCCTCGGGCGAGAACCTGACCGGCCTGCGCTGGGATCGCTATCCGACGCCCAGCTTCCCGAATCGCTCGGAAAACTATGAGGCCGGTCTGGCCGCGGTGCTGTGCACGGTTCAGCCGAACGGCTCGTTGCGCAACTGCCGCGCCGAGAGCGAATTCCCGGAAAACGGCGGCTTCGGCCGCGCCGCGGTTCTGGGCGCCCACCGCTCGGGCCGTATCTCGCCGACCACCCGCGGCGAGGCCATCGGCGGCCGGACGATCAGCTTCGTCACCACCTACGGCCAGCTGGACGGCGTCTACGTCGCCTCCCCGCCCAGCCGCCTGCCGGGCCGCGAGGAAATCTACAACCCGGGCCGCCTGACCACGCCGCAATAGGACTGTGAGACGCGTGCGACTTTACGTCCACGCGGGACCGACTAAGCTCCCCCCGTTCGCCGTCTGACGCGAACGGGGGAAGTCTTCGTGACACAACAAAACCTCATCCCGCTGATCGTTATCGCGGTCGTGATTCCGCTCATCCTGCTGCGCAATCGCAGGCCCCGGACGCTGCGACCTCAATTCTTGTGGGTCATGCCCCTGCTGATCGTCGCGGCCATCGGCTTCGGCATCTGGGGCATGAGCGTCAGCGGACGCGGCGAGGCCCCCGTCGATCCCGTCTCCCTGCTGATCCTCGCCGTCGGCCTGGGTCTGGGCGGCGCCTTCGGCTGGCAGCGCGGCAAGATGACCACCATCTTCAAGGAGCCGGACGGCACGCTGAAGGCCCAGGCCTCGCCGATCGGCCTGCTCATCGTCATCGGCGTCATGATCCTGAGGAAGGCGCTCGAGCCGTGGCTGGCGGCCCATGCCGCCGACTGGCACGTCAACCCCAACGCCATCCTCGAGGCCTTCATGCTGTTCGCCGCGGGCATGGTGGTGACCCAGCGCATCGAGATGTGGATCCGCGCCCGCAACATCCAGCACGGCGGCTCCGACGCCCACGTCGAACTCGACACCCCGGGCGCCGCGCGATGAGCCGCCCCCTCGCCGCCTTCGCCCTTCTCGCGAGCGCCGCCCTCGCCCTCCCGGCCTCGGCCCAGGAGGCGTCCGCGGATTGGGACCTGACCACCAGTGTCGAGCGGCAGCTGACGCTGGCCACGCTCGACTTCGGCGATAACGTCCTGGCCCTGCGCTGCAGCGCGGGCGCGCTCGACCTGCTGGTGACCGGGGCGCCGGTCTCGACGGCGGCCACGCGCAAGGTGCGGGTCTCGGCGGGCGCCATCGCCGCCGAGGATCAGGTCTGGATCACCCAGGCCGGCCAGCCGGTCCTCGGCGCGGATGAACCCGCCCGTCTGGCCCGCCAGCTTCGTCCGGGCGGTCAGCTGGACGTCCGCATCGAGCCGGAGACCGAGGCCGAACGGCCCCACCGCTTCCGCCTCACGGTCCCCGCCTCGGCCAACGCCGTCAACGCCGTTCTCACCGCCTGCGGCCAGCCGCTGGACGAACCGCGCGACCTGATCGCACGAGTCCCGCTCCCGAACCTCCGCTGGGAGACCGCGCCCCAGCCGACGTTCCCCGCGGCGGCCTCCAACCGGCGCGTGGAAAACGGACTGGTCCGGATGTCCTGCGTCGTAGCCGAGAACTTGACCCTGAGGGACTGCCTCGCCGACGTCGAGAACCCCAAGGACGTCGGTTTCGCCGACAGCGCCCTGGCCGCGGTCGCGCAGTCCAGAATGGCCCCCCCGCTGGATGGGACGGACATGCGCGGCCGGATCGCCCGCTTCGCCATCCGCTTCATCCCGCCCCCGTCCTGAGGCCCGTCCTGAGACCTGTTGGCGGGACCGGTTGCAATCGCGCCACCGCCCCTGTAGGCGCAGACCCACGCGGCTGTGGTGAAATTGGTAGACGCGCCGGACTCAAAATCCGGTTCCGAAAGGAGTGTCGGTTCGAGCCCGACCAGCCGCACCATCTTTGAGAAGCCCGGCCCCGCAAGGCCGGGCTTCCCGCATTTCAGCCCTCAGCCGCGCGCCGCCCGGGCGGCGGTCACCAGATTGCGCAGGGCCGCCTCGGTCTCGGGCCATTTGCGGGTCTTCAGGCCGCAGTCGGGGTTCACCCACAGCCGGTCGGCGGGCAGCTTCTCCGCCGCCGCCTTCAGCAGGGCCGTCATCTCCTCGACAGCCGGGACGCGGGGCGAGTGGATGTCATAGACGCCCGGCCCGATCTCGGCCGGGTAGCGATAGTCGTTGAAGGCGTCCAGCAGCTCCATCTGCGAGCGCGAGGTCTCGATGGAGATGACGTCGGCGTCCATGGCGCCGATCGACTGGATGATGTCGTTGAACTCCGAATAGCACATGTGGGTGTGGATCTGGGTTTCGTCCCGGACGGTCGAGGCCGTGACGCGGAAGCTCTCGACGGCCCAGTCCAGATACGCCTGCCAGTCACGGCGACGCAGGGGCAGGCCCTCGCGCAGGGCGGCCTCGTCGATCTGGATGATCGGCGCGCCCGCGGCCTCCAGATCGGCCACCTCGTCGCGGATGGCGAAGGCGATCTGGCGGCAGGTCTCGCCGCGCGGCTGGTCATCGCGCACGAAGGACCAGTTCAGGATCGTCACCGGCCCGGTCAGCATCCCCTTCATCGGCCGCGCGGTCAGCGACTGGGCATAGCGCCACCATTCCACCGTCATCGGCTGCGGACGCGACACATCGCCGAAGATGATCGGCGGTCGCACGCAGCGGCTGCCGTAGGACTGCACCCACGCCGCCTTTGTGAAGACGAAGCCCGACAGCTGCTCGCCGAAATACTGAACCATGTCGTTGCGTTCGAACTCACCGTGGACCAGCACGTCGAGCCCCACATCCTCCTGCCACTTCACCGTCCGGGCGGTCTCCTCGCGCAGGAACTGTTGGTAGGCCGTGTCATCCAGCACGCCCTTGCCGTGGTCGGCGCGCGCCTTGCGCACCTCGGCGGTCTGGGGGAAGGAGCCGATGGTCGTGGTCGGGAAGGCCGGCAGGCCCAGCCGCGCCGCCTGCGCCTGCCGCCGGATCTCGAACGAACTGTCCCGCCGGGTGAGCGCCTCGTCGCAATCCGCCGCACGCGCCTTCACCGCGGCGTCGTGGATGCGGGTCGACGTCCGGCGCGAGGCGATGGCCGCATCGGCCGCCGCCAGCTCCGCCCGCACCGCCTCCCGGCCCTCGTTCAGGGCGCGGGCCAGCACCTTCAGCTCGGCCACCTTCTGCACCGCGAAGGCCAGCCAGTCGCGCACCTCGGCGTCCAGCGCCGTCTCCCGCTCCAGATCGATCGGGGTGTGCAGCAGGGAGCAGGACGGGGCCACGATCACCGACCGCCCGCTCGCCACGACCGGTTCGATCCGGTCCAGGATGGCGGTCAGGTCGGCCTTCCAGACATTGCGTCCGTCGATGACGCCCAGCGACAGCAGCTGATCGGCCCGCGCCCCCGCGACCACCGCTTCCAGCTGCTCCGGCGCCCGCACCAGATCGACATGCAGCCCGTGGGCGGGCAGCGACATGGCCAGATCGAGGTTGTCGTCCAGCGCCCCGAAATAGGGGGTCAGCATCACCCGGATCGGCGGGGTCACATTGCACAGCACCTCATAGGCGCGGGCATAGGCCTCGCGCGCCGCCGGGCTCAGGTCGGTGACCAGGCAGGGCTCGTCCAGCTGCACCCAGGTCGCCCCGGCGCGGGCCAGCGAACGCAGCACCTCGGCATAGACCGGCAGCAGTCTGGGCAGCAGCGTCAGGGGATCGAAGTCGCCATCCCGCGCCTTGCCCAGCAGCAGATAGCTGACCGGTCCCAGCAGCACCGGGCGCGTCTCGACCCCCTTCTCCTTCGCCTCCAGATACTCGTGCAGCGCCTTCGTCGAGCCGAGGCGGAAGGTCTGGTCCGCCGTGAACTCCGGCACGATGAAGTGGTAGTTGGTGTCGAACCACTTGGTCATCTCGGCTGCGGGCACGTCCTGCGCGCCATGGATATGACCGTGCTCGCACCGCTCGCCCTGCGCGCCCCGCGCCATGGCGAAGTAGGTGTCCAGCCCGACCCGTTCGGCGTCCCAGCCGTAGATGGCGGGGACCGCCCCCACCATGGCCGTCGTGTCCAGCACATGGTCGTACAGCGAGAAGTCGTTCGACGGGATCAGGTCCGCGCCCAGGTCCCGCTGGCGCGCCCAGGCCTGACCACGAAGGTCGGCGGCGGCGGCGAGCAGCGCCTTGGCGTCGATCTTTCCGGCCCAGTGGGCCTCAAGCGCGGTCTTGAGCTCTCGCTTCGGACCAATACGGGGAAAGCCGAGGGTGGCGACCTGAACGGGGGAGCGGGCGGTCATGGGGCGAAGCCTTTGCAAGAGGCAGGGCTTCGGACAGGGACGCGCGAACGCTCACGCGGGCAACAGGTCCGGCGGCGCACTTGCGGCCTGACCGGACACCCCGCCGGAGGACGTTATCTGTCGGGGCAGGTCTCCTGGCTCACGGGTCGACGCCTCCGGTCCGGCCTTCCCGGGAGGCGAACCCCCAGTGACACGAGATGGACCTTCGGCTCGCCGCTCACAGTTGCGGGGGCAGCGCCGGCGTCACACCGGCTTCCCTCTTAGCTCCGCACGGCCCGAAGACCGCGCGCAGAACCACGACCCCGCGAGACTGCCACAGGCCGGACGGATGTCAACGCGCATATAAAGATATCTTTATATGCTTATATTCACTCGACGGTGTCGCCGGGGACGTAGACCCAGCCTTCCATCAGGCGACGGGCGCTGCGGCTCATGATGGCCTTGGTGATGGTCCAGCCCCCGTCCTGCTGCACCGCCTCGGCGCCGACCCGCAGGGTCCCGGAGGGATGGCCGAAGCGGACGGACTGCCGCTCACCACCACCCGCCGCCAGATTGACCACCGTGCCGGGGATGGCCGCCGCCGCGCCGATGGCGACCGCCGCCGTGCCCATCATCGCGTGATGCAACTTGCCCATCGACAGGGCGCGGACCAGCAGGTCCACATCGCCCGCCCCGACAGCCTTGCCGCTGGACGAGACATAGTCTTTCGGCGGCGAGACGAAGGCGATCTTGGGCGTATGCTGGCGCTTGGCCGCGCCTTCGAGGGTGTCGATCAGGCCCATCTTCAGCGCCCCGACGGCGCGCAGGGCCTCGAACCGCTTCAGGGCCGCCGGATCGCCGTTGATGGCCTCCTGCAACTCCGTGCCTTCGTAGCCGAGCTCAGCGGCGTTGACGAAGATCGTCGGGATGCCCGCGTTGATCATCGTCACGGTCAGCTTGCCGCCCGCGACCAGATCCTCGGGCACATCCAGTTCGTCGATCAGGTTGCCGGTCGGGAACATGGCCCCGCCGTCGTCACCCTCGCCCTCATCGGCGGGGTCAAGGAACTCCAGCACGATCTCTGCGGCGGGAAAGGTCACCCCGTCCAGCTCGAAGTCGCCGGTTTCCTGCACCGCGCCGCCGCTGACCGGCACATGGGCGATGATGGTCTTGCCGATATTGGCCTGCCAGATGCGCACCGTCCGCACGCCGTCCGGACCCGCATCGACATAGCCCGCGTGGATGGCGAAGGCGCCCGCCGCCGTGGACAGGTTCCCGCAGTTGCCGGACCAGTCGACGAAGTCGGTGTCGATGGAGACCTGGCCGTACAGATAGTCCACGTCATGGCCGGGCCGGTCGCTTGGCGACACGATCACGCATTTCGAGGTGCTGGAGGTCGCCCCGCCCATGCCGTCGATATGCTTGCCGTAGGCGTCAGGGCTGCCGATCACCCGCTGGAACAGCCGGTCGCGCGCCGGGCCCTGCGAGCGGCAGGTTTCCGGCAGGTCTTCCAGGCGGAAGAAGACGCCCTTGGACGTCCCGCCGCGCATATAGGTGGCGGGGATGCGGACTTGCGGACCGTGGCTCATCAGGCGGCCTCGGCTTCGGAGGCCAGGAAGTCTTCGGCGAACCGCTGCAGCACGCCCCCGGCCTCATAGATCGAGACCTCCTCGGCGGTGTCGAGACGGCACTTCACCGGCACGGTCTCTTCCGAGCCGTCGGCGCGGTGGATGACCAGCGTCAGCTCCGCGCCCGGCGCGGGCGTCCCGACGACGTCATAGGTCTCGGTCCCGTCCAGCAGCAGGCCCAGACGAGTCACGCCGTTGATGAACTCCAGCGGCATCACGCCCATGCCGATCAGGTTCGTGCGGTGGATGCGCTCGAAGCCCTCGGCGACGATGGCCTCGACCCCGGCCAGACGCACGCCCTTGGCGGCCCAGTCGCGCGACGAACCCTGGCCGTAGTCCGCGCCCGCGATGATGATCAGCGGCTGGCGGCGGGTGAGGTAGGTCTCGATGGCCTCCCACATGCGCATGACCTTGCCGTCCGGCTCGACCCGGGCCAGCGAGCCCTTCTTCACCGCCCCGTCCACCACGGCCATTTCATTGACCAGCTGGGGGTTGGCGAAGGTGGCGCGCATGGCGGTCAGGTGGTCGCCGCGGTGGGTGGCGTAGGAGTTGTAATCCTCCTCCGGCACGCCCATCGAGGTCAGGTATTCGCCGGCCGCCGAGGTCGGCAGGATGGCGTTGGACGGCGAAAGGTGATCGGTCGTGATGTTGTCCGGCAGGATGGCCAGCGGCCGCATCCCCTTCAGGGTGCGCGGGCTGGCCGCCAGGGCGCCCAGGCCCTCGGTGTCCCAGTAGGGCGGACGGCGAATATAGGTCGAGGTCGGACGCCAGTCGTACAGCGGCGCGGCAGGCGCTCCGCCATGCAGTTGGCGGGCGAACATCGGCTCATAGACGTTGCGGAACTGCTCGGGCTTCACATGCTCGCCGACGATGGCGTCGATCTCGGCGTCCGTCGGCCACAGGTCCTTCAGGCGGATGTCCGAGCCGTCCGGGGCGACGCCCAGCACGTCCTGCTCGATGTCGAAACGCACGGTCCCGGCGATGGCGTAGGCCACCACCAGCGGCGGCGAGGCCAGGAAGGCCTGCTTCGCATAGGGGTGGATCCGGCCGTCGAAATTGCGGTTCCCGGACAGGACGGCGGTCGTATAGAGGTCGCGGTCCACGATCTCCTTCTGGATCACCGGATCCAGCGCGCCGGACATGCCGTTGCAGGTGGTGCAGGCGAAGCCGACGATGCCGAAGCCGAGGCTTTCCAGCTCGGTCAGCAGACCGGCCTCTTCCAGATACAGCTTGGCCACCTTCGAACCCGGCGCGAAGGAGGTCTTCACCCACGGCTTGCGGATCAGGCCCAGAGCGTTGGCCTTCTTGGCCACCAGACCGGCGGCAACGACGTTGCGCGGGTTGGAGGTGTTGGTGCAGCTGGTGATGGCGGCGATGATCACCGCCCCGTCCGGCATCAGCCCCTCGCGCTCCTCGGCCAGGGCGCCTTCCAGATCGACGGCCACGCCGCGATCGCGCAGGGCCGAGGTCGGCAGGCGACGATGCGGGTTCGACGGTCCGGCCAGATTGCGCTCGACGCTCGACAGGTCGAACTCCAGCACCCGCTCATATTCGGCGCCCTTCAGCGCCTCGGCCCACAGGCCGGTGGCCTTGGCGTAGGTCTCGACCAGGGCGATCTGCTCCGGCTCGCGACCGGTCAGGCGCAGATAGTCGATGGTCTGCTGGTCGATGTAGAACATCGCCGCCGTCGCCCCGTATTCCGGGCACATGTTCGAGATGGTGGCGCGGTCGCCGATGGTCAGGCTGTCCGCCCCCTCGCCGAAGAACTCCAGCCAGGCGCCGACGACCCGCTCCTTGCGCAGGAACTCGGTCATGGCCAGCACGATGTCGGTGGCGGTGATGCCTTCCGGACGGCGGCCGGTCACCCGGACGCCCACGATGTCGGGCAGGCGCATCATCGACGGACGGCCCAGCATGACCGTCTCGGCCTCCAGACCGCCCACACCGATCGCGATGACGCCCAGGGCGTCCACGTGCGGAGTGTGGCTGTCGGTGCCGACGCAGGTGTCGGGGAAGGCCACGCCGTCGCGCGCCTGGATGACCGGGCTCATCTTCTCCAGATTGATCTGGTGCATGATGCCGTTGCCCGCCGGGATGACGTCCACGTTCTCGAAGGCGCGCTTGGTCCATTCGATGAAGTGGAAGCGGTCCTCGTTGCGGCGATCCTCGATGGCGCGGTTCTTGTCGAAGGCGGCGGGATCGAAGCCGGGGGCCTCCACGGCCAGCGAGTGGTCGACGATCAGCTGGGTCGGAACCACCGGATTGATCTTGGCCGGATCGCCGCCCTGTTCGGCGATGGCGTCGCGCAGGCCGGCCAGATCGACCAGCGCCGTCTGCCCCAAGATGTCATGGCAGACCACGCGGGCCGGATACCAGGGGAAGTCCAGGTCCCGCTTGCGGTCGGCGATCTGGATCAGGGCGTCGTTCAGCACGGCCGGATCACAGCGGCGCACCAGCTGTTCGGCCAGCACGCGCGACACGAACGGCAGGCCGTCATAGGCGTCGGGCCGGATGGCTTCGACCGCCTCGCGCGTGTCGAAATAGTCGAGGTTCGCGCCCGGCAGCGGCTTGCGGAAGGCGGTATTCATGGCAGCACTCTCGTCACGTCGTCTGGCCACGACAATGCTGAGCGGCGGCGTCGAACGCGCGTTCTTCCCTGCCGTTGTGCGTTCCCGTGGCCATTTGGCCCTGTTTTGCCAAGTGGTAGCACGGCGCGACCACGCAAGTCGCGCCCCAAGCAGATTCACCCTTCACCCGGCGTGGAATTCCGCTATTTCGTGCCCATCAATCAGGGCGGACGCGCGATCAACGGGCGCCGCCGCGTGCAGGCTCGGCCCGCGCTCCCTCACCGGGACGCCAGACGCCGCGAAGCGCTGCACTGACCACTGAGGAAATCGATGACCGACGCCGCCGCCCCCGCCTTCAAGCCCAAGAAGTCCGTCGCCCTGTCCGGCGTCGCCGCGGGCAACACCGCCCTGTGCACCGTCGGCAAGACCGGCAACGACCTGCACTACCGCGGCTATGACATCCTGGACTTCGCCGAGACGGCCGAGTTCGAGGAAATCGCCCACCTGCTGATCCACGGCACGCTGCCGAACGCCGCCGAGCTGAAGGCCTACAAGGCCAAGCTGAAGGCGCTGCGCGGTCTGCCCGCCGCCGTCATGGACGCGCTGGAGTGCATCCCCGCCGCCGCCCACCCGATGGATGTGATGCGCACCGGCGTCTCGGCCCTCGGCTGCGTCCTGCCGGAAGCCCACGACCACAACCATCCGGGCGCGCGCGACATCGCCGACCGCCTGATGGCCTCGCTGGGCTCCATGCTGCTCTACTGGCACCACTTCAGCCAGAACGGCCGTCGCATCGAGGTCGAGACCGATGACGAGACCATCGGCGGACACTTCCTGCACCTGCTGCATGGCACGCCGCCGTCCGACAGCTGGGTGCGGGCCATGCACACCTCGCTGATCCTCTACGCCGAGCACGAGTTCAACGCCTCGACCTTCACCGCCCGCGTCATCGCCGGCACCGGCTCGGACATGTTCTCGGCCATCGCAGGCGCCATCGGCGCCCTGCGCGGGCCCAAGCACGGCGGCGCCAACGAGGTCGCCTTCGAAATCCAGAAGCGCTACGCCAACCCGGACGAGGCCGAGGCCGACATCCGCCGCCGCATGGACGCCAAGGAAGTCATCATCGGCTTCGGCCACCCGGTCTATACGATCTCGGACCCGCGCAACGTCGTCATCAAGCGCGTCGCCAAACAGCTGTCCGACGAGGCCGGCTCGACCAAGATGTACGACATCGCCGAGCGCATCGAGAGCGTCATGATGGACGCCAAGAAGATGTTCCCTAACCTCGATTGGTTCTCGGCCGTCAGCTATCACATGATGGGCGTGCCCACGGCCATGTTCACCCCCCTGTTCGTCATCTCGCGCGTCACCGGCTGGTCGGCCCACGTCATCGAACAGCGCCAGGACGGCAAGATCATCCGCCCGACGGCGAACTACACGGGGCCGGAGAACCTGGAATGGGTGGACCTGAAGAAGCGGGGGTAACGGCTATGGCGGACCGGCTCGAGCAACAGTTCGATCAAGCTATGTTCAACGTCTATCGCCAAGCGAAAGACGAAGCCGACTACAACGCCACCATCTTTCTCCAGATGCTCACTGACAATGGCGGTCTTCGGACCGCCAAAACGCTGATCAATGCACCGCGAGAGTCCGAAGGCTATACGGCGCTGTACCTCCGCGAGCGGCTGGATCTGACAGTTGAAGCCGTGGTCGTCGAGAATGATCGCTGGCACCCGCTTTTTACCTCCGACGAACTTGAGCGCGCTCGGAAACGACTACGCGCGTATCGCTACACTCCGCGTGCAGGCGCGGAATAACGGCCAACTCTACGGCCTAAAGGACCCCCATGCCCTACCTCCTCGCCTCCGACCTCCCCACCGAATCCGCAGGCAAGCGCTTCCGCGCCGCCCTCGCCCGTGACGGCATCTGGCAGCTGCCGGGCGCGCACAACGGTCAGGCGTCCCTTCAGGCGAAGAACGCGGGCTTCGACGGCGTCTATCTGTCGGGCGCGGCGATGACCGCCTCGATGGGCCTGCCGGACCTCGGCATCATCACCGTGGACGAAGTCGCCTTCTTCATCCGCCAGATCGCGCGCGCCTCGGGCCTGCCGCTGCTGGTGGACGGCGACACCGGCTACGGCGAGGCGCTCAACGTCATGCACATGGTGCGGACCTTCGAGGAAGCCGGCGCCGGCGCCGTGCACCTTGAAGACCAGATCCTGCCCAAGAAGTGCGGCCACCTGAACGGCAAGTCGCTGGTCCCCGCCATGGACATGGCCGCCAAGGTCGCCGCCGCCGCCAAGGCCCGTCGCGATCTGGTGATCATGGCCCGCACCGACGCCGTCGGCGTTGAAGGCTTCGACGCCGCCGTCGAGCGCGCCAAGCTCTATGTCGAGGCCGGGGCCGACGCCATCTTCCCCGAGGGCCTGACCAGCCGCGAGATGTTCGAGAAGTTCGCCGCCGCCATGCCCGGCGTGCCGCTGTTGGCCAACATGACCGAATTCGGCAAGACGCCCTTCTACACGGCGTCCGAGTTCGAGGAGATGGGCTACAAGATGGTGATCTGGCCGGTGTCCTCGCTGCGCGCCGCCAACAAGGCCCAGGAAGAGCTCTACGCCTCGATCAAGGCCAACGGCGGCACCCACAAGTACATCGACCGCATGCAGACCCGTCAGGAGCTGTACGACACCATCGGCCTGCACGAGTTCGAGGAACTGGACGCCTCGATCATCAAGACCATCGTCCCTCAGGGCATGCCGCAGGAAGACTGAAGCCTTCCGACAGCCGGACACACGAACGGAGCCTGACGGTCGTCAGGCTCCGTTTTTGCGTTCAGGGCTGATCGACCCCGACCACCACATAGCCCTCATGCCCCTTCGCCTCGTCGCGAGCGGCGCGGACGGCGGCGCGTCGGTCGATGAAGGCGCCGCTCAGGCGGCCGTCCAGCGAACGGAAGCACCACAGGCCGTGATCGATGGTGATCGCGATCGGCACGGGCTCGGCGGGAAGCGCCGCGATCATTGGCGGGCCTCCCGGCGATGATGCAGCCCGTCGGCCTCGGCCTGCAGGCTGCGCGCCAGTTGTTCGGCCAGTTCGCGGACCGGCAGGGCGCGCGTGCGACAGCCGTTGACGGCCACACACCACCCGCCCGCCGTCGGCACGACCTCATAGCCGCCGGGACGACGCCGCGCCGGCGTTCGGTCGTCGACATAGCCCGACATCATCGGCCGCGCTCCCGCGTCGAAGCGGCGCCGAAGGCCTGGCCGATCACGTCCATCGCCATCCGCCAGACGCTTGGCGGCGCGACGGGGCGAGGTTTCAGGCTTTGGGTCAGCAGGGCGTTGCGGGTCATTTCGACCTCCGTTGAAGAGGCCTGCAATCGACACCCGCCGGGCCTCAGCGCGCCATTCGAAAACCGCCCGCCCGCATAAGCGCCGCATAAGCCGGGGGCCCTCCCCTTATGTTTTCCTTATGCGCCGCGCCGGAACCCGAATGGCGCCCTTACGCGGTTCGGGAGCCTTGTCCCGCCTCCACAAAGTCGGAGGCGTCGGCAATGTCCGATCTGATCTTTCTGGCGTTGGGCGGCGGAGCATTCCTGCTCTTCGCCGCCCTCGCCGCTACATTGAAGAGGATGTGACGATGATCGTCTCCATCCTCTGGGGCGTCGGCGCGATCGTCGTCGCCGGTTACATGGTCGCGGCGCTCGTGCGCCCCGAGCGGTTCTGAAGGAGCCGCCGCCATGACTGTTCAAGGCTGGGCGGAAATCGCCCTCACCCTCGGTCTGGCCGTCCTTCTGGGCTGGCCGATCGGGCTCTATATGTCGCGCGTCTGGAATGGCGAGCGGACCTGGCTCGACCCGGTGCTGAAGCCGGTCGAGACCGTCTTCTACAAGGCCGCGGGCGTCGACCCGACCCGCAGCCAGGGCTGGCTCGGCTACGCCGGCGCCCTGCTGGCGTTCAACCTCGCCGGCTTCCTGCTGCTGTTCGCCATCCTGCGTCTTCAAGGCATTTTGCCGATGAACCCGCAGGGCTTCGACGGCCTGTCGCCGCATCTGGCGTTCAACACCGCCGTCAGCTTCGTGACCAACACCAACTGGCAGTCCTATGGCGGCGAGGTGACCATGTCGGCCTTCAGCCAGATGGTCGGCCTGACCACCCAGAATTTCGTCTCCGCCGCCACCGGCGCGACCATCGCCGCCGCCTTCGCGCGGGCCTTCGTCGCCAGCCGGGGTGAGGGCGTCGGAAACTTCTGGGCCGACCTGACCCGGACCACCCTCTACGTCCTGCTGCCCCTGTCCTTCGTTCTGGCCATCGTGCTGGCCGCGCTGGGCCTGCCGCAGACCCTGTCGGCCAACGCTGTCGCCACCACCATGGAAGGCGGCCAGCAGACCCTCAGCCTGTTCCAGACCGCCAGCCAGGTCGCCATCAAACAGCTCGGCATCAACGGCGGCGGCGTCTTCAACGTCAATGCCGCCCACCCGTTCGAGAACCCCTCGGCCCTGACCAATCTGATCACCGCCGTGGCCATCAACGTCATGGGCTGGGCCGCCTTCTTCGCCTTCGGGCGCAGCGTGCTGGCGAAGCGCGAGGTGAAAGCCCTGGCCGCCGCCGCCCTGATCATCCTGGGCGTCTGCACCTCGGGCATCTACATCGCTGAAAGCCAGCCCGCGCCCGCGCTCGTCGCCGCCGGGATCGAGCAGCCGGTGAACATGGAGGGCAAGGAGACCCGCTTCGGCGTCCCCGCCTCCGCCGCCTGGGCGGGCCAGACCACCGGAGCCTCGAACGGCTCGGTCAACTCGATGCACGGCAGCTACATGCCTCTGTCCGGCGGCATAGAGATGTTCCTGATGCAACTGGGCGAAATCCTCCCCGGCGGCATCGGCTCGGGCATCGCCATCATGGTCGTCATGGCCATGCTGGCGGTCTTCGTGGCGGGCCTGATGGTCGGTCGCACGCCGGAATATCTCGGCAAGAAGATCGAGGCGCGCGAGATCCAGTACGCCATGATCGCCGTGCTGGTCCTGCCGCTGGCCATCCTGGGCTTCACCGCCGTCGCCGTCGTCTTCCCCACCGCTCTGGAAGGGCTGCTGAATCATGGGCCGCACGGCCTGTCGGAGATGCTTTACGCCTACACCTCGGCGGCGGCGAACAACGGCTCGGCCTTCGCGGGCCTGACCGCCAACGCGCCCTGGTGGAACACGACCCTCGGCATCGCCATGCTGGCTGGGCGCTTCGTCCCCGCCGTCGCGGTGCTGGCCATCGCTGGCTCACTGGTCGCCAAGCCCAAACTGGCTCCGAGCACCGGAACCCTGCCGACCCACGGCGGCCTGTTCATCGGCCTTCTGATCGGCGTCATCCTCATCCTCGGCGGGCTGCAGTTCTTCCCGGCGCTCGCTCTCGGACCCATCGTCGAGCATTTCCAGATGCTCGGCGGGGCGTTCTGACGGACATTCCCATGACCTTCGCAAATCCTGAACTGCCGGGCGGCAAGGCCCGTCCGGCGCCCCTCGCGGGAGGGCTCAACGGCGCCATGCTGGGCCGCGCGCTCGGCGACGCCTTCATCAAGCTGGATCCGCGCAAACTGCTGCGCAATCCGGTCATCTTCGCCACCTGGATCGTGGCCCTGCTGGCGACCGTTTCGGCGGTCGCGGCGGTGGCGGCGGGCCAGTCGGCGGGCTTCGCGGTGCAACTGGCGCTGTGGCTCTGGGCCACCGTCCTGTTCGCCAACATGGCCGAAAGCGTCGCCGAAGGGCGGGGCAAGGCGGCCGCGGACTCCCTGCGCGCCACCCGCGTCACGACGAAAGCCAAACTGATCGTCGATCCGAAGACCGGCGCCATCGTCCCCACCCCGGCGCACGAGCTGGTCGTCGGTTCGGTGATCCTGGTTGAGGCGGGCGACGTGATCGCCTCGGACGGCGAGATCATCGAGGGCGTCGCCTCGGTCAACGAGGCCGCCATCACCGGCGAAAGCGCCCCGGTTATCCGGGAAAGCGGCGGCGACCGGTCGGCCGTCACCGGCGGCACCACGGTCGTTTCCGACTGGATCAAGGTGCGCATCACCTCGGCGCCGGGCTCGACCTTCCTCGACCGCATGATCGCCATGGTCGAGGGCGCCAACCGTCGCAAGACGCCGAACGAACTCGCCCTGTCCGTCCTGCTGGCGGGCCTGACCCTGGTCTTCCTGATCGCGGTCGTGACCCTGCTGGGCCTCGGCGCCTATTCGGGCGTGAAGCTGGACCCCATCGTTCTGGGCGCCCTGTTCATCACCCTGATCCCGACGACCATCGGGGGACTGCTGTCGGCCGTCGGGATCGCGGGCATGGACCGTCTGCTCAAGGTCAATGTGCTGGCCACCTCAGGCCGCGCGGTCGAGGCCGCGGGCGACGTCGACACCCTGCTGCTCGACAAGACCGGCACCATCACCTTCGGCAACCGCATGGCCACCGAGGTGATCCCGGTCCCCGGCGTCCGTCCGGAAGTCGCCCTTCGCGCCGCCGTCACCGCCTCCCTGGCCGACGAGACGCCCGAGGGCCGCTCCATCATCGAATTGGGCCGCAACGCCGGGATCGTGGTCGAGCAGCCGGTCGGCTCGAAAGCCATCGCCTTCTCCGCCGTCACCCGCCAGTCGGGCCTCGACGCGGGCCAGGACAGCTGGCGCAAGGGCGCGGTCGATGCGGTGCTCAAATCGCTGAACCTGGACGAGGCCTCGGCCCCGGCCGAGTTCCGCTCCGCCGTGGACCGCATCGCCCGCTCGGGCGGCACCCCTTTGGCGGTCACCGAGAACGGCGCGCTTGTCGGCGTCATCCACCTCAAGGACGTGGTCAAGCCGGGCGTGAAGGAGCGCTTCGCCGAACTGCGCCTGATGGGGCTGCGCACCGTGATGATCACCGGCGACAACCCGGTCACGGCGGCGGCCATCGCCTCGGAGGCCGGGGTCGACGACTACCTCGCCGAGGCTACGCCCGAGGACAAGATGCGGCTGATCAAGGCCGAGCAGTCCAAGGGCCGTCTGGTCGCCATGTGCGGCGACGGCGCCAACGACGCCCCCGCCCTCGCCCAGGCCGACGTCGGCGTGGCCATGCAGACCGGCGCCCAGGCCGCCCGGGAGGCGGGCAACATGGTCGACCTCGACAGCGACCCGACCAAGGTCATCGAGATCGTCGAGGTCGGGAAGCAACTTCTCATTACCCGAGGGGCGCTGACCACCTTCTCCATCGCCAACGACGTGGCCAAGTATTTCGCCATCATCCCGGCGATGTTCGTGGTCGCCCTGCCCTCGCTCGGCGCGCTGAACATCATGCGGCTCGGCTCGCCCGAAAGCGCGATCCTGTCGGCGGTGATCTTCAACGCCCTGGTCATCGTGGCCCTGATCCCGCTGGCCCTGCGCGGGGTCAAATACCGCGCCGTCGGCGCCGGGAAGCTGCTGGGCCGCAACCTGCTGATCTACGGCCTCGGCGGTCTCGTCGCGCCCTTCATCGGCATCAAGCTCATCGACATTGTGATCACCGGCCTCGGCCTGGCCTGATCCTGAAAGGACACCTGAAATGAACCGCAAACCCTCATTCAAAGCCACCGGCCGCAACGACGCCGTCTTCGCCATCGCCTGCCTGGCTCTCCTCGCCGGCGTCGGCTTCTGCAGCCAGGCCAAGGCCCAGGACGTGACCGGAAACGTCGCCGTCACCTCCGACTACGTCTTCCGGGGCGTCAGCCAGACTCGCGAGAACCCGGCGATCTCGGCGGGCGTCGATGCGACCTTCGGCGACTTCTACGCCGGGGGCTGGGCCTCGAACGTCGACTTCGGCGACGACACGGACGCCGAGGTCGATGTCTACGGCGGCTGGCGCTCGGAGCTGTCGGGCTGGGCCGTCGATCTGGGCGGCGTCGCCTATCTCTACACCGGCCAGCCGGACGGGGCGGACTATGACTATGTCGAGCTGAAAGCCGCCGCCTCCCGCGCCGTCGGCCCGGCCACCCTCGGCGTCGCGGCCTACTGGTCTCCGGACTTCTTCGGCGCGTCGGAGGACGAGGCGACCTACCTGGAGGCCAACGCCGCCTTCGCCCCCGCCGACCGCTGGACCGTCTCGGGCGCCGTGGGTCGCCAGTGGGTGTCGTCGGACCTCGACTACACCACCTGGAACGCGGGCGTGGCCTTCGCCCTGACCGACCATCTGGCGCTCGACGTCCGCTACCACGACACCGACCAGCACGACTTCGGTGAAGCCTACGGCGCCCGCGCCGTGGCCTCGCTGAAGGCGACCTTCTGAGGAGCGGAGCCATGATCTCCCACCTGCGTCCGGCCCTTGTGATGACCGGGCTGTTCACCCTGGTGCTGGGGGCCGCCTATCCGCTGGCGGTCACCGGCGTCGCCCAGGCCGCCTTCCCGGATCAGGCGAATGGCAGCCTGATCCGCGACCGGGACGGCACGGTGCGCGGCTCGGCCCTGATCGGTCAGCCCTTCGCCGAGGCCCGCTACCTGCATCCCCGCCCTTCGGCGGCGGGCGACGGCTACGACGCCTCCGCCTCCTCCGGCTCCAACCTCGGACCGCTGAACCCGGACCTGAAGAGCGCTGTGGCCGAGCGCGCCGCAGCGGTCCGGGCCGAGGACGGCGCCGGGACCATCCCCGCCGACGCCGTCACCGCCTCCGGCTCGGGCCTCGACCCGGACATTTCTCCGGCCTACGCTCGGCTCCAGGCCCAGCGCATCGCGACGGCCCGGGGCGTCTCCGTGGATCAGGTCCAGCGCATCATCGAGCGGCATGTCGAACAGCCCCTGTTCGGCTTCGTCGGCCAGCCCCATCTGAATGTGCTGATGACCAATCGCGCCCTTGATGCGGAGCTGCCCCGACCTTGACCGACCCCGGACCTGACCCGTCCGCATCGCCAGCCGCCCGTCGGAAACGCGGGCGGCTGAAGGTGTTTCTGGGCATGTCGCCCGGCGTCGGGAAGACCTATGAGATGCTGCGCGCCGCCCGCCGCCGGAAGGCCGAGGGCGGCGACGTCGTGGTCGGGGTGGTCGAGACCCACGGCCGCCGCGAGACCGAAAGCCTGCTGCGCGGGCTGGAGGTCATGGCCCGTCAGCCCATCGACTATCGGGGCCGCGCCCTGATGGAGTTCGACATCGACGGCGCCATCGCCCGGCGCCCCGACCTGCTGCTGGTCGACGAATACGCCCACTCCAACGCCCCCGGCTCTCGCCATCCCAAGCGCTGGCAGGATGTGGAGGAGATCCTCGACGCCGGGATCGACGTCTGGACCACCCTGAACGTCCAGCATCTGGAGAGCCTGTCCGACGTCGTCCTGCGCATCACCGGCGTGCGCCAGCGCGAGGCGGTGCCCGACAGCGCCCTCAGCCGCGCCGACGACATCGAGGTCATCGACATCACCCCCGACGAGCTGCGCAAGCGGCTGGGCGAGGGCAAGGTCTACGTCCCCGAGACCGCCCGGCTGGCGTCCGAGAATTTCTTCAAGGTCGAGAACCTGACCGCCCTGCGCGAGCTGGCCCTGCGCCGCGCCGCCCAGACGGTGGACGACCAGCTGGTCGCCGCCCTGCGCGAGAAGGGGGTCGAGGGGCCATGGGCGGCGGGCGAACGCATCCTCGTCCTCGTCGGCGGCGACGCCATGGCCGCCACCCTCGTCCGCACCGGGCGACGCCTGTCCGACATGATGATGGACGCGCCCTGGACCGTCGCCCACGTCGACCGCCCCAGCGCCGGCGCGCCCGACGCCGTCGCCTCCGCCCGCCTGTCCGAAGCCGCCCAACTGGCCGAACAGCTCGGCGGCGGCAGCGTCCGCCTCAGCGGCGACGACGTGGTGCGTGCGGTCATGGACCACGTCCGCCGCAACAACATCACCCAGATCGTGCTGGCGCGCGGCCGCGAGAACCGCTTCAGCGCCTTCCTCGGCCGCTCGCTGGCCGTTGAGCTGCTGCGCGCCTCCGAAGGCGCCGCCGTCCACATCATCACCGACGCCAGCCCGCCCGAACGCCCCGCCCTGCGCTGGCCCACGGCCTCTCACAGGGGCTGGACCGGTTACGCTGTCGGCCTCGCCCTCGTCGCCGTCGCGACCGGGCTGGGCCTGCTGCTGGACCAGAGTTTCGAGCGCGTCGACCTGGGCGTCATCTACCTCGCCGCCGTGGTCTGCGCGGGGGTGCTGCACGGCCTGCGCCCCGCCCTGGCGGCGGCGACGGCGGCCTTCCTCGTCTACAACTTCCTCTTCCTGCGACCGCTCTACAGCTTCGCCATCGGCTCCCCGACCGACCTGCTGACCCTCGTCCTCTTCTGGGCCGTCGCCCTGACCACCGGCGCCCTCGCCGGGCGGGTGCGCGAACAGGTCAGCCGGGCCCAGCGCCGCGCCTCCGCCGTCTCCGCCCTGCTCGCCGCCAGCCAGACCCTGTCCGGCGCCGAGGACGCCCGCGCCACGGCCCGCGCCCTCGCCGAACAGGCCAGCGCCGCCGCCGGGGCCAAGGCCGTCGTCCTGCTGCCCGAGGGCGAGGACCTCGCCGTCGCCGCTTCCGCCCCCGTGGTCGAACCGCCGCTCCAGCTCGGCGCCGCCGCCATGGCCGCCGCCCGCTGGGCCTGGGAGAAGGGCGAGCCCGCCGGCCACGGAACCGGCACCCTGCCCCAGACCAGCTGGACCTTCCGCCCCCTGCAGGGGGTGCGCGGCCGCTCCGGCGTCGCGGGCATCGAGGCGGACGCCCTCGCCCCCGGCTCGGACGAGGAGCGTCTGGCGCTGGCCATCCTCGGACAGGGCGCGGTCGCCATCGAGCGCGCCGAGCTGGCCGGGCAGGCGCTGGAGACCGAGACCCTCAAACGCGCCGATCGCTTTCGCGGCGCCCTGATGAACTCCGTCAGCCACGACCTGCGCACGCCGCTCTCGACCGTGCTGGGCTCGGCCACCACCCTGATCGACTACGGCGACACCCTGAAGCCCGACGTCCGCGCCGACCTGCTGCTCAGCATCCGCGAGGAGGCCGAGCGCCTGAACCGCTATGTCGGCGACCTGCTGGACATGACCCGGCTGGAAGGCGGCGGACTGAACATCAAGTCCGACTGGACTGATGTCCGCGACGTCCTCAACGCCGCGGCCCAGCGGATCAGCCGCCGCCTCGGCGCCCGCGACCTGACCCGCGACTTCCCCGCCGACCTCAGCATGGTCATGGTCGATGAGGGGCTGCTGGAACAGGCCGTGGTCAACATCCTCGAAAACGCCATCGCCTACAGCCTCGACGGCTCGCGCATCGAACTGGCCGCCTATGAGGATCGCGGCTCGGTCGTCATCTCCATCGAGGACGAGGGCAAGGGCATCCCGACGCCAGAACTGGAGCGGGTGTTCGACAAATTCCGCCGCATGGAGGAGCCGTCCGACCGCACCCAGGGCGCCGGACTGGGCCTCGCCATCGCCAAGGGCTTCGTCGAGGCCATGAACGGCCGCATCGCCGCCGCCAGCCCCATCGTGGACGACCACGGCACGCGCGTGCTGATCAGCCTGCCCAAGGCCATCGCCACCCACCGCGACCTGCTATGAAGGGGCCAAATGTCCGCCTCTAGAACCACCATTCTGGTCATCGACGACGAAGCCCAGATCCACCGTTTCCTGTCCCCCGCCCTGGACGCCGCCGGCTTCGATCCCAAGCGCGCGGACAGCGGTCAGGAGGGCCTGCGCGCCATCGCCCTGTGGAACCCGGACGCCGTGGTTCTGGACCTCGGCTTGCCTGACATGGACGGCAAGGACGTGCTGGTCCGCGCCCGCGAATTCTATCAGGGGCCGATCCTCATCCTGTCCGCCCGCGACCGCGAGGCCGAGAAGATCGAGGCGCTGGACCTCGGCGCCAACGACTATGTCGAAAAGCCCTTCGGCGTCGGCGAACTGCTGGCCCGCCTGCGCGCCGCCCTGCGCCTCAAGGCCGGAACGGACCAGCCGCACGGCCCCATCACCGTCGGCGACCTGGTCATCGATCTGGAGCGGCGTCTGGTCACCCGCGCGGGCGAACATGTCCGCCTGACGCCAAAGGAGTACGACGTCCTGGCCCAGCTGGCCCGCGCCGCGGGCAAGGTGCTGACCCACAAGGACCTGCTCACCGCCGTCTGGGGCGCGGCCCATGCGGCGGACACCCAGTACCTCCGCGTCGTCGTCGGCCAGCTCCGCCAGAAGCTCGAGCCCGATCCCGCCCAGCCCCGCTGGATCTCCACCGAACCCGGCGTCGGCTACCGGCTGCAGAGCTGACCGCCGCGCAACCCTGATCCCGTCCGGACGGACCGTCGCAACCGGGCGGAATCTTCAATCGCGCTTCAATGTCGCCTGACATTGATAATGAGTTGCATATTCACGTTATCGCGGATAACTCACCCGCCCAGTTCAGTTGCGGGGTGCACACCATGGTCATGCGTCATCTTCTTTCGTCAGCGGCGGCCGTCGCCCTGCTGGCCCATGCCGGTCTCGCCGCCGCCCAATCCGCGCCGCAGCCGACGCAGGATCAGGCCGTCCCGACCGTGGTGGTGGATGACAAGGCCGCCGCCCCCGCCGCGCCGGTCTATGGCTCGGGCGGCGAGTCCGGGACCACGACCCTGAACCGCGAGGCCGTCCACACCCGCGCCCCCGGCTCGGGCGACGTGAACAGCCTGCTGCGAATCGTCCCCTCGATCCAGTTCAGCAATGAGGCGGGCAACGCCACCCGCGAGGACCTGCAGGACCTGCGGCCCGAGACCATCTCCATCTCGGGCGGTTCGGTGAATGAGAACCGCTTCACGCTCGATGGCGTCGGCGTGAACTCCTACATGTACGACAGCGACGCGGGCGCCGGCGACTTCACCGGCGCGGGCGTGGCCGCCGCTTCGGCCCAGACCCACTGGGTCGATCAGAGCCTGGTCGGCAGCCTGGTCGTGCGCGACTCCAACATCTCGGCACGCTACGGCGACTTCACCGGCGGCGTGGTGGAGATCACCACCCGCGCGCCCTCCTCGGTGTTCGGCATGGAGGCCTTCTACGGCCTGACCAGCGACGGCATGGCCGAGTACAAGGTCTCCGACGTGGCCCGTAACGCCCTCCCCGGCGGCGTGGCGCCCGACACGCCCGAGTTCGAGAAGGAACGCTTCGGTTTCAGCGCCGACCTGCCGGTCAACGCGCGCCTGCGCCTGCTGACCGCCTACAACCGGACCACCGCCACGGTCACCAACTTCCCCGGGGCCAACTACGCCGTCTACGGCGCCTACGGCCAGACCAGCACCAAGGAGACCTGGCTGCTGAAAGGCGAGTACGACCTGTCCGACACCCTGCTGTTCACCGGCCTGCTCACCTACGCCCCCTATGAGGCCGAGGCCCGCCAGACCAACACCGCCTACAACAACCGCATCCTCTCAAACGCCGGCGGCCTGGTGGCCAAGGCCCGGCTGGACGGCGAGCGCGGCCCGGCGATCTGGAACCTCGAGCTCGCCTACTCCGGCACCGACAACGACCGCCAGGCGCCGTCCGGCACCTTCAACATCTCCAACAGCGCGCCGGGCATGGCGGGCTGCTCGGCGGCGTCCAGCTGCACCATCGGCGCCGCGGGCGACTTCACCCAGCAGCAGGACGTGGTCACCCTGGCCGGCCAGTGGGACCAGCCGCTCGGCGCCGGCCACCTGTCCGCCGGGTTCGACTTCGGTCACGTCGAGGCGCGGCGCGCCCGGTCTCAGGATCTGATCTCCCACCTGACCACCAACGCCAGCGTCAACACCGTCTGCACCACCGGCGAAAGCCTGGCCTGCCGCAACGGCTCCTACGCTCTCACCACCCAGCTGCGGTACGGCGCCTTCGACGCGCGGGCGAACCTCGACAGCTACGCCCTGTGGGGCGAGTACCAGTTCGATCTGGCCGGCTTCGATGTCCGCGCGGGCCTGCGCTACGACTACGAGAGTTTCCTGGAGAACCACAACATCGCGCCGCGCCTGTCGGTGTCGCGCGAGGTTCCGGGCGCCGGGATGACCGTCACCGCAGGCCTGAACCGCTACTATAACCGCAGCTTCGTCGGCTACGCCCTGCGCGAGGGCGCGGGCGTGACCCGCACCTTCACCCGCACCCCGACCATCGTCGGAACCGAGCGCCGCTGGAGCGACAACTGGGTCCTGACCAACCACACCGACAGCAACCGCTACTCGGGCCTCGGACTGGATACGCCGTATTCGGACGAAGCCACCCTGGCGGTCAGCGGCGTTCTGCCGTGGCTCGGCGGCGACTATCGGGTCAAGGGGGTGCTGCGCGACACCCGCGACATGATCGCCAGCTCGCCCCGCACCACCGAGGTCTATGACCGCGAGACCGGCACGACCGCGACCCGCTCGGTCTACCACGCCACCAATGAGGGGGAGCGCAGCTATCGCGGCCTGACGCTGGAATACACCCGCGCCATCGGCTCCACCCAGGCCGTCTCGTTCAGCGCCGACTTCTCGCACACCGACGCCAGCAACCTGGAATACTTCGACGTCCCGGACAACATCGAGCTGTCGGGCCGCATGGTCTATTATCAGGGTCAGGTCGTCGATCTGCTCCAGGCCACCGCCGACAACCAGCTGCTGGACTACGCCTCCCCCTTCATCCTCAACGCCGACTGGGGCGCCAGCTGGTTCGGCGGCCGCGTCACGACCAACCTCAACGCCCGCTATCGCGAGGGCTACAAGGTCGTCGCCGACACCGGGGTGAACATCAACGTCAGCGGGACCAACTACGACGTCTTCGACAAGGTCGAGGTGTCCGGCTCGGTCGAGGCCAACCTCTTCGTAGAGGCCGAGGTCGTCCGCAGCGCCTACGGCACGATGACCGTCGAGGCGCGGGTCAACAATGTCTTCAACGCGGTGCTGAATGACGACTATGTCTCCAGCACCCAGCCCTACCAGCTGGGCCGCAACGCCTGGTTCGGAGTGAAGTACAAATATTGAGCCGCCTCGTCCGCCACGCCGCGTCCGGAACCGCCCTGGCGATCTGTATGATCGCCGGGGCTTGGGCGTTTGACGGGGTCCGCGCCGAGGACGTCCCGGCCCGCGCCGTCCTGCCCGACAACCCCACCGTCGAGCAGCTCCGCGCCGCCTATGCCGGCGCGCCCGAGACCTGGCCCGCCCCGACGCTGAGGGAAGGCGCGGTCTTCACCGAGTTCGGTCCCCTGCCCCCGCCGGTCGCCCCGGCCGACAATCCGACCACGCCCGAGAAGGCGGCGCTGGGCCAGCGGCTGTTCGACGACCCAAAACTGTCGGCCTCGGGCCAGATCGCCTGCGCCTCCTGCCATGCGCGCGAGCTGGGTTTCGCCGACGGCCTGCGCACCTCGTTCGGCCACGACCGCCAGCGCGGCAGGCGCAACTCGCCCTCCGTCGCCCCCGCCGCCTGGCTGCCGGTGCTGTTCTGGGATGGCCGCGCCGAGACGCTGGAGGCCCAGAGCCTTCACCCCATCGTCGATCCGCTGGAGATGGCCGGCGCCCTGCCCGTGATCGAGGCGCGCATCGCCGCCGACCCGTCCTACGCCGAGGCCTTCACCGCCGCCTTCGGCGACGACCGCGTCACCATCGACCGCATCGCCAAGGCCCTGGCCTCGTTCCAGCGCAGCCTGCGCCCGGGCCAGGGTCGCTGGCGTCGGTTCATCGGTGGCGAGCGCCGGGCGCTGAACGATCAGCAACTGCGCGGCCTGCACCTGTTCCGCACCAAGGCTTCCTGCGCCAGTTGCCACAGCGGCCCGGCCTTCAGCGACGGGCGTTTCCACAATCTCGGCCTGACCTTCTACGGACGCCAGAACGAGGACCTCGGTCGCTACGGGGTCACCGGTCGCCCCGAGGACGTCGGCGCCTTCCGCACCCCCAGCCTGCTGGGCGTCTCGCGCACCGGCCCGTGGATGCACAACGGCCTGTTCCCGCTCTTCGAAGGGGTTGTCCGCTTCTACAACGCCGGGGGCGCCCATCCGCGCCGTCCCGCCGGGGCCGAGAATGATCCCATGTTCCCGGTCACCGACCCGATGCTGCAGCCGCTCGACCTGACCGAGGACGAGATCGAAGACCTCGTCGCCTATCTGGAAACGCTCTAACTGCCGCGCGCCGCGCGGTAGTCGATGTTCACGGTGAAGTCCCGCATCGTCCAGCGGGCCCCTGCGTCCGGACGCGGGAAGGGCTGGGTGTTGGCGATCTGGTCCAGCGCCGCCCGGTCCAGCGCCCGCAGTCCGCTGGAGCGCGCCAGACGCAGCCGGTGCACCCGCCCCCGGCGGTCCAGCTGGAAGCTGACCGTCACCACCCCGCGCGCTCCGCCCGGATGGCGCTTGTGCCGCTCGATCCAGCCCAGCAGCTCGGCCGCATAGGTGTCGACATCCGCCGCCGCAGCCGCGCCCAGCGACTGACCGCCCCCGCCCTGGGTCGCGCCCCCCGTCGAGGCGTCCATGTCCACCTGCCCGCGCTCGCCCGCCTGTCCGGTTCCTGGCGGTCCCGGCGCCTCGATCCGGCTGTCCTCGGCCCGGCGCGTCTGGTCAGACGGCGGCGTCGGGCTGGGCGAAGGCAGGGTGAAGGCCGCCGGAAACACCGCCGGGGTCAGGTGCGCGCGCGGGCGGTCCGCCACCGGCTGCGGCTGGGCCGCTCCGCCCGCCTTCCGCTCGGCCTGCGCCGCGGCGGCGGGCGGCGTCGGCGAGTCGAAGCGTGGCGACGGCATCAGGCTCAGATTGATCACCGGCGCCGCCCCGCCGATCACGTCCGGCGCCGCCTGCAGGCCGAACAGCGCCAGCCCGCCCACATGCGCCGTGGTCACCAGCCCGTACAGCAGCAGACGTCCGCCCGGCTTGGCCGTCGCGCTCTGGCGGGGGCGAGCAGACATCGACGCGGCGATCCTCGGGGTCCGGAAGAAACAGGGGACCGCTAATATCGATAATCACTCGCAAGGACCAGCAGCATCCGCCGGAGGTTCAGAGAACCTCCAGCACCTTCTCCTTCGGGCGGGCCAGGACCGTACCCTTCCGTGTCCGGACGAAGGGCCGCTCCACCAGCACCGGATGCTCGACCATGGCGGCCAGGATCGTCGCATCGGACGTGCCTTCGTTCAGCAGCCCCAGCCCCTCGGCCAGCTCCCCCTTGGTCCGCATCGCCTCGCGCGGCGTCAGCCCGGCCTCGGCGAACAGGGCCTTCAGCCCCTCCGCCGTCCAGCCTTCCTTCACATACTGGACAATCTCGGGCTCGACGCCCGTATCGCGGATCATCTGCAGCACATTGCGCGAGGTGCCGCAGTTCGGATTGTGGAAGATCGTGATGCTCATGGGCGCCTTATAGGGCGCGTCGCAGACTTTTCATCCTTCAGCGGTTGCGCTTCGCGACACAGCGCCGCATCTGCCCCGGATGACCTCCCCCCAGTCTGAAACCGCCGCGCCCGCCATCAAGGGACCGGGCTTCCCCGAGTTCGTCTGCCTGATCGCCTGCCTGATGGCGCTCAACGCCCTGGCCATCGACTCCATGCTCCCGGCCCTGCCCGACATCGGCAATGCCCTGGGCGTGCTGCGCGAGAACGACCGCCAGTGGATCATCACCGCCTATCTGCTCGGCTTCGGCGTCGCCCAGATCTTCTACGGCCCGCTGGCTGACCGTTACGGTCGCAAGCCCGTCCTGATGTTCGGTGTCGGGGTCTACGCCCTGTTCGCCCTCGCCGCCGCCCTGGCCCCGACCTTCGACCTGCTGATCGCCGCCCGCGTCGGCTGCGGCGTCGGCGCGGCCTCGCTGCGCGTGCTGGCCGTCTCCATCGTGCGCGACCGCTATGAGGGCCGCACCATGGCCCGCGTCATGTCGCTCAGCTTCCTGGTCTTCCTCGGCGTGCCGATCATCGCCCCCAGCCTCGGCGCCGCCATCCTGCACGTCGCCCCCTGGCCATGGATCTTCGGCGTGCTGGCTGCGGCGGGCCTGCTGGTCATGGCATGGGCCGCCATCCGCCTGCCCGAGACCCTGCATCCGGAAGATCGCCTGCCGATCCAGCCGTCGCGCATCGCCGCCGCCTTCAAACAGGCCCTGACCGAGCGTCAGTCGCTCGGCTACACCCTGGCCATGACGGCGATCACCGGCGCCCTGTTCGGCTTCCTGAACTCGTCCCAGTCGATCTTCGAGCACGTCTTCCACGCCGCCGACCTGTTCCCGCTGGTCTTCGCCGCCGTCGCCGGAGGCATCGCCGCCGCCAGCCTGCTGAACGCCACCTTCGTCGAGCGTTTCGGCAGCCGCCTGATCTCCCACGCCGCCCTGATCGGCTTCATCAGCGTGGCCGGGATCCACGCGACCGTCTCGGCCCTCGGCTACGAGACCCTCTGGGTCTTCGGCGTCCTGCAGGGCCTGACCATGTTCTGCTTCGGCTTCATCGCCGGCAATTTCGGCGCCATGGCCATGGAGAAGATGGGCCATATCGCGGGTACGGCCAGCTCGGCCCAGGGCTTCCTGTCCACCACCTTCGGCTCCATCGCCGGCTTCGCCATCGGCCAGCAGTTCTCGGGCACCGCCACCCCCATGCTGGTCGGCTTCACCCTGATGGGCCTGCTGGCCCTGGCCGCCGTCCTGTTCGCCGAAAAGGGCCGCCTCTTCCGGTCGCATCACGCGCGCCCTTCAGCGCAAGGCTCTTGATCTTTCGGGCGTGGCGGCGCGTTGTCCCGCCACGTCTTGAAAGAGGTGCTTCAATGATCCGTACGGCCGGTCTGGTCTCCACCCTCGCCCTAGCGCTCGCCACGGGAGGGTGCGCCACGATGAACGCCTCCGGTTCGGACATGCCGCCCCTGCCCGCCTCGGCCACCGCGCCGATCCAGTATGTTCGCGACATCCACTCCCATGCGCGGCCCGAGATCGCCCACGTCCGCCACGTCTCGCTGGACCTGACCGCCGACTTCACCGCCAGGACCCTGTCGGGCACGGCGACGCTGGATGTGCAGGGCGTCCCCGGCGCGACCGAGGTCATCCTCGACGCCCGCAACCTCGACATCCAGTCCATCACCGACGCGTCCGGAGCGCCGCTCCAGTTCAGCCTCGGCGCCAATGACCCGATCCTGGGTCAGGCCCTGACCGTCCGCATCCCGGCCCTGGCCGCGGGCGCGACCCAGAAGCTGGTCATCCGCTACGCCACCCGCCCCGACGCGGCGGCGCTCCAGTGGCTGACCCCGGCCCAGACCGCCGGCGGCCGCCTCCCCTATATGTTCAGCCAGGGGCAGGCGATCCTGACCCGAACCTGGGTCCCGACCCAGGACAGCCCCGGCATCCGCCAGACCTGGGACGCCCGCATCACCGCCCCGGCCGACCTCAAGGTCGTCATGAGCGCCGAGACCCTGAACACCTCGGGCGAAAGCGTCGCGGGCGGCAAGGCCTGGTCCTTCCGCATGAGCAATCCGGTCCCGCCCTATCTGATCGCCATCGGCGTCGGCGACGTGGACTTCGCCGCCATCGACCACCGCACCGGGGTCTGGACCGAGCCGTCGCGCCTGCACGCCGCCCACGACGAACTGGTCCCCACCGCCCGCATGGTTGATGTGGCCGAGCAGTTGTACGGCCCCTACCGCTGGGGCCGTTATGACCTGCTGGTCCTGCCGCCCTCCTTCCCGTTCGGCGGCATGGAGAACCCGCGCCTGACCTTCGCCACCCCGACCATCATCGCCGGCGACCAGTCGCTGGTCTCGCTGGTCGCCCACGAACTGGCGCACAGCTGGTCGGGCAATCTGGTGACCAACGCCACCTGGGCCGACTTCTGGCTCAACGAGGGCTTCACCGTCTATTTCGAGAACCGGATCATGGAGGCCCTCTATGGTCAGGAGCGCGCCCTGATGCTGCAGTCGCTCGGCTGGGGCGACCTGCAATCGACGCTGGCCGACCTGCCGGCCGCCGACACCCGGCTGAAGATCGACCTGACCGGGCGTGATCCCGACGATGGCCTGACCGACATCGCCTACGAAAAGGGCGCCGCCTTCCTGCGCACCATCGAGCGCATCGTCGGCCGCGAGCGCTTCGACGCCTGGCTCAAGGGCTATTTCGAGCGCAACGCCTTCCGCCCCATGACCACCGAGCTGTTCCTCGAGGACATCCGCGCCAACCTGATCCACGGCGATCAGGCGCTGGAGCGTCAGCTGATGATGGACGCCTGGATCTACCAGCCGGGCATGCCGTCCAACTGGGTCCCGCCGGTCTCCCACGCCTTCGAGCCGGTGGACGCCGCCGCCCGCGCCTTCACCTCGGGCGGTCCGGCCTCGGCCATTCCGTGGGCCGGCTGGTCGACGCAGGAGCGACAGCGCTTCCTCGCCTTCCGTCCGGCGGGCCGCGCCGAGGGCGCCGACTGGCTGACCCCGGCGCAGCTGGCCGATCTGGAATCGACCCTGAACCTCAAGGCCGAGGGCAATGCCGAGGTCGTCTTCGCCTGGCTCCAGATCGCGGTCCAGCACCGCTATCAGCCCGCCGTGCCGACGCTGGAGCATTTCCTGACGACCCAGGGCCGCCGCAAATTCGTCCTGCCGCTGTTCACCAGCCTCTGGGCCGAAGGCGACTGGGGCCGCCCCATCGCCACCCGCATCTACGCCCAGGCCCGCCCTGGGTATCACCCGGTCACCACCGGCTCGGTGGACGCGGTGGTGGGACGGCCCTGACCCACCCCTCTCCCGGCGGGAGAGGGCTTGAGGCTCGCAGAGCGTAGCGATGCGCCAGCCGAAAGGGTGAGGGGCTACTCTTGGCATTCGGCGTAAGCCGCGTCCCCGTCCCGGGGGCGGCTTACGCCGACTTCAACAGCCGACCCTCATCCGACCGGGCTCCGCCCGGCCACCTTCTCCCATCGGGAGAAGGAAAGCCAAGTGCGCCCCCCCACGAACCTGTGTCCCGTCCCACCTTGGCTTCACGGGTTCCGGACACTAGGTTCCGCGCGACATCGGCGAGCCAACGCCGAACGCTTCCTTCAGGAGACGCCCCATGACTGACGCCGCCACGATCGACCAGGAAAACCCCCTCGGTGTCGACGGCTTCGAGTTCGTCGAGTTCACCGGTCCCCAGCCCGAGGCCATGGTCGCCCGGCTGGAGCTGATGGGCTTCACCCGCACCCATGTGAACCCGGCCACCGGCGCGATCCGCCTGAAGCAGGGCGACATCACCATGCTGGTCAACGGTTCGCCCAAGGGCCAGGCCGCCGACTTCGCCACCGACCACGGCCCCTCGGCCAACGGCATGGCCTTCCGCGTCGCCAATGCGAAGGAAGCCTATGAAGGCGCCCTGGCCCGCGGCGCCGTCGCCGCCACCGACGCCGCCGGCGGGGCGCTCGGCAACGACTATCCCTACATCCTGCAGGGCATCGGCGGTTCGCTGCTCTACGTCATCGACCAGTACGGCGAGACCGGCTCCCTGTATGACGGCTGGGACGAGATCGAGGGCTGGGAAGAGGCCGAGCGCAAGAACTCCGTCGGCCTCGAGGTCCTCGACCACCTGACCCACAACGTCCGTCGCGGCCAGATGCGCACCTGGTCCGGCTTCTACAACTCGATCTTCAATTTCGAGGAGCAGAAGTATTTCGACATCAAGGGCAAGGCGACCGGCCTGTTCTCGCAGGCGATGATCGCGCCCGACCGCGCCATCCGCATCCCGCTGAACGAAAGCCAGGACGACAACTCGCAGATCGAGGAGTTCCTGCGTCGCTACAACGGCGAGGGCATCCAGCACATCGCCCTGACGACCGAGAACATCTACGAGACCGTCGAGACCATGAAGGCTCGCGGCGTCGACTTCCAGGACACCATCGAGACCTATTTCGAGCTGATCGACAAACGCCTGCCGGGCCACGGCGAGGACGTGGAGCGGATGCGCAAGAACCGCATCCTGATCGACGGCTCGGACGAGGAAGGCCTGCTGCTGCAGATCTTCACCCAGGACACCTTCGGCCCGATCTTCTTCGAGATCATCCAGCGCAAGGGCAACGAGGGCTTCGGCAACGGCAACTTCCAGGCCCTGTTCGACTCCATCGAGCTGGACCAGATCCGTCGCGGCGTCATCAAGGTCGACGCCTGAATGCAGATGCGGCCGCCGCCCTGGCTGCCCTGGCTCGGCCCCGTCCTCGCGGCCGGGGTCGGGGCGCTGGCCGGTGAATTCTGGCTGGGCGGCGGCTTCTGGACCGTGCTGGCGGCCGCCCTCATCTGCGGCTTCGCCCCCATCATCGGCTACCGCATCTGGAAGTGGCGCTGGTTCCGGAAGGGGTAGGCGTCACGCCATGACGGTCCGCTACCTGCACCTGCCCGCCGGATCGGAACCACCCGTCATCGGGCAGGACGGCCCGTTCAGGGCCGTCGTGGTCATTGAGCAGACTGTCGAACAGGGCTGGCGCGACCGGATGGGCGGATGGCTGGTCCGCAGCGGCTGCCTCTTCGCGATGACGTGGGGCCAAGGAAGCCGAAGCGTGGCACGACAGCGTCGATTGGGCGCTTATGAAGCTCCACGACTTCAACGCCATCCCCGACGACAAGCACGTCATGACCAGCTGGCACGACGACGAGCCGCTGGTCGAGGTCTTCTGGTTCAGCGATCACTGCGCCTGGCACGCGACCGTCGATCTGGTGGACACTTGGATCATCGACATCCACGCGGACAACCGTGAAGCCCTGATGCTCGCCGACTATGCGGCCGCGCGGGACGCCGAGCCGTACCAATAGGCGCTCAGCACCGCCCCTGCTGGAAGGGTAGTCCACCGACCGCGCCGACTAGGCAACAGCCTCACCTTGGCATTCGCGCGTACAATAGCGCCTCGTCCCGCAACTCGGACGACTTAGGCCAACCCGTAAACCCGGATGGACAGCCATGCCCGGGAACGACCATTACGCCGCCGGCATAGCGGCAGCGGTTTTTGCTTCGATGCCCGCCCTGGCCTCTGCCCAGACCCTGTCAGGCGAACGGGGCGGACCGCCGGCGGCGGCGGTCGTCGAGATCCTTCGGGGCGAGCATGATGCGCGCACCGTTCTGACGATCTACGCCGAGCGCGCGAGCGACCAAACGAGGTGGCGAGCCGTGCTGACCGAATCGAACGGCGCCGTGCGGGAAGCGAATGGGCCGACCTGTCCGGCTCTTGCCGATGCGGTTGACCGTCTGGAACGCGTCTCGCTCCCACCGGTCGAAATACGGCCTGTCCAGCCAGCGGAGGGCCAGCGCCCCTCCCCGCCAAACCTCGGATATCTCCACCAGAGCTATCGTCTGACACTGAGGGCCGTCTCAACCGATGGCGCGCCGGTGGAACTCTCGCTCGCCCATGGCGGCGCGGGCCCTGTCCGCGACTGGTTCGAGCATGTCGAGCCGACCCTTGATCCGTGTTGGCGGCCGACGCCTTAGGGGTAGCCTTCGGCCGACTGCGGCACGATCTCGGACAGAGGCCCTCAGCGGAACCAGAAGTCTTCGGCGGTCGCCTGTCCCATGCCGGAATAGGTCACAAGCTCACGCCCCGTGATCCGGGCCGCCGCATTTTCGTACACGACCCCGCCGTCGCGCGGGACCTCGCCGCGACTGACGATCACCGAGAACCCGCCGTTGCGTGGGCACATCACCTGAAACCGATAGACGGCCGACGCGGTGGAGATGTCGCCCAGCAGCTCCGGAACCGCGTCACCCGTCAGCGCTCGCCCGTTCACCCGGATCCGGGGCTCACGCGGCTGAGGGGTCCCGGCGCCATAGCCCATGACCTCCAGCACATCCCGCCCGCAGACGGCGCGGACAGACTGGGTCCACGGCTCCGCCACCTGCCGGAATCCGCTCATCAGCACCACATCCTCCTGCCCGAGAGCGAGCAGGGAAAGAACCGTCATCGCGATCATCCCGCGATTAAGACACATGCTCAGGTTGAGACCAACGGGAGCCTGTCAGTGAAAGTCCCGCGAGCCCGGCAGCACCCGCACATCCCTCGGATGTCGCCGCTGAGTCGGCGCGTGGCCTGAGCCCGGCGCGGCGTCGGGCGACAGATGGCCCAGCATCGGGGTCCAGTCCTCCAGTTCCTCGACCACCAGATGGGTCACCCCCTCGGCGGTCTGCACCTTGCCCCGCGCCAGCACCATCCGCGCGCCCATGGCCACCGGACGCAGCCGCTCGAACACATCGGGCCACAGCACCAGATTGGCGACGCCGGTCTCGTCCTCCACGGTCATGAAGCAGACGCCCTTGGCCGTGCCGGGCCGCTGGCGGACCAGCACCACGCCCCCGACCGCGACCCGCTTCCCGTTGGCCAGCCCCGGATAGGCCGCCGCGGTCAGGCCCCCCGCCGCCGCCAGCCGCTCCCGCAGATAGCTGACCGGATGCCCCTTCAGGGACAGGCGGATCGTCTGGTAGTCGCCCACCACCTCCTCGGACGGCGCCAGTTCCGGCAGGGCCTCGGGCGGGCGCCCGTCCGCCTCGCGCAGGCCCATGGCCTCAAACAGGGGCGCGCCCGCGACCGGCGGCGCCCCGCGCGCGGCCCACATCCCCTGCCGCCGGCTCAGCTTCAGCGAGCCATAGGCGTCCGCCTCCGCAAGCCGGTCCATCGCCGCCGGCGTCAGCCGCGCCCGCAGGCGCAGGTCGTCCAGATCCGCGAACGGCCCCTCCGCCCGCGCCGCCATGATCTGCTTCGCCCAACTCTCCTTGAACCCGTCGATGGCGCGCAGGCCCAGGCGCAGGGCGTGCCGCGCCTCGTCCCGCCGGGGCTCCAGGGTCGCATCCCAGTCGCTGCGGTTCACATCCGGGTGGCGCGCCTCGACCCCGTGCTCCCGCGCATCCCGCACCAGTTGGGCGGGGGCATAGAACCCCATCGGCTGGCTGTTCATCAGGGCCGCGCAGAACACCTCCGGATAGTGGTGCTTCATCCAGGCCGAGATGTAGACCAGCAGGGCGAAGGAGCAGGCGTGGCTCTCGGGAAAACCGTACTCCCCGAACCCCTTGATCTGGTCGAAGCAGCTCTGCGCAAACGCCGGATCATAGCCCCGCTCGATCATCCTCGACGTGAACCGCGCCTCGTGCTGGCCGATGGTCCCCATGTGCCGGAAGGTGGCCATGGCCCGCCTCAGGCTGTTGGCCTCGGCGGGGGTGTATTTCGCCGCCTGCATGGCGATCCGCATCGCCTGCTCCTGGAACAGGGGCACGCCCAGCGTCTTGTTCAGCACCTGTTTCAGCTCGTCCGCCGGACCATGCTCCGGGGACGGACTGGGATAGTCGATGTGGAAGGGCCGCCCCTCCGCCCACGCCTCGCGCCGTTCCTTCCGCCGCTTCAGATAGGGGTGCACCATCCCGCCCTGGATCGGCCCGGGCCGGACGATCGCCACCTCCACCACCAGATCGTAGAACTCGCGCGGCTGCAGGCGCGGCAGCATGGCCATCTGCGCCCGGCTCTCCACCTGGAACACCCCGATGGAATCGCCCTTGCACAGCATGCCGTAGACGTCGGGGTCCTCCGCCGGGACCGTGTGCAGTTCGAACCGGTGGCCATAGCTGTCGGCGATCAGGTCGAACCCCCGCCGCAGCGCCGTCAGCATCCCCAGCGCCAGCACATCGACCTTCATCAGCTTCAGGCAGTCGATGTCGTCCTTGTCCCATTCGATGAAGGTCCGGTCGTCCATCGCCGCATTGCCGATGGGCACGATCTCCAGCAGGGGCGTCTGGCTGAGCACATAGCCGCCGACATGCTGGCTCAGGTGGCGGGGAAACTTGATGATCTCGGCGGTCAGTTCCAGCGCCAGCTTCATCCGCGCGTCGTCGCGGCTCAGGCCCGTGCGATCCACGTGCTCGTCCTTCACCGCATCGCCCCACGAGCCCCAGACGGTGTCGGCCATGCGCGCGGTGACGTCCTCGGTCAGGCCGAGCGCCTTGCCCACGTCGCGGATCGCCGAGCGGGGCCGGTAGTGGATGATGGTCGCCACGATGGCCGCCCGGTCGCGGCCGTAGCGGCGGTAGACATACTGCATCACCTCCTCACGCCGCTCGTGTTCGAAGTCGACGTCGATATCCGGCGGCTCGTCCCGGTCGGCGGACATGAATCGCTCGATCAGCACGTCCTGCTCGGCCGGGTTCACATTGGTCACCCCCAGGCAGAAGCAGACCACCGAGTTCGCCGCCGAGCCCCGCCCCTGGCACAGGATCGGCTTCTCCCGCCCCCGCGCCCAGGCGACGATGTCGTGCACCGTCAGGAAGTAGTTCGGGTACTTCAGCTGCTTGATCAGCTTCAGCTCATCGCGGATCTGGGTCCGCACCTTCATCGGCACGCCGTCAGGCCACTTCTCCCGCGCCCCCTTGAAGGTCAGCCGCATCAGTCGGCGCTGGGCGGTCCAGCCCGCAGGCACCGGTTCGTCCGGGTACTGATAGCTCAGCTCGCGCAGCGAGAAGGTGCAGGCCCGCGCCACGTCCATGGTCCGCGCCAGCGCCGCCTCATGCCCCCGAAACAGACGCGCCATCACCTCCGGCGGCTTCAGGAAGCGCTCGCCGTTGGCCTGCAGCCGCCGCCCGGCCTTGTCGATGGTCGTCCCCTCGCGGATGCAGGTCAGCACGTCCTGCAGCATCCGCCGGTCGGGGTGGTGATAGAGGACCGCATTGGTGGCGATCATCGGCGCCCCGGTCCGCTCCCCCATCGCCGCCAGCCGCGCCAGCCGTCGTCGGTCATCCCCGCGCCACAGGGCCGCCGCGGCCAGATACAGGTCGTCCGGCCACGCCTCGCGCCACGCCAGAAGCCGCGCCTCGAAGTCCGCATCCGGCGTCTCCGGGGCCGGGACCAGCGCGATCATCCCCTCGCCCAGCCCCACCGCCTGCTCGAAGCTCAACCGCGTCTCGGCCTTCTCGATGCGATCGCCGTCGGCCTGGGCGCCGACCTGCGGCACCGCCTCGCTCTTGCCCAGGGTTAGCAGGCGACACAGCCGCCCATAGGCGGCCCGGTCGCGCGGAAAGACCATCAGGTCCGTCCCGTCCGTGAAGCCCAGCCGCGCCCCGATGATCAGGGGGATGTCCAGCTTCTCCGCCCCCATCAGGGCGCGCACCATCCCGGCCAGGGTGTTGCGGTCCGCCACCCCCACGGCGGCCAGCCCCAGAGCCTTGGCCTGATGCATCACCTCGCCCGGATGCGACGCCCCTTCCAGAAAGCTGAAGTTGGTGATCGCCCCAAGCTCCGCATACTGACCATTCCAGCTATTGGCCCGACCGTTCACGCCAGCACCCCGTGCATCCACCAGCTCGGCGCCCGGCGCTCATCCCCCGCCCCGGCGTAGTCCCAGCCGTAGCGCCCCTCGCGGAACAGCCAGTAGCGACCGCCCTCGCCGTCCTCGACGCGGTAGTAGTCGCGGGTGCGCGCCTCTCGCCCGTCCGGGCGGGGTCGCCACCATTCCGGTGCCAGTCGTTCCGGCCCCTCGGCCCGCACGATCCGTCGACTGACCCGCCGCCAGGTGAAGCGCGCGGGCGCGCCGTCCGGCAGGTCGAACACCGGGTCCTCCAGCGGCTCGGGCGGATCCAGCAGCAGGATCGGCCGCCGCCCCACCTCCGCCGCGTCCGCCGCCGGAACCCGCCCCAGCGCCGGAACCAGCCGCTCGGCCCGCTCGGGGATCCAGCTGTCCACCGGCTCGGGCGTCAGCACCCGCCCCTCGCCCAGCCGCGCCGTCAGCCGGTCGATCAGCACCGCCAGATCCTCCGCCTGCTTCGCCTCCGCCTCGGTCTCCAGCGCCCCCTGCCGCGCCGCCATGACCTCGGTCTCGTCCGCGGTCAGCATCAGGGCGTCCAGCCCGAACCCCAGCTCCAGCCGCCCGAACCCGGCCTCGCGGAACAGCCGCATCCAGATCGACACATCCCGCCCCGGCAGCCCCATCCGCACCGACAGCTGGGTCGCCTCCCCGTCCGTGCGGAAGCCGGTCAGGGTCAGAACTTTCGCCCCCTGCCCGTCCCGCTCCAGCGACCGCGTCAGGTCCGCCGCCAGTTCCGGCAGGCGCGCCTCCACCCCGGCCATGTCGCCCAGCGGCTCGGCGAAGGCCTGCCATATTCGATAGCGGGCGGGCGGGCGCACCGGCGTCAGCGCCTCGCCCACATGCCCCCGCGCCTGATCCAGCCGCCGCACCAGCCCGATGGCGTCCCCGTCCCGGAACCGCCGCGCCAGCCCGGTGCGCGGCATGGCGTACAGGCTGCCGATGGTCTTCAGCCCCAGCCGCCGCGCCCCGGTGATCGTCCGCTCGTCCAGCCGCAGCGCATCCACCGGCAGGTCGGCCAGCAGGTCCGACACCGTCTCGTCCGTGGCGATGGGGTCCCGCCCTTCGCCCCACCGCGCCAGCGCCCAGGCCGCCCCCGGCGTCGGGGCCATGGCCACGCGCGCGGCGGTCCCCGTCCCGGCCAGCCGTTCCCGCATCGCCGCCAGCAGGGCCGCCTCGCCGCCGAACAGATGCGCCGCCCCGGTCACGTCGAGGAACAGCCCCTCCAGCCCCTCCTCCGACGGATCGAGGCTGACCGAGGGCGACCACCGCTCGGCCCAGACCGCCAGCGCCTTCAGCGCCCGCTCGTCGGCGGCCACGTCGGCGGGCTGGCACAGCAGCTGCGGGATCATGGCCCGCGCATCCGCCTGCGTCTGCCCGCGCCTCAGCCCCGCCTTCCGCGCCGCCGGGTTCAGGGCATGGATCACCGCCGCCCCACGGCGGTTCTTCAGGATCAGGGCGAAGGGGTTGGCCGGGTCGAGCGCCGGATCAGGCGGCGAGGCCGGTCGCCGCGCCCGTTCCAGCGATCGGCGGCGGACCGAAACCGGCCAGTCGATCAGCCAGACGGAGACGATGCGTCTCATCATCCTGCTCCATCATCCAGACGCCGGGACGCTCGCCCCGGCCCCGCGTCATCTCGGCCGTCAGCCGTGTCCGTCCCGGCGCGCGCGGATCGTCCCGGTCCGGGGCCGACAGGGCCGCCGTCACCCGCCAGCGCCGCCGCGCCGCGCTCAGCCCGCCCCCATGCCGGGGCAGCATCAGCCCGACCGCCTCCCCCTCCCGCGCCGCGAACTCCAGCCGCCGCGTCTGCGCCAGGGTCGCCCCATCCACGGCCCCCAGCGCCAGCGACACCGCCCCGGACCGCAGCGCCTGCTCCAGCACCCACAGGGCCTCGGCCGCCGTCGCCGTCGGCGTCAGGATCAGGGCCGTCCCGGCCAGGCCGGGGCCATAGGGCCGCCCATGCTCGGTGAACCACGCCCTCGGCGCCGCCATCAGCACCGGCCGCCCATCCCCTTCCCGTCGTCGCGACAGGGCGAACAGCAGGGTCGCCGCCATGTCCCGGGGCGTCGGCGCGCACGCTTCTTCCAGAGGCGCGGGGGCCTCCGGAAACGGCTCCGGCGATGCGGCGGGAAGGGCGGACATGACAGCTCTGGAAAGTCGAATGTTCTTTATTTGTTCCAACGCCGGCCAGAGTCAAACCGGAATCCGCGCCTCGCGCCCTACGGTAACCATCAATCGACCCCAGATTGTAGAACCGGCCCGGTCTCTGCACGTTTTGCGACGTGGGAGCCTCGGGTTCCCGAAACGATACAGTTTGGCCATGACCCTCAGAGAGATCGCGGAAGCCGACTATCCCGCCATCCAGGCCCTGCATCGCAGCGTGGGCTGGCCGGAACGGTCGCTGGCGGGCTGGCGATGGCTTCACGCCAATCCCGCCCGGCTCGACATCGGCGCTCCCGCGGGCTGGATCGTCGACGGCCCCGATGGCGAGCCCGCCGGCCACGTCGGCAATCTGATCCAGCGCTTCCGGCTGGGCGAACGACGCCTGCACGGCGCCACCGGCTTCAACATCATCGTCTCGGCGGCGGTGAAAGGCTCCAGCCGGGCCATGCTGAAGACCTTCATCCGCCAGCCGGACGTCTTCGCCCGCTACACCTTCAACGCCAATTCCAGGTCCCAGCCCCTCTATGTCCGCCACGGCATGCAGGCCTGGCCCGAACAGACCCACGCCCTCAAACTCAGCTGGATCGTCGCCCCCCTGCCGCTGGCGATCAGCCGCCTGTGGCGACGGCTCTACGACGCCGCCCCCGGCATGGTCGGCTCGCGCGAGCGGCTGATGAACGACCGGCTCGGCCGCGTCGCCCGCCCCGCCCTGCCGCCGGGGGTCCGCGTCCTCACCGACTTCAGCGACGCCTCCCCCTACGCCGCCTTCTGGACGGCGCTGGCCGCCGAACCCCGCCTGCTGGCCGACCGCAGTCCGGAGATCCAGCGCTGGCGCCTGCAGGACCCCGACCTGTCCCAGCCGCCGCTGATCCTCTCGTTCGAACGCGACGGCGCCATGGTCGCCTACGCTATCGCCATGATGGCCAAGTCCAACATCCTCGAACCCCCGGTGCTCGAGATCATCGATCTGGAAGCGCTGGCGAACCACGCCGACGTCATTCCCGTGCTGATGACCGCCCTGCGCGACGCCGCCCGGGCCATGGGCGCGGCCAAGCTCCGGCTTCAGGCCGTCTCGCCCCAGGTCCTGCACCGGCTCGGCGACTTCGCCCGCACCGCCCGCCGCGAAGGCGGCTGGGGCCACTGCCACGCCCAGTTCTCGCCCAACGCGCCGGACCCGGCCCTCTGGTCCCCCACCCCCTACGACGGCGACTACGCCGTCTGCCTGCGCCCAGTCCCGCTGGAAGGCGTCCATGCCGGGGTCCGCGCCCCCGCTCCCGGCGCGCACACGGCGTCGAAGGCCTGAGCACGGAAGCAGGGCATAGGGGATAGGGTGTGGGGTGTGGAGTGCACGCGCCCGCCACACTCAACACCCCACACCCCACACCCCACACCCTGCTCCCCTCCTCCCCCTACGTCCAAATTTGACGTATCGCCGTTCCATAATGCCTCAACTCCGGAGGCTCCCATGAACGACGCATCCCCCGCCGACGCCGGCCACAACCCTGTCTCCGACGATGTCTGGAAGCAGATCCGCGAGGACTATCTGTCCGGCTGGTCCGCCCCGGCCTGCGCGCGGCGCTACGGCGTCGGGCTCAGCACCGTGCGCAAACGGGCGGCCGATGAGAAATGGCGACGCGGGGACCAGCCCCCGTCCCTGCCCATGGGTCTGGATCGTGACGACGTGGGCCTCGCGCTCGAGGAGCGCTTCGACGGCGATCTGGACAGGATCCCTCTGGGCGAGCTGATCATCGTCGCCTTCCAGCGGATGACGCGGGCGGTCCTGCACGGCAACGCCGCCGAGGCCCTGCGCTGGCGCCGCGTCCGCCAGGCCCTCGACGCCGAGCGCGACCGGGTGGTGGAAATCCACCGGCTCGAACGGCTCCGCCGTGAGCAAGAGGCGCGTAAGACCCGCCCCAGGCAGAGCGCCCGGTTGGAGGCGATGCGCGAGGAGACCAGGGCCATGGCGACCGCGTGCAGACGCCTCGACGTCCTCGAAACCGGAGCGGGCGGGATAGACGGATTAGACGGTTTAGACGCTTTGGACGGTGTATTCGCCCCGTCTCCACCCTCGCCCTTCATCCTCCCCGGCCTCCCCGTCGGAAGAGCGCCTTCAGGGCCGCCTTGAGGGGTATGGCGGCTCCCGAAACCACGCGCCACAACTGCTATCGTCATCCCGGGGGCGCGAAGCGAACCCGGGACCCGGCGGCGCGCGTGAGCGCGACCCTGCCGGGTATACAGGCGTCTCTACATGGACTTTCAGTGTTTCGCCGCCGTCGCGGCGCCGCTGGGTCCCGGCTTTCGCCGGGATGACGCTAGCAGCGAGGCTTAGCGCTTGGCCTTCAACTCGTCGCGGATCTCGGCCAGCAGGGCCTCGGTCGCGGTCGGGGCCGGCGGGACTTCCGGTGCGGGCGCGGCGGCCTGTTCGCGGCGCAGCTGGTTCACGACCTTCACCATCAGGAAGACCACCATGGCCACGATCAGGAACTGGATCACGGTGTTGATGAAGGCGCCGTACTGGATGGCGACCTTCTCGACCTCTTCGGTCAGCGGGTTCTCGGGGACCAGCACCCATTCCAGGTTCGAGAAGTCCACCCTGCCCAGCAGCAGGCCGATCGGCGGCATGACCACCTGTTCGACCAGGCTGGTGACGATCTTGCCGAACGAGGCGCCGATGATCACGCCGACGGCCAGATCAATGACGTTGCCGCGGGCGATGAATTCCTTGAACTCGCTAGCCAGTCCCATGGGGCTCCTGATGTCAGTCGGTGGCGTTCAGCCGCTCGCGCAGCTCCTTGCCGCTCTTGAAGAAGGGCACGGCTTTCGCCGGCACCTCGACCGACTCGCCCGTACGCGGGTTCCGACCAGCGCGCGCCGGACGTCCCCGAACGGAAAAGGCTCCGAAGCCACGGAGTTCCACGCGACCGCCCTCGCCCAGCGCGTCGACCATCTGGCCGAGCACGACGTTGACCACACGCTCGACCTCAGCATGGGTCAGATGCGTGTTCTCGGCAGCGAGCTTTTCGATGAGCTCGGATTTGATCATGCAGGCCCCCGCCCCTGTCAGCCCTTCCCGGGCCCATACGGGTGCATCTGAACGCCGGATGCAAGGCCCACCCTAACGCTCGCGCGGCGGGGGAAAAAGGCCCCAAGCCCCGATTACTGACGGAATTGTAGGTTAACTGTACGGTAACGTACGTAATTTGCCCGCCAAGGCAGCGGCGGGGCACGAAAAAGGCGGCCGGAAAAATCCGGCCGCCCCATCGTTCTTTCGTCACTGACGAAGAGGCTTATTCTTTCGAGCCGGCCTTTTCGCGCAGGGCGGCGCCCAGGATGTCGCCCAGCGAGGCGCCCGAGTCGGACGACCCGAACTGCTCGATGGCTTCCTGTTCGTCCTTCATTTCGAGCGCCTTGATCGAGACGGAGACGCGGCGCGAGGCCTTGTCCACGCCGGTGACCATGGCGTCGACGCGGTCGCCGACCGAGAAGCGCTCGGTGCGCTGCTCGTTGCGGTCGCGCGACAGGTCCGACTTGCGGATGAAGGCGGTCGCCGGGGCGTCCTCTTCACCGAACTTGACCTCGATGCCGCCGGTCTCGATCGCCGTCACGGTGACGGTGATCTGCTGGCCCTTCTTGAAGGTGTCGCCTTCCATCGGATCGCCGCCGAGCTGCTTGATGCCCAGCGAGACGCGTTCCTTCTCGACGTCGACGTCCAGGACCTTGGCCTTGACGGTTTCGCCCTTGCGGTAGCGCTGGATGGCTTCTTCGCCCGACACGTTCCAGTCCAGGTCCGACAGGTGGACCATGCCGTCGATGTCGTTGTCCAGGCCGATGAACAGGCCGAACTCGGTGGCGTTCTTGACTTCACCCTCGACGGTCGAGCCGATCGGGTGCGAGGCCACGAAGGCATCCCACGGGTTGTCCTGAGCCTGCTTCAGGCCCAGCGAGATGCGGCGCTTGGAGGCGTCGACGTCCAGCACGACCACGTCGACTTCCTGCGAGGTCGAGACGATCTTGCCGGGGTGGACGTTCTTCTTGGTCCACGACATTTCCGAGACGTGCACCAGACCTTCGACGCCGGCTTCCAGCTCCACGAAGGCGCCGTAGTCGGTGATGTTGGTGATGCGGCCCGACATCTTCGCGCCGACGGGGTACTTGGCTTCCACGCCGTCCCACGGGTCGGCCTGCAGTTGCTTCATGCCCAGCGAGATGCGTTGGGTGTCCGGGTTGATCTTGACGATCTGGACCTTGACGGTGTCGCCGACGGCCAGGACTTGCGACGGGTGCGAGACGCGCTTCCACGACATGTCGGTGACGTGCAGCAGGCCGTCGATGCCGCCCAGGTCAACGAACGCACCGTAGTCGGTGATGTTCTTGACGACGCCTTCGCGGACTTCACCCTCTTGCAGCTGGCCGACCAGCTCCGTGCGCTGTTCGGCGCGGGCTTCTTCCAGGATGGCGCGACGCGAGACGACGATGTTGCCGCGCGGACGGTCCATTTTCAGGATGGCGAAGGGCTGTTCCTTGCCCATCAGCGGGGCGACGTCGCGCACCGGACGGATGTCGACCTGCGAGCCCGGCAGGAAGGCCGAGGCGCCGCCCAGGTCGACGGTGAAGCCGCCCTTGACGCGGCCGACGATGGTGCCGTTGACCGGCTGGCCGTCGGCGAAGACGACTTCCAGGCGGGTCCAGGCTTCTTCGCGGCGAGCCTTGTCGCGGCTGATGACCGCTTCACCCAGGGCGTTTTCGACGCGCTCCAGATAGACTTCGACGTTGTCGCCGACCTTCGGGATCACGGCGCCTTCGCCGATGCCGAATTCGCGGGCCGGGATGCGGCCTTCGGTCTTCAGACCGACGTCGATGATCAGGATGTCCTTCTCGATGCCGACGACGCGGCCGTGGACGACCTGGCCTTCGCCGAGGTCACGGCCTTGCAGTTGTTGGTCGAGAAGCGCGGCGAAATCGTCGCGGGTGGGGGTCAGGGTGTCGGTCATGTAACTCTGGGGTTGGAGAAAAGGTCTTGCGCGCGACCGGAAGGTCCCGCGCGAAGGGGGTTCAAAAGAGGAAATCAGGTCGTCGGGACGCGAGGCTTCAAACTCAGCCAGAGCGCCCGCGGAAGCCGAGGATGGAGCGTTGGATTTGCGAGAGCGGTCTAGAGACCGTGTTTCGCGCGCGCCGCCTCGACGATACGGCGGGCCGCATCGAAGGCGGCTTCTATATCCATATCGGTCGTGTCCAGCAAGACGGCGTCTTCAGCCTGCACCATGGGGGCCGCGCCCCGCCCGGCGTCGCGCTCGTCCCGCTTGATGATGTCGGCCAGCATGGCCTCGAAGGCGATGTCCTGCCCCCGCGCCGTCAGTTGCTTCCAGCGCCGGGTCGCCCGCACGTTCGGCGTCGCGGTGATGAACAGCTTGGCCTGGGCGTCCGGGGCGATGACCGTGCCGATGTCGCGCCCGTCCAGCACCGCACCGCCCGCCTGGGTCGCGAAGGCCTTCTGGAAGGCCAGCAGGGCCGCGCGCACGCCGGGATAGCCGGCGATCCGGCTGGCCGCCTCGCCCGCCTCGCCGCTGGTCAAACGGTCGGTGTCGGTCAGATGGCTGGCGTCCAGTTTCAGCGCCACGGCCTCGGCCGCCGCCGCGTCGTCCAGCGACCCGCCCGCGTCCAGCACGCCCACGCCCACGGCTCGGTACAGCAGACCGGTGTCCAGATGCGGCAGGCCATAGGTTGCGGCCAGCCGCGCGGCGATGGTGCCCTTGCCCGAGGCGGCGGGTCCGTCGACGGCGATGATGAGAGAAGCGGTCATTCTGCTCCTGATGCCTTCTCCGAGGCCTTCAAGACAAGGGCGCCGACGCCCGCCGCGATCATGGCGATCACGAGCAGCAAGCCGAAATGGCCCCACGGAAAGATCATCGCGGCCCAGAAAAGCCCGGGATCGTCCGCCAACCGGAAGGTTCCGGACTTGCGGGTGACAACGCCGTCGTAGCCGTCCACCAGGGCGCAGACGAACAAGACCAGGAAGCCCACCGCGCAGCTGAAGGCGAAGTCTTCGAACTGCTTCGCGGAAGGCGTTCGCTCAGCCACCGATCTCCCCGCCCAGTCCCCGCATCATCTCGACGAAGCCCGGGAAGCTGGTGGCGATCATGTCCGGGTCATCGACGGTGACCGGCTCTTCAGCGGCGAGGCCCAGCACCAGATGGCTCATGGCGATGCGGTGATCGTGGGCGGTGTGCACCGTCCCTCCGCCCCGCACCGGACCGCCGGTGACGATGAAGCCCTCGGGCTCCTCCTCGACCGCGACGCCGCAGGCGCGCAGGCCCGCGACCATCAGGGCGATCCGGTCGCTCTCCTTGACCCGCATCTCGCCGACGCCGCGCATCACCGTCCGCCCCTCCGCGAAGGCGGCGGTGGCGGCCAGGATCGGATACTCGTCGATCATCGAGGCGGCGCGGTCCTCCGGCGCCACCACGCCCTTCAGCGCCGAGTGACGGGCGGTGATGTCGCCGACCTCCTCGCCTCCAGCCATGCGACGGTTGGTGATGGTCAGGTCCGCGCCCATCTCCAGCCAGGTGTCGAACAGGCCCGTGCGCAGCGGATTCAGCATGACGCCCTCGACCGTCACGACCGAGCCCGGAACCACCAGCCCCGCCGCCAGCGGGAAGGCCGCCGACGACGGATCGCCCGGCACCGCGACGAAGGTCCCGGTCAGCGGCTGGCCGCCCATCAAGGTGATGGACCAGCCCTCACCATGGTCTTCGACCCCGACTTCGGCTCCGAAGGCGCGCAGCATCCGCTCGGTGTGGTCGCGGCTCTTCTCCGGTTCGGCGACCGTGGTCACGCCCTCGGCGTTCAGCCCGGCCAGCAGGATGGCCGACTTGATCTGGGCCGAGGCCACGGTCTGCACATAATCGATGCCACGCAGGGTCCCGCCCGTCAGTCGCAGCGGCACCCGATCCTCCGCCGCCAGCCAGTCGAAGCTCGCGCCCATATCGGCCAGCGGGACGGTGACGCGCTTCATCGGCCGCTTCCGCAAACTCGCGTCGCCGTCGAAGGTCGCGGTGATCGGATAGCCCGCCGCCGCGCCCATCAGCAGGCGCACGCCCGTTCCGGCGTTGCCGCAGTCGATGACGCTGTCCGGCGAGCGGAAGCCGCCCCGCCCCGTGATCCGCCAGCGCCCCTGCCCCAGCCGCTCGACCTGGGCGCCGAAGGCTTCGGCGGCGCGGGCGGTGGCCAGGACGTCATCACCCTCCAGCAGGCCCTCGACTTCCGTCACCCCGGTCGCCATGGCCCCCAAGATCATCGAGCGGTGGGACATGCTCTTGTCGCCGGGGGCGCGCACGGAACCGGTCAGCGCGGGGCTGCGACGGGTGGTCAGATGTGTGGTGTTCGTCACCCGCAGGTCTCCGAAAGGTCAAGGACGGCGCGGGTGGCGCAGACTTCGCTTTTGACAGCGGCCCCAAGGGGTGGCAAGGGACGCCCCCGAATTCCCCCCTACCGTGAGAGGCGCCTCCGTGGCTAATCCCGAACTGGGCCAAAAGCAGGTCTGTCCGAACTGCCAGGCCAAATTCTACGACCTCAACCGTCGTCCGGCCCATTGCCCCAAGTGCGGCACCGACTTCGATCCCGAAGAAGCCCTGAAGCTGCGCAACCGCCGCGGCCGTCCGGCCGGCTACCCGGCTGACGACGAGGCCGAAGATCAGGTCAAGGACAAGAACGCCGAAGGCGACGAGGACGAGGACGAAGCGACCTCGACCCCGGAGATCGACGAGGAAGGCCATGAGCCGATCCTGACGCCGGACGACGACGATGACTCGCCCACCGACCCGACCGAGGAGCCCGGCATGGGCGAGGCCGGCGACGAGGACGACGTCCTGGCCGACGACGACGATGACGACTCGGTCCCCTTCATCGAGGACGAGGATGACGATGACTCGTTCGAGGACGAGATCGGCAAGCCCGAGAAGGACGAAGACTGACGGAATTCCGGGCGGATCGACGCGTGTTGATCCGCCTGGAAACACCTTGAGAACGGCGTTCGAAAAAGGTGAAAATAAAAGGCGAAAACGGGCTTGATCCTCAAACGGGCCTGACATAGTTTCCGCCGCCTCGCCGGGGGTCAACACCAACACCTCGGCGGACGAAACCGGCAACGGTTCGGGGCTTTAGCTCAGTTGGTAGAGCGCTTGCATGGCATGCAAGAGGTCAGCGGTTCGACTCCGCTAAGCTCCACCATGAAGGCCTCGCGGGACACCGCGAGGCCTTCTCCAATTCCGGCCCTGGCCGGATTGCACCGGACGCCTTCCGGTCCCATCTAGAGCTCAGCCGGCGCCCTGCCGATCTCGGGGGGCGTGGACGGCTTAGAGGCCTGCTTCGGGGGCAAGAGACATGACGACGCGCACCATCCTGTTCGACAGCCCCTTCCTGCTGGGCTTCGACCACACCCGGGCCCTGATCGACCGCGCCCAGCGGGCGGCGGCCGACAGCTATCCCCCCTACAATGTCGAGCAGCGCGGCGAGCAGGCCGTCCGCATCACCCTGGCGGTGGCGGGCTTCGGCCCCGACGATCTGGCGATCACTCTCGAAGGCCGTCAGCTGACCATCGCCGGCAAGCGAGAGGATGCGGCCGCCAAGGACCCGCAGGCCTTCCTGCATCGCGGCATCGCCGGTCGCGGCTTCGTACGCAGCTTCGTGCTGGCGGACGGGCTGGAGGTTGACGAGGCGAAGCTGGAGCACGGCCTGCTGCACGTCGACATGAGCCGCCCCGAGGACCTGCCGGTCCTGCGGCGCATCCCCATCACGACGGGCTGACAGCCGTCGTTCCCACGGTCGCCGCTGACGGGACCGAACCCAAGCGCCTTATCGGCGTTAGTTGATTGAAGGAGGCGGTCACATGACGCCTGAGAGAATGACCCACAAGGACTTCGCCGATCTGGGCGCTCCGGACCTCGTCTATGTGCGCGAGATCCGCGCCGCTGACGTGATGGCCGACACCCCCATGACGGCGATGCAGGGCCTGTCCATCGACCCGGAGGCCACCCTCTATGCGGTCCACGGAGCCGACGGCGAGCGGCTGGCCGTGATGGTCGACCGCGAGACCGCCTTCGCCACCGCCGTGGCCCACGAGCTGGAGCCCGTGTCGGTTCACTGATGACATACCACAAGGGGCGCTAACGCTCGGCTCGCGGAGCCTCGCTGCTTGAGCGCCCGCGGCTGGCCCGCCCCTGAGGACGTCCAGCGAGATATCCCATGCGCTCAGGCAGCCACCCGCCGCGCGGTTGGCGTTAGCGCCCTTCAAAGAAAGACCATGGCCGCCCCTAGGCCGCCGTAGCCGGGACCTGATCGCGGACGAAGAGGGCGTGGATGGCGTCAGGAGTGTGGGCCTGACGCAGTTGCTCGCGCATCTCGGACGAGCGCAGGGCGCGCGAGACCGCCGCCAGGGCCCGCAGGTGCTCGGCCCCATCGCTGGGCGGAGCGAACAGGGCGAACAGCAGATCGACCGGTCGGTCATCGACCGAGCCGTAGGCGACCGGCGTATCCAGGCGCACGAAGACCGCCGTCACGCGGTTGACGCCGTCCAGACGGGCATGAGGCACGGCCACGCCAGAGCCGAGCCCGGTCGAGCCGAGCGCCTCGCGCTCCAGCAGAGCCTCCAGCACGCGCTCTTCGGGCAGGCCGAGGGCCTGGGCGGCGGCGTCAGCCACCACATGAAGCGCCTGGCGCTTAGACGACGCGCCGCTGCGCAGGACGACGCCGCCGTCCGCGAGCAAATCACCGATGTCCATTGAAACCCCGACTCTCACTTCATCCCAGGGTGGGCGGGCGCCCTTTAGAACACCCGCCCTTCCGAGGGAAGCACTATGACGTACGACCGTTTACCGAACCGTGTCCGTTGAGAGAAACACCCTTTCGGTCGGGGTCGATCCAGCCGACGTTTCCGTCGGGACGGCGATAGACCACCGAGATGCCGCCATGGGCGGCGTTGCGGAAGACGACGACCGGATAGCCGGTCATGTCGAGCTCGGCCACGGCGCGGCCGACGGTGATGGTGCGGATCTCGGTTTCGTTCTCGGCGATGACCATGCCCACGGGCGGAGGCTCGTCCGGAGCCCCGGCGTCGCCGAACGCATCATCCTCGACCTCGTCCGGATTGCGCAGGACGATGCTACGGGCGACCTCGCGGGCGGCGTCCTCGGTCTTCTCCGGCGAGAGACGCTTGGGCCCGATGTGGTGATCCTTCAGGCGGCGCTTGTACCGGCGCACCCGCTTCTCGAGCTTGTCGAGCGAGTCGGAGAAGGCGCCGTGGGCGTCCCCTCCGAGGCCGGTGGTCACGATCGCCTGACCCGAGGCGAGGCGGACCCAACAGTCCACCTTGAATCCATGACCGTCTTTCGAGACGACGACCTCAGCATCCTGAGCGCCGCGTTCAAAATATTTTCCGATCCCGTCTTCGAGTTCCTGGGAGATGCGCGAGCCTAACGCTTCGCCGACATCTACGTGCTTGCCGCTGACCTGGACTTGCATGCCGATAGAACGCGACCGATCCGGTTTGGTGTCAACGAAGAACAAGGAAATCGACAGTCACGCTTGCGCGATTGGTCGCAGGGGGAACTAGCCCGCCTTGAGCATTCGTTTGCGCTCGACAGACGACGGAATCCGCAGGGCTTCCCGGTATTTGGCGACCGTGCGGCGGGCGATGTCGATGCCGGCTTCGCTGAGCAGTTCGACGATGCGATCGTCCGACAGGACGTCGCCGTCGCGGCCCTCGCCGTCGATCATGGTCTTGATCCGGTGACGGACGGCTTCGGCCGAGTGAAGCGCGCCGCCGTCCGACGACTGGATGGCCGCCGTGAAGAAGAATTTCAGCTCGAACACGCCGCGCGGCGTGGAGACATATTTGTTCGAGGTGACCCGGCTGACGGTCGACTCGTGCATGCCGATGGCGTCGGCGACGGTCTTGAGGTTCAGGGGGCGCAGGAACTCGACCCCGAAGGCCAGGAAGGCGTCCTGCTGGCGCACGATCTCGGACGCCACCTTGAGGATGGTCTTGGCCCGCTGGTCCAGCGACTTGACCAGCCAGGAGGCCTGGGCCGCGCAGTCGGCGACGAAGGTCTTCTCCACCTCGGTGCGCGCGCCCGAGGCGACGACGCCGTGATAGCGCTTGTCCATGATCAGGCGCGGCAGGGTGTCGGAGTTCAGCTCGACCTTCCAGCCGCCCGCCGGATCGGCCCGGACGTGGACATCGGGGATGACGGTCTGGGCCGGTTCGCCGCCGAAGCCGGCGCCGGGGCGCGGTGTCAGCGCCTTCAACTCGGCGATCATTTCGGCCATGTCCTCGGCGTCGACGCCGCAGATCTTGCGCAGGCCGGTCAGATCCCGCTTCGCCAGCAGGTCGAGGTTCTCCAGCAGGGCGGCCATGGCCGGATCGAAGCGGTTGCGCTCGATCAGCTGCAGCTCGAGGCATTCGGGCACCGAGCGCGCCATGACGCCGGTCGGCTCGAAGCCATGACAGGCGGCCAGGACGCTCTCGACCCGCTCGATGCCGACGCCCAGCCGCTCAGCCACCTCGGCCAGATCGCCGCGCAGGTAGCCGCCCTCGTCGACCATGTCGATCAGGGTCAGGGCGATGCCGTGGTCCGCCGCCGAGAAGCCCGCCTGCGACGCCTGGGCCTGCAGATGCTCCCACAGGGTGGCGTCACGCGCATCCGGCTGTTCACGTCCTTCGCCGTCCGGAAGGCCGCCGCCGGAGCCGGCGCGGGACCAGTCGGTCAGGCCGGGCTGGCCGTCGTCGGTGCGGTCGGCGCCGCGCTCGCCGGGGGCGGCGTCGCCATAGACATCGTCGCCCCGCGCATCGACGGAGTCGCCCGCATCGGCGGCGCGCCCGTCCTCGAAGGTCATCTCGGCGCGATCCGCGACCTCGGCCCGCTGTTCGACCGGGGCCTCGCCGGGTTCGCCGCCCGGTTCGCCGTCCTCGCGCTGGAGCAGGGGGTTCTTCTCCAGCTCGGCCTCGACGAAAGCCTCCAGCTCAAGGTTCGACAGTTGCAGCAGCTTGATCGCCTGCTGCAGCTGGGGCGTGATGACGAGCCCCTGCCCCTGTCTGATCTCGAGCCTTTGTCCGAGCACGCGATTTTCCCTGATCCCGGCGAAGTGGCCCGGAACTTGCTTCGGCGACCATGTCGCCGAACCGGTTAACGACCCTTGAAGGGTTTGACCGGTCCCGAACACGGGCCGGACCTGGGCCGCGCCGAGGGTGTTGAGGAAGGTCATCCGCTCGCGCAGGCGTTTCGCGCCCTTCAGAGGTTCTCAAGCCCAAAAAGGAGCGCCGGCCGCCTGAACGGCTCGCCCGTGACCTGGTTGGAGCATGTGACGGACGAGGAATACCTCGGAACCGGCGGCGGCTGAGCCGGCTATATCTTAGATCACCGCCTCCACCAGCCCGCGCGCCTGGGCCTCGCCGGCTTCGAGATACCAGTCGTGGGGCGCGCGCTTCAGCACCTCGTCCATGGTGATGTCAGAGCCCCGGATGAGGTTCTCGAAGCCTTCGTTCTGGATAGCGATCGAGTGTTCCAGCTCGTGCAGCAGGGCCTTCACGGGGGCGATGCAGGAGGTCAGCGGGCCGGCGACCTTGAGCATCTTCTCCATCTTGCGCTCGTGGATCATCACCCGCGTGCCCCGCGTCAGATAGCGGTTCTCGCGCGCGAAGAAGCTCATGAAGGTGGCGCCGGCGGAATAGATGGCGGCCTTGCCGAGGAAGACGAAGCGACGGTCGGGACGGTCCTCGCTGTGGAAGCGGATGTCCTCACCCATCATGCGGGCGACCTCCGGATCGCCGCCGAGGGTGGACAGTTCGGTGACGACCAGACCCGTGGCGGGCGCGGCCCCCAGCTGGTCGCGGAAGCGGTCGTACATGGCGTAATCCACCCTCCCGGCGAGCAGGATCTTGGGGCAGGCGAAGTGTCCGGCCGTCAGGCGAAGGCCATCGGACGTCGGGTGCAGGGCCGTCACGCTCATCCCTGACGCACCTCATAGCCGCGCGCCGTCGCCCAGCTGCGGGCCTCGTCCAGCGAGAAGAAGGGATGCAGGGGGTCGCGGATCGAGCCCTGATCGTCAGTCAGCTCACACTCCCACCAGCGGATGACGCGGTGATCGCGGGTGTGACGCTCGACGGGGATGAGGACGGCATAGGGGGTCATCGATCTGTCCTCACGGCTACTGGGGCCGTGTGAACACCTGGTGAGGACGTAGAGTTCCTGTGTCGGATCCCAGACACGAGCAGAGACGCCCGTGTCAGGAGGATCGGCTCAGGCGCGCAGCACCTTCTCCATCGCCTTGCCCTTGGCGAGTTCGTCGATGAGTTTGTCGAGGTAGCGGATCTCCTGCATCAGGCCGGGCTCCATGGCCTCGACGCGGATGCCGCAGATGACGCCGGTGATGAGCTCACGCGCGGGGTTAAGGGCGGGGGCGTTTCCGAAGAAGGTCTGGATGTCGGTCTTGTCGGCGATCAGGGCGTCGAGCTGGGCCTGGGAATAGCCGGTGAGCCAGCGGATGACTTCATCAACCTCGGCCTGGGTGCGTCCCTTGGTCTTGGCGGCCTTGGCGACATAGGCCGGATAGACCGAGGCGAAGGGCATGGCGAAGATGCGGTGGGTCATGCCTCAATCCTTCACGGGGAAGAGCCGGGCCATGCCGACCGATTTGGGCGCGGTCTCGGTGAAGCCGTACTGGGCGTAGAGGCGCTTGGCCTCGCCGTCGGCGATCAGGCTGACATAGGTCCCGGGCAGGGCGTGGCGTTCCGTCCAGGCCATGAGGGCGGCCATGATGGCCTTGCCGAGGCCCTGCCCCTGATGGGCGGGCTCGACGGCGATATCGACGACCTGAAGGAAGAGGGCGCCATCGCCGACGAGGCGGCCCATGCCGACGGCCCGCCCCTCATGCTCGATGACGATGGCGAAGAGGGTGTGGGGCAGGCCCGCGGCGGCGGCCTCAGCGCTCTTTCGGCCCATGCCCGCGACGGTGCGGAGACGCAGATAGTCCTCGACGGAAGGCGTGCGCTCGACGATGGCGTAGCCGTCGCGCATCAGCCGTACATATCGCCCAGATAGACGCGGCGGACCTCTGGGTCGCGGATGACGTCCTCGGCCTTGCCCTCGAAGAGGACCGCTCCGCCCGAGATGATCGAGGCGTGGTCGATGATTTCGAGGGTTTCGCGAACGTTGTGGTCGGTGATCAGGACGCCGATGCCCTGCCCGGCCAGATAGCGGATCACCTGACGGATGTCGGCGATGGCCAGGGGGTCGATGCCGGCGAAGGGTTCGTCGAGCAGCATGAAGCTGGGCTTGCCGGCGAGGGCGCGGGCGATCTCGCAACGGCGACGCTCGCCGCCCGACAGGCCCGAGGCCGGGGCCTGACGCAGGTGGTCGATGCGGAGCTCTTCCAGCAGGCGGGAGACCTCCTCGTTGATGGCGCGCTCGCCGGTGTGGTGCAGCTCGACCACCGCCCTGACGTTCTGCTCGACCGTCATGCCGCGGAAGATGGAGGCTTCCTGCGCCAGATAGCCGAGGCCCATGCGGGCGCGCTGGTACATGGGCTGGGCCGTGATGTCCTCGCCGTCCAGCCAGATCGAGCCGGAGTCCGGCGGGATCAGGCCGGTGATCATGTAGAAGCAGGTGGTCTTGCCCGCCCCGTTGGGCCCGAGGAGACCGGCGACCTCGCCGCGCTGGACGGTCAGGGAGACGTCACGAACGACCTGGCGCTGGCCGAAGGCGCGGGCCAGGTTTTCGGCGCGCAGGCCCGTGGCGCGCGCGGCCTCGACCGGGGCCGGGGCGGCGTCATGAACGTTGAGGGCGGAGAGTTCCTTGCGGGCCAAGTATCACCTGTGAGCCGGGGCTCAGTTCCCCGTGCTCTGGGGGTGGAAGACGCCCTGCACGCGGCCCCCGCCGCCGCCCTCCATCTGGGCGGACTCGGTGCGGGTGTTGTAGACCAGACGGGCGCCGGTGATGACGTTCTCGCCCTGGGTCAGGATGACGTCGCCGGTCAGGACGATGGTGTCGTTGCTGGTCGTGTAAACGGCGCGGTCGCCGCGGATCGTCTGTTCCGGGGTGACCAGATAGACGCTGCCGCTGGCTTCGACGCGGCTGTTCCCCGACTGATCGAGGCCCGAGATGCGGTCGGCGCGCAGGCGGCTGGTTCCCTGGATCAGCTCGGCGCGGCCGATCAGGTTCAGGGTCGAGCCCTGATACTCGACGCGGTCGGCGCCCCAGGTGATGGGCTGGTTGCCCTGGAAGCTCTGGGCGTCGCCCACGGTCGGCAGGGCGATGAGGCCCAGGCCGATGGCGGCGGCGGTCAGGAGTCTGGTCTTGATCATCAGTTCGCCCTCGTCGGGTTCACGGTCCCGCGCACCTTGTTTTCGCCCGTGCCGCTGAACACGACCCGTTGGCCCTGTTCATAGATCGCATAGGCCGAAGCGTTGATCGTTCCAAGGGGGCCGGTTCCCTGAACCCCCTTGTCGCCGGTCACGACGCCGGTGGCGGTGTTGACCACCGCCTCGGGCGTGACGAGCGTGAAGCCCGATCCGCCGTCCGAAATGCGGACGTTGGGACCGATGGTCACGGTCTTGGCGGCCTCGTTGTACTCGCCGCCGTCGGCGGTGAGGGTGGTGACCTTGCGGCCGCCCAGATTGAGCCGGAGCGCCGGGCCGATCAGGCGGAAGCGGCCGGTGTTGGCGTCACGCACCGCCCCCTTGGCGCCGATGACGAAGCTGCGCCCGCCCGCGTCCTGACCATGGAACATGGGGTTGTCGAGGCGGACCTCGCGGCTGGTCCCGGCCTTGCGCTCGACGTCCGACATGACGGTGCGCAGGGCGATCCAGCTGATGGTGCCGCCCGCGAGGACGAGGATCATCACCGGCAGGACGCGGCGCAGGAGCTGGACCCGGCGCGAGCGCGAGCGGAAGGCCTTGGCCGTCGCGGCGACGCGGGCCTCGTCTTCCGCCTTGCGGGTCTCAACCGGCTCCTGGCTCATCGGGCCTCAGTCTCAGGCGTGGGCGAAGATGTCCTGCTCGTCCCAGCCGGCCAGATCGAGGGCGGCGCGGGTGGGCAGGAAGTCGAAACACTGGCGGGCCAGTTCGGTGCGGCCTTCACGCTCAAGCATCTCGTCCAGACGGTTCCGCACGGCGTGCAGATACAGGACGTCGGAGGCGGCGTAGTCGAGCTGGGCCTGGGTCAGGACGGGCGAGCCCCAGTCGCTGGACTGCTGGGCCTTGGAGAGCTCCACGCCCGCGCATTCGCGCACGACATCCTTGAGGCCGTGGCGGTCAGTATAGGTGCGGGCCAGCTTGGAGGCGATCTTGGTGCAGTAGACCGGGCGGGTGTCGACGCCGAGGTGCAGCTGGAACATGCCGATGTCGAAACGGCCGTAGTGGAACAGCTTGAGCACGTTCGGATCGGCCAGCACGCGCTTCAGGTTCGGGCAGTCGTAGGCGGGGCGATTCAGGCGCACGACATGGGCGTCGCCGTCGCCGGACGACAGCTGAACCACGCACAGCGGGTCGCGGCGGAAGCGCAGGCCCATGGTCTCGGAATCGACAGCCACCACCGGGCCGAGGTCGAGGTCGTCGGGCAGGTCGCCTTCGTGAAGATAAACGGTCATGGGGAGTAGGTAGCGCCTTGGCGGTTGCGATGCGAGATCAATGTCGTCCGACAGCGCGGGCAGGCCCAAAACAGAAAAAGCGCCGCATCGGACGATGCAGCGCCTTTTCAATAATTGGTGCCCAGAAGAGGACTCGAACCTCCACGACCTTTCAGTCACTGGCACCTGAAGCCAGCGCGTCTACCAATTCCGCCATCTGGGCCAAACGTCCGTGCCGCGAGCGGCGTTTCCGTCTGGAAGGCGCGGACCTCTAAGGCAGTGCCCGGATCGGGTCAACAAGCTTTTTCAGCATTTTTTGCGTTTGCGTTGCGAGGCCCGCGCCCATCGTCTAATCCCCGCCCCAGCAAGGGTTATCCCGAGCGCCGTTCGCCTTTGGAGTCTGACATGAGCGAAGTCGCCCCCGGCCTGATCACCGTCTTCGGCGGGTCGGGATTCGTCGGCAGCCAGGTGGTGCACGCCCTGGCGCGCGCCGGATGGCGCATCCGCATCGCCTGTCGCCGTCCGGACCGGGCCTGGAAGCTGCAGACCTCGGGAACGGTGGGCCAGATCAAGGCGATCCGCTGCGACGCCACGGACGCCGCACAGGTCGCAGAGGCCCTGCACGGCGCCGACGCCGCGATCAATCTGGTCGGCATCCTGTATGAGGGCGGCGGCCGCAAATTCGAGGCGCTGCACGTCGGCGCCGCGCGCACGATCGCGGAAGCCTGCGCCGCCGCAGGGGTGGCCCGTCTGGTCCAGGTCTCGGCCCTGGGCGCCAATCCGGAGAGCAATTCCGACTACGCCCGCACCAAGGCCGCCGCCGAGATGGCGGTGCGCGAGGTGAAGCCCGATGCGATCATCGTGCGTCCGTCGGTCGTGTTCGGCCCGGGCGACGACTTCCTGAACAAGTTCGCCAAGCTGGCGCAGATGGCCCCGGCCCTGCCGCTGATCGGCGGCGGCCAGACCAAGTTCCAGCCGGTCTATGTGGGCGACGTGGCCGAGGCCATCGCCCGCGCCGTGGGCCGCACCCAATCGGACGGCCAGACCTATGAGCTGGGCGGACCGGCGGTGATGACGTTCGAGGACGTGCTGAAGCTGGTGGCGCGCGAGACCTATCGCACCCCGGGCTTCGTGCCCCTGCCCTTCTTCGCCGCCAAGGCCATCGGCGCGCTGGCTCAGATCACGGCGGTGGTCGGCGTGAAGCCGGTGCTGACCGAGGATCAGGTGCTGCTGCTGCAGAGCGACAATGTGGTGTCGGACGGCGCCCTGGGCCTGTCGGACCTGGGCATCGAGCCGACCGGCGTGGAAGCGGTGGCCGCCAGCTATCTGTGGCGCTATCGCCGCGGCGGCCAGTTCGCGGAACCCGCGGCGGCCCGAGGCTGAAAGCCAGGCATGAAAAGGCCGGGCTGGAGCGATCCAGCCCGGCCTTTTTCTTTGGCCGCGATCAGGCCGACGCTGCCTTCAGGCCCTAGAGACCACCGGTCAGCGCCAGGGCGAGCAGCCCGGTCAGGCCGACCGCGATCCGCCACCAGGCGAAGGGCGCGAAGCCGTGCTTGCTGACGAAGTCGAGCAGGAACTTCACCACCGCCAGCGCCGTCAGGAAGGCCACGACGAAGCCGATGGCGATAAGGCCTGCATCGCTGAAGTCGAGTTGGTCCCAGCTCTTGTACAGGTCATAGGCCACCGCGCCGCCCATGGTCGGCAGGGCGAGGAAGAAGGTGAACTCGGCCGCCGAGCGCTTGTCCGTGCCCAGCAGCAGCCCGCCAGCGATGGTGGCGCCCGAGCGCGACACGCCCGGCACCATGGCCAGGCACTGGAACAGACCGATCAGGCCATAGACCCGAAACGGATAGGTGTTCACGTCCAGATATTTCGGGACAGTCTTCATTCGATCGAGCAGCAGCAGCAGGACGCCGCCGACGATCAGGGCGACGCAGATGATCACCGGGGTCTCGAAGAAGACGGTCTTGATCAGGTCATAGGCCAGCACGCCGATGACGGCGGCGGGCAGGAAGGCCAGCAGGACGCCGATAATGAAGTGGCGCACGCCCGGATCGAACGGCCACCGGGTGGCGAGCCGCCACAGGCGGCTGAAATACACGCTGATGATGGCGAGGATGGCGCCCAGCTGGATGACGATCTCGAACGTCTTGCCGGTGCTTTCAAAACCGAGGAAATGCCCCAGCAGCAGCAGGTGGCCGGTCGAAGAGACCGGGATGAACTCGGTCAGGCCCTCGACAAGGCCTAGAATGATCGCCGACAGCCAATCCGGCATGCAGAACCCCTGGAACAAAAACCGTCCGGGTTAATGCGCACCCGGCTCCGGACCCACATAGCGCAGGCGCGCCCGGATAGGCGAGCCATCGAGCATCTGATCGATCGCATGGGCCAGAAGACCCGCCAGACGCCCGGTCAGGAGGATATCCTGCGCCGCGTCGCGGGGCAGCTCCATGCGGCGGGCGGTTGCGGCGAGGGCCAGGGCGAAGCCGGGCGGGTGTCCGACAGCCGCCTCCCCTTCACGCAGGACGCGGGCCAGATCGACAGGCAGGTCGGCGGCCGCCAGCAGGGCGGCGGCGCGCGGGTCGCCCGAGGGCCAGTCGGCGTCGCCGAACCCGGCCCTTTCGGCATCGCGGACGGCCTCGGCGGGGGCGCGGCGGGCGGCGTTGATCCAGTCGGAGGCGGCGACGGCCTCGCTGACCGCGCGCGAGGCCGTGAGGACGGCGAGACCGGACAGGGCGGCCGCGGCAGGCGAGGCCCCGCCCCCGGCGGCGGCGCGTGTGGCCATGACGGCGGCGTCCATCCCGGCGTCGGCGGACAGGACGAGGGCGCGGCGGATCAGCTGGGCGTCGCGCTCGGGCGCCTTCCAGAAGCGGGCGAGGCGCTGGTGCAGGAAGAGGCGCGGGCCGGGTCCGGCGACGGCGTCGACGGCCTCGTCCAGGACACGGGCGCATTCGATACGCAGGGCCTGGGCGTCGCGCGGCTTGGCGTCGGCGTCCTCCTCGGCGCGACGGGACAGGGCGGTGAACAGGCGGGCGCGGGGCGAGCCGCCGGGGGTGACGCCGACGCGCGGCTTGATCTCGGCGAAGGGATTGGCCGTGCGCGCGCCCCACAGGGTGCGGGCGACATCCTCCAGCGTGGCGGAGGTCGAGAGCTGGACCACATCGAGGCCGCGATAGAACAGGCGGTCCGAGGCGATGACGCTGACGGAGGTGACCAGATCGGCCTCGCCACGGGCGGCGGGACCATGCTCGTCCGGACGGGGCGCGGCGGCGTCATCGACGACGTCGCCGGTCAGGCGGGCGATGTCGCGGACGGCGTAAAGACTGCGGCGGGGATCATTGGGATCGGGGCGGGCGGCGATGCGGCCCCGGCTGACGTAGGCATAGAGGGTCTGAGCCTTGACCCCGAGCCGGTCCAAGGCCTCTCCCCGTCCGATCCAGCGGTCGCCGGTCGTCTCCATGATCAGCTCCTCCGGCTTGCCCCACGCCCGGAAACCATAATGGGACGCGACCATGGGGCCGTTTCGTGACGAACACGCTAACAACGGTACGCAAGGACGCCTTGGGAAAGGGGCGCCTTGGCACGGGCACGGGATTCCGCGACAAGTCGCACATGACCGCCTCCTCCCTCGACGACGCCCACGCCGCGACCCGCAGCGTCACGCGCTTGTCGGTGGGCGTGGCCGTGGTGCTGATCGCGCTGAAGGCCTTTGCGCTGGGGGCCTCGGGCTCGGTGTCGATCCTGGCGTCTCTGGCGGATTCGTCGCTGGACCTGCTGGCCTCGCTGGCCACCTTCTTCGCCGTGCGCTGGGCCGCCGCCCCGCCGGACGAGGAGCACCGCTTCGGCCACGGCAAGGGCGAGGCCATGGCCGCGCTGGTGCAGGCCGGGCTGGTGTTCGCCTCCAGCGTCTTCATCGGCTGGGAAGCCATCCAGCGCCTGTTCGACCCGCGTCCGGTGACGGCGGGATCGTGGAGCGTCGGGGTGGTGCTGATCTCCATGGCCCTGACCGGCTGGCTGATCTGGCGGCAGAGCCGGGCGATCAAGGCCAGCGGCTCGGTGGCCGTGGCGGCGGACCGGGCGCACTACGCCTCGGATCTGGCCGCGAACGTGGTGGTGCTGATCGGCGTCATCTCCGGGACCTTCCTGCGCGCGCCGGGGCTGGACGCCGCCGCCGGTCTGGTGGTCGCGGTCTGGCTGTTCTGGGGCGCGACCAGCGTGCTGCGCGATGCGGCGGACCAGCTGCTGGACCGTGCGACCTCGGACACCGACCGGGCGGCGATCACAAGCGCCGTGCTGGCCGACCCTCAGATCACCGGCGTGCACCGGCTGCGCACCCGTCAAACGGGGCCGGTGACGGTGATCCAGATGCATGTGGACATGGCGCCGACCCTGACCCTGGCCGAGGCGCACGATATCCTGGAGGCGGCGGAGAAGCGGCTGCTGGCGCAATGGCCGCACGCCGATATCCTGATCCATCCCGACCCGCGCGGGCCGGTGCAACCGGAAGCCGCGCAAAAAGGGCCGTGGTCCTGAGATCACTAACGCCCGTTTAACGGGCTTGGGCGCATGGATCGCCGGATGTCGGTCTCGGTCCTCTTCCACTTCGCCTTTGATCCCGCCTCGCGCGCCGCGCGTCTGGCGCTGGGCGAGGCCAAGGTCGCGTTCGAGGAGAACGCGGTGAAGCCGTGGGAGCCGGACTGTCCGGTCGGCGGCCTGAACCCGTCAGGCATGACCCCGGTGCTTCAGACCACGGCCAACAGCCGGGTGCTGACGGTGTGCGAGCAGTCGGCCATTCTGGGCTGGCTGGAGGACCGGACGAAGGAGGCCTTCCTGCTGCCGACCGACCCGTTCGAACGGGCCGAGACGCGACGGCTGGTCGGCTGGTTCGACCGCCGTTTCACCGACGAGGTGGACGCCGTGCTGCTGCATGAGCGGATGGAAAAGCCCCTGCTGCGACTGGGACCGCCCGAGGCTCGGGCGCTGCGCGCCGGGCGCGAGGCGCTGAAGCACCATCTACAGATGATGGAGCGACTGCTGGGCGAGCGCGACTGGCTGGCCGGACGGCGGATGAGCCAGGCGGACCTCGTGGCCGCCGCCCACCTGTCGGTGCTGGATTACTTCAGCGAGATCGGCTGGGCCAATTATCCGGGCCTGAAGACCTGGTACATGAAGCTGAAGTCGCGGCCCTGCTTCCGGACTCTGCTGAGCGACCGGTTCCCGGGCGTGGCCCCGGCGGCGCACTACACGGATCTGGATTTCTGACTGAGGAGTGAGAGTGCTAGTGAGTGGTGAGTGAGCGCTGTTTCAGCCCACGCGCCGATCTACTCACTCCTTGCTCACCAGCACTTTTCACTCCCGCCCAGCGCCAGTCCCGTGAGCGACCGCTTCAAGACCCACATCCGCAAGGCCGCAGCGGACCTCGGCTTCGAGGTCTGCCGCTTCGCCTCGGCCTCGGAGCCGTGGAGCGCGGGCGAGCGGCTGGCGCATTTCGTCGAGGCCGGGCGGCACGGCGAGATGGGCTGGATGGAGACGACGCTGGAGCGCCGCGCCCACCCGACGGCCATGTGGGACGGGGCGAAGACGGCGATCGTGCTCGGGCTGAACTACGGCCCCGAACACGATCCCCTGCCGGAGCTCGAGGACCGGTCGAACGGCTACATCTCGGTCTATGCGCGCGGCGACGACTATCACGAGGTGATCAAGGGGCGGCTGAAGACGCTGGCCGGGCAGATCGCGGCCAAGACCGGCGAGGAGGTGAAGGTCTTCGTGGACACCGCGCCCCTGATGGAGAAGCCGCTGGCCCAGCGGGCGGGACTGGGCTGGCAGGGCAAGCACACCAATCTGCTGTCGCGGAACCACGGCAACTGGCTGTTCCTGGGGGTGATCCTGAGCGCGACGGTGTTCGCGCCGGACGCGCCGGAGACCGAGCACTGCGGGCGCTGCACCGCCTGTCTGGACGCCTGCCCGACCAAGGCGTTTCCGGCGCCGTTCCAGCTGGATGCCCGGCGGTGCCTTTCCTACCTGACCATCGAGTTCGCGGGGCCGTGGCCCGAGGAGTTCCGCGAGGCGACGGGCAGCCGGATTTACGGCTGCGACGACTGTCTGGCGTCGTGTCCCTGGAACAAGTTCGCGGCGGCGGCGAGCGAAAGCCGGGTGCAGGCGCGCGACAGTCTGGTCTCGCCCCGGCTGGCCGATCTGGCGGCGCTGGACGACCCGGGCTTCCGGGCGCTGTTCACCAAGAGCCCGGTCAAGCGGATCGGGCGCAACCGCTTCGTCCGCAATGTGCTGTACGCCATCGGCAACAGCGGGGACGCCGAGCTGATCCCGTCAGCGGAAGCCCTGCTGGAGGATTCCGATCCGGTGGTGCGGGACGCGGCCGAGTGGGCCTTGTCCCGCCTCCTCCCCGTCGCAGATGGGGAGGGGGACCGCCCGGGCGACTGAGCCCGGGTGGTGGGGGCTGCGCCGGTGGAGAGGGCTTGGCGGATGGCTTTCAGAAGCCGGAGCCGCCCCCTCCGTCACGCTTCGTATCCGAAGCGCGCCACCTCCCCATTCGCGAAGCGAACGGGGAGGAAATCAGACGTTTGCCGCGCCGCTGACGATGCGTTCGCCGCCCGGGGCGGGGGCGACGGCCTGCAGCTTGAGGCGGAAAATCAGGACGCTGTTGGGCGGGATCTCGCCCGAGCTGCGCTCGCCATAGCCCTTGTCGGCGGGCAGGTAGATGATCCACTCGTCGCCGACCTTCATGTGCTGGAGCGCCTCGGTCCAGCCCTTGACGACGGTGCCGAGGGTGAAGACGGCGGGCGTGCCCTTTTCGAAGGAGCTGTCGAAGACGGTGCCGTCGATCAGCGAACCCTCGTAATCGACGCGGACCAGATCGTTGCTGTCGGGGCTTTCGCCGCCGGGCGGGCCGGACTGGATGACCTTGTACTGGATGCCGCCGGGCAGGGTCTGGACGCCCTCGGCCGTGGCGTTCTTCTCCATGAAGGCCTCACCGGCCTTGAGGTTGGCCTCGGCGTCGATGCTGCTGACCTCGGGCCCGCGATTGCAGGCGGCTAGAGCCGCGACCATGGCCAGCGCCGCGGCGCCCTTAACCCATCCGGAGTTCATAGCCCGCACCTTCAAGTCCCTGTCTGATTTCTTCCGCATGCGCCTCGCCACGGGTCTCGACCATGATGTCGAACTCCGCGCCCTTGGCGGGCACGTCCAGCGCCAGCCGGTTGTGCACCACGTCTATGATGTTTCCACCAAGGCCGCCGATGACGGCGCTCATTTTCGACAGCATGCCGGGGCGGTCGTCACCGAGGATGCGGTAGACGATCAGCCGCTTCTCGCGCACCAGCTCACGGTTCAGGACCACGGCCAGCATGCGGGCGTCGATGTTGCCGCCGGTCAGCTCGATGCCGACCTTCAGCCCCTTGAACTTCTCGGGATAGGCCAGCATGGCCGCCAGACCGCCGGCGCCCGCGCCCTCGGCCACGGTGCGTTCCATGGTGGCGAGGAAGGCGACGCCCTTTTCGAAATCGGCCTCCTGACAGACCAGCACCTCGTCGATCAGGCCGTCGCCGATGGCGAAGGGCACGTCGCCCACGGCCTTGATGGCGATGCCCTCGGCGATGGTCTGGCCGCCGCATTTCGGCGGCTGACCCGCGCGGCGGGCGGTGAAGGAGGGGTACATGGCCGCCTCGACCCCGATGATGCGAATCGACGGCTTCAGCGTCTTGGCCGCCAGCGCCGAGCCCGCGATCAGGCCGCCGCCGCCGATCGGGATGATCAGGACGTCGAGGTCCGGCGCATCCTCCATGAACTCCAGCCCGCAGACGCCCTGACCGGCGACGATTCCCTCGTCATCGAAGGCCGAGACGAAGATGAAGCCTTCCTCGTCGCGCAGGCGGTGGGCTTCTTCGGTCGAGCCCGAGAAGTCGAGGCCCTTGATGACGACATTGGCGCCGTGCTGGCGCGTGCCGTCGATCTTCACGAAGGGGGTGCCCTCGGGCATGACAATGGTCACCGGGATGCCCAGACGACCGCCGTGGTAGGCCAGGGCCTGGGCGTGGTTACCTGCGCTGGCGGCCACGACGCCCCGCGCGCGCTCGTCCGGCGTCAGCTGGAGCAGGCGGTTCAGCGCGCCGCGTTCCTTGAACGAGCCGGTGAAATGCAGGTTGTCGAACTTGATCCAGACATCGGCGCCGGTCAGTTGCGACAGGCGGCGGGAGTAGCGGACCGGAGTGCGGTCCACCTGACCGGCGATGCGTTCGCGGGCGGCCAGAATATCGTCAAACGTCACTGTCATGGGCTTCCCCTATAGCCGGTCTCGCGCCGGTTTGTTGCGCGCTTGTGAACCACGGCCCGAAGGGTCGCAACCTTGACCTTATGGGGGCGTTGAGGGTCTGATCCGATGTTCGACCCGAGCCCCCCACGGAGAGAGCCTATGTCTATCGTCCGGTCGCTTCTGACCCTCGCCGCCGTCACCACCGCCGCAGCCGTTCTGGCCGGCTGTGAGACCGTGCCCATGGGGGCGACCGGCCCGTCAGGCCCCGCCCCCTTCAACGCCGCCGACTTCGGCTGGTCCTCCGCCCAGGGCCGCGGCGCCATCGAGGGCCGCGTCGACTACCGCCGCGACGGCCAGGCCTTCGCCTGCACCGGCTCGGTCGCCCTGACGCCCGACACCCCCTACACCCGCGCCCGCTTCCGCACCCTGTACGGCTCGACCGACCGCGCCGCGATCCCGGAAGCCATCGTGCGCGCCCGCACCGTGGCCGACCCGAATGCCGACTACCGCTCGTTCGTGCGCTCGGCGACCTGCCGGGACGGCGCGTTCGATTTCGTCGGCCTGCCCGCCGGCGGCTGGTTCATCATCGCCCCGGTCAGCGCGGGCGGAGACCGCGTGGTGCTGATGCGCCGCGTGGACATCCGTAACGGACGGATCGCCGTCACCCTGCCCTGAGGACCAGTAAAGCCCCTGTTCGAGGCCGCGTATCGGGCCGCTCCGGAGAATTAACCATGCGAGCCTCCCTTCTGATCGCCGCGGCCGGACTGGCCCTGATCGCCGCCCCCGCCGCCGCCCAGTCGTGGAACGACGGCTATGGCTATGAGTACGGAAACAGCGGCTATGCCGGGGGTTATGACCCGCAGCCGTCGCGGTACTACACGCCGCGCTGGCGCTCGAACGCCGTGCCGTCGAACTTTGACTGGCGCAGCCAGCTGGACCGACCGGGCGACTATCGCTGCGACCGGTTCTGGGACGCGAGCCGGGATGACTGCGGCGACCGCTGGCGCGACCAGCGGCGCCGGGTCAGCCCGCAGGCCCGCCGCGACTATCGCGAACTGGCGGGCTATCGGTATGGCGACGGCTATGGCTACAGCCGGTATGGCCACGGGTATCGCTACGGCGGCTATCCGCGCCGGGGCTACGGCTCGGCCTACTACGGCCATGGTTCCGGCGGGACGACCTATGAAGGCGCCTACGGGCGCCCGGACGTGGTCTACCCGGGCGGCGGCTATGGCGGCTACCACGGCGGCTATCAGGGTGGGCGCGACGTCCGGCGGATCGACTGGTGCCGGGCGACCTACCGGTCCTACGATCCGGCCAGCGGCTACTACCGCGCCTACAGCGGACAACTGGTCTGGTGCGGCTAAGCTTCTGAAAGTCGGACATTGTTCGTCCGATCACGGATGTGTGGGTGATCGGCGTTCGCCATTTTTTCGCCTGTTCCCGCCCGCTTCGCTCGCTCTTCGCCCGACAGGGGCGCGGTCGAGGGGAGCGTCATGTCCCAGCACAACATCTCGGGCTCCGAAGTTTTCGGGCCGAAGCCTTTCGTCATCCTGCGCGGCGTGAAGTCGAGCGGCCTGCGGCGGCGTCGCAGCGCGCGCATGCTCGGGGCCTTTATCGCGGGGGCCGTCGTGACGCTGATCGGCGGCGCGGTGGCCGTGGCGGCGATGGTGGGGCCAAATCTGTTCGGCTGACGCCGAACAGATTTGTTTTCTCCTGGGCCGCGGTCCGAAGGCTCCGCCTTCTCGACCCACGCGGCCTGGCGCTTCGCGCGGACTGATCAAATCGTCATCCGGAGCGGCGTCCTTCTCCCCTTGAGGGAGAAGGAACACTCCAATCAAGCCAGCCACACCATCCGGCGTGTCCGCGCATCCTCGCCCCGCGCGCGGCTGAAGCCCTGACGGACTTCGCCCGTGTAGAGGAAGCCGGCCTTTTCCAGGACGCGACCCGAGGCCGGGTTGTCGTCGAAATGACCCGCCACCAGGGCGCGACGACGCCAGTTGCGGCTGGCCCAGGCGACGCCCGCTTCCAGCGCCTCGGTGGCGTAGCCCCGGCCCCAGAAGGGGCGGCCGATCCAGTAGCCGACCTCGGGGCCGACGTCGCCGTCCTCGAAAATGCCCAGGACGCCGACGGGGCCGTGATCCTCGTGCTCGATCAGGAAGGTGCGGGCCCTGGCCGGATCCTGGCCCTGCACGTTCAGAACGAAGGCCTCGGCGTCATGGGTCGAGAAGGGATGCGGCATACGCAGGGTCATGCGCGCGATGTCGGCGTCATTGGCCAGGGCGGCCAGACGGGTGACGTCCTGGGCCTGCGGGGCGCGCAGGGCCAGACGCCGCGTCTCGACGACGGGGGAGGGTTCGATCACGCACATGACACGCCTCATTCGCAATCCACCGCCTCCTTGGAGGGCTCGGGCGGTGTTCGAGGCGGGGAAACGAAAAAGGGAGCCTGGTGATCCAGACTCCCCGCGGAATATTTCCCTTGGTCCGGATCGGGGCCCTTGGGCCGACGCGATCCGGGGATGTTCCGTTTCGCGTTACTCGGCGGCCGCGGCCTGCTGGGCGTCGTCGTTGGCGGCGAGAATCGACACGTAACAACGGCCACCACGTTTGGTGGTGAATTTCACAGCGCCGTTGGTGAGCGCGAACAGGGTGTGGTCGCGGCCCATGCCCATGTTGTCACCCGGATGGAAGGTGGTGCCGCGCTGACGCACGATGATATTGCCGGCCAGCACGCGCTCGCCGCCGAACTTCTTCACGCCGAGGCGCTTCGACTCGGAGTCGCGACCGTTGCGCGACGAACCGCCGGATTTCTTGTGAGCCATCGTAACTCTCTTCGGTTTGCACCCGGCGCCCTCGGGCGCCCGGTACGTTCATTCTAGCACAGTCGCGCCCGGAAGGCGCGGTCGGATGTCTTAGGCTTCTTCGGTCGAAGCGGCGGCGGCCTTCTTGGCCGGGGCCTTCTTCGCAGCCGGAGCCTTGGCGGCCTTGGCCGGCTTGGCTTCTTCAGCGGCGGCTTCGACGCGCGGGGCCAGGCCACGGGCGCGCGCGTTCATCTCGGCCTTGGTCAGGACCTGAGCGGTGCCTTCCCACTTGGCCTTTTCGCCGGCGCCTTCGATGCCGGTGATGCGCAGGACCGATTCCATCTGGCGGTGGCCGTTGGTGCGGCGGTAGCCCTGACGACGGATCTTCTTGAAGATCTTGATCTTCTCACCCTTGCGGGTTTCGACCAGGGTCGCGGCGACCGAAGCGCCTTCGATCAGCGGGGCGCCGAGGGTGATGCCCTTGTCGCCGCCCAGCATCAGCACTTCACCGAAGTTGACGGTCGCGCCGGCGTCGCCGTCGAGCTTCTCGACAACGATCACGTCGCCCGGCTGAACCCGGTACTGTTTTCCGCCGGTCTTGATCACCGCGTACATGTTGAAGCCTCAGCGTAAACGCAAAAAGAATAGCGCCCGCGGGGACCCCCGGCGGGCGAAGAGCGGCGACATATACGGAAGGGGTCCCCGGAGTCAACGCGGACGGGGAAAAAACCCGCCCCGCCCGGCGGCGCGCGAAATGGCGGGCGACGCAAGGCGCGCGGCGAAGAGGCATAGTGTCACCCGGCCACCGCCGGAAGCCGCATTGCCTTATCCGGGCCGGTAAGATTTACATAACGACAATCGTCAAGCGCGCACCGGGTGGGTCGGACGCGCATGACCTGTACAGGGGGATCAACGTCATGCCGGTCACGTTCAGCGCCAGCTCCACCAGCACCTTCCCGTCGCCGGCCGCCGGTGGGCGGATGACCTTCATCGACGCCGACGGCGATGGCGATGAAGACATCCTGTACCAGACCGGCGCCAACGGTTCGGCCTGGGCCTACGCCCGATCCAACGGGGACGGCACCTACACCCTTCTGGCCCTGTCCGCCTCGCCGTTCGCAGGGCTGACGATCCCGGACGACCTCACCGGCTCCAGCTTCCATGTGCTGGACTATGACGGCGACGGGGACATGGACGTCTGGGGCGCCTCGCCCAACTTCTCGACCGGTTCCCTGTTCAGCAACAACGGCAACGGGACGTTCAGCGCAGTCAGCACGGCCGCCTTCCCGACCATCGGCGCCGGATCCCGCCTCATTACCGGCGATTTCGACAACGACGGGGATGACGACATCCTCTTGCAGACGAACGCCAACGGCTCCGCCTTCCAGTACGCCCGCTCCAACGGCGACGGCAGCTATACGGTGATGTCACAGGCCGCCTCCCCCTTCGCGGCGTTCACACTGACCGACAACACCGGCTACGCCCACCACGTCGGCGACTTCGACGGTGACGGCGACGACGACATCTGGATGGCGGTCAACGCCACGACCGGGACCTTCCTGCGCAATGACGGCGGCGGCGCTTTCAGCAGTATTTCCAGCGCCACCTTCCCCGCGCCGCTGGCCGCCTCGCGTGTCGTGGTCGGCGACTTTGACAGCGATGGCGATGACGACATCCTGTACCAGACCGCGGGCAACGGCAGCGCGCACCAGTATGCCCGGTCCAACGGCGACGGCACCTTTACCATCCTGAGTCAGGCCGACTCGCCCTTCGCGGGCCTGACCCTGCCGGATCAGTACGGGACCAGCTCCAACTACAGGGCCGCGGACGTCGATGGCGACGGCGATCAGGACCTGATGGTAGGCATTAACGCCACGACCGGCCAGGTTTTCCTGGCCAACGGCGCGCCGCCGCGCCTCGCGGCCTCGACCCCGTCGGACAACGGGAACGGCGTGGCCGTCGGCGCCAACCTGACGCTGACGTTCAGTGAGAGCGTCGCCAAGGGCAGCGGCAACATCTATATCTATCGCGGCGACGGCACCCTGATCGAGACGATCAGCGTCGGCTCGGCGCAGGTCACCGGCTCGGGCACGACCTGGACCGTGGATCCGTCCGTCACCCTGGCAGGCAACACCAACTATTATGTGCTGACCGACCGGGCGATCTTCCGCGACGCCGACAACTCGATCTTCTTCGGCATCACCAATCCCGCGACCCTGAACTTCACCACGGCGGCCTCGAACACCGCCCCGGTCATCTCCAACCTGAACGGCGACGGCGTCGGCTTCACCGAAGGCACGGCGGTCCGTCTGGATGTCGGCGGCAACGCCACGGTCGCGGACGCCGAGAGCGCCAATTTCGATACGGGCACGCTGACGGTGTCGATCACCGCCAACGGCCAGTCCGGGCAGGACGTGCTGGGCATCGCCAACATCGGCAACGGCGCTGGACAGATCGGCGTTTCGGGCAATGCCGTCTTCTACCAGGGCGTCCAGATCGGCGCCTTCACCGGCGGGACCGGCGGGGCCAATCTGGTCGTCACCTTCGACGCCGACGCCACCCCGGCGGCGGTGCAGGCGCTGGTGCGGGCCCTGACCTACAACAACACCTCGGACGCGCCGAACACGGCGACCCGCACGGTGACCATCGTCCTGACCGACGGTGATGGCGGCACCAGCTCGACCCAGACCACCAGCGTCACGGTCACCGCCGCCAACGACCCGCACACCGGCGGCGCCGCGATCACCGGCACGACGGCCGAGGACGGCGTCCTGACCGCCGTCTCGACCCTGGCGGACGCCGACGGCATCGGGACCCTGCACTATCAGTGGCAGCGCGACAGCGGTTCGGGCTTCGTCAACGTCGGGGCCGATCAGGCGACCTACACTTTGGGCGACGCCGATGTCGGCGCCTCGGTCCGGGTGGTGATCTATTACACCGACGCCGGCGGCACGGTGGAGAGCGCGACCTCGACCGGCACCACCGCCATCACGGCCGTCAATGACCCGCACACCGGAACCGTCGTCATCACCGGCACGCAGACCGAGGATCAGGTCCTGACCGCCGACACCTCGGGCCTGGCCGACGTCGATGGTCTGGGCACGATGCATTTCGACTGGCAGCGGGACACCGGCTCGGGCTTCGTCTCCATCGGCGCGGCGGATCAAGGGACCTACACCCTCGGCGACGCCGACGTGGGCGCTTCGATCCGCGTGGTGGTGACCTATACCGACGGACAGGGCTTCTCGGAGTCCTCGACCAGCACCGGCACCGGCGCCATCGCCAACATCAACGACGCGCCGACCCTGTCACTTACGGGAGGAACCCCGACCTTCACCGAGGACGGTTCGGCCGTGGGCCTGTTCTCGGGCGCGAGCGTGACCAATCCGGAGGCCGGACAGGAACTGACCCTGACCCTGCGGGTCAGCGGGGTCTCGGACGGCGGTAACGAGCAACTCGTCCTGTCGGGCGTTCCGATCAATCTGGTCTCAGGCAGCCCCTTCATCCAGCCCGCCCCCGGCGGCGCGGTGATGATGCAGGTGACCGCCGCGGGCAGCGGGGCGTTCGACGTCGTCATCGTGGGCATCAGCTCGAACAGCCACGCCCAGCAGATTCTGAACGCGATCACCTATCAGAACACCAGCCAGAACCCGACGACCGGCGATCGGACGGTCACCGTGGTCTCGATCAACGACAACGGCGGCGGAACCAACTCCAGCACGGTCAACGTCAGCACCACGGTCACCGTGGCCGCGACCGACGATGCGCCCGTGGCCGTGGATGACGCCAACAACGTTCTGGAGACCGGCACGGTCTCGGGCTCGGTGTTCGGCAACGACACCGACGTGGACGGGCCTGCCCTGTCGGTGGCGGCGGTCAACGGCTCGGCCGGGTCGGTGGGGACGCAGATCACCCTGCCCTCGGGCGCCCTGCTGACGCTGAACGCGGACGGCACCTACGACTACGATCCCAACGGCGCCTTCCAGTATGTGCCGGGGCCGTCCTCGGGCTCGCCCAACCAGACGGCGACGGACACCTTCACCTACACCCTGACCAACGGCGGCACGGCGACGGTGACCATCACCATCACCGGTGAGGACTCCGAGGGCGATCTCGTCACCGGCGGCGCCGGTCCGGACGTGCTGACGGCGGGCGACGGCGACGACACCCTGGTCGGCAGCGCGGGCAACGACACCCTGAACGGCGGCGACGGAACCGACACCGCCGACTACAGCGGCGCCTCGGGCGGCGTGCGGGTGCGGCTGAACCACAACGACGCCATCAATGACGGCGAAGGCGGCTCGGACACCCTGAGCAGCATCGAGAACGTCACCGGCTCGGCCTTCGACGACGTGCTGGCGGGCGCGGGCGGGGCCAACGTCCTGAGCGGCGGCGCGGGCTATGACGTGCTGATCGGTCTGGGCGGCAATGACGTCCTGTACGGCGGCTCGGGCGCCGCCAACGAAATGTACGGCGGCGAAGGCGACGACATCTACTACGTCGACGCCCAGGACACCGTCGTGGAGGGCGTGAACCAGGGCTATGACGAGGTCCGCACCACGCGCTCGACCCTGACGCTGGCGGCCAATGTCGAGGCGCTGACCTATGTCGGCGGCGGCAGCTTCACCGGCATCGGCAATGCGCTGGACAACGTCCTGACGGGCGGCGCGGGCAGTGACATCCTGCGCGGCGCGGCCGGCAACGACACCCTGAACGGCGGCGGCGGCAGCGATACGGCGGATTATCTAACCGCCGCAGGCGCCGTGACCGCCAACCTGACCAGCGGCACGGCCAGCGACGGCGACGGCGGGACCGACACCTTCAACAGCATCGAGAACCTGCGCGGTTCAGCCTTCAACGACGTGCTGTACGGCGACGCCCAGGCCAACACCCTGGACGGCAGCAACGGCGACGACACCCTGGTCGGGCGCGGCGGCAACGATATCCTGCGCGGCGGCGCGGGCATCGACACCGCCGACTACAGCGACTCGACCTCGGGCATCGTCGCGCGGCTGAGCACCGGCGTGATCAACGACGGCGAGGGCGGCACTGACTTCGTGGTCTCGATCGAGAATGTGGTCGGCGGCGACTTCAACGACGTCATCATCGCCTTCGCCGGGGACAATGTCCTGTCGGGCGGGCTGGGCTATGACGTGCTGATCGGCGGCGAAGGCAATGACACCCTGCGCGGCGGAACCGGCGTGGCCAACGAACTGTACGGCGGTCTCGGCGACGACATCTATGTGGTGGACGCCTATGACACCATCATCGAACTGGCCGACGAAGGGATCGACACGATCCAGACCTCGCTGAACAACTACTTCCTGGCGGCCAACGTCGAGAACATGACCTTCACCGGGACCGGCAATTTCGCCGGCGCGGGCAATGCCCTGGCCAATGTGATCACCGGCGGCGACAGCAGCGACACCCTGACCGGCGGGGGCGGCAACGATACCCTGAACGGCGGGCTGGGCCGCGACATCGCGGTCGTGTCGGGCGCCAGCATGGAGTACACGATCGAGTATCTGGGCGGGACCCAGTACCGCATCACCGACACCGTCAACGGCCGCGACGGCGTCGACATCCTGAACGGGATCGAGGAAGTCCGCTTCGGCAACGGCATCACCGTCATCCTGAACGGCGGCGTCACCGCCCCAGCCCTGACCGACAAGGAGATGGGCGCCGCCCAGATCCTGCCGGCCCTGGCGGATGAGACCTTCGGCGGCGACCAGCCTCTGGTCCTGCCGGGACTGGCCGACGAAGACTTCTTCCCGCTGAAGGACTTCGATGGTCCACAGGTCCTGCCGGACGCTTTCGACGCCGTGGCGGAATGGACAGCCTCGCCCCCGAGCGCCCTGGTCCATGGCCAGCTGGTCACCTTCGTGGACGAGCTGTTCGTCGGCAGCCACGCCCCGGGCCACGACGACTGGATGATGTAAGGCCCCCTGACCGTTCGAACCGGCGGCGCGCAAAAAATGCGCCGCCGGGCTCGACCGTTATAAAGTAACACGCTACAGGACGAGCAATGTCGCCGTCCGATCTTGAGCACCCCCTCCTGCTGTCCCTGCTGGGCACCGGCTTCGCGACGGCCTTCCTGCACGCCGCCCTGCCGACCCACTGGCTGCCGTTCGTGCTGGTCGGCCGGGCGCAGCGCTGGAGCCTGCCTCAGGTGCTGGGCGCGGTGGGCGCGGCCGGTCTGGCCCATATCTCCACCACGGCGGTCGTCGGCGGCCTGATCGTCATCGCCGGACTGGCGCTGGACCAGTGGATCGCGGGCCTGCTGCCGCACATCGCGGCGGTGCTGCTGTTCCTGTTCGGCGCCTTCTATCTGGCGCGGGCCACCCTGCGACGTCCGCGTCTGGCGGGCGGGCCGGAGATGGACCTGCCCGAGCCCAGCGTGTCCCACGCCGCCGCCTTCTGGGGGCTTGTGGCCATGATGGCTGTCTCTCCGGGCGAGGTGCTGCTGCCCATCTATCTGTCGCAGGCGACCGAGGGGCTGCTGGTCCTGGCCGCCCTGACCCTGACCTTCGCGGCGGGGACGGTGGCCGGGATGGCGGCCTTCACCCTGCTGGCCCGGGCGGGCTGGTCCGTGCTGCGGCTGGAGCGCTGGGCGCGATACGAAAGCGCGGTGCTGGGCGTGGCCCTGATCGGCATCGGCCTGCTGGTGGCCTTCCACCAGCACTGATCCGCCGGTGAAAGGTTATATATTTACATTCAAGGACTTAGATCACGCCCGCATTGACGGTGGGCACGGCGAGGCCTAGGGACGGCCATGGCCCACGACCACGCACACGATCACGGCGACCACGACCACTCCCATGGTCACGATCACGGCCATGATCACGGGCACGACCATGATCACGACCACAGCCACAGCCATGGCTTCGGCGGTCACCATCATGGGCCGGTGGACACCGGCGACTGGCGCTATGCGGTCGGGCTGATCGTCAACCTGGCCTTCGTCGCGGTCGAGTTCGGGGCCGGCATCATCAGCGGCTCGACCGCCCTGATGGCTGACGCGGGGCACAATCTGTCAGATGTGCTGGGACTGGCCATGGCGGGGGGCGCGGCCTGGCTGGCGCGGCGCACGGCGGTCGCGGCCAAGACCTACGGCTACGGCAAGGCGACGGTGCTGGCCGCCCTGTTCAACGCCCTGCTGCTGATCTTCGCCTGCGGCGCCATCGCCTTCGAGGCCTTCCGCCGCTTCGCCGAACCGGCGCCGGTGGGCTCGACCACCATCATGATCGTCGCGGGCATCGGCTTCGTGATCAATCTGGGCACCGCCCTGCTGTTCATGAAGGACCAGCACAAGGACCTGAACGTGCGCGGCGCCTATCTGCACATGATGGCCGACGCGGCGGTGTCGATCGGCGTGGTCATCGCCGGCGGGGCGATCCTGCTGACCGGCTGGTCGATCATCGATCCCATCGTCAGCGTGCTGATCGTGGTGGTGATCATGCTGGGGACGTGGGGTCTGCTGAAGGACTCGGTCAATCTGGCGCTGGACGCCGCCCCGCGCGGAGTGGATGTCGGCGCCATCCGCGCCGCCTTCCTGGCCCTGCCGGGAGTGAAGGCGGTGCACGACCTGCACGTCTGGGGCCTGTCGACCACCGAGACCGCCCTGACGGCCCATCTGGTGCATGATCGGACGGATGCCGACGCCCTGCTGATCGAGGCCCAGACGCTGGCCCGGAAACGCTTTGAAATCGGCCACACCACCCTGCAGCTGGAAAACGGCGCCCTGCCCGACTGCCCGAACTGCTAGTCGGCGCGGCGCGGGCCGTCGTCATCCGACCGACGCCCCTCGATGTCTTCGAGAGCGGGCAAACCGAGCAGGGAGCGCCTCCGTTTGCGGCGGCTGCGGAAATCGTCCGGCGTATTGACCGCAATCCGGAGATACTCGCTCGCCAGCCGCCCCCACAGGTCCACAAAGTCCTCCAACTGCTGGTCTTCCTGCCGCTTCCGAGACCATGCCGCGCCGAGGAGCAATACGACCACCGCCGCCACAACGCCTGTAACGACAGACTGGGCCAACCCGAGACTCGTTACCGACAGGCCGGCCAACGCCGGGCTGAGCCAGACGGCGCCTTCCGGCGAGCGGTAATTGAAGGTCCGCCAGAGAAAGACATCGGAGGCGTCAGCGAGGGCAGCCTCTATCGCTTCGGCCATCTTCGCCTCCCGCAGCGCCCGCTTTGTCCTGGTCGCCAGCACTTCGGCATGGATCCAGGCCCCCTGCCGCAACGAATGGACCCAGAGCGAGGCCGCCTTGAACATTCCTGGCGTCACCAGCCAGGACACGGCGCTCGGCCAGCCGACAAGCTTGTGCGAGCGGAACGTTCTGGCGAGTTGATCGGGAAAGACTGTCTCCAGCTCGACAAAGAATATCCGTCCGGCCCGATCCTTGTTTGGCCCCGTTCCCCACCACCCCGTGCCGGGCCAGTTGTCAGCCATCGCGCGAGGAAGATCATAACCGATGTGCAGATAGGCCCCGGCGACCAGCCACATGGCCTTCGAGCGGAGCCTCACCCATCGGCGTCGGTAGGGGGCGAGCTCTATCGCGGTTTCCCAGCGATCACGCTCTTTCGCAAAGGCGACGATCAGCGCCTGCAGCCAGTCCTGGTCAGGAGGGACGAGCCGATCTCGCGCGTGCGCCTGCATGGTCGCGGTGACCGATGCGTAGACCCCGTCGAACGGGTCCAAGTGTTTCTTGTCCATCGGCACGCCCCCCAGGACGAAACATCCTTTACCTGGTCACTGACCGCAACCCTGCATTATCCCGCTCACCGGCGGGCGGGACGGTCAGGCGGCCGGCGGGATAGTCCACGACCACCACGCCGAAGGGTCGGAACGCAGCGTTGCCGATGAAGCCGACGGCCTCCGGTCGCGCGAAATAGCCCTGGGGCGGCTGGATGATCAGACGGGGCTGGTCCCAATGCAGGTCGCCGAGCCGGAAGTCCGTGGCCAGATGCACCGGAAGGCGAAGCTGCCCGCCCGTTCCGCTGCCGCCCAAGACCTGCACCGGCACGCCCGCGCCGCGTCCGTCGAGGACGGCGGAGAATTGGGGCTCGGACAGGTTGACCCAGAGATGCGGGCTGTCGAACAGGCCCGCGCCGGAATCGTAGCGCAGGGCGACCGGGCGGCCGTCCACCTCGCCCTCGACACGAGGGATGCCGTTGTCATTGCTCATGGCCACGCCGCGCCCGCAGGCCGCCGCCGTGCGCGAGGCCTCGCTTTCTGAGGCGATGGCCAGACGCCCGCGCTCGAAATCGAAGACCAGGACCGAGCGCCCGAAGGCGTCGGAGCCAAGGATGCCCGCCACCGGCTCGCCGTTGGGCCCGGCCAGACCGGACAGGTCCGACACCGTCGGCGACAGGGGCATGGACAGGGCGCCGAGGGTGAAGCGCGGAATGGTGGTGGACGCGGCCTGAACCACGCCCGCCGTGCCCTCGACCGTGGTCGCGCCCTCGTCCGGCAGGCCGAGCGCGGTCGCCGCCCCGCGGTCCAGCGCCGAGCGGTTGGCGCCGGTGTCGATCAGGAACCACCGCCCCTGCCCGTCGCCGAGATCCGCCTTCGCCCAGCCGACCTGGGCGACATAGGCGGCCTCGACCGAACCGGCGGCGCGCAGCTGTTCGAACGCGGCCGAGCAGGCCGGATCGGGAGCAGTCAGGGCGAGCAGGAGGGACAACATGGGGTGATGACGCGCCCTTCCCCGACATCAGACAAGTTAAGTCTCTTTCATCCGGGCCATGCGGCGCCTAGATGTGCGCCATGACCGACACCGCCTCCGCAAACGCCAAGATCCCCGTCACCGTGCTCACCGGCTATCTCGGCGCGGGCAAGACCACCCTGCTGAACCGCATCCTCACCGAGGACCACGGCAAGCGGTATGCCGTCATCGTCAATGAGTTCGGCGAAATCGGCATCGACAACGATCTGGTGGTCGGGGCGGATGAAGACGTGTTCGAGATGAACAACGGCTGCGTCTGCTGCACGGTGCGCGGCGACCTGATCCGCGTGGTCGCGGGCCTGATGAAACGCCAGCGTCCGGGCAAGCCCGCCTTTGACGCCATCATCGTCGAGACGACCGGCCTGGCCGACCCCGGCCCGGTGGCCCAGACCTTCTTCGTGGACGACGAGGTCAAGGCCAAGACCCAGCTGGACAGCGTCACGGCCCTGGTCGACGCCAAGCATGTGATGGCGCGTCTGGATGACTCCAAGGAGGCGCGCGAGCAGGTGGCCTTCGCCGACCGCATCATCCTGAACAAGGTCGATCTGGTCTCGGGCGAGGAACTGGCCGAGGTCGAGCGCCGCCTGCGCGCGCTAAACCCGCTGGCCCCGATCACCCGCGCCGAGCGCTCGAACGTGCCGCTGGATCAGGTGCTCGGCGTGCACGGCTTCGATCTGGAGCGGATCACCGAGGTGCGCCCCGACTTCGTCAATCCGCCACACGGCGCCGACGGCCATGTGCACGACGAACACTGTGGTCATGATCACGACCACGCGCATCACGACCATGATCATTCCCATGATCACGCGCATGACCACGGTCCTCGGGGTCATGCCCACCAGGACGATATCAAGGGCATAGCCCTGTCGCTGGACCGCCCGCTGGACGGCCAGAAGTTCACCAAGTGGCTGGACGAACTGCTGGGTTCGCAGGGTCAGAACATCCTGCGCGCCAAGGGTATCATCGAGGTGGCCGGCGAGGATCGTCGTCTGGTCTTCCAGGCCGTGCACATGATCCTGGAGGGCGACCTGCAGAAGCCGTGGGGCGACAAGGAACGCCGCTGGAGCCGCGCCGTCTTCATCGGCCGTGATCTGGACGAAGCCGCCCTGCGCGCCGGGTTCGAGGCCTGCGCGGCCTGAGGCGGCTATTGGAACGCAACGCCGCAGGGGGCATACGCCTCGACTGACTTCACGATCGCCCCCAAGGCCGCCGCATGACCAGCTTCCAGTTTGACGCCCAGCCGACCGCCGCCCTGTTCGACAAGGACGGCGCGATCTTCGCCCTCGGCGACGGGGCGGTGCGGTTCGAGGATGGGACCTTCAGCATCGCCCACGACGGCGCCATCCTGTGCGCCTGCCTGCACCCGTCGGGCGAAGGCGTCGTGACCGGCGGCGACGACGGGCGGGTGATCTGGCACCGCAAGGGCGAGGCCGGGCTGCTGGCCACCGCAAAGGGCGCGTGGATCGACTCCATCGACGCCTCGGCTGAGAGCGGGCTGATCGCCTTCTCGGCGGGCAAGACCCTCTCGGTCATCGACGCGAAGGACGCGACCTTCCGCCGGGACTTCGCGCATGAGCGGACCGTCTCGGGCGTGGCCTTCGAGCCCAAGGGTCGGCGGATCGCAACCTCGACCTATGGCGGCGCGGCGCTGTGGTTCGCGCGAATCGCCGACCAGAAGCCGACGATGCTGAAGTGGGCGGGATCGCACACCAGCGTCGCCTTCTCGCCGGACGGGGCCTTCGTCATCACCGCCATGCAGGACAACCAGCTGCACGGCTGGCGGATCAAGGACCAGAAGAACCTGCGCATGGGCGGCTATCCCGGCAAGGTGAAGTCGGTCAGCTTCCTGTCCGGCGGCCAGCTGATGGCCACCTCGGGCGCGCAGGGCGTGGTGCTGTGGCCCTTCGTCGGCGCCAATGGCCCGATGGGGCGTGAGGCGACCGAGATCGGCTATGACGAGAACAGCCTGATCGCCCTGGTGGCCTCGACGCCGAAATCCGGCCTGCTGGCCGCGGGCCTGACCGACGGTCGGGTGTGGCTGGCCGATCCGGCGGGCCAGGGACTCAACTTCCTCAAGGCCGAGAAGGGCGCCCCCATCGTCGCCCTGGCGATGAGCAGGGACTCGCGTCGCGTGGCCTGGGCGGATGAAGACGGCCAGGCGGGCGTCTCGGAAACCTGATTCCTGATCAGGGAAAAAACTACCATGCCCGGCGGGAATCCGGCGTGCGTTTACGCGCGGTGAGCGGTCAAGCCAGTGGGAAATCACCCTTTTTCCGAGCAATGAATTATCACGCTCGTTTAGAGTGTATTAGGCAACACGGCGTTATTTTAGCTCCATGTCGCAAGCCGCCAAACCCGTTCCTGGCTTCCTGGGACTTGAAGTCCCGCCCCGCTCCGAGGCGTCCGCGCCCGCGCGGGCGAAACCGGTCGCCATGGAGGATCTCTCTCCCGAGGAATGGCGGATCATTGCGCTGGCCGAATGCCCGAAGACCCGGCGGACCATGGCCGAGAGCATCCTCAAATCCACGCCCGGCGCCGGAAAGGCGCCCCTATGGCGCGCCCGCTAAAACGACCCTTCCTGACCTGCACGCGCGGCGGCGCCGCGGTTGAGTTCGCCATATTGGCGCCCGCCCTGCTGGCGCTGGTGGCCGGCGGCGTCTTCTACAGTCGCTGGTTCACCGTGGCTTCCCAGACCCAGAACCTAGCCAGCGACGGCGCCCGCGCCGCCGTGGCGGGGCTGAACGACGCCGAACGGCTGACCATCGTCACCAATATGATGACCGGGGCCGTGACCCGCGTGCCCGTCGAGAAGGGCGCGACCCGGACCTGGCGGGCATGGCGCGACGGCGACCTGTACGCGGTGTCGGTGACCACCACCCTGCCCGACTACGATCTGGCCAAGGTGATCCCGATGCCCGACCGCAATGTGACCCGGCAGGCGATCGTCGTCATTCCGCAGGCCGCGGGATGAAGGGGCTGCTGAAACGCCTGCTGCGCGACCAGCGCGGCGGGGTGGGCGCCCTGTCGGTGCTGGTGTCGGTGCTGGTCATCACCGGGACCGCCGCCACCATCGACGCGGCCTCGGTGGAGTTCCGCGCCCGCGCCCTGCAGGGGCTGGCCGACACCGCCGCCGTCTCGGCCGCCGGCAATCTGGCCACCGCAGAGACCACGGTCCGGCGCGTGCTGACGCTGAAGCAGTCGGGCGCCAGCGTGCGGCAGGTGGCGCTGGGCGAATACCGGGGACAGGCCGATGTGCCCGTCGCCGACCGCTTCAATCCCGACGGCGCCATGCCCGACGCCGTCCGGGTGGTGCTGCGCGAGGACGTGCCCCTGTTCTTCGGCTCGATGCTGGGCATCGGCTCGGTGCGGGTCGAGAAGTCCGCCGTGGCCATCCGCCCGGCCCGCGACGCCGCCGCCTTCTCCATCGGCTCGCGCCTGCTGAGCCTGGACCCGCCCATCGTCAACGCCCTGCTGACCCAGCTGATCGGTCGTGAGATCCAGCTGACCGCCGTCTCGTACGACAGCCTGCTGACCTCCAGCCTCGATGTGGATGACCTTCTGAACGATCTGGGCGAGACCCTGTCCGAGGACGACCGCGAGGAACTGCTGACCCGCAGCCTGTCGACCCGCAAGCTGGTGGACGCGCTGGCGCGTGGCACCACCGGTCAGGCCAATGTCGCGTTGAAGAGCCTCTCTGCCTCCATCGGCACCGCGCCGGATCGCAACCTGCGGCTCAACTCCCTGATCAGCGTCGCGCCGGGGGTGAAGGGCGACATCAACGCCAAGGTGCCGGTGTGGGACCTGTTGAACGCCGCGCTGGGCGAGGCGGCGGGGCCGCAGACGATCGAACTGAACGCCAAGGTCGACGCGCCCGTCACCGCCACCGTGCGGCTGGCCGTCGGCGAGCGGGAGCAGAAATCGCCCTGGCTGACCGTGGCCCGCGACGGCACCACCGTGGTGCGCACGGCGCAGGTGCGGCTGCATGTGGACATCACCACCGCCAACCTGGCCGGTCTGGGCCGGGTCCATCTGCCGGTCTATGCCGAGGTGGCCAGCGGCAAGGCGGCCCTGACGTCCATCGACTGTCAGACCGATTCCTTCACCGTCACGGCCCGCTCGGGCATCGCCAGCGTGGCGCTGGGCGAGATCACCTCGACACGCCTGTCCGACTTCTCGCGTGACGCCGAGCTGACCCCCGCGGCCGTGCTGGACACCGCTGCGCTGAAGGTGCGCGGCGCCGCCCGAATCAATGTCGGCGACTCCGGCGACATGAGGCTGAAATTCACCCGGGACGACATCAACGGGCTGAAGGCCCAGACCATCGGGTCCAGGAGCATCCTCGGTTCGACCCTGACCAGTCTGGTGGCCAACGCCCAGCTGGATATCCAGCTGCTGGGACTGGGCCTGCCGGTCCCCGGCCTGCCCACGACCCTGCGCGACATCCTGGGCGAGATCGCAAAGCCGCTGGATACGGTGCTGGAGAGCGTGCTGAAGCTGGTCGGCGCCGGGATCGGCGAGGCCGATGTGCGCGCCGCCGGGCTGGAGTGCGGACACAGGGGGTCGCCGCCGGTGCTGGCCGCCTGACGCCTCTTGCACAGGTCCGTCGGACCGCCCAAACATCCGCCCATGATGGGGGCTCCCAAACGCAAGAAGGCGCGACCGATCCTGACCGTGGTCGGGGTCCTGGCCGTGCTCGTGTTCGGCGGGGTGGCCCTGTACCGGTTCGTGCCGCCGCCGCAGACCTGGCTGATGACCACCCGCCTGTTCCAGGGGGAGGGCCGTGACTATCGCTGGCGGTCGCTGAACGACATCTCGCCCCGGCTGGTGGATGCGGTGATCGCGTCCGAGGACGCGACCTTCTGCGCCCACAGCGGCTTTGACATGAAGGCCATCGAGAAGGCGCTGCAGAACAACGCCCGGACCGAGAAGCGCGGGCGCGGACGCATCCGGGGCGGCTCGACCATCAGCCAGCAGACCGCCAAGAACGTCTTCCTGTGGCCGGGCCGGGACTGGGTCCGCAAGGGGCTGGAGGCCGGCTACACGGTCCTGATCGAGACGACCTGGGGCAAGCGCCGGATCATGGAAGTCTATCTGAACGTCGCCGAATGGGGGCCGGGCGTGTACGGCGCCGAGGCCGCCGCCCGGCACTGGTACGGCAAGAGCGCCGCCGACCTGACCGCGCGCGAGGCCGCCCGGCTGGCGGCCATCCTGCCCTCCCCGCGCCGCTACAAGGCGGCCGAGCCCGGCCCCTATGTCCGTCGCCGCGCCTCGCGGATTCAGGCCGCCATGGGCACGGTCAGGAACGACGGGCTGAACGCCTGCGTGACCGGTTAGTCGTCCGGATCCGTCGCTTCGTCGCGAACGGGCGCCATCCGGGAACCGCCCCGCTTGACGTTATGGCTCCGCTCCGGTCCCTTGCCGCCCAAGCGCGGCGGGAGGCCGCGAGGAGGATCCCATGAAGCGTTCCCTGATGACCGCGACCGCCGTCTGCGCGCTCGCGCTGGGCGTCGCCGCCTGCGCCAGCATCGGCGACGGCTATTTCGACACCCGGTCCGAGGCGCCGGCCGGCCAGTTCCAGGTGCGCCCGCTGACCAGCGGCGAGATCGTCAACGCCGCCCCCACCGCCGCCGAGGCCGCCAACTTCGTCGCTGACGCCGAGCGCCAGCTGGCCGAGCTGAACGAGGAGGCCGCGCGCATCCAGTGGACGCGGGCCACCAACATCACCTTCGACACCATGTGGCTCGAGAGCAAGATCAACGCCGAGGTCACCGAGGTGCAGGTGCGGCTGGCCGGCCAGGCCGCACGCTTCAACGACGTGCAGGTCCCGGCCGACGTCCGCCGCAAGCTGAACCTGCTGCGCCTCGGTATCGTCCTGCCCGCCCCGGCGCGCGCGGGCGCGGCCAGCGAGCTGTCGGACATCACCACCCGTCTGGACTCCACCTACGCCACCGGCAAGTTCCAGTATCAGGGCCGCGAGATCACCCTGGACGAGGCGAACATCCTGATCGCCGAGAGCCGTGATCCGGCGCAGACCAAGGCCCTGTACGAAGGCTGGCGCACCATCTCGCCGGTCATGGCCCGCGACTATGCCCGCATGGTCGAGATCGCCAACGAAGGCAGCCGCGAGCTCGGCTTCGCCGACACCGGCGCCATGTGGCGCGCGGGCTATGACATGGACCCGGACGCCTTCGCCGCCGAGACCGACCGCCTGTGGGAACAGGTGAAGCCCTTCTATGTGAACCTGCACTGCTATGTGCGCGGCCGCCTGAACGCGAAGTATGGCGATGCGGTCCAGCCGGACCACGGCCCGATCCGCGCCGACCTGCTGGGCAATATGTGGTCGCAGCAGTGGGGGAACATCTACGACGTCGTGGCCCCGACCACCGGCGGCGCGTCGAGCTATGACCTGACCAACCTGCTGACCAGCCAGAACTATGACGCGACCCGCATGGTTCGCACGGGCGAGGGCTTCTACACCTCGCTGGGGCTCGAGGCCCTGCCCCAGACCTTCTGGGAGCGGTCGATGATTACCCGTCCGCGCGACCGCGAAGTGGTCTGCCACGCCTCGGCCTGGGACCTGGACAACCGTGACGACATCCGCATCAAGATGTGCACCCAGGTGAACGGCGACGACTTCTATACCGTCCACCACGAGCTGGGTCACAACTACTACCAACGCGCCTACAAGGATCAGCCCTTCCTGTTCAAGAACGGGGCGAACGACGGCTTCCACGAGGCCATCGGCGACTTCGTCGGCCTGTCGGCCCTGACGCCCACCTATCTGAACCAGATCGGCCTGCTGCAGACCACGCCGGGCGCGGAAGAGGACATCCCCTTCCTGCTCAAGATGGCGCTGGACAAGATCGCCTTCCTGCCGTTCGGCCTGATGGTCGACCGCTGGCGCTGGGGCGTGTTCTCGGGCGAGACCAGCCCGGCGGAGTACAACGACGCCTGGTCGGCCAATATGCTGAAGTATCAGGGTCTTGTCCCGCCGGGCGAGCGTCCGGCCAACGCCTTCGACCCGGGCGCCAAGTACCACATCCCGGGCAACACCCCGTACACCCGCTACTTCCTGGCCCACATCTACCAGTTCCAGTTCCAGCGCGCGGCCTGCAAGCAGGCGGGCTGGACCGGGCCGCTGCACCGCTGCTCGATCTACGGCAACAAGGAAGTCGGCGAGCGCTTCAACCGCATGCTGGAGATGGGCCAGTCGCGTCCGTGGCCGGAAGCGATGGAAGCCTTCACCGGCGAGCGCGGCAACGACGCCTCGGCGGTGGCCGACTACTTCGCCCCGCTGAACGCCTGGCTGACGGTCCAGAACCGCGGCAAGGACTGCGGCTGGGACGCCTGATCGCCGGACCTGACAGCAGCCCGGCGGTTCGTCGCCGCCGGGTTAACCGTCCGAAGTGAGCCTTCCCTTAACCGGAACCGGTCATGGTTACGGGACTGATTGCGGGCGCGTCATGCCCGTGACGAGGCGACGGGCGGGACGATGATGATCACCCACTGGCTTTCCGGGATCACGCGCGGCGCGCGGGCCTTCGTCCGCCGTCTGGCGAGCGAGACGCGCGGCAATGTCGCCATGATCTTCGGCCTGAGCGTACCGGTGCTGGTCCTGATGACCGTCGGGGGGGTTGATATCCACCGCGCCTCGACCGTGCGGGTGAACCTGCAGGATGCGCTGGACGCCGCCACCCTGGCCGCCGCCCGCTCGCCCTATACGGCCAACGCCGACATCCAGCGCGTCGGCTTGGCGGCGCTGAAGGCCAATCTGAAGGCCTATCCGGACATCATCCTGCGCGAGGCGGACACCAGCTTCGTGCTGCGCGATTCCGAGGTGGTCGTCGCCACCTCCAAGGTCGATGTGAAGACCCTGGTCGCCCACATCATCCTGCCGCCCTACGGCAAGTTCATGGACGAATACATCGCCGTCGGGGCCCACTCCGAGGTCAACCGTGCGACCAAGGACATAGAGGTGTCGCTGGTGCTGGACATCACCGGCTCAATGGCGGGCAACCGCCTGACCGACCTGCAGTCGGCGGCGAACGATCTGGTCGATCTGGTGGTGCAGGATAATCAGGCCATCAACCGCACCCGCATGGCCCTGGTCCCCTACTCCATGGGCGTCAACGCCGGGAGCTATCTGAACGACGTGCGCGGGGCCGCGCGCGGGGCCACCAACATCAGCGCCGCCGCCTGGATGGTGGCCAACAGCCAGAAGACGATCGGCGGGATCAGCCTGGCCAATACAGCGACCTTCTCGGTCTCGAACCACGGCTATTCAAACGGCGACTTCGTCTGGGTCAGCGGCGTCAGCGACGCCAACGAGTGGAACAAGAACGACCTCGCGGGGCAGCTGAACGGCCAGATCTTCAAGGTCGTGAAGATCGACAACAACAGCTTCTCGCTGCAGACGCTCGCCGGGGCGACCGTCAATACCTCGGGCCGCCAGACCTATACCGCCAACAGCGGGATCACCCGGCGCTGCCTGATCTCGACCTGCGAGGTGGTGGTGACGTCGAACAACCACGGCCTGTCGACGGGCGAGGATGTGCGCATCCTGAACGTCGGCGGCATGACCCAGCTGAACAGCCAGAACAACATCAGCCCGGCCACCGGCAGCGGTCAGCCCGCCTTCTATCGGACGATCACCAAACAGACAGACTCGACCTTCTCGGTGAACGGTATCGTGGGTCCCTCAGTGCCGGTCAGCAACTACACCTCCGGCGGGACGGTGCAGTGTCTGGAGTACGGTTGCCGGTACTTCCTGTTCACGAACAACGAGAACAATCTGCGCGTCTATGAGGCCTCGAACTGCGTCAGTGAGCGCGTGGGGTCGAACGCCTATACCGATGTGGCGCCGTCCACGACGCCGGTGGCCTTCTCGTACGTCGGGACCACCGACGTCGGCCAAGGCGGGTGCATGACCACCACCTTCACTCCCCTGACCACAAACCGGGGAACGCTTCACGACCGCATCAACGCCTACAAGGCAGAGGGCGGCACCGCGGGCCAGATCGGCGTGGGCTGGGGCTGGTACATGGTCTCGCCGACCTTCGCCTCCATCTTCCCGACCGAGAGCACGCCGGACCCGTATGGGACGCCGAACCTGCTGAAGGTCGTGATCATCATGACCGACGGCGAGTTCAACGCCGTCTACTACAACGGGGTGCGGGCGAGGGACTCGGGCAGCGGCGGCGGCTCGAACGAGCGCTGGATCAACCACAACTCCAACAACGGCAGCCCCTTCCTGCAGTCGGTCGAGATGTGCAAGGCGATGAAGGCCAAGGGCATCATCGTCTACACCGTCGGCTTCGATATCGCGGGCACCACCGACTACACCCCCAATGTGGTCGATACCGCCACCGAGGTCATGCAGGCCTGTGCCACCAACCCCAGCTACGTCTACCTGCCCCAGAACGGCACCTCGCTGAAAACCGCCTTCGCCGCGATCGGCCGGAGCATCAGCCAGCTGAGGATTTCGAAGTAGGGTAGCGGCTCCCAGCCGGGGGAGCCTTGTCATCCCGGAAGCGCCGCAGGCGCGATCCGGGATGCTGGGCGCTCCTCCCTACCCTCCCGGAAGACGCGGAGCGGCTATCCGGGAGACGGGCAGCCACGGAACGCTGCTCCCGGCTCATCGCTGCGCGATGTCCGGGAGGCGGACTAAAGGACTGGCGTCGCGTCCCGGGTCGTCGCTGCGCGCCGCCCGGGATGACAAGCGCCTCCTGTCCGGTTGGCCGAGGTCGCCCTTGTCGGCGGCGCAGGCCCCTTAGATCAGCCGGATTTCCTTCAGGCGCTGGGTCAGGAAGTCCTCGGCCATCAGGGGCTGGCCCTCGTAGCGGTCGGGATTTTCCGGCGTCACGGTGGACGGCAGGGTCTCGATCATGAAGTCCGGGTTGAAGTGCAGGAAGAAGGGCGTCGAGTAGCGGGCGAAGCTGGCCCGTTCCGGGGTCGGGTTGATCACCCGGTGGCTGGTCGACGGCAGGACGTGGTTGGTCAGGCGCTGCAGCATGTCGCCGATGTTGACCACCAGGGCGCCCGGAGGCGGAGCGACTTCCAGCCACTCGCCGTCAGCGTCCTTCAGCTGCAGGCCACGCTCTTCGGCCCCCAGCAGGAGGGTGATGACGTTGATGTCCTCGTGCGCCCCGGCGCGGACGCCCGCGGCGCCCGCGGCCACCGGCGGATAGTGCAGCATGCGCAGGATCGAATTGCCCAGTTGGACCTTGTCCTGGAAATAGTCGTCGCCGAGCTTCAGGTAGCGGGCGATGCCGCGCAGCACCTTGGCGCCCAGCTCATCCATGGCGACGAACATGGCGTAGACATGGTCGCGAAAGCCCTCGACCTCGGTCGGCCAGACATTGTCGCGCATGTATTTGCGGTAGGGGTGGCCCTCCGGCAGCTCGCGGCCGACGTGCCAGAACTCCTTCAGATCGACGGTGGCGGCGCCCTTGGCGGCCTCCACGCCGAACGGGGTCAGGCCGCGCGCGCCCCCGGCGCCCGGCTGGTGATACTGGCGCTTCACGTCTTCCGGCAGGGCGAAGAAGGCCTTGGCGTCCGCCAGGGCGTCGCCGATCACCTGCTCGTCCAGGCCGTGGTCCGCGATGACGGCGAAGCCGTAGCGCTTGAACGATCCGCCCAGGGCGTCGGCGAACGCCTGGAAGTCCTGATCGTACAGTTTCATCGAGACGGGCTCGAGGGCGCGGGTCTGGGGTGCGGTTTCGGTCACGTGGCGAGCCTTTGTCGAAGTCTGGCGATTTCCATACGCCCTGCGACACGACCTTGGCAAAGCGTGGGCGCGACGCGAGGGATGACAGACCCGGTTTGTTCAGCTTTGGTACAGGGAGGAACCTTGACCATAAGGCCGCGTTTCAGAGGCTGAGGCCTCATCGTCGAAAGGATCCAACATGCGCGCCAAGCTCTTCATCACCGGCGTCAGCATCGCCGCCCTTCTGGGCGCCGCCGCCTGCACCACCACCGACCCGTACAGCTCGACCCCGCGTCGCAACAACACCGGCACCGGCGTCATCGCCGGCGCGCTGGGCGGCGCCCTGCTGGGCTATCTGACCAACACCTCGAACTCCGAGGAAGGCCGCAAGAACGCCCTGATCGGCGCCGGCATCGGCGCCCTGGGCGGCGCCGCGGTCGGCCAGTACATGGACCGTCAGCAACGCGCGCTGGAAGCCGAACTGTCCGGCACCGGCGTGGGCGTGGCCCGTCAGGGCGACAACCTGATCCTGCGCATGCCGTCGGACGTGACCTTCGCCACCAACCAGTCGAGCATCGACTCGCGCTTCCTGGCCACGCTGGACGACGTCGCGCGCGTCCTGCAGCAGTATGACCAGTCGATGGTGGACGTCATCGGCCACACCGACTCCTCGGGCGGCGACGCCATCAACCAGCCGCTGTCCGAGCGCCGCGCCTCTTCGGTCGCCAGCTATCTGATCGACCGCGGCATCCTGCGCGAGCGTCTGTATGTGGCGGGCGTCAGCTCGCGCAATCCGATCGCCGACAACAGCACGACCCAGGGCCGCGCCCAGAACCGTCGCGTCGAGATCCTGATCCGCCCATTCCGCGGGTGATCTGACGGGCGGTGGCTAGTGGCTAGTGGCTAGTGGCTAGTGGCTGGTTTGCCACCCCTGCGAATATGGAAGAGGCCCCGGGGACACTCCGGGGCCTTTTCTCGTTCAGTGCGCCGGCTTGGGCCGCACCCGACCTTCACTATTCACTCGCCACCAGCCACTCGCCACTTTCTTCCCCCTCACACCGTTCCGTGACTTGCGAAGCACCGGCTCGGGATGCTGCATACGCACAGCGTTCGACTCGGGGGGGACGATTGCGTCCAGATCATCAGGAATTCGTCGACGGGCTGCGGCTCGCCACCATCGCGGTGATCGCGGCGGTGGTGTCGGCGACGGTGGTCATCGGCGCGGGACGCGCCTTCCTGCCCAAGCCCGATCCGGTCGCCGTGGCCCAGGCCCAGCTGATCCAGACCGTCTCCCGCTAGATCAGGCCCCGATCAGGCGCGACCGATCGAGGTGTAGCGGAAGCCGCGCGCCCGCATGTCGTCCGGGCGATAGACGTTGCGCAGATCGACCATGACCGGCTGCTTCAGCAGCAGCTTGATCCGGTCCAGGTCCAGGGCGCGGAACTGGTCCCACTCGGTCAGGATCACGACCACGTCGGCGCCCTCGACGGCGTCATAGGGGCCGTCCTTGAACACCACGCCGTCCAGCAGCTTGGCGGCCTCGTGCATGCCCTCGGGATCATAGGCCTGAACCGTGGCGCCCGCGGCCAGCAGGGCCGGAACCACGTCCAGCGACGGGGCGTCGCGCATGTCGTCGGTGTTCGGCTTGAAGGTGACGCCCAGCAGGGCGACGGTCTTGCCCTTCAGATCGCTGTCCAGCGCGGTCGCGACCCGGCCCGCCATGGCCTTCTTGCGGGCGTCGTTGACCTCGACCGTGGTCTCGATCAGGCGCACCGGCGTGCCCGCGTCCACAGCGGTGCGGACCAGGGCCAGGGTGTCCTTGGGGAAGCAGGACCCCCCGTAGCCGGGGCCCGCATGCAGGAATTTGGAGCCGATCCGGTTGTCCAGGCCGATGCCGCGCGCGACCTGCTGGACGTCGGCGCCGACGGCCTCGCACAGGTCCGCCATTTCGTTGATGAAGGTGATCTTCATCGCCAGGAAGGCGTTGGCCGCATATTTGATCAGCTCGGACGTGCGGCGGCCGGTGAACAGGATCGGCGTCTCATTGAGGTTCAGCGGGCGATACAGCTCGCGCATCACCTGCTGGGCGCGGGCGTCATCGGTGCCGACCACGACGCGGTCGGGGCGCTTGAAGTCCTCGATGGCCGCGCCTTCGCGCAGGAACTCGGGATTGGAGACGACGGCGAACTCGGCGTCCGGGCGGCGCTCGCGAATGATGCGCTCGATCTCGTCGCCGGTGCCGACCGGGACGGTCGACTTGGTCACCACGACGGTGAAGCCCTCGATGAGGCCCGCGATCTCTTCAGCGGCCGCATAGACGTAGGACAGGTCGGCATGGCCGTCGCCACGGCGCGAGGGGGTGCCCACGGCGATGAAGACGGCGTCGGCGCCGCGGATGGCCTCGGCGCCGTCCAAGGCGAAGAACAGGCGGCCGCCGCGCACGTTCGAGGCGACCAGATCATCCAGACCGGGCTCGAAGATCGGGATCTCGCCCTTCTCCAGCCGCTCGATCTTGGACGGGTCCTTGTCGACACAGGTCACCACGTGACCGAAGTCAGCGAAACAGGCCCCCGAGACCAGGCCCACATAGCCGGTTCCGATCATCGCCACGCGCATCTGGGTCCACCCCGTTCAGACAGGTCGTGGAGATAGCGAGCGGTCGCGGTTTTGACCACCCCGCTGACGAAACGTCACAAAAGCAAAACCGCCGGCCCTCTTTCGAGGACCGGCGGCTTCGTAGTCTT
>NZ_JBHYGN010000010.1:0-288415 GCF_051858995.1 Brevundimonas sp. | reverse complement strand
CGATCGTGCCGATGTTGCAGTGCGGCTTGGTGCGTTCGAACTTTTCCTTGGCCATTCTCTTCTCTCCGTCCCCTGAAGTGAGGGGCGTATCCTGGGTTTTTCAGGGGTCCGACGGGCAGGCCCGTCGGCGGGGTTTTCAGGGGTCCGGCGGACCTTGTGGGGCCCGCCGGGATTGGTTGGTGCTTAGGCGCTGTACTTCTTGATGACTTCGTCGGCGACGTGTTGCGGCACCGCTTCGTAGTGGTCGTACTGCATGGTGAAGGCGGCGCGGCCCTGCGACATGCCCCGCAGCGTGTTCACATAGCCGAACATGTTGGCCAGCGGCACGAAGGCGTTCACGACAGTGGCGTTGCCGCGCATGTCCTGACCCTGGATCATGCCGCGACGGCCGTTCAGGTCGCCGATGACCGAACCCAGATACTCTTCAGGGGTCACGACCTCGACGGCCATGATCGGTTCCAGCAGCTTCGGTCCGCCCTTTTCACGCAGTTCCTTGAAGGCGGCGCGCGACGCGATTTCGAACGCCAGCACGCTGGAGTCGACGTCGTGGTACTTGCCGTCCGTCAGGGTCGCCTTGAAGTCGATCAGCGGGAAGCCGGCCAGCAGACCGTTTTCCTTGGCCGATTCCAGGCCCTTCTCGACGCCCGGGATGTATTCCTTCGGCACCGCGCCGCCGACGATGGCGGACTCGAACACGAAGCCCGAACCCGGCTCACCCGGCTCGAAGGTGATCATGACGCGGGCGAACTGGCCCGTACCGCCGGTCTGCTTCTTGTGGGTGTAGTCGATCTCGGCCTTGCGGCTGATCGATTCACGATAGGCCACCTGCGGCGCGCCGATGTTGGCTTCCACCTTGTAGGTGCGCTTCAGGATGTCGATCTTGATGTCCAGGTGCAGCTCGCCCATGCCCTTCAGGATCGTCTGGCCCGACTCGTGGTCGGTCGAAACGGTGAAGGACGGGTCTTCCGAGGCCAGCTTGGCTAGGGCGACGCCCAGCTTTTCCTGGTCAGCCTTCGACTTGGGCTCGACGGCGATCTCGATAACCGGGGCCGGGAACTCCATGCGCTCCAGGATGACGGGGTTCTTGATCGGGTCGCACAGGGTGTCCCCGGTGCGGGTTTCCTTCAGGCCGGCCAGGGCGACGATGTCGCCGGCGTAGGCTTCCTTGATGTCCTCGCGGTTGTTCGAGTGCATCAGCAGCATGCGACCGACGCGCTCCTTCTTGTCGCGCGACGAGTTCAGCAGGCCCATGCCCGTTTCCATCTTGCCCGAGTAGATGCGGCAGAAGGTGATCGAGCCGACGAAGGGGTCGTCCATGATCTTGAAGGCCAGAACCGACAGGGGCTCTTCGTCCGACGCCTTGCGGGTGATCGGCTCTTCGGTCTTGTAGTCGATGCCCGGGGTCGGCGGGATGTCCACCGGCGACGGCAGATAGTCGACGACGGCGTCCAGCAGCGGTTGCACGCCCTTGTTCTTGAAGGCCGAGCCGCACAGGATCGGGTAGAAGGCGCCGGTCAGCACGGCCTTGCGGATGCACTTCTTGATCACTTCTTCCGAAGGCTCGTTGCCTTCGAGGTAGGCTTCCATCGCCTCGTCGTCGAGCTCGACGGCGTTGTCGATCAGGTACTGGCGGGCTTCGTTGGCCTTGTCGACCAGATCAGCCGGGATCTCTTCGTCGCGGTACGACGCGCCCAGGCCGTCGTTGTCCCAGACAACCGCCTTCATGCGGACCAGGTCGACCAAGCCCTTCAGCTCGCTCTCGGCGCCGATCGGGAACTGGATCGGCACCGCCTTGGCGCCCAGACGGTCGCGGATCGACTCGACCGACTTGTCGAAGTCGGCGCCGATCTTGTCCATCTTGTTGACGAAGACGATGCGCGGCACGCGGTACTTGTCGGCCTGGCGCCAGACGGTTTCGGTCTGCGGCTCAACGCCGGCGTTGCCGTCCAGCACGGTCACGGCGCCGTCGAGGACGCGCAGCGAGCGTTCGACTTCAATGGTGAAGTCCACGTGGCCGGGGGTGTCGATGATGTTCAGGCGCTTGTCGTTCCAGAACGCGGTCGTGGCGGCCGACGTGATGGTGATGCCGCGTTCCTGCTCCTGGTCCATCCAGTCCATGGTGGCGGCGCCGTCGTGCACTTCGCCGATTTTGTGCGACTTGCCGGTGTAATACAGGATCCGCTCGGTCGTCGTCGTCTTGCCGGCGTCGATGTGCGCCATGATGCCGAAGTTGCGGTAGTCTTCGATTTTATGCGTGCGGGGCATAGGAGCGTGCCTTGCGGTCAGATACGGCGCCGCTACAGCGCCTCGGGAATGTTCGGATAAGCGAGCGCGGGCGATTTAGCTCAAACCGCCCGCGCCGGATAGTCACGTAAATAGGAACCCGCCGATCCTTTCGAAAGACCGGCGGCTCCTTAGAGGCTTACCAGCGGTAGTGGCTGAAGGCGCGGTTGGCTTCGGCCATCTTGTGGGTGTCTTCACGCTTCTTCACGGCGGTGCCGCGGTTGTTCGAAGCGTCCAGCAACTCGGCGGCCAGCTTTTCGGTCATGGTGTTTTCGCCGCGGTTGCGGGCGGCGTTCACCAGCCAACGGATGGCCAGGGCCTTGCGGCGGTCCGGACGGACTTCGACCGGCACCTGGTAGGTGGCGCCGCCGACGCGACGCGAGCGGACTTCGACGGCCGGGGCGACGTTTTCCAGCGCGGTGTGGAAGGTCGCGACGGGCTCCTGGTCCTTCTTCTTCTCGGCCAGGATGTCGAAGGCGCCGTACACGATGTTCTCGGCGACGGCCTTCTTACCTTCGTACATGACATAGTTCATGAACTTGGTGACGGTCAGATCCTTGAACTTGGGATCCGGCAGGACTTCGCGCTTCTGGGCGCGGTGACGACGGGACATGGGCTTGGCCTTCTATATCGGTATCGAACGGCCGGTCCGAAGCTCAACAGCCCGGACCAGCGAATGGAATGAAGCGGTCGCTTACTTCGGACGCTTGGCGCCGTAGTGCGAACGGCGCTGCTTGCGGTCCTTGACGCCTTGCGTGTCGAGCACGCCGCGCAGGATGTGGTAGCGAACGCCCGGAAGGTCCTTCACGCGGCCGCCGCGGATCAGCACAACCGAGTGCTCCTGCAGGTTGTGGCCTTCGCCCGGGATGTAGCACACGGCTTCGATGCCGGTGGTCAGACGGACCTTGGCGACCTTACGAAGCGCCGAGTTCGGCTTCTTCGGGGTCGTGGTGTAGACGCGGGTGCAGACGCCGCGGCGTTGCGGGCAACCCTTCAGGGCCGGGACCTTGTTACGGACCGGCTTGGGGGCGCGCGGCTTGCGGATCAGCTGGTTGATAGTCGGCATCGAGTACTCGTTCTTCTCTAATCGATGGGAGCGTGTGCCTTTCGGCCGGAGCGCCCCGGTGAGCCTTCTTTTCGGACGACCGGATGGTCGCCCTCGGGTGAGGTTTCGAGCCTCGTCATGACAAACACAAAAGCCGGAACGGGCGCTTCGGCCATTCCGGCGGGCACAGCCCGTGTCAATGAGTTGTCACGATCGCGGAGGAGGTCCGGGACATCCCTCTCGAAAGTGCGCGGCTTCTACGCGCGCGGGGCCGTCAGGTCAAGGGCGACGGGGCCGAAGCCTCGGGAAGGGCCGACCGCTTATCCCACGATCACGCCGTTCGCGGAAAGGCCCGGATCGGGCCGCAATACGGCCACGCTGGCCCCATCCCCTTCGCGTCAGACCAGCGGGGGACGGCGGTTGACGGAATCGGGGCGACGAACAGGGAGGATGCGCGGCGCCCTGATCGGCGCCTCGGTGGCGTTGCACCTCGCGGTGTTGCTGGCCCTGGCCCTGTCCCCGCCTCGCGCCTCCTCCGTTCCGCCCCAGCCGCGTCTGTTCGTCCTGCCGCTGGAGATCAGCCCCGCCACCAGCGCCGTGCCCGTCCGTCCGCACAGGCCCGCCCTGCCCCCGTCCCGGTCGCCTGATCCCGCGAACACGACGGGCGTCCCCGCCGCCGCCACAGCAAGCCGGCCCGCCGCCGATCCGGCCTGGCCTGCCGTCGCCGGAGACTGGCAGGTCCGCCCCGGCGACAGCCCGACGGGTTTCCGCCCGCGTCCGCGCGCCTCGGCCTGCGCCGCGCGTCAGTGGCTGGCGCCGGAGGAACAGGCCGCCTGCGACGCCCGCTTCGCCGAGCGCGCCGCCGCCGCGCCCCGGATCGCCGGAACCGGCGACGCCGACCGTGACGCCCGCTTCGCCCGGCAGGGTGCCCGCGCCCTGGCCGCCTATGAGGAACGCCGCCGGACCGGGGTGATGGAACGTCCGGTCTGCGACAAGCCTGGCCCGATCGCGGACTGCGAGGTGGAGATTCAGGTCGACATCTTCTCGACCGTGGACGGCTGGTTCCCCAACCAGCAGCGGGAGGACTGAGGTCTTGGCGAAGTCGCCCCAATACGGTCACGCTGACCGGGTCACCTGCCCCATCGATCGGGAGGACGGATGAGCGGACGCGGGTGGACGGCCCTCTCTGGCGACAGGCGCTGGCGCAAGCCGGTGCTGGTCGGCGTGTCCGTGGGCCTGCACGCGGCCGTGCTGGCCGTGCTGATCGCCAGCGGCGTCGGCGACCGGATGACTGCCGTGCCGACCCCGCCCAAGCCCATCTTCATCGAGATCGAGCCGCGCCCCCTGTTGGAGGATGAGCGGCCCCGTCCCCGCCCCACGCCCGCCCCGTCCAGCGCCGCCGAGAGCCCGCCAGCGCCGTCGTCGGCCCAGCGCGGCGTCATGGGCTTGCGCCTGCCCTTCCAACGCAGTCGGGATGAGGAGGACCGCCCATCCCCGCCCGCGCCCCGCTATGTCGCGCCCGCCCCCGGCGCGCCCACGGCTCCGACCGGGGCCGAGGCCTGGCAGGTGCGGCCCGAGACCATGGGTGACCGGGTCGGGCGCGGCCTGCGCACCCGCGGCCCCGGCTGCGCCAGCCCCCAACTGCTGAGCCGACAGGAGCAGCAGATCTGCGAGGAGCGGTTCGGCGAACGCGCCGCCGCCGCCCCGCCGATCCGCGGCACCGGCGATCCCGAGCGCGACGGCGAGTTCGCGCGTCAGGGCGCCCGCGCCCTGGCCGAATACGAGGCGCGTCGTCGTCCCCTGGCGGGCGGCGTCGGCGTGGTCGGCCCGCAGGACGGCCCCGGCTCCAACTTCGGCATGGGCGTCGCCGGCGCCCATCTGGACCCGGCGCTGCGCCCGGACTCGACCACCAACGTCCGCACCCGCCGCGACCGTGTCCGCGAGGCCGAGGAAGACTGAGCGGTCTCTCGGGTCGCGAGCGTCAGGGCACCCTCATGCGCTCAAGCAGCGAGCCGCCGCGCGGCGAGCGATAGCGCCCTCCCTGCGCGCTTCGCGCGTCCGGACATAAAAGAAAAGGGCGGCTCCGTTTCCGGGGCCGCCCTTCTCCATTCACTTCAGGTCCGAGACCCGGATCAGCCTTCCGACTTCTCCAGCTCCAGGGCCAGGTCGGCCGGCAGCGGCTCGACCGCGTCTTCGCGGGCTTGCGTCAGCTCAGCGTCACGCTCGTTGGCGATCTTCTGCAGGCTGCGCAGGTAGGCTCCCGTACCGGCCGGGATCAGACGGCCGACGATGACGTTCTCCTTCAGGCCTTCCAGGGTGTCGCGCTTGCCGTTGACCGAGGCGTCGGTCAGCACGCGCGTCGTTTCCTGGAACGAGGCCGCCGAGATGAAGCTGCGGGTCTGCAGCGACGCCTTGGTGATGCCCAGCAGGACCGGTTGCGTGGTGGCGGTACGGCCGCCGCGCTTCTCGACCTTCTCGTTCTCCAGAACAGCCTCAGCCACTTCGACGGTGTCGCCGCGGATCAGGGTGGTTTCACCCGAATCCAGGACTTCGACCTTCTGCAGCATCTGACGGACGATGACCTCGATGTGCTTGTCGTTAATCGGCACGCCTTGCAGGCGGTAGACCTCCTGCACTTCGTTCACGAGGTATTCGGCCAGCGCTTCGACGCCCTGGATGCGCAGCAGATCGTGCGGATCCGGGTTGCCGTCGATGATGTAGTCGCCCTTCTGGATCAGATCGCCGTCGTGGACGGAGATGTGTTTGCCCTTCGGGATCAGGAACTCGACCGCTTCACCCTGGTTGCCATCGGCGTCCGGCTCCGGGGTGATCTTGATGCGGCGCTTGTTCTTGTAGTCGCGACCGAACTCAACGCGGCCATCCATTTCGGCGATGACGGCGCAGTCTTTCGGACGACGGGCTTCGAACAGTTCGGCGACGCGCGGCAGACCGCCGGTGATGTCGCGGGTCTTGGCGCCTTCGGTCGGAACGCGGGCGATGATCTCGCCCGGCTTGACCTCATCGCCGTTCGACACGGACAGAACCGCGCCCACCGGCAGCAGATAGCGGGCGTCAGAGCCCGAAGCCAGCTTGGCGTAGCTGTCGCCGTTGGTCACGCCCATGGCCGGACGCAGGTCCGAACCGCGGGGCGAGGCGCGCCAGTCGCTGACGACGCGCTGGGCGATGCCCGTCGCTTCGTCGGTCTCTTCCTTGACGGAGAGGCCTTCGACCAGGTCCTCGAAGCGCACCGTACCGGCGACTTCGGTCAGGATCGGGGTGGTGTAGGGGTCCCACTCCGCCAGACGTTGGCCCTTGGCGATGTCGCCGCCTTCCTTGACGCGGATGCGGGCGCCGTACGGGACCTTGTGGGTCTCGCGGTCCTTGCCGTCGACCACCACGGTGATGGTCACGTTGCGGCTCATGGACACCAGATCGCCGTGCGCGGCCTTGACGGTCGGGCCGTTGATCCGGGCGGTCCCAGGGTTGGTCGCCTCGTAGAACGAGGTTTCCGCCACCTGGGCCGTACCGCCGATGTGGAAGGTCCGCATCGTCAGCTGGGTGCCCGGCTCGCCGATCGACTGGGCGGCGATGACGCCCACGGCTTCACCGATGTTGACGTTGGTGCCGCGCGCTAGGTCACGACCGTAGCACATGGCGCAGATGCCGGCTTCGGCTTCACAGGTCAGGGCCGAACGGACCTTGATGGACTGGACGCCGGCCTTGTCGATGACTTCGACTTCCTCTTCCTGCAGATAGGTATCCGCCGGGAACAGGACCGTGTCGCCGCCGGGCTCCTTGATGTCCTCGGCCGCGTAGCGACCCAGGACACGTTGGCCCAGCGAGACCAGCACGTCGCCGCCTTCGACCACGGCGCGCAGGGTGATGCCCCGCGTCGAGCCGCAATCGTCCTCGGTGACGATCGAGTCCTGCGCAACGTCCACCAGACGGCGGGTCAGGTAACCCGAGTTGGCGGTCTTCAGCGCGGTGTCGGCCAGACCCTTACGGGCGCCGTGGGTGGAGTTGAAGTACTCCAGCACGGTCAGGCCTTCCTTGAAGTTCGAGATGATCGGGGTCTCGATGATCTCGCCCGACGGCTTGGCCATCAGGCCCCGCATGCCGCCCAGCTGCTTCATCTGCGCCTGCGAACCACGGGCGCCCGAGTTGGCCATCATGAACACCGAGTTGATGTCGGGGTTCTGACCCTTTGCCAGAACGCGCGGCTGCGCGATCTCGCCCATCATCGCGTCGGCGATCTTGTCCGTGGCCTTGGCCCAGGCGTCGACGACCTTGTTGTACTTCTCGCCCTTGGTGATCAGGCCGTCAGCATATTGCTGCTCGTACTCTTCCACCTGGGTGCGGGTTTCCGCGACCAGACCAGCCTTGGCGGCCGGAATGACGATGTCGTCCTTGCCGAACGAGATGCCGGCCTTGGCGGCTTCGCGGAACCCCAGCTGCATCATCTGGTCGGCGAAGATGACCGTCGCCTTCTGACCACAGTGACGGTAGACCTGATCGATCAGGTTCCCGATCTCCTTCTTGGTCAGGTTCTTCTCGAGCAGGCGGTAGCCGATGTTCGGGTTGTGCGGGAGCAGGGCGCCCAGCTTCATCCGGCCCGGGGTCGAGTCGATGACCTTGGTCACGACTTCACCGGCGGCGTTCATCTCGGTCCAGCGGGCCTTGATCTTCGTGTGAAGGGTCACGGCCTTGGCGTCGAGCGCGGCGTCGATTTCACCCATGTTGGCGAACAGCTTGCCTTCGCCGACTTCGCCTTCCTTGACCAGCGACAGGTAGTACAGACCCAGGACGATGTCCTGCGACGGCACGATGATCGGCTTGCCGTTGGCGGGCGACAGGATGTTGTTCGTCGACATCATCAGGACGCGCGCTTCCAGCTGGGCCTCGAGGCTCAGCGGGACGTGCACGGCCATCTGGTCGCCGTCGAAGTCGGCGTTGAACGCGGTACAGACCAACGGATGCAGGCGGATGGCCTTGCCCTCGATCAGCTTCGGCTCGAACGCCTGGATGCCCAGACGGTGAAGCGTCGGCGCGCGGTTCAGCAGGACCGGGTGCTCGCGGATGACCTCATCCAGGATGTCCCAGACTTGCGGCTGCTCACGCTCGACCATGCGCTTGGACTGCTTGACGGTGCCCGACAGGCCCTTGGCGTCCAGACGCGCGTAGATGAAGGGCTTGAACAGCTCCAGCGCCATCTTCTTCGGCAGGCCGCACTCGTGCAGCTTCAGCTCCGGACCCACGGTGATGACCGAACGGCCCGAGTAGTCGACGCGCTTGCCGAGCAGGTTCTGACGGAAGCGACCCTGCTTGCCCTTCAGCATGTCGGCCAGCGACTTCAGCGGACGCTTGTTGGCGCCGGTGATCACGCGGCCGCGGCGACCGTTGTCGAACAGGGCGTCGACCGATTCCTGCAGCATCCGCTTTTCGTTGCGGATGATGATGTCCGGCGCGCGCAGCTCGATCAGGCGCTTCAGGCGGTTGTTCCGGTTGATGACCCGGCGATACAGGTCGTTCAGGTCGGAGGTCGCGAAACGACCGCCGTCCAGCGGCACCAGCGGGCGCAGTTCCGGCGGGATGACCGGAACGACGTTCAGGATCATCCACTCGGGCTTGTTGCCCGACTCCAGGAAGGCCTCGATCAGCTTCAGGCGCTTGGACGCCTTCTTGGCCTTCATTTCCGACGGGTTGTCGGCCAGCTCGCCGCGGTGCTTCTCAGCCTCGGCGTTCAGGTCGATGCCCATCAGCAGGTTGCGGACGGCCTCGGCGCCGATCTCGGCGGTGAAGCCGTCATCGCCAAACTCTTCCTGGTAGCGGTAGAACTCGTCTTCCGTCAGCAGTTGGTTCTGCTTCAGCGGGGTCAGGCCCGGCTCGGTGACGATGTAGTTCTCGAAATACAGGACGCGCTCGACGTCCTTCAGCGCCATGTCGAGCATCAGCGAGATGCGCGACGGCAGCGACTTCAGGAACCAGATGTGGGCGACCGGCGAGGCCAGCTCGATGTGACCCATGCGCTCGCGACGGACTCGGGCGAGGGTGACTTCAACGCCGCACTTCTCGCAGATAATGCCCTTGTACTTCATGCGCTTGTACTTGCCGCACAGGCATTCGTAATCCTTGGTCGGGCCAAAGATACGAGCGCAGAACAGGCCGTCACGCTCGGGCTTGAACGTGCGGTAGTTGATGGTTTCCGGCTTCTTGATCTCGCCGAACGACCACGAGCGGATCTTCTCCGGCGAGGCCAGGGCGATCCGGATCTGGTCGAAGGTCGGGGTGACCGGGACCGGGTTGAAGATGTTCAGGACTTCCTGGTTCATCTTTGTTCCTTCTGCGGCGGAGCCGCTAAAATTCAATCAGTTGGAGGGGGTGAAGGCTGCCCTCCCCGCCTCGACGGCGGGGAGGGTTGAAGCGATCAGCCGTTCTCCAGCTCCACGTTCAGGCCCAGCGAGCGCATTTCCTTCACGAGCACGTTGAACGACTCGGGGATGCCCGCCTCGAAGCTGTCGTCGCCGCGGACGATCGCCTCGTAGACCTTGGTCCGGCCGGCCACGTCGTCGGACTTCACCGTCAGCATTTCCTGCAGGGTGTAGGCCGCGCCGTAGGCTTCCAGCGCCCACACTTCCATTTCACCGAAGCGTTGGCCGCCGAACTGCGCCTTGCCGCCCAGCGGTTGTTGGGTGACGAGCGAGTACGGCCCGATGGAGCGGGCGTGGATCTTATCGTCGACCAGGTGGTGCAGCTTCAGCATGTAGATGTAGCCGACCGTGACCGGACGCTTGAACTGCTCGCCGGTCTGACCGTCGTAGACGATCGACTGGCCGGTGCGGTCCAGGCCCGCCTTCTCGAGCAGGTCCTCGATGTCCGAGATGTGCGCGCCATCGAAGACCGGGGTCGCGAACGGAACGCCCTTCGACAGGTTGCGGGCCAGCTCGACCAGCTCTTCTTCATCCTGCGGCAGCGGGGTGTCCGCACCGTAGATGTCCGACAGATGGTCGATCAGCGCCTGCTTCTGGCCGCCCTGTTGCCAGGCTTCCAGCAGGCCCTGGATCTGCTTGCCGAGACCGGCGGCGGCCCAACCCAGGTGGGTTTCGAAGATCTGGCCGATGTTCATGCGCGACGGCACGCCCAGCGGGTTCAGAACGACGTCGACCGACGTACCGTCTTCCAGGTGCGGCATGTCCTCGATCGGCAGGATCTTGGAGATGACGCCCTTGTTGCCGTGGCGGCCGGCCATCTTGTCGCCCGGCTGAAGCTTGCGCTTCACGGCGACGAAGACCTTGACCATCTTCATCACGCCCGGGGGCAGTTCGTCGCCGCGTTGAAGCTTCTCGACCTTGTCCTCGAAGCGACGGTCGAGGGCCTTCTTGGCGTCCTCGAACTGCTTCTTCATGGCCTCCAGCTCGCCCATCGCCTTCTCGTCGTCGAGGGCGATCTGCCACCACAGACCCTTGGACAGTTCACCCAGCTTCTCGAGGGTGACCTCGCCGCGGCCCAGGCCCTTCGGACCCGAGACGGCGGTCTTGCCCAGCAGCAGGGGCTGCAGGCGGCCGTAGACGTTGCGCTCGAGGATCTTCAGCTCGTCGTCGCGGTCCTTGCCCAGACGCTCGATCTCGGCGCGTTCGATCGCCATGGCGCGCTCGTCCTTGTCGACGCCGTGGCGGTTGAAGACGCGCACGTCGACGATGGTTCCGGCGACGCCGGGCGGCAGGCGCAGCGAGGTGTCACGGACGTCCGAAGCCTTTTCGCCGAAGATGGCGCGCAGCAGCTTCTCTTCCGGGGTCATCGGGCTTTCGCCCTTCGGCGTCACCTTGCCGACGAGGATGTCGCCCGGCTGGACTTCGGCGCCGATGGCCACGATGCCGGCCTCGTCGAGGTTGCGCAGGGCTTCCTCGCCGACGTTCGGGATGTCGCGGGTGATTTCTTCCGGTCCCAGCTTGGTGTCGCGGGCCATCACTTCGAACTCGTCGATGTGGATCGACGTGAAGATGTCGTCGCGCACGATGCGCTCCGAGATCAGGATCGAGTCTTCGAAGTTGTAGCCGTTCCAGGGCATGAAGGCGACGAGGGCGTTGCGGCCCAGAGCCAGTTCACCCAGGTCCGTCGACGGGCCGTCGGCGATCACGTCGCCGGCCTTCACCGCGTCACCCACGCGCACGATCGGGCGCTGGTTGATGCAGGTCGACTGGTTCGAACGCTGGAACTTCGACAGGCGGTAGATGTCGACGCCCGAGCGGCCCGGCTCCAGTTCACCGGTGGCGCGCACGACGATGCGGGTGCCGTCGATCTGCTCGACGACGCCTTCACGACGGGCGACCACGACGGCGCCGGAGTCCACGGCCACGACGGCTTCCATGCCGGTGCCGACCAGCGGCGCGTCCGACTGGACCAGCGGCACGGCCTGACGCTGCATGTTCGCGCCCATCAGGGCGCGGTTGGCGTCGTCGTTTTCCAGGAACGGGATCAGGGCGGCGGCGACCGAAACGACCTGCTTCGGCGACACGTCCATCATGTCGACCGTTTCCTTGGTCAGCAGCTGGGATTCACCGTTGATCCGGCCAGGGACCAGATCGTCGACGATCTGACCGTCCTTCAGCTCGATGTTCGCCTGGGCGATCGTGTACTTCGACTCCTCCATGGCCGAGATGTAGACCACCTCAGCCTGAGCCTGGCCGTCCTTCACGCGACGGTAGGGGCTCTCGATGAAGCCGTACTTGTTCACGCGGGCGTGGGTGGCCAGCGAGTTGATCAGGCCGATGTTCGGACCTTCCGGCGTCTCGATCGGGCAGATCCGGCCGTAGTGGGTCGGGTGCACGTCGCGGACTTCGAAGCCGGCGCGCTCGCGGGTCAGACCACCCGGTCCAAGGGCCGACAGGCGGCGCTTGTGGGTGATTTCCGACAGCGGGTTCGTCTGGTCCATGAACTGCGACAACTGCGAGCTGCCGAAGAACTCACGCACGGCGGCCGCGGCCGGCTTGGCGTTGATCAGGTCGTGCGGCATGACCGTGTCGATATCGACCGAGCTCATGCGCTCCTTGATCGCGCGCTCCATGCGCAGCAGGCCGACGCGGTACTGGTTTTCCAGCAGCTCGCCCACCGAGCGGACGCGACGGTTGCCCAGGTTGTCGATGTCGTCGATCTCGCCCTGACCGTCCTTCAGGCCGACCAGGATCTGCAAGACCTTCAGCACGTCTTCCTTGCGCAGGACACGGATCTCGTCCGAGACCTCCGGGCTTTCCAGACGCATGTTCATCTTGACCCGACCGACGGCCGACAGATCGTAGCGCTCGCTGTCGAAGAACAGCGACTGGAACATGGCTTCGGCGGCTTCCGGGGTCGGCGGCTCGCCCGGACGCATCACGCGGTAGACGTCGAACAGCGCGTCCTCGCGGCCGGTGTTCTTGTCAATGCGCAGGGTGTTGCGCATGTAGGCGCCGACCGTGACGTGGTCGATGTCCAGCACGTCGATGGTGGTGAAGCCCTGCTCTTCCAGCAGGTTGATCGCGGCCTGGTCCAGCTCGTCGCCGGCTTCGGCGTAGATTTCACCGGTCTCGTAGTTGACCGCGTCGGCGGCCAGGTAACGGGTCAGCAGGGCGTCGGCGGCCAGCGACAGCGACTTGGTCGTGTCACCCAGCTTCTTGGCCTGACGGGCGCTGATCTTGGTGCCGGCGGCGGCGATCACTTCGCCGGTGTCGGCGTCGACCAGATCGAACTCCGGCTTCACACCGCGCCAGCGCTCGGCCTTGTACGGCGTGACCCAACCTTCGCCGCGCTTCTCGTAAGGCACGGTCTCGTAGAAGGTCTTGAGGATTTCCTCGCCGTCCATGCCCAGAGCCATCAGGAAGGTCGAGGCCGGCAGCTTACGACGACGGTCGATACGGACGTAGACGATGTCCTTGGCGTCGAACTCGAAGTCCAGCCACGAACCGCGGTACGGGATCACGCGCGCGGCGAACAGCAGCTTGCCCGAGCTGTGCGTCTTGCCCTTGTCGTGATCGAAGAAGACGCCCGGCGAACGGTGCATCTGCGAGACGATGACCCGCTCGGTGCCGTTGACGATGAAGGTGCCCTTGTCCGTCATGAGCGGGATGTCGCCCATGTAGACGTCCTGCTCCTTGATGTCCTTGACCGAGCGCGCGCCGGTTTCCTCGTCCATTTCGAAGACGATCAGGCGCAGCTTCACCTTCAGCGGCGCGGCGTACGTCATGTCGCGCTGGATGCACTCCTCGACGTCGTACTTCGGCTCTTCGAACTCGTACGAGACGTATTCGAGGATGGCGCGTTCGTTGAAGTCCTTGATCGGGAAGACCGACTTGAAGACCGCCTCGATGCCTTCATCGGTGCGCAGGCCCGGACGGCCCTCGCGCTGAAGGAACTGTTCGTACGACGCGCGCTGAACCTCGATGAGGTTCGGCATCTGCACCGCTTCCGGGATGCGACCGAACGAGTGACGGATGCGCTTCTTGCCGGTGAACGAGGTGGCGGTGAGGAACTGACCGGAGACGGTGAGTTCCGCTTTGGACTTGGCCATTCTGTCTTCCCAATACGAGCCGGGCAGCTCGTTTCAAATGCAGCAGCCACGGTCCGCCGACTGGCGATCCGTGACGATCGGTTTCGGCGTCCACCCTCGGGCCTTGCGGTCCCAGGACACCTGAAATGTAAGGCTCCCTTGGGGAGGAGCGCGCCTTCGCACCGGTCGGAGGGCGACAAACCGGGCCTCGGCGCTTTCGCGCAGACTCATACGGAGTTAGCGGAACGGGCTGATATACTCGCTTTGACGGCGAAATAAAGGTCGCTGTGGAAAATCTTGGCGCCGCAGCGGAATTCGCCTTGCCCTTCCCGCAACCCCTGCGGTGGAGGGCGCATATGGGGTCTCTTTCCGTCCTCGCCAACTCCGGCTAGCGTCGCCTTATGACCCGTCTCCTGATCGCCGCCGCCTCCGCCCTGATCGTCGCCGCCTGCGCCTCGACGCCGACCGCCCCGCCGCCCGTCGCGCTGGGGACCGGCACCCACGAGGGCTGGACCGCCGGCAACCTCGAATACCTGCGCATCAACGGCGCGCGTAAGGGCTGGACCACCACCGAAAGCGGCCTGCAGTACCGCCGCATTGGTCGCGCCCATCCGGAAGGCCGCCAGCCAGTCGCCGCCGACACGGTCAAGGTCCACTATCGCGGGACCTTCGTGGATGGTCGCCAGTTCGACAGCAGCTACGACCGTAACGAGCCGACCGAGTTCCCGCTGAACCGCGTCATCCGCGGCTGGACCGAGGGCGTGGCCCTGATGCGGGAGGGCGAGAAGTTCGAGTTCGTCATCCCCGCCTCGCTCGGCTACGGCGAGCGCTGGGTCGGCGGCGACGAATTGCCGCCCAACTCGACCCTGTTGTTCACGGTCGAACTGCTGGAAGTAAAACCGGCGTCCTGAGCCTTCGCGGTTCAGGCCCCGTCGCCTGACCTCCCCGAAAGGCCGCCCATGCTTCGTCCCCTCCTCCTCGCCGGCCTGCTGCTCGCGGCCGCGCCGGTCGTTCATGCCCAGACGGCGACGCAGGACCATCCGACCTATGGCCCGCGGTTGGAGGGGTACGATTACCCGTTCCCGATCCACACCTTCGTCTTCACCTCCCAGCGGCAGGCGCTGGAGATGGTCTATATGGACCTGGCCCCGACCGCCGCGCCCAATGGCCGGACCATCGTCCTGCTTCACGGCAAGAATTTCTGCGCCGCCACCTGGACGCCGACGATCAATGCCCTGACCGCCGACGGCTATCGCGTCATCGCCGTGGACCAGATCGGCTTCTGCAAGTCGTCCAAGCCCGAGGCCTACCAGTTCACCCTGTCGCAACTGGCCGCCAACACCCGCGCCCTGCTGGACAGCCTGGATGTCGAGCGGCCCATCGTCATGGGCCATTCCATGGGCGGCATGCTGGGCCTCCGCTATGCGCTGCAGAACCCGGACGCCGTTTCGCGGCTGGTGCTGGTCAATCCCATCGGACTGGAGGACTGGCAGGCCGAGGGCGTGCCCTACGCCCAGCTTGACGACGCCTTCGCGGGCGAGCGCCGCACCACCTTCGACAGCATCAAGACCTATCAGCGCCGCTTCTACTATGACGGCGACTGGCAGGCCCGCTACGATGAGCCCGTGGGCATGCTGGCGGGTATGTACGCCGGGCCGGGCGGCGAGGTGGTCGCCTGGAACCAGGCCCAGACCTCCGACATGATCTTCACCCAGCCAGTCGTGCAGGAACTGTCGAGCCTGCGCGTCCCGGTCCTGCTGTTCATCGGCGAGATGGACCGCACCGCCCCCGGCGCCGCCCGCGCCACGCCAGAGGTTCAGGCCCGGCTGGGCCGCTACGATCTGCTCGGCCACCGCACGGTGCAGGCCATTCCGCAGGCCCGCCTGATCGCCTTCCCCGACCTGGGCCATTCGCCTCAGGTGGAGGCGCCGGAGGTCTTCCACGCCGCCCTGCTGGCCGCGCTGGACTCGCCCCACTGACGCCCCGCCGCCCGATGCGACGGATTCCAACATGACAGCGATTTAATGCAGGGGTCGCCCCATCGGGTTGACCCCCGCCGCCCCGCGCAGTGATCTGCGTCCCTTCCGCGTTCCGCTCCAGAGTGCCTTTCATGATGCGTCCGACCACCCGCCTGATCGCGACCGCCTGCGCCGCCGCGCTGCTGCTGGGCTCCGCGCCCGCCCTGGCTCAGGTCGGCACGCCCGCCCTGCCCGTGGCCTTGGCCCCCATCCCCGCCCCGCGCGACGTCGCCTATCCGGCGCCCATCGCCATCGAGGTGGACGCCACAGACATCGACCGCCGCATCGTCTCTATCAAACAGACTGTGCCGGTGACCGGCGCGGGTCCGCTGATCCTGCTCTATCCGCAGTGGATCCCCGGCGCCCACGGCCCGGTCGGCCCGGTGGATGACGTCGCCGATCTGCGCGTCACCGCCAACGGCCAGCCCCTGCGCTGGGTCCGCAACACGGTCCAGACCAACGCCTTCCAGGTCGAGGTTCCGGCCGGCGTATCGGCCGTCGAGGTCAGCTTCAAATGGCTGACGCCCATTGAGGGCTCGCAGGGCCGCGTGGTCATCACCGACGACATGCTGAACATCCAGTGGGAGAAGGCCCTCCTCTATCCGGCGGGCTACTACTCGCGTCAGATCACCTTCCAGCCGACCCTACGCCTGCCCGCAGGCTGGCAGTACGGCACGGCGCTGGACACCCGCTCGTTCCAGAACGGCGTGGCCGTCTTCGCCCCGGTCACCCTCGAGCATTTCGCTGACAGCCCGCTGTTCGCCGGTCGCCACTATCGCCAGATCGACCTCGATCCGGGCGGCCGCTCTCCCGTGCGCCTGAACGTCGTCGCCGATACCGCAGAGCAGCTGGCCGCCACCGACGCCCACATCGACCAGCACCGCGAACTGGTCCGTCAGGCCGACCGCCTGTTCGGCGCCCGCCACTATAATCACTACGACTTCCTGCTGGCCGTGACCGACCATCTGGGCGGGATCGGGCTGGAGCACATGCGCTCGTCCGAAAACAGCGTCGATACGAAATACTTCACCGACCCGACCGGCACCCTGGCCGACCGCGACCTGCTGGGCCACGAATACACCCACAGCTGGAACGGCAAATGGCGTCGCCCGGCGGACCAGCTGACCCCGACCCTGAACGAGCCGCTGCAGAACTCCCTGCTCTGGGTCTATGAGGGCCAGACCCAGTACTGGGGCCTGATCCTGACCGCCCGCGCGGGCCTGATGACCAAGCAGCAGGCGCTGGACGTCTTCGCCAACACCGCCGCGACCTATGCCGACGGCAATCCGGGCCGCGAATGGCGCGCCATGCAGGACACCACCAACGATCCGATCATCGCCCAGCGCCGCGCCCAGCCCTGGCCCAGCCGCCAGCGAAGCGAGGACTACTATCGCGAAGGCGCGATGATCTGGCTGGACGCCGACACCCTGATCCGCGAGCAGACCGACGGCCGCAAGTCGCTGGACGACTTCGCCAAGGCCTTCTTCGGCGTGCAGGACGGCAACTGGGACCCGGCGCCCTACACCTTCACCGACGTGACCTCGACCCTGAACGGGGTGCAGTCCAATGACTGGGCGACCTTCCTGCGGGATCGTCTGGACGCCGTCGGCCCCGACGCCCGCGGGCCGCTGGGCGGCATTGAGCGCGGCGGCTACCGTCTGGTCTGGCGCGAGGCCCCCAACGCCTACTCCCGCGCCCTGAACACCGAGCTGGGCCGTGTCGACTTCCAGTATTCGCTGGGCCTGTCGCTCAACGGCTCGAACCGCGTCACCGCCGTCCGCTGGGGCTCCCCGGCGTTCGAGGCGGGCCTGCGCTCGGGCTGGGAAGTGGTGGCCGTCAACGGCCGAACCGCCAACGCCGCCGTCATCGCCGAGGCCATCACCGCCTCGAAGGGCAACAGCACCCCGATCCAGATGATGCTCAAGAACGGCGACCGCTTCCGCACCATCGACTTCGACTACCACGACGGCCTACGCTACCCGCACCTGGAGCGGATCGAGGGCACGCCCGACCGGCTGGGCGATATCCTGTCGCCGCGTCGTCGCTGATTTCGAGTATGCCTGACATGATCAAGCCCGCCGCCCTCGCCCTGCTGCTCGCCTCGACAGCCCTGCCCGCCATGGCGCAGGTCCCCGCCTCCCAGGCCCAGGCGCCGCTGCCCGCGCCGACCAGCCTGCCGCACGCCCTGCCGCCGATCCCCGCGCCGCAGGACCGCGACTATCCGGGCGTCATCGGCATCCGCGTCGACCTGACCGACCTCGACCACAAGGTCATCCGCACCCGCCAGACCATCCCGGTCTCGGCGGGCCATCTGGTCCTGCAGTATCCGAAATACATCCCGGGCAACCACGCCGACACCGGCCCGATCCAGCTGATCTCGGGCCTGACCGTCACGGGCAATAGCCAGCGGATCGAGTGGGTGCGCGACACGGTCGATCCCCACGCCTTCCACCTCGACATCCCGGCGGGCGTGTCGACCATCGAGGTGTCGTTCGAGTGGCTGACCCAGCCGGACAACGCCGTCTGGCGCGTGGTCATGACGCCCGAGATGGTCAATCTGCAGTGGGAGAAGGCCCTCCTCTATCCGGCGGGTTACAACCACAGCCGCATCACCTTCGCCCCATCGGTCGTCCTGCCGACCGGCTGGAATTACGGCGTGGCGCTGGACACCACGGGGCGCGAAGGCGACGTGGCGACCTTCGCCCCGATAAATCTCGAGCATCTGGCCGACAGCCCCATGTTCGCGGGCCGTCACTACCGCCGCGTGGACATCGACCCGGGCGGCCGCTCGCCGGTCCATCTGAACCTCGTCGGCGACACCGCCGCCTCGATCAACATCACCCCGGAGTGGACGGCCAAGTACGAGGCTCTCGTCGATCAGGCCGACCACCTGTTCGGCGCCCGCCATTTCGACCGCTACGAGTTCCTGCTGGGCCTGACCAACCAGATGGGCGGGATCGGGCTGGAGCATCACCGCTCATCCGAGAACACCGCAGCCCCCAACTACTTCTCCAGCGCCAACCCGGCCTATGGCGCGCGCGGCCTGCTGCCTCACGAGTACGTCCACAGCTGGAACGGCAAATTCCGCCGTCCGTCCGACGAATACGTCGCCAACCTCAACGTCCCGACCCAGAACACCCTGATGTGGGTCTATGAGGGCCAGACCGAATACTGGGGCGACGTCCTGACCCCGCGCTCGGGCCTCGGCACCTTCGAGGAGGCCGTGATCAACCTGGCCGAGGTAGCGGGCTTCTATGACCAGCAGCCCGGCCGCCAATGGCGCGCCCTGCAGGACACCACCAACCACAACCTGCTCGGCTACCGGCTGACCAATCCCTGGTCGTCGTGGATGCGCGGCACCGGCGACTACTACCGCGAGGCCCTGCTAATCTGGCTGGACGCCGACACCCTGATCCGGTCCGAGACCAACGACCGCAAGTCGCTGGACGACTTCGCCAAGGCCTTCTTCGGCGTCGAGGACGGCGTCTGGGAGGCCCGCCCCTATACGTTCGAGGATGTGGTCACGACCCTGAACGCCGTGCACCCGCACGACTGGGCTGCCTTCCTCCGCACCCGTCTGGACGCCGTCGGCCCCGACGCCAAGGCCCCGCTGGACGGTCTCGAGCGCGCCGGCTGGCGCCTGACCTACGTCGATGAGCTGACCCCGGTCGAGAAGCGGATGTTCGGCGGCTGGGGCGGCGACTTCCAGTATTCCCTGGGCTTCAGCCTGTCGGGCACGCGCATCACCGGCGTCCGCTGGGGCTCGCTGGCGTTCGATCAGGGGCTGGGCGCGGGCTGGGAGCTGGTGGCCGTCGGCGACCGGGTCGGCTCGGCCGACGCCCTGCGCGCCGCCGTCACCGCGGCCAAGACCAGCCCCGATCCGATCCGGCTGGTCCTCAAGCGCGGCGACGAGTTCCGCACCATCGCCTTCGACTACCACGGCGGCCTGCGCTATCCGCGCCTGGTCCGCATCGAGGGCACGCGCGACCGTCTGGCCGACATCTTCGCCCCGCGCCGTCGCTAGGGGGCGACTTACGGAAACGTAATGAGGCGGCCCGCATCCATCCGGTGGCCGGGCGGCCTCTTCCTCCATTAGCGTGACTGTCGCGCTTGAAGGGGGTTCCCAGTGTCCAATCGCATTCTCTCCGGCGTTCGCCTCCGCGCGCGCCTCGGCTGCACCGTCGCCGCGGTCCTGGCGCTCACCGCCGCGCCCGCCCTCGCCCAGGACGTGGCTCGCATGGAGCAGGTCGTCCGCAGCTCGCTGGACCGCAATGAGTTCACCGGCTCGGTGCTGGTCGCGCGCGGCGATCAGGTCCTGTTGGATCAGGGCTTCGGCCTGGCCAATCGCGAGTGGAACATTCCCAACGCCGGCGACACCAAATTCCGCCTCGGCTCGGTCAGCAAGCAGTTCACCGCCGTCGCCATCCTGCAGTTGCGCGAGCGCGGGCTGATCGACATCGACGCCCCGGTGAAGACCTGGCTGCCGGACGCCCCGGCCGGCTGGGACGCCATTACCCCGCGCCACCTGATGGCCCACACGGCCGGCCTGCCCAATGTCACCTCGCTCGACAGCTTCCGCGCCTACAAGATGCAGGAAACGACGCCCGAGGCGACCCTGGCCCTGTTCCGCGACCTGCCGCTGGACTTCCAGCCGGGTCAGGATTTCGCCTACTCCAACTCCGGCTATCTGCTGCTCAGCCTGATCATCGAGAAGGCGAGCGGCCAGTCCTACGCCGACTATTTGGATCAGCACCTGTTCCGCCCGCTGGGCATGGCCGACAGCGGCTATGACGTCTCGGCCACCGTCCTGCCCCGGCGCGCCTCCGGCTACACCCCCGCTCCCGGCGGCGGCTTCGCCAACGCCGAATACATCAACATGGTCGTGCCCCAGGGCGCCGGCGCCCTCTACTCGACCACCCGCGACCTGCTGAAGTGGGAAGAGGGCCTGTTCGGCGGCCGCCTGCTGGATCCGGAGTCCATGGCCCTTCTGACCACACCGGTCCGCAGCGGCTACGCCTTCGGCCTAGGCGTCCGACCCAGCCAGGGCGGCCAGTTGCTGCTGCACAGCGGCGGCATCGAGGGCTTCAACACCTTCATGGCCCACGACACCGGCAGCGACATGACCGTCATCGTCCTAGGCAACCTCAACGGCCCGGCCCCCGACAAGATCGGCGCGGACCTGATGACCCTGGCCAACGGCGGGACCGTCACCCTGCCCGAAGAGCGCAGCGAGATCACCGTCTCCGCCGAAGACCTGCGCGCCTATGAGGGCGTCTATGAACTGGCCCCGACCTTCTCGATCACCATCGCGGTCGTGGACGGCGGCCTGACCGCCCAGGCCACCGGTCAGCAAGCCCTGGCGCTGTCGCCGGAAGCCCAGGACGCCTTCTTCCTGCGCATGGTCGACGCCCGCATCACCTTCACCCGTGACGCCTCGGGCGTGGTCGAAAGCCTGACCCTGCACCAGAACGGCCGCGAGATGCCGGGCCGCAAGCGCTAGGCCGCATCGTCGAAGCCCAAAAGAAAACGGGCCGGAGGTTTCCCTCCGGCCCGTTCATGCTTTGCAAGCCATCGCCCCGAGGGGCGACTGCCAGAAGCCAGATTACTTGATCTGGATCTTGGCGCCGGCTTCGGTCAGCTTCTTGGCGATTTCGTCGGCGGTTTGCTTCGAAACGTTCTCGACGACGTTCTGCGGAGCGCCTTCGACCAGGTCCTTGGCTTCCTTCAGACCCAAGTCCGAACGCACGCCACGGACTTCCTTGATGACGTTGATCTTCTTGTCGCCGCCGTCAACCAGGACAACGGTGAACTCGGTTTGCTCTTCGCCGGCCGGAGCGGCGTCGCCACCGCCGGCAGCCGGAGCGGCAGCCATGGCGACCGGAGCAGCGGCGCTCACGCCCCACTTTTCTTCCAGCAGCTTCGACAGTTCAGCGGCTTCCAGGACGGTCAGAGCCGACAGGTCTTCAACGATTTTGGCGAGATCAGCCATGGGGTAGTTCCTTCGGTAGGATGGGGTTCAGTAGAGAGTTTGCAGAGATGAAAGTCGGCGGTCCGCTTACGCGGCGTCCTTCGTGGCGTAGGCGTTGAAAACGCGAGCCAGTTGGCCGGCCGGGGCCTGAACGACGGCGGCGATCTTGGTCGCCGGGGCGTTGATGAGGCCGAGCAGCGAGGCGCGGATCTGATCCAGCGACGGCAGCTTGGAGAGAGTCTCCACGCCCTTCGCGTCCAGAACCTTTTCACCCATGAAGCCGCCCAGAACGACGAACTTGTCGTTGCCCTTGGCGAATTCGGCGGTGACCTTGGCGGCCGTCACCGGATCGTTGGCATAGGCGATGCCCACCGGACCCTTGAACAGGCCGTGGTAGTCGCTGCCTTCGTCGGCTTCGAGCGCCTTCAGCGCCAGGCGGTTCTTGACCACCTTGAACGCGGCGCCTTCTTTACGAAGGCGGCCACGCAGGTCTTCCATTTCCGCAACGGTCAGACCCAGGTTGTGGGTCACGACCACGGCGCCCGCGTCGGCGAAAACGCCCTTCAGCGTTTCGATCGACTCGGCTTTTTGTGCGCGGTCCATTGCGGTCTCCAGTCTTGGTACTCGCCGCCGGGCTTATTCCCGACGACGTTGTGGCCAAAGCGCCGCGCATCGCTGCGAGACGTTCAGGCCGGTCGTATTGTCCGAAGGAAGCTCAAACCCCGTGCCCCCGGAAAACCGGGTGACGGCGATCGTCTGCATCCCCATCTCCCCACGGCGTCAGGAGGCTCCCTGACAGTTACGGCATGGGTGGCCCCCACGCCCCGAAGTTCTCGGACAGGACCGCCGCGTCCCGAAGGCTGCGACGGAGAAGGCGCGCTCTATACACGCAATCCCCGCAAACTCAAGCCGGTTCGACGTTTGCAGGTCAACTGCACCGGAAATCCTCAAGACAGGGCCGGAAATCCGGGGCAGGCTCCCCTCAACCATAAGGAGGGGATCGCATGAGCGACGCCGTCGAGGCCACCGGCCGCAACAGTCTGGGTCGGGCCGGAACGCCCGCCCTGGCGGGATTTCGACTGGCGGTCGGCCTGCTGCAGGGCGGGGCTTTGTGGTGGCTGTATCGCAGCGCCCAGGTCCACGACTACAGCCAGCCGGTCCTCGAGCAGCTGAGTTGGCCCGCCACCGTCCCGGAACTGTTCGGACCGCTGGCCATGATCCTCGTCATGGTCCCGGTCCTCCTGCTCGCGGGCGCGGGGCGGATGCGCCCCCTGACCCTGGCCCTTTGGGCGCTGGGCGCGACCACCTTCCTGGCCCTGTTGGGCTGGCACGGCGTCGCCGCCCAGTCCGTCGCGGACTACGGCCCGGCGACCCGGCCGCCCTTCCTGCCCTGGCCCATGCCCCTGTTCGCTGCGGCGGCCCTCTTCATCGGCCACCACCTGGTCCTGCCGGCCGATCTGGAGCGCAAGCGGATCGCCGCCTTCCCCACCTATTTCGACACCGCCTGGAAGGCCGGGGTTCAACTGGCCCTGTCGATAGGGTTCACGATCGCCTTCTGGATCCTGCTCCACCTCGGCGCGGCCCTGTTCAGGATCATCGGCCTGGAGTTTCTCAAGGACCTCATCAACGAGTCCTGGTTCTCCATCCCCGTCACGACGCTGATGTTCTCGGTCGCCGTCCACCTGACGGATGTGCGTGACGGCCTGATCCGGGGCGTGCGCAGCGTCGCCCTGATGCTGCTGTCGTGGCTGCTGTTGCTCATGACCGTGCTGGCGGCGGGCTTCCTCGCCGCCCTGCCCTTCACCGGCCTGCAGGGCCTGTGGGACACCGGCAGCGCCACGGCGCTGGTCCTGTCGGCCGCCGCCGCCCTGATCATCCTCATCAACACTGCCTATCAGGACGGACGCGCCGACAACCTGCCGCCCCGCATCCTGCAGTGGACCGTGCGCGTCGCCGCCGTCCTGCTGACGCCGCTGGTCATCCTGGCCTTCTGGGGACTGGCCCTGCGCATCGGCCAGCACGGCCTCACGCCCGACCGGATCATCGCCCTGGCCTGCGCCGTCATCGGCGCCGCCTACGCTGGCGGCTACGGCTTCGCGGCCCTCAAGCCCTTCTGGCGCAAGGGCGCGGGCTGGATGCAGCCGCTGGAGCGCACCAACATCCTGACCGCCGGCCTGGCCATCCTCGTCATCCTCGCCCTGTTCAGCCCCCTCGCCGACCCCGCCCGCCTGTCCGTCGCCGACCAGGTCGCCCGGCTGGAGCGCGGCGCCGTGAAACCGGACCAGTTCGACTTCCGCTTCCTGCGCTTCGAAAGCGGCAAGGTCGGTGAAGCGGCGCTGCAGCGGCTGACCCGTTCGTCCAACACCGATGTCGCCGAGCGCGCCAAACGCGTCGCCGCCATCAAGGAGCGCTGGGACGCGCGCGATGAAGGCCAGCCGGATCGCACCCCGATGTTCGAGGTCGTCGGATCGCCGCTGCCGGAGGACTTCGCGCGCGGGGTCCGCCCGGACGATGACCGTTACGACTGCATGGGTCAGGGCGCCTGCGTCGCTAAGGCCATGGATCTGGACGGCGACGGCGCCGTGGAGGTGTTGGTGGCGCGATCCTTCAACATCATCCTGTGGGCCCGGAACGAAAAAGGCGTCTGGACCGCGCAGGGGACCTACACCAATCCGCGCTGCGGCAGTGGTCCGCGCGAGGACCTCCGGGATCGGCTGAAGCGCGACGAAGTGCGAACCACCACGCCTCGGTGGCCTTCCCTGACCTTCGGCGACGGCCCTCCCGCGACGCCGCAGATCGATGTCCGCGCCTTCTGTACGGAGGCGTCGGCGGACGCAGGCCGTTAACGCCCCGCTCACCCTGCCCGACCACCTGATCTTCACCTTGTGAGGCCTAAAACGTCCCGGAATGAGCCAGCTCCACCATTGAGAGCCGGCCGGACGTGATGGAACAGGGGCCCGCATGGCGAAGACCGTACTTGTCGTCGACGACGATCCGACCCAGCGCCGTCTGGCGCAGGCGGTGCTCGAGCGCGAGGGCTACGTCGTCGTCCATGCCGAGAGCGGCGGCGAGGCCATCGATCGCCTGACCAAGGGCGGCGGCGCGGACGTCGTCCTGCTCGACATGGTCATGCCGGGCATGAGCGGCATGGAGGCCCTGGCCGAGATCCGCACCGCGGGCGTCGCCACCCCGGTCATCGTCCTGACCGCCAACGGCGGCGTCGACGCCGTGGTCAAGGCCATGCAGGCCGGGGCCCAGGACTTCTTCGTCAAACCCGTCTCCGCCGAACGCCTCCTGGTCGGCGTCCGAAACGCCCTGCAGCTGACCCAGCTGACGGCCGAGGTCGGTCGCCTGAAGAAGCACCACGGCGGCCGCACCTCCTTTGATGATCTGGTCGGAAACAGCCCGCCCATGCGTCTGGTCAAGTCGCTGGGCGCCCGCGCGGCCAGGTCCGGCATTCCGGTGCTGATCACCGGCGAAAGCGGCGTCGGCAAGGAAGTCATCGCCCGCGCCCTGCACGGCGCCTCGGACCGTTCAGGCAAGCCCTTCGTGGCCGTGAACTGCGGCGCCCTGCCCGCCAACCTCGTCGAGTCGATCCTGTTCGGCCACGAGAAGGGCAGCTTCACCGGCGCCACCGACAAACACCTCGGCAAGTTCGCCGAAGCCTCGGGCGGCACCCTCTTCCTGGACGAGATCGGCGAACTGCCGCTCGACATGCAGGTCAAGCTGCTGCGCGCGCTGCAGGAAGGCGAGATCGACCCGGTCGGCTCCAAGCGCTCGGTCAAGGTCGATGTCCGCATCGTCTCGGCCACCAACCGCGACTTGGCCGAACAGGTTCGAGACGGCCGCTTCCGCGAGGACCTGTTCTATCGCCTGAACGTCTTCCCCATCGAGGCCCCGGCCCTGCGCGAGCGTCGCGAGGACATCCCGGCCCTGGTCGATCACTTCATCGCCCGCTTCAATGTCGAGGAAGGCAAGCGCGTCACCGGCCTGTCCGGCGAGACCATCGCCCTGCTGACCGCCTTCGACTGGCCCGGCAACGTCCGCCAGCTGGAGAACGCCGTCTACCGCGCCATCATCCTGGCGGACTCGCCCTTCCTCCAGCCCCACGACTTCCCGGCCATCTCCGGTGTCTATTCCTCCCCCTTGGGGGAGGTGGATCGTGGCGACAGCCACGAGACGGAGGGGCTGTCAGCGGGGGCTCAATCCCATCTCTCCGACATCGACCTGCCGCCCCTGCCGGACACGCCGATCCGCATCCTCGACGACCGCGGCCACCTGCGGACGCTGGAAGAGATCGAGCGCGACCTGATCCAGCACGCCATCGAGGTCTATGCGGGCCACATGTCCGAGATCGCCCGCCGCCTCGGCATCGGCCGCTCGACCCTCTATCGCAAGGTGCGCGAACAGGGCCTCGAAGGGGCGCTCAAGGACGCGGGCTGAGCCCTGCTGCAAATCGGCAACGCCTCAGGGAAGCCCTCAACCTGAACTAAAGTTCATTGGCATGGACAGGCCCCGCCCTCGAAGACAGGCGGGACCGCGAACGGCAACTCTCGGTTTCATCGCTGCAATGCGACGGAAACACGGACGCCGTACGTTTGCTGCTTAGTTTCTTCTCCCCCCGAGGCCCCTCGTATGCTGCTTGTGACCACCGCGCTGTCCGGCCTGATGGCCGGCGTGATCCAGACCGCGCCGACCCCGCCACAGACGCCGCCGCAGCAAGCGCAGACCCCGGCGACCGCCGCCCCGGCCTCGACCGAGGACGACGACGCCTATGACCTGGGCACCACGGTCGTCACCGGCGCCCGCCCGCGCGGCAGCGTCGACACCGACATCCCCGCCGACGTCACCCTTTCGGCCGAGCAGATCCAGGCCTACGGCGCCTCGAACATCTCGGAGTTGATGACCTATCTGGAGCCGCTGACCCGCAGCTCCAGCGGCCGCACCGACCTGCAGCCGGTTTTCCTGGTCAACGGCCGCCGCATCTCGGGCTTCCAAGAAATCCAGGGCATCCCGACCGAAGCCATCGAACGCACCGAAATCCTGCCCGAGCAGGTCGCGCTCCAGTTCGGCTACCGCGCCGAGCAGCGGGTGGTGAACTTCGTCCTGAAGAACAACTTCAACTCCTACACCGGCGAGCTGAGCGCCCGCCGCCCGGTGCAGGGCGGTCGCACCACCACCGAGATCGAGGGCAACGTCCTGCGCATCAACGGCGCGAACCGCTGGTCGATGGACGCCGAATACGAGCGCTCGACCCCGCTGTTCGAATCCGAGCGCGACATCAACCGCAGCGCCGGTTCGACGCCCTATGACCTGATCGGCAACGTCACCAGCCCCGGCTACAGCGAGGGCTGCCTGACCGCCTCCCCGGCCACCTGCGCGGCCATCGATCCCGCGCTCGGCACGGCGATCACCCCCGTCCCCGGCGGCGTGACCAACCCGACCTTCAACGACTTCCTGTTCGCCGCCGGTCCGGCCCGCACCGCCGATCTGGGCGCCTATCGCACCCTGCTGTCGGAAAGCGACCGCGCCACCGTGCGCGGCACCATGAAGCGCGACCTGAACGGCACCACCCAGCTGACCGTCAGCGGCAGTCTGGAGGACACCTCCAGCCGCAGCTTCAACGGCCTGCCGGGTCTCAGTCTGAACCTCGACGACGCCAACCCCTATTCGCCCTTCGCCGGCGACGTGGTCGTGCACCGCTACATCGACGACGCCGCCTCCCTTCGCCGCGAGACCGACGCCCTCTCTGGCAAGCTGGGCGTGGTGGTCGATGGCTATCTCGGCGAGGCCTGGCGCTGGACCGCCACCGGCAACTATGAGCGCACAGAGACCGACACCACGACCGGTCGCGGCTATGCCCTGCCCACGGCCTTCCAGGCCCGCCTGAACGCCAACGACCCGACCGCCAACCCGTTCGCGGCCCTGAACCCGACCGACTTCACCCGGAATCCGAACGACACCGCTAACTCGGTATCGCAGGTGCTCAGCGCAGAGCTGGTGCTGAACGGCGACCTGTACGAACTGCCCGCGGGCAGCATCTCCTCGACCTTCAAATTCGGGGCCGACACCCGTTCGCTGGACTCGACCAGCACCCGCGCGAACAATCTGGGCGTTCCGGTCACCACCGACCGGTCCCAGTCGCGTGACCGGGTCAACGGCCAAGGCACCTTCAACTTCCCGATCGCCAGCCGTCGCCGCGACGCCTTCACCTTCCTCGGCGACCTCTCGGTCAACGCCACCCTCGGCTATGAGGACCTGTCGGACTTCGGCGGCCTGTCCAGCTATAACGTCGGCCTGAACTGGTCGCCGATCGAGCCCCTGTCCTTCCTCGTCAGCTACGCCGACGAACAGGGCGCGCCCAGCATCAGCCAGCTGAACGATCCGACCGTCTCGACCTTCAACGTGCCGGTCTACGATTTCGCCAACCAGACCACGGTGCTGGTCACCCAGATCTCGGGCGGCAATCCGAACCTCGAGGCCGACAACCGCCACGTCTTCCGCTTCGGCGGCACCTTCCGCCCGTTCAGCGAGACGGACCTGTCGATCCAGTCGACCTGGACCTACAGCCGCACCGACGACTATCTGGCCGCCTTCCCGACCATCACACCGGACCTCGAGGCCGCCCTGCCGGGCCGTTTCACCCGCGCGGACCCGCGCCCGGATCAGACCGTCGGCGACCTGCTCTCTGTCGATTCCCGCCCGCTGAACTTCCAGAAGTACGAGCGGCAGGACATCCGCACCGGCATCAATTTCTCGCGCGCCTTCGGCACGCCCAATCCGGCGGCGGCCAATCAGTCGCCCCTGCCCGGCCGCCCGGGCGGCCCGCGCCCGGGCGGCGGCATGCAGATCCGCATGGAGGGTGGTCCCGGCGGCGGTGGCGGCGGTGGCCAGCAGATCCGCATGGGCGGAGGCGGCGGCGGTCGTGGTCGAGGCCCGGCCATGCAGCCCGGCCAGGGCCGCTTCAACATCTCGCTCTACCACACCGTCCGTCTGCAGGATGAGATCACCATCGCCGACGGCCTGCCTGTCATCGACATGCTGGACGGCGGCGCCACCTCGGGCCGCGGCGGCAGCCCTCGCAATGAGTTCCAGCTGACCTCGGGCGTCTTCCGCAACGGCATGGGCGCCTTCATGTTCGCCACCTGGCGCGAGGGCACCCGCGTCGACGGCGGCACGGGCCCCGACCTGCGCTTCGCCGACCAGACCACGGTCAATCTGAACGTCTTCATGGACCTGAACCAGCGCACCAGCTGGGTCGCCAAATACCCGTTCCTCAAGGGCGCCCGGATCCAGCTGGGGGTTCAGAACCTGTTCGACACTCGCCCCGAGGTCTCGACCGACGCCGGCGAGCTGCCGCTCAACTACCAGCCCGACTACTTGGACCCCCAAGGCCGGGTGATCAGCCTGACGCTGCGGAAGATCCTCTTCTGAGGGATTGGGGACTAGGGATTGGGGATTAGGTCGATGACGCGGGCTCGGGCCCGTTAATCCCTAATCCCTGTTCCCTAGTCCCTCTTCTTCCCCCACCGCCGCTTCGGCTCCTCCCCCTTCGCCTTGGCGGTGATCTCCTTCAGCTTGCGGCCCTGCATGGCCGACAGGGCCTGACCGGGCGCGCCCAGTTCGGGGTCGCCGAAGGCGCGGCCGTGGGTCTTCACCCGCTCGGACACCGAGTCGAGGAACTCGCCCTCCCAGTCAGACAGCGAAACGCCCGCCTGCTCTGCCGAGCGGCGGGCGCGTTTCAGGGCGCTCAGCGCCGCCCGCTGGGCGGCCTTGCGCTGGGCTTCGAAGGGGCTGGGCGGGGGTTTCCGCTTCATCTGAGGGCTTAGGGAGTAGGACTAGGAATTAGGGAGTAGAAATTGGGGCGCAGGATCCAGCATGGCCGGTGATCCCCCCAATTCCTAATTCCTACGCCCTACTCCCTCAAACCTCAGACTTCCCCCAGAGCCGACAGATACAGGTCCAGGATCGCTTCCTCTTCCTGACGCTTGGCCTTGTCCTGCTTGCGGATGCGGATGACCTTGCGCAGCACCTTGACGTCATAGCCCTCGCCCTTGGCCTCGGCGAAGACCTCCTTCATGTCGGTCATGACGGCCTGCTTGTCCTCTTCCAGACGCTCCAGACGCTCGATGATCGAGCGCAGGCGGCCCTGGGCGGTGGCGGTCAGGACGTCGGGCGACGAGTCGAAGGTGGCGTCATCGGCCATGGGGAGAACTCCGTAAGGGGGAACCGGCCCTCGCCTCGCCCGAAGGCGGCGGGGGGCGCTCGTTGGACCGGACGCTAACCACGTCCCTGCGCGCGACTCAACGCCGGACGCGAAAAAGGCTGCGGACAATGTCCACAGCCCTGTTCATTCCAACCTGTGCGCAAGTAGCAGGCGACCGCGTCGCCTGCGTCGGCACACACGGACTTCTTAGCCTTGCTTGGCCTTGAAGCGCGGGTCGGTCTTGTTGATCACGTACACCTTGCCCTTGCGGCGCACGACCTTGCAGTCGCGGTGGCGGGTCTTCAGCGACTTGAGCGAGCTACGGACCTTCATGGTCGTCGTCCTAGGCAAATCAAAATAAGAAAGCCGCGGGACGAGCCTGCGGCGGAGCGGTGCGTATAGAGAGGAGTCGGGAAGAGGTCAACCGAGTAAAGCCCCAACAGGACCAGACTGCGACACCCGATGCGCAAACGGCTGAAAACAGACCTAACCTCCCGGGCCGAGCAAGCCATGCAGCCGCCTGACTTCGGCGATCAAGGACGGAACGTCCGAGCGCGCCGCTGCAATAAAGTCCTGATCCGCGATGGATGCGCCCACAGGCTCAATATCGACGCCCTCCGGTCCGCCGCCGTGCGTCTGGATGATGTTTGAGCCGGCCAGATGATCCCGGCCCTCCACCCACGATAGCCAAGGCCCCGGAGCCGCCGCGTCGGCCCGCGCCTGCATGGCCTGCAGCTCTTCCTCATGGCCCCGACCCCTCAGTGAATCCCTCGCCGCCGTCGCGCGATCATCTCGTTGATCGAGTCCTTGGCGGCATGAGTCCATTCGGCGTCCGCCTCCTCATCGGTGGCGCAGCGATGGGCGTCGACCGAGGCGGCGATGCTGGGATTGAACAGCCAGGCGATCAGGGAGGTTTTGAGCCGTCCACCGAGCATCACGGTGATCACCGTCGAGACCAGCAGCGGCGGCCCGTACAGGACCGCTTCCTGAACCAGCCCCGGCTGCTCGAAGAACCATGCGCTGAACTTCTCAACGGCCATCCGCGCCCCCGATGATCATTCCGAACCGCAAGCCACCGCACGGCGACCGATTGCGCTATCCTCTTGCGCTCAAGCAGCGAGGCTCCACGAGCCCAGCGCTAGCGCCACCAACAAACTCCAGAGATCGCCCCGCGATATCTGGAGGCCTGGCCTCCGAGTTGAACGGAGGGTCTGCGGAGTTGCACCTCCGCCGCGTAGCCCCTCCGCCACCAGGCCGTTTCAGAGGACAGCGTTTTCCATACGCCCGTCGCGGTCACCAGACCAAAAACAAAATCGGTTAATGACGCTGAATGGGGAAGGACACGGCAACGCTTTCTCCATCCGGGCGCTTTATGGCGAAAGCGGCGACTCGCGCACTTGTTATGAGGGCGTCGCTCCCGGGGACACTAGACTCTTGAACATGCGTATCAGCCTTCGCCTCCTCCTGCTCGGAACAGTCGCCGCCTGCGCGCCCATGCTGCCCGAGCCGCCGCCGATCACGCCGACGCCCGCCCCGGCGCCCGAGCAGCCCGCGCCGACGCCCGCTGCCACGCCCGCCCAGCCCGCCGCGCCCGTGGTCGATCAGGCCGGATTCGAAGGCTGGAAACAGGGCTTCCTCGCTCGCCACGGCGGCGTCCGCCGCGCCCAGTATGAGCGGGAACTGGCGGGCCTGACCCCCGACCCGTCCGTCATCCGTCTGGACCGCAACCAGCCCGAGTTCAGCCGTCCCGCCGGCGCCTATGTCCAGAACGCCGTCACCGCCACCCGCATCGCCCAGGCGCGTCAGCGGGTGGACCGCGTGCCGTGGGCCGTGGTCCAGCGCTTCGGCGTTCCGTCCGAAATCCTCGTCGGCATCTGGGCCCAGGAATCCGCCTTCGGTCAGGTCCAGGGCGACTATGACGTCATCCGCTCGCTGGCCACTCTCGCCTTCGACGGCCGCCGCCGGGACTGGGCCGAGGGCCAGTTGAAGAATGCGCTCGACATCGTCGTGGACGGCAAGCGCGCCCGCTCAGGCCTGAAGGGCAGCTGGGCCGGGGCCATGGGCCAGACCCAGTTCATGCCGGACAACTATCTGCGTCTGGGCGTCGATCAGGACAACGACGGCATCGTCGACATCTGGGGCGACGACGCCGACGCCCTCGCCTCCGCCGCCAACCTCCTGGCCCAGGCGGGCTGGAAGCGCGGCCAGACCTGGGGTTACGAGGTCACCCTCCCGGCGAACTTCGACTACGCCGAAGCCGAGGGTCCGCGCCACAACTGGGCCCATTGGGCGGCCAAGGGCGTCACCCTCGCGGCCGGCGGTCGCCCGAACGAGGCCGAGGCGGCGGAACAGGCCACCATCCTCCTGCCCCAGGGCGCGCGCGGCCCGGCCTTCCTGGCCCTGCCCAACCACTACATCATCCGCGCCTACAACAACTCGGTCAGCTATGCGCTCGCCATCGGCCTGACCGCCGACGGCATCCAGGGCAAGCCCGCCCTGACCAAGGCCTGGCCGACCGACGCCCCCCTGTCGCGGGACCAGCGCATCGGCGCCCAGCGCGCCCTGACCAATCTGGGCTTCGACACCCAGGGCGTCGATGGCGTCATCGGCGCCAACACCCGCGCGGCGCTCCGCCGCTGGCAGATCGCCAACAACCGTCTCGCCGACGGCTATCTGACGGCGGATCTCGCGGACGAACTGATCCGGCGGGGCGGCTGAGTGCTCCACCGTTCACCTCTCCATTCGCCCTCAAGCGAATGGAGAGGACAGATCGGCGCGCCAGCGTCGATCAGGAGAGGGCGGCTCCGTCAGGGCCGGATAAGGCTCAAACACCGGTGTCGGCGGCTACTCCCTCACCCCCAGCGCCGCCCCCGCCTGATCGCTGCGCGATCTGTCCTTCCCACCGCCTTGAAGGGGCGCTGGGGAGGTGCGCTACCGCACGTCCAATTCTGACGCATCGGCCTGCTAGGCTTCGCATCCTCAGGTCTTTGACAATCTATCGGTTGAACCCCGCTCGCCATCCCCCGCCTCAGGCGAAAAAGGCCACTATGTGCACGCCATTTTTTTCCGAGTGCACATTTCGCGAATGTGTCGGGAAGACGGGGTTTCGGCATTCTCCCATCACGGGGCCTGCCCCAACATGATCGTTGTTAACCGCCCCCGCCTTCGCTAGGCGTTTTCAAACAGTACGCAGGAGCCGCCATGTCCCGCTTTGAAGGCACGTCGAACTATATCGCCACCGACGACCTCAAGATCGCGGTCAACGCCGCCGTGGCGCTGGAGCGCCCGCTGCTGATCAAGGGCGAGCCCGGCACCGGCAAGACGGTCCTGGCCTATGAGATGGCCAAGGCGCTGAACGCGCCCCTCATCACCTGGCACGTCAAGTCGACCACCAAGGCCCACAACGGCCTGTACGAATACGACGCCGTCAGCCGCCTGCGGGACTCCCAACTGGGCGAGGAGAAGGTCCACGACGTCCGCAACTATCTGAAGAAGGGCAAGCTGTGGGAGGCCTTCACCTCCCCCGTCCGCCCCGTCCTGCTGATCGACGAGATCGACAAGGCCGACATCGAGTTCCCCAACGACCTGCTGCAGGAACTCGACCGGATGGAGTTCTACGTCCAGGAGATCGACGAGACGATCCGCGCCGAGGTCCGCCCGGTCGTCGTCATCACCTCGAACAACGAGAAGGAACTGCCCGACGCCTTCCTGCGCCGCTGCTTCTTCCACTACATCCGCTTCCCGGACGCCGAGACGATGAAGGACATCGTCGAGGTCCACTTCCCCGGCATCAAGGGCCGTCTGGCCTCCGAGGCGCTCAAGACCTTCTACGAGATCCGCGACACGCCGGGCCTGAAGAAGAAGCCCTCGACCTCCGAACTGCTCGACTGGCTCAAGCTGCTCCTCGTCGAGGACATTGACGCCGAGACCCTGCGCGAGAAGACGCCCAACAAGCTGATCCCGCCGCTCCACGGCGCCCTGCTGAAGAACGAGCAGGACGTGCACCTGTTCGAACGCCTCGCCTTCCTGAACCGCCGCGAGGGCGGTCGCCCCGGCGCCTGACGATCAGGGTGACGCGGCGCGCGAAACTGTGCAGTCTGGTCAAGCTGGGTCCGGGGGGACGTCCATGATCGGTTCTGTAGGCGCTGGTCGCGTATCACGCTCCATCGCGAGCGGTTCGCCACACGGGCGGTCGGGTTTCGTCACGCCGGTTACCGCGATTTCACTGGATTCACGCGCCTCGACGCGCAGGATGTCAGTGACTTGAGGACCTGGATCATGTTGCGCCGTTCCCTTCTTCTGCCCACCGTCTGCGCCCTCGCCGCGCTGACCGCCGCCTGCGACGGCGAGCGTTCGGTGCAGATCTCGTCCACCCGGACCGAGGACAATGACGCCAAGGGCGTGCTCAAGGTCGTCGACACCCTCCAGTGCCCGCAGACCATGGGCTCCCTGACCCGCAAGGGCTCGGCCTCGAACAACGGCACCGTCTGCACCTATGTCGGCCCCAAGGGCGCCGAGGTGACCCTCCAGCTCGCCCCGCTGGGCGACCGCACCCCGGCCCAGGTGCTCAAGGATTTCGAGAACCGCCTGTCCGCCGACATGCCGCAAGCCCTGGCCGGGCTCAACGCCTCCGAAAGCCGCCGTCAGGCCGAGCAGGCCCGCGCGGACGCCGACGCCGTGCGCGCCGACGCTGAACGCGCCCGTGTCGAAGCCCGCGCCGAGTCCTCGGGCGACCGCGCCTCGGTCCACGCCCCCGGCCTGACCGTCGAGGCCAACGGCGACGACGCCAATGTCCGACTGCCCGGCATGCAGATTGAGACCCGGGGCGATCAGGCCACCGTCCGCATCGGCGGCCTGCACATCGACGCCGGCGACAACGGAAGTTCCGTCGATATCCAGGGCGAGGACGACGGCGACAGCGTCAGCGTCCGCGCCCAGAACGACAGCACCGAGGTCCGCGCCGTCGCCTCGGGCGACGCCACCCGCGCCAGCTGGATCCTGACCGACAACCGGCCTTCCCCCAGTGGCTGGCGGCTGGTCGGCTACGAGGCCCGCGGCCCCGTCGGCGGCCCCCTGGTGGTCGCCACCGTCCGCTCCCGCGATCGCAATCGCGGCCGGGTCTTCGAGGACGCGCGCGACCTGGTGGCGCTCAACGCCGGGGAATAAGGCGGGGATGAAGCCCCGCCGCCCTTGATCGCGGCGGCTCGATGCTCCACCACATCCAGCCGATTGAACTGGATAACGCCTTGGCTTCCGCACCCCGCTCCTCGTCGAAAGCGCCCCGCGCCTGGCAGCGCATGCTGTCCGGCCGCCGCCTGGACCTGCTCGACCCGTCGCCCTTCGACATCGAGATCGAGGACATCGCCCATGGCCTGGCCCGCGTCGCCCGCTGGAACGGCCAGACCATCGGCGAGCACGCCTTCTCCGTCGCCCAGCACTCCTGCGTGGTCGAGGAGATCGCCGCCTACATCAAGCCGGGCCTCGAGCCGAAATGGCGCCTCGCCGCCCTGCTCCATGACGCCTCGGAGTATGTGATCGGCGACATGATCTCGCCGTTCAAGGCCGCGCTGGGCGTGAACTACAAGGCCTTCGAGGCCCGTCTGGAAAGCGCCATCCACGTCCGCTTCGGCCTGCCGCCCAAGAACCCGGTGGCCATCAAGACCCTGATCAAGAAGGCCGACCGCGCCTGCGCCTTCTTCGAAGCCACCCAGCTGGCTGGCTTCAACAAGACCGAAAGCCTGCAGATCTTCGGCGCCCCGCCCGCCGGCTATGATCTGATCATCGAGCCCCTGCCCGCCCCCGTGGCCCAGCAGCGCTATCTCGAGCGCTACCGCGTGCTGGCCGAGGCCGTCGGCCTGATCACCGCGCCCGACGCCTGGCACACCGAATAGCCATGGGCGAACAGGGCGTCCGCATCGGCCTCTCGGCTGTGGTCATCGCGCTTCGGGACGGCAAGGCCTGCGCCCTGACCACGACCGGCGATGACGGCTCCGCCGCCCTGCCCTTCGGCCCCTTCGACCCGGCCCGCGACCGCACCTTCGAACTGGCCCTGCGCGCCTTCGTGACGGCCCAGACCGGCTTCCGCCTCGGCTTCGTCGAGCAGCTCTACACCTTCGGCGACCTGGGCCGGGCCAGCCCCCGCGCCACTCCGGGGCCGGAGCATCACCGCGAGGTCTCGGTCGGCTATCTGGCCCTGACCGCCGACGCCGCCGACGCCCCAGCCGCAGACGCCCGCTGGACGCCCCTGCTGGACGTCTTCCCGTGGGAGGACCGCCGCGACGGCGCCGCCGCCTGCCAGACCGTCCTGCTCGACGGTCTGCGCGACTGGAGCGCCGGCGATCCCCGCCGCGCCGCCCGCGTCGAGGCCCTGTTCGCCGCCGCCCCCGGCTACCGCTGGAACGAGGGCCGCGTGCTGGAGCGCTACGAACTGCTCTACGAGGCCGGGCTGGTAGCCGAGGCCGCCCGCGATCAGGACAAGCCCGTTCCAGCCCACGCCCCCGGCCTGCCGATGGCCTCCGATCACCGCCGCATCCTCGCCACCGGCCTGGGCCGTCTGCGCAGCAAGCTGAAGTACCGCCCGGTCCTGTTCGACCTGATGCCCGAGACCTTCACCCTGTCCGGCCTACAGGCCGCCGCCGAGGCCGTCGCGGGCCTGTCTCTGCACAAGCAGAACTTCCGCCGAGGGGTCGAGCGCACCGGTCTGGTCGAGGCCACCGGCCGTCTTTCGGCGGCCACCGGCGGCCGTCCGGCCGAGCTCTTCCGCGTCGTCGCGGGCGATCTGTCCAGCGGCGAGGCGCTGGGTCTGCCGCTTCCGGCCCTACGCTGACGATTTTCCTCAATTCGCCGCTTGCGGCGCACGGCCTCCCCCATTAGAGAAGCCGCTCTCGTTCGACCAATGAGCGTTCGGCCCCGCGGAGAGGTGGCAGAGTGGTTGAATGTACCGCACTCGAAATGCGGCGTGCGTGAAAGCGTACCGGGGGTTCGAATCCCCCCCTCTCCGCCACCGGCCCTAGCCCGATAAATCAGAAAACAGCCGCTCCGGCGGCCCCGACCGCCCAGACGCCCTCAGCGCCGGATCAGGCTGTCGTAGACGTGGGTGACGGTCTCGAAGCCGGTGCGCGACGGCTGTCCCGCGAACGGCGCCGGGTCGAACCACGGTTCCAGCAGCCCTCCGGCGACCGGGTCGTCGATCTTGTCAGTGTTCCAGCCCAGCAGCAGCCGCCCGCCCGGCCGCAGGACCCCCGCCATGGCCGCCATGGCCCTCTTCTGCTGCTCGACCGCGTCCACGCCGTAGCCCAGCACGCCGTTGCAGACGACGGCGTCGAAGGTCAGCTCCGGGAAGACGGTGTCGATCTCACACAGGTCGCCGGTGCGGTGCCGCGCCTCGCGGCCCCAGCGGGCGGCGTCGGGATCGATGTCCGTGGTCCAGACCTCCGCGCCCTGCGCTTCCAGCGCGGCATAGTCGGTCGAGGTGTAGGCCCGGCAGCCGACCCACAGGATTCGCCCTCCCTCGCCCGCGAAGGCCGGGATCCAGACGTCGGCCAGAATCAGCCGGTCCGGAAGCTCGCGGATATGCCGGGTGCGGGCCTGCAGCCGTCGGGCCGCCGCCTCCTTGCCGAACAGGAGGTTGGTCAGAAAAGTGCGTCCGCCCATGGCGAGCCTCGATCGAACATGGTTGGAGCCGGTTGGCGTCCGATCATGCGGCCTTGCGGTGCGGAAGGCTACCGTGAACCACGCGGTCGGCGGTAAGGCGCTCGCGCAGATCGTCCAGTTGGGCCGCGCGGACAGTCGGGGTGTGGCAGGCGAGGACATGCGCCAGCCCGGAACGGCCCATCGAGCGACGCAGGGTGCGGCTTCCGACCAGACGCAGGATCGCCTCGGTCAGACCGGGCGCTTCGGGCGGATCGACATAGAGGGCGTGTTCGCCGCTGGCCTCGCGCAGGCCGCCGCGTCCGGACGACACCAGGGCCGCGCCCGCGGCGTGGGCCTCCAGCGCGGTGAGGCCCAGCGCCTCGGGGACGCGCGAAGGGGTGACGGCGATGGCGGCGCGACGGGTCACCTCGGCCACCTTGGTCAGCGGCGCGGAATAGTGGACCTCGACCCGGTCGCCGAAACGATCCAGCTCGCGGACGTGGGGCTCGGCCCAGTCCCTATGCTTCTCCCAGTCGCCCAGCATCAATGCGCCGCGCCACAGGGGATTGTGGTCCAGCACCGTGGCCAGCGCCTCGCAGAAGGCGTCCAGCCCCTTTTCGGGCATGGCGCGCCCCGCGAACAGGATCAGCGGCTCGCGGGCGTCGGGGTCTCCCCGCCAAGCCTCGACGTCGATCGGATTGCAGACCGACGAGATCGAGCCATTGAAGCCCGGATAGTCCACCCGGAACTCGGCGCAGGCGGCCTCGCTGACGAACAGCAGATGATTGAAGGCCCGCAGGCGGCGGCGATAACGGAACCGCTCGACGAAGCCGCCCGGCGGCTTGATGCGGGTATGGCGGTACAGCACATGCACCGGCCCGGGCAGGCTCTTGGCCAGTTCAGCCGCCGGGCCGAGCTGCTGATGGTATTCGACGATGTCCGGCTCAAAGTCGCGCAGCAGGGCGATGACCGCCCGGTTGCGCTCGCGCTTGCTGAGGCCGTTCGGCACGGTGACCAGCCCGCGCATGGCCGGGTCGGCGGCGCCCGCGTCGCAGATGATCCGGACGTCGGCGCTGTAGCGGCTGTAGCGGTTCAGGGTGACGGCCACCGTCTCCATGGAGTTGGTCCTGCCGCGCTCCATGCGGCTGCCACGGGGCATGACGACGGCGATCCGCATCACGCGGCCTCCTTCCGGGGCCCATTCATCCTGAACAGGCGGCGTAGCTTGTATTGGGTGCGGATCAGTCCCTCGGACGGAGACTGGTTCAGACTTTTCACGTCGATGAAGGTGACGTTCCCGAGGCCCGACAGGGTGTGCAGGCCGTCGGCATAGCCCTCCAGAACCCCCTCAGGTTCAAACCGGCGGACCTCGGTCGCCTCGAAGTGGTCGGGTTCAAGAACATCGAGACGCAGCAGACGAATGCGACGGCCGTACCCCTCGGCGCAATCCTGGACCGGCAGATACAGCACCCCGTACTGCTCGAACGGCGTGCCGCCCGGACGGCAGTCGGCCAGACCCGAGCGGACGGGATTGGCGGTGTGCGGGGTCCAAGGCCCCATCAGGCTGTCGGCCCAGGCGACATGCAGTTCGCGCATCGCCCGGTCTTCGGGACCCGGCAGGGCGTGGAACATCCACCACCGCCCGCCGAAATGGGTCACAGCGGCGTCGATGGCCGGAACGTCCAGCAGGGTCTGCACCGGCTCCCAGTGGTCTGGAAAGCGAACACAGCGATACAGGGTCAACGCGCCGCTCTTGTAGCCTTCCGGCAGCATATAGAGCTCGCCGCCCTCCTCGATCAGGCTCGGGAAGGACAGATGGAACGGTTCGGCCAGGGCCACGCCCTTGGCGATCAAGACATCGGCCTGATTGTACTGGAAGTAATGGATCTCGCCGCGACGAACGCGATAGTCGAAGGCCTCGACGAAGACGGTCAGAACGCCGCCGCGCTCAATTCCGAACGGATCGGCGACGAACTGGAAATCGCGCGGGCTCTCCGGCAGCCAGACAACATTGGCGACGTCCAGCCCCTCCGGCCGCAGAACATGCGCCAGCGGTTTGCGGATAAAGCCGACACGCCAGAGATCAAACATCCAGAGGGTTCGCTACCATCGTCTCAGTGACCGCCCGGCCCCGATGCAGGAGAGCTGGGACCGGGCGGGTGGTGAGAGGGCAGGGGTTACCTCTCGTTAAGTAGACGGCGCCCCGGACCGCTTGCCTCAAAAGAATCTGCGCGGCATGACGGGTTTGATCCGGTGACACCGGAGGTCGCGGCTTCGGGAGGGGCGGACATTCTGTGACTGCGCCGACAGGGCCTACCCTGACCGAAGTGTATTTCGAGCAGCGCGAGGCGCTGGCGCGGTTTCTGCGAGCGCGAACCGGCGGCGCCCCGGACGTCGAGGACCTGCTGCAGGACCTTTATCTGAAGACGTCACAGGTCGAGCCGTCGATGGAAGTCCGCGACCCTCGCGCCTTCCTCTATCGGCTGGCATCCAACCTGCTGCTGGACCGGCGCAGATCAGGCCAAAGGGCCGGAGCGCGAGACGGCGCATGGCGGATGCTGACCCACGCCACCTCGGGCGCCGAGGACATCGACGACGCCCCGTCGGCGGAGGCCGTGGTCGCCGGTCGAGAACGGTTGGCCGCCCTGGTCGCCGCGCTGGAGACGCTTCCGGCCAAGACCTCCGCCATCTTCCGCATGCACAAGTTCGACGGCCTCAGCTACGCCGAGGTCGCCGCCCGCCTCGATATCTCCCGAAGCTCGGTCGAGAAGCACATGATGGACGCGCTGAAGATACTCGCTGCAAGGGCGCCGCGATGACCTCTATCCTCAAAAGCGAATATTTCGTCGGAGGTGGCGCCTCCACGGCGACGTCTTGGCATTGGGATCCGTGCTTTACGGTTCAGAATTGGCAACCTCTCGGATGAACAGTTTCACTGACATCGATGAACAGGCTCGCGGGTGGTTCGTCCGGCTGAACGGCCCGGATGCGCCCGAAGCGGACTGGCTCGCGTTCCAGGACTGGATCGAGGCCGATGACGCGCACCGTCTGGCCTACGACCGGGTCGAGGCCCTGTGGGTCGCCCTGGAAGACGTCCCCGCCTCCGCCCTCCCCGCCAACGAAGACCTGCCCCGCCCCCGTCGTCAGGCCTCGCGTCCCGGCTGGCTGCTGCCCGGCGTGGGCATCGCGGCCGCCGTCCTGCTGGCCGTCGGCGTGTGGCCGATGCTGAACGGCGGCGACCTGCAGACCTATCGCACCACCTCCGCGCCGCAGACGGTGCGGCTGGAAGATGGCTCGACCGTCTATCTGAACCGCCATTCGGAGATGAGGGTCCGCATGCGCCCCGGTCGGCGCGAGGTCAGCCTGACGGACGGCGAAGCCGCCTTCGACGTCACCCATGACACGCGACGTCCGTTCGTCATCGCCGCCGACGACCACAGCGTCGAGGTGCTGGGCACCGCCTTCAATGTGGTCAATCACGACGGACGCTTCTCCGTCAGCGTCGAGCGCGGCGTGGTGGGGGTGACCCCCGCGAACAGCCGCACGCCCCTGCGCCTCAAGGCGGGCCAGCGCGTCGATCAGGTCAGCAACGCCGCCGCGGTGCTCAGCACCGTTGATCCGGCCACGGCCTCGGCCTGGCGCGACGGCGTTCTGGTCTATCGCCGCGCCTCGCTGGGCGAGGTTGGAGATGACCTGTCGCGCTACCTCGACAAACCGGTTAACGTGTCCCAGTCTGCGCGCGAACTGCGCTTCACGGGGGTGCTGAGGGTCGGCGACGAGAAGATCATGCTGGAGCAGCTTCGCGAGCTTGTTCCGGTGGAGGTCTCCCGGTCACCCGAGGGAGTGGAACTGACCAGGCGTGGCGGGACCTGACAGCCTATCGAGTTGGAGGACGAGCAAGGTCGCCCTCGTCGCCATCGCGTCAGCTGTCGCTGTCGGACTGGCCGGACCCGTGCAGGCGCGGTCCGAGCGCCGTCTGAATCTGCACATTCCGGCGCAGCGCGTGGAAAGCGCGCTGCTCGATCTGGCCCTGCAAAGCCGCTCGACCCTAGGCGGCGATCTGTCGGCCTGCCGGGGCGTCACCCGCCCCCTGAACGGCACGATGACGCTAGATCGCGCCCTGTCCCATCTCTTGAGCGGCTCCGGCTGTAGCTGGACGGTCAGCGACAGCGGAGCGATCATCATTCGCCGCGCCGCGCCGTCTCGCCCCGCGCCCGTCGTCGCCCCCTCCCCGCCTTCGCCCGCCGCTCAGGCGGCGGTCGCGCCCGAGGCGGTGGCGGAACTCAGCGATGTCATCGTCACCATCGAGCGCCGCCCGGACTCGCCCCAGAGCGCCGCAACGCCGGTCACCGCCCTGTCGGGCCTGCAGATCGAACGCGCCGGAGCGGTCGACACCCACGACCTGAGCGCCCTCGTCGCCGGGATGACCGTCACCAACCTCGGCTCGGGACGGAACAAGATCCTGCTGCGCGGCATGTCGGACGGCGCCTTCACCGGCGTGACCCAGTCGACGGTGGGCCTGTACCTGAACCTTGTCCCCGTCACCTACAGCGCCCCGGACCCTGATCTGAAGCTGGTCGACATCGACCGGGTCGAGGTGCTGCGGGGGCCGCAGGGCGTCCTCTACGGCACTGGGCCCATCGGCGGAGTGGTGCGGATCGTCACCCGCCGCCCGGACCCGCTGGAGACGACGCTGGACGTTCTGTCCACCCGCTCGGTGACGAATGGCGGCGGCGCCAACAGCGACTATTCGGCGGTGCTGAACCTCCCCCTGCCCGGCAATGCGGGCGCGGTGCGCGGCGTCCTCTATGAGGAATCCTTCGACGGCTACATCGATGACGTGAGCCTGAGCCTGCGTCAGGTGAACGCCTCCTCCCGGCGGGGCGGACGGCTGGCGGCGCGACTGCAGCTCTCGCCAGACTGGAGCACCACCCTCAGCCTGGCGCACCAGTCGATCGACACCGAGGACACCCATTACGTCTATCGGACCCTCGGCGGGCTGCGGCGGGCCAATCTTGTGCGCGAACCGCACTCCAACGATTTCACCCGAGCCGCCATCGCCGTCAGGGGGCGCGCTGACTGGGGCCGGTTCGACGCCTCCCTCGCCTGGCTCGATCATCGGTTCAACAGCCGCTACGACGCCTCCGCCGCCCTGCGCCAGTTCGGCTCCGCGGGCCGCATCGGCGCGCTGGACGAGGCGCGAAGCATTGATCTGGTGGTCGGCGAGGCGACCTTCCGCTCCCGATCATCGGGCAGGCTGGAATGGCTGGCGGGCGCCTTCTTCTCCAGCAGCCGGACGCGGACCGACACGACCCTGACCTCCCTCTGGCCGGTTTACTGGATCCCCTATGCCGAGGATCGCCACGACGAACTGTGGGAAGCGGCGGTGTTCGGCGAGGTCGTCTACGACTTCAGTCCGTCGCTGAGCCTGACCCTCGGCGGGCGGGCTTACACCTTCGACTATCAGGCGCGGTCCGAGGTCGATCAGGGGCTTCAGGAGCGGAATTTCCAGGGTCAGGGCCGGACCTCAGGCTTCTCGCCGCGCGTGGGTCTGGAATACCGGGTGAACGAGCGCATCGGCGTCTATGGCCTGATCAGCCAGGGGCACCGGACAGGCGGCTTCAACACCGGCGGACCGATGTCGCAGACCTTTGGCGGCGGTCCTCGGAACCCGGCGCGTGAATACGCCGGCGACACCCTGTGGAATTTCGAGGTCGGGACCAAGACCTCGCTGTGGGACAACCGGGTGCAGGCGCGCATCGCCGCCTTCGTCGCCAGTTGGCGCAATATCCAGAGCGACCAGTTCCTGCCCAGCGGTCTGGCCTATGCGGTCAACGTCGGCGACGGCTCCAATCGCGGCATCGAGATCGAGACCAACTGGAAGCCGACCAGCACCATCGAAATCCGCGCCAACGCCCTGCTGGCCCAACCCCGCATCACCGACCCCAGTCCCAGCTTCAACTCGCGTGGCGACGCGGGCCTGCCGGGCGTCCCGGCCGTGTCGGCCAACATCAACATGGCCTGGCGCAAACCGGTCGGCTTCGGGCTGGAGGGTTTCGTCGAGGGCAGCCTGGCCTATGTCGGCGACTCTCGCCTGACCTTCGACGCCGAACGGAAATACCGGATGGGCGACTATGTCACCGGGCGGATTTCGACCGGGCTGGAGACCGACGGCTGGGCGGTCGTGGCCTTCGTGGACAACCCGCTGAACACCACCGCCAATACCTTCTCATTCGGCGATCCGTTCCGCCTGCCCGAGGCGCTGGCGACCACGCCCCTGCGCCCGCGCACCATCGGCGTGACCCTGCGGGTATCGCGCTAGGAAGGCCGCTGCGGCGCCGCGTCGCGCCCGCCCCCGACATCGAACCTTCACGGAGCGTGACTAGGAGGGCCGCCGTCGAAACCGATGGAGCGCGCCCATGTTCACCCTGCTGACCATTCTGATGGCGGGATCGCTGCAGACCGGGCCGGAACCGGCCTGCGCACCGACAGCGGAAAGCCTTGGCGCCGGGGGTGGCGACGCCTGCGCCCGGGTCTGGATGGACCGGAACCTGCGCCTGAACGACCTGTCGGCGGTGGGCACCCACAACAGCTACAAGCTGGCTATCCCCGGCGATGAGCTGGCGGCCATGACCGCCGCCAATCCCGCCGCGCGCGGCCTCGACTACGCCCACCGTCCGCTGGTCGAACAGCTGAACGCCGGGGCGCGCCAGATCGAAATCGATGTGCTGAACGACCCCCAGGGCGGGCGCTATGCGCGACCCCGCACGGCGCTGGGTGGCGGCGCGCCGATCAGCCCAGCCTTCGCCGAGGCCATGGCCCGTCCGGGGTTCAAGACCCTGCACATGCCGGACGTGGACTTCCGCAGCTCCTGCCTGACCTTCGTCGCCTGCCTGACCGAAATCCGCGACTGGTCGCGGGCGCACCCGGGTCACGCGCCCATCCTGATCATGCTCAACGCCAAGACTGGTGCGCCGTCGATGCCGGGCGGAACGGCCCTGCTGGACTTCGATGCGACGGCTTGGGACGCGCTGGACGCCGAGATCCGCTCGGTCTTCGGCGCCGACGGCCTGATCACTCCCGATCAGGTTCAGGGCGACCATGCCACCCTGCGCGACGGCGTGCTGGCGGGCGGCTGGCCGACGCTGGGCCAGGCCCGCGGCAAGGTCTTCTTCGCCCTCGATGAAGGTCCGGAGACGGTGGCGAGCTATCGCGGCGCCCGGCGCTCGCTGGAAGGCCGGGCCATGTTCGTCAACACCGACGAGGCCTCGCCCGCCGCCGCCTATCTGACCCTGAACGATCCGGTCGCGCAGCAGGCGCGCATCCGCGCCGCGGTCGAGGCGGGCTTCGTGGTTCGCACCCGCGCTGACGCCGACACCGTCGAGGCCCGCGCCGCCGACGTGACCCGGCGCAGCGCCGCCCTGTCCAGCGGCGCGCAGTACATCTCGACCGACTACATGTGGGCCGACGCCCGCTTCCCGACTTATCAGGTCCGTCTGCCCGGCGGCGTCGCGGCGGCCTGTAACCCGGTCCGCGCGGCGGAACGCTGCGATGGCCTAGCCGTCGAGCTGACCGAAGACGCGCCGCAGCGGGGCTATCTGGCGCGCGAGGACCGCCCGGACCTGACGCTGGTGCTGGCCCCGCCCCCGGCGCCGGGCTCGGCCCGAGACATCGCCAACACCGGCGTCTTCCGCGAGACCCGTCCGCTCGAGGGCTCGCCGCGCTGGGCGCTGGCCACGGACGATGTGCGCGGGACGATGTACCACCACTTCGCGGGCGCCCTGGGCGTCGAGCTGACCGAGGCCGAAGCGCCGGTGCTGACCGCCTTGCTGAACCGGTCGGGCGATGACCGGTCTGTGGTCGGCGTGGCCAAGACCCACTGGGGCACCCAGCGCCCCTATATCGGCACCGACCAGCCGATCTGTGAGGCCAAGACCGATCACCTGGCGGGCAATCCCGACTATCCGTCCGGCCACTCCGCCCACGGGATGCACGTCGCCATGATCCTGGCCGAACTCGCCCCGCAGCGGGCCGACATCCTGTACGCCCGGGGGCGCGAGTTCGCCGAGAGCCGCTACATCTGCGGCTCGCACAGCTACAGCGCCGCCGAGGCGGGCATCCTGTCCGGAGCCGTCATCTACGGCGCCGAGCAGCGATCGGAGACCTTCCGCCGCGACATGGAAGCGGCCCGCGCCGAGGTGCAGGCGGCGCTGGCGAGAGCCGGTTCCGGCGGCGAACAAGACACCGCCGTGAACTTTGAATGAAACCTGCTGTCACACGTTGAGGGACCTCGCCGCGGGGTCGTTGAGGGCCACGGGGGCGCAGACCGGACGGAACGATCCGCCGGCGGCCGCCGACGTCAACATCGACCCAGCGGAGATTTCGTAGTGACCGGATCGAACCAGAATCGCGGCCAGGGCCGCACCGGCCGCATGGCCTTCCTGATGGGCGGCGCCGCCGTCGTCAGCCTGATGAGCGCCGGCGACGCCACGGCCCAGACCGCCCCGGCCGTCGCGCCGCAGGAAGAGTCGACCCAGCTGGACGAAATCGTCGTCACCGGCGGCAGCTACCAGCGCAGCCTTGAGCAGGCGATCGACATCAAACGCGAGAACGTCGGCTTCTCGGACGCCATCGTGGCCACCGACGTCGCCAACTTCCCGGAACAGAACCTGGCTGAAGCGCTACAGCGCATCCCCGGCGTGACCATCGAGCGCAACCGCGGCCTGGGCGGCCGGGTCAGCGTCCGCGGCCTGCCGAGCGAGTACACCTTCGTCAGCATCAACAACCTGGCCACCGCCTCGGGCAGCGGCGGTCGTGACGTCGAGATGGACATCTTCGCCTCGGAGATCATCCAGCAGGTCGTCGTCCAGAAGTCGCCGCGCGCCTCGGATGAGGAAGGCGGCATCGCCGGTTCGGTCGACATCTCGACCGCCCGCCCCTTCGACTATCGCGACCGCCAGTTGGTCGCCTCGGTCGAGGGTTCGCACAACTCCATCTCGGACGAGATCGACCCGAAGGTCTCCTTCCTGGCCAGCGACACCTGGGGCGACTGGGGCGCGCTGGTGTCGTTCTCGACCGCTCGCCGTTCGAACCGCACCGACTCCAACTCGGGCATCAACTTCCGCCCGGCCTTCCGCTTCCTGGAAGCCGGCGGCGCCCGCGAAGCCCAGGCCCGCGCCGTCCTGCTGCGCGACGCCGGGATCAACCTGTCCGACGCGGACATGGACAACCGCGACATCACCGGCCGGATCATCTTCCAGGACAAGGTCGGCGACCGCATCTACATGAATGAGCAGGACCAGTGGGGCGGCACCCTGTCGCTGCAGTACCGTCCCTCGACCCAGTTCAGCCTGACGTTCGACGCCATGCTGGGCGGCTATGAGACCACCGAAGACGAGTACGACGCCGCCGCCTACTCGGCCTCCAGCCGCAGCACCTTCGACACGATCCACGCGTTCGACTCGACCACCCTGGGCGAGCAGCGGATCGTGGTCCTGCGCGACGTCTCCTACACCGCCACCCAGCACGAGATGCTGAGCAAGGAACGGATCAACCAGACCGACTACTCGCAGTTCGCGGGGACCCTGGACTGGCGCGGCGACAGCTGGGAGCTGTCGGCCATGATCGGCTACTCGGGCGCCGAGAAGACGCTGGACTACGCCAACCTGAAGCACGTGGCCTACGCCCCGTCGCGCACCCGCTGGACCGCGAACGGCGGTGAGACCATCCCGAGCGCCGCCTCGGCGGGCTTCAACATGTACAGCTCGTTCGATCGCTACCTGTTCGAGGCCTACGAGACCACGCTCGAGCAGATCACCGACGACAAGTACGCCGCCCAGGTCGACTTCACTCAGCACTTCGGGCTCGACGTCTTCCCGGCCCTGACCAGCGTGCAGGTCGGCCTGCGCTACACCGACAAGAACAAGGAACGTCAGTACGGCGCCCTGAACATCCAGGGCCCGACCGCGGGCAGCACCGCCTGGCTGAACACCCGTCGCCTGTCGGACAGCCAGCTGACGAATAGCGCCGATCTCGCCCCCGGCGGCGGCTACACCCTGCGTGACCTGAGCTGGAGCCAGGTGTCGAACGACTACGCCCGTCGCACCTTCCGCTACGACGGCTTCCGGACCCCGTTCAACGTCGGCGACTACTATGAGGTCTCGGAAGAAGTCCTGGCCGCCTACGCCATGGCCAACCTCGACTTCGACATCGGCCCGGTGCCGGTCAGCGTCAACGCCGGCCTGCGCTACATGGACACCTCGGTCACTTCGTCCGGCTATCACCAGATCCAGACCCCGACCGGCGGCACCACCTACACCCCGGCCCCGGTGAGCAGCGAAGGCGGCTACGACAAGGTCCTGCCCAGCATCAACTTCACCGCTGAGCTGACCGACAGCCTGATCCTGCGCGGCGCGGCCTCGGAGACCCTGATCCGCCCGGCCCTGACGGACCTGGCCTACAAGCGCACCGCCAGCTGGAACTCGTTCCGCTTCACTGACGGCAACCCGAACCTGAAGCCCACCTACGCCAAGCAGTGGGAACTGGGTCTGGAGCAGTATCTGGACGGCGGCGGCCTGCTGTCGGTGTCCTACTTCTGGAAGGAAATCGACGGTCTGGTCCGTCAGGCCCTGACCGGCACCGTGCCGAACGTGACCAAGTACAACGCCAACGGCACCATCGACGGCGTCTACACCTTCGATGTGTATCAGCCGATCAACGTCGACGGCTCGTTCGAGGTCAACGGTCTGGAACTGGTCGCGGTCGTGCCGCTGGGCATGTTCTGGGAGCCGCTGGAAGGCTTCGGCGTGAACGCCAACTACACCATGCTGGACAGCTCCATCATGGGCACCTCGACCCTCAACATCCCGCTGCCGCCGGTGGGTCTGGCCGAGTCGACCTACAACCTCACCCTGTTCTACGAGAACGACCGCTTCCAGGCGCGCGCGTCCTATAACTTCAAGGACAAGTACGTGGAGAGCATCGGCTACGAAATGTACCCGATCTGGCGCGATGGCTACGGCCAGACCGACGTCTCGGTCAGCTACAATCTGACGGACAACATCCAGTTCAACGTCGAGGCCATCAACCTCACCGACGAGCGGACCACGGGCTACACCATGGATCCGTCCTTCCCGGTTATGGACGAGATGTCCGGCCGTCGGGTCACCTTCGGCATGCGTATGGACTTCTGACCTTGCGCCACCGCCTGACCAGCACACGGGCTTTATCCTGATCCCCGGGAATACAGTCCGCGCGGACGCCCCCTCCGATGGAGGGGGCGTCCTTGTGCGTCCGGCGGGTGGCGAGGCCGCCCGTCAGGCCGAGGCCTTCGCGGTCCTGCGCCGCGACATCGTCAGCTATCTGCAACGCAAGGGTCAGACCACCGGCGACGCCGAGGATGCGGTGCAGGAGGCCTTCGTCCGCTTCCACCGCGCCGGCCATGATCTGATGTCCCCCGACGCCCGCCCCCTGCTGTTCGTCATCGCCCGCAATATCCAGAACGACCGCTGGAAGGCCGCCGCGCGCGAGGCCCGACGTCTGGTCGCCGAGGATGTCGCCACCCTGGACGCGGGTCCACGCGCCATCGCCAGCGACGACCGGAGCGCTGATGACCGGCTGATCGGTCGCGAGAACCTGGCCGCCGCCGCCGCCGTCATTCGCGCCCTGCCCCCGCGCACGCGCGACGCCTTCCTGATGCACCGGTTCGAGAACCAGACCTACCGCCAGATCGCCGGAAAGCTGGGCGTCTCGGTCAGCATGATCGAGAAATACATCGCCGAAGCGCTCCGACAGCTGAAGATTTCGGCGGAGGACTGAGGTGTTGGCCTTCGCCGTCGTTGTGAGTTGTAAGCCCCTGATCGCGCAGCCTGCGCGCGGTCGCCGTCACGAGAGTTTCGCCCGCCCATGATCCACCGCCTGACCGCCCTGTTCGACCGTCGGCCGGAAACGGCCGAGGACTGGCTGGCGCGCATGGGCCGGTCGGGCGTCAGCGCGCGTGAGCAGGCCCGGTTCATGGACTGGCTGGAGGCCGATCCCGCCAATCTGGAACGGTACGAACGGGCCAAGGCCCGCAGCGCGGCGCTGGAGCCCCTGCGCGGCGCCTTCCAGGCCGATCTGGCCGCCATTCGCTGGCGTCGCCAAAGGCCTGCCCTGTCGCGACGGCTGGTGCTGTCCGGCGGTCTGGTCGCCGCCGCGGCGGTCGCCGGGGTCCTGATGTGGCCGATGATGCCCGCTCAGGGGCGCCTCTATGAAAGCGCGCCGGGCCAGATTTCCGACGTGATGCTGGACGACGGCTCGCGAGTGACGCTGGACGCCGGTTCGGCCATCCGCGTCTCGATGGACGACAAGGTGCGGCGAGTGCGGCTGGAGCGCGGCGCGGCCTATTTCGACGTCGCCCACGACGCCGCCCATCCCTTCCAGGTCGGGCTGATGGATCGCAACGTCATCGTCACCGGCACCCGCTTCGTCACCACCCTGAAGACCGACACCGCCGAGGTCGCCCTGCTGGAAGGCCGGGTGGTGCTCAGCGTCCATGACGTGAAGACCGGTCGCGCCCTGTCCGACGGCGTGGCCATGACGCCCGGTGACCAAGCCCACTACCGTCGCGGCGCGCCCGTGGTCCGGCAGGCCCGCGACGACCTCGAGATCGCCACCGCCTGGCGCAAGCGTCGGCTGATCTTCCGCGATGCGCCCATATCCGAGGTCATCGCCGCGGCATCACGCTATTCGGATCGTCCGCTGACGCTGGCCGATCCCCGGCTGGCCGCCGTGCGCGTGACGGCGGTGCTGCCGCTGGAGGGTGAAGGCAGCCTGGTGAGCCGGATCGACGCCCTGCTGCCGGTCACGGTCGAACAGACGGCGGATGGCCGGACCCTGGTCCGCGGCGAATAGGCCGTATCGCAGAGCTGTCACGCCCGCGCTGTAAGGACCACCGGTTCCTTCCCACCGTCTCCTGACAGGTCCCGCGTTTGACTTCGTCCGCTCCATCGCTGCCGGCGCGCGCCGCGCGGGGCGCGCCCGGTCTGGCGGCGGCTCTGGCGGCCGGCCTCACCCTGCTCGCGGCGGCCCCCGCAGACGCCCAGACGGCGGGCGTGCAGACCTTCGACATTCCCGCCCAGGACGCTTCATCCGCACTGTTGCGGCTGTGCGCCGCCGCCGATTGCGAACTGGCCTTCGTCCAGCGACCCGGCGTGACCGTGCGCACCCGGGCCGTGCGAGGACGGATGACATGGCGCGCGGCTCTGGAGCAGATGCTGCGCGGCACTGACCTGCGCCACCGCTTCATCGGCGCCCACGGCGTCCGGGTGTGGAGCGAGCCCCGCGCGGCGACCGCCCCCGCCCCTGCCCCAATCCTTCCGGAGGCGCCGGTCGAACTTGACCCCGTGGTGGTGATCAACCGCCTGTCCGAGAGGATCGACGAGTCCCTGCGGCGGAAGCGGGACGCCGACCTGATCCTCGATGTCGTCACCGCCGGCCGAATTGGCGAACTGCCCGCCGCCAACCTGGCCGAGGCCCTGCAGCGCGCGCCGGGCGTGGCCATAGAGCGCGAGGTGGGCGAAGGCCAGTTCGTCAGCGTTCGAGGGCTGGGCCCGCTGTTCCAGTCGGTGACCCTGAACGGCGCCCCGGTGGCCTTCAACGAGAACATCCGCAACTCGACCCAGAGCGGGCGGCAGTTCCGCTTCCGCGCCCTGTCGCCGGATCTGCTGGCCGGGGCGACCCTGTCCAAGTCGGCCACGCCCGACATGATCGACGGCGGCATCGGCTCCAACATCGACATCGAGACGGTCGGCGGGCTGGACGGCGAACCCTTCCTGACCATCCGCGCCGGGGGCGGCTTCGACGCCCGCACCGGCCGCCCGGGCGCCGAGGTCTCGGTCGCGGGCCGTGCGATCTCCGGGGACGGGCGGCGCGGGGTGGTCGGCGGGGTGGCGCAGGAGGACCGGTCAGTCCGCTACGACCGGTTCCAGATCCAGCGCTATTTCGACCTGCCCATCGGCGGCGAGACCGTAGCCACCCCCGCCGATGTGCGCACCACCGTCGAGCGCGAGGACCGGCGGCGGCGCAGCGCCTTCCTGGGCATCGACTGGCGCTTCACTCCCGATCTGTCGCTCGACTTCGACGGCCTGATCTCGACCTTCGACAACGCCATCCGCGAAGATCGTCTGGTCTACGGCCTCGGCGAGCGGCTGATGCAGCCGGGCGCCAGCGTGGGCGTCCGCAACGGCGTGGTCACCTCGGCCTGGACCACGGCGGGCGCTATCGACAACAACACCGAGTTCTCGGATCAGACCCACCTCAATCTGGCGATGTCGGCGGGCGCCCGCTTCCGGCTGGGCGAGTGGCGGCTCCAGCCCCGGTTCAGCGTGTCCGTGGCCCGGTCGGTGCTCGACACTCCGCTGGAGCGACAGTCAGCCCGCACCGCCGCCCCCGCCGGCTATGCCTTCGATCTCGGTGACGCGGCGGACAGGCGCCGGGTGCTGAGGCTGACCACCGACCTGGACCTGACCGATCCCGAACTGTTCGCCCCGCCCAAGCTGGGCGTCCGGGCGGTGGAGTCGCGCGATGACGACGTGACTCTCCTGATGGACGCCCGCCGTCCGCTCGACCGCAATCTGGGGCCCGTCCGCCTGGCCAGCCTGCGCATCGGCGGTCAGTTCAGTGACCGCGACCGCGACTATCAGCGCCGCGACCGAATGGCCGTCCTTCGCCCCGGCTTCGTCAACATGGTCGAGGCCTATGACGGCCAGACCCCGGGGGATGTGTTCGAGGACCTGATTACCCATCGCTCGGCTCCCTGGGCCACAGCGGGCGCCCACTGGTATCGCGACGCCTTCTTCCTTCCCGGCGAGCGGGACAATGCGATCTTCCGTCCCCGCGAACTGGCCCCGACCGGCGCGGATCTGCAGAACTCCTATCGGGTCGGCGAGCAGGTGGCGGCGGCCTACGTCCGGCTGGATATCGACGCCATGGCGGGGCCGTGGCCACTGTCCGGCAATCTGGGCCTTCGCGCCGTGGACATCCGCACCGAGGTGGACGGCTCGATCCTCGGGATGGACAGCGGCCTGCTGCAGGTCCAGCCGGTCACCTATGCCGGGACGCACGAGGTCTGGCTGCCCAGCGTCAATCTGGCCATTGAACTGGACGGCATCAGCCTGCTGCGCCTCGCCGCCTCGCGCTCCATCACCCGCCCGTCGCTGGCCGACCTTCGCTCGGCCACGGTCCCCGCCAGCGTGCTCGTGGCGGCCATCTATGAGCGGGGTCAGGCCGAGATCGACAACCCGTCGCCGGGCATCATCTTCTCGGGGGTCGGCGGCAATCCGCACCTGTCGCCCTATGTGGCGACCAATTTCGACATCGCCTGGGAGCGTACTCTGCCTCGCGGCTCGTTCAGCGCGACCCTGTTCCACAAGACCATCGACGACTTCATCCAGACCCTGGCCGCGCCCGAGGTCCTGACCTTCGAGACCCGCGCCGGGGCGCCGGTCCAGGCCGAGGTGATGATGTCCCGTCCCCGCAATGTCGGGCGCGCCCGCGTGGACGGGCTGGAGATCGGCCTGCACCAGACGTTCGACGGCGGCTTCGGCTTCTGGGCCAGCGGGACCTGGACCGACAGCCGGATCGTCGGATCGGACACCGCCCTGTTGGGCGTGTCGGAGCTATCCTACTCGCTCAATCCCTTCTACGAGAGGGGTCGGCTGGCAGTGAACCTGTCCTGGTCATGGCGCTCGGCCTTCCGCTCCGAGGCGGACATGCAGGGCGGCGGGGTTTCCAGCTTCGTGGTCGCGCCGGCGGGCTATCTCGACGCCCAGGCGACCTTCGACCTCACCGACAGGACGCGGATCATGCTGACCGCCTCCAACCTGACCGACACCGTTGATCTGGCTTGGGAAGGGTCGCGCGACCGCCTGCTGCAACTGGGCCGCGCCGGGCGGACAGTGTCGCTGGCCTTCCGCTGGACGCTTTAGCCGCGCCGGTCAGTCGTCGTGACCGGCCAATACCCAGCGATCATCCACCCACTCGGCCAGCCAGCCCCGCTCCAGAGACTCCATCATCTCCTGGAGGAAGGGCGCGCCCGCAAAAAGGCTTCCGGCGTGGGTTGGTCGAGTTGTGGCCAAATCCGGGTGGTGGTCATACTTGCCACACGCCAGTTGCCACCCGCCATCCGCGTAATGCACAACCATTCCGATACACCGTTGCCCCGACAGAAGATGGTCGGAGACGTAAACCAGCTTCACGTACAATGCCCGTTCCCCAACGGCGTACGCTATTAACTTTCTTCCCTGGGTGAATGCCTCAGGACAGGCGCATCCGACAGCGACTTTTGAACGTTATCCTCAAACTTGTGCACCTTAGGGAACTTATCCCGTCGGGGTTGCGAGAATTCGTAAGTCGCGCACTCTCCCGTTCGGAGATTCGGTCCGCCTGGAGGGGAAGCTGGTCGATGCAGCAGCCGGTTCTGATGTCACGTCGCAGCGTCGCCCTGCTGGCGACCGCCGGAGCCTTGATCGTCGCCGTCGCCCTGATCGGCATCGGCTTGGAGCTTCGGCGCGAATTCACCCGCGAGAGCGAGGTCCGGGCCGAGGTCGAGCGCTCGCATGAGACCCGGGCGCAAATCCTGAGCGTTTTCTCCCTGTTGCAGGACGCCGAGACCGGCCAGCGCGGCTACATCATCACCGGCGATGATCGGTTCCTGCAGCCCTATGACGAGGCCGAGGACAAGCTGGCGGCGCAGTTCCAGCGATTGGAGCGGCTCTATGCGGACCAGCCCGCCCAGGCCGCCGACGTCGCCCGCCTGAAAACCCTGGTTGATCGCAAACAGGCGACCCTGACCGAGGGCTTGCAGGCGCGGCAGCAGCAGGGCCGCGACGCCGCCCTCGCGGTGGTGTCGGGCGGGGCGGGCAAGGCCGCCATGGACGATATCCGGGTGGTGATCGATCGGATGGTCCACCATGAGGCGCAGGCGCTGTCCGTCCTGACCGGACGGGCCGAAGCCCGCGGCGCCGCCACCGAGCGGTGGGTCACCGGCCTGTTCGCCTTGCTGCTGATCACCGTGCTGCTCACCGGGGTGACCGGCTGGCGCTACATCCGCACCCGCCGCCTGCTGTTGGCCGAGGTGCGTGAGACCGCCGCCCGGCAGGAGGCCATCTTCGACAGCGCCATCGACGCCATCCTGACGCTCAATCCCAGCGGCAGCATCGAGACGATGAACGCCGCCGCCGCCCGCATGTTCGGCTGGGCCGGACCGGAACTGGTGCGCCGGGACATCTCGGTCATGCTCGACCTCGATGGCGCGGGCGATCCGTCGAAGGGCTTCCTCGCTCGCCTCGGTTTCCGCGACGGTGAGATGGGCGACGGCATCGTGAGGGAGCTGACCGCCCGCCACCGCGACGGTGGGACCTTCCCCGTCGATGTGGCCCTCAGCCTGATGCCCCTGCCCACAGGCGTCCACATGGTGGCCGTCGTGCGCGACATCTCCGAACGCCGCCGCGTCGATGAGCTGAAGCAGCAGTTTGTCTCGACCGTCAGCCATGAACTGCGCACCCCCCTCACCTCCATCGCCGGTTCACTGGGCCTGCTGGCCGGCGGCGCGGCGGGTGATCTGAGCGACAAGGCGGCGCGGCTGATCGGCATCGCACATTCCAACAGCCAGCGACTGGTGCGGCTGATCAACGACATCCTCGATGTCGAAAAGCTGGAGTCCGGCCAAATGGTGCTGGAGATCGCGCCGCTGGACCTGCGCGACATCGCCCTGCGCTCGATCGACAATGTCCACGGCCTCGCCGACGATCTGGAGGTGACGCTGAAGCTGGTCGATGGCCCGAGCGCCCCGGTGCGCGGCGATCAGGACCGGTTGATCCAGGTGGTGGTGAACCTGCTGTCCAACGCCGCGAAATTCTCGCCCGCAGGCAGCGAAGTAGTGGTCACGGTGGAGCCAGAAACCCGCATCGCCCGCCTCAGCGTCCGCGACTATGGCCCCGGAATCCCTGATGAATTTCGCGCCCGCATCTTCTCGAAATTCGCCCAGGCGGACTCCTCCGACACCCGCGCCAAGGGCGGCACCGGGCTGGGGCTGGCCATCGCCCGCGAGATCGCCGAGCGCCACGGCGGGCGGCTGTGGTTCGAATCCGCGCCGGGCGAAGGCGCCACCTTCCACATGGACCTGCCGCTCGACCTGCAGGACAGCGACATCAGCGAGGGCGACGGCCCGCACCTGCTGATCGTCGAGGACGATCCGGACGCGGCACAGGTGCTGCGCACCATGCTGGCCCAGGACGGCTTCAGCGCCGACATCGCCGCCACCGCGCGGGAAGCCCTGGTGGCCGTCCGCACCGAGGCCTATGCGGCGGTTCTGGTTGATCTGCAGCTGCCCGACGCCGACGGGGTGGGCCTGATCCGCACCCTGCGCTCCGATCCCAGGACGCGCGACCTGCCCGTGGTGGTCGTCTCGGCGGACATCGCGCGGGGCCGCGCGCGGGGCCGCTCGCTGGAGGTGATCGACTGGCTCGAGAAGCCGTTCGACCAGACCCGCCTGCGCAGCGCCGTGGCCGGCATTCTGGAGCGGCTGGAGAAACGCCGCCCGGTCGTCCTGCATGTCGACGACGACCCCGACATCCTGACCGTGACAGCCTCGGCCCTGGTGGGCGTGGCCGAGGTTCTGCCCGCCCCTTCGCTATCCGAGGCGCGCGAGGTGCTGAGGGGCCGATTGCCCGATCTGGTGATCCTGGACCTCGGCCTGCCCGACGGCTCCGGGCTGGAGCTGCTGGCGGACCTTGATGACGGCGAGGGCCAGCCGGTCCCGGTCATCGTCTACTCGGCGCAGGAAATGGACGCCGCCCTCGGCCATCGGGTCGAGGCGGTGCTGGTGAAGTCCCGAACCTCGCTGGCGGGACTGGTGCGGACGGTGCGCCGTCTGACGGGCAAGGGAGGCCGACAATGACCCTCGCGATCCTTCACGTGGACGACGAGCCCGACATCCGGGAGGTGGCCGCCTTCTCGCTGGAGCTTGATCCGGGCATCACCCTGACCACGGCGGAATCCGGCGAAACGGCGCTGGAGCTTCTTCAGGGCGGGATGCGCCCCGATGTCATCCTGCTGGACGTCATGATGCCCCGGTTGGACGGTCCCGGAACACTGGCCCAGTTGCGCACCCTGCCGGGGCTGGAGACCACGCCGGTCATCTTCATGACCGCGCGGGTGCAGGCCAGCGAGCAGGACCGCTATCTGGCGCTGGGAGCCATCGGGGTGATCGTCAAGCCGTTCGATCCGATGACGCTGGCCGCCCAGGTCCGCGCCCTGCTGGCGGAGGGACAGGCTTGAGCCCCGATCCTCTCGCCCCCCTGAGGCCCCGCTTCTGCGAGCGGGCGCGCGGCGACGCCGATGCGCTGGAGGCCGCCCTGGCCGAGACCGATCACGTGCGGATCGAGGCGCTCGCGCATGGGCTGGCGGGGGCCGCGGGCCTGTTCGGCTTCACCGACATGGGCGGTCTGGCCAAGCGGATCGACGGCAAGTTCGCGGAGGGCGAGACGCCCGGTCGTGCAGAGGTCGAGGCCCTGATCACCGCCATCCGGCGCGACACGGCGGCCTATTCGTAGTCGATGCTCAGCGGCAGGGCGGCCACCGGCTCGCCCTCCTCGTTCGTCCCGGTGCGCAGGCGTCCGGAGACCCGCAGCAGGTCATGCCCCTGCAGATCCAGCCGAGCCACGCGGGTCTCGGAGATGTCGCCCGAGGTCGCGCTCCAGATTTTCAGATCATAGATCACCGGCACGCCCTGCTGCTCGACGTCGTCCTGCGGCAGGCGGATCCGGTAGACCCGCCCCGGATCGCCACTGATCCGGATCATCGCCGGAGCGTCGACCAGATTGGAGCCGGTCACCGACAGGGCGGCCTCAGGGTCCGACGGCTGCAGCCGCATGGGGCTGACGGTGGCGATGCTCAGGCCGCGCTGGACAGTCAGGGTCGCCGAGCCCGTCTCCGATTGCGCCGCCGCCACGGCGGGGGTCGCGGCGATCAGGCCGACCAGCAGAAGAACGCGAAACTGGATCATGTCGTGAACTGTACCGTGACAAGGTAGTCGAAGGTCGTATTGCCTGTGGTCGCCCCGGCGGCAAGCTGCACATCCATGCCCAGCTTGAAGGTCGCGGTGGTGAGCAGGCCCAGCGGATTGAGATCGAAGGTCAGACTCGCACCCTCAGCCGGGGCCGAGCCGCTGCGATAGACGCCGCCGGTCATTGAGCCCACCCGCAGGCGGGTGATCGTCGCCGGGCCAGAGCCCGTGACCGGCGTGATCGTTACCCGGATATAGCGCAGGGCGCACAGGCTGTTCAGGTTCAGCAGGCCGCAGTTGATGGTGATGGTCGGGGTGGTGACCGTGCTGGATGTCAGCCGGATGGCCGTGCCGGAGGTGCGGGTCACCGCCCCCGCGGTCGAGACCGAGAAGGTGGTGGCGCTGCCCCGGATGACCGTGCCCAGCGCGGGCGCCGTCGCGGGCGAGCGGGTCACGGTTGGATCGGCCTGGGCCTGACTGGCTGAGAACAGCATCAGTCCGGCGCTGAAGGCGGCGACAAGACGTTTCATTGGGCGGCCTCCTGCTGTCCGGCGTCGATCAGAACCGCCCCGCCCCGCACGAAGCCGCCGGTCGCGGGGATGGTCACCTGCAGCGGCGCGACCTGCCGCAGGTTCAACTGGCGGGACTGGGCCTCCTCCAGACGCACGGTCCAGACGCCGGGGCCGACGCCCTCGAAGAAGATGACGCCCGCGTGGTCGCTACGCCCGGCGACGATGGTCTGACCATCCGCCGAGACCAGTTCGACGTTCAGCGCCGCCAGCGGACGCAACGTGCCGTCCGCCCGGCGCAGGCGGGCCGACAGCTCCAGTTCGGCGCTGCGTCGCATCGGATAGTTGATCACCGCCGTCCGGCCCGGACGCGGGGTGAACTCCAGCAAGGGCGGGCCGGCCATCAGGAAGGGATCGTCCACCCCCTCGGCGTCCAGACGGATCCGCGCCGAGGCGCCGTCGCCCAGCCCCACCGCCACCACCTGCCCATCCGCCCCGGTGTTGACCGCCCCCACGGGCGTATCGACGACCAGCCCTGGCGCCCCAGGCTCGCCCGCCTGACGCAGGCCGTCCGCGTTCTCGTCCACCCAGGCGTTGACCGCGACCGAGCCCCCCGTCGCAACTCCGGGCCGGGTCATCCGATAGCGCTGCGCGAACGGGTCATAGCCGAAGCCGAAGCCCATCTGCAGCCCGATCCGCCACTCGCGGGACTCGGTCTCGTAGGAGGCGTTCACGGCCAGATCGAACCGGTCCGCCCGCCACAGGTTCGACACCTGAAGACTGGTCTCCGAGGTCGTCCCCCGCGCCCGCACGATGCCCAGACGCAGGGCGTTCGCCTCGGTGATCTGCCAGTCCAGCGTCGCGTAGGCGGTCTCGATCTCCGGGTTGGGCGACAACTCATAGGCCAGGCCGCCGCGCAGTTGCAGGCGCGACGAAACAAGGGTGGCGACATCGGTCGAACCCAGCCAGCGGGGGCGGTTCAGGCCCGTGCTCTGATCATTCTCATAGACCACGCTGCTGGAGGCGTAATAGCGCCCGACCGGGGCCGAGGCGCGCAGTTCGGCATTGGTCAGCCGGTCGCCGTTGGTGCGGCGCAGCTGGCGCAGGTTGAACGACACCGGCACGGACAGGCCGCGCGACCCCGACACCTGACCATCGAGCCTTAGGTCCGTAGCGCTGCGCAGCGGCGCGAGATCCAGCACGCCGAGTTGACGGGTCTCATCGATGAAACCGCCACGGTATTCGGAATGCCGCGCCACCACCGAGACGCCGAACGGGCGGGCCGCCACGCCGACGGTCGCCCCGCGTCCGCCGACATCGTCGAAGGCCATGTCGATCTGGGCCGCCACGGGGCCCAGCGAACTGCGCAGGCCCAGCGCGCCCAGCGAGCGAGCCTCGGCGCCTTCGGGGGTGAACCGCGCCGCGCCCGCGCTGACCGTCAGGCCCGAGGACAGGCCGTAATCGGCCATGACGCTGAACCGGGTCTCGCCCGTCGCGGCGGTGACCGCGCGGTCGCCCACGTCAAAGACCGTCGCCCCCTGCTCGATCGCGCCGAAGCGGAAGACCAGTCGCCCGGCCTCGACCTGTCCGGCGCCGAAATTGATCCGACGGACGACCTCTCGCTTCTGCCCCTGCGATCCGTAGAAGACTAGGCGCAGGGTGTTCAGGCCGAAGGCCAGCGGCACGTCGAGGAATTCATACCGCCCCTGCGCCGGCGAGGTCTGGGCCGCCTGCAGCACCTCATTGACGTAGAGCTCGACCTCCTCGCCCAGCGCCAGTTCGCCGCGCAGGTCGAGTGGCGTGGCCAGATCGAGATTCTCCAGCGGCGCGGAGGTGTAAAAGATCCCGCGCCCGGCATAGCCCGCCGCGCCAATGGGCATTGAGGGCGTGAACACGTCGCCCAGCCCGGCCCGGGTGCCGCCCAGCGGCCCCAGCGCCCGCCCACCGGGGTCCTTGCGGCTCAGCAGGACGCGAACGTCGTTGACGTGCCCGTCTTCGTCCGACCCGACATAGCCTTCGAAGCCGGCCCACAGCAGGTCCGAAGCGGCGCGCACGTCATAGCGGCTGGCCTGATCCACACCGTCCCGGGCCAGCATACCGCCCAGGTTCACATCGAAGGCGGGGGGCGTGAACAGCTGATAGGGCGTCGCGACATGCAGGGCCTGCGGTTCCGACGGCGTCGCGCCGAGCGTCGCCTGCCGCCGCAACCGGTCCGCCTGTTGCTGGAACGGCAGGGGCTCGGTGGCGGTCAGGTCCATCACCTGCGCGGCCGTATCGGCGCTCAGCCGCACCGGCAGAATCTGCTGCAGCAGGTCCAGCCGCACATAGAGGTCGTCGTCATAGATGGCGGCCTGGTCCGGACTGAATCGGATGGACCGCCCCGCCAGCCGCGCCTCGCCCGTGGCCAGGTCGACGGTCAGCTTGCGCTCCGGCGAGATGACCCAGCCCTCGGCCCGGCGCTGCGCCGGGAAGACACCCACGGCGAGGTCCAGCACCCGCGAGAACTCGCCCAGCGGCACGAAGACACCCGAGCGGGACGAATAGACGTTCAGGGAATCGGTCAGCTGCACATCGCCCGAGCGGACCTCCATCCACAGCAGGTCGTCGGGGCTGAACGGCTGGGGATCGGCGGCGATCATCAGGTTGCGCACCAGTTCCTGCCCCTGCGCCGGTTCCGGCAAGGCGGCCAGGGCCAAAGCGGCCAGACTGACCGGCAAGACCGGCCTCACGGCGCGACGAGGGTCGCCGTCGCCAGGACCTCGCCCGGCCGGGCGTCATCGTCGCGGTAGATCACCGTCACCGTCTGACCTGGGGTCAGCGGCGCCGGCAGCGGGGTCACGACCGTGCGGCGGTCGATCTCGGGATAGACGGCCACGCCGCGCACGGCGGTGGCCAAGGGGGCGTCAGCGCCCTCCCCCAGCCGGATCTCGACATCCCCATAGACCGAACTGGCGCCTTGGCGGACTAGGTCGAGCGACAGCACCGGCCCCGTCTCGCCTTGCAGGATCGCGAGGTTCTCGACCGCCGCCCGTGCATCGGCGGGGCCGTCGCGGACGATCACCGGCACACTGACGCTGAACAGGGCGATGACCTGCACGGCCACCTCATCGGCGCCGGGCTGGACCGCCTGCTCGACGGTGAAGCCCGCCGTCTCGGACGGCAGGGCGGTGACGGTCAGGTGGGTGCGATGCTCGCCCCCGGCGCCCGGACGGGCGCGGACGCGGATTGCCTGGCTCTCCCGCGGCTGCAGCGTGATGCGGCGCGGGGTGTACTGGACCAGGTCAGCGGCGGAATCGACCGTCGCGCCCGGCTGGTCGGCGGCCGCCACGATCTGGCCGTCCGGCAACATGGTCCGGTCGACCAGTTCGACCGAATAGGTGGCCGCCTGGTCACCCTGGTTGAAGATGTAGACGGTGGCGCTGCGCTCGCCCGGCTCGAACACCACCCGTTTGGGCGAGATGTTCAGATCGGCGCCAACCTGGGCCGCGGCGGGTCCGGCAATCAGCAACAGGAAAAAAGCCGACAGAAACAGACGCATCGCCACCGCGATCACCCTCCTGAACCCATCCCCAGCGTGAACATAGCCGTGACGCACAACCGATGCGTTAACGACAGGGTGAGCGGCTCGTATCTCCTGCAGCGGAAACACAGCGCGTCCGATCAGTTATAGGCGGCCGAGACGGTGAAGGTGCCGGTGTAGACGCCCGTCGGCGAGGTCGAGAGCACCGGAACGCTGCCGCCAACCTTGAAGACCAGCGAGCCCGCCGAACCCAGGGCGTTGCTCAGGGTCTGCGACGCGGCTGAACCAGACAGGTTGTTCGAGGTCGTGACAGTCAGGGTGTCGGTGCCGTTGGCGATCGAGAAGGTGCCCGGGATGGTGACCGAGATCGACTGGCCGCCTTCACCGTCGACGGTGAACTGGGCGGCTTGCGGGGTGTCGCCCGAGCTCAGGCCAACCACGCCGCCCGCAACCGAGCGCGCGCCGGCGGCGCTGACCGTGACCGTGCCCGAACCGGTGGCCGGGCGGACGACGGTGCCGAACTTCAGGTCGGCGTTCTTGGTGATGGTCAGCGGGCGGATGACGGTGATGGAGCCCGAACCGGTGGTGGAGGCCGACTGAGCCATGGCGGGGGCGGCGATGGCGACCGTCAGGAGGGCGGCGGCGGCAATCAACTTGATCATTTCTAGTCTCCAACGACGTGGGGGTTGCGTCTCGTTGGCGTCCAATTCATCCCGATCGGCGGCCAGGTCCACAACCCGGCCCGCTAAAAAGGTGCAAATCGAACCAAAGTTATAGGTTGCATGTCAAAACAACTTCGCCCCCTAACTTTTCGCCTGCCGTACAGAAAACCTGTTGTTAGGAAACAGGCTTGCAATGTGGTCGTGCAACCCTTGGTATAGCCAAGGTCGGATTCGGGAGGTTCGGCGGTGCGCTGGATCGTGCTGATCGTTGATGACCATCCCCTGGTCGGTCAGGCTTTCGAGCTTTCCATCCAGGCCGCCTATCCGCATCTGGATGTCGGCCGGGTGACCTCGGCCACCGAAGCCGATGCCTATGTCCGTCTGCACGGCCCTCGCGTGAAGCTGATCATGCTGGATCTGATGCTTCCCGACGCCGAGGGGTTCAGCGCCCTGCTCCGCCTCCAGCAGCTCTTACCGGACGGCAAGATCGCCATGGTCTCCTCGCGCACTGATCAGCACACCCTGTCCATGGCCAGGGCGTTCGGCGTCGACGCCTGGCTGTCGAAATGCGAGCCGGTCGAGACCCTGGTGAACGCCGTCGGCGCCATCTTGCGGGGCGAAACCGTGTTTCCGGAGAATGTCGATCCCGACCCGGAGTCGGTCGATTTCCATCGCCGTATCGCCACGCTGTCGGGAGCCCAGCTGAGGATCATGCGCGCCCTCGTGGACGGCAAGCTGAACAAGCAGATCGCGGGCGACATGAACCTGACGGAAGGCACTGTGAAACAACACGTTTCCGCCATTCTGAAGAAGCTGAAAGTGAACAACAGAAGCCAGGCGATCCTGGCCGCCGCGCCGGTTCTCAGGAACGACCAGATCCGCTCCTGACAGGCCGGATTTTAACGCGGCAAATTCCTGCCCTCGCCGCCTCCCAAACGCTCCGTCACGCAATAATTTTGCTTAACAGTCTTGTGCGACGCAGCAGGCCATGGTTTCCTGAGGCCGTTCAACTGGAGCCACCCGTGAGCCACCGCGCCCACATCGCTGACCGCAAGATCGCCGCCAAGGCGATTGCGGTCGTGCGCGCGCCGTCGGTCGAGCTGGCCCTGAACACCCTTATTCTCGCGGTAATTCTCGTCCTCCTTACCGGAGCGGCGTGGACGCACGCGACCTGACCTAACGCAACATCAGGATCGCACGCAGCCACCCGCTTCCACCCAGGAAGCGGGTTTTTTGTTGTGCGCGATCCGGAGCCTACCGGAACCGACTTCGCCAATGACGCAAGATTTCACCCCGACCGACCGGCCGCCGAACGCGCGCAGCCGTGTTGTCACGGCCGGTCCGAACCGCGCCGCGGCCCGCAGCTATCTGCGCGCGGCGGGCATGCAGGACGCCGATTTCGACAAGCCGATGATCGCGGTGGTCAACACCTGGTCATCGGTCACCCCGTGCAACATGCACCTGGACCGTCTGGCCGCCGATGTGCGCGCCGGGATCATCGCCGCGGGCGGCTATCCGGTCGATTTCAACACCATCGTCGTCACCGACGGCATCTCGATGGGCACCCCCGGCATGAAGGCCTCGCTGATCAGCCGCGAGGTCGTCGCCGACAGTATCGAACTGGCCGTCGAAGGCCACCAGCTGGACGGCGTCGTCTGCATCGTCGGCTGCGACAAGACCATCCCGGCCGCCGCCATGGCGCTGGCCCGCATGGATATCCCCGGACTGGTCTACTACGGCGGCACGATCATGCCGGGGACCATCGGCCAGAAGGAAGTCTCGGTTCAGGAGATCTTCGAGGCCATCGGCGCCCACGCCGCCGGAGCCTTGGACGACGCTGGCCTGAAGGCGGTCGAGACGGCGGTCTGCCCCGGCGCCGGCGCCTGCGGCGGCCAGTTCACCGCCAACACCATGGCCATGGCCCTGTCGGTCATGGGGTTGTCCCCCATGGGAGCGAACGACGTCCCCGCCGTCGATCCGGCCAAGGCCGCCGAGGGCGAGCGCTGCGGCCGTCTGATCGTCGAGCGCGTCTTCGCCGGCGACAGCGCCCGGAAGTACATCACCCGCGCCTCCTTGCGGAACGCCGCCGTCGCCGTCTCGGCCTCGGGTGGCTCGACCAACGCCGTCATGCACCTGACCGCCATCGCCGCCGAGGCGGGAGTCGAGTTCGGCGTCGAGGACTGCCACCAGGCGTGCGTCGACGCCCCGGTCATCTGCGACCTGAAGCCCGGAGGCCGCTTCCTGGCCTCGCACCTGTTCGCCGCCGGCGGCACCCGTCTGGTCACCCAGCGAATGGCCGAGGCGGGCAAGATCGTGAACGCCCCCACCGTCTCGGGCCGCAGCCTGTTTACTGAGGCCGCCGAGGCCGAGGAGACGCCGGGCCAGCAGGTCGTCACCACCTTCGACGCCCCGGTCATGGACCGCGGCAGCTTCGCCGTGATCTACGGCGACGTCGCCCCGGATGGCGCGGTCATCAAGCTGACTGGCCACAAGGTCGATCGCTTCGAAGGCCCCGCCTGCGTCTTCGACAGCGAGGAGGACGCCTTCCACGCCGTTCAGGACGGCTCGGTCGGCGAAGGCGACGTCATCATCATCCGCTACGAGGGCCCCAAGGGCGGCCCCGGCATGCGCGAGATGCTGCAGGTCACCGCCGCCCTGAAGGGCCGTGGCGTCCACAACGTCGCCCTGATCACGGATGGCCGCTTTTCCGGCGCCAGCTACGGCTTCGTCGCCGGCCACGTCTCGCCCGAAGCCGCTGTCGGCGGCCCCATCGCCCTGATCCGCGACGGCGACCGCATCGCCATAGACGTCACCAACCGCCGCATCGACGTCATCGGCGTCGATCTGGCGAAGCGCCGGGCGGACTTCGCCCCCCGATCGATCCGCCCGGCGCACGGGGTCTTCGCCAAATACCGCGCCGCGGTGGCCTCCGCCGCCCAGGGCGCCGTGACCATTCCCAACCCGCCTGCGGTCCAGCGTCCCGCCGAGACCGAAACCCAATCCGCCCGAGAGGACGCCTGACCCATGGCCATCACCATCTACACCAATGACGATATTCGCCCCGGCGCCATCGCCGGCCAGCGTATCGCCATCATCGGCTATGGCTCGCAGGGCCGGGCCCACGCCCAGAACCTGAAGGACTCGGGCCACGACGTGGTCGCGGGCGTCCGCCATGGCGGCAAGGGCTGGCGCAACGCCACCGCCGACGGCGTCCCGACCGCCGATCCCGCCGAGGCGGTCAAGGGCGCCGACATCATCGCCATCCTGACCCCGGACATGATCCAGGCCGAGGTCTATCGCGACATCATCGAGCCGAACGCCAAACAGGGCGCCGCCATCCTGTTCGCCCACGGCTTCTCGATCATCTACGGCCGCATCACGCCGCGCGAGGACATGGACGTCATCCTGGTCGCCCCCAAGGGGCCGGGCGATCTGGTCCGCCGCGAGTACCAGCGTGGGCGCGGCGTCCCCTCCCTGTTCGCCATCGAAAAGGACGCGACCGGCAAGGCCCGCGACCGCGCCATGGGCTACGCCAGGGGCAACGGCGGCGCGACCGGCGGTCTGCTGGAGACCACCTTCCGCGAAGAGACCGAGACCGACCTGTTCGGCGAACAGGCGGTCCTGTGCGGCGGCGCCAAGGAGCTGGTCATGTCCGGCTTCAACACCCTGGTCGAGGCCGGCTACCAGCCCGAGATCGCCTACTTCGAGTGCATGCACGAGCTGAAGCTCATCGTGGACCTGTTCTACGAGGGCGGCATCACCAGGATGAACGAGTTCATTTCGGAGACGGCCAAGTGGGGCTCGGTCAAGTCCGGCCCGCGCGTCATCACCGACGAAACCCGCGCCCGCATGAAGACCATTCTGGACGAGATCCAGTCGGGTCAGTTCGCCAGCGAATGGATCGCCGAAAACGAGGCGGGCAAGCCGCGCTACGACGCCTGGGTCGAGGCTGACGGCGAACAGCCCATCGAACGGACCGGCGCGAAGCTGCGCGAGCGCATGGCCTGGCTGCACGCCCCCAAATCGGAAGCCGCCTGAATCATGACCGCCTCCGCCGCCCGTATGTCTGAACCCGCCGCCGCCCCGAAAAGCGGCGCCCGCCTGCTCGTCTCCACCCTGGAGCGGCTGGGGGTGGAGGTCGTGTTCGGCTATCCGGGCGGCGCGATCATGCCCGTCTATGACGCCTTGGCCGGATCGAACCTGCGCCACATTCTGGTCCGCCACGAACAGGCCGCTGCCTTCGCCGCCGACGCCTGGGCCCGCCGCAGCGGCAAGGTCGGGGTCTGCATGGCCACCTCCGGCCCCGGCGCCACCAACCTGATCACCGGCATCGCCAATGCGATGATGGATTCCATCCCGGTCGTCTGCATCACCGGTAATGTCGCCCAGGGCGTCATGGGCACTGACGCCTTCCAGGAGATCGACATCCTGGGCGTCACCCTGCCCATCGTGAAGCACTCGATCCTGGTCCGCGATCCCGCAGACATCCCGGCGGCCATCGAAGAAGCCTTCCACATCGCCGCCTCGGGCCGCCCCGGCCCGGTGCTGGTCGATCTGCCGAAGGACGTTCAGGTCGCCCAGACCACCGAGGATTTCGGCTTCCACTATCCGAACGAGACCGTCCCGACCGACCACGACGCCATCGCCGCGGCGGCCGAGGCCATCCGGGCTGCACAGCGCCCGCTGATCTACGTCGGCGGCGGGGTGAAGATCGGCGGCGCCACGGAGCAGGTCCGCGCCTTCGCCGAGTCCACCGGCATCCCGTCGGTCGCCACCCTGAACGCGCTGGGGACCATCCCCACGGACGCGCCCGGCTTCCAGGGCATGCTGGGCATGCACGGCACGCGCGCGGCCAATGAGGCGGTGCAGGAAGCCGATCTGCTGATCGTCTTCGGCGCCCGTTTCGACGACCGCGCCACCGGCAAGCTGACCGAGTTCGCCCCCCACGCCCGCGTCATCCATTTCGACATCGACGCGTCGGAGATCGGCAAGCTGCGCGAGACCTGGATCCCGGTTCAGGGTGAACTGGCCGAGGGCGTCGCCGCCCTGACCGCCCGTCTGGCGGGCCGTGGTCCAGCTATCGATCCGTGGATGATCCACTGCGCCAGCCGCGCCCAGCGCACCGCCTTCCGCTATGACGCCCCGGGCGAGGGCGTCTACGCCCCGGCCCTGCTGAAGGCGATTTCGGAAGCCGCCGGGGACGACTTCGTCGCCGCCTGCGACGTCGGCCAACACCAGATGTGGGCCGCCCAGCACTGTCGGTTCTCGAAGCCGGAAGCCCACATCACCTCGGGCGGGCTGGGCGCCATGGGCTTCGGCCTGCCCGCCGGCATCGGCGCCAAGCTGTCCGATCCGGACGCCACGGTCGTCGTCATCGCCGGCGACGGCGGCTTCATGATGAATGTGCAAGAGCTGGCCACCCTGCGGCGCTACGGCGTCGCGGTGAAGGTCCTGCTGCTGGACAACAGCTCTCTGGGCCTGGTCCGCCAGTGGCAGGAGCTGTTCTTCGACGGCAACTACTCGGAGATCGACCTGTCCGACAATCCGGACTTCGTGAAGGTCGCCGAGGCGTTCGGGATCGAAGCCTTCCGAATTAGCCGACGCGAGGAGGTTCAGGCCGGGATCGCCCGCCTGCTGGCCGCCGAAGGCCCCTGCCTCGCACACGTCATCATCGATCCCCGGGAGAACGTGTGGCCGCTGGTCCCGCCCGGAAAGAGCAATGCCGAAATGATGGAAGGCGCCTGAGCCATGAGCACCGAAACCCTGCACCTGAACATTGATCGCGCCGACGGCTCGCTCCAGCGCCTGATCGGTCTGGTGGAGCGCCGTGGCTTCCACATCGACGGCATCACCATGCGCGAGGAAGGCGCCGCGCGCCGGATCGAGATGGCCGTTCGTGGCCGCGACGATGGCCGCTGCACCCAGACCCTGGGCCGCCAGATCGACAAGCTGTTCGGCGTCACCCGCGCGAACGCCGCCTCCACCTTCCATCCCGAGGTAGCGGCATGACCAAGGTTCAAACCGCTGTCGCCGCTGACCCCAACAAGGTCGTCGTCTTCGACACCACCCTGCGCGACGGCGAACAGGCGCCCGGCTTCTCAATGGGACCGGAAGACAAGGTCCGCATGGCCCGCGTCCTGGCGGAGATGAAGGTCGATGTGGTCGAGGCCGGTTTCGCCGCCGCCTCGCCCGGCGACGAGGAGTGCGTGCGCCGCGTCGTCGGCGAGGTCGAAGGCCCCGTCTTCTGCTCGCTGGCCCGTTCCAACGAGGCTGACATCGACGCCGCCTACCGCGCCCTGCGCGGGACAGAGGAGCGTCGCTGCCATATCTTCCTGGGCGCCAGCCCGATCCACCGCTCGGCCAAGCTGAAGATGTCCACGGCCGAGGTTCTGGCCGCCGTCGAGCGCGCGGTCGGCTATGCCCGCACCCGCTTCGAGGACGTGGAGTTCAGCCCCGAGGACGCCATCCGCACCGAGCCGGAATTCCTGGCCGAGGTGTGCGAGGTCGCCGCGGCGGCGGGCGCCACGACGCTGAACATCCCCGACACCGTCGGCTATTCGACCCCGGGCGAGATCGCCGAGATCTATCGCAACCTGATCGCCGCAGTCCGCGTGCGCCACCCGCATGTGGTCTTCTCGGCCCACTGTCACGACGACCTGGGCATGGCCGTCGCCAACTCGCTGGCCGCCGTCGAGGCCGGGGCGCGTCAGGTCGAGGGCGCCATCAACGGCATCGGCGAGCGGGCGGGCAACGCCTCCATCGAGGAGATGGTCATGGCCATCCGCACCCGGTCGGACCGCTACGGCCTGCACACCGGCGTGGACACCACCCATCTGGTCCGCGCCAGCCGTCTGCTGAGCGAGATCACCCACACCCCGGTCGTGCGCAACAAGGCCATCGTCGGCCTGAACGCCTTCGCCCACGAAGCGGGCATCCACCAGCACGGCATGATGGCCGATCCCTCGACCTACGAGATCATGCGCCCGCAGGACGTCGGCTTCGAAGGCACCTGGTTCGTGCTGGGCAAGCACTCGGGCCGCCACGCCGTGGCCAAGCGCGCCGAGGCGCTGGGCCAGCCCGTATCCGGCGCCCATCTGGCCGCCGCCTTCGCCGGCTTCAAACGCCGCGCCGATGAGATCGGCGAAATCAACGACCACGAATTGCTGGCGATCATCGAGGCCTCGCGCCCGGACGCCGCCCCCCGACAGGAGTACGCGTATGCGGCCGCTGGCTGAACATATCTGGGTCAATGGAGACCTGACGCCCTGGGCCGACGCCAAGGTTCACGTGATGAGCCATGCCCTGCACTACGGCACCTCGGTGTTCGAGGGCGTCCGCGTCTATGACACCCCCAACGGCCCCTGCGGCTTCCGCCTGACCGACCACGTGCGCCGCCTGTTCGACAGCGCCCGCATGTACCATTTCGAGCTGCCCTACACGGTAGACGAACTGGTCGAGGCCTGCCGCGCCACCGTGCGCGCGACCGGTCTGAAGTCGGCCTACATCCGCCCCATCGCCTTCCTGGGCGCGTGCGGCATGGGGGTGACGCCCTCTCCCGAGAACATGCACGTCGATGTCGCCATCGCCGCCTTCCCGTGGGGCGCCTATCTGGGCGAGGAGGCGCTGGAGAAAGGCGTCGACGCCTGCGTCGCCAGCTGGTCGCGCATCGCCCCCAATACCGTGCCCTCGGGCGCCAAGGCGGGCGGCAACTATTTGTCCTCCTACCTGATCGGGCGCGAAGCCCGCGTCGGCGGCTTCGGTGAAGGCATCGCCCTGGGCACCGACGGCCGCCTGTCCGAAGGCGCCGGCGAGAACCTGTTCATCGTCAAGGACGGCGAGATCATCACCCCGCCCGCCGCCGCCTCCATCCTGATGGGCATCACCCGCGACAGCGTGCTGAAGCTGGCCCGCGGCCTGGGCTATGAGACCCGCGAGCAGATCCTGCCGCGCGAGGCTCTGTATGTCGCCGATGAGATCTTCATGACCGGCACGGCCGCCGAGATCACGCCCGTCCGCTCGGTGGACGGCATCACCACCCGCGCCGCCGGGCCGGGTCCGGTGACCAAGGCCGTCAACGCCGCCTTCCGCGGCCTGTTCTCCGGCGCCACGCCGGACCGCCACAACTGGCTGGAGCCGATCAACGCTCCGGCGCCTGCCACGCAGCGCGAGGCCGAGTATGCCTGAGACGCTGTTTGAAAAGGTCTGGAACCGGCACGTGGTGCAGGCGGAAACGCCTGACGTCCCGGCGGTGCTCTACATCGACCTGCATCTGGTCCATGAGGTCACCAGCCCGCAGGCCTTCTCCGAGATCGAGAGCCGGGGGCTGAAGGTGCGTCGCCCCGACCGCACCTTCGCCACGCTGGACCACTCCACCCCCACCCTGCCCGCCGATGCGAACGGCGAGCGGCCCTACTACACGGCGGCGTCGAAGGCCCAGGTCGAGACGCTGGAGGCCAACTGCGCGCGCCACGGCGTGTCGCTGGCGGGCTGGGACTCGGCGGATCGCGGCGTGGTGCACGTCATGGGGCCGGAGCTGGGCCTGACCCAGCCCGGCATGACCGTCGTTTGCGGCGACAGCCACACCGCCACCCACGGCGCTTTCGGGGCCCTGGCCTTCGGCATCGGCACGTCCGAGGTCGGCCATGTGCTGGCCACCCAGTGTCTGCTGCAACGCAAGCCGAAGACCATGCGCGTCACCGTCGACGGACAGCTGCAACCCGGCGTCTCCGGCAAGGACGTAGCCCTGGCCGTCATCGCCCGTCTGGGCTTCGGCGGCGGCACCGGCTTCGTCGTCGAATACGCCGGCGAGGCCATCCGCTCGCTGGACATGGAAGGGCGGATGACCGTCTGCAACATGTCGATCGAGGCCGGCGCCCGCGCGGGCATGATCGCCCCGGACCAGACCACCGTGGACTGGCTGAAGGGCCGCAAGCACGCGCCCGACGCCGCCGCCTGGGACCGGACCGTCGCCGACTGGCTGTCGCTGGCTTCGGATCCGGGCGCGACCTACGATGCCGAAATCGAGATCGACGGCGCCGCCATCCGCCCGATGGCCACCTGGGGCACGACGCCGGACGCGGGCTCCGCCATCGGCGAGCCTGTCCCCGCCCCGCGCGACGCCTCGGGCCAGAAGGCGCTGGCCTATATGGGTTTCACCCCCGGCGAGGCGACCACCGGCCATGCGGTTGACGTCGTCTTCATCGGCAGTTGCACCAACGGCCGCCTGCCCGACCTGCGCGCCGCCGCCGAGGTACTGCGCGGCCGCAAGGTCAAACAGGGCCTGCGCATGCTGGTCGTGCCCGGCTCCGAAGCCGTTCGCCGCGACGCGGAGGCCGAGGGCCTGCACACCGTCTTCACCGAGGCCGGGGCCGAATGGCGCATTCCGGGCTGCTCCATGTGCCTGGCCATGAACGGCGACATGGTGGCTCCGGGCCAACTGGCCGTCTCGACCTCCAACCGCAATTTCGAGGGCCGACAAGGACCCGGCTCGCGCACCATCTTGGCCAGCCCGGCCACGGCGGCCGCGACCGCCATCACCGGCGTCCTGACCGACCCGCGCGTGTTTCTGATGGAGAAGGTCGATGCCTGAGCCCTTCAAATCCCTGACCTCACAGGCCGTGGTCCTGTCGCAGTCCAACATCGACACCGACCAGATCATCCCCGGCCGCTTCCTGAGCACCACCAGCCGCGAGGGTCTGGGCGCCTGGGCCTTCTACGACTGGCGCTATGAGGCCGACGGCTCGCCCAAGCCCGAAGCCATCCTCAACCGCATCGACCCGAGCGAGCGCCGCATCCTGCTGGCCGGGAAGAATTTCGCCTGCGGCTCCTCGCGCGAGCACGCCCCCTGGGCCCTGATGGACTACGGCTTCCGCGCCGTCGTCTCGACCGGGATCGCCGACATCTTCACCTCCAACGCCCTGAAGAATGGCTTCCTGCCCATCGTGGTGGATCAGGCGACCTGGGACGACTTGGCCGCCCACGCCGACCAGCCGATCACCATCGACCTCGAAACCTCCACCATCCAGCGCGGCAACGCCGAGCCCGTCGCCTTCGCTGTGGAGAGTTTCGCCCGCCAGTGCCTGCTCGACGGGGTCGACACCCTCGGCTGGCTGCAAGCCCGCCTGCCCGCCATCGAAGCCTTTGAACGCCAGAAAGAAACCGTCTGATGTCCGCCCCGAAGACCTACAATATCGTCGTCCTGCCCGGTGACGGCGTCGGCCCCGAAGTGACCCATGCGGCCCGGTCGGTTCTGACGGTGATCGGCGACTTCTACGGCCACACCTTCAACTTCAGCGAACACCTGATCGGCGGCGCGGCCATCGACGCCACCGGCGATCCCCTGCCGCAGGAGACCGCCGACGCCTGTCTGGCCGCCGACGCGGTCCTGCTGGGCGCCGTGGGCGGGCCGAAGTGGGACGGCGGCAAGCGTCGCCCCGAGGAAGGCCTGCTGGGCCTGCGCAAGGCCATGGGCCTGTACGCCAACCTGCGCCCGCTGCAGGTCTCGCCGGTGCTGGCCCACCGCTCGCCGCTGAAGAAGGAGATCGTCGAGGGCGTCGACCTGATCGTCTTCCGTGAGCTGACCGGCGGCATCTATTTCGGCGAAAAGACCCGCACCGCCGACCGCGCCACCGACCTGTGCGAATACACGGTTCCGGAGATCGAGCGCGTTGCCCGCGCCGCCTTCCAGACCGCCCAGCAGCGGCGCGGCAAGGTCACCTCGGTCGACAAGGCCAACGTCATGGAGACCAGCCGCCTGTGGCGCGAGGTGGTCAGCCGCGTCCACGCCGAGGAATTCCCACGCATCGAGCTGGAGCACGCCCTGGTCGACTCCATGGCCATGCACCTGATCCGCAAGCCGCGCGAGTACGACGTCATCCTGACCGAGAACATGTTCGGCGACATCCTGTCGGACGAGATCTCTGTGCTGGGCGGCTCCATCGGCCTGCTGCCCTCCGCCTCGCTGGGCTCCAGCGGCCCGGGCCTGTTCGAGCCGATCCACGGTTCGGCGCCCGACATCGCCGGTCAGGACAAGGCCAACCCGGTCGGGACCATCCTGTCCGCCGCCCTGCTGCTGCGCCACAGTCTGGGACTGGAGGACGAAGCCGCCTCCATCGAAGCCGCCTGCGCCGCCGTCCTGTCCGCCGGCGCGGTGACCCAGGACCTGGGAGGCAAGCTGGGCACCCGCGAGGCCGCCAACGCGGTCATCGACGGCATCCGCGCCATCCACTGGGCCGCCGCCCATCGCGTGCAGATGCACTGGGCCTGACGAAAGAACCATGCCCTGACCTCAACAGATCGATGATCAGGGCGCAATTTTCGACCTAGCGGGTTGACGGACCCCCGGTTTGTCCGTCAGCCTCCCTCCCGAACTTCAACTGAGCAGGTCCGCCGTGAGCCGCCTCGACGCCCGCATCGCCATCGCCTCGACCGCCTCGTGCGGCGGCGCGACCGCGCGCGTCATTGGTATGACCACCGGCACCACCACCACGCCTCTGGCGGGGACAGGTTAGCGCGCACCGAAGCTCAGGAACGCAAAAACCCAACCCCGCCCGGATCGCCCCGGGCGGGGTTTTTCTTTTCCCGAACTCTCCGAAAGACCCACCTCATGTCCTCCAATCTCGCCCTCCTCGAACGCCCCGCCGCCCCCGCCCTCTCCGCCGCCTCGCCCGAGGTGGTGGTGATGAAGTTCGGCAGCTCCGTGCTGGTCGATCCCGCCGATGCGCCCAAGGTCGCCTCCGACATCTACGCCGAGGTCCGCCGGGGCCGTCGGGTGGTCGCGGTCGTCTCGGCCCTCGCCGGAGAGACCGACCGTCTGCTGGCCGAGGCCCGCGCCCTCGGCCTCGCCCACGACAACAGCATCCTCCCCGCCTACGTCGTTCAGGGCGAGGAGCGGTCCGCCGCCCTCGTGGCCCTGGCCTGCGACCGCGTCGGCCTCAGCGCCGCCACCCTGACGGTTCGTGAACTGGGCCTCGTCGCCGAGGGCCCGTGCGAGCACGCCCGTCCGCTGTCGCTGGATCGCGCCGCGCTGGACCGCGCCCTGCTCAGGCATGAGGTCGTCGTGGTGCCCGGCTTCGGCGCCGTCTCGCCCGAGGGGCAGGTCGTCCTTCTGGGCCGCGGCGGCTCGGACCTGACGGCCCTCGTCCTCGCGGCCGAGCTGGAGTTGGACAGCGTCCAGCTGGTGAAGGACGTGGACGGCCTCTACGACCGCGATCCCAACGTCCACCCCGACGCCCGCCGCTATGATCAGGCCAGCTGGGCCGAGGCCAAGGCGCTGGGCGGCGGCCTGGTCCAGCCGGACGCGCTCGATCTGGCCGAGGCCCGCCAGCTGAAGGTCGAGGTGCGCAACTATCTCGACGGCCACCGCACGGTCGTCGGCCCGGTCGGCGCCCCGCCAAAACCCGCGCCCGCCCACCGCCGCCTGCGCGTAGCCGTCGCCGGCTGCGGCGTGGTCGGCGGCGGCGCCTTGGCCCGCCTGCTGGTCGATCCCCGCGTCGAAGTGGTCGGCGTCCTGGTCCGCGATCCGTCAAAGCCGCGCGATGTGCCCGGCGCCTCAGACGCGCAACTGGCGCCCCTGCTGGTCTCCAGTCCCGACGCCCTTCTGGAGCGTCAGCCCGACATCGTGCTGGAGGCCCTGTCCGAGGCCGCCGCCGGTCACGCCGTCATCCGCGCCGCCCTATCGCGCGGCGTCGATGTCGCCACGGCCAACAAACAGGCGGTCAGCGTCGATCCCGTCGGCCTGCTGTCCCTGGCGGAACAGAACGGCGCCCGCCTGCTGTGGTCGGCCTCCGTCGGCGGCGGCGTGCCCATGGTCGAGGCCGTTCGCGCCGCCCGCGCCGACGCCCCGGTCGCCGCCTTCGAAGCGGTGCTGAACGGCACGGTCAACTTCATGCTGGCCCGGCTCGGCGAAGGCGCCTCCTTCGATCAGGCCTTGGCCGAGGCCCGCGCCGCCGGTTTCGCCGAGGAAAACCCGTCGTCCGACCTTGAGGGCCTCGACGCCCTCGCCAAGGTCCGCCTTCTGGCCTTCGAGGCCTTCGGAGTCATGCCCGAGGAAGCCGACATCCCCCGCGACGTGCTGAATCCCGCCGCCCTGCCGCCCGCCGGCTCGCGCCAGCTCTGTCGCTGCGAGCTGAAAGAGGGCAAGCTGGTCGCCGCCGTGCGGCTGGTCTCGGGCCAGCTCGATCCGCTGTTCGCGGAGCTGAAGGGAGAGGGCAACGCCTTGAAGGTGGTCTCGCTGGATGGATCGGTCGTGCGCCGTCGCGGTCGCGGCGCCGGGCGCTGGGCCACGGCCGAGAGCCTGCTGGCCGACCTGTCCGACCTCGCCGCCGCCCGCCTGTCGAAGGTCGCCTGACCATGGCCGTCTTCACCCCCGTCGAGGAGGCCGACGCCGAGCCCTTCATTAGTCGCTACGGCCTGGGTCTCGGCGCGCTCACGCCCATCGCCGAAGGGGTGGAGAACACCAACTATCGCCTCGACACGGGTCAGGGCCGCTTCGTCCTGACACTGTTCGAGGGCCGCACCGACGCCGACGCCCTGCCCTTCTGCCTGGGCCTGACCGCCCATGCCGCCGACAGGGGCCTGCCCTGCGCCCGCGCCATGATCGCCGCTGACGGTCAGGCGGTCGGCACGCTGAATGGCCGCCCCGCCGCCATCCTCGAATGGCTGCCCGGCGCGTGGAAGCGCGAACCGTCTCTGGAGCATCAACACGCCGCCGGCGCCCTGCTGGCCCGACTGCATCTGGCCGGCGCCGACTTCCCGCTGGAGCGCGCCAATCCGGTCGGCCCCGCCGCCCGCCGCGCCCTGTTCGACCGCTGCCTGACCCGCGCCGACGCCGCCACACACGCCCTGCTGGACCGCATGGCCCCGTGGGTCACTGGCCCCTGCGCCGATCCGGGCGCCGGCCTGTCGCGCGGCCCGATCCACGCCGACTACTTCCCCGACAATCTGCTGTTCGAGGGCGACGCCCCCAGCGGGCTGATCGACTTCTATTTCGGTTGCACAGACGCCTTCGCCTATGACCTCGCCATCGCTCTGTCGGCCTGGGGCTTCGACGCCGAGGGCCAGCCGCTACCGGCTGCGCTGGCGGCCTTCCGCGCGGGCTATGAGTCCGTCCGCCCCCTGGCGCCCGCTGAGTCCGCCGCCCTGCCGGCGCTGGGCGCCGTCGCGGCGGTGCGCTTCACCCTGACCCGGCTGCACGACCGGCTGTTCCACGACCCGACCCGGTTGGTCACCCCCAAGGATCCCGCGCCCTTCCTGAGGCGACTGGATTGGTGGACAGAGCAGGCCGCGCTGGCGGCCTAGCCGATCGTCGCCAGCACCGCTTCCAGCGTCGCATCCACGATCTCGAACCGCTCGGTCTTGCCCTCCAGCCCTTGTAGCTGCGGCGGCCGTTCGGGCGCGAAGCCCAACGCGGCCTCCACACTGTCGGGGAATTTCGCCGGATGCGCCGTCGACAGGGCGACCATCGCGCCCGTCCGCTCAATCCGCCGCGCCGCATGCAAGGCCACCGCCGTGTGTGGGCAGATCACCCGTCCGTTCTCGCGCCAGGTCCGCTGCATCTCCGCGACCGTCTCGGCCTCGCTGACCGACACCGCCGACACTTCGCGCCGCAGCGCCGTCAGCACCTCGTCCGGCAGGGTCACCCGTCCCGCCTTGTTGAAGTCCTCGAACAGGCCACGCGTCAGATCCGCGTCCCGGCCCGTGGCCTCGAACACCAGTCGCTCGAAGTTCGAGGGCGCCTGTACGTCCATGCTGACGCTGGCCGTCGGCTCAGCCTGCGTCCGCTCATAGACGCCCGTGTGCAGCGCCCGCACCAGGGCATCGTTGCGGTTGGTCGCCGCCACCAGATCGCCGATGGGCAGGCCGCACTGCCGCGCGACCCAGCCCGCGAAGGCGTCGCCGAAGTTTCCGGTCGGGACCACATAGGTCGCCGGATCGGCCAGCTTCGCCGCCGTCGCGGCGTAATAGGGCGCCTGCCCGGACAGCCGAGCCCAGTTGATCGAGTTGACCGAACTGACCCGTCGGTTCGCTTTCAGCGCCTCCACGCCCAGCAGGGCCTTCACCAGCCGCTGGCAGTCGTCGAAATCGCCCCGCACCGCGAGGTTCAGCACATTGGACGCGCCGGTCGTGGTCATCTGCAGCCGTTGCATCGGCGAGACCCGGCCCAGCGGGTGCAACACCACCAGATCAATCCGCTCCGCCCCCGCGAAGGCCTTCACCGCCGCCGCGCCCGTGTCGCCGCTGGTCGCGGTCAGCAGCAGCAGCCGCTCGCCCGTCTCCGCCAGCAGGCTCTCGGCCATCCCGGCCACCAGCTGCATGGCCAGATCCTTGAACGCCGCCGTCGGGCCATGGAACAGCTCCAACACATGCAGGCCGGGCTTCAGCTCGACCAAAGGGACCACGTCCGGATGCGAGAAGCGGTCCTGCACCCGTCGCGTCGCCGCCGCCAGCGCGCCTTCGGGCAAGCCCTCGCCCACGAAGGGGGTCAACAGCCGCTCGGCCAGGGTCGCATAATCCGCTCCGCCCGCGATCAGATCGTCCAGCGACAGACGCGGCCAGACGGACGGCGCGAACAGGCCGCCGTCCGGCGCGATGCCGTTGATCACGGTCCCGGCGAAATCGACGAGCGGAGAACGGCCACGGGTGCTGACATAGGACGGGGAAGTCATCCCCCATTGGTCCGCAAGTCCGGCGCGCCCGTCAATGACGGACAGGCGCGCCGACCCGGCTTTAGAACTTCAGGCGGAAGTTCACGCCCGCGGTGTGGCTTTCCATCTTCTCGCCGTACTCCCCGACGTACTGCAGGCGCAGCGACATGCCCTGATCGGTCTCGAACCGGATGTCGGCCCCCACTCGCCAGGCTTCGTCGTCGATGGGCGTGGTGATGAAGGCGGGCGCCGCGTTCGGGTTCGAGCCCAGCAGGCGCATCGGCGAAACCAGCTCGTCATCCGACTGGAAAACGCCGCCGATGGTGATTGCCGCCGTGGCGCTGGAGCCCTCGCGGAGGTCGGAGTGGAAGCCGAAGGTCACCTCCGGATTCAGCGTGCCGAACACGTCGGTGTTTTCGTAGGCCTCGACGCCCAGACCGGCCATCCCCTCCTCGGAGAAGCCGTCGAGATAGAGGGCGGTCACCGAGCCGCGCAGGGCCGGACGAACATAGAAGCCGCCCGCCCCGAAGATGCGCGCCACCTCGGCGTCCATCCGCAGATAGCCGCTGTCGTTGTTCGACTTGCCGACCAGGGTCGTGAAGACGTTGCTGAAGCGCGTCGTCACGACATCCTGCCAGCCGCCGCTGATGGAGACGCCCATCTGGCCGCCGTCCGGAGCCGTCCGACGCAGACCCAGGCCGCCGTGGAAGCCATCGCCCTGGAAGCTGGCCCGCACGCCGTCGACAGCGTTCAGACCAAGGTCGTCGTAGCCGAAGGCGCCGCCCAGCATCCAGCCGCCGCCGGCCAGATTGATGGGCTGCTCGAACCCGGCGCGGAAGCGAGCGACCGAGTCAGCCTTGATCCCGAAATACTCGCTGTCGCCTTCCCGTTCGAACTGATGGTCCTCGACCTGGGCCCAGACGCAGCGGTCGCCGGCGGGAACCAGATCCGAGCCGCAGTTGAACATCTGGTCGGCGAAATCACGCGCCGCCGTCAGCTGCATCACCGAAGACGACAGCAGAGGTTCGGGGTTCAACTCATTGAAGATGTAGCTGTACAGGTCCTCATCGCCGACCTGCAGGTTGCCGATCAGGGCCATCAGCTGGCCGATGCCCGACGACCCGCCGTAAGCGATGGCCGAGTCCATATGCAGGCCCAGATACTGGCCGTTCCGGTTCAGGAAGGGTTGGCCGAAGTGGGTGCTGAAGGCCAGGTGCACGCCGTCGGCGTCCGCCTCGATCCGGTAGTCCATCGCCAGCGTGTCTTCGATCTCCAGACCGTTGTCGACGCCCACGCCGCCGGTGGCGAACAGGGTGACGCGGTTGGAGTTCTCGAGCCAGGTCAGGATGACCTCGCCCGTGCCGTCGACCGTGGCGTCGCCGGTCACGTTCACCCGGTCCGACGCATAGGGGCCATAGGCCACGTCGAAGCCCAGATGCCCCGCGCCGGTCTGGATGTAGTCGCCGTCCAGGGCGACCGTGTTGATGACCCGCGCGCCGTAGTAGAGGTTGCTGGTCGGATCGCCCTCGGCGTCCAGATTGCCGAAGGTCTCGCCGTTCAGCAGATCAATCGGGGTGCGCGAGGCGCTGAGCCCCATCAGGAAATCGCCCGCATTGGTGAAGGCGCCGGTGCTGCCCGGACCGTCCTGAAGGTCAATCGTGTTGAAGGCCAGGAAGGTCCCGCCCACCCCGTTCAGCAGGGCGTTGACGCCCGACCCCAGATCGATGTTGCCGAAGATCTCGCCGGTGTTCTCGACGCGGTCATTGCCCGCGCCGGTGTCGATGGCCAGACCCGAGACGGCCGAGACCGAGCCCGAGGTGTTGATCAGGTTCGACGCGCCGCCCGACAGGCGGATACCGACACCGGCGCCCGCGCCGCCGCGGACCATGTTGTCGGACAGGACACTGATATTGCCCGCGCCGGTCCCGCCCATGCTCTGGGCGAAGATGCCGATCGAGTCCTCGCCCGGGGCGAAGACCACCCCGGAGACATCCAGGGTGATCGCGCCGCCCGCGCCCGCGCCGCCCGCCGTACCGGCGAAGATGCCGTCGACCCAACCGCCGCCGCCGCCCAGGCTCTGGGCGATGACGCCATGGGCTACGTCGCCGGTGACGATGATCGAGCCGGTGTGGTCCAGCCCGATGGAGCCGCCCGAGCCGCTGTTGGCCGCGCTCAGGTTCACCGTCGCATTGTCGAACGTCCCGAACACCGCGCCGCCGCCGCCGCCGATGGACTGCAACAGCAGGCCGTGCGAGCCGAGGCCGGTCGAGCGCAGGTCGCCGCTGTTGGTCAGGGTGATGGAGCCCCCGTTGCCGCTCGCCCCAAGGGTCCCGCCCAGGTTCACGATTGGCGCATTGACGCCGCTCATGAACAGGCCGCCGCCGCCGCCGCCGATCGACTGCACCACCAGCATGGGCGAGTGATCGCCCTGGCTGACGAAGCCGCCGCTGAAGCCGGAGTTGACCACGCCGCCGTCGTTGCCCAGGCCGCCCGCGGCGCCCAGGCTGACGGTGGCGACCGTATCGCCCGGCGCGGCCAGCGGATCGAAGATCACCGGCTGGACCATCGGGGTCAGGACATCGTCCTTGTCCGACAGCCGCGGCATGACGTTCGGCGCCGGAAGCGCCGGAGCGCTGTTGGCCGAGCCGGAGCCGCTGACGGTGATGGTGGCGAAGCCGCCGCCGCCGCCGATGGTCTGCAGGATGGCGCCCGCCGACAGGTCGCCCGCGGTGGCGATACGGCCCGTCTGGCTGCGCAGGATGTCGCCGCCGTCCGAGGTCTGGCTGTTGATCGCGCCGAGGGTGACGCCGACATCGCCCAGCAGTGTCCCCGCCGGGGCAGTCACGTCGATGATGCCGCGACCACCGCCGCCGCCGATGCTCTGGAACAGGACGCCGGGAGCCCCGTCGCCGAGGCTGGTCAGGCTGCCGGTGTGGCCGCCCAGCAGGTCGCCGCCTTCGTTGTCGTCGCCGTCAACGCCGCCCAGATCGATGCGGAAGGCCAGCGGCGCCGCGGGCAGGATGACCGTCGGGTCATTCAGCGCCGCCAGCGTGGCCGACAGATTGACCGTGCCGCCGCCGCCGCCGACCGACTGCATGAAGGCGCCGACACCGTGATCCCCGCCGACCCCGAAGGCGCCGCTGGTGTTCACGGTGACGAGGCCCGCGTTCATGCCGCTGGCGCCGTCCGCGCCCGCGCGGGCCGCGACCAGGGCGTCCGCCGGGGGCGGAGGCGTGCCGCCGCCGACGAAGGGCACGCCCGGCAGGCCGGTGACGCCCGAGAAGTCCAGCGCCAGCGTACCGCCGCCGCCGTTGATGCTCTCGGCGTTGATGGCCATGGAGCCCGCGCCCAGCACGGTGATGTCGCCCGTGTGGTTGACGGTGACCGAGCCGCCGACGCCGCCCGCCCCGCCGCCGAAGACGCCGCCGATCAGGGCCGACAGGGCGTTGCCGATGACCAGGCTGCCCGGCTCGGCGGTCAGCGAGAAGCCGAGATTGGCGTTGCCGCCGCCCCCGCCGATCGACTGGGCCTGAATGCCGTGGGCGCCCGCGCCGCGGGTGGTGATCGAGCCGCTGTTGGTCACGGTGACCGGGCCGCCGTCGCCGCCCGAACCGCCGAAGCCGCCGATGGTGATCAGGGGCGTATTGCCCGAGGCGCCGATGATCATGTTGGCGGCGATGGCCAGGCCGCCGTTGCCGCCGCCACCGCCCAGCGACTGGGCGAAGATGCCGTGAGCGCTATCGCCGGCGGTGTCGATGACGCCCGCGTTGTCGACGATGACCGTCCCGGCCGAGTTGCCGGAGCCGCCCGTGCCGCCGTAGCTGAAGGTGAAGGCGCCGCTGTCCGCGCCCGAGCGCATGCCGGTCAGGGACAGGACGGACGAGCCGTTGCCGCCGCCGCCGCCCAGCGACTGGGCGAAGATACCGTAGGCGCCGTCGCCCTCGGTGATGATCATGCCGCTGTTGGCCGACGAGGTCGGACGGTTGATCACGGTCACATCGCCGCCCGTGCCGCCCGTACCGCCCGTGCCGCCGATCAGGACGGCGATCCGGTGCGAGACCTGCTCGGTCGTGGTCTGGCCGGCCACCACGTCGAGCACCAGCCCGCCGTCGCCGCCGCCGCCGCCAATGCTGTTGGCGCTGATGCCCGCCGCGTCGCGACCGGTCGTCCAGATCGTGCCCTCGTTCAGCACATCGACCGAGCCGCCGTAGCCGCCGGCGCCGCCGGTGCCGCCGACGGCGATCGTCAGGTCATTGTTGTTGCGCGGGCTCTGCAGCCGGGTGGTGATGGTCGCGCCGCCGATGCCGCCGCCGCCGCCGATGGACTGGGCGCGGATGCCGAAGGCGTTCACGCCCTCGGTGGTGATGACGCCGGTGTTGGTGACGTCCACGACGCCGCCGTAGCCGCCCGTGCCGCCGCTGCCGCCGACATTGACCGACATGGTGTTGCTGGTCGACGCGCCGGGCGAACCGCCCAGTTGGAAAGCCAGGGTGCGGGCGTGACCGCCCACGCCGCCGCCGCCGCCGATGGCCTGCGCCAGGATGCCGTCCGAATTGGCGCCGAAGGTAGCGATGCGGTCGTCATTGGTGACGGTGACGACGCCGGCCTCACCGCCTGTGCCGCCTGAGCCGCCGACGGCGACACTGGCCGCGCCCGCCGCGCGCACGATGGCGTTGGCGCCCGTGCCGCCGACCCCGCCGCCGCCGCCGATGGACTGCGCCAGGATCCCGCGGGAGTCCTCCCTGCGGGTGACGATCTGGCTGTGGTTGAACACATTGACCGCGCCGCCGGTCGCGCCGGAGCCGCCTTCCAGACCGACCGACAGGCCCGCGCTGTAGGTTTCAGCGTCCTGGCCGGTCCCGCCCGTGTGCGAGAAGCCGGTCGTGAACGAGCCGCTCGAACCGCCGCCGCCGCCGATGGACTGGGCCAGGATGCCCGACGACATGGCGCCGTTGGTCTCGATGGCGCCGTCAGCGGTGACGGTGACGTCCCCGCCCTCGCCGCCCGTGCCGCCCAGACGGCCGAGCACCAGGTTGACGTTGTTGCGCGACATCGGCCCCATCGCCAGGTCGAACGAGGCGTTGCCGCCGCCGCCGCCGATCGACTGGGCCCGGATGCCGGACGCGTTGTCGCCCTCGGTGCCGATGTCGCCGACGTGGTCGACGGTGACCGCCTGACCGATCCCCGCCGCCCCGCCGCGCCCGCCGAGGGCGAAGCTGACCGAGTTGGCGTTGCGCATCAGGCCGAGGCTGAGGTTCAGGAAGGAGCTGCCGCCCCCGCCGCCCAGCGACTGGGCGTGCAGGCCGTCGGCCCCGGCGCCGGTGGTGAAGATATTGCCTGCGTGGGTGACGCCGACGATGCCGCCGTCGCCCGCATCGCCGCCGTTGCCGCCGATGGCGATGGTCGCCGCGGTCGCCGCGTTCTGGGTCGGGGTGCGCACTGTCAGGGCCAGCGCCATGTTGATCTGGGCCGCGCCGCCGCCGCCGCCGACCGACTGGGCCAACAGACCCGTCGAGCCGTCGCCGAAGGTGCGGATCAGGTGGGGCGTCGCCGCCGCGCCGTCATAGCCGCGGATCACGGTGACATCGCCGCCGTGGCCGCCCGCGCCTCCCGAGCCGCCGATGCCGACCGAGACCGGCTGGCCGTTCGGGGCGATGACGCCGGTGGCGTTGATGCCGCCCATGCCGCCGCCGCCGCCAATGGACTGGGCCACGATGCCCATCGAGCCCCCGGCGTAGTCCACCGCCACGAACCGGTTCAGACCGGTCAGCGGATCCGTTTCGACCCGCGCATTGACCAGCACATCGCCGTTCGAGTTCAGGTCCACGTGGCCCGCGTCAGCGCCCGCGCCGCCGTTGCCGCCCATGCCCGCCGCGAAGGCGAAGCCGTTGGTCCGGCTCTCGCCGCCCGCCAGCGAGATGTTGGCCGCCACGTTCAGGCCGCCCGCGCCGCCGCCGCCGGCCACGCTCTGCACCAGGATGCCGGTCGAATTGGTCCCCTCGACCATGACTTGGCCGTTCTGGATGACATCGACGTCGCCGCTGATGTTGCCCGCGCCGCCGAAGCCGCCCAGGCCGAAGACCAGCGAGGGCTCGGTGGTCGTCGGATCGGAGGTGAAGCCGCCCGAGATGTTGATGCCGCCCGCGCCGCCGCCGCCGCCGACCGACTGGGCCAGGATGCCGCGCGCGTTCACGCCGCTGGCGAAGACGTCGGCGTCGATGTCCGCGTCCACGCGCATGGCGAAGCCGCCGCCGCCGCCGAAGCCACCGATCCCGGCGACCAGCTGGCCGTCCATGGAGACGCCGCCCGAGATGTTGATCCCGCCCGCGCCGCCGCCGCCGCCGATGGACTGGGCGCCCACCGCGATCCGGTCGTCGCCGACCGAGACCACCTGCACCCGGTCCGTGCCCGGCGCGCGGATGGTCAGATCGACCTCGCCGGCGTCGCCGCCCAGACCGCCGAAACCGCCGATGCCGATGGCCGCCGTGCGGCTGCTGGTCGAGCCGCTCGGGGCGGTCAGGCTGATCTGGCCGGTCACGTTCAAGCCGCCGGCGCCGCCGCCGCCGCCGATCGACTGGGCCAGAACGCCGTGCGAGCCGTTCGACCGCTCGCGGTATTCCGGGATGGTGTAGGTCAGCCCCAGGAACAGGCCGGTCAGGACCACCTCGGGGTGGACCACATCCGTGCCGACGCCGTTGGCGATGACATTGCCGGTGATGGTGGCCTCGACGCGCTGCGCCGTGCCGCCGTTGCCGCCGAAGCCCCCCAGGCCGAAGCCGAAGCCGCCCGCATTGCCCTGGGTCGTCCCGGAGATGCCGCCGGTGATGTTGAGGCCGCCGGCGCCGCCGCCGCCCGCGACGCTCTGGACGATGATCCCGTCCGAGTTGGCCCCGTGGGTGAAGGTGTCGCCCGTACGGGTCAGGGTCGCGGTCTGGGCGTCCCCGCCGCCGCCGCCGAAGCCGCCGATGCCGATCCCGACCGTGCCCGCCGTGCCGAGGCCCAGAGCGATGGAGCCGTTGACGTTCAGGCCGCCCGCGCCGCCGCCGCCGCCCAGCGACTGGACGGTCACGCCGTCCGCGTCATCGCCCTGGGTCTGGTAGTCGCCGATCACCGTGGCCGTGACAACGTCGCTATAGCCGCCCGAGCCGCCGAAGCCGCCCAGGCCGAAGCCCGCGGCCACCGCGGCGTTGTTGCCCGCGCTGATCGCCACCTGGCCGGTGATGTTCAGGCCGCCCGAGCCGCCGCCGCCGCCGACCGACTGGATCAGGGCGCCGTACGAGCCCCGGCCCAGGGTGTGGACGTCGCCCGTCAGGTCAGCCGTCACCACGCCGGAATAGCCGCCCAGACCGCCGAAGCCGCCCAGACCGACGCCGATCACGCCGTTGACGCCCTGGCTGGCGCTGAAGCCGCCGGTGATGTTCATCCCGCCCGCGCCGCCGCCGCCGCCGACGGACTGGATCAGGGCGCCGTGCGCCTCGTCCCCGGCGGTGGTGATGTCGCCGGTCAGGGTCGCGGTGACCGTGCCCGCATAGCCGCCGTCGCCGCCGAAGCCGCCCACGCCGACGCCCAGCACGCCCGCGCCGCCGCCGCTGTCGATCGACAGGCTGACCCCGCCGGTGATGTTGAAGCCGCCCGCGCCGCCGCCGCCGCCGATGCTCTGGATGCTGGCCCCGAACGACCGGTCGCCAAAGGTCAGGATGTCGCCGGTGAAGGTGGTGGTCACGGTTCCCGCGAAGCCGCCGCCGCCGCCGAAGCCGCCCACGCCAACCAGCAGGTTCCCGGCCACGGTCTTCGACCCGGCGATGCCGCCGGTGATGTTGAAGCCGCCCGTGCCGCCGCCGCCGCCCACCGACTGGACCAGCAAGGCCGAGGCGTCATGGCCTTGCGTCTCGATATCGCCGTTGATGGTGGCGATCACGGTCTCGGCGTCGCCGCCGTCGCCGCCGCCGCCGCCCACGCCGACGCCGATGTTCCCGGCGCCGTCCTTGGCCACGCCGATCCCGCCGGTGATGTTGAAGCCGCCGTTGCCGCCACCGCCGCCCAGTGACTGGGCGGTGATGCCGCGCGCGAAATCGCCCAGGGTCACGACCGCGATCAGGTCATCGTCCGGATCGAGTACGCCGGCGTTGACGTTCAGCGTCACCGCGCCGCCGTTATTGCCGGCGCCGCCCTGCCCGCCGACACCGACGCCGACCGTGCCCGCGCCGTTCGCCGCCACGGCGATGCCCGCCGAGACGTTGAAGCCGCCGTTGCCGCCGCCGCCGCCGACCGACTGAGCCACGATGCCGTCGCTCTCTGTCCCGCTGGTGAAGGTCGCGCCCGTGACGTTCAGGGTGGTGTGACCGGCGGCGCCGCCGCCGCCGCCCGCGCCGCCGATGCCGACGTTGACCGAGCCCGAGACCTGTGCGTTGGCCGAAATGCCGCCCGAGATGTTGAAGGCGCCGTTGCCGCCCCCGCCGCCCAGCGACTGGGCCACGATGGCGTCGGACTGGTCGCCCAGGGTCGTGACGTCGCCGTTGACGGTCGCGGTCACCCGCAGACCATTGCCGCCGGTGCCGCCCGCGCCGCCCAGACCGACCGACAGGCCGATGCCGCCGCCGCCCGAGCCGACGATGTTCCCGGCCACATTGAAGCCGCCCGAGCCGCCGCCGCCGCCGACCGACTGGGCCAGGAAGCCGCCCGACTGTTCGCCTTCGGTGCGGATGCCCACCGATGTGGCGTCCACCGTGCCCGCGTTACCGCCGCCGCCGCCCGCGCCGCCGAGGCCGACCGAGACCCCGCCCGCATAGCTGCCGCCGCCGCCGATGGAGCCCGCGACGTTGAAGCCGCCCGAGCCGCCGCCGCCGCCCAGCGACTGGATGATCACGCCCGCCGACTGGTCGCCCTGGGTGTGGACGTAACCGAGGGCGTCTCCGATGACGCCCATGCCGTGGCCGCCCGTGCCGCCCGAACCGCCCAGACCGAAGGCGCCCGCGCCTCCGAAGGTGCCGCCGCCGCCGATAGAGCCGCTGACATTGAAGGCGCCGTTGCCGCCGCCGCCGCCGACCGACTGGATCAGCAGGCCGCCCGACTGGTCCCCATGGGTCCAGATGGTGTCGGCGCTGCCGATCACCGTACCGGCGTTGCCGCCGCCGCCGCCCGAACCGCCCAGGCCGACAGACAGGCCGCCCGCGAAGGTTCCGGCCGCGCCGATGGAGCCCGAGACGTTGAACCCGCCCGTGCCGCCGCCGCCGCCGACCGACTGGATGGTCACGCCGGTCGAGCGGGCGCCGAATGTCTCGACCCCGTCGTGGACATCGCCGGTCACGTCGCCGCCGATGCCGCCCGAGCCGCCCGAGCCGCCGACGCCGGCCGAGGCGCCGAAGGCCGCCGTGCCCGCCGCCGTGACGGCCGCCGACACGTTGAAACCGCCCGAGCCCCCACCGCCGCCCACCGACTGGATCAGGGCGCCGCCGGAGTCGTCTCCACGAGTCAGAATCGTCCCGTCGAAGCCGGCGGTCACGGTCCCGCCGTTGCCGCCCGCGCCGCCCGAACCCCCGATGCCGACCGAGACCGAGCCCGCGACCCCGCCCGAGCCGGAGCCGCTGACCGCCACGGACCAGCCGCCCGTGCCGCCGCCGCCGCCGACCGACTGAGCCACCAGCCCGGTCGAGAACTGGCCGTCCGTCTGGATCGCGCCGCCCGAGCTGACGCGCACCTCGCCGCCCTGACCGCCCGCGGCGCCCGCGCCGCCCAGGGCCAGGGCGAAGGCGCCCGAGATCGTCTCGCCGCCCGAGAAGGCGATGGACAGGGCGAAGCCGCCCGAACCGCCGCCCCCGCCCACCGACTGGGCGAACAGACCTTCGGCGTAGTCGCCCTCGGTGATGAGGGTCGCATCGCCGTCGACGGTGACCAGGCCGCCCGTGCCGCCCGTGCCGCCGCGCCCGCCGATGGCGGCGCTGGCGCCGATGCCGTAGCCGAGCGTGGTCTGGGTCGCGAAGCCGCCCGAGCCGCCGCCGCCGCCCACCGACTGGGCGAACACGCCGCGCGAGCCAAGCCCGGTGGTGTAGATGACCGGATCCACGGTCTGGCTGACTCCGCCGACCGTCACCGTACGATTGAAGAAGTTGACGTCGACATCGCCGCCCAGTGCGCCCGTGCCGCCGGTCCCGCCGATGGCCACACCCGCGAACAGGCTGCCCGAGGCGGCGATGCCGCCGTTGCCGCCGCCCCCGCCCACCGACTGGGCGAAGACGCCGTGCGAATACTCGCCGTGGGTCGTCAGGTTGTTGTAATTGTTGACGGTCACCAGTCCGGAGCGGGCCCCGGCCCCGGCGCTGCCGCCTATGGTCATCAGCACGCCGCCCGACGAACCGCCGTCACCGCCGCCGCCGCCGATCGACTGAACCTGCAGGGCGTGGGCGCGATTGCCGAAGGTCTCGATGGCGCCCGTGTTGGTCACGGTCACCAGACCGCCCGTGCTGGCGCCGGTCCCGTCGCCGCCGAGGGAGACCAGACCGCCGCCGTCGCCGCCCGCGCCGCCGCCGCCGCCCACCGACTGGGCGAAGATGCCGCGCGCCAGATCACCGTGGGTGGTGATCTGCCCGTTGTTGCTCACGGTGACGGTGTTGCCGTTCGCGCCGCCGCCGCCCGAACCGCCCAGCGCCGCGATGCCGCCGCTGCTCGAGCCCGTGCCGCCGCCGCCGCCCACGGACTGGGCGAAGATGCCGTCGCCGCCCCGACCCCAGGTGGTGATAGAGCTGGCGTTGCTGGTCGTGACCGTGACGATCCCGGCCGCGCCGGCCCCGCCGCCGTCTCCGCCCAGCGAGATCGCCGCCCCGGTGCCGAGCGCATTGCCGCCGCCGCCGCCGATCGACTGGGCGAAGATGCCGCGCGCGTCCCGGCCGATCAGGCCGGTGGTGTCCGTCGAACCGCCGATGGTCAGGACCGCGCCGCTCTCGACCGTCACGTCCCCGCCGGTGCCGCCGCTGGCGCCGCGCGAGCCCACGGCCACGATCAGGGCGCCGCTGACGCCCCCGTTGCCGCCGCCGCCGCCGATCGACTGGGCGAAGATGCCGTGCGAGGCCTCGCCCGTCGTGGTGACGAAGCTGCCGTCGCGGGCGAAGACCTGGGCCGCGCCGCCGTTGCCGCCCGTGCCGCCGCCCGAGCCGATGGTGCCCAGGCCGACGCTGAAGCCGCCCTCGCCGCCACCGCCGCCCACCGACTGGGCGAACAGGCCGTAGGAGGCCCGTCCCTCGGTCCGGATGTTCGAGCCCGCCATGGTCTCGACGATGGCCGTGCCGCCGTTGCCGCCCGCCGCGCCGTCGCTGCTGAAGGTCACCAGGCCGACCGCATTGCCCGCGTCGCCGCCGATGCCGCCGATGCTGCGCGCCGTCACCCCGGACGAACCGTCGCCCAGGGTGGTGATGACGCCGTAGTTGATGGCGTGGGCGGTGCGCCCTTGGCCGCCGGTATTGCCCGCGCCGCCGTCGCCGAAGATGCCGTAGCTGCCGCCGCCGCTGCCCGCGCCGCCGCCCAGCGACTGGGCGAAGACGCCGTGCGCCGCCACGCCACGCGTGGTGATGTTGCTGTGGTTCGTGACCAGGACATTGCCGCCCGCGCTGCCCGCGCCGCCGCTGCCGCCGCTGGAGAAGGCGTAGCCGCTGCCGCCGGGGCCGCCGACGCCGGCCCGGCTCTGGCCGACCACGCCATGCGCTGCGTTGCCCGTGGTCGAGATGTTGCCGACCTGCGAGGTCAGGTTGACGTTGCCGCCCTCGCCGCCGCGACCGCCCGAGCCGCCGCTGGCGCCCAGATAGCCGTCGCCGCCCGAGCCGCCGTTGCCGCCGACGCTGGCCACGATGACGCCGGGCCGTCCGGCCGTCGTGGTGGTGATGTCGCCGTTCCCGGCGCCCACGGTGATGGTGATGTCCTCGCCGCGCGTCCCCGCGCCGCCGCTGCCCGACGACACGAACAGGGCGCCGTCGCGCCCGCCGCCGCCGCCGGCGGCCTGACGCACATAGGCATAGGCGTTCTGGTCGCCCGCGCCGGCCGGTAGCGTCAGCGAGCCCCCCGCGCCGCCGCCGGGCGCGCTGCTCAGGGACGTGACCGTGCTGATGACCTCGCCATTGGCCAGCGTCACCGACACCACCCGCCCGGACGCCACCGTCTGCGCGGTGATGGCCGAGGTCACCCCCGCCTGCGTCGGGCTGGGCAGCACGGCGCCGACGGCGATGTTGGTCAGAATGAACTGGTCGCCGGTGACGATGACGCCGTTCGACACGATCGCGGTCACGGTGACATTGGCGCCGGTAACCGGGTGCACGATCGTATCGCCGACCGCGACGGACAGGGGGCTGACGATGACCGGGGCCCCGACGGGGGGAACGTCAGCCGCGGCGGCGGCCATGGGCCAGAAGGCGGCGCCCGCGGCCACCAGGGCGGCGATGCGGCGCAGATTGCGGGCCAGGCGGCGATTGCGGGCGGCGTCCACGGCGCGGGGGCGCCGGGTCTCGCTCGCCTGCGCCATATGCGCGTGCAGACGCTGCAGGGCGGCGTACAGGAGGCCGTCGATATCGTCCGGATGACCGACCAGCAGCGCGCACAGGCTTTCCAGCTCTGCCAGCGACGCGGTTCGGGATCGGGCCGGGATACGCTCCGGCTCCAGACCTGAGGAAAGTTGGTCCAGCAGCAGCGCTACGCGCGCGAACCGGTTCGCTCTCAACGAACGCGCCATAACCCTACCCCCTTTAGTCCCTCAGTAGAAACACCTAGCACACAAACGTGGACAAGACATTTCCCTCAAAAGTGGAACTTCAACCGTTAGGGAAGCGTGGCCATAAAACGACAGGAGGTGGCGGGAGCAAGGGTCAGGCACTGCTGCTGGAATCGGGCGGGATCCGGCTTGGTCCCCGTATCCAGCCAGTGTTCGAGGGCGGTCAGGGCGGTCAGATAGCCGCCGTCCTGCATCTTGCTGTGCTGGTCCTCGTCCGTCAGCGCCTGAACCAGCAGGTTCGAGCGCCCGGCCCGGGCGACCGTCTCGGCGTAGAGCGTATCCGCCAGATAGGTCACCGTCGGGTCGTGACGGGCGTGGATGGTCACCGTCGGCGCCACGATCAAGCCCGACAGGTCGGCGTCATATGCCAGCCTCGCCAATGCTCTCGGGTCAGCGCGGAATCGCTCGACCTCGGCGTTCAGCGCCGCGTCGTCGCTCGAGCCGCTGTAGACGGTCGCGCTGTTGTCGAACGGGTTCAGCCCGCCCAGACGCTTCTGCACCAGATCCTGGAACAGGAAGGTCGCCCAGCTCAGGTGGGCGATCAGCTCGTCCTCCTCGATCCCGGTCACCGCCAGGATGTTGCGCAGACGTCGGGTCTGGTCGGCCCGCCTCTCGCGCTGGGACAGGCCGACGCCGGTGCATTCCACGACCCGCCGACGCAGTTCCGCCCGGGTCATCACGGCGTTGGCGGGCAGGCCCTGCCAGACCGGATAGGCCCCGTCCTGCCGCGACGGATGGTTGTCGCAATAGAACTGGTAGACGGCTCGCAGGTCGGCCCGAAACTGATAGGCCCGAGTCCCGCCCATCAGCACGCCATTGGTCAGCAGGACCCCGTCGTAGTTCGGTCGCCCGTCGACATCGAGGGCGTACAACTCCGCCGCCTTGGCCGCGACGTTCCCTCCCCACGACTGGCCGTGCAGGATGGTACGATCAGGCCGCCCGAAGCGGGCCCAGAAGATCTTGCGGCTGTTGTCGGCGTCCTCGGCCGCCATCCGCACGCCATAGCCGCCTCGGCGATAGGTCGAGCCGATCCAGGCGTAGCCCTGACGGACCATCACCGCGAACCGGTCCAGATCCTCCAGCGAGTCCGGTGCCTCCGGATCACCCGTGCGTGGTCCGCCGTGGGTGTGGACGATCAGCTTGCGGTTCCATGTCGTCGGCAGGGCGATGACATACCAGGCGCCGTTTGCGTCCTGCCCTGACAGGCAGCGCACCTCGCGCCCCACAGAACCCGGGCAGTCGATGGGCGTCGGCGCGGCCCGCTCCAGCGCTGAAGGCGTCTGCGCGAGCGCGGCTCCGGGCGCCGCCAGCATCAGGGCTCCGAACAGGGCGGCCAGTCGCGTCATCAATACCCTCGCAAAACAGGTCCGGCGCGGATCGGGGGAGGATCGATCCGCGCCGGTTCGGCACAGTCTAGAACGTCTTCGAGACGTCGACGTACCAGTAGCGGCCGTACGGACGCTGCACAGAACCCAGATAGCCGCCGTCCGCCAGAGACGGGCCTTCATCGGTCAGGTCGCGGACGCCCAGACGCAGTTCGGTCCCCTCGGCCGCGCCGAAGCGGTCGTCGAACTCGAACTGGCCGTACAGGTTCAGCGTCATCTGATCCGACACCTTCCACGCTTGCCCTGTGGAGCTCAGCAGGCTCGTCTGGAAGACCTCGCTGACGTACTGGGTCGAGGCCCCGACACGCCACGGACCGTGGCGCCAGGTGAAGCTGGCGTTGACCTTCCACTCCGGACGACCGTTCTGGGCGATCAGTTGGCTCGAGTCCGGCAGCGGGGTCAGGGAGTCGATGATCCCGGCGGCGCGGGCCGCGTACAGCGAGTCCACGATCGGTCCCGGCGCGCGCGAGAAGGTCAGCATCTGCTGGGCGTTGGCGCGGAAGATGAAGGTCCCCCACTCCGTGCGGCGCTTGGCCCACGAGAAGCCGAAGTCCATGCCCTCGACGGTCTGCGGCAGCAGGTTGATGAACCGGTCGCTGATCGTCTGGGCGTTGCCCACCGCGGTCAAACCCGTGCCGTCGAACAGATCGATGTCGTCCTGCGTCGGCGCCGAACGGACCACGTTCGGATTGGTCTCGCCCTGCACGCGGTTCAGGTATTCCAGCGCCAGCGCCGTCTGGGCGCCCAGCAGGCCGACGATCTCTTCCTGCTCGATCTTCCAGCGGTCGATGGTGAAGGTGAAGTCGCCCCACTGCTCCGGCAGGAACGTCGGCTGGAACACCAGGCCGTATGACCAGTTGGTGCTCTCTTCCGGCTTCAGGTCCGGGTTGCCCGCGATTTGCAGCGAGACGCTGGCCGTGCGGGTGCACTGGGTCATGTTGGCGATGGTGCCGTTGCGGATATCCGCCTCGCAGCGGATGAAGTCCGGCGCGCTGGCCAGCCGGGCGTACTGGGTCGCGTTTACCTGCTCAAGGTTCGGCGCGCGGAAGCCTTCCGAGTACGAACCCCGGACCCGCAGGCCGTCCACCACGTCCCAGGCCACGGCGATCTTGGGTTTGCCCACCGAGCCGAAGTCCGAATAGTGCTCGAACCGGCCTGCCAGCTGGACATCCACCGCCTGGACGAACGGGATGTTCATCTCGGGCGAGACCACCGGAATGGCGAACTCGACGAAGGCGCCGGCCACGGTGCGGTCGCCCTTGGTGTCCGGGTTCGGGCTGACCGCCGAGACGTTCGACAGATTGGTTTCGCCCGTCACCATGTCCACGAAGGTGAAGGTGCCGTCCAGATTCTCGTCGCGGTCGTCGCTCTGGGTCTCCCGGCGAACCTCGACGCCCAAGGCCACGCCCACCGGCCCGCCCGACAGTTCGAACAGATCGCTGCGCGACATCTTGAAGTCGGCCAGCGCCAGGGTGGTGCGCGACAGGCGACGCATATCGAAGACGATGGCGTTGATCGCCGCCTGCGACGACGGGGTGCAGTCATTGTAGCTCGGCGTCGAGACGCAGCCGCCGTTGAACGGATTGTAGGCGTCCGGCGTCGACAGGGCGAGTTGGGCCTGGAGGGCCGTCATGTTGATGTTGGGCGAGATATCCTCGGCCTCGGCCTCGGAGTACAGCACCGCGCCTTCCCAGTCGAAGCCGCGCCATTCGCCGCGCAGTCCACCCAGGATGCGGGCCTGATAGTTCTTGACCGTCACCTCTTGGAAGCCCGTATCGGCGAAGCGATAGTTGCCCAGACGCACAGCCAGGCCTGAGGCGGGCACATTGGTCAGGTTCGGCAGACGGTTCGGGTTCGGCTGGCCGTTAAAGGTCGTCGGGCCGAACGGGTTCCAGTAGTTGGTCGCCGGAATCCACAGGCCGTTCAGGTTCACCACCGGCGGCTGGATCGCCTTGCTCTCGGCCGTGTAGAAGCCGACTTCACCAAAGGCCGTGACGTTGTCCGTCAGGTCATAGTGGCCGGTCAGGAAGATATTGCCGCGCTCGACCGACGGACGAACCGTGGTGCCCTTGCGGGTGTCGAAGCGCATCTCGCGGTTCACGCCGTTGTAGGCCGCCGCGCCGCTGACCAGACAGATATCGCCCAGATCCACGCCCACGCAGCCAAAGCTCTCCGGCTGATAGTGGAAGGCGCCGGCGGCGGTCGTCACCACCGTGCCGTTCGAGCGCGGACGGGTCGCGGTGGTGACCGGCGCGATGCTCAGCGCGGCCCAGGTGGTGTGCGAGGACCGGCCATCCGGCACCGTCGAGGTCTCATAGCCCTCGAAGCCCGAGAAGTAGGACCGCATGTCGTCGCTGGAGGTGAAGTCCTGATCTTCCGCCATAAGCTTGGTGCGGTCGGCATAGTTGGCGAACAGCGAGATATTGCCGCGCTCGAAATTCCGCCCCGCGAAGACGTTGAACTCGAACTCACGCAGGCCCGTGCCCTCGGCGCCGCCGTAGCGGGTTTCCAGCGTCAGGCCCTCGAAGTCATCCTGCAGCACGGTGTTGACCACGCCCGCCACCGCATCGGCGCCGTAGATGGCCGCCGCGCCGTCCAGCAGGACTTCGACGCGCTCCAGCCCCGAGACCGGGATGGCGTTGGAGTTGTAGCTCAGCACCGGCACCGTGCCGGTGTCCGACGTGCCCTGGCTGGTCGGGTGCTGCACCATCCGGCGGCCGTTCACCAGCACCAGAGTGTTGCCGACGCCCAGCGAGCGCAGGTTGACCGAGTTCACATCGCCGCGCGCCGAGTTGGAGGTCTGCGGATTGTTGGCGCTGTCGAACAGCACGTCGCCCATCTGCGGGATCGAACGCATCAGGTCGTCGCCCGACACCGCGCCGACGGCGTCCATCTGCTCCCGATCGACCACCACGACCGGCAGGGCGTTGGTGGTGGAGGCGCCGCGGATCTGCGAGCCGACCACGACCACCTCGCTCAACTCGGACGCCTCGTCCTGAGCCTGTGCGTCCTGCGGCGCGGTCTGGACCGGCGCCTCTTGAGCGGCGGCGACGCCTGCGCTCAAGAGGGCCAGCACCGCCGCGCCGCCCAGCAGCGCGCCTCTATGCATCGATTTCATTCCCGTTCCTCCCTTTACTCCCCCGCCGTTTCTCAGTCGGCTGTCAGGGCTTCCTTGTCCCCCGGCCCCGCGGCCGGATCCGGCGGCGCGGCGAGCGCCTTCGGTGTTGATTTCAGCGCGGCATGCAGGGCCTCACGGTCGAGCTCCCCCTCCCAGCGGGCGACCACCAGGGTCGCCACGGCATTGCCGATAAAGTTGGTCAGCGCCCGGCACTCGCTCATGAAGCGGTCGATGCCGAGGATCAGGGCCATGCCCGCGACCGGCACGGTCGGCACCACGGCCAGCGTGGCGGCCAGAGTGATGAAGCCGGCGCCGGTGATGCCCGCCGCGCCCTTGGAGCTCAGCATGGCGACCAGCAGCAGCAGCACCTGTTGCTCAAGGCTCAGCTGGATGTTCATGGCCTGGGCGATGAACAGGGCCGCCATGGTCATGTAGATGTTGGTGCCGTCCAGATTAAACGAATAGCCCGTCGGGACGACCAGACCGACCACCGACTTCGGCGCGCCGGCGGTTTCCAGCTTCTGCATCAGACTGGGCAGGGCCGCTTCGGACGACGAGGTGCCCAGCACCAGCAGCAGCTCTTCCTTCAGATAGGCGATCAGCTTCAAGATCGAGAAGCCGTTGGCGCGAGCGACCAGCCCGAGGACGCCCAGAACGAAGACCAGCGAGGTCAGGTAGAAGGTGGCGATCAGGGCGAACAGGTTGGCGATCGCGCCGACCCCATAGGCCCCGATGGTGAAGGCGAAGGCGCCGAAGGCCCCGATGGGCGCGGCCTTCATCAGGATGGCGACCACGCGGAAGACGACCTGGCTCAGCGACTCCAGCGCCCGCACCACAGGCGCCGCCGGGGCGCCGACGATGGCCAGCGAGATGCCGAACAGGATCGACACGAACAGGGTCTGCAGGATGTTGCCCTCGACGAAGGGGCTCACCAGCGTGGTCGGGATGATGCCGGTCAGGAAGCCCACGATGGTCGTCTCGTGCGCGGCGTCGGCGTACTGGGCCACCGCCCCGGCGTTCAGCGTCGCGGGGTCGATGTTCAGCCCGTGGCCGGGGCGCACGATATTGGCGATGATCAGGCCCACGATCAGGGCCAGGGTCGAGAAGACCAGGAAGTAGGCGAACGCCTTGGCGGCCACCCGGCCGACGCGTTTCAGGTCGCTCATCCCGGCGATGCCGGTCGAGATGGTCAGGAAGATCACCGGAGCGATGATCATCTTCACCAGCTTGATGAAGGCGTCGCCCAGCGGCTTCAGGTCCTTGCCCAGCTCCGGCCAGAAATGGCCGATCAGCCCCCCGGCGATGATGGCGCCGAGGACGAGCACGTAGAGGCTACGATACCAGGGCTTGCGCGTAGCGGCGCCTGCCTCCGGCGTGGATGCAATCTGGATCAAATGACCCTCCCGAAGAGACCGCTTGCCGGTCCCGGTTTGCTTCACCGTCTGACGCGGTGACGTGGGGTTAGTATCGTGAGCCCCACTCCAGCCTCGCAAGCGAAAGGCTGAAATCATCTACCGCGTTGACTTTTATAAACTTACTTCAGATTTCGCGGCTGCAAAAATCCGCTTTTGAGCGGACTTCCGCACACATCGTCTCGACATATGTGCGAAATCTCGCATTAGTCTCTCCATGCGCCGCTTTCTCGATTCCGCACAGGGCCAGTGGCGCGTCTTCGCCGTCTTCTGGCTGATCATCGCGGTACTCGCCGCGGTGGGCGCCGGCGAGATTGCAAGACGCGAAGCCAGGGGCGAGGCCCTGCGACAGGCGGCCACCGCCACCGCCCTGCACGCCGCCGTCCTGCGTAGCGAGCTGGAGCGTCACCGCTCCCTGCCCATGGTTCTGGCCCAGGACCCCGACCTCCAGGGCCTGCTCGCCCGCCCGGATGCGGCTTCGGTGGATCGGCTGAACCGCAAGTTCGAGGGACTGGCCCGCGAGACCCGCGCGGCGGTGATCTATGTGCTCGACGCCCGCGGCGTCGCTCTGGCCGCCAGCAACTGGAACCAGCCGATCAGCTTCGTCGGCACCGACTACCGCTTCCGCCCCTATTTCTACGAGGCCCTGCGCGACGGCCAGGCCAGCTTCTTCGCGCTCGGAACCGTCAGCGGCCGCCCCGGCCTCTATCTGTCCCGCCGCATCGCCGGGGCGGATGGGCGTCCGCTCGGCGTGATCGTCGCCAAGGTCGAATTCGACGCGCTGGAGACCGAGTGGCGCGCCTCGGGTGAACCCACCTATGTTACGGACAGCGACGGGGTGGTCCTGATCACCACCGTCTCCAGCTGGCGTTTTCACACCACCGGGGCCCTGCGCCCGGATCGCCGCCAGCGTCTCGCCGTGGATCAGACCGCCGGACGGGCCGACCTGTCCACCCTGCCCTTCGAGGCCCTGGCGCCGGGCATGATCCGCCTGTCCCGCAGCGTGCCGCCGGATATCTACGCTCGCGCCTCCGCGCCGATCCCCGAACTGGGCTGGCGGCTGCACCTGCTGTCGCCCTCCGGCGCCATGATGGCGCGGGCGATCATGGCCGCACGCGTCGTCGCCCTGCTCAGCGTCGCCCTGCTGGCGGGCCTGACCGGCATCCTGCTGCGCCGCCGACAGCGTGCCCGCGCCCGCGCCGCCGAGGACGAGGCCGCCCGCATCGATCTGGAGCGTCAGGTCGACGCCCGGACCGCCGAACTGCGTCAGGCCAACGACCAGCTGAACCTCGAGATCGAGGAGCGCCGCCGCCTCGAAAAGGGCCGTCAGGACCTGCAGGACGAACTGATCCAGGCCAATAAACTGGCCACCCTCGGCCAGATCGCGGCGGGCGTGGCGCATGAGATCAACCAGCCCATCGCCGCCATCCGCACTCACGCCGACACCGCCTCCGTCTATCTGGATCGACAGGACGCTGACGCCGCCGGTCGATCCCTGACCCGCATCGGCGAACTGACCCAGCGGGTCGGGGCCATCACCGACGAACTGCGCGCCTTCTCGCGCAAGACCCGCTCCGGCACGGTCGCCGTCGGCGTCGAGGCCGCCATAGACGGGACCCTGCTGCTGGTCGGCCCCCGCCTGCGCGAACGCGGCGTCGAGTTGAAGCGCGGCAAGGTCCCGGCGGAGCTGGAGGTGCTGGCAGAACGCAACCGCCTCGAGCAGGTGGTGCTCAACCTTCTCCAAAACGCCGTCGAGGCGCTGGAGGACGTGCCCTCCCCGGTCATTGAGATCGCCGTCTCGGTCCGTGCGGGCAAGGTGACGCTGAAAGTCTCCGACAACGGCCCAGGCGTCTCACCCGAGGTGCTGGAGCGGCTCTTCACCCCCTTCACCACCGACAAGCGGGACGGGCTGGGCCTCGGCCTCGTCATCAGCCGCGACATCGTCGCCGGCTTCGGCGGCGAACTGGTTCACGTTCCCTCGCCCGAAGGGGCCGTCTTCAAGATCGTACTGGCCAAGGCCCCATGAGCTTCCAGCCCTGCAATCGCGTCGCCCTGATCGAGGATGACGACGCCTTCCGCGCCGCTCTCGCCGAACGGCTGGGCCTGTCCGGCCTGACGGTCTCGGAGTTCTCCTCCGGCGACGCCGCGCTGAAGGCGCTGGACGCCCGTTTCGACGGCGTGGTGGTCACCGACCTGCGCATGCCCGGACTCGACGGTCGCCAGCTGGTGGACCACCTGTCCGCCATGGACCCGGACCTGCCGGTCGTGGTCATGACCGGCCATGGCGACATCTCGGAAGCCGTCGATGTGATGAAGCGCGGCGCCTATGACTTCCTGGCCAAGCCCTTCGCCCCCGAGCGCCTGCTGGAGACCCTCAACCGGGCGCTGGAGAAGCGGGCGCTGGTCCTCGACAACCGCCGCCTCGCCGCCCTCGCGGTCGATGATGAATGGTCGATCCCGCTCAGCGGCGAGAGCCGGGCCGTCACCGCCCTGCGCGCCGCCATCCAGCGGCTCGCCAACGCCGAGGTCGATGTCCTGATCGAGGGCGAGACCGGGGCGGGCAAGGAGGCTGTCGCCCGCGCCATCCACAACGCCGGACGCCGCCGGGTGAAGCCCTTCGTCGCCGTCTCCTGCGCCACCCTGCGCGACGAGGGGCTGGAGAGCCAGCTGGTCGGCCACGCCGCCGGCGCCTTCCCCGGCGCCCTGCGCCGCCGCGAGGGCCAGATCGAGCAATCCCACCAGGGCAGCCTCTTCCTCGACGAGATCGATCTGGCCCCCCGCGCCGCCCAGCTCCTGCTGCTTCGGGTGCTGGAAGAGCGCGAGGTCATGCCGCTGGGCGCGGGCGAGGCCCATGCACTCGACCTGCGCATCGTCGCCGCCACCAAGTCCGACCCCGCCGAGGCCGTCGCCCGCGGCGACCTTCGCGAGGACCTCTTCTATCGCCTGAACGTGGTGCGGGTGCGCATCCCGCCCCTGCGCGAACGGCGCGAGGACGTGCCCCTGCTGTTCGCCCGCTTCCTTGACCGCGCCGCCGGACGATTGGGCCGGGCCATCCCGCCCATCGACCACGCCATCCGCCGCCGCCTGCTGGAGCACGACTGGCCGGGCAATCTGCGTGAGCTGTCCAATTTCGCCAGCGAGGTCGCCGTCGGCATCGCCGCCCCGGCCGAACGCCCCGTGACCGACCGCAGCCTGTCGAAACAGGTTCAGGACTATGAGGCCGAACTGATCCGCGAGGCCCTGACCGCCTTCAGCGGCGACATGCGCCGGGTCACCGAAAGCCTGCAGATCCCCCGCAAGACCCTCTACGACAAGATGGCCCGCCACGGCATCCAGCCGTCCGAGCACCGGAGGCGCTAGAGCGAAATCGGTCGAGCGGGCGCAGTCCTGCTCGGCTCAGATTTCGCGCACTCAGGATACCTAGAGCGCGGTCAGCCCCACCGCGATCGCGCCCATCGGCCCGGCTTTCGAGCCCAGACCCGGCGGCTGGAGGAAGGCGTCCACGCCCGCCGCGATGGCGCCCGCCACGCCATAGCCCGCGAGGCTCTCGACCAGCGCCTTGCGCAGGCGCTCGAACAGCCACGGCTGGCCGTCCGCCACCCCGCCGCCTATCAGCACCCGTTGCGGACAGGCCGTCAGCACCAGATTGTGCAGCATCCCGGCCAGCGCATGGACCACCATGTCCCAGGCCGGATCGTCCGGCGTCACGTCGATCCCCGGCTTGCCCGCCCGCGCCCCGACCGCCGGGCCCGACGCCAGTCCCTCGACGCAGTCGCCATGATAGGCGCAGACACCCGGCCACTGATCGCCCGGCAGACGGCCGACCTTCAGATGCCCCAGCTCCGGATGGCCTAAGCCGCGCACGGTCCGGCCATTGACCACCACGCCCACACCGATGCCCGTGCCCACGGTCGCATAGGCGTGGCTGTCCAGCCCCCGCGCCGCGCCCCACAGCCCTTCAGCCAGGGCCGCGCCGTTCACATCGGTGTCCAGCGCCACCGGCACGCCGAAGCCGCGGTGCATCACATTCAGGTCTGCCCAGCGCCACGCCAGCTTGGTCGTCTCGGTGACGTGGCCATACTTGTCCGACTTCGGGTCCAGCTCGACCGGGCCGAAGCTGGCGATGCCGATGGCGGCGAAGCCCGGCCCCGCCGCCCAGCGCTCCAGCACCGCCCGGATCTCGCCCAGCGTCTCCTCCGGCGTGGTCGTCGGCAGGCGGACCTCGTCGCGGATGTCGTCCGGTCCGGACGCCAGCACGCAGACGCATTTCGTCCCGCCCAGTTCGATGCCCGCGATCAGCGGAGAAGCGATTCCCGTGTTCATGACGGCACCCTGCCGCGTCGCGTGCGGTTTCGCCATTGGCGCCGCGCGATTCAACCGGCACTGGTAGGGCATGGGGCGAGACGACATTCTGGACTGGCTGGAGGCCGAGGCCATCCACATCCTGCGCGAGACCGTCGCGGAGGTCGCGCGCCCGGTCATGCTGTTCTCGGGCGGCAAGGATTCCGCCGTCATGCTGCATCTGGCGCACAAGGCCTTCGCCCCCACGCGGCCGCCCTTCCCCCTTCTCCACATCGACACGCGCTGGAAATTCGCCGAGCTCTACGCCTTCCGCGACGCCCTGGCGGCCGAGGCGGGCCTGCCCCTGATCATCCATCGAAATCCGGAGGCCGAGGCGGCCGGGATCAATCCCTTCGACCACGGCGCGGCCGTCCATACCGATCTCTGGAAGACGCAGGGGTTGAAACAGGCGCTCGACGCGAGCCGCTTCGGCGCCGCCTTCGCCGGGGCCCGCCGCGACGAGGAGCGCAGCCGCGCCAAGGAACGCATCGTCTCGGTCCGCACCGCCGCCCACGGCTGGAACCCGCGCGCCCAGCGGCCCGAGTTCTGGAGCCTGTACAACACCCGCCCCGGCGACGGTCAGACCCTGCGCGTCTTCCCCCTGTCCAACTGGACCGAGCTGGACGTGTGGCGCTACGTCCAGCGCGAAGGCATCGCCCTGCCCAACCTCTATCTGGCCGCCGACCGCCCGGTGATCCGGCGCGACGGCGCCCTGCTGCTGGCCGACGACCCGCGCCTTCGCCTGCAACCCGGCGAGACCCCGACCCTGCGCAGCGTCCGCTTCCGCACCCTCGGCTGCTGGCCCCTGACCGGCGCGGTCGAGAGCGACGCCGACACCCTTGAGGCCGTCATCGCCGAACTGACCCTGGCCCGCGTCTCCGAGCGTCAGGGCCGCGCCGTCGATCAGTCGCCCGCCGCCCTCGAAGGCCTCAAGCGCGAGGGCTATTTCTGATGCGCCCCATCCGCCTGATCGCCTGCGGTTCCGTGGACGACGGCAAGTCCACCCTGATCGGCCGCCTGCTGCACGACGCGGGCGCCGTCCCTTCTGATCAGCTGTCCGCCCTCGGCCCCCAGCCTGACCTGTCGCGCCTTCTCGACGGCCTGTCCGTCGAGCGGGAACAGGGCGTCACCCTCGACGTCGCCTGGCGCGCCTTCGAGCTCGCCGACCGCCGCTTCATCCTCGCCGACGCCCCGGGGCATGAGCAGTACACGCGCAACATGGCCACCGCCGCCTCCACCGCCGACCTGGCCGTGGTGCTGGTCGATGCGCGCAAGGGCGTCCAGCGCCAGACCCGCCGCCACACCCGAATCCTGGCCCTGATGGGCGTCCGCCGCCTCCTGCTGGCGGTCAACAAGATGGACCTGATCGGCTGGTCGCAGCCGGCCTTCGACACTGTCGCCGCCGACTATCTGGCCTTCGCCGCCGGACTGGGCATCGACGACGTCACCGCCGTCCCGGTCAGCGCCGTCACCGGCGCGGGCGTCACCCGCCGCGTCCCGACGCTGGCCTGGCATGAGGGCCCGACCCTGTCGCACTGGCTGGCCCAGACGCCCGCGCCCGCCGACCTCGACGCCCCCTTCCGCCTGCCGGTCCAGACCGTGCTGCGCGAGGGCGAGACCCGCGCCTTCGCCGGCCGCGTGGCCACCGGCGCCCTGTGCCCCGGCGATCCGGTCCGCATCCTGCCCTCCGGCGCCGAGGCGGACGTGGCGACCATCCTCGGCCCCTCCCCCGACACCGCGACCGAGGGCCAGTCCGTCGCCCTGACGCTGGACCGCCCCGTGGATGTCTCGCGCGGCGACTGGCTGGTCTCGGCGGACGCTCCCGCCGAGGTCGCCGACCGGTTCGAGGCCCATCTGGTCTGGACCTCCGCCCGCCCCCTGCTGCCGGGCCGCATCCACGACCTGAAGATCGGCGCCCTCACCGTCCCGGCCCGCGTCACCGAGATCAAGCACCGGGTCGATCCCGACACCGGCCAGCCGCTGGCCGCCCGCGTGCTCAAGATCAACGACATCGGCCTCGTCACCCTGTCCCTCGACGCCCCTGTCCCCTTCACCCCCTATGCCGAGAGCCGCGACCTCGGCGGGTTCATCCTGATCGACCGGATGACCTCGGCGACGACGGCGGCGGGGATGATCCGTTTCGCCCTGCGCCGCGCGACCAGCGTCCGGCCCCAACCCCTGTCCGTCACCCCCGCCGACCGCGCTGCGCTCAAGGGCCAGAGCCCGCTGGTGGTCTGGTTCACCGGCCTGTCCGGCGCGGGCAAGTCGACCATCGCCGACCTGCTGGAGCAGCGCCTGCTGGCCGAGGGCCTGCACACCGCCCTGCTGGACGGCGACAATGTCCGGGGCGGCCTGAGCCGGGACCTCGGCTTCACCGACGCCGACCGGGTCGAGAACATCCGCCGCGTCGCCGAGGTCGCCCGGCTGATGACCGACGCGGGCCTGATCGTGCTGGTCGCCTTCATCTCCCCCTTCCGCGCCGAGCGCGAAATGGCCCGCGCTCTCGTGCCCCCCGACGCCTTCCTCGAGGTCCATGTCGATGCGCCGCTGGAAGTGGTCGAGGCGCGGGACGTGAAGGGTCTCTACGCCCGCGCGCGTCTGGGCCGCCTGCCCAACTTCACCGGCATCGACAGCCCCTATGAGCCGCCCGAGGCGCCGGACCTCAGAATTGATACGGCCGCCTGTTCCCCCGAACAGGCGGCCGATCGCGTCCTGGCCTTGATCCTGGCCCGGCAGGGTCGCTGAGTTCCCCCGAACCCGCGCCCCGCCTCAGCCTCAACCGGCCAGAATGTCGTTCCACACCGACAGGGCCGGCGTGTTCCCGTGGATGCTGTGCTCCTGTCCGTGGCCGTTCTCGAAGGCCACGACGTCCGACACGCCGAGATCGTGCAGGCCCGGCAGGATCTGCGCCAGGTCGCCCTTGGCGAAGACCGAGGCTTCCTCCAGCCCCGGCAGGACCAGCGGCATGTCGGCCATCTTGCCGAGCGGCAGGAAGTCGTCATCGGTCGACATCGACGGAGGCGCGTCGCGCACGGCATGCGCGGCGATGACTTCATCAATGGTCATCACCTGACCGTTGCCGAAGCGGATCTGCTCGATCTGGGTGATCGAGTCCTCCCCGTCGCGCGCGGAGATACGGTCCGTCACCAGATAGTTCCCGGCGAGGCCGAGAAGATCGTAGTCGTTCACATTGCCGCTCAGGACCAGGGTGTCGATCCCGTCGCCGCCGGTCAGGGTGTCGTTGCCCTGACCGCCGGTCAGGACATCATTTCCCGCCCCGCCGGTGATGGCGTTGTTCAGCGCATTGCCGGTCCCGGCGAAGGCGCCCGAGCCGAAATACACCAGGTTCTCGAGGTTGGCGCCCAGGGTGTAGGCGGCGTGATTGGTCCGGACGGTGTCCACGCCCTGCCCCGCGAACTCGGTGATCGTATCCAGGGCGGTGACCACATAGGTGTCGTCGCCCAGACCGCCCTGCAGGGTATTGGCCGCGCCGTCGCCGCCGATCAGGGTGTCGTTGCCGTCCAGACCCAGCAGGATGTCCGCGCCCAGACCGCCGTTCAGCACATTGTCGCTCGCCGATCCGAACAGGGTGTCGGCGAAGTCCGAGCCGATGGCGTTCTCGATGGACGACAGGCTGTCCACCGAACCCGAACCGTCGTTCAGCGTCACATTGACCGCCAGACGCACCTGAACTCCGGCGGCGGCATTGGCGTAGCTGGCCGTGTCCGAGCCCGCGCCGCCCAGCAGCACATCGACGCCCGCGCCGCCCATCAGGACGTCATTGCCGTCGCCACCGTCCAGGATGTCGGCCCCGGCGCCGCCCGAGATGTTGTTGCCCGAGGCATTGCCGCGACCCACGAACGAACCCGATCCGGTAAAGATCAGATGCTCGACATTGGCCGACAGGGTCCAGTTGTTCAGGGACGTCTGGACGGTGTCGATGCCCTCGCCCGCGAACTCGGTGATCGTGTCCTGCGCGCTGACGATATAGAGGTCGTCGCCCAGACCGCCCTGCAGGGTGTTGGCCGCGCCCGCGCCGCCGATCAGGATGTCATTGCCGCCCAGACCCAGCAGGATGTCGGCGCCCAGGCCGCCGTTCAGCACATTGGCGCCGTTCGAGCCGAACAGGGTGTCGGCGAAGTCCGAGCCGATGACGTTCTCGATCGACGACAGGGTGTCGACCGCCCCCGTCCCGTCGTTCAGCGTCACCTGGCTGGACAGACGCACCGAAACGCCAGCGGCGGCCCCGGCGTAGCTGACGGTGTCCGTCCCGGCGCCGCCGATCAGGATGTCCGCGCCCGCGCCGCCGATCAGGATGTCGTCGCCGTCCCCGCCGTTCAGCGTGTTGTTCTGGGCGTTGCCGGTGATGACATTGGCCGAGGCGTTGCCCGTGCCGTTCGCCGCCGTGCCCGTCAGGATCAGGTTCTCGACGTTGGCGCTCAGCGTGTGCGAGACCGAGGCCTGAACCGTGTCGGTCCCGCCGTTGGCCGCCTCGATCACCACGTCGCCGACGTGGTTGACGATGTAGGTGTCATTGCCGCCCAGCGCGGCCATGGTGTCCGCACCCGCCGTCCCGGTCATCAGGTTGGCGCCCGCGCCGACCACGACCAGTTGCGCCAGCAGGGCGTCGTGGTCGCTGGCTTGCGTCGGGATGAAGCTGTTGATGTGCACCCCGTCGAACTGGGCCCCGTTCCGCAGCGAGTCCGAGACCAGCATGTGGTCCAGCGTCTGCGAGTTGCCGTCGAAGATGTACGAATAGCGGTCGTGCTCGGGCAACAGGTCCCACAGATTGTTCAGCCCGCCCTGCTCCAGAAGCCGGACCGACTCCTCGAAGTAGAAGGCGTTGAAGTCACCCGACACCACGATATGGGCGTTCGGATCGACGGTGCGCAGCTGGTCCAGATAGGCCTCGATGGCCTGAGATTGGGCCAGACGGCCGCCTTCACCGGCGTTCGCGGGCGGCTGGTTCGAGCCCATGTAGGGGTCCGAGCCGATGCGCGAGGTCGAGTGGATCGACAGGGCGGTGATGATCTCGCCGTTGAACTCGAACTGGGCCGACAGCGGCTTGCGGCTGCCGTTGAACGCCGGGTCCAGCAGGGCCACGGCCGAGCCATTGACGTAACTGACGCGGTCCGGGTTGTAGATGAAGCCGTTGCGGATGTTGCCGCCGGCGGCGCCGCCCGACGAGCCCTCGGTCGCGGGCGGAACCTCGATGTAGACATACGTCGGTCCGCCGTTGGCGACGATCCGGTCGATCAGGGCCTGGGCCGAGGCCTGGCCCGACAGGGTGCCGTCATTGCCGTCCTGAACCTCGATCAGGCCGATGATGTCCGGTGTGCCCATGTTGTTGACGATGTCGAGCGCCAGTTCGTTGATGCGGGCCGTGTCGCCCGGCTCCATGTTCTCGACGTTGTAGCTGGCGATGGTCAGGTGCTCGTTCGCGCCCGTGTCGGCCTGCACCAGGTTGGTGGTTTCCTCCCCGGCGGTGACGTCCGAGATCACATTGACCGGGTCGCGCACGATCAGTTCGTACTCGCCGCCGAAGTAGCTGATCACGCCCGTGACGTCGCCCAGACGGTCGCCGACCGAGTGGTTCGGCGTATAGGCGCCCGAGATGGTCGAGTCGTCGTAGATGATCAGCTTCTCGGGGTTCAGGTCGCCTTCCGAGTTGGTGATGCCGCCACGGTCGTTCATGCCCGTGGCGCCCGCGCCCGAGTTGGCCACGGCATAGGTCCCGCCCGAGGCCGTGTCCGACACCGCCTGCGCGTCGCGCATCGTCACCAGCATGCCTTCCATCGACTCGTAGAAGTCGATGGCGTCGGTTTCCGGGTCGAACGAGGTGAAGTTGTCGTCGTCCACCTGCGCGCTCGGCGGCAGGTATTCGCCCACGCCGTTGCCGATGTAGGTCATCTGCACCGTGCCGGTGCCGTTGGCCGAATAGTTCAGCCCGTTCACGCCCGAGGCGATCTGGGTGATGCTCAGGTTGCCCGCCGCGCCGATGGATTCCTGAACCACGCCCGACACGGTCACGGCGCTGCCGATCACGATGCCGACCGGGGCCGAACCGGTCGAGATGAAGATGGCGTCCGAGGTCTTGCGGTTGCCGTCGCCGTTCGGGTCCTGGATGTAGAAGCCGTTGTTGTCGATGGCCGTGACGATGCCGGTCGTGGTCACTTCCTCGCCGACATAGGCCGAGATGTGGCCCTCGCCCTGGATCGTATAGATGGCCGTCAGGTCGTCGTTGGTGATCGTGCCCGTGGCCGAGCCGTCGGTGATCACCGCGTTATTGGTCGGGTTCGACAGGTTCAGGGTGAAGCGCTCGGTCGCTTCCGAGGCCGTGTCGCCGCTGACGGTGATCGTCACCGTCTGGGTCATCACGCCGTCCGCGAAGGTCAGCGTGCCCGAGGCGGCGGTGTAGTCCTGCCCGGCCGTGGCCGTGCCGTCGGCGGTGCCGTAGTCGACGCTGAACGGACCCGTGCTGCCCGCACGGGTCACGGTGAAGGTCATGGTGACCGTGCCGCTGTCGCCCTCGACCACCGAAACGTCGGCCACCGACACCGTCGGCGGGGGCGCGTCGTCATTGGTGATGGCGCCGATGCCCACGCCATCGCCGATCACCAGACCGCCGGTCGGGTTCGACAGATGCACCTCGAACTGCTCGGTCAGCTCCGGCGTCACATCGCCGAACACTTCCACGGTGAAGGTCGCGGTCAGCTCGCCGTCGGCGAAGGTCACCGTGCCCATCGACCGGGCGTAGTCCTCGCTCGCGTTGGCGTCCGTGCCGTTCACCGGGATCGGGTCCTGGGTCGACCAGTCCACGGTCGCCGCGCCCGCGCCCGTCGTGCGGGTCACGGTGAAGGTGATCAGGCTCGAGCCGTTGTTCCCCTCGGTCACCGTGGCGTCGCCGACCGACACCACCGGGGTGAAGGTCTGGCCGTTGTTGATCGTGCCCGGCGTGTCATCGCTGATCACGGCCCAGGTGAAGTTGCTCTGCCCGCCGGTGCCGACGCGACCGATGGAGGTGCCGTTGGCGTCGCCCGGCTCTTCTACGCCCGCGCCCACGTCCGTCGCGGTCATGCCGCTGGCCGGGCCGTTGGTGGCGACGAAGCTGCCTTCGTAGCTCAGGAACTCGACGACATTGCCGTTGTTGTCCACCAGGGCGAAGCCGTCCGGCGAACCGTTCTGGATGCCGCCCGCCGGTCCGGCGAAGCTCAGGACGCCCATGCCGTTCTGCAGGTCGGCGAAGGTGCCCGACAGGTTGATCGTGCCGTACGACTGACCGTTGCCGCCGTTGTACAGGACGATGGTCCAGCCGTTCAGATTGGTGCCCGCGCTGCCCGCGATCTCGATGAACTCGCCCACGTCGGTCGAGGCGTTGTCGTAGTGGAATTCGTTGATGAACGGCGTCACCGCGCCCGCGGGCACGTCGTCGTTCGTGATGGTGCCCACGCCCGTGGCGTCGCCGATGGTGCCCACCGACGGATTGGTCAGGGTCACGGTCACGGTCTCGTCGCCCTCGACCGCCGTGTCGCCGTTGACCACGATGGTGATGGTCCGGGTCGTTTCGCCGTCCGCGAAGCTGACCGTGCCGCTCTGTGCGACATAGTCCGAGCCCGCCGTCGCCGTGCCGTCCGAGGTGGCGAAGTCGATGGTCGCGGCGCCCGCGGCGTTGTTGCGCGTCACCGTATAGGTCAGCAGCACCGTGCCCGCGTCGCCCTCGGTCACCGTCGCGTCCGAGATGGCGAAGCTGGTGGCCCCGCCCACGCTGAAGCTGGCGGTGTTGAAGGTGTAGCGGACGGCGTTGTCGCCCGACCAGTTGGCGGTGTTCGAGATCGCCGCCAGCAGCTCCGCCGGAGTGCCGCTGCGCGGGCCGGTGTAGTGGACGTTGTCCGCGCCCACGGCCACGGCGTTCACGCCCGCCGTCAGGCCCGTCGGCACTGCCGAGGTGTTCGAGCTGGTCGCCGCACCGGCGAAGGTGGTGTTGTCATCCGCGAAGTCGATGGCGAACAGGAAGGTCGGGCTCGCCGCCGTGCCCTGGTAGGCCAGGATCTGGTCGCCCGCCGCCGCGAAATTCATCGGCGCCACCGAGGCGATGTTGATGACGGTACCGGCGGGAACGTCGGCCGGGAAGGTGTAGGTGAAGACACCCTCGCCGGTGCGGAAGGCCGAGCCGGTCCAGCCGTTGTCGGTGAAGGTAATCGTCGTGCCGGCCGTGATCGGGACCAGGGACACGAAGGCGAAGCCGTCCGGGTCATCCCCGTTGACGCCGATGATCGCGATGTCGCCTGCGGCCAGAGTGGTCGGCATGTCTGTCGTTCCCTGTTGGCGGATAGCCGGCGCAGGAAACGGCCACACCGCGCCCACCGCGATGCGAAACCCGTCCTGTCGTCCCGTGAAATCCCCTGTTCGAGATCGCAGCTAGTACCGGCAAGCCTGCGGACTTCAAGACTTTCTTAAGACTTAAAAGCGTCGCAAAACGGCTACATCGGTTAACAAGCTCAGCCTTTATTGCCGGTTGAACCGCCATTTCATCGCCAGAACGCCGGCCGCCATTGCAAGCGCGCAGGCATTGGCGACCGCCACGGGCCAAGCCTCCGTCATCACTCCATAGATTGTCCACAGAATGAAACAGGTCACCGTCAGGGAATAGGTCTTCAGCGAGATCGACGAGGCGTCCCGCTCCTTCCAGATCTTGATCATCTGGGGCGCGAAGCTTGTGATCGAGCAAAGCGCCGCCGCCGTGCCCACGATATTCGCGACCAGTCCGCTCACGACGCCTCGCGCGCCCTGGCCGGCGCCTTCCGTCCGGCGGGCGCGACCTTCGTCGGCCTCTCCGCCTCGACCTCCTCGATCCGCAGACCGCGCCGGCCCTTGATCGGACGGGCGGGCTTGCCCTTGTGGATGGCCAGGGCGCGGCGCTCGACCTCGGCCAGCACGGCGTCCAGCTCCTTGTCGGTCAGGTGCTCGATGCCGATGAACCGCACATCGGCCCGCGTCACCGCATAGACCAGCTCATCCAACTTGGCCTGCATCGCCGCCCCGTCGCGGTTCTGGGTGTTCTGGATCAGGAACACCATCAGGAAGGTGATGATGGTCGTGCCGGTGTTGATCACCAGCTGCCAGGTCTCGTTGAACTTGAAGATCGGCCCGGTCACCGCCCAGGCCAGAACGATCCCGACGCAGGCGATGAAGGTCCACGGTTTGCCGGCGACCTTCGCCGTCAGGGTGGCGAATTTGACGAACAGCTTTTCCATGGTCGGTTGAACCCGGGCTAACGGCGAAGGTTGCATGTCCTCCCCGGTCGCGTCGCGACTGGGGAGGGGGACCGACCGGGCGGCTTAGCCTGGGTGGTGGAGGGGGCGGCTCAGACGGTCAGCGGAGATGGCGATCGGCTCTCAGCCGCCTGCGCCGCCCCCTCCGTCACGCTTCGTATCCGAAGCGCGCCACCTCCCCCTCGCGAGCCGCGACGGGGAGGAAAACTAACGCTCCCCCGGCGCCCGCCGCGCCCGCGTCCGCTGCTCGAACGCATACCCCAGCGACAGGACCTTCGCGTCCTCCCACTTCCCGGCCATCAGGCTCAGCCCCACCGGCATCCCTCTGTCAAAGCCCATCGGCACGGTCAGGTGCGGATAGCCCGCCACCGCCGCCAGACGGCTGGCCGAGCCCTGCATATTGTCCTCATCGTCCCGGTCATTGGTCCAGGCGCGCGAGGTCGTCGGCGCGATCAGGGCGATGACGCCATTGTCCGCCATCATCCGGTCGATCCCCTCCGGCCCGGCGGCGCGCAGCGAGCTGGCGCGGGCGTGCACATAGACCGGATCCTCCAGCCCCGTCGTCGCCTCGGCCCGCAGGAACAGCTCCTGCCCGAATAGCTCGGTCTCGCGCGGTTCGGCGGTGTTGAAGGCGATCACATCGGCCAGAGTCCGCGTCCGCACCTGCTCCGGGTCGGTCGAGGCCAGATAGGCGTTCAAATCGACCTTCAGCTCGGTCATCAGCACCTGCAGCTCCCAGGTCCCCAGATTACGCCAGTCGGCGGGCGGCTCATTGACGTCCACCAGCACCGCCCCGGCCTCGCGCATCGCCTCCAGCGACCGCTCGAACACCTCGTGCGTCTCCGGCGAATAGGACGGCAGCAGGAACCGCAGCACCCCGATCCGCGCCCCGCGCAGCGAGTCCGCATCCAGCGCCGCCGCATAGTCCACCTTGCGCGCATCCGCCTCGGCCGTCGCCGCATCCAGCGGGTCGCTGCCCGCGATGACGGTCAGCACCCGCGCCGCGTCCTCGACCGTCGTGGTGATCGGCCCGGCGGTGTCCTGCGAGTGGCTGATCGGCACGATGTGCGTCCGCGACACCAGCCCCACCGTCGGCTTGAACCCGACCACGCCGTTCACCGAGGCCGGACAGGTGATCGACCCGTCCGTCTCCGTCCCGATGGCCAGTTCGGCTAGGCCCGTCGCGACCGCCACGGCACTGCCCGAAGAAGACCCGCACGGCGTCCGCTCGGGGTCATAGGGATTACGTGTCTGCCCCCCGACCGCGCTCCACCCGCTGATGGAGTTCGACGACCGGATGTTGGCCCATTCCGAAAGATTGGCTTTGCCTAGGATGATCACCCGCGCGGCTCTCAGCCTGGCCACGATCGGAGCGTCGCGCCCGGGCGCATTGTCCGCGAGCGCAAGCGAGCCCGCCGTCGTGGGCAGGTCCGCCGTTTCAATATTGTCCTTCAGGACCAGCCTGCGACCGCTGATCTCGGTAAGCGGCGCATCAGGGGTGGAGGTCATCACCGCGCCCGGCAACATCGGCGCCAGAACTTCGGATGGGCTCCAGCGGATCATGCTGGCCGCACGACCGTCATAGGCCCGATATTGAGCCATTATGTTTTCGGCCGTCAGAGGCGGACGCAGCGGGATGCTGACAACCGGCTCGCGCGTCACATGGACGTCGGGTGTCACCTGGGCCTGCGCCGCCCCCGTCGCCAGCATCATCAGCGCGGCGGCCGCTCCCGCCAAAGCCCTCCCCTCGAGGGGGAGGGTTGGGAGGGGTGGAGGCGCACGGCGTCCGGATGAAGCGCCAAAGGCTCCGTCAAACCGAAGACCCAGCCCCTCGCGCCACTTCATGAAACCCATCATCTCCACCCCATCCCCAACCCCTTCCCCTCGAGGGGAAGGGGGACTCACTCAGTGAGACCGCGTCCCGATCGTCCGGTCCAGGAAGTCCAGATACGTCCGCCACTGCTGCAGCTGACGTTCGTTCCCGCGCACCCCGTGACGCTGCCCCGGATACAGCATCAGCTCGAACGGCTGGCTGTTCTGCTGAAGCGCGTTGATCACCCGCGTCGAGTTTTCCAGAATCACATTGTCGTCCGCCATGCCGTGCATCAGCAGCAGCCGCCCGGTCAGGTTCGGCAGACGCGGAATCACGTCCGACGCCGCATAGCCCGCCTCGTTCGCTTCCGGCGTCGACATATAGCGCTCGGTATAGGCCGTATCGTACAGGCCCCACTCGGTCGGCGGGGCGCCGGCCAGCGCGCCGGCCAGCCCCATCTTCGGCTCCGTCGCCGCCATCAGGGTCATGAAGCCCCCGTAGGACCAGCCCATCATGGCGATGCGGTCGTCGTCCACGAAAGGCAATGATCTCAGATAGTCAGCCGCCATAACCTGATCTTCGATCTCAGGCTGCCCCATGCGCAGATACAGCGCCTGCTTGAACGCCGCCGAGCGGTCGCCCTCGCCGCGATTGTCCATGCGGAAGACGATGTAGCCGGCCTCGGTCAACAGTTGATTGGTGGACGACTGCCAGCCCTTCTTGACCCCGCCGCCCGACGGTCCGCCGTACACCTGCATGACCACCGGATAGGTCTTGGTCGGGTCGAAGCCCGGCGGGGTCGTCATCTGCCAGACGAGGGTCTCGCCATGGCTTTCCAGCGTGCCGAAGGTCACCTCGCCGCGACGCGAGATGAACGGGTACGCCGGATGCCCCGGCTGCAGACGGTTCTCCTCGATCCAGCGGATGCGGGTTCCGTCGGCGCGATACAGGGCCGACTGCGTCGGGGTGTTCAAGTCAGTATAGTTGCCGACGAAGGCCGTCCCCGTCCGGTTCATCGACGCGCTCCACCAGCCACCGGCCGAGGTTACCGCCACCGGCGTCATGGTCCGGCGCAGGCTCGCGCGGAACAGCTGCTGCTCAATCGGCAGCTCGCGCCCGTCGCGCATCGAGGCCGTGAAGAAGACCTCGCCCGTGCGCTGGTTCACCCCCGCCAGTCCCTTGACCGGATACTGGCCCGATGTGATCGCGCGGATGCGACGACCGTCGCGGTTGTAAAGGTACAGGTGCTTCCAGCCGGTCTCTTCCGTCGACCAGATGAAGTCGCCGTTATCCAGCGCCTTGAAGTCGTGGTTCAGCGGCACCCAGGCGTTCGAGGTCTGGCTGACGATCACGCGCGAGGCGCCCGTGGACGGATCGACGCTCAGCAGGTCGAGCGTCTTCTGGTCCCGCGACAGGCGCTGGACGTACAGCGTCCGCCCGTCCGCCGACCAGTTCACCCGCGCCAGATAGATGTCGCTGTTGGCGCCCAGGTCGACCTTCACCCGCTGGCCGCTTTCGCGGTCGTGCACATACAGCTCGACGACCGCGTTCGGACGACCGGCGCGCGGATAGCGCTGCTCCACCGTCGTCGCCCCGCCGCCGGTGATGTCCAGACGCGGGATCACATCGACGGTGCTCTCGTCGGTGTGCTGCAGGGCGATGTAGCGCTCGGTCGGGCTCCACCAGTAGCCGGTGTCGCGATCCAGCTCTTCCTGGGCGATGAACTCGGCCGTGGCCCAGGTCTTCAGCCCGTCGCCGTCGCTGGTGATCGCCGTCTCGGTATTGGTCGACAGGTCATAGACGACCAGGTCCTGGTCCCGGACCCACGAGACGAAATTGCCGCGCGGCGACACCTTGGCGTCGATCTCGTCCGCATCGGTCTCGGTCAGGCGGCGCACCGTCCCGTCGGCGCGGGTCGCCAGGAAGATGTCGCCCTCCAGCGGCGCCAGGATGTAGCGTCCCTGCTCGTCCCACGAATATTCCACCACGCCCCGGGCGCTGATGCGCATCCGTTCGCGCCGGGCCTTCTCGGCCTCGGACAGCTCGCCCGCATCGGGGACCAGCGCCCGCGCGTCGATCAGCTTGAACGGCTCGCCCTCGCCGGTCGGCGCGGCCCACAGGTCCTGCACCTCCACATCGTCCTCGCGCGAGCGCAGGAAGGCGACCAGTTCGCCGTCCGGCGACAGGCTGACGCCCTTGGCCACCGGCCCGGCCAGCGACGGATTCGCGAACACCCGCTCGGGCGTCAGGATGGCGCTCTGGGCCGACGCCGCGGCGGGCGCGGGGGCCTGCTGCGCCATCGCGGCGGTGAACGGCGACAACGTCGCCACAAGCAGGGTGGAGGCCAGCAGGATATTACGCATGGAAGCCAGACGTTGGATTTTTGAACCGGACCCGGACGCTAGAGCGGGAATCCGGTTCCGTCACCCCCCACCGCACTACCCCTTTCCCGTCGGAAGAGGGACTTTTGAACCGCTGAGAGCGAAGCGATCAGGGTGAGGGTCGATCATTCGCATTCGGCGTAAGCCGCAGCTCCTTGTCATCCCGGCCGACGCGAAGCGGAGAGCCGGGACGGAAGGGTCCAACTACCCCCCGCCCGGAAGCCGCGCCAGCGGTTATCCGGGCGACGGCTGGCGGCGCGCTCCGGCGGGCAAGATCAAGCGTGTGGCTACGCGTCTTCCGGCTCAGCCCTGCGGGCTGTCCGGAAGGGGGAAACAGAGTTGCCGCCACCGTCCCGGCTCTCCGCTTCGCTGCGGCCGGGATGACAAGCTCGCCCCTACGACCAAATTTGACGCATCGGCATGCCACACTGCTTCCCGGTCTTTGACATCGCGGTCCGTGACGCTCCCTCCGGGTTGAGCACAGGCTGAATGCCCCGCCGCACTGGAAACCCTCGCCGAGCCCCCATCGCCCGGCTCCCGGCTTCGTGCCCGACGCCCTCCGCCACGGTTGAACCGGCCCCAACCACCCCGCCTCACGCGAAAATGTGCACGATGTGCACTCCATTTTTTTCTGAGTGCACATTTCACCGACAGCCCCGGGACAGCAGGGCTCCGTCATTTTCGGCCCACCCTGCCAAGCCCCGCGACACCGCCGCCCTTCCCCCCCGCCGCGACGCGTCCTAAGAAGCGCGGCAATGACCGACGCCGTCGCCCCTCCCCCCGCCAAGGCCTCGCCCTTCCATGAGCTTGAGGTCCTGACCGTCCACCACTGGACCGATCAGCTGTTCAGCTTCCGCATCCGCCGCCCGGAGGATTTCCGCTTCCGCTCGGGCGAGTTCGTGATGATCGGCCTGCCCGGCGAAGACGGCGGCAAGCCCGTCCTTAGGGCCTACTCGATCGCTTCCCCGCACTGGGACGAGGCGCTGGAGTTCTTCTCCATCAAAGTGCCCGATGGTCCCCTGACCTCGCGCCTGCAGAAGATCCAGGTCGGCGACACGGTCCTGATGGGCAAGAAGCCGACCGGCACCCTGGTGCTGGACGCCCTGACCGGCGGTGAACGCCTCTGGCTGATCGGCACCGGCACCGGTCTCGCGCCGTGGCTCTCGGTCGCCCGCGACCCGGACACCTACAGCCGCTTCGGTCAGGTCATCGTCTGCCACACCGTCCGCAACGTGGCCGACCTCGCCTACCGCGACTTCTTCACCCACGGCATCCATGAGGACCCGCTGGTCGGCGACGAGGCGAAGGCCCAGTTGGTCTACTATCCGACCGTCACGCGCGAGAAGTTCGAGACGCCCGGCCGGATCACCGATCGCATCAAGTCCGGCGACGTCTTCGCCGACCTGCAACTGCCCATCGGCTTCTCGCCCAACACCGACCGCGTCATGCTGTGCGGCTCGATGGCCATGATCAAGGAAACGGGCGAACTGCTCGAAACCTACGGTCTGAAGGAGGGCTCGAACGCCGAGCCCGGCGATTATGTTCTGGAGCGCGCCTTTGTCGGTTGAGTCCCCCACCGTTGTGGCGATTGACGCCCGCGTCGCCCCGGAAGACTGCCTGACGATGGCCGAGGTCCGCCACGGCGTCGACGCCCTGGACCGCGCGCTGGTCACCCTGCTAGCCGAGCGTCAGCGCTACATGCACGCCGCCGCCCGCATCAAGCCCAGCCGGGACGTGGTCCATGACGACGCCCGCATCGAGGATGTGGTGTCCAAGGTCCTCGCGGCCGCCGGTTCCGCCGGCCTGTCGGCCGACATCGCCGAGCCGGTCTGGCGCACCCTCGTCGACCGCTGCATCGCCCACGAGTTCAGCGTCTGGGACAAGACGCGGGTCTAGCCGTTCCTCCCCCTTGGGGGAGGAGGACCGCGAAGCGGTGGCGGGGCGCCGGCGACAGCTACCCCCTCAGGCTCCGCAGCATGATCTCGTGCCGGAACGCCGCCACATCAGCCAGCGCGATCTCCAGCTGATCCCGCACCCGGTCCAGCAGCGGCGGCGCCCCGGCCTTGTCCGAGCTCTCCGCCGTCTGGCAGGCCTCGGCCAGCTGATCGGCCCCGATGCCCGAGGCGGCGCCCCGGATCGTGTGCACGGCGTCACGCCAGCCCTCTTCCCGGACGTCCAGCATCGGCGACCACAGGGCCGCCTGCTGGCCGAACAGGCCCAGGACCTCGTCGGTGATCGCGTCCTGCCCGCCGGTCATCCGCTCCAGAACGGCGAAGTCGACCGCCCCCGACAGATCCCTGCGCGCCATCAGCCCTCCGCCTCTTCGCCCTTGGCCAGCCGCGAGTTCCGCGACGACCAGACGAGGTAGACGACCAGGCCCAGCAGGTTCCAGCCAAGGAAGTACAGCTGGGTCGAACCCTTCAGGCTGAAGAAGAAGACGATGCAGCCGACGATGGCGATGCCGCCCACCAGCCACCACAGCGGGGCCTTGAACTTCCGCTCGCGGTTCGGCTCACGGATGCGCAGCACGATCAGGCTGACCCCCACGGCCATGAAGGCCATCAGCGTCCCGGCGTTGGCCAGCGAGGCCAGTTCGTCCAGCCGCATGATCCCGGCCAGGAAGGCCACGACGATGGCCGTGAACACGGTCACCACCACCGGCACGCCCCGGTTCGAGATCTTCGCCAGACGGTTCGGCAGCAGGCCGTCCCGCGCCATGCCCAGGAAGATGCGGCTCTGGCCGAACAGGAAGGCCAGCAGCACGGTCGGCAGGGCCACCACGGCCGCCGCCGCGATCCACTGGGCGGCCACGCCCTGCCCCAGACCGCGCATGATGTGGGCCAGAGGCTCGGGGCTGTCGGCGAACGAAGCCACCGGGGCCGCGCCGATCGCGGCCGCCGCCACGGCGATGTACAGGATGGTGCAGATCACCATCGAACCGACGATGCCGATCGCCAGGTCCCGCTCCGGCTTCTTGGTCTCCTCCGCCGCCGTGGCGATGGCGTCGAAGCCGTAGAAGGCGAAGAAGATGATCGCCGCCGCCGCCATCACCCCCGTCTGCACGAAGGGCGCGCCGAAGCCGTTGGGCATGAAGGGCGTGAAGTGGGCCGCGTCGAAGTTCGGCAGGGCGATGGCCACGAAGGCCACCAGCGCCGCGATCTTGATGACCACCAGAATGGCGTTCAGCGTCGCGCTCTCACGGGTGCCCAGCAGCAGCAGGCCCGTCACCACGGCGATGATGAAGACGGCCGGCAGGTTGATCAGCCCGCCCTCGACGTGCGGCCCGACGGTCAGCGCCGTCGGCAGGTCGATGCCCCATCCGGCCAGGAAGGGCACCGCATAGCCCGACCAGCCCACGGCCACGGCCGAGACCACCAGCGAGTATTCGAGGATCAGGCTCCAGCCCACGACCCATGCGAAGATCTCGCCCAGCGCCGCATAGGAGTATGTATAGGCGCTGCCCGAGGCGGGCATGATGGTGGACAGCTCGGCATAGGCCAGAGCCGCGCAGGCGCAGACAAGACCCGCCAGCGCGAAGCTGATCAGCACCGCCGGACCGGCCAGCCCGGCGCCCACGCCGATCAGCGTCAGGATGCCGGTGCCGACGATGGCGCCGACCCCCAGCGCCATCAGGTGCGGCCAGCCCAGCGTCTTCTTCAGCGCCGGCCCGTCATGCGGGGCCAGCATCGCGTCGATCGAACGGCGGCGGTTCCAGAAGGCCATGTCTGCGTTTCCCACGCCGCTCCCCGGCGGCTGATTCCGCTGCGACCCTAGCGGCTCCTGCGACAAACCGAAACGGACACGAAAAAGCCGCTTGCGTTCCGTTCGGCGAGCCTCTATCTCCCGCCCCTCGCCGACGCCGGTCCCAACCGATTGTCAGCGAGAAGACGATGAGTTCGGGTGATTAGCTCAGTTGGTAGAGCAGCTGACTCTTAATCAGCGGGTCCACAGTTCGAACCTGTGATCACCCACCATCGTCCTTTTGAAATTCCTCCGAAAAGTCGAAGCCGCGACCTGACTGGATCGGTCAGATCGATGGCCGCCATCCGCCCTCGACGACATGACTGTGGATCAGGGGGTCCACGGGTTTAGCAGCTCGACCTTCGGCGTCGTCCCGGCCGTGCGAGCCGGACGCGCGACTTTATCGGTCATCCCCAGCGCGGCGCCGTCGTCCTCCGTGATCGGGGGGCCGTCAGGATTGCGCAAACTGAGCAGGAACCCGCCGTAGAACGGGTTCGGAAACTGGATCGAGCGCCGCCCCCACTCGGCCGCATGCGTACCGGCGGCGGCGAGCCGGACCGAGCCGTCAGCGACATCGAACCCTAGTCCCGCTCGCCGACGATCTGGTCCGCCAGATCCTGCGCCAAGGCCGCCATCGTCAGCGTCGGGTTCCAGAACCCGCTCTTGGGCCAGAGAGCGGCGCCCGTCACATAGACGTTCTCCACCCCTTGGGGGCGATAGTCGGCCCGCACCGGTCCGGCCGCTTCATCCGGGTAGATCCACAGCGGCGAACCTTCGTGGACCAGCGCGGGCACCCGCCGCTCCACCTCATTCGGCCGATCAGAGCGCCATTCCCCGGCGTTGGGCGCCCCATGCAAGTATTCAACTGCGTTGGCGCCCTTTGGCAACAGGACGGCTTCCAGCATCTGGAGGGTCGCGGCGTCCACCACGTCCCACGTCTCGCGGTCGGCCTCGTTCGCCAGCACCTGCAACAGCACATTGGGGGTGGGGTCACGCTGGCCGCTCGGCCGCATCCAGCAGATGATCTGCCCCGGCGGCTGGGGCGCGGTCTTCGCGGACAGGGTCCAGGGGAAGGTCTCGCTCAGCCCCCCGAGCGTGTGCTGATACGGCAGGGGAAGGTTCTGGGAATGCTCGGGGAGGAAGAACGGTCCCCGCTCAAGGACCAGGATCCGGATGTGAGGATCCCGCTTCAGCGCAGGATCGACGAAGGCCAGGGCGCAGAAGCCGCTGCCGATGACGACGACGTCAAACCGCTCGGTTTCCCGGACGGCCTCCAGCCCGCTTCGGAGCAGAAGAACACATGATCGAGGACCCTTTGCGGGGTCGGGCTGTGCGGCCCGATGACGGATCGCCGAAATCAAGATTCGCGGAACCCGCTGCCGTCCCCACCACCAGCCCCCTTGTCGAACATAGCTATTCGAAGCCCAGGGCAGGGCTATCACAACCTTTAGGGGCGATCCATAGAGTTAACGGGTTGCAAGAAGCCCCTCCCCGGCGCGGTCCAAGGCGCTCAGAAACGTCGGCTCAGGGTCAGACGCACCACACGCCCCAGCGGGTCCTGATCGTCGCGGCCGTAGCCCGGAACCGGTCGACCATCGCCGCGCGTGGCCTCGGGCCGCGCGTCGAACAGGTTATCGATCTGCAACTCCACCCGGATGTCGCCATCCCCGCTGGAGCTGGCTCCGTCTTGGGCGGCCGGAGCAGTGCGTTCGAAAAGATAGCTGATCTTGAGATCGACCGCCGCGAAGGCGGACCGTTCAATGTCGTTCGGCCCGTCCATGCCGATGTCGCGCCGGATGCGGAACGCGCTCTGCCAGCGCGCGCCGGCGTTCAGGCCCCAGTTCCCGAGGCGGCCGTCGACCTGGACACTGGCCTGCTGTCGCGGCGTCCCGCCGCCGTCCCCAGCCAGACGGTCGAGCTCGGGAAGACCCGGGCGCAGCACCACGACATTGCTGAGTTGCCAGCTGTGATTGACCGACACCTGCCATCCCGGCCCGTTCTGGCCGGAAGGGATGCTGAGGTTCAGGCCGGACGACAGGGTCTCCACGGTCGCGGAGTCCAGGTTGATCATCCGCTGGTCGACGCCGATCAGGCGGCCGCTGGCGTTCCGGATGAAGCGCTCGGGGAAGGCCGCCTCCACGGCGGGCGTGAGCTCCGGCGGGGCGCCGTAGCCGTTGATCGAACTCGCTCTGTGGAAACCGACCCGCCCCTGCACGCTCCATAGCGTGAACGGACCCGCCGACGCCGAAAGGGAAAGCGTCCGGGAGGTCTGCGGCTGCAGGTCGGGATTGCCGCCCAGGAGCGGCAGCACCGTCACCGACTCCCCGTTCCGAAAGTCGAACACGACCGTCGGCGGGCCGTAGTAGATCGGGTTGTACCTCAAGGTGGCCGAAGGACTGCCGGTGGAGCTGGACCACTGGCCGTTGAATCTCAATTTCCGCATGGGGGCCCAGTTCAGGCCGATATCCAGCCCTTCTCCCTGGCCAGCGGCGTCGAGCAGCCCCGTCCGCGTCGCCCCCAACATCATGGAAAGATCGCCCCACCGCAGGCCAGGGCCGTCCTGCGTCAGGCGCGACAACGGCAGGGCCAGATTTCCCCTCAGGTCCAGGGCCTGGGCGGTCCGCCGCATATCCACGGATCCGGTGTCATTGTCGCTCCGCGAACCGGCGTACCGCGCGCCCAGCGTGGCCATGACGGGACCGGCCGAAAGGTCCCTCAGAGGTCGGTTCCCTGTCAAATCCGCGGTCATGGAGAAGATTCGCGAGCGGGTGTCCGACGCCCCCTCCTGCGACACATTCGATGCATATCCCATCAGGCCCAGCCGCGTGCTCCAGCCCAGGACATCTCCGGACAGACCGCCGGTCAGGGATAGGCTCTGGGTCTGGCTGCGCGTCTCGACGACCCGTCCGTCGATCACCGAGGCGAAGCGGTCGGTCGACGCCCGTCCGGTCGCGCCCAGCGAACTGGACCATTCGCCAAGGCTTCTGGTCATGGAGAAGTTGGCGATGACGCCCTCTCCCGCCGGTCTGAGGGTCTGGCCCGCGCTCCCTGGATGGTCGCGAATATAGCCCGGCCGCTCCTCGGCCCGCAGGGCCGTGTCGCTCGAGACCTGGACGCCGTACTGTCGGGTGTCGTTGCCGTGGATCTCAGACTGCCGTCCATCCGCCGCGAGCGACGAGGTTCCCCCCGCCGTGGGTCTCGCCGCCCTCAGGAAGGCGTCACGGCTTCTGAACTCCGGCTTCAGGACCAGATTCAGGACCCGGCTGCTCGGCTCCTCGCCGTAGATCGCCGCGGCCTGTTGCGGGAGCACCTCGACCCGCACGAGGGCGTCGGGCGGGAAGCCCATGAAGTCGCCCGGGTTCACGACCGCGCGGCCGTTGATGAGGAGCACGGGCGGCCTGTCCAGGCCCAGGTTTCCACTGATCCGGGCGATGACTTCGCCGATGTCGTAGGCGCCCAGATTGTCGATCTCGCCTTCGCCCAATTCGATTTCGGGCGGCACGCGGGCGGCGCCCCGCCGGCCAATGACGAAGACGTCGTCGACCTTCACCGCGTCCGGATCGTCAAGGCTCTGGGAGGTTAGGGCGAGCGAGGGCGGGTCCACGACCGCGACGGCGGGCGCGTCTGATTGAGGAGCGCCCAGCAGGCTGGAGACAGCCACGATCAGCGGCGACCAGGGCATCGCGAACTATCTCGCCCCACGGCGTGCAAACGCCCAGGCGCCCCACGGCACCCGTGCGTTCGGAAACAGGCAGGCCGACGACAGGACGATCATCGATCCATTCAACTGCGACGACAGGACGACCATCTCCCATCCATCAGATACGGGTACGAAATTCAGTCTTCGGACAGCCTAGGCAAAGAGATCGCAGCCTCTCGCCTGGGGCGACACCGCCGCGATCTTCCGTGAACCAGAAATCGGTGAGGCACTCCGCCTTCAGACAGTCAGGGGGAGAGTCGCCTCTCCCCCTGGGTCGTCAGGGTCGATCAGGTGACGGAGACCGGGCCACCCGAGATGACCGTAACCGGACCCGTGATGTTGCAGGTCGCGGTCGGGTACGGAACACTCGGGATCGAGGTGGTGCCGGGGAACGGCGGAGCCACGGTCGCGGTGCCGGAGCCGGGCGCCGTGTTGTTCCAGGCCACGTCGATCACGCCGTTGTCGCAATACCCGAAGAGGGTATTGGCGCCGACGCCGGTGATGCGGATAGCGCCCGGCCCCACATAGGTGACCGTCCACGGGATGTTCCGCGGCGAGATCGGGAAGCCGCAGCCGGTCTGGCCCGGAGCGAAGGTCGCGCTCGTGACCTGGCCGCTCGTGGCGACAGGACCCGTCATCGTGATGTTCAGGGTGACGTCGCAGATCCGGGTGGTGGATTGAGACATCGTAAGGTTACCGCGCACACTGAAGGTGCCGGTAGCGCTGTTGACCTGAGCAGACGCGTGACCCGCAACACCCAGAAGCGCTACGGAAAGAACAGCAGCAGAAATCTTCTTCAGCATTTCAATTCTCCCTATTCTATCCCTCCTCAATGGAGGGGTGGGAGAGTTCTACCACAGATATTCAGAGTTGCAAGAAACACAACCAGAAATTGATAGTTAATTACTTTATGAATACATGAAGAATTGGTCTCAGGCGGCCACGATATCTCGTGGCCGCCTGAACACGCGGGCGCGACCGGCCTAGAACCGCTTGGCGATGCTGAATCCGATCAGCCGGGGGTCCAGCGTGAAGACATTGGTCGTCAGCATGGAGTCGTCGCTGTTCGTGAAGGCGTCGACGATGGGCGCGTCGTCGAACACGTTCTTGACGTAGGCTTGGATGACGATGTTCTGGTCCGGGTTTTCGAGCGTCATCGACAGGTTGGCGTTGTCCCAACCTCTGATGCGGTCGTACTCCGTATTGTAGACCCGGAAATAGCTGGACGACTGGCGGTAGTAGTCGCCACGGACGGTCAAATCCCAGTCGGTAATATGGAAGGTGTACTGGGCGCCGATATTGGCGGTCCATCTCGGCGCATTGGGCAGTTCGTTGCCACTCAGATCGGCCTCGAAGCCACGCCCGCCGTTGGGGCCGTCAACCAGCGGATCATAGGTGAAGCCGTACAGCTGCCAGAACGGCGTCGAACTGGTCACGTTCGGCGTGAATGTTCCGTACTCCCTGGCGCCCGAACACAGGGCGGCCAGCGGGAAGATCCCCCCCAGGATCTGCGTCCAGAACGAATTCATGATCGTTTCGACGTGCTCGACGCGCGCGATGCAGTTGGACGGCACCTGCAGCCAGGGCCGCAGGACCATCCATTCCGGGTCGCCTTGCGTCCGGTTCATCACATCAATGGACCGTTCACCGTCCGCGATGCGGGTGCGCAGATATCCAAGGTTGGCGTCGATGCGGAAGTCGGGGGTCGGCCGGTACACCGTCTCCAGCTCCACACCCATCGTACGGGCGTCGAAATTCTCGTTGAGCGAAATGCGGTCGACGATCTGCGAAACCTGATAGTCCTTGTAGTCGCTGTAGAAAGCCGTGGCGTTGAATGTCAGCCGGCCGTCCAGAGACGTCGTCTTCGCGCCGATCTCGAACGCGTTCACGTATTCCGGCTCGAAGGTCTCCGCCAGTGGCTGATACTGGACGATAAACGGGTTGATATCGGCCCGCGGCGGGTTCGCGCCGCCCCCCTTGTAGCCGCGAGCGTAGGACGCATACAGCATGATGTCGTCGGTCGGCCTCCAGTCCACCACCAGGCGTCCGGTCAGCGCTTCCCAGGATTGGTTGATTTCGCCGATCTTCTCATAGCCGCGCGAATAGTAGCCGCCCGAATTCCCGGGCTCACCGGTTGACGGCACCCCGCCCAGCAAGAGCTGGCTCGGGTACAGTTCGGAGGTCTTGTCGTCGTTGGTGTATCGCAGGCCCGCGGTCAGCCGGACCGTCGAGCCGAGGTCCCAGTACCCTTCGCCGAACACCGACCAGGACCGGGTCTGCACGCGGTTCTTGCTGCGGAAGTAGTTGTGCCCGTCGCCTGCCAGATCGTCGATCGGGCTTCGGTCGACATAAATACACTGAATCGTCGTGGTCGGGGTGCACTCGACTGGAGTGGGCGGAAGCTGAAGAGTCGGCGGAACATTATAGTAATAATCCGCAACAATATTGAAAAGATTGTTGAATACGTAGTAGTTATCTTCTGATTGGAAATCGAGATAGTTGGCGCCGATCGAGAAATTGAAGCCGCCATCGAAGTCCGACTGGGCTCTGAATTCCTGATACCATTGCCGATTGTCCGACTGGCTCAGGTCAGCCGAGATCATTCTGTCGGACGCCCCCAGTTGCGGATCGTTATAGATTCCGCCAGGCGTGATGTTGACGGGAACCAACTGCCCGATCTGGTTGTAGACCTGAGACACCGTCGGGAAGAGCGGATTGGATACGAAGCGGTTGTAGTCCTGCGTCGAATAGTAGTCGTCCTTCGCATAAGCCGTCTGCGAATACAGGGTGATCCCGTTGTCCAGCTCATAGCTCAGGTTGATCTGGACGACGTCGTTCTTGGCCCGGAAGACCGGATCGTAGCTGGTGGCGATCTCCCGCATGTTGCGCGACTGGACAATGCCCTCGTAGGGGTTCACGCCGGGCTGGACGAGGAAGATCAGATTGTTCGGGAACATCGGAGCGTCCAAGCCGATGCCGACGCCCGCCGCGATGACCTGCGACATGCCCGTACCGTTTGGGGCGCCGTAGGCGGCGTCCGCATACAGGGATCCAGGCAGACAGCCCTGGCTCATGCGGCCGCGCAGCTGGGGATCGGTTATGGTGGCCGAGCCCACGCTGGCCGGGCCCGGGTCGGGCGTACACAGCTGCTTTCCGGTCCGGGACCGGTTGTCGTCCTCTTCGAAATGCTCCCAGACCAGATTGGCGCTGAAGCGGTCATTCGGCTCCCACGCAGCCGACACCCGGGTCGACCAGAGGTCGCGGCCGTTCACCTCCGTGTCCAGGAAGGTGTTGTGGTCGAAGCCGTCGCGCTGGGTGAACGACCCCGCCGCGCGAACCCAGAAGGTGTCGCTCAGGGGAATGTTGATCATCGCCTGGCCGCGCAGCGAGCCGTAATTGCCGGTCTCCGCCTTCGCCATGGCCTCGAAATCAGGGCCCGGCAGGTTGGGGATCATGTTGACCACGCCCGCGGTGGCGTTGCGGCCGTACAGGGTGCCCTGCGGCCCGCGCAGCACCTCGACCCGCTCGACGTCCAGATACTCCTGTTCGAACAGTCGGTTGCGGATGAGCGGCGTGTTGTTAAAGCTGACCGCCACCGCCGGGTCCGACGAGGCGGAGACCGCCTTGGTCCCGATCCCGCGGATCGAGAAATTGTACATGCTGAAGTTGGACTTGGAGAAGCTGACGTTCGGGATGGCGCGCAGCAGTTCCGATCCGCCTTCAATGCGCAGCTCGTCCAGAACCTCGGCCGAAAACGCCGACACGGCGATCGGCACGTCCTGGATCGCCTGCTCGCGCTTCTGGGCGGTGACGATGATCTCATCAAGAGTGGCAGGTGTCGGATCGACCTGTGGGTCAGCCGTCTGGGCGAAAGCGGGGCCCGCCCCGAGAAACAGGGCGACCGCGGATACGGACATCGCCAGACGCGCGCGAATACAGGCCGATGAAGCCATGGAAATCCCTCCCGAGCGCACCATTCCCCAACAGCGCGCGATCTACGTTTCCTCCCGCCTGTTTTTCCCACTCGGCTCGGCGGGCCACCGGTGGTTGTCCGCAACTTCGCACTACTCACGAACATGTCAATACTTATTGGCACCGATGTATGTGGGAAATCGTCGTTGCACTTATTTACATTTATGTCAGTTGTGGAAGAACTGATTGCTCACGGGAGGGACGCATGACCTATGACGCCATCATCATCGGCGCGGGACTGGCCGGGCTGGTCGCGGCCAATGAGCTGATCCGCGCGGGCCGAAAAGTGGCGCTGGTCGATCAGGAGAACGCGGGCAATCTGGGTGGTCAGGCCTGGTGGTCGTTCGGCGGCCTCTTCCTGGTCGATAGTCCCGAGCAGCGTCGGCTGGGCGTTCGCGACAGCCTCGATCTCGCCTGGTCCGACTGGCAGGGCAGCGCGGGCTGGGATCGACTGAACGGCCTGCTCGACGAGGATGTCTGGGCCATGCGTTGGGGGCGGGCCTATGTCGAATTCGCCGCCGGAGAGAAGCGCGACTGGCTGCGCCGCCACGGCATCAAGCTCACCCCCATGGTCGGCTGGGCCGAACGGGGCGACGGGCGCGCGGACGGGCATGGCAACTCGGTCCCGCGCTTCCACGTCGCCTGGGGCACGGGCACCGGCGTGGCCGGTCCCTTCGCCCAGCGGGCGCTCGCGGCGGCGAAGAAAGGCAAGCTGACCCTCCACCCGCGCCATCGCGTGGACCGGCTGATCGTCGAGGGCGGGCGCGTCACCGGCGTGACCGGTGCGGTGCTGGCCGACGACGACGCCCCGCGCGGCGCGGCCTCGAACCGCGAGGCCGTCAGCGACTTCATCCTGCGCGCCCCAACAGTTCTGATCGCCACGGGCGGCATCGGCGGCGACCACGAGAAGGTCCGCCGCCACTGGCCCGCTCGCCTCGGCGAACCGCCCAGGAGCATGATCACCGGCGTCCCCGCCTATGTGGACGGCCGGATGCTGGACATCGCCCACGACATCGGCGGACGGCTCGTGAACCGTGACCGCATGTGGCACTACGTCGAGGGCGTCCGGAACTGGGATCCGATCTGGCCCAGCCATGCGATCCGCATCCTGCCCGGTCCGTCGTCCCTATGGCTGGACGCCCTGGGCCGGCGTCTGCCCGCCCCCGCCCTGCCGGGCTACGACACCATCTCGACCCTGCGCCACCTGCGGACCACGCCGGACCTCGCCGCGCACGACCACTCCTGGTTCATCCTGACCCAGAAGATCATCGAGAAGGAGTTCGCCCTCTCCGGCTCAGAGCAGAACGGCGACATCACATCGGGCGACAAGCTGCGCGTGCTGCGGACCCGGCTGGGCAAGGGCGCCTCGCCCGAGGTCGAGGCCTTCAAGCGCAACGGCGCGGACTTCGTCGTCGCCGACGACCTTGAGACGCTGGTGGCGCGCATGAACACCCTGACCGACCGGCCCCTGCTGGACCCGGCCTTCATCCGCGCCCAGGTCGAGGCGCGCGACGCCCAGTTCGACAATCCGTTCGCCAAGGACGTTCAGGTCCAGGGCATCCACAACGCCCGCCGCTATCTGGGCGACAAGCTGGCGCGAGTCGCCGCGCCGCACCGCCTGCTCGACCCGACCGCCGGTCCGCTGATCGGGGTCAAGCTGCACGTCCTCACCCGCAAGAGCCTCGGCGGTCTGCAGACCAATCTCGACAGCCAGGTTCTGCGCGCCGACGGCACGGTGCTGGAGGGACTCTACGCCGCGGGCGAGGCAGCCGGCTTCGGCGGCGGCGGCCTGCATGGGTACAATGCGCTGGAAGGCACCTTCCTCGGCGGCTGCATCTTCTCCGGGCGCGCCGCCGGGCGGGCCATGGCCGCTGACACCCTCTGAGGATCACCGATGGAATTCGCCGCCCTCGCCCTGCCCTTCGCCCTCGGCGTCATCATGTTCGGCCTGGGGCTGGACCTGACGCCCGGAGACTTCGGCCGCGTCGCCAAGGCCCCCCGCGCCGCCGTCATCGCCCTGGCCTGTCAGCTGCTGGCCCTGCCCGTCCTGTGTTTCGGTCTGGTGCTGCTGTTCCGCCTGCCGCCCCTGCTGGCGGTGGGGATGATGCTGCTGGCCGCCTCGCCCGGCGGCACCGCCGCCAATCTCTACAGCCACCTGTTCCGGGGCGACGTGGCGCTCAACATCTCGCTGACGGCGATCAATTCGGTGATCGCGGTGATCACCCTGCCGGTGATCACCAATCTGGCCATCCAGATCTTCCAGCCCGGCGACCTGACCGTCGGCCTGCAGTTCCGCAAGACGCTGGAGGTCTTCCTGATCGTTCTGGTCCCGGTGGCGCTGGGCATGACCGTGCGGGCGATCCGTCCCGGCTTCGCCCGCGCCATGGACAAGCCCGTGCGGATCGCCTCGATCGTGATCCTGGCGATCGTCGTGATCGGCGCCGCGGCCAGCAGCCTCGACCTGCTGACCGCCAACGTCCTCCGGCTCGGCGGCGTGGCCACGGCCTTCTGCCTGCTGAGCCTGGGCATCGGCTACGCCGTCCCCCGCCTGCTGAAGATCGAGAAGCCGCAGGCGGTGGCGACCGCCTTCGAGGTCGGCATCCACAACGCCACCCTCGCCATCGTGGTCGCCCAGTCCGTGCTGGCCCAGCCGGAGATGGCCCTGCCCGCCGCGGTCTACGGCATCCTGATGTTCCCGCTGGCCGCCGTCTTCGGCATGATCGTCACCCGACAGCGCGCCGCGGCGTGATCAGTCCCGCAGCTCGCGCCGCAACAGCTTGCCGACCGCGCTCTTGGGCAGCGGCCCCTCGCGGAACTCGATCAGGCGCGGGACCTTGTAGCCGGTCAGGTGCTCGCGGCAGTGGGCGATCAGCGTCGCCTCGGTCAGGGCCTCTGACCGGGACACCACGACGATCTTGATCCGCTCGCCCTGCACCGGATCGGGCACGCCGAAAGCGCCGACCTCCTCGACCAGCGGATGGGCCGCGACCACCGCCTCGATCTCGCTCGGATAGACGTTGAAGCCCGAGACCAGGATCATGTCCTTGATCCGGTCCACCAGCCGCACCCGGCCGTCCGCCTGCATGATCCCGACGTCGCCGGTCGCCAGCCAGCCGTCCGGCGACAGCACCTCAGCCGTCGCCTCGGGCCGGTTCCAGTAGCCCTGCATCACCTGTGGGCCGCGCACGCACAGCTCGCCCGGCTCGCCCACGCCACACCAGCCGCCGTCCGCCCGGCGCATCCGCACCTCGGTCGAGGGCGTAGGTAGCCCGACCGTGCCGTCGAACCCCATGGTCTCGGGCCGCTCCAGATCGACATAGCCGATGCACACCACCGGCGAGCACTCGGTCAGGCCATAGCCCTCGATCAGCGGCGCCCCGGTCACCGCCTCCCATTCCTCGGCGACGGCCTGATGGGTGGCCATGCCGCCGGCGATGGTCAGCTTCAACGCCGAGAAGTCGCGCTTGCGGAATCCGGGCGTCTTCAGCAGCCCCGCGAACAGGGTGTTCAACCCCGCCAGACCGGCGAACCGCTCGCGTCTCAGGACCCAGTCCACCATCCGCGTATCGCGCGGATTGGCGATCAGGATGTTGCGCCCGCCGATGCCCACGAACATCAGCAGGTTCGCCGTCAGGGAGAAGATATGGTAGAGCGGCAGCAGGGTGACATTGCCGACCGGCTGGTCCGTCGGGATCTGTTGCATCACCCACGCCCGCCCCTGCAGCACATTGGCCACCACATTGCCGTGGCTCAGCATGGCGCCCTTGGCGACCCCTGAGGTGCCGCCCGTATACTGCAGGAAGGCCAGATCCTCGGGTCCGCGCCGGACGGTCGCCAGCTTCCCTTTGCGCCCGCGCGCCAGCGCCGCCGTCCAGCGCTCGACCGCCCGCCCCGCGACAGGCTTGCTCGAGCCGCGGCTTCCCACCAGCGCATTGACCGCCCAGCGTCGGGGCCGGGGCATCATGTCGCCCATGCCGGTCAGGATCAGACGGCGCACCTCCGTGCCCTCCAGCCCGTCCCTGAGGGTGTCGGTGAACATGTCCATGGCGATCAGGAGCACCGCCCCACTGTCCGCCAGCTGATGGCGCAGCTCGCGGGCGGTGTAGAGCGGGTTCACATTGACCACCACCGCCCCGGCGAACAGCACGCCGAACAGGGCGACGGGATATTGCAGGCAGTTGGGCATCATCAGCGCCACCCGGTCGCCCGGCCCGACGCCCAGAGCCTGTAACCGCGCCGCCAGCGCCTTGGCCTCGCTCAGCGCCCGCCCGTAGGTCAGACCCGCGCCCAGACTGACGAAGCCCACCCGGTCGGCGTAGCGCCGGGCGTCCGCCTCGAACAGGTCATCGATGCGCGACCACCGGGCCAGTTCGTCCCGGATGCAGACGGGCACGCCCGGACGATAGCTGTCCGTCCAGAACCGCCGCGCCCACAGGCTGTCCGCGTCCTCGACCGTCGTCTCCGGTCCCTGCGCCCGATCCTTCGCCAAGGCCTATTGCGCCCGACGCCAGGTCTGGGTCCGGCACAGGACGCGGGCGATACAGCCGCGCACGGCCAGCCGGTCGGCGTCCACCAGCGTCAGCGTGCCCCGATCGGCGGTCTGGCCGCTGTTCGGATCATAGAGGGGGCCGCCGCGCCACTCGCTCGGACCGCCGGTGAAGTTGCGCAGCACCAGCAGGCCGCGCAGCGGGCGGTCCCGCTGGGTCTCATCGCGATTGCGCACGTCGGGCTGGTCCGGATTGCGCCGCAGGGGCGCCGCGTCGACCAGACGTCCGCAAAGGGCCTGCCCACAGCGCTGGATCTCGACCACCCCGCCCTCGGACGGCGTGCGCCAGCGCCCCAGGATCGAAGCCTCCTGGGCGGCGGCCGGAGCCGTCGCCGTCAAGGCCAGCAGCAGACCCGCCGCGGCGACCCGGATCACGCCGCGCCCCGATAGGCGTCACGAACCGAAAGCGGCACCTGATCATAGAGGGTCGGCGGGGTCAGGCCGAGGCGGGCCCGCGCGCTCTCCAGCGGCTCGGCCAACAGGGCCTCATAGTCCAGACCGGGCAGCCAGGCCGCCCGCTTGCCGCGCTGCCAGGCCTGCACCACGGCGCGCGCGCAGGGATAGCCGGTGCGGGCGCGGGCGAACTGGATGGCCACCCCCGCCGCGATCAGGCCGAAGCCGAGGCTGCGGGTCTGCGGCAGCGAGAAGGCCACCACGCAGGCCTCGCCCAGCGCATCGGTCCGATAGCCGGTCAGGATGTGCCAGATGTCATGGACGTCGCGCAGGCGACGGGCGTACCAGGCGTGGGGGTGCGCGGCCTCGATCTCGGTGTCAGCCACCTTCTGGCTTTCGCTGGCCAGCCCGTAGGCCGACAGGTTCCGCTCGCCGATGAACTCCAGATAGGCGTGACCGACGGTGCCCTTCGGCAGGCTCTGCAGCCAGGCCGTGTCATGCAGCCGGTCCGCCAGTTCGGTCATCAGGAAGGCCTGACGCCCGCCCTCGACCTGATCCAGCAGGCGCAGATAGCCCTGACGGACCGACCCGCCCGCCAGCGCGTTCATGATCTCGAACACCTGGGTGGTGTCTTCCTTGTTGGCGATCAGCCGACGCAGGGCGCGGAAGGCGCGCACCGGCTGAACACGCCGCGGACGCACCCGCGTCACGGTCCGTGGAGCCAAACGGGTCAGACCACCATCGACCAATAGTTCCGCAGTCACTTGCTCTCTCCGGGCGCTCAGCTTAACCAATCCTCCTATCTACATGGATGTAACTTACATAGATGTCAATACCGTCTCCCCGCCGTCGTCGCCGGACTCCGGAGGAAGCTCGCCTGGAAGCGCTGGCGCATGCCCGCGCGCGCCTGCTGTCCGGGGGGCCGGACGCGGTCACCCTCAAGGCCGTGGCTGACGATCTTGGCGTCACCCACACCAATCTGATCCACCATTTCGGCTCGGCGGCCGGGCTCCAGTCCGCCCTGATGGCCTCCATGGTCGCGGACCTGCAGCAGGCGCTGGACACCGCCATCGAGCACCTGCGCACCGACGAGGGCGCGCCGCTGGAACTGGTCAATGCGGTGTTCGACGCCTTCGCCCAGGGCGGCGCGGGCAAGCTCGCCGCCTGGATCGTGCTGAAGGGCGACCTGACCCACCTCGAGCCGGTGCGCGCCGCGGTCAATGGTTTGGTTCAAGCCATTCAGGACAAGCTGGGCGACCCGGACGGCCAGGCCCACACCCGTATCCCGTCCGCCGTCCTGTTCATCGCGCTCAGTGCCTTTGGCGAGGCCCTGATCGGCCCGCCCCTGCGCGACATGCTCGATCAGGACGAGGACGCCGGCCGTCGGGTCACAGCGTCCCTGCTGCCGCATCTGCTGCTCAAGCCGAGCTGACCTCAAGGGCGGTCTTCAAGGCCGCATCGACGACCGGGCGCAGGACGGCATAACCGCGCCCGGTCGGATGCACCCCGTCCCGGGTCAGCTCAGCCTTCAGCGCGCCCGCCTCGTCGGCGAGGACGGCGAAATAGTCGGCGAGGATCAGCCCGCGCCGCCCGGCCAGCGCCCGCACCTCGGTGTTCAACGCCATCACCCGCCCGCGCGGGTCATGAACGGCGGGCGCCCACGGCAGGCCGGTCACCGGCGTCAGGGTCCCCAGCACCACGCCGATCCCGTGCGCCCGCGCCAGATCGATCATGGCGTTGATGGTGTTCAGCAGGTCCCGCGGCGTCGTCGGCCCGGTGTTCCCGGCCACGTCATTGACCCCGCACATCAGGTGCACGACCCGAGGCTTCAGCGCGATCACGTCCGGCATGAAGCGCACCAGCATCTGGGCGCTGGTCTGACCGCTGATGCCGCGATTGACCGCGCCGCCGGTGAACAACTCCGGCTGAGCGATGCGCCACATCTCGGTGATGGAGTCACCCGTGAAGACCACATCGACCGGCTGGCCAGCCAGTCGCGCATTGTCGTCGCGATAGTAGCCCATCGCCGCCCAGTCCGTGGCCCGCTGGATGGCCGCCAGCCGCTCGCGCTCCGCCAGCCGTTCCGGATCGCGCAGCCGCGCGGTCAGGGCCGGATCCATCTCGCCTTCGGCCAGATAGGCGCGGGCAAAGGTCAGGGCGTCTTCGGTCGGCCCGCCGGTCCCCGGCAGATGATCGACCATGCCAGAAGGCTCAGCCATCAGGCGGCGTCGCGATTGGCGTCCGGCGCGGTCGCCGCCAGCGCGGCGGTCACCCCCGCCAGCCGATCCCGCAGTTCGTCGGCCTTACGCTGGAGGGCCCGGCGGATGCTCCCGTCGCGTCGGGCGGGCGCCTCGCCCAGCACCTCGCGAATGGCCTCCAGCGGCACATCGCACCGCCGCAGCAGGGCGATCAGCGACGCCTGCTCGCACTGATCCGGGGTGAACAGCCTCACCCCGTGCGCCGCCCGGTGTGGCCGGATCAGCCCTATCTCCTCATAGTGGCGCAGGGCGCGGGGCGTGACCCCGGTCATCGCCGACAGCCGCGAGATGCTGACCACCGCATGTAGACCGGGGGCGCGCATCCCTCAGACCGCCTCGGTCGGGGCGGCGTCGGACAGGGTCTCGGAGACCGGTCGCGGCGCATTGGTCATCGCGAACCAGTAGCCGATCAGCGAGATGATCCCGGTGATCACGCCCAACCAGGTCAGGACGATGCCGAGACCGTCCGGTCCCTTCATATGGCCGGTCATGGCCACGATGATCGCCGCCGTGATCGGGCCGCCGACGATGGTGGCGACCAGTTTCAGCCCCGCGAGGCTCAGCGCGCGCTCCTCGTTCGGGATCAGCACGGCGATGGCCGCCGAGTTCACCAGATTGACGATGGTGCCGCCGACCAGCAGCACGAACAGCACCAGCCCGAAGCCCATGAGCGTCGGCATCATCGGATAGGCGCTGGCCGGAATACTGATCGCCGTGGCGATAACGGCCGGAAGCAGGATGCCGCCACGGATCTTCAGCTTCTGCCCCGCATCGGCGCTGAAGCCGCCGATCAGCGAGCCGACAATGCCGGACACCAGGATCACCAGCCCGACCCAGCCGGTCTGGGCGGGCGTCTGGCCGTACTGACGCACCAGCACCGAGCCGATCCACAGGGCGGCCGCGCCCTCGGCCAGACCCCCGGCGAAATTGCCGATCAGCAGCGGGCCGAGGAAGTTCTTGCGGTTCCAGAAGGCGCGCAGGGTCGGCCCGATGGCCACGCTGGTCTGTTCGACCTCATAGCGTTTGGGCTCGCGCAGCAGGAACAGGGGCAGGACCAGAACCGCCGACGCGACGCCGACGATGAGGTGCGACGCCCGCCAGGCAGGCATACCGGGGAATATCGACAGGGGATGGGCCTCGAAATAGCCGAAGAGGCCGGCGCCGACGAAATAAGCCGCCGCCGCCCCGGCCCAGGCGCCCATGGACACCAGCACCATCACCCGTCCCCGCTTCTCGGGCAGGCAGACGTCGGCGAGGATCGAGACCAGCACTGGAAAGGCCGTGCCCGCGCCCACGCCTGCCACGAAGCGGGCGGCGAACAGGCCGTAGAAGTCCTGCACGAAGGCCGTGCCGATGGTCCCCACCGCCCACAGCGAGGCGAGGATGACCAGCAGGCGGACCCGCACCCCATGGTCCACATACCAGGCGATGGGCAGGGCCAGGATGGCGACCGGAATGGCCGTGGCCGTGCCGACGATCAGGGCCAGTTGCATGTCGCTGAGCCCCAGCTCCAGCTTGGCCGCTTCCTGGATCGGAGCCAGCAGGCCGCCGACGGTCAGGGCCGAGAACAGGGTCAGGGTCAGCAGCCAGACCACGCCCCATTTGGTCTTGCGGAACAGATCGGGCGCAGGACCGACGGGACCGGCGGCGTCGCCGGCGGCATCCATAGTGGTCATCTTCGTTTCCTCGGAATGCGGACCTTCAGGCCCGTCTGTCGTTGGTGAAAGTCACAGCTCGGGCCGGGTCAGGGCCGTGTAGGTGAAGGTCCGGGCCTTGGCGCGGAACTCGCCCGAGATTGGGTCGGCGAACCGCTGGATCAGACCGACGAAGACCAGATCGTTCTCCGGATCGATCCAGAACCAGGTTCCACCCATGCCGCCCCAGGCCAAAGTCCCTCGCCCCTCGGTCGAGCCCAGACGGCGCGGGTCCTTCATGACCGAGAAGCCCAGGCCGAAGCCGAAGGCCGGGTTGAAGGGCAGCAGTCGCAGCGGATTGGTCGTGGCCAGCACCGCATCGGGAATGACATTGGTGGCCATCAGCTCGACCGTCACCGGCGCCAGGATGCGCACCCCGTCCAGTTCGCCCTTGTTGAGGATCATCTGGGCGAAGCGGGCGTAGTCGCTGATCGTCGAGACCAGCCCGCCGCCGCCGTCCTCGAACTCCGGCGGGGCGGTGAAGGGATTGATCGGCGCGCCCAGCACCTGTTCGACCTCCTTCAGCCCGCCCTGCCCATCGTCCTGATAGAAGGTCACCAGACGGTGCTGGTTGTCGGCCCGCGTCTGGAAGGCCGTGTCCACCATGCCCAGCGGGGCGAAGATGCGTTGCTGGATGAAGTCGCCGAACGACTGGCCCGAGATCCGGCTGACGATCACCCCGAGCAGCCCCGAAGCGACCGAGTAGAACCACTCGTTCCCCGGCTGGAACATCAGCGGCTGGGCGGCGAGGCTGTCAATGAAGGCCTTGTCGCTCTCGGGCCGGGCGATCCGGTTCTCCAGATAGGCCTTCTCCAGCGGGTGGAAGTCTGGGAACAGGCCATAGGCGAAGCCCGCGGTATGGCTCATCACCTCGCGCAGGGTCGGCGGGCGCTTGGCGTCCTCCAGCAGCATGGCGCCGTCCGGACCGACACCGGCGAACACCTTCAGATCAGCGAACTCCGGAACAAACTTCGTCACCGGATCGTCTAGGACCCAGTGGCCCTCCTCGAACAGGATCATCATCGCCGTCGCCGCGATCGGCTTGGTCATTGAATAGATGCGGAAGATGGCGTCCGGGCTCAGCGGCGTCGCGCCGCCCAGTTCGGCCGAGCCATGCGTCCGCTGCGCGACGACCTTGCCGTGACGCAGGATCAGGGTCGAGACGCCCGCAACGCGACCGGTATCGACCATATCCGCCATATAGCGGTTGAGCCTGCCCAGCCTGTCTGTGTCGAAGCCCAGTTCCTCGGGGCTGCCCGCGACGGGGAATCCGGCGAACTTACGCATCGGCTGTCTTTCGTTCGGCGGCGCGCTGCTGGCAGATGGCCATGAAGCCCCCGGCCATGAATTTGGCCATGCGCGCCTTGATGGCTTCGAAATCCTCGGACTGGCACAGGCCGCCGGAAAGGTGGTCGATCCGGCCGGTACGGGCGAGGCTCAGGGTCAGGGCGCCGGTCACGAAGTGATAGCCCCAGAAGATGTCTTCCTCGGCCGCGTCTGGCATCGCCTTCTTCAGCAGGTCGATCAGTTGCAGCACGACCGGATCGAAGTTGGCCCACATCAGCTCGGCGCCCCAGATCGGAGTGTTGTTCAGCTGACCGCCCAGCGCGCCGTAGTTCCGCCAGCCCTCGCCGCCCTCAATGTAGAGGTTCAGGTCGGTGTCCAGAAACGCCCGCAGCGCGCCCTCGACGGTCGGATGGTCGCCGGTCTCCTCGGCATAGCGATTCATCGCCTCGACCCGTCGCCCGATGGTGATCGGCGCCCGCCGCTTCACCACCTGTTCGAACAGGTCCTGCTTGTCGCGGAAATAGTAGTGCATCAGCGAGGTGTGGACGCCGATCTTCTGCGCCACATCCTTCAGCGTCACCCCGTACATGCCGTGCTTGGAGAACAGCTCCTCGGCCGCATCCAGCATCTGCTCCAGGCTCTCGGCGCGCTGCTCGGCCTTGGAGCGGCCCTTGGGCTTCGCCGCGGCGGGAGCCTTCGTCTTGGCCGGAGCCTTGCGACGGGGCTTGGCGGGGGTGGCGGTCACGGCGGGCTCCTGCGGAATCAGTTCCGCAGAGGATCGGCTCACCTTGGGCGAACGGGAAGCCGTCATCCGCCCTGCCCGTACAGGGCGCGCAGGCGCATCTTGTCGATCTTGCCAGTGGCCGCCTGCGGCATGGCCTCAACCCGCTCGACCTGATCCGGCAGCCACCAGTCCGGCACCCGGCCCTTCAGGGCGGCGCGGAAGGCGGCGTCCTCGATATCCTTACGTAGTTCGACCACCAGCACGGGGCGCTCGCCCCATTTGGCGTCCGCCCGCGCGATCACGGCGGCCAGGGCCACGCCCTCCATCCCGCCGACGATCTCCTCGATCTCGCCCGGATTGATCCACTCCCCGCCCGACTTGATCAGGTCCTTGGAGCGGCCGGCGATGGTCAGGGCGCCGGTCTCGTCGATGTTGGCCAGATCGCCGGTGTCGAACCATCCGTCCGCATCCAGCGCCGGAGCCGAGGCCCCGAGGTAGCGGTTCACGACGCTGGCGCCCTTGACCTTCAGATGGCCGGTCACCCCCCGCTGCTGCGGCAGCGGCACGCCCTCGGCGTCAGTCAGCAGCAGGTCCAGGCCGATGGACGGCCAGCCAGAGGCGCGGGCGGGCTCGCCGGGGGAGGACAGGGTGCCCGTCGGCGACAGCTCGGTCATGCCCCAGCTGGTCTGGACGCGGACGCCCAATGCACTTTCCAGCCGGTTCATCAGGGCTTCCGGACAACCGGAGCCGCCCAGCACGATCCGCTCCAGCGACGGTACGGCCTCGCCGCTGGCCTCGATGTGGTCGACCAGACCCAGCCAGACGGTCGGCACCCCGGCGCTCAGGGTCACCCCCTCCTTCCGGATCAGCCGCGCCAGACGCGCGCCGTCGGTCAGCCGCCCCGGCAGGACCAGCTTGGCCCCCACCGCCGGCGCCGAGAAGGGGAAGCCCCAGGCGTTGGCGTGGAACATCGGCACGGCCACCAGCACGACATCCCGCCGGGTCAGCCCCAACGAGTCCGCCAGGAGCGACCGCAGGGTGATCAGATAGTTGGAGCGATGGGTATAGATCACGCCCTTCGGTGCGCCGGTGGTACCCGAGGTGAAGCACAGGCCCGCAGGCGACTGCTCGTCGAACCCGCCCCAGACCGCCGCCTCCCCGGCCTTGATCAGGACCTCGATATCCAGGGCGCCGCTGCCCGGCTCAGGGCGCTCATCCAGAGCGATCAGGCGCAGGCCGGGCCGCAGGGCGGCGATCTCGCCCGCCAGCGCCGCCAGACCGGCGCCGTAGGCCAGCAGGGTCGCACCCGACTGTTCCAGCATGGAGGCCAGCTGCACCGCCGTCAGCCGGGGGTTCAGCGTATGGCAGACGATGCCGACGCCCATGGCGCCGTACCAGATTTCCATATGCGGCCGGGTGTTCCAGGCCAGGGTGGCGACCACGTCGCCCAGTCCAAGTCCGAGGCCCCGCAGCGCGCCCGACAAACGCTGGCTGCGCTCCAGGACCTCGCCATACCCCATGCGACTGACCTCGCCGTCGACGTCGCAGGAGACGACCTCGACGTCGGAATGCCAACGCGCCGCATGGACCAGGAACTTGTCGATGGTCAGTCCCCAGGCCTGCATCCCGTCCATCATCGACAGGGCCGGACGCGCGGAGGCCTGGGTGGTCCCGGCGGTCGGATGGTCGAGGGTGGACTGAACGGTCATCGGCGCGGGGGTACTCAATAAGAAAGGGCGGGGCGGGCCCGAAGACCCGCCCCGTTCAGGCGGATCAGAAGCTGCGGGTCAGACGAATGCCGTACTGGCGCGGCGGACCGGCGTAGCGCTGACCCGACTTCACGGCGCCGACATACTCTTCGTCGGTCAGGTTGGTGCCGTAGGCCTGGAACCGCCAGCCGCCGCCGTTCTCGTAGGTCAGCTGGGCGTTGACGATGTCCCGGGCCGACAGGTGATCGCCCCGCGCCTCATTGGCGAAGATCGTGCCCCAGGTGTCCGATATGTGGCTGTAGTCCACACGCGGGGTCAGGGTGCCGCCCGCCACGGCGAAGTCGTACTCGACCCCGGCGCTCAGGGTGAACTCCGGCGCATAAGTCTGCGCGTTGCCGCCCACGTTGATGCAGGTGGCGCTGACCGGGCCGCTGTTCGGGTTGCAGCCGCCGGCCATCGTGCCGCGCGGATCGATGGCGAAGAAGTCGCCCAGCTCCGAGTGCGCCAGCGACGCGCCGAAGTCGAAGCCCAGGTTTCCGAACCGGCCCTGCGCCGAGGCTTCCAGGCCATAGATCTCGGTGTCGCCGACGACGTTCGAGATGGTCGAGATGGTCGGCACCACCGGGTCGCCGACGATCACCTGGAAGTTCTTGTAGATATTGTAGTAGGCGCCCAGCTGGGTGCGGACCCGGCCGCCGAACAACGTCGACTTCCAGCCGATCTCGAAGTCGGTGACCTCTTCGCCCTCGAAGGCTCCGGGAGGCGCGCCGAGGATGTTCGGACCGTTCAGACCGCCCGCCTTGTAGCCGGTGGCGACGAAGCCATACAGGAAGTTGTCGTCGTCCAGGGTCCAGTTCAGGGCGATCTTGCCGGTGACCTTGTCCTCTTCGACCTTGTCCTTCTGGGCAATGGACAGGGCGGCTTCGGGGATCGCGCTGATGGCGTCGTTCTCGACCGTCGAGCGCGAGTAGCGGGCGCCGACCTGCAGCTCCAGCGAGTCCGTCAGATCATAGCTGACCTGACCGAAGGCGGCGGCGGTCGACTTGGGGTTCTCGCCCTGCAGGGTGATGTGGATCAGCAGCGGCACCGTCGGCGACAGATACTGGCTGGTGCTGAACTGGCCCGGCGGGAAGGTGATCAGGTCGTCCTGATAGTAGGCGCCGAGAATCCAGCTGAACCGGCCGGTGTCCGGCGAGATCAGGTTGAACTCCTGCGACCACAGGCGCTGGTCGGCCTTGATCCGCGACTGGAACGGCAGGGTCGCCGTGCCGTCGAGGTCGGCGCGCACCGCCGTGGTGCCGTTCTGATAGCCGGTCACCGACCGCAGGGTGATGCCGTTCTCGAACTGGTAGCTGATGTTCAGCACCGAGCGGAAGGTCTCGTCCTGGGCCAGCGCCGGACCGTTCCAGCGCAGATTGAACAGGCCGTCCGTCGCGCCCACCGGGGTGGTCGGGTAGCCACCCATGTCGACGCGGTTGTAGTCGTTCTTCCAGAGCACGCGCAGCGCATCGCTCGGCTGCCACAGGAAGCTGGCGCGATAGCTCTCGCTCTCGAAGGTGCCGGGCGTGTTGCCCGCGATCGGCGAGCCCTGGATCACCTCATAGAAGCTGTCGCGCTCTTCCTGATTGAAGGCCAGACGCATGGCGAAGGTGTCGCTGAGCGGCAGGTTCACCGCGCCCTGCAGGCGGACGTTGTCATAGCTGCCCACCTGTCCGGTGAAGTAGCCGTTCACGCCCGAGAAGTCGGGGTTGCGCTGGGTGACGAAGACCGCGCCGCCGGTGGCGTTCTGGCCGGCGAAGGTGCCTTGCGGACCGCGCAGCAGCTCAAGGCTCTGGATGTCGTAGAAGGGCTCGTTCTGGAAATAGGCCGGGAAGACCGCCACGCCGTCGCGATAGGTGATCACGCCCACGCCGATCGACGAGTTGTTCTCGGTCTTGCCGATGCCGCGAACATTGAAGCTGTTACCCTGACCCGAGTTCTGCACCGTCACCGACGGCATGGAGAACTGCAGGGTCTCGATATTGACCACGCCCTTGTTCTGAAGCTGCTCGCCGGTGAAGACCGAGGCGGCGATGGGGGTTTCCTGCAGGTTGGTCGTGCGACGCTCGGCGGTGACGACCACCTCGCCGAGGCTGGTCGCCTCTTCCTGCTGCGGCTGCGGCGCAGCCTCCTGCGCCTGGGCGACGCCACACCAGAGCAGCGCCGCGACGGACGTCGAAATCCAGAGACTACGGCCCATACGGCCCTCCCTATCCTGTGATGTTTCCTCGGCGATCTGACGTCGCCATGCCCCGATGGTTTTCACCGATTTTGAATTCCGTCAACACTCATTCAGTCACGAATGAACATCTTGCATTCAACACGAACCCGGCGGAATGTGTCCGCCGAAGCGGCCGCCCTCGAGGCGAAACAAGCCGCGCGAGGGAACAAGGTCATGCGTTTTCTGGATCGCGGCGGCGTGCGTCTGGCGTGGGACGAGTCCGGCTCGGGCGTCCCCATCCTGCTGATCATGGGACACCGCTACAGCTCGGGCATGTGGTATCCGCTGAAGGAGGCGATGGGCGACCGCTACCATCTGATTTCCTTCGACAATCGCGGCACCGGCCAGAGCGACGCCCCTTCCCGCACCAGCGTGGACGAGATGGCCGCCGACGCCCTCGCCGTGCTCGACGCGGCGGGCGTTCAGACGGCCCACGTCTACGGCGTCTCCATGGGCGGCGGCATCGCGCTCGAGTTCGGCCTGCGCTACCCGGAACGGGTCCGCTCGCTGATCCTCGGCTGCACCATGGCCAAGACGCCGGACATCAAGCCGCGCCCCGACTGGCTGATCAAACTGCTCTACAACGCCATGCCGCTGCTCAAGCTGCTGGCCAAGCCCAAGTTCAAGAACGGCTACGGTGACGCCGCCCCGGACGACCGGATCGCCCGCGACATGGCCGTCCTCGAGAAGGACCCCTTTGTGCTCAAGGGCGTCATCGCCCAAGCCATGGCCATCTCCCACTACAGCGTCGATCCCGCCGAGGTGCGCGCGCTGAAACTGCCGACCCTCGTCTTCCACGGCACCCAGGACCTGCTGGTCCCCTACGAGGCGGGCAAGGCGCTGGCGGAGATGATTCCGGGCGCCCGGCTCGTCACCTTCCCGGACATCGGCCACAACTACTTTATCGGCGCCGGCGAGCGCGCCAACGCCGAGGCCGAGGCCTTCATCGCCGAGGTCGAGGCCGGCCGGGCGAGCGCCTGACCATGATCGCCCTGGACCACTGGCGGCTCCGCGACTGTGCACCCGGAGAGGGACAGCCCACGACCGAGGCCGACGACTGGATCCCGATCCGCGCCCCCGGCGACGTCTATCAGGCCCTGATCGAGGCCGATCGGCTGGCCCATCCCTACAAGGGCCGCCACGAGGCGGACGCCGCCTGGGTCCGGGATCGCGAGTGGTGGCAGCATACGACCTTTGAGGCCCCTGCCCTCGCCCCCGGCCAGAGCGCCGAACTGGTCTTCGACGGGCTGGACACCTTCGCCGTCGTCTTCCTCGACGGGGTCGAGATCGGCCGGGCGGACAACATGTTCCGCCGCTGGACCTTCGACGTCACCGGACGGCTGACGCCCGGCGCGCAGCACACCGTCGCCGTCCGCTTCGATCCGCCCGCCACCGCCGCGCCGCACCGGCCCTTGCCGATCTGGAGCGCCTTCACCGACCGCATCAGTCGCTCGCGCCGCAACGCCATGCGCAAGGCCCAGTTCGGCTGGGGCTGGGACTGGGGCCCCGACCTGCCCACCGTCGGCGTCTGGCAAGCCGCGCGGCTCGAAGTGCGCTCGCCCGCCCGCATCGCCGACGTCCGCTTCGCCACCCTGTCCGCCACCGCCGACCGCGCCGAGGCCCGGATCGAGCTGGCGCTGGACGCTCCGGCAGGCGCCCGCGTCGAAGCGACCCTGACCGACCCGGACGGCGCCGTCGTCTTCCGCCACGAAGCTCCGGCGGACGCCTCGCTGACCCTGCCGGTCAGCCTCGACCAGCCCCGCCTGTGGTGGACCGCCGACCTCGGCGAACAGCCCCTGCACAGGCTCAGCGTCATCCTGTCCGCCGACGGCCAGACGCTGGACCAGACCATCCGCACGGTCGGCCTGCGCACCATCGCTATCGACGAAAGCCCCGATCCGGACGAGCCCGGCGCCACCTTCTTCCGCTTCGTGCTGAACGGTTGCCCGCTCTTCGCCAAGGGCGCCTGCTGGGTCCCCTCCACCTCCTTCGTCGCCGACGTGGACCAGGCCGCCTACGCCCGCCTTATCGACCAGTCGGTCCGCGCCAATATGAACATGATCCGGGTCTGGGGCGGCGGCGTCTATGAGCCGGACCTCTTCTACGAACTGTGCGACCGGGCAGGCCTCCTGGTCTGGCAGGATTTCATGTTCGCCTGCGCCCATTATCCCGAGGACGACGCCTTCGCCGCCTCGGTGCGCATCGAGGCCGAGGAGCAGGTGCGCCGCTTGCGCCATCACCCCAGCCTGGCGGTCTGGTGCGGCAACAACGAGAGCCAGGCCATGCACCGGATCAACAACGATATGGCCGGCGAGGACGGCGTCCTGTCCGGCCTCAAGCTCTACGACGAGGTCCTGCCCGAGGTCCTGTCGCGCCTCGATCCGGAAACGCCCTACCGACGCGGCAGCCCCTGGGGCGGGCCGAACCCGAACAGCATGAAGGCCGGCGACGTCCACGACTGGACCGTCTGGCATGGCGTCCCGCCCATTCCCGACGACGCGATGATCGGCGACTTCCAGTCCTCGCCGGAGGGCGTCGGCTATCCCCGCTACGCCGAGGATATGTCGCGCTTTGTCAGTGAGTTCGGCCTGCAGGCTGCGCCCGCGCTGGAGACGCTGAGACGCTGGATGGACCCGGCCGATCTGACGCCCGAGAGCGAGGGTTTTCTGGCCCGCATCAAGGACGAGGCGCGCAAGGCCGACGCCATGATGACCCCGGTCACCGGCCTGCCCACCACCCTGCGCGACTACGTCGATTTCACCCAGTGGTGTCAGGCCGAGGGGCTGAAGTTCGGCATCGAGCATTTCCGCCGTCGCCGCCCACACTGCTCAGGCGCCCTCCTGTGGCAGCTCAACGACTGCTGGCCCTGCGTCAGCTGGAGCCTGATCGACTGGGACGGGGTGGAGAAGGCCTCGTTCCACGCCGTCCGCCGCGCCTTCGCTCCGGTACTGGCCTCCTTCAAGACCCTGCCGGAGGGTCAGGTCGAACTCTGGATCACCAATGACACGGCGACGCCTGTCACCGGCGAGGTCGTCGTCACTCAGGAAAGCCTGTCCGGCGACATCCGCGAGCAATGGACCGTTCCCGTCAACACGCCCGCCGAAGGCCATCAGATCGCGTGGCGCGGCGCGGCGCCGACCGGCAATGACCTGATCCTGCACGCCCGCTCCGCCGACGCCGCGTTCGAGCGCGCCCGCCTCCTGTCGGCCCCGATCCGCGACCTCGAACTGATCCCGGCCCGCCCGGTCGTGACCATGACGCGTCTCGGCCCGACCCGGCTTCAGATCGATCTGCGCGCCGAGGTCTGCCTGCTGTTCGTGCATCTGGTCTCGGCTCGCCCCGACCTGCGCTTCAGCGACAATCATTTCGACATGGTCGCGGGCGAAACACGGCGCGTCATCGTCGAAGGCTCGACCCTGCTCGGGGCCGAAGACCTGATCGTCCGGTGCTGGAACGATCGAACCGACAAAAGCGGCCTGTAGAACAGCGCTCCACGTCAAAATAGCCAGAAATCAGACGCTTGCCGGAGCGTTAAGCTCAGCTTAACCTCCACATCAGGTTGGGGGACCGTCGATGTTCGCGTCCTCGCGTCTGGCCTGACGGCCTGTGGGGACTTCGAATATGCCGACGATCAACGGAACCGGTGCGTCCGAGACACTGACCGGCGGTAGCGACGCCGACATCATCAATGACGAAGTCGGCGGCAACGACATCCTGCGCGGGATGGGCGGCAACGACACCCTCCACTTCTGGCGAGGCCAGAACGCGCCGATCAACACCCTGCGGGCCGAGGGCGGCGATGGCGACGACCTGATCGACTACTACGTCTTCAACGCCAGCAACGCCGTCCTCGACGGCGGGGCGGGCAACGACAGGTTCCTGATTTGGGCCGCCGCCGGCAACGTCGAGATCACCACCGGCGCGGGCGCCGACATTCTCGACTTCTCGGTGCTGAACCCGACCTGGGGCGGCCAGATCGTCGTGACGGACTTCACCGCCGGCTTCCTCGGCGACCGGATCGTCTGGGACAGCCCGACCTTCAAGATCTTCGACATGCTCACCGGCTGGAATGGCGGCAACCCCTTCGCCTCCGGCCATCTCAAGCTGACCCAGGTCGGCGCCGACGCGGTCCTGTCCATCGATCTGGACGGCGCGGCGGGGGCGCAGGCCGCCCTCACCCTCATCACCTTCCGCAACGTTCAGGCCCACACCCTGGTCGCGTGGAACTTCGGCGGCCTCGACCCCAACGGCGGCGGCGTCCCGGGCCAGACCTTCACCGGCACGGCGGCGGCGGACCGGTTCTTCGGGACCAACGGCGACGACATCATGACCGGCGCCGACGGCGATGACCTCATTCAGGGCCGCAACGGCAATGATCGGATCGAAGGCGGGGCGGGCAACGACAGTCTGGGCGGCGGCGACGGCGATGACATCATCTACGGCGGTGCCGGCAATGACACCATCGGCGGCGGCGACGGTGTCGGCAACGATCTCTATGACGGGGGCGAGGGCGACGACTACATCTCGGCCCAGCGCTTCGCCTCCTCCGACCACGTCCGGCTGTACGGCGGCGACGGCGCGGACGAACTTCATATCAACGGCGACGGGCCTTTCTCGGCCCTGCTGGACGGCGGCGCGGGCAATGACCGCATCTATCTCGACGGCTTCCTCTACGGCGACCTGACCATCGCCACCGGCGCCGGGGTCGACACCATCCACATCGGTCGGTTCGAGAATCCGACACCGACGATCCGCGTCACCGACTTCACCGCGGGCACTGGCGGCGACGTCCTCAACTTTCAGAACATGCTCAACTTCTCGCTGGTCGGATGGAACGGCTACAATCCCTTCCAGCTCGGCTTCACGCGTCTGGTGCAGGACGGCGCCAACGTCCTGCTCATGGTCGACCGCGACGGCAGTGGAACCGTCCACGACTGGATCACCCTGATCACCTTCGCCGACACCCTGCGGACCGACTTCACCGCCGCGAACTTCGGCTACAACCCGCTCGCGACACCCGGCCAGTTGTACAACGGCACGGCCGAGAACGATGTCTTCAACGGCGCCGGCGGCGATGACGTCATGCAGGGCAATAACGGCGATGACGTCCTCAACGGCGACGCCGGCGATGACAGCCTGATGGGCGGTTCGGGCCGCGACATCCTCGCCGGCGGCGAAGGCAATGATCGCCTCGACGGCGGCCAGGGCGGCGAGACCTCGCCGGCGGAACTCGGCGGCGGGCAATATCGCCCGGGCGGCGACGTCGCCGACTACCGCACCGCGACCCGCGGCGTCACCGTAAGCCTTCAGCTCTACGGGGCCCAGGACACCGGGCAAGGTCTCGACACCCTCGAGAACATCGAGGACCTGTACGGTAGCCAGTTCGACGACATCCTGACCGGGACGGTCATCGGCTCCAACCTGCTGGAGGGCTTCGGCGGCGCGGACCGTCTGACCGGCGACAACGGCAACGACATCCTGCTGGGCGGGGATGGCGACGACATCCTGAACGGCGGCTTCGGCAACGACATCCTTGAAGGCGGCGCGGGCTTTGACATCGCCGTCTACGCCGGGCCGCGCGCCAACTACACCATCATCACCAACGCCGAGGGCGTGACCAGCATCATCGACAACTCAACCTACGGCCAGACCGACACCCTGCGCGGGGTCGAGCGGCTACAGTTCGCCGATGGCCTGTACACGACAGCTGGCGAACGCCTTCCCAACATCGTCAACGGCACCCCCAATGCCGACAATCTGGTCGGCGACAGCGGCGTGGACCACATCCTCGCGGGCGATGGCGACGACACCCTGACAGGCGGGGCTGGCAACGACACCCTCGACGGCGGGGCGGGCCGCGATACGGCGGTCTTCTCGGGCGCCCGGTCCGCCTACACCCTTTCCATCACCAACGGTGTCACCACGGTCGTCGGCCCCGACGGCACGGACACCCTGACCAATATCGAGCGCCTTCGCTTCGATAACGGCCTGTACGATCTGGCGGGCAATCCGCTGCCCAACGAGATCAACGGCACCTCTTACGCCGACACCCTGAACGGCACGGCCGGGGCGGACCTCATCGCGGCGGGCGACGGCGATGACGTGATCACCGGCGGGGCCGGGAATGACATCATCGACGGCGGCGCGGGCTTTGACACGGCGGTCTTCGCCGCGGGCGTCGCCCCCTATTCGATCACGGTCAGCAACGGCGTCGTCACCGTGGTCTCCAGCGAGGGCGTGGACAACCTGACGAACGTCGAGCGCCTGCGCTTCGGCGCCATCGAGCTGGCGGTCAGCGCACTCGGCGCCGGCGTGACCCTGATCGGCACGGCGGCCGGCGAAACCCTGACCGGCGGAACGGGCGATGATCAACTGTTCGGTTCGGCGGGCAACGACGTCCTGAACGGCGGCGCGGGCTCCGACACGGCCGACTACTCGGGCGCGGGCGGAGGCGTGACGGCGCGGATCGATCTGCAGACGGCGTCGAACGACGGCGACGGCGGGTCGGACACCTTCACTTCGATCGAGAACCTGACGGGCTCGGCCTTCAACGACCTGCTGATCGGCGACGGCGCGGCCAACATCCTGATCGGCGGCGCGGGCCGGGACGTCATCCTCGGCGGCGGTGGCGACGACATCATCCATGGCGGCGCCGATGTGCCCAACGAGCTCTACGGCGGCGCGGGCAACGACACCTACATCGTCGAGAACCGCTCGGACTCTATCTTCGAGAACGCCGGCGAAGGGATCGACACCGTCCTGACCGCCGTCTCGCAGATCAACCTGGCCGCCCATATCGAGAACCTGACCTACACCGGGACCGGGAGCTTCACCGGCGTCGGCAATGCGGTGAGCAACGTCATCACCGGCGGGACCGGGCGCGATGTCCTGCTGGGCCTCGGCGGCGACGATATCCTGATCGGCGGCGCGGGCGCGGCCAATGAACTGTACGGCGGCGCGGGGAACGACACCTATGTGCTGGACGTCGCCGACTCGATCATCGAGGGCGTCGGCGACGGGATCGACACCGTCCAGCTGCGCGCCCTGCGCAACTACACCCTCGGCGCCAACGTCGAGAACGGGACCGTCGTCGGGACCGGCGACTTCATGCTGAACGGCAATGCGCTGGACAACGTCATCACCGGCGGCGACGGCAATGACACCCTGCAGGGCGGGGCCGGCAACGACACCCTGCACGGCGGGGCCGGGATCGACACCCTGACCTACATCCTGTCGACGGCGGGGGTCACCGCCCGCCTCGACTTGGGCCGGGCGACCAATGACGGCCTGAGCGGGACCGACACCTTCACCGGCTTCGAGAACCTGACCGGATCGAACCTGCGCGACACCCTGATGGGCAATGCGGACAACAACATCATCGACGGGGCCATCGGCAACGACGTCCTGCTCGGCTTCGACGGCGACGACATCCTGATCGGCGGCTCGGGCGGAGGGGTCAACGAGATGTACGGCGGGCGCGGCGACGACCTCTATATCGTCGACGCTGCAGACACCCTGATCGAGCTGGCCGGCGAGGGCATCGACACCGTCCTGACCACGATGGGCAACTTCACCCTCAAGGCCAATATCGAGCACCTGACATATGTCGGCCCCGGAAACTTCGGCGGCACGGGCAACGCCGAGAACAACACCATCACCGGCGGCGCGGGCCACGACACCCTGGCCGGCCTCGGCGGGGACGACACCCTGGTCGGCGGCGCGGGCAACGACCTGGCCCTGCTTCAGGGCGTGCGGGCCAACTACGTCTTCACCCGGATCGAGGGCGGCTGGCGCGTGGTGGACTCGGTGGCGGCCCGCGACGGGACCGACACCCTGCTGGGCATCGAGGCCGTCCGCTTCGCCAATGGCGAGGTGCTGGTGCTGAGCTCGCTGATCCCGCCGGCGGCGACGCCGGAGGTCATGGCCCGGATGTCGGACAAGACCCTGTTCGACGACGCCTTCGTCCTGCCCCCGCTCGACGACAACGCCTTGGTCCTGCCGGATCTCGTCGCCGACAAGGTCTGGGCCGACCTGCCGCAGGTCCTGCCCGTCGCCGACGATCTGTTCGCGGGCATCGTGATGGACGGGGTCGCCCCGGCGCATACGCCGCTGCACGGCCATGCCGATGGCTTCGGCGAGGGCACGGTCCGGGACTGGATGATCTAGGACGCCTGAAAGGGCGTCGGGCCGAGCGCCCGGCGCCCGCTCATCCCCTTGTGGGCATCCGCCGCAGACGCCTTCCCCTCCCCGGTCAACCTGCCTAGGGTCGGCTCTTGCAGACGGGCGGAGGGATTTCCATGCGGCGGATCGGGCACAACGCAATGCTGGCGGCGGTGTTCGCCACCCTGACACTGGGCGGCTGCGCCACGGCCCAGGAAGCGCCCCCCGCCCCGCCCCCGCCCTATGACGCCGTCGATCCCTTCATCGGCACGGCGGGCAAGGGCCACACTTTCCCCGGCGCCGTCGCCCCCTTCGGCATGGTCCAGCTCAGCCCGGACACCGACTTCCGCCCCTTCCGCCAGTCCTATGACTGGGCCGCGGGCTATCGCTACGACGACCCGACCATCCTCGGCTTCTCGCACACCCATTTCTCGGGCACCGGCCACTCGGACCTCGGCGATGTCCTGATCACCCCCATCTCGGGCGAGGTGCGCTGGGACGCAGGCGATCCGGCCACGCCCAACTCCGGCTATCGCTCGCGCTACAACAAGGCCTCCGAGGTCGCCGAGCCCGGTTACTACGCCGTCAGCCTGACCGACTCCGGCGTCCGCGCCGAACTGACCGCCGGGGTCCGCGTCGGCCTGCATCGCTACAGCTTTCCGCGCTCCCAGCCCGCCCGCATCCTGCTCGACTTCCGCCCCTCCATCTATGACTACCCGGGCAAGGTGCTGTGGTCGCGCATCCGCGTACATCCGGACGGCACCGTCACCGGCTTCCGCGAGACGCGCGGCTGGGCGCCGGGTCGCCAGCTCTATTTCGCCATGCGCTTCTCCAAGCCGCTGGTCGGCTACCAACTGCAGGATCGTGACAGCGAAATCCCCTACCGCGGCTTCCGCCAGCCGGGCCGAGACATGACCGACCGGGCTCAGGTCCAGGGCCGCCAGCTCGAGGCCGCCTTCGACTTCGGCTCCATCGCCGGACCGCTGCTGGTCAAGGTCGCCGTCTCCTCGGTCGACGAGGCCGGGGCCATCCGCAATCTGGAGTCCGAGGGCGGGACCTTCGACTTCGACGGTGTCCGCGCCCAGAGTCGCGCCGCGTGGACCGAGGCGCTGGGCGCCGTCGACATCACCGCCCCGGAGGAGATGCGGACCAGCCTCTACACCGCCCTCTACCATTCGCTGATCGCGCCTTCGGTGCACGGCGACGTGGACGGGCGCTGGCGCGGGCCGGACAATGCGGTCCATCAGTCGGACTTCACCGTCCACTCGACTTTCAGCCTGTGGGACACCTTCCGCGCCCAGCACCCGCTGCTGACCCTGGTCCAGCCCGACCGCCGCAACGCCGACATGATCAACTCTCTGATCGCGGCCCAGCAGGTCAGCCCCTACGACATCCTGCCGGTCTGGTCCTTCGCGGGTCAGGAGACCTGGACCATGATCGGCTACCACGCCGTCCCGGTCATCGCCGACGCCTACCTCAAGGGCGTTGACGGCATCGACGGCGAGGCCGCGCTGAACGCCATGGTGGCCAGCGCCACCTACCGCCCCTACGGCGGGCTGGGCGACTATATGGACCTCGGCTGGGTGCCGATCGATCGCGAGCCCGAGGCGGCGTCCAAGACCGTCGAATACGCCTATGACGACTGGACCATCGCCCGCATGGCGGAGAGGCTGGGCCGCACCGACGTGCAGGCCGTCTTCGACCGTCGCGCGGGCAATTGGCGCAACACCTTCGACCGCGAGACCGGCTTCGTCCGCGCCCGTCTGGCCGACGGCAATTTCCGCACCCCGTTCGATCCGACCGCCATCAACTACGGCTCGGACTACACCGAGGGCAACGCCTGGCAGTATTCGTGGTTCGTGCCGCAGGACATGGCCGCCCTCGTCACCGCCATGGGCGGCGACGCGGCGACGGTGACCAAGCTGGACGCCATGTTCGACTACGACAACACCGGGCTGGACTACTCCCACGCCGAGGACATCGCCGGCCTGATCGGCCAGTACATCCACGGCAACGAGCCCAGCCACCACTCGGCCTACGCCTATGTCTTCGCCGGCGCCCCGTGGCGGACCCAGGCCCGGCTGAAACAGATCATGGACACCCAGTACCACCCCGGCCCCGCCGGTCTGGCGGGCAATGACGACGTCGGCCAGATGTCGGCTTGGCTGATGTTCACGGCGCTGGGCTTCTATCCGGTCACGCCGGGCTCGGGCCAGTACGTCATCGGCCGCCCCTTCGTGGAGCGCGCGGTGCTGAACCTGCCCAACGGCAAGACCTTCACCATCTCCACCGAGGGCCTCGCCGACGAGAACCTCTACGTCCAGTCCGTCAGCCTCAACGGCCGCCCTCTGGGCCGCACCTGGATCGGCCACGACGAAATCCAGGCGGGCGGGGAATTGCACTTCGTCATGGGGACCGAGCCCAACCTGATGTGGGGGACCACGGCGGCGGAACGGCCGTATGCGATGAGCGGGTATGGGGGCTAGGAGCGGGGCCCAGCCGGTGCGAACCATTTAGCAGCTATGGTCAGGACCGTTCCAAATGCAAAGAGACTGGCCCGCACGCCAGTTATGATGTCGAGGTGCCAGACTGAGGGATCAATCGGTTCATGGAAGCTCCAGAAATGCTGATTGCCCGCTGCAACGGCCTCGCGGACATCCTCAGATCCCAACGCCATCCAGATCATCACTAGTTGCTCGTTCAGCGACACGTAGTGGCCATAAGGAATCTGGGCAGCTGTGCTGTCTTCAAAGAACACCTGCCAGCCGACAGAAATGAGGATGAAGCAAAGTCCAATTGCTTCAATCTTCCCGGATCGAATGCCGATCCACCGCGCTCTCCTTTTCCAGCGGAATTTTCCGAGCGGGTTCACCTCACAAACCCCCTCAGCACACACGCCTCCGTGCTCAGTTGCAGCCGGTCCAGATCAATCCGCTTCGGCTCGGCGAACATGATGAAGTAGTATTTCATCTGCTCCGACCACCAGTAGCCGGGGCAGTTGTCGCCCTGCTCCATCGGCCGGGTCGTGATGTCCTTCAGCGAGGTGTAGCCATAGGCCGCCTTCGAGGTGGTCTTCATGTTCTGATAGTGCAGCGCCGTCAGCACGCGGTAGCGCTCGTCCCGGTCGCCCAGCCACAGGTTCAGGCAGGCGTCGGCGAACTCGGGGCGCAGGCCGGTGCGGACGCCGCGCGGAGTCCGGGTCCGCACATCCGTCGATTCCGGGATGATGACGTACTGCTCCTGCATCTCCGTATAGGTGGCCAGGAAGTCGTCGCCCGCCGCCTTCAGACCGACCTGCCCCAGCAGCCCGGCCAGATAGGCGCCCAGGACCGTCTGTGAGTAGCCGGTCGTCTCGGCGGTCTCATAGTCCACCATCGGGAACCACAGGCGGCCGTCGAACAGCTTGCCCTGATGGGCGACCATCGCGCCCATGCATTCCTCGGCCCAGCGCTTCATGTCCGTGTCGCCGAACAGCTCCCAACTGTCCCACAGATATTCGTAGAAGCTGTCCGCATAGACGTCGATCGAGGCGTTGCGGCTGATGAACTGGCCCGTCTCGGCGTGGATGTTGGCGGCCATCAGCCCCTTGTCGGAGCGCATATCCAGCGCGTGCTTCATCGCCCGCTTGGCCGCCGCATAGTAGCGGTCGTCGCCGGTCAGCTGCCCCAGCACGCCGAACTCGGTCGCATAGGTGCCGATCTCGGCCAGATTGGTCTCCGGATCGCGCACTGCCCCGGTCTTCAGGTTCACATAACGATACGGCAGGCCGTGCGGCGAGGCGTCGAACGCCTTCATCAGCCGGTCGGCCAGGTCCTTCGCCTTCTCCAGCAGCACCGGATCGCCGCACGCCAGATGCGCCGACACCAGACCGCCGACCAGACGGATATTGGTCTCGAACACCTGCGAATAGGCGTCGACGTCGAACGACAGGCTGGACTTCACCCAGTCCACGCCCGCCTGGAACTCCTCGTCCAGCTCCATGATCCAGAGGGTGTCCAGCGCCTCGACCAGCGACAGGCCCAGGTCATGGCCCTCGATGAAGAAGGACCGCGCGGTGCCGCTGACCGGATTAATCTCGTCCTTGCCCCAGGCCTTGGCGACATAGTGGTCCCAGGCCCATTTGAACTCGGCCTTCACATCGGCGCCCAGCGCCGCCCAGTCCTCGGATTTCCAGCCGGATTGGGCTTTCGCGGGCAGCCCCTTCAGCCCCAGCGCGGCGAGACCGCCCGAGAGGGCGAGGGCATGGCGGCGAGTCAGTCGGTTCTGGATCATGGCCCACCCTATCGCGACGACGGACGCCTGCAACGGGGGTTCAGCGAACCCCGCTGTCCATCGCCGTGCAGGCCGCCACGAAAGCCTCCGGCACGGGCACGGTGCGGCGCGGTTCATCAGGCGCCACGCAGACATAGGTCAGGCCGATGTCGGCCATCAGCTCATCACCCCGGAATACCGCCACGCGCGGCTGGAACGACGTTCGGCCGAACCGCTCGATCCGCGAGCCCAGCCTCAATTCCTCGTCGAACCGCGCCGAGGCCCGGAAATCCACCGACGCCCCCGCCGCGAACATGTCGATGCCCAGGCTGGCCAACCCGTCCACCCCCGGCAGGCCGACCGCGCGCATGTATTCGGTCATCGCGACGTCCGCGTAGACCAGATAGTTCGGATTGAAGACCACGCCCTGCATGTCCACCTCGGCCCAGCGCACGCGCAGGGGGTGGAAGAAGGCGAAGTCGGCGGGGGTCGAGGGAATGTCGAAACCGGGCATGGCGACACGCTAGGCCGCCCGTTCAACGGCCCGCAAGGCGCCGCCACGTCAGCGGAGGGGCCTTCAGCCGAAAGCCGCCAGCCCCTGCCCGGCCATCCATGGCGGCTCGGGCATGGCCGCGCGCGCCTGCGCCTGCGCCCGGGTCCAGCGGTCGTGCAGATCGGTGAAATAGGGATCGTCCGCCTCGATCCGGCGCACGTCGCCGCTGATCATGTCGCGGCGCAGGGTCAGCATGTCGAAGGGCGCGCCCACGCCGACATTGCTGCGCATGGTCGTAGAGAACGAGATCAGACCCAGCTTCACCGCCTCGGCCAGAGGCGTATCGCCATGCACCCCGCTGACCAGGATGGGCTTGCCGTATTTGGCCTCGCCGATCTGCAGGAAGGGCGTGTCCGGCCCGCACTCGATGAAATTGCCCTGGCTGTAGATCAGGAACAACTGCATCGGCCCGCCGGCGATCTGGCCGCCCAGCAGCATCGAGGCCGAGGTGTTCAGGCTGTCCGCCTCCAGCGTCGGAGCGATGGACTGGCGCACGCTGCGCAGCGCATGGCCAAGAAGTTGAGCGCAACGGAACAGGCTCGGGGCCGTCTCCAGCGTCTCGGGCGGCTCGCCGACGTTCAGGTGCACGCCCTCGCGCACCATGGCCAGCGCCGTCTGGGTCACCGACAGATTGCCCGCGGTGGCGACGGCCAGAACCCGCTCGCCCGGCTGATCGACGACGTGCAGCTTGCGATAGGAGGAGATGTTGTCGACGCCCGCGTTGGTCCGGGTGTCGGCGATCATCGCCAACCCTTCATCGACCAGCAGGCCTACGCAATAAGTCATTGGACGTGTCGTATCCCGCGAACGTCATAATCCGGCTGACCGTAACAGATTCCCGCGACGTTCGACCCCGCGCCTACGCCTGTTGCTGGCCCTGTTGCATGTCGGCATCACGCACCGTCAGCTTGACCGCTAGCGTCTCGCCGCTGCCGCCGTAGCTCGCGCCCCGCACGGGGGCCGCGCCGCGATAGTCCAGCCCGGTCGCGACGCGGACATACCGCTCTGTCGGGCAGATGCCGTTCGCCGGATCGAAGCCCACCCAGCCCAGCCCCTCGATCCAGGCCTCGGCCCAGGCGTGGGCGGCTTCCTGATCGGCCCGGTCTCGGCGCGCCAGATGGCCCGAGACATAGCGGGCGGGCACGCCCATATGCCGCGCGCAGGCGATGAAGACGTGGGCGTGGTCCTGACAGACCCCCCGGCCCAGAGCCAGCACCTCGCTGGCGGTGTGGGTCGGCGTCGTCACCCCGACCTCGAAGGCCACCGAGCCGTGGATGCCCGCCATCAGCCGGTGCATCCGGTCCAGCGGCGGATGGGCCAGAAATTCGGACGCGAAGACCGAGATCAGCTTGTCCCGCTTGGTCAGCTCGGTGTCGCGCAAGAAGACCAGCGGCGACAGTCGTTCCTGACCCGGCGGGATTACCCCGGCGGTGTCGGTCGTCACCACCTCGCCCGTCACCCGGATGGTCAGGCTGTTCGTCGGCTGCTCGGTGTACAGGGCGTGGACGATGTTACCGAAGGCGTCCTCGGACCGGCGCAGGCGGGCGTCGACGTCGGTCTCCACCTGCCAATGGCGCACCGTCTGGGCCTCGCTCGAGCGTGGTGTCAGGCGCAGGCTCTGGATGATGAAGCGGGCCGCCCGGTCATAGGTATAGGTCGTGGCGTGGTCGATCCGGATACGCATCAGCTCAGGTACTGTTCGGTGATGGCCTGCCCCAGCCGGCCGTTCTCGTTCAGGAAGCTCTGGATGTACTCATGCAGGCCCGCCTGGAAGATGGTCTCGATGCGCGAGTTATCAAACGCCCGCATCCGGTCGGCCGCGATCCGCTGCGCCGGTCCGCGCCGCCCATAGTCGCTGGCCAGCTTCTCCAGATAGCGCACGATCGAGGCCTGGCAGCTGGCCAACGAGCGCGGCATCTGCCGGTTCAGCACCAGAAGGTCGGCCACCAGCCACGGCTTCACATTGTCCCGATAGACCCAGCGATAGGCGGTCAGGGCCGAGACCTCGCGAAGCAGGGTCGTCCACTGGAAGTAATCCAGCTGCCCGCCCACCCGCTCGCCCTCGGGCAGCAGCAGATGGTATTTCACGTCCAGCAGGCGGGCGGTGTTGTCAGCCCGTTCGATGGCCGCGCCCAGTCGCAGGAAATAGTAGCCGTCGTTGCGCAGCATGGTCCGCGACGCCGCGCCCTCGAATGACAGGGTCTGGGTCTTCACCCACTCCAGGAAATGGCCGAAGTCGTCGCGCCGGGTCGGCTGACCCTGCTCGGCCAGACCGTTCCAGGCGCCGTTGATCGCCTCCCACAGCTCGACCGTCAGGGCCGTCCGCACCGACCGCGCATTGGTCCGCGCGCGGGTGATGCACGAGGCGATGGACGATGGGTTCTCGGGCGAGAAGGCCAGATACTCCCGCACCGACTTCTCGGTCGGCGCCCGGCCCAGGGCCTTGGGCGCGCCGGCCGACGCCAGGGCGCTGGCCCACACCGTCTCGGCGTCGCCGTCGCCCCGCGTCGGAATGGCGGCCAGCCGGATCGTGGCTTCCAGAATCCGGGCGAGGAAATCCGCCCGCTCGATATAGCGGCCCGTCCAGTACAGGCTGTCTGCGGTTCTCGAGAGCATCAGACGTCCAGCACCCAGGTGTCCTTGGTTCCACCGCCCTGGCTGGAGTTCACCACCAGCGAACCCGGCTTCAGCGCCACGCGGGTCAGGCCGCCGGGCGCCACCTTCACCCCGTCGGGGCTCGACAGCACGAAGGGCCGCAGGTCGACGTGCCGCCCCTGCAGTTCGCCCTTGTCCAGCGTCGGCGCGGTCGACAGAGCCAGCGTCGGCTGGGCGATGAAGTCGTCCGGGTCGTTGATCAGCTTCTTCCGGAAGCTCTCGATCTCGGCCTTGGTCGAGGCCGGGCCCACCAGCATCCCATAGCCGCCCGAGCCCCCAACCTCCTTGACCACCAGGTCGCCGAGGTTGGCCAGCACATGTTTCAGCGCATCGGGCTCGCGACATCGCCAGGTCGGCACATTGTTCAGGATCGGCTCCTCGCCCGTGAAGAAGCGGATGATCTCGGGCATGTAGGTATAGACCGCCTTGTCGTCGGCCACGCCGGTGCCGACCGCATTCGCCAGGGTCACCGTCCCGTTCTCATAGGCGTTCATCAGCCCGGGCACCCCAAGGGTGGAATCCGGGCGGAAGGTCAGCGGATCCAGATAGGCGTCGTCGATGCGGCGGTAGATGACATCCACCTGCTGCCGCCCCTCGGTCGTGCGCATGTAGACCTTGCCGTCATCGACGAAGAGGTCCCGCCCCTCGACCAGCTCCACGCCCAGCTTGTCGGCCAGGAAGCTGTGCTCATAGTAGGCCGAGTTGAACGGGCCGGGGGTCAGCACCACGATGGTCGGATCGCTCCCCGCCCCTTCCGGCGCGCAGGCCCGCAAGCTGGCCAGCAGCATGTCCGCATAGGTCTCGACCGGCCGCACCGGATAGTCGGCGAACAGGTCGGGGAACAACCGCATCATCATCTCGCGGTTCTCCAGCATGTAGGAGACGCCCGATGGCGTGCGGCAGTTATCCTCCAGCACGTAAAAGCCGTCCTCGCCGGTCCGCACCAGATCCACGCCCGCGATCTGCACCCAGATGTCGCGCGGCGGTCGGCGACCCTGCATTTCGGGCGCATACTGCGGATTGGTCAGGATCAGCTCGGCCGGGACCACGCCTGCCTTCAGGCACTCCTGCTTGCCATAGACGTCGGCAAGGAAGGCGTTGATGGCCGAAACGCGCTGGACCAGCCCCTTCTCCAGTCCCGACCACTCCGATGCCCCGATAATCCGCGGCACCACGTCGAACGGGATCAGCCGCTCGGCCGATTCCGCGTCGCCATAGACGGCGAAGGTGATGCCCATCCGGCGGAAGAACAGCTCGGCCTGACGCGACCGTGCCTGCAGCAACCCCTCGGGGGCGTCCGCCAGCCAGCGCGCCAGCCCGCGATAGCTCTCGCGAACCTCGCCGCCGTAATCGGGCGCTCCACCGGACATCTCATCAAAGGCCATGCCGCCCCCACCGCAAGGTAATATGCAGCGTGACCCGACTAGCGACGCTCGCGCAACAGGAATGTTGCGCTGCGGCAAAGGTTCAGCCGAAAACGGACGACCTCTGATAAATCAGCGCGACTGGATCGTCGTCACCCGGTGATCGGCGAAGCGCAATCGCCCGTGGCGATCAGGGTGCCGACGGCGGCGATACGAAGCGAGGTCTTCATGGTTGAAGACCATCGTTACGCGGAGCGAACCACTAACGGCTCCCGACGCCGCCTCCAAGGCCAAGGCTGTAAGGTCCCCGTGATCGGGCGGAACAGCCCGTCCCCCCTCCTGTTCACGGCTTTCCCACTCAAGAGGAGCCCAGGACCATGCAGAACCCTTTCCGCCCCCGTTCCCAGGATGACTTCGGCCGCCGCCATCCCGACGATGATCGGAGTTGGGAAGCCCGCGACCGCCGCTACGATGAAGACACCAGCTGGTCCGAGGGCGACGGCGGCCGCACCGCCGACGCCTGGCGGCGTCAGGGCCAGTATGAGCGCTATGCCTCCGGCGACCGGGACGCCTACCGTCAGGGCGAGCGCGACCGTCCGTCGGGCTGGTCCGCTGACGGCTCCCACGACCGCCGCCCCTATTCCAGCCAGCCCTCCTCCGACTACGGTCGGGACGCGAGCTATCGCCCGTCCACCCGCTACGGCCAGAACCCGTCCCGCGATCAGGACTATGGCCGCCGTGACTCCGGCTGGGATCAGGGCCGCCGGGACGGGGCCGACTACTACGGCCATTCCACCGGCTATCCCGACCGCGGCTACGCCCCCGGGGCGCAGATCTGGCAGGGCCGGGATGAGGACGGCCGGTCGTCGCGGTCCCAGCACGATTTCGAGCCGGACTACCTGCATTGGCGCGAGCAGCAACTGTCCAACTTCGACCGCGACTACACCGACTGGCGCAGCGAGCGACGCGAGAAATTCTCGACCGACTTCGACAGCTGGCGCAGCAGCCGTCCGCGCGTCCAGGCCGAGAACCCCATCGTCGGCGATGTGTCCGACGGCGGGGTCGGCGACGCATCCGATGTCAAGAAACGCTAGAGGACGCCCCGGCGTCTGATGCCAGGATCTGATGAAAGGGGTCCGGCCCGCGCCGGGCCCCTTTTCCATGCGCCGCCCACGGAGGAAGGGTCACGGCTTCGACGTCTCAGGTTCATAACCCGGTCGCCTGATCGTAACTTCGGCGGCATACAGCCCCGCTAGTTCGATCTCCTCACTCCCCGGGGGCTGTCATGATTCACCGTGTTCAACGTTCTTCCACCCTGCTCGGCGCCAGCGCCCTGGGCATCGTCTGGGTCCTCGCCGGCGGCGCCGCCGCCCAGGACGCCGAGCCCGCCCAGCTCGACGAAATCGTCGTCACCGCCCAGCTGCGCGAGCAGCGGGTCACCGAGGTCCCCTTCGCCCTGACCGCCTACAACGGCGAGCGCCTCGAGAACCTCGGCGTGCAGGACTTCGAAGAGCTGTCGGCCTTCACCCCCGGCTTCCTCGTCCAGAACCAGTCCCCCAACAACCCGGGCTTCGTGATGCGCGGCATCACCTCGGACTCCGGCGCCGCCACCGCCGAGCCCCGCGTCTCGGTCTTCCAGGACGGCGTCTCCATCTCCAAGTCGCGCGGCTCCTATGTCGAACTGTTCGACCTCGAGCGTGTCGAAGTGGCCAAGGGCCCGCAATCGACCCTCTACGGCCGCGGCGCCCTGATCGGCGCGGTCAACGTCATCCAGAACCGCGCCCAGCCGGGCGAGTTCGACGCCGCCGGCCGCTTCGGCATCGGTGATCTGGACTACCGCATCGGCGAGCTGATGGTGAACCTGCCGGTCGGCGACACCGCCGCCATCCGCTTCGCCACCCGCATGAAGACCCGCGACGGCTACGTCGACAACCTGCTCGGCGGCGACAACTACAACAGCTTCGACACCCAGGCCTTCCGCCTGTCGGGCGCCTTCCGTCCGATGGACGGCCTGCGCGTCGACGTCATCGCGAACTACCAGGTCGATGAAGCCGCCGGCACCTCGTTCAAGTCCATCGCCTTCACCCCGCAGGACCCGACCACCGGCGCCGTCCTCGGCTCGCGTGAGCCCTGGTCGGGCGCGGCCCTGACCCCGTCAGCCCTGTTCGACGGCGGCAAGACCCTCGGCCTGGACCGCGACGTCTGGGGCGTGACCGGCATCGTCTCCTACGACCTGTCGGACAGCCTGACCCTGACCTCGACCACCGCCTACCGCGAGTTCAGCTCCTACGAGACCTTCGACGCCGACGGCGTCTCCCTGCCGATCCTGACCGCCGCCGAAGAGGCCTATGGCGAGCAGACCAGCCAGGAGTTCCGCCTGAACTATGACGGCGGCGGTCGCCTGACCGGCTTCATCGGCGCCGGCTACTTCTCGGAAGAGGGCTACCAGCGCACCCCGACACAATTCGACGAGCGCATGGCCCTGGCCCAGCTCTCGGGCGTGCTGGACGGCAACCCGCTGGCCGTCGGCCAGACCACCCTGCCCGCCGCGGCCTATCCGACCGTCGCCCAGGGCGTGATCACCCAGCTGCTGACCCCGCTGGGCGCCGCCGGTCTCGCCGCCCCGATCGCCGCCAACCTGAAGTCGGCGCACATCGAGACCCCGATCAACGCGTCGGAACTCGAGTCCTTCGACCTGTTCGCGGACGCCACCTACGCCTTCACCGACCGCCTCGAGATGTCGGCGGGCATCCGCTACACCCGCGACGAGAAGACCACCGGCTACGCCTCCAGCGTCCAGAGCCGCTCGATCCTCGGCGGCCTGCTGGCCATCCAGCAAGGCGCCGTGCCCCCGGCCCAGATCCCCGGCCTGCTCGGCGCCCTGGCCAACCCGGCCGCCGTCAACCTGCCGGCCACCCTGCTGCCGCTGTTCGGCCTGACCGCCCAGCCGACCGCCAACAACGGCGACTTCACCTACGGTGAACTGACGGACGAAGGCGTCACTTGGCGCGTGACCGCCCGTTACGCGTTGTCGGATGCTGCCAATCTGTACGCCAACTACGCCCGCGGCCGTCGTCCGGAAGTGCTCAGCCCGGTCGGCCCCTCGGCCCCCGGCGGCCCGGTGACCTTCAAGCAGATCGACGCCGAGACCGTCGACAGCTTCGAGATCGGCGCCAAGACGGCCCTGCTGGACAACGCCCTGCGTCTGGACGGCGCGGTCTACCTCTACAACTACGAGAACTTCCAGACGACCATCCAGGACGGCGTCCAGTTCGTCGTCACCAACGCCGGCAAGGCCGAGGCCTACGGCTTCGAGGGCCAGGCCGACTGGCTGGTCGCCGAGAACCTCGAGGTCTTCGGCGCCTACAGCTTCAACCACTCGCGCTTCAAGGCGGGCATCTTCGACGGCAACCACCTGCGCCTGTCGCCTGATCACCGCGCCTCGGTCGGCCTGACCTGGACTCTCCCGGTCGCCGGCGGCGCCTTCCAGATCCAGCCGACCTACAGCTGGCAGTCGGAAGTCTTCTTCGACGACGACAACGACCGCACCGACCTGCAGGCCGACAACCTGGTCGCCGACCTGATCGTGGACGAGGTCCAGAAGAGCTATGGCCTGCTGAACCTGCGCCTGCGCTACACGCCGAACCACGGCAACTGGTCGGTCGAGGCCTTCGCCGACAACCTGCTGGATGAAGAGTTCATCAAGGACGCCGGCAATACGGGTGATGCGCTCGGCATGCCGACCTTCATCGCGGGCGAGCCCCGCACGGTCGGCATCGTCTTCGGCGTCAAGTACTGAGGTAGGCGTATGTCCCTTCACCGTCGTGGCCTTCTGGGCCTGTTCGGCGCCGGCGCGGCGGGCGTCAGCCTGCCCGCCGCCGCCCAGTCGGCTCAATCGGTCCGCTTCGAGCACGGGGTCGCCTCCGGCGATCCCCGCGCCGACGGCGCGGTGATCTGGACACGCGTCACCCCGTCCGATCCGTTCGCCCGGTCGATCCGGGTGGACTGGTCGGTCTGGCGCGACGGCGACGCCTCGGCCGCCGTCGCCGGGGGCACGGTCGAGACCGGCCCGGCGCGCGACTTCACGGTGAAGGTCCCCGTCACGGGGCTCCAGCCCGGCTTCGAGTATCGCTACGCCTTCACCTCGGGCGAAGAGCGTTCGCCGCAGGGCCGGGTCCGCACCCTCCCGGTCGGTCCCACGGCCGACGCCGTCTTGGCCGTGGCCTCCTGCCAGCTCTATCCGGGCGGCTATTTCAACGCCTGGGAGGTGGTGTCGAAGCTGGATCGCCTCGACGCCGTCATCCATCTGGGCGACTACATCTATGAATACGGCGCCGAGCCGGACTCCTACGGCATGGCCACCGGCGCGCGCCTGAACCGCACGCCCCAACCGCCGCACGAGATCGTCACCCTGGCCGACTACCGCCAGCGTCACGCCCAGTACAAGACCGACCCGGACCTGCAGGCCGCCCACGCCCGCGCCGCCTTCATCTGCGTCTGGGACGATCACGAGGTCGCCAACGACACCTGGTCCGGCGGGGCCGAGAACCATCAGTCCGAGACCGAAGGCGACTTCCTCACCCGCAAGGCCGCCGCCCTGAAGGCCTATTTCGAGTGGATGCCGATCCGCGAGCCGGAAGGCGGCCTGACCGAAGACGCCATCTACCGCAGCTTCGAGTTCGGCGATCTGGCCAGCCTGCTGATGGTCGAGACCCGCCTGCTGGCGCGTACGGAGGCGCTCAGCTTCGCTGCCGACATGCCGGTCGTCGGCACGGGCCGAAACGCCCGCCCGGACGTCGACGGCTTCCGCGCCAGGCTGAACGCCCCCGACCGCGACCTGCTGGGTGACGCCCAGCGCGACTGGATCCGCTCCACCCTGACCGCCTCGCGCGAAGCCGGTCGTCCGTGGCAGATCATCGGCAACCAGGTCGTCATGGGCCGGGTGCAGGGTCCGGACATCACCAAGATGGCCTCGCCGCTCGAGGTCACCGTCCTGCTGGCCCGCCTGCCCGCCGCCGTCCGCGCCGAGGTCCGCCAGTCGATCGAACTGTTCAAGCTGGGCGTGCCCTTCAACCTCGACAGCTGGGACGGCTATCCCGCCGGTCGCGAGCGTCTGTACGGCGCCTTCGCCGACGCGGGCGTCCAGCCCATCGTCCTGGCCGGCGACAGCCACGCCTTCTGGGTCAATGACCTCAAGGACGCCTCGGGCCGGCGCGCGGGCGTCGAGTTCGCCACCAGCGCCATCTCCAGCCCCTCCCCCGGCGACCATGTGAAGGGGGTGCCGCTCGGCGCCGCCCTGAACGCCGCCAATGAGGAGGTCCTGCTGTGCGACCAGTCGGCCAAGGGCTTCGTCCTGCTGACCCTCACCCCGACCGAGGCCAGGGCCGAGCTCCACACCGTCTCGACCATCTTCGAAAAGCCGTATCAGGCCTCGGTGCTGAAGACGTTCACCGTGGCGAAAACCGCTGACGGCAACGGGCCGCTGATCGAGAGCTGACCTCCCTCTCCCGATGGGAGAGGGAGACCGCGCACGGCGGCGCAGCCGTCGTCCTTGCGCGGTCGGGTGAGGGTCGGATGTCGGAAGCGGCGAAGCCGCCCCTCGACAGCAACCCCTCACCCTTTCGCGCAGCCACTCGCTACGCTCGCGGGCGCTCAAGCCCTCTCCCGCCGGGAGAGGGTTACTGCTCCCGCGGCCCCGCGTTCTTCACATACTGGTCCAGCCAGCGGACGGTCTCCCACAGCGTGTGGCCGACCGACTCCCGCGCGCGATAGCCGTGGGCTTCCAGCGGCAGCACGACATAGCGCACCGTCGCCCCCTGCCCCTTCAGCGCCGCGTAGAAGCGCTCGGACTGGATCGGGAAGGTGCCCGAGTTGTCGTCCGCCTCGCCGTGGATCAGCAGGATCGGCTCATTGACCTTGTCGGCGAAGGCGAAGGGCGACATCGCGTTATAGGTCTCCGGCGCCTCCCAGTAGGTGCGCTGCTCGGACTGGAAGCCGAACGGCGTCAGGGTCCGGTTATAGGCCCCCGACCGCGCCACGCCCGTGCGGAACAGGTCGGTGTGCGCCAGCAGGTTCGCCGTCATGAAGGCGCCGTAGCTGTGCCCGCCGATGGCGATCTTGTCGCGATCCGCCACGCCCAGCGCCACCACCGCATCGACCGCCGCCTGAGCGTCCGCCGTCAGTTGGGCGATATAGGTGTCGTTCGGCTCGGCGCCGTTCTGGCCGATGATCGGGAAGGACGGGTTGTCCAGCACCGCATAGCCCTGGGTCAGCAGGAACAGGTGGCTCGAGCCGCCCGGGCGCACGAAGCGGTTGGCGGTGTCCACCACCTGACCGGCCACGGCGGCGTCGGTGAACTCGGCCGGATAGGCCCACATCACCAGCGGCAGCGGGCCGTCACGGGTCTTATCATAGCCGGCGGGCAGATACAGCGTGCCCGACAGCTGCACCCCGTCAGCGCGGGTGTAGGTGATCAACTCGCGCGACACGCCGGCCAGTTGCGGCGCCGGATCGGCGAAGCGGGTCAGGGCCGTGGTCGTCCCCGCGTCCAGATCGCGCACGAACAGGTTGGACGGATCGACCTTCGTCTCGCGACGGGTCACCAGACGGCGGGCGCCGTCATCCAGCACGCCGAGAATGGCCTCGAACTCGCCGTTGGCCGAGGTCCACAGCCGCTCCGCCTGACCGGTGTTCAGGTCCATGGCGGCGAGGAAGGGATACTCCCCCTCCCGCGTCGCGCCCGCGCCGGTCATCAGCAGACGGCCGTCGGCGGTGAACTGCGCCACGTTGAAGCCCTGGGCGTTCGGCTCGGTCAGGGGCGAGCCCGGATCGTCGTAGCGGGCCTGATAGTTCCGCTCCAGCAGCACACGGTCCGTCCCTGGGTTCGATGGATCGACGACATAGCGGGTCTCGTGGCGGGTGTTGAACCAGCGGCTGTTGACCAGCGCCGTGTCCGCATCGCCCCAGATCACGCCGCCGTAGCGCTCCTTCAGGTCGATCAGGGTCGTCGGCTGGGCGCTGAACGGCGCGGCCAGCATGAAGACGCGGTCGCGCACCTCCGCCTCATTGCGCGGATCGCCGCCGTCCTGCGCCTCGGTCCACACCAGGGTCGACGGCGCGTCGGCGCGCCACTGCACCGAACGTGGCCCCGTCGCCACGGCGTCGAAGGCGGTCGGGATGTTGTCGCGCAGCGGCAGGTCCGAGACCTGATGCACGACCCGGCCCTGCAGATCGAGCACCCGCGTCTCGGACGGGAACAGGCCCGCCGGGACCACATAGCTGTAGGGCTTCTTGACCGTCGTGGTCAGCACATAGCGCCCGTCCGGCGAGGTGCTGGCGCCCAGATAGACCGCAGGCGCGCCCAGATCGCGGGCGCCGCGCCCGTTGATCGGCACATAGGTCAGTTGCGAGGTGAAGTAGTGGTCGAACAGGGCCTCATCGACCGGATCACTCAGCAGGTCCTGATAGGTCCGCGCCGGGGCGACCCGGCCCATGCTCTCGGCCACGATGGGGCCGGCGGGCGGGCGACTGGCGTCCGGCGCGGCACCCCGGTTCGCCGGCGTCAGCCGCACCACCAGACCGGCGCTGTCCGGGGTCCAGTCGAAGGCGCTGCCGGTCACGGCGTTGACCCGCGCCTCGGTCAGCTTGCGCGCCCGGGCCGAGGCCACGTCCACCACCCACAGCTCCAGCCCGGTCGGCGCGTCCATCAGCAGGGCGATGGACTTGCCGTCCGGCGACCAGCTCGGCGACAGGAAGCGGGCGTTGGCGGGCAGTTGCACGGTCCGCACCGCCCCGCCGTTCACCGGCTGGAAGCTGAGGCCCGTCAGCCAGGTCACCCGGCTGTTGGCCTGACCGTTGTTGCGCGGATTGATGCGATAGCCGCCCAGCCGCAGCATCGGCTCGGCCAGCTCGGCGATGGGCGGCAGGTTCGAGCGGTCATACAGGGCCAGCGTCGTGTGATCCGGGCTCAGGCTCGCGCTCGGCGTCGGCTTGGTGTCCAGGATCTCCGCGATGGGCGCGGGGGGCTGCTGATAGGCCAGCGGCTCCTGCGCCAGCGCCGGACCCGCGATGGCGGCCAGCAGGACAAAGGCGGGCAGAGCCCGGGCGAGCAGACGATGACGCATGAGAATAAGCCCCGGATGGCCCGCCGACTTGCGAGCGGCGGCACGCTAGGGCGCTCAGGCGAGTCTGGTCAAGCCGATGTTATTTTATATCACCGCGTTCCGGGGCGGGCGTCTGCCCCGGGAACCGCGCGTCTTTGCCCCCGAACCAGGCCTCGCGCAGCCCGTGGCGCGGCATGTCCGCGCCCAGCAGGGCCAGCTGCCCGACCCAGGCCTCCGACACCTTCTCCACCGTCTCCGAAACCCAGCCCGGCGCCTGCTGGTGCGACCAGTTCAGCGGCGAGACGGCGTTGAAGACCAGCAGGAACAGACCCGCGATCACCAGCGTCTGGGTGGTCCAGCGCTGATCCCGCGCGGCCACGCCCTCATCGTCGATGGGCGGTCCCGGCGGGAAGGCGAACCGGCCCAGCGAGACCAGCGGATTGACCCGCTCCACCACCGGCTCGGGCGCCGTCGGCAGGTCATGCGCATCCGCCGACTGGATCCAGTCGCTGGGCGGATCGCGCGGCGGCAGGCTTTCGTACAGCGGCGGAAACGGCGACTCCGCCCCCTGCGTCGGGAAGGGGTCCAGCCGGAACCCGCCCTGCCCTGTCTTGTCCCTGTCGTCGGTCATCGCGGCTCCAACGCCTCAGAACTGGAAATAGATGAAGGGCGCCACGCCCTCGGGCCGCACGGCCTCGACCAGCAGGATGGCGATACCCACCAGAATACCGAGCGTGATCGACGGCGCCGTCTTCAGCCGCTCGGCCGCGCCCTCCACCGCGCGCGGCGGCAGCCAGTGCATGGCCAGCCCGCCGATGATCAGCACCAGCAGCAGCGGCGTCAACATGGTCACCGGCCCGATCCGTCCCAGCCCCGCCAGCATCTCCATGGCCAGCCCGAAGGTCTCGGCCCGGAACAGGATCCAGCCCAGGCAGACGATGTGGAAGGTGATCAGCACCCCCAGCACCGTCGGCATCACCTTGCGGTCCCCGAACACCGACCGGCCCAGCCGCTCGACCACCTGCACGCCCCCATGCAGCGCGCCCCAGGCCAGGAAGGTCCAGGCCGCCCCGTGCCACAGCCCGCCCAGCACCATGGTGATGAAGACGTTCAGGCACGACCGGATCAGCCCCTTCCGCCCTCCGCCCAGCGGCACATACAGATAGTCGCGCAGCCAGCTGGACAGGCTGATATGCCACCGCCGCCAGAAGCTCTGCATCGAACTGGCCCGGTACGGCTGGTCGAAATTGCGCGGGAAGGAATAGCCCAGCAGGGCCGCGATCCCGATCGCCATGTCCGAATAGGCCGAGAAGTCGCAGTAGATCTGCACCGCATAGCCGTAGACCGCCGCCGCGATGTCCACGGCCGAATGCGCCGACGGATCGAAGAACACCGGATCGACCAGGTTCACCGACAGCTCGGAGGCGACCACCGTCTTCTTGAACAGCCCCCAGCAGATCAGCAGCAGGCCGTGCGTCGCCATCTCGCGCGTCAGTCGCGGCGCCCGCTCGAACTGGGGCAGCAGGTCCGACGCCCGCACGATGGGCCCGGCCACCAGATGCGGGAAGAAGCTCATCAACAGCATGACATCCAGCAGGCTCTTGGCCGGCGGCGTCTTCCCGCGATGCACGTCCACGACATAGCTGATGCCCTGGAAGGTGAAGAAGCTGATCCCGACCGGCAGCACGATCTGCAGCAGCGGCAGGTCCCGCTCCCAGCCGAACTGGGCCAGCAGGTCCCCCGCCTGTTCGACGAAGAAGCCGTAGTATTTGAAGAAGCCGAGGATCAGCAGATTGGCCGCCACGCCCAAGCCCACCAGCCAGCCGCGCTTCGCGTCGGCGCCCTCCCGCTCCATCTTGCGCGCGATCAGGGCCGCTATGGCCCAATTCAGCACCGCCGACAGGATCAGCAGGCCGACGAACCGCCAATCCCACTGGGCGTAGAAGAACCAGCTGGCCAGCAGCAGGAACAGCTTTCGCCGCCCGTTCTCGCGATCCAGCGACCAGGTGGTGAAATAGACGAACAGGAAGAAGACGCCGAAGGCGAGCGTGGGGAACAGCACTAGTCCACGCCCCCCTGCCCAAGAGACTGTTCCGCCTTCCAGCGGTCATAGGCGCCCGTCAGGTCGCCCGACAGGATGCCGCCGATCCAGTCGGCCCCCGCGCTCGTGAAATGGACCCGGTCGCCGCGCATCAGGGGCTCGGCCCTCAGCGCCAGACGATCCGCCGAACAGTCTCCCCCCATTCGTCCGTGCCAGTCCCAGAACGCAACGCCCAGATCGGCGGCGACCCGGCGCTGCACATCCCGGACCACCGCCAGCTTCGGTGGCGGCGCCCGCATCCCGTCCGCGCTGCAGCCTCCGGTCGCCCCGCCACGCAGCGCATCCGGCGCCCCCAGCAGCATCAGCGCCGCCCCCGGCGCCAGCCGTCGCAGCCGCGCGATCTGCCCGCGCAGCAGCGCCTCATAGGCCGCGCCGTCCAGCGCGTCGTCAAAGCCGTCATTGGTGCCAAAGGCGATCACCACCAGATCGGGTGACGCCGCCGCCAGTTCCGCCGCCACCGTCGCCTCGTCCCGCGCCGCCAGATCGCGCATCGAGGCGCCGACCCGTCCCAGATTGGACACCGTCACGCCCCGCGCCGCGCCGTCCAGCCGCACGGAATCGATCACCGCCCCCTCGCCCAAGGCCGTCAGCCGCACCGACCGCATCGCCCCGGGGAAGCGCAGCTCGCGACAGACCTCGTCCGCCCCGTCGCCCAGATCCAGTTCGCGGCCCACGCCGCCGGCCTCGACCACGACCCCGCGCCGGTCCGCGCCGGAGCGTCCGCAGACCCCGACCGCCGTCGCCTCGCCGCCCGGCTCCAGCTCAAAGCCCATCACCGCATCGCGCGTGCCGATCGCGCGTACGCCCGCCAGCCCCGTGCGCGGCGTCGGCGCGCCCGCCGGCGGCTGCAACGGCGCGGTCTCCATCACCCAGCCGCGCTGGGCCACCGTCGCCTGATAGGGCGCATAGCCGTCATAGGGCACGCCCGGCGGCATCACGCCGCGTCCCCCCCGCCCGAACCGACGCTGCAGATCGACCCTCAGCTTGCCCGTGATCCGGTCGCCCGCCGTGTGGCTGTCGCCAAGCTGCAGGATGTGGACGGGCCGGTCCCGCGTCCCCGCCTCCGTCTCGGCCAGCGCGGCGAACACGGCCGCCAGCGCCTCGGGCTGGCACAGCCCGCCCGGGCAGACGCCGAGACCCGGCTCCAGCGGCGGGGTCGCCACATAGGCCGTCTGGGCCGCGACAGGCGTGGCCAACAGCGAAAAGGCGATCAGCGCCCCCCGCGCCGCTCTCACGATCAGGCCGCGGGTTCGGCGGTCAGGCCCGCATCGCGCTTTAGCCGTTCGGCCACCGGCGCGCTCATGCGCAGATAGCCGGCCATCGACATGTGGATGCCGTCGTTCGCCCGCATCAGCGTCCGCCGCCCCGCGTCGTTCGGCAGATAGGCCTCATAGCCGCCCTCGGCGTTCGAGGTCAGGGCTGTCGTCTCGATATAGGGCACGCCCAGCGCCCGCATCCGCTCGGACACCACGCCATTGATCAGGGCCATCCGCCCGTCGAAGGTCTCGCGTTTCATGCGCGGCAGGCCGACCCAGTAGACCGCCACGTCGCGACTGCGCAGTAGGGTCACCAGATCGGTCACCCGCTTCGCATAGGCGGCCTTCCAGCCCTCGGTGCCGAAGGCGTGGACCGTCCCGTCCAGCTCGATCCCCTGGGCGTCATTGGTGCCGAACAGGACCACCGCCACATCCACCGGCTGCTCGTCCAGCTGGCCGCGCGTCTTGGCCTGGATGTCCACATAGTCGTAGCGGCTCAGCCCGGTCGACACCTGCGAGAACTTGCTCACGCTCACGTTCGGCTGGTCGTGCAGATCGCGATACAGCCCGGCGTACAGCCCGTCCGCCATCGAATCCCCGAACACCCCGATCCGCAGTTGCCCCTTGGCCAGACGCTCGCCCAGCGGCGTCACGGCGATGTTGGCAGCCACCGGCGCGACAGGCGCAACAACCGGCGCGGCTTCCGCCTCGGCGGACGGCGGCGCGGACGCCGCGGCCTGTCCGCCCAGCAGCAGGGTCGGACGGCGCATCCACTCCCGCCCGTCCGGCGTCAGCGCCAGACCGGCGATGACCCCGACCACGAAGGTCGCCGTCAATGCGTTGATGCCCGCCTTCACTCGCCGCCCCCGGAACTGCGTACAGCCTGCCTTTTACCCTATCAGCGGTCCCCCGCCATCCAACGCCCGCCTCAGGCGAAGAAAAAGGTTAATGCGTGGCCCGAAAGTCAGGGCGAAATCAGCCCCACTTCCCCTCCGCCCAGCGCGCCGCGAAATATCCCGCTACCGCACACGTCCCGGTCAGCACCGTCCCCCAGGCCAGATCGATCAGCGTCAGCTTCATCGACCAGTTGTTCAGCGTCGCCTGATTGGTCAGGTCATAGGTGGCGTAGCAGACGAACCCCAGCACGGCGCCGTTGATCAGCGCCCGCGTCCAGTTCCCCTCCTTCAGCGCCGGGGCGATGGCCAGGAACACCGTCGCCCCGATGGAGATCAGATAAAAGGCCACCGCCGCCTTCATGTCCGGCTTGGCCGCCAGGATCGGCCCCAGCACCGGCTTGTACAGCCGATCCGTCATGGTCGTCAGCCAGACCGCGTCGATCGCCGCGAACGTCAGCCCAGCGCCCAGATAGGCGAACAGATATTTGATCATGGCCGCGTCTCCCTTTCGGGGAGAGATACGTCGCGGGGCGGCGGTTGGATGCGCACGCGTTCCTTCTTCCGTCATCCCGGGGCTTCGCGCGGCGAAGAACCCGGGACCCAGGCGACGCCACAACGGCGGCAACCCAAACCGTCAAACGCTCTACCCTATCGTCGTCATCCTCGGGCTTGACCCGAGGATGACGGTATGAGGTGGAGCGCCTTGGGATGACGACAGCAGCGGGCTACGTCGGCCTCAGCCGATAATGGCTGACCGCCCAGGTGTTCCCGCCGTCGTTCCCGAACAGGCCCGCCGTCGCCATGAAGAACCGCCGCCAGCGCCGCCGCCACAGCGCGGCGTCCGCGCCATAGGTCTCGCGCATCAACTCCATCACCCGTCCCGGCTGGGCGTCCATGTTCTTCAGCCAGTCATCGGCGGTCCGCTGGTAGTTGGTCCCGTTCCAGGTCCATTCCTGCTCCACCTCGAACAGGTCGGGGAACTGCCGCATCAGCCCCCGGCTGGGCATAACACCGCCGGTGAAGAAATGCTGGGCGATGAAGTCGCCGCTGTCGGTGTGGTCAAAGCGATAGGGCGCATCGTGGTGGGTGAAGATGTGCACGAACATCCGCCCGTCCGCCTTCAGCCAGCCCTTCGCCCGCGTCAGCAGGGCGCGCCAGTTGGCCATATGCTCGAACATCTCCACCGAGACGATCCGGTCGAACAGGGCGTCGGTCTGGAAGTCGTTCATGTCACAGGTGATGACCGTCAGATTGCTCAGCCCCCGCGCCTTCGCCTGCGCCTCGATATGGCCGCGCTGGCCATGGCTGTTCGACACCGCCGTGATCCGGCTGTTCGGATAGTGCTCTGCCATCCACAGGCTCAGCGAGCCCCAGCCGCAGCCCAGCTCCAGCACCGCCTGCCCGTCCGCCAATTGCGCGTTGGCGCAGGTCGCCGACAGCGCCAGCGCCTCGGCCTGATCCAGCGTCATGTCCGGCGCCCCATACAGGCAGCAGGAGTATTTCAGCCGCCCGCCCAGACAGATGCGGAAGAACTCGGGCGGCAGTTCATAGTGCTGCTCATTGGCCGCCTGGGTGTGTTCGGCGATGGCCCGCGCCGCCATGTCCCGCGCGAACGCCGCTTCATCATGCGGCCCCTCCCGATCCAGCCGCCGGCGCGCGTCCGTCACCAGACTGTCGATGGCCCGTCGCGTGACGAAATCCGGAAACGGCGCGTCCTGCAGACGACGAATGGCGGCGGTGGCGATGCTCATGGTCTGCATACGCGCCACACCCCGCATCGGATGCGCCTGCCCCTCCTTGCTTTCGTCATCCTCCGGCAAGCCGCACAGCGGCGCAGACCGGGGGACCCAGCGGCGCGCGTGAGCGCGAAACTGTCGGGAGCACCGTTGCCTGAGTTTCGACCTTCAGGGTTTCGCCGCCGTCGCGACGCCGCGGGGTCCCCCGGTCTCCCCTCGCTTTCGCGAGGGTCGCCGGAGGATGACGAAAGGAGTGGGGGTCGTACGTCCAATATTGACGCATCCGCCTGCTATCTTGAGCTCTACAGCCTCACGCCAACTGATAGACCATCACCCGGATAATATTCCGACCACGCAGAACCCCGATCCGCCCCAAACCCCCGCCGCCACTGAATTCCAGCCCGAAAGGCCTCACAGACGCGATAGACGCCATAGACGGTATAGACGGTGTATTTTGACAGTCTCCGACCTCTCCGCCGCCTCACACCGATTACAATCTTCACACCCGGTTTTCGCCGATCACCCCGAAGGCCGATCCGCCACACTTGCCCCGCCCCGTCCCGCGCGTTACGGACGACCCAAGGTCGCCGATATTCATCAGGCGATGAAAACATGAGGAAGCGATGCGGAAGATCTTTCCCGACGTAGCGTCCGCGCTCGAGGGCCTGACGTTCGACGGCATGACCGTCATGTCCGGCGGTTTCGGCCTGTGCGGCATTCCCGAGAAGCTGATCGCGGGCCTGCGCGACTCGGGCGTGAAGGGGATCACCGTCATCTCCAACAACGCGGGCGTCGACGGCTTCGGCCTGGGCCAGCTGCTGGAAACCAAGCAGATCGCCAAGATGATCTCGTCCTATGTCGGCGAGAACAAGGAGTTCGAGCGCCAGTATCTGGCCGGTGAGCTCCAGCTCGAGTTCAACCCGCAGGGCACCCTGGCCGAGCGCATCCGCGCCGGCGGCGCGGGCATCCCCGCCTTCTTCACCGCCACCGGCGTCGGCACCCTGGTCGCCGAGGGCAAGGAAGTCCGCAACTTCAACGGCCGCGACTACGTCATGGAAACCGGCCTCGTCGCCGATCTGGCGATCGTCAAGGCGTGGAAGGCCGACGAGCGCGGCAACCTCGTCTTCCGCAAGACGGCCCGCAACTTCAATCCGATGATGGCCACGGCGGGCAAGACCACCGTCGTCGAGGTCGAGGAGATCGTCCCCACCGGCTCGCTCGACCCCGACCACATCCACACCCCGGGCATTTACGTCGACCGCATCGTCCAGACCGTGTCCGAGAAGCGCATCGAACAGCGCACCGTCCGTAGCCGGGAGACCGCATAATGGCTCGTACTCGCGAACAACTCGCCGAACGCGCCGCCAAGGAGCTGCAGGACGGCTTCTATGTGAACCTCGGCATCGGCATCCCGACGCTGGTCGCCAACTACATCCCCGAGGGGATGGAGGTGACGCTGCAGTCCGAGAACGGCATGCTCGGCATGGGCCCCTTCCCCTATGACGATGAAGTCGATCCCGACCTCATCAACGCGGGCAAGCAGACCATCACCGCCATCCCCGAGAGCAGCTACTTCAGCTCCTCGGACAGCTTCGCCATGATCCGCGGCGGCCACATCAACCTGTCCATCCTCGGGGCCATGGAAGTGGCCGAGAACGGCGACATCGCCAACTGGATGATTCCGGGCAAGCTGGTGAAGGGCATGGGCGGCGCCATGGACCTGGTCGCCGGCGTCAAGCGCGTGGTCGTGGTCATGGATCACGCCAACAAGCACGGCCAGTCCAAGGTGCTGAAGTCCTGCACCCTGCCGCTGACCGGCACGGGCGTGGTCAGCCGCATCATCACCGACCTGTGCGTCTTCGACGTCAAGCCGAACGGCGCCGGCCTTGAGCTGATCGAACTGGCCGACGGCGTCACCCTTGACGAGGTCGCGTCCAGGACCGAGGCGACCTACACCGTTGCCGACAGCCTGAAGGCGTAGTTAACCTTCCACCCAATGGGCCGCAGAGCCTGTTGGGTGGGAACATCGACATGGCTGACGGGGCTTATCGCTGGCAGGGGAATGCCCCCGCGCCGGACGCCGCACAGGTTGAGGCGATCCACGATGCCTACCAGAGCGATCAGGCCCACGCCTTCGCCGAGCCCGCCCGCGCCGCTGCTGTCGAGAAGATCGAGCGCGCCCTGGCCCTCGCCCGCACCGGCGACCTGACCGAGGCCCACGCCCAGCTGACCCACGCCCGCTCGGTGCTCGAGAGCCTCCGTCCCGAGGCGCTGGAGCCCCGCCGGGGCCTGGCCGGTCTGTTCGACAGCCGCAAGCGCCGCCTCAAGGCCTTCCGCGCCGCCTACGCCCGCGCCGCCGCCTCCGTCGATGACGTGGCTCGCCACCTGACCGGCTGGGTCGAGGGCGTCGCCCGTCGTACCGGCGGACTGGACACGGTCTGGACCGAGGTCCGCGACGCCGTGGTCGATCTGGACGCCCACCTCGCCGCCGCCGCCCGCCGCCTGACCGGCCATGAGGGCGAGGCCCCGCACCCGCTCGCGGACCGCAAGGCCGCGCTCGACGCCTGCCGCGCCGCCGCCCTGGCCAGCCTGCCGCTGGTTCGCGGCGCCCAGACCACCGACGCCCGCTTCGCCGACGCCATGCAGACCTGCGCCGAGGGCGCCGCCGCTTGGCGCGACGACTGGAAGGATGCGCTTGGCCTGTCCGGCCGCAAGCCGAAGAAGGTTCGCCCCGACGGCGAGCGCCTGCTACGCCTCCGCGACGACCTGCTGGCCCGCATCGACCGCGCCCTCAAGGAGCTCGCCGCCTCCCGCGCCCGCCGCGCCGACGTCGAGGGCCGACTGGCGGCCCTGCGCCACGGGCTCTAGTTCGCCAGCGTCGTCGGCATCGCGCGGGCGTTCTGGTCGGTCCAGGCGACGATCTGGCCGTGGATGTCCCGGGTCGCTTCGTCGAAGGCGCTGACGATGGAGCCGACGCGGTTCTCGCTCGCCCGCTGCTCGACCGTGAAGACCCGCTCGGCGGTCACCGACCGCTCTTGGGCATTCAGCAGCCGCACCCGGGCGATGATGGTCACCACCGGCGCCGAGCCGGGCGAGCTGTAGCGCGCCTCGAAGGTCCGCACGTCGATGTCCAGCGCCTGCCCGGCCCGCGTCAGCTCGCGCGGCCCGACCAGCCGCACCCGCGTGGCCTGCGCCGCAAAGGCGCTCTCCAGCGCGTCGCTGAACAGAATGTCGGCCGAGCTGACCCAGCGCGCGCCCTTGATGTAGGCCGCCTCGGTGCCAGTGACGCCCAGGATGCGATCCTCGCGAACAGCCTGGGCGAACTCGGGCCGCCGCATCGCCACCTGCACGGTCGAGGCCGGGCTCTCCCGCTCGCTGACGCCCGACGGCAGATTGCCGAACCGGTACAGTTGCACCGGGTCCGGCGAGGACAGCAGGGAGCAGCCGCCCAACACGGCGACGGCGGCGACAGCGGCGGCGGCCTTCAGGATGCGGATCACGGCTGGACCTCCATTTCACGCGACGACGGACGACCGATGAACTCGCGCGGGCTGGCCCGCACGTCGTCGATCAGCGACTGCAGCGACCGCGTCGCCTCGTCCAGCTGCTGGATCGACTGCTGCAACTGCGGCAGGCCGGTGGTGGCGAAGTCCCCCAGCGGTCGTTCGAGGCTGGTCGCCGACCGGTTGATCGAGGCCACGGCCTCGCGGGCCTCCTCGGCGGCCTTGTTGACGTTGGCCACGGCGGCGGCGCCGTCGCCCTCGACCACCCGTCGGGTGCTGATGGCCAGCTGCTCATACTCGCCCACCGCGGCGTTGGCGCGGGTCAGAGCCTGCTCCAGCTGCTCCAGCATGCCCTTGCGGGCTTCCAGCTCCGCGGTCACCGCCTCGATGTTCTTCAGGCTGGCCGAGAAGCTGCGGACATTGTCATCGGACAGCACGCGGTTGATCCGGTTCAGGGCGTCCACCGTCTGGGCCAGCACCGTGCCCGAGCCCGACAGCAGTTCCGCGATGGGCGACGGCTGGCTCTGGATCACCGGGGTGACATTGTCCGGATACTGGGTCTTCAGGATCGCGCTGCTCGGATTGCCGGCGGTGATCTGGATGTAGTTCAGCCCGGTGATGCCCTGCGGCTCCAACTGGGCGCGGCTGGTCACCCGCACCGGGGTGGTGGCGTCGATGCGGATGCGGGCGATGACCTGATCCCCCTTGTTCGGGTCCAGGTTGAGGTCCGTCACCTCGCCGACGCGGATGCCGTTGAAATGCACCTCCCCGCCCTCGGACAGGCCGCGCACCGGTCCGTAGAAGACGATGTCATAGACATCGTACTCGCTGTTGAACTGCAGGCGGGCCAGCCAGATCGTGAACACGGCCAGCGCCGCCAGAAGGGCGACGGTGGCGATGCCGACGGCGGCGTAGTGGGCGTCTCTTTCCATTCTCCGGCTCTCCTCAAGCCGCCTTGTGGACCGCGCGACCGCGCGGCCCCAGGAAGTATTCCCTGATCCAGGGATGCTCGGACTTCTCGAGTTCCTGCACGGGGGCCTTGGCCACCACATGCTTGTCGGCCAGCACGGCCACCTTGTCGGTGATGGCGTACAGGCTGTCGAGATCGTGGGTGATCATGAACACCGTCAGGCCCAGATCGTCGGACAGCTGGCGGATCAGGTCGTCGAAGGCGGCGGCGCCGATGGGGTCCAGCCCCGCCGTCGGCTCATCGAGGAACAGCAGTTCCGGGTCCAGCGCCAGCGCCCGGGCCAAGCCGACCCGCTTGCGCATCCCGCCCGACAGTTCGGCGGGCTTCAGGTGGTGCGCCTCCGGCCCCAGCCCGACCATGGCGATCTTCATCTCGGCCAGTTCGCGGATCACCTCACGCGACAGCCTGGTGTGCTCCACCAGCGGCGAGGCGACGTTGTCGATCACGCTCAGCGACGAGAACAGGGCGCCCTGCTGGAACAGGATGCCGGTGCGGCGCTCGATGTCCGCCTCCTGCGCCTTGGTCATGGTCGCCCGGTCATGACCCAGCACGCTGATCGTGCCGCCCTCGGGCTCCTTCAGGCCGATGATGGTGTTCAACAGCACCGTCTTGCCGGTGCCGGACCCGCCCACGACGCCCAGCACCTCGCCGCGCTCGACATCCAGGTTCAGGTCCTGGTGGATGACCCGCTCGCCGAACTGGCTCAGCAGGCCGCGCACCTCGATCAGGGTCTCGGGCGCCTTGTCGAAGGTCGGGATGTTCGGAGCCGTCACAGGTTCAGCTCCAGGAAGATCAGGGCGAAGACGGCGTCCAGCGAAATGATGGCGAAGATCGCCTGCACCACCGCCGCCGTCACCCGGCGCCCCAGGCTCTCGACGTCCCCGGCCACGGCCATGCCCTGACGGCAGCCTATGGCGGCGATGACGATGGCGAACACCGGCGCCTTGATCATCCCGACCATCAGGTGGGTGCCCATCATCGGGTCTTCGCTGATGCGCTGGATGAAGAAGTTCGGCCCGTAGCTGAGCTGGCTCCAGGTCACCAGCAGACCGCCGAACAGGCCCGCGATCATGCCGATGAAGGTCAGGATCGGCATCATCACGATCATCGAGGCCAGTCGCGGAATGACCAGCGCCTGGAAGGGGTTCACCCCCATCACCTGCATGGCGTCGACTTCCTGGTTCATCCGCATCGAGCCGATCTCGGCGGCGAAGGACGAGGCCGAACGGCCCGCCAGCAGGATGGCCGTGATCAGCACCGCCAGTTCGCGCAGGGTCGCCACCGCGACCAATTGCACCGTGAACACCCCGGCCCCGAACTGGGTCAGCAGATTGGCGCCGAGGAAGGCGATGACGGCGCCGATGAAGAAATTGGTCACCGCCACGATCGGAATGGCGTCCAGCCCGGCGCGCTCGCCCTGGCTGAACCAGGCGGGCCAGCGGATCTTGTCCCAGTGTTTGGCGGTCGAACCGGTGGCCGTCACCAGCCGCCCGAGGAAGGCCATCGACAGCGTCGTCTCGGCCAGGATGTCGTGCATGCCCCGCCCGACCTTGGCGAAGCCCCGGATCCAGCCGGGCGAGCGTTTGGGCGGGCCGGCGCTTTCGCGCTCCAGCTTCTCGACCATGGCATAGGTGCGCCCGGCCTCGGGACGCTGGGTCCAGGCGGACGAAGGCAACTGGCAGTGTCCAGCCTGCACGATGGCCAAGGCGCCGGCCGTGTCGAACCGACCCAGATCGCTCAGATCCACCGCCGTGATCTCACGTCCATGCAGGCCTTCGTCCAGCCGACGCGAAATCCGACCGAGCTCGGTCGCGGTCCAGTCGCCCGTCAGGCGCAGGGTCAGCCCCTGCCCGCCTTCATCGATCTGGAAATCCGCTGCGGCCATGCCCCTACCTAAATCGCCCCGTCCCGGTTGCCTATGACTGCTCTACGGCAAAGCTCAGGCCCATATCAGAACGCAGCCATACCGTATTCGTTCAGCCACGCTTTCAGGCATTTACGCTTCAAAGCAAACGATGGACCGCTTTCAGGTCGGCCACAAAGCGCTCACGTTCCGTTTCCGCCGCCTCCCGATCCGGGATGCGCAGCAGATAGGACGGGTGCACCGTCAGCAGGGCGGTCGCGTCCGGGAGGGCCAGAGGCTGGCCCCGTTCCTGTGTCACCGCCACCTTGCGACCGAGCACGCCCAGCGCCGCCGTCGAGCCCAGCGTCAGGATCACCTTCGGCTTCACCAACGCCCGCTCGGCGTTCAGCCACCAGCGGCAGGCGCTGATTTCGCTGGCGGCCGGGGTGCGGTGGATGCGGCGCTTGCCGCGCGGCTCATGCTTGAAATGCTTGACCGCATTGGTGACGAAGACGTCGTCGCGGTCGATGCCCGTCTCGCTCAGGGCCGCGTCCAGCACCTGCCCCGCCGGGCCGACGAAGGGCTGTCCGGCGAGGTCCTCCTGATCCCCCGGCTGCTCGCCGACAATCATAAGCTTCGCCGCCTTGGGCCCTTGCCCGCACACGCCCTGGGTCGCGTCGCGCCACAGGGGGCAGCGACGACAGGCCTGCACCGCATGGCCCAGTTCCTCCAGGCTGGACGGAACGAAGCCCTCCTCGAACGCATGGTCCCGCCCCATCCGCGACAGGGTCTTGGCCAGCCTGGGATTGGGCTCCGGCGCCGGAGCGGCGACCATTGCTGCCGCTCGCCCATTCGCCGCCGCCACCAGTTCCGGGATCAGCGCCGCCTCCGGCAGATTGGCCCAGTACCGCTTGGGCATCTCGCCCTGCATGGTCTTCGTCTTCAGCCGCGCCGGATTGAAGGTCGAGGCGTAATAGGTCTTCCAGAAGTCCTCGATCTCGTCCTCGGCGGGGGCCATGTCGCGCGTGGCGGCCGGGCCGAAGGTCAGCCGCTCCGTATCCCAGAAGGCCGAGCCGTCCGGCGTCAGGATCGACCACCGCATGGTCGAGAACCGCCGCGCGAAGAAGGGCGCGGTCTTTTCCACAACCCGATGCGCCGGTTCGAACCAGCTGATCCAGTGCTCTTCCCCCTCCGCCTCGGCGAGACGAAAGCGGACAAAGGCCTTCATCTTGTGGCTGGCCCGGTTGACGTTCTTCGCCCGCTCCATCGCGTCGGCGACATCGCGGTCGCTGACCACCCGCATCAGGTCCGGCTCGCGCTCCAGGCGCCACAGCAGCCGGTACAGCAGATCGAACCGGTCGGCGGACCGGTGCAGGATCACGTTCTCAGCCAGCTCCACGAAGGCGCGAGGAACAGGAAACTGGGGCCCCGCCTCCCCAACCGGCGCCACGTCGTCAAACAGCCCGCCCTCGCCCGCGCCGACCCGGAAGCTCGCCGCCTCCGGCCTCACCCCCGCCGCCCGGAACCGCCGCGCCGCCTGACGCCAGCCGTCGAAGTCCGTCTCGTTCGCCAGCGTCGCGACCTGCATCAGAACAGGCTCATCTGCATCGGCTTCGGGTCCGGCGCGATGCGGGCACGCAGGTCTGCCGCATCGGTCAGTCCGCCGGGCGTCCAGTCCAGCGTCGTGATGAAGGGCCGCACCTTGTCGATGCCCCGGCACAGCCGCGCCACATCCTCCAGCCTCAGGGTCCGGTAGCGCCGCACGGAAATCATCCGGTCCACCGACTTCACCCCCAGCCCCGGCACCCGCAGCAGCATCTCGCGCGGGGCGGTGTTCACATCGACGGGGAACTGCTCACGCCGGTTCAGCGCCCAGGCCAGCTTGGGATCGATGGCCAGGTCCAGCATCCCGTCCTTGGCCGCCTCGCCGATCTCGCGCGGCGCGAAGCCGTAGAACCGCATCAGCCAGTCGGCCTGGTACAGGCGATGCTCGCGCATCAGCGGGGGCTTGGACAGCGGCAGGCTGGACGACGCATCCGGGATCGGGCTGAAGGCCGAATAATAGACCCGGCGCAGGCCATAGCCGCCGTACAGCGACGCCGACCGGTCGATGATCTCGGTGTCCGGCGCCCCGTCCGCCCCGACGATCAGCTGGGTCGACTGGCCCGCCGGCGCGAATTTCGGCGGCTTGATGCGGTCGCGCTTCTCGGGCTTGGCGGCCTCGACGCCCAGCCGCACCTGCCCCATCGCCTTCTTGATGACGCCGACGTCCTTCTGCGGCGCCAGCCGCTGCAGGGCCTCGTCGCGGGGCAGTTCGATATTGGCCGACAGCCGGTCCGCATACAGCCCGGCCTCCTCGACCAGTTTCGGATCGGCCTCGGGGATCAGCTTCAGATGGATGTAGCCGCGGAAGTCGTGCTCCTCGCGCAGCTTCTTCGCCACCAGGACCAGTTGCTCCATCGTATAGTCGCCGGACCGGATGATGCCCGACGAGAGGAACAGCCCCTCGATATAGTTCCGGCGGTAGAAGTTCAGCGTCAGGTCCACGACCTCCTGAACGTTGAACCGCGCCCGGGGCACGTTCGAGCTCGCCCGGTTGATGCAGTAGGCGCAGTCGTAGATGCAGAAATTGGTCAGCAGGATCTTGAGCAGTGACACGCACCGCCCGTCCGGCGTGTAGGCGTGACAGATGCCCATGCCCTCGGTCGAGCCGACGCCCTTGCCGCCCATGGAGTCGCGCTTCGTCGTCCCGGACGAGGCGCAACTGGCGTCGTATTTGGCCGCGTCGGCGAGGACGGACAGCTTCTGTCGGAGATCGAGTTGCGCCATTTGTTCCCACTATGTTCCATAGCGAGAACGCCTGTCCAGCGTGGCCGTTGCGGAATTTCTTCCGTCAGGTCAGGAAGTTGAGCAACGACACCTGTCTGAGCTGACTGATCACCTGGGCCGAGGCCTGAATGGCGATCTGGGACAGCTGCAGGTCGGTCACCGCCTTGGCCATGTCGGCGTCGGTCCGGTTCGAGACCAGTTCGTCCAGCGACTTCAGCTGGGCCTCGTGGCTCTTGGAGACGCTCTCGACCTGGTTGGCCAGCGAGCCGGTGGTGGCGGTCTTGTCGATCACCGCCTGCCCGGCCTTCTCCAGCCGCGACAGCTGGGTGGTCAGGAAGGTCTTCTGGGCCTCCGTCATCTTGCCGGTCAGCGGTCCGTTCGGCCCGGTGTGATAGTTCTGGATATCCCGCAGGATCTCCATCGTATCGTTGCCGACCTCATTGGCCAGGAAGCCGGTCTCCAGCGTCGTGCCCTCGGCCACGCGGCTGGCGGTCTTGAGGGTGTCGTTGTGGAAGATCGAGGGCACGCTCGGCGCGGCGGCAAGCTCGGACAGGTTGGCCACGTCGATCGGCGCGGTGTTCACCTGCGCCCCGGCGAACAGGTATCCGCCCTGGTGCCGCATGTTCAGCCCGCCGCGGATGGCCTGGAACTGGCCCTCCATCTCCAGCATCAACGAGCCGGCCGAGTCCGAGGCCAGCGCATTGCCGATGGACGCGCGCAGGGCCTCGACCCCGTCGCCGATCTGGGTCAGCGCCAGATCCTGCGTCGTCAGCCGCGCCGACACCGCCTCGGAGGTGTCGAGGAAGCCCTGGATGCGGCTCTGCGAGCCCTTCAGCGCTGTCAGCGTCTCGGACTGCCGCCCGAAGCCGGTCAGGTCGGTGGCGTTCTTCTGGGTCGACACCCGTTCCTGCGCCTCGGCGGCGCGGGCCTGGGCGGTCATCAGGTCCAGCAGGGCGGACTGATAGTTTGCGAAGGTCGCGATACGGGTCATCAGGTCATCCCCAGCAGGGTGTCATACATGTCCTTGGCCGCCTGGATCAGCCGCGCCGACGCATTGAAGGCCTGCTGATAGGTGGTCATCAGCACCAGCTCCTCATCCAGGTTCACGCCTTCGTGCGACTGCTGCCGCGCGGTCGCCTCGGTGTACAGGGAGGCCGAGCTGTCCTTGCGGTTCTTAGCCGCCGTCGCCTTGCCGCCGATGTCGCCGGCCAGTTCCGAGGCGTAGCGGGACACCGAGATGGTCCCGCCGCTGGAATCGCCCGCGGGCTGGAAATTCGCCGTCCGCTCGCCCGCGTCGGCCAAGGCCAGGGCCCCGCGACCGTCGCCGGTGCTCAGCGCCGCCGTCCCCGCCGCCGCCGACAGGTTCAGTTGCGCCAGCGCCAGCTTCGACGGAGCCTGACGGATGTCCGTGCGCAGCGAGAAGCCGTCGCCGCGCGACGCCCGCACCCCGGTCCCGATGCCGAACAGCTCGGTCACCGAAATGCCCGAGGGAATCTGCGTCGTGCGGTCGGCCAGCACGCTCATCACCGGCGGCGGACTGCCGTTGGCGTTGAAGGTCAGCGCCCCGTTGGCGCCCAAGGTGAAGGTCCCGTAGCGGCCCACGCCCGTCGCCGAGTCGTTCAGCGCCGCCAGCAGATCCCCGACCGTGCCGCCCGGCGGAACCTCCACCTCGATGTCGCGGATCTTCGCCCCGGTCATCCCGGTGAAGCGGAAGGTCATCTTCTCGCCGGCGGTAAAGCCGTGCGGCGACGCGGCGGTCAGCCCGATGTCGTACAGGGCCGGGCGATCCGTCGAGACCAGATCGTTCAGACCGAAATAGTGCGAGAAGCCGCGCCCGGCCTTGTTCGAGGGCGCGGCCGCGTCATCGGCGATGGCCACGCCGTTGCCGCCGCTCGCCGAGATGGACAGTTGACCGTCGCTGAAGGTCGCCGTCGCCGCGCCGCCCAGCTGGGCGTTCAGCGTGGCCAGGAAGGTGGTCGGGTCCGCCGCCACCCCGTTCACCGTCATCGTCGCGCCGCTGAACACGATATCGGCCCGGGTCTGGATCACGCCCGCGCTGTTGGTGACGGCGATGGTCGTGCGGCCGGTGAAGCCCGCGATGGCGCTTTCCATCGACTGGCCGACATTGCGACCGGTCAGCTTGCTCGGCGCCGGAACCGACGAGTTGGCGTTGTGCGCGCGGTTCAGCTCATCGGCGACATGGGTGATCAGCTCGGCCAGACGCGCCGCGGCGGCGGGCGCCTCGATATCGCGCAGCTCGACCAGTCCCTTGATCTCGCCCGAGTTCACGCTTTCCAGCAGCGGGCGTTTGATGCCGCCCGGCTCGGTGATCCAGATTTCGTTGAACGCGGCCTCGCTCGTTACCGTGCCGGTGCGGGTATAGCTCAGCGTCGCCGCGCCCTCGCCCGCCAGCAGGCTGCCGTTGCCGGTGCGGATCGAGACCCCGCCCACCGACCGCCCGGTCACCCGGATATCCATCAGCTCGGCCAGCTGGCTGATCAGGGCCGACTGCGCCGTCTCGGCGCCCGAAGCGTCGCCGTTGACCACGGTCGCGCGCGCGATCTCCTTGTTCAGCCCCTCGATCTGCTGAAGCAGGGTGTTGGCCTTCTCGACCGCGCTCTGGATGCGCCCGTCGGCGTCCTCGCGCACGGCCTGGATCTGGGTCGAGATGCGGGTGGCCTCGTCGAACAGGGCCTGGGTCTTGAACAGGGCGTCCTGCCGCCGGGGCGAGGAGGTCGGGTCCTCGGCGCTGGCCGAGAAGGCGGCGAACACGCCGTCGACCTGGGCGAAGAAGCCCGCCGTGCCGCCCGGGTCGCCGAACAGCGACTGGATGCGGTCATACAATTCATAACGCACGCCCTGCCGCGCCGACTCCGCACCCGCGTTCAAGCTGGCCGCCTGCAGGAAGCGGTCGGTGGCCAGACGGATGCGCGTGACCTCGACGCCGGTGCCGACACCCGCGCTGACCAGGGTGCTCTGGTCGGCGATCTTGCGCACGTATCCGGGCGTGTTGATGTTGGCGACGTTGTCCGACACCACGCGCAGCTGGGTCTGCGCCGCGATCAGGCCCGAGTTGGCCGTGTTCAGGATGGTCGTCAGCGACATGCGCCAGCCTCCATGCCACGGGCGCCCGGCAAGCCCTGCCATCCGCCACGCGCTTTTTGCCCGGCGGCGACAGCATGCCGCCCGGCCAAGTCACTGAAATCTATCAACATCGCATTTTGCGCCTGTGTCATGACCAGCAAGGGGCGCAAAGGACGGGCCAGTTCGACCCGGCCTGTTTGACCGGGCGCGATCACCGGGCGCCTACCGGGCGGATGGCGCCGGGCAAGAAACGTCGGCACGCGGCAAGTTTCGACCTGACAGCACCGCAGGCCGCCTCCGGGCGCTTACACCAAAACCCAGCAATATCAGCCTTCTGCAGGGAAAATCGCGAGTGGCCCGCGACTTGCGCCGGAGGGTCCGAATGTTCGGCGCAGCAGGCGCCCTCGCTACCCCCGCCTCGGCGATTTTCGCCTGGACCCCATGTCGACCGCTTCCGCCCTGCTCTCGATGATCGCGCCCGCCGCCCCGGCGACCCCGCAAGGGTCGTCGACGGTTGACGCGTCCGCGTTCGAGGGTCTGCTGGCGTCGATGATGGGCGGCGAGATGACGGCGGACGGCGACGACGCCGAAGCCGCTCCCTCTATTGAAAAGACCGACGCGACCGACGCCGCCACGGCCGCCGCCGTCGTTCCGGCCCAGACTCTTCCGCCCGCGCCGCAACCGATCCTGCTGATCGGCGACCTGGACCTGAGCGTCGAAGCGGCGCCGGTCGAGACCGCCGACACCGCCCTGCCGGTCGTCGAAACGCCTTCCGCTGAAGCCCCGACCGGCGAAACGCCGACCGCTCCGGTCGTGTTCGCCCCGGTTCAACCCGCCCCGCCGCCGGTCGCCGAGGCGGCGCCCGTGGACGCTCCGGTCGAGGCCGCGCCGCTCCCGGTCGCGCAACCCGCGGCCAAGCCCGCCCCCGTCGCCACGACGCCGCGTCCGGTGGACAAGGCCCCGACCGGCAAGACCGCCGACGCCGAGCCTCTGGTCCGCCCTGCCATCAAGACCCCCGTGACCGACGCGCCCGAGGTTCTGCCGGTCGCCCCGCCCACCGAAGCCAAGGCTGAGGTCGAGGCTCCGGAAGTTCTGCCGCCCGCGCCGGTCGAAGGCCGCCTCACCGCTGAAGGTCGCCCGGCTGTCGAGACCGCTGACCGTCTGGTCGTGGACATGGCGCAGACCCGTCTGGCCGACACCGCCATGGTCGAGGTCGCTCGTCCCCTGACGGCGACCACCGACGTCGCCCCGGCTGAAACGTTCGCCCCGGCTCCCGCCCCCACGCTGGCCAAGGCCGCCGCGCCCGAGGTCCTGCCGCCCGCTCCCGCCGTCATGGAAGAGGCCGCCGCCCGGCCGCCGGTGCAGCCCGCTGTCCCCGCCGAGGTCGAGCAGGCCGTCGCCGCCGCGATGAAGCCGCTCGAGGCGCCGGGCAAGGGCGAGACGCCCGAACTGACCAGATACGTCGCCCCGCCGGTCCCCGAGGCGGAGCGCAGGACGGAAGAAGCGCGCCCGCAGGCCGAGACCCCGTCGCTGCGCGGCCTTGCCGAACGCGCCGCCCGCTCGACCGAGACCAACGCCGCCGTCGACACCGCCGCTCCGGCGACCTACGCCACGACCGCGACCACCGCCGCCCCGGCTTCGACCGCGAGCGCCGCAAGCGCTTCGCCCTCGATGGCTGAAGCCTCGGCGCCGCGTCCGGAAATGGCCGCCGCCGCCGATACGGTCGTCGAGGCCGCCGACACCACCAGCGACGCGCCGGTCGAGGCTCCGGCGCCGGAAGCCGCCCCCTCGGCCCAGACCGCCAGCGCGACCCGCGAGGCCCTGCCGCCGACCCTGTCGCGCGCCTCGGTGGAAGCCACCGCCCAGATCGCCGCCCAGATCATCAAGCGTCTGGAAGGCCGGTCCACCCGCTTTGAAATGTCCCTGACGCCCGATGAGCTGGGCCGCATCGACGTCAAGCTGGACATCGACGCCGAGGGTCGCCTGGCCGCCCGTCTGGCCTTCGACAATCCCGCCGCCGCCGCCGACCTGCGCGGCCGCGCCGACGAACTGCGCCGCCAGCTGGAGCAACAGGGCTTCCACGTCGCGGACGACGCTTTTGAATTCACCCAGCGCGACAGCGGCTCCAGCGCCTTCGACCGGGGTCAGGGCAGCCAGAACCAGGAGCGCGGCCAGTCGCGCGCCTTCGCCGCCGCCTCTCGCCTGAACGCCGAAGCCGACACCGCAGCCCAACCCCCCCGCTGGCAGGCGCTGTCCCTCACGCCCACGGGCGTGGATATGAAGGTCTGATCAATGGTTGACGCCGTCTCCACCGCCAACGCCGCGGGCCGGATCAACTCCGGTGGCGCAACCCTGGCCTCGAACTTCGAGACCTTCCTCAGCCTGCTCACCGCGCAGCTGAAGAACCAGGACCCGCTGTCGCCGGTCGACTCCAACCAGTTCACCGCCCAGCTGACCCAGATGGCCGGCGTCGAGCAGCAGCTGCTGACCAACGACCTGCTGACCAGCCTGCTCGCGGCCCAGAACTCGGGCGGCCTGGCGGGCGCGTCCAACTATATCGGCAAGGAAGCCACCGCCGCCTGGAGCGCCACCAAGTTCACCGACGGCAAGGCGAACTGGAGCTACGAACTGGCGGGCAACGCCGCCACCGCCAAGCTGCAGGTGCTGGACAGCAACGGCCGCGTGGTCTGGGAAGGCGACGCGCCGAACAAGACGACCGGCGTCCACGAATTCACCTGGGATGGAAAGACCACCTCCGGCGCCAACGCCACGGAAGGCTCTGTCTACAGCCTGAAGGTCGTGGCCAAGGACACCGCCAACCAGGCCGTCGACTCCCAGGTCCTGACCCGCGGTCGCGTCACCGGCGTCGAGATGTACGACGGCCAGCCCTACCTGACGGTCGGCAACTCCATCCTGCCGCTGTCGACGGTGATCGCTCTGGAAGAAACCCGGACGACGACCACGCCGCCCACTACCACCCCCGACACTTCCGGCGACGACGCGGAGGAGCAGAGCCTGATGGCCTCGCTCGCGTCGACGCTCAATCCCCTCAAACTGTTTTCCTAAGGAGCTTCCGACATGAGCATCAACAGCGCCATGCAAGCCGGCGTCGCCGGTCTGAGCGCCAACTCCGCCGCCCTCGCCGCGATCTCGCAGAACATCGCGAACGTGAACACCGTCGGCTACAAGCGCGTCGCGGGCGAGTTCTCGACCGTGATGAACAGCCAGACGCGCGGCTCGGGCTACGCCGCCGGCGGCGTCGCCACCACCGCCCGCCACTTCATCAGCCAGGAAGGCCAGCTGACCCGCACGGTCTCCTCGACCGACCTGGGCGTCAGCGGCCAGGGCTTCTTCGTCGTCACCGAAAAGGCCGACAACCTGACCGCCACGGACTCGCGCCTGTTCACCCGCGCGGGCGCCTTCACCAAGGACAACCAGGGCTACCTGCGCAACACCGCCGGTCTCTACCTGCAGGGCTGGCCGGTCGACTCGGACGGCAATATCCAGACCGACCCGTCCGACCTGACCCGTCTGCGCTCGATCAACATCGGCACCGTCGGCGGCACCGCCGAGCCGACCACCCGCGTTCAGCTGAACGCCAACCTGTGGGACAGCCAGCCCGTCTCGCCCTACGTCGCCCCGGTCGCCAAGAACGACATCAACGACAGCGCCACCCCGGTGGTCCAGCACGACTACCGCGTCCAGTACGAGCCGACCGGCGTGGCCAATCAGTGGAACGTGACGATCCGCGAGGGCAGCAACCCCGCCATCACCGGCACCGTGACCTATGACGCAGCGGGCAACCTGACCGCCAGCACCCTCCCGGGCGGTTCGCTGACCACCTTGCAGATCGGCGCCGGTCCGCCCGCCGTGACCGTGCCGCTGTCCGGCCTGGGTCTGACCACCTCGGCCGACGCCAAGGCCCGCTACGACCCGGCGACCAACGCCATGGCCATGTGGGATCCGGACGCGACGCCGCCGAAGGGCGTCAAGCCGGACTTCGAGCTGACCATCCCGGTCTCGGACTCCAAGGGCGGCCAGCGCACCGTCGCGATCTCGTTCCTGAAGAGCGACACCCCGAACGAATGGTACGCCGAAATCCGCGCCGTCCCCGCTTCGGACGTCGAGACCGGAACCGGCCTGACCAACGGTCAGCTGCGCACCGGTCGCCTGGCCTTCACCCAGGACGGGCGTCTGGACATCGCCAAGATGCAGACCTGGCCGGCCGGCACGGGCCTGTTCGATGATCCGACGAACGCCACCATCAGCTTCGGCGCCTCCGACGGCGCCGCTCCGGGCGCCGGTGAAGCCAAATGGGCCACCGGCCTGGGCATCGACAACCAGGTCATCACCTTTGACCTGAACACCTCCGCGGGCGGTCTCAGCCAGCTGAACACCCCTTCGGTCGTGCTGTCGACGATCACCAACGGCACCGCCTTCGGTAACCTGAGTGAGATCAAGATCGACGAGAAGGGCTTCGTCACCGCCATCTTCGACAATGGCGTGATGCGCAAGATCGCCCAGGTCGCCCTGGCCACCTTCCCGTCGCCGGACAACCTGACCGAGGTCAGCGGCAACGCCTACCGCGTCAGCCAGGGCTCGGGCACCTTCAACCTCAAGACGGCCGGCACCGGCGGTTCGGGCTTCATCCGTTCGGGACAGCTCGAGGCCTCGGCGGTCGACCTGTCGGAAGAGTTCACCGGCCTGATCACCACCCAGCGCGCCTACTCCGCCTCGTCCAAGATCATCACCACCGCGGACGAAATGCTCGCCGAGCTGATCAATATCAAACGCTGATATTCAGGTAACTGACGGTTAGTCTCAATGAAGACTTCGTTGAATACAGGGGGCGTGGTCGGAGGGAATTTTATCGTTTCCTTCACCACGACGCTTAAACGGCCCTTAGCGGCCCAGCGCTACCTTGCACGCTCAATGGTGGTGGTGAATGAGGCATAAGCCCATGTTGCAAGAGCGACGCCTGAATACCTCGGGTGAACAATACGTGGTCGGTCCGACCGGCACGCCGCTGACGCTGCGTGACCTGCCGCCGGCCAATACGGATCGCTGGGTGATCCGTCGCAAGGCCGAGGTGGTCGCCGCTGTCCGCGGGGGTCTGATCAGCCTGGAAGACGCGCTGGCCCGGTATCGCCTGACGGCGGAAGAGTTCATCGCCTGGCAGAAGGCGATCGACAAATGGGGGATGCAGGGTCTGCGGACCACGCGGATCCAGCACTACCGCGGTTAAGAGTTACTCCCCGCGTAACGCCTGCAGCGGCCGCCCCGGAAACGGAGCGGCCGTTGTCGTTTCAGGTCGCCGTGTTAATCTCCCGGTATGACCATGGTCTCCGTCGAGCTCGATGACCGCATGGAAGCCTTCGTGGACGAGAAGGTCCGCTCCGGCGCGTTCCGAGATCGCTCTGAAGTACTGGCCCAAGCCCTTAACGCCATGGAGCGCCGGGACAGACTGGCCCAGCCTTTCGAGGACGCCCTTCAGGAAGGTTTGGATGACGTTGCCGCCGGTCACGTCATGGAGGTCGACGACATCCCGGCGTGGATTGACGGCCTCGGCCGTGACTGACCCTTGGCGACGCTTCGGCTCACCACCCGCGCCCAACGCGACATCAACGCCATCCTGAGGCGCAGTACCCAAGTCTTCGGTGAAGATGCGGCTGATCGTTACCGCACCTTGCTGATCCGGGCGCTTCAGGACATCCGCGCCGATCCCTTTCGGCGTGGCGTTCGTCTGGTCCACACCCGCAAACAGATCATGCTTCTGTACGCCCTCAGGAGTGTTCAGATGCCGGTCGCACCCGTGCGCCGTCCCCGACATTTCCTCGCCTTCCAGCACAAGGACGGCGTGGTCACCGTGTTGCGCGTACTGCACGAACGCATGGATATGCGGGCTCATCTGGACTGACGCCTCGAAATCGCGCGCATCACGCACTAAATGGCCGCCCATGACTTTCGCCGAGGACATCTGCCCCGTTCCGAACATCGCCCCCATGGCCTCTCCGCAGGACATGGACGCGGCGATCGAGAGCGCGCGCAAGGCGGTCGGCCTGCCGGTCGGCTCGCGCGTTGTCGCGGCCATGTCCGGCGGCGTGGACTCCACCGTCGTCGCCGGCCTGCTGCACAAGGCGGGCTATGACGTCGTCGGCGTGACGCTCCAGCTCTACGACCACGGCGCGGCGCTGAAGAAGAAGGGCGCCTGCTGCGCCGGTCAGGACATCCACGACGCCCGCCTGGCCGCCGAGACCATCGGCATCCCGCACTACGTCCTCGACTACGAAAGCCGTTTCCGCGACGCCGTCATCGACCAGTTCGCTGACTCCTATCTGAAGGGCCAGACGCCGGTCCCCTGCATCCGCTGCAATCAGACGGTCAAGTTCCGCGACCTGCTCGACGTCGCCCGCGACCTGGGCGCCCAGGCCATGGCCACGGGCCACTACGTCCGCCGCGCGGTCGTTAACGGCCGCGCCCAGATGCGCAAGGCCATCGACCACTCGCGCGACCAGTCCTACTTCCTGTTCGCCACCACGCCGGAGCAGCTGGATTACCTGCGATTCCCTTTGGCCGATCTTGAGAAGCCGCAGGTTCGCGGCGTGGCGCTGGAGCTCGGCCTGCGCATCGCGGCAAAGCCGGACAGCCAGGACATCTGCTTCGTGCCGTCGGGCGACTATCGCTCGCTGATTGACAAGCTGCGCCCCGAAGGCCGCGAAGCCGGCGAGATCGTCCACATGGACGGCCGCACCCTCGGCATGCACGCGGGCATCACCGACTACACCATCGGCCAGCGCCGGGGCCTGAACGTTGCCGTCGGCGAGCCCCTGTTCGTCACCAAGCTGGATCCGGTGAAGCGCCACGTCATCGTCGGCCCGCGCGAGGCCCTGCTGACCGCCTCCCTGACGCTGGACGAGACCAACTGGCTGGGTGACCAGCCCTCCATCGAAGCGGCCGCCCTCGAAGGCGCGCCGGTGCTGGCCCGTGTCCGCTCGACCCGCGCCCCCTCCCCGGCCCGTCTGGCGATGCAGGACGGCGTCGTCTCGGTCGTCTTCGACACGGGCGAGGAAGGCGTCGCCCCCGGTCAGGCCTGCGCCCTCTACGATCCCGTCGACGACGAGCGCCTGCTGGGCGGCGGCTTCATCACCGCGACCACCGCTGTTGTCTGATCCCTCCCCTGACGCGCTGGCGCTCGCCACCCGGCACGGCCTGCCGGTCGAGATGCTGTATCTGCGCGAGGACTACCCCCGCGACCGCTGGAGCGAGGCGGGCCTCGACCAGACCGCCGCCTTCTGGCTGCAGATGCACGGCTCCTTCCGGGGGCATCAGGCCCACATGGACGGGCTGGTCAGCCAGTGGCGCGCGGGTGGCGACATCCGCGCCCTGCACCGCCAGTTGATCCCGGCGCTGCAGTCCTTCCTCCAGCATCTGGACGGCCACCACCGCATCGAGAGCGGCCAGTACTTCCCCATGATGCGCAAGATCGAGCCCAGGATCGAACACGGCATCGACCTGCTGGATCGGGACCATGACGTCATCCACGCCCAGCTGGAAACCCTGTTCCAGTCGGGCCTCGCCTTCCATCAGGCGGTGTCGTCCAACGCCCTCGACGCCGCCGACAGAGCCGCCCGGCTGGGAGATGCGCTGGATGCGGGCGCCCCGCTGCTGCTGCGCCATCTGGAGGATGAGGAGGACATCGTCATCCCCCTGATCCACCTGCGCGGCCTGCCGCATTGATCGAAAATCGGGGCTGGCGCTCCGGCGAAGGTTCGGATATCAGCGCCCTCCCGAAATCGAGACGACCCATGTTCGCCTGCTACGCCACCTTGCCGCTGCCCATGCAGCTCGACCGCCAGACGGTCGAGACCAATGGCGCGTGCGCGGAGGGTGTGTAGGGAACGACAGGGCCGCAACGGCTTCGGTTTTCAAGCAACCCCTCCTGGCGCCGGCCGGAGGGGTTTCTTGTATCCGCAAGAGAACTCTCCCGCCGGTCCGGAAGGATCAGACGAAAGAAAGGAGACTCATGCGCGACTATGACGTGATCGAAAGCCCGGGCGCGCCCATCAAGGCGTGGACCCGTGGCGTGCCGATCGAGGACGCCGCGCTCAAGCAGCTCAAGAACGTGGCCTCGCTGCCGTTCATCCATAAGCACATCGCGGTCATGCCCGACGTGCACTGGGGCAAGGGCGCGACCGTGGGGTCGGTGATCCCCGCCGTGGGGGCCATCATCCCGGCGGCCGTGGGCGTGGACATCGGCTGCGGCATGATGGCGGTGCGGACCTCGATCCGCGCCGAGCACCTGCCGGACGACCTGTCGGGCATCCGTTCCGCCATCGAGGCGGCCGTTCCGCACGGCCGCACCGACAACGGCGGGCGCAACGACAAGGGCGCCTGGGCCGACGAGCCGCCCCTCTCGGCGCATTCCCGCTGGGAGGCGCTGAAGGCCGGCTACGACGCCGTGGTGGAAAAGCACCCCAAGGCGGCGCACCCGCGTGGTTTCGGCCACCTGGGCACGCTGGGCACGGGCAACCATTTCATCGAGCTCTGCCTCGATGAGGCGGGCGACGTGTGGGTGATGCTGCACTCGGGCTCGCGCGGCGTCGGCAACCGCTTCGGGACCTATTTCATCGAGCGGGCCAAATATGAAGCGCGTCGCTGGTTCCTGAACCTGCCGGATCAGGACCTGGCCTACTTCCCGGAAGGGTCGGAGGGCTTCATCGACTACATCCGCGCGGTGTCGTGGGCGCAGAAGTACGCGCGCGCCAACCGTGAGGTGATGATGGACAGCGTCCTGAACGTGCTGCGCGCGTTCTGGCCGGATCTGGAGACGACGCAGGAAGCGGTGAACTGCCACCACAACTACGTCTCGAACGAGCGCCACTTCGGCAAGGACGTATTCCTGACCCGCAAGGGCGCGGTGTCGGCCAAGCTCGACGAACTGGGCATCATCCCCGGCTCGATGGGCGCCAAGTCCTTCATCGTGCGCGGCAAGGGCAATGCGGAAAGCTTCTGCACCTGCTCGCACGGCGCCGGTCGGACCATGAGCCGGACCGAGGCCAAGCGCCGCTTCACGGTGGAGGACCACGTCCGCGCCACCCAGGGCGTCGAATGCCGCAAGGACGCGGACGTGATCGACGAAACGCCGATGGCCTACAAGGACATCGACGCCGTGATCGCGGCCCAGTCCGAGCTAATCGAAGTCGTGCACACCCTGCGTCAGGTGGTGTGCGTCAAGGGATGACGGAGGCCGGTCGCGCGCAAGCGTGGCCGGCTTTCGTCGTTCAGCCCTCCGCCGAGGCCTTCGGCGCCCGCGACGCCAGCACCTTCCTCAACTGGCGGCCCACCGCCAGCGGTCGCCCGTCCTGCGCCCAGGCTGTGGCGTCCTCGACCGTCCAGCCGCCGTGGCTGTCGCGCGAGACGAACTCGAAATAGGTCCAGCCGTCCGGGGCGGCGTCCTCCGGCACCGGGCCGAAGAAGTCATACCGCAGATCCGCCGTGGCCGAGACCGCGGGCGGCGGCGGCAGCATCGTCCAGTAGACCGGGAAGGTGGCGTCCAGCAGGAAGGCCAGACGCGCCTCGTCCAGCGGCTTGCCATCGACGGTGCGCATCCACACCCCCATCCGGTCGGTGTCATTGCGCCCGAACAGCTTTATGCCGCCGACGAAGCGATGCTCGACATGCTGGATGAAATGCGGCCCGAATTGCGGGTCCATCGGGGTCAGCGGCTGTTCCAGCAGCGGCGGCGGGGTGATCGAGGCGGCGCGCAGCTCCGGCCCGTCGCCCGCCGCGCCGAAGGTGACCAGCCCGCTCATCGCCAGCCGATCGCCCTGCCCTGCCCGCACCGAGGCGTAGGAGGCGGAACGGCCGCCGCGCAGCAGTTCGCTGGTGATCGTCATCGGCTCGAACTTCGCCCCGATGTGGAACTGGGTCGCGATGGTCCGCACAGGCGCCGCGATATTCAGCGTCTCGCGCGCCGCCTTGGCCGCCAGCGCCGCCATCAGCCCCCCGAACGGCGAACCCTTCTCCGCCGGCCACGACAGGGGCGCGTTCGAGAACGACCCGGTCATCGGCGCGATTTGGCCGCCCTCGCCGTCTTCGGTCAGGGTCAGGGCTTCATCGAGTGTCTGCAGCGTCATGCGGTCGATCTATCGGCAGGAAAGGGCGGACGGAAGACCTGCGCCCTCCGCCCGGAGTTCAAGGGACCAGGAAACGCCTGACAGAAGTCAGAACGTGTCCGTAGCGAAACAAGACTGACTTAGTGCGTTCAGATTGGCAACCCTCTTGCAAAACCCCTGACGCGGCGTCACCTTTGTCCACATGGGACGCACAGCCGATTATTCGCGACAAAGCTGCACGGTGGCCGCCACCCTTGAGGTGATCGGGGATCCGTGGACGATGCTGGTCATCCGCGACGCCTTCAACGGCGTCAGCCGCTTCGAACAGTGGCAGGAGCGTCTCGGCGTCGCCCGCAATGTGTTGGCCGCCCGGCTGAAGACCCTGGTCCAGCACGGCGTGCTCGAGCCCCGCCTCTATTCCGAGCGTCCGCCGCGCAACGAATACATCCTGACCGCCAAGGGCAAGGACCTGTATGGCGTCCTGGTCACCCTGCACGCCTGGGGCGCCAAGCACGTCTATGGCGAGGAAAACGCAGGGCTGAAGATGGTCCACAAGGAGTGCGGCCACGACCTCTCCCCCCGCATCGCCTGCGGCCACTGCAACGAGATCGTCCGTCCCCGCGACATCCAGCTCATCCACGACCGCACCCGCCCCACGGTCGGCGAAGTCATGCCCAAGGACGAGGTGGCCTGAGATTCCGCCCCCTCTCCCATCGGGAGAGGGAGGGGAAAGGATCATCGCAACCCTCTCCCATCGGGAGAGGGTACGCCCGATGCCCCACACCCCACACCCCAATCACGCTATCCTCACCGCATGACCGACTCACATGCTGAAGGCCGCTGCGGCTGGTGCGGGACCACCGACCCGCTCTACATCGCATATCACGACGAGGAGTGGGGCGTGCCCGAGTATGACGCCCGCGCCCTGTGGGAGAAGCTGATCCTCGACGGCTTCCAGGCCGGGCTGGCGTGGATCACCATCCTCAGAAAACGCGAGGGCATCCGCGACGCCTTCGACGGCTTCGATCCTGAAAAGGTCGCTGCCTATGGCGAGGCGGATATCGAGCGGCTGCTGGCCGACCCGCGCATCATCCGCTCGCGCGCCAAGATCAACGCCGCCATCCGCGGCGCGCAGATCTGGCTGGAGATGCGCGACAACGGAGAAGACTTCTCGGCCTGGCTCTGGTCCTTCGTCGGCGGCGCGCCTATCCAGAACGACTGGTCCGACTTCCGCGAGGCCCCGGTCAAGACGCCCGAGAGCGAAGCCATGGCCAAGGCGTTGAAGAAGCGCGGCTTCAACTTCTGCGGCCCGGTCATCGTCTATGCCTTCATGCAGGCGGTCGGCATGGTCAACGATCACCAACGGTCGTGCTTTCGTCAGGCCGAGGTTCGTGCGATGGCCCGCCGATAATGTCGGACCGCGCCTTCCCCACCCTCGCCCTTGAGACCCTGCTGGCCCAGTCCGCCGGCGGGCTGGTCTGCGGCGTGGACGAGGCGGGACGCGGCCCCTGGGCGGGTCCGGTCTCGGCGGCGGCGGTGATCCTCAATCCCGACGACCTGCCGCCGGGCATCGATGACTCCAAGGCCCTGACCGAGAAACGCCGCGAAGCTCTGGAGCCCGAGATCAAGGCCCGCGCCCTCGCTTGGGGCGTCGGCTTCGCCTCGGCGCGTGAGATCGAGGAACTGAACATCCTCGGCGCCACCGGTCTTGCCATGTGTCGCGCCATCGAGGCCATGGCGATCCAGCCGGTCGCGGCCCTCGTCGACGGCAACTACAAATTCCGCCTGCCCTGTCCGATCCAGACGGTCGTCGGCGGCGACGGCCTGTCGCTATCGATCGCCGCGGCCTCCATCCTCGCCAAGACGGCGCGGGATCGGATCATGATCGAGATGGACGCCCTCTACCCCGCCTACGGCTTCGCACGCCACAAGGGCTACAACGCCCCGGTCCACTCCGAGGCGCTCAGGCTCCACGGCCCCTGCCCCGAGCATCGGCGCACCTGGGGGCCCGTCAAGGCGCTTCTGGAGGACTAGATGTGCAGCGCCCCGCCCAGCATGGCGCCCATCAGGGCGGCGACAACCCCGCCGCCGACCACCACCACCCAGCCGGGAATGGCGCGAACCATCTCGCCCACGGTCGGCTCAGCGGTCTCGGGCGTGTCATTGGCGGGACGGTTGTCGAAGCGACGAGGTCCGGGCGCCTTCCAAGCAACGACGCCGAACGCATCGGCGGCCCGGTCATAGGCGCGGACGCCATCCATGCGGCGCGAGGGGGTCATGGTCATCTGTTCCATGCCGGACACAACGGGCCGGGAGTCAGGCCGTTCCCTTACGCGGCGTCGGCCAGCTCGATCCGGCGTTCTCCGACCACGAACAGATATTCCACGTTCCGCAGCCGCCCGACCGCCCCGACCTTCTCGCCCTTCGGATTGTGGATGCCGATCCGGGCGCCGACATAGCGGGGCCGGGCGATCTCGATGACCTGCACCTCGCCCCGCGTGGAGAGCATCGCCACCAGCTGCTCCCGGCTGAGATAGCCCTCGTCATTGAAGGAGACGACCAGATTGGGAGCCTTCAGACCGGCGATGACGGCCTCCAGCGCCGGACCGATGCCAGGCCGGCTGTTGAAGGCGCTCTTGCGGGTCTTCACGTCGATCCGCTTGTTCGCCACCCCATAGGTCTCGGGCTTGTCCCACAGGACCAGACTTTCCCAGCAGTGGTAGTTCCCGAGGTAGGAATGCTGATTGTAGGGCGGGTCCAGATAGACGAGGTCGGCCTCGATCTCCGGCGCGATCTGAACGGCGTCCGCGTGGGTCGCCTTGCAGGGACCACCCGCCACGCCCGGCAGGATGTCGGGCATCCGCAACTCCAGCGGCTTCAGCGCCCGCGGGGCCCAGGACTTCATATAGGCCATCTGCAGACCGGCCGTGGAATCGACCCGGTCCGCCGCCTCCATCAGGGCGACCAGGGCCACCGCTTCCAGCTCGGGCTCGAGCGCCATCGTCGCGATCCGCTCCCGCATCGCATCGATGACCGCGCCGTTGTCAGGGTGGAAGAAGCGGGCGTCATCGCAGAAGGCCTTGGTGAACCACCCCGCCTCGGGCTTCAGGCCCCGCAGCTCAGCCAGCACCCCCTCGGCCCGCTCCAGCCACCGCTCCCGATCCGCCTGCACATAGGCGGTGGCTAGGGTGTGGGCGTAGGCATTGTGATCGTTTGACCAGAGCCGGAAGCCCTGCCCCTTCAGCGCATGGCCCACCCGGGCCGAGCCGGAGAACAGGTCGCACACCGCTCCGCCCTGCGGCAGCAGGGCGGCGACCGTGGCCGACACCTGACCCAGCAGGGCGCGCTTGGAGCCGATGTACTTGATCAAGTCGCCTCCCCTCGCGAGAGATCAGGCGCGCCCCTTGCCGCCCTTCTTGGTCGGAGCATGGGCCAGACGCAGCAGATTCGCAGCCCCCGGCGCGCCGAAGGGCGTTCCCGCCAGGATCAGGATGCGCTGCCCCGGATCGGCCAGGCCGTAGGTCATGGCGCTGGTCACCGCGTCCTCTGTCACGTCCTCCAGCGACGTCGGCTCCTTGCCCAGCCGGGTCTCCAGCCCCCAAACCAGCGCCAGACGGCGGGCGGTGTCGGGGTTCGGCGTCAAGGTCAGCACCGGCTGCAGCGGCCGCTCGCGGGCCATCCGGCGGGCGGTGCCGCCGGTCGTGGTGAAGACCACGATACAGGCGGTGGACGAGGCCTCGGCGGCCTTGCGCGCCGCCGCCACCAAGGCGTCGACGTCGTGCTCCTCCATCCCGGCGTGCTCGGCGTCCATCAGGCTGGGCCACAACGGATCGCTTTCAACCCGCTCGATGATCCGGTTCATGATGCCCACGGCTTCCAGCGGATACTGGCCCGAGGCGGTCTCGGCCGACAGCATCATGGCGTCGGCGCCCTCGTACACGGCGTTGGCGACGTCCGAGGCCTCGGCGCGGGTCGGCGCGGGGGCGCTGGTCATCGATTCCAGCATCTGGGTCGCCACGATCACCGGCACGCCGCGCTGGCGAGCGGCGCGGATGATCTGCTTCTGCGCCACCGGAACCTCTTCCGGCTCCAGCTCAACGCCCAGATCGCCGCGCGCGACCATGACGCCGTCGCAGTAGTCCAGAATGCTGTCCAGCTGGGCCAGGGCCTGCGGCTTCTCGATCTTGGCCAGGCAGGCGGCCTTGCCCTTCACCAGTTGCTTCAGCTCGGCCATGTCCTCGGCCTTCTGCACGAAGCTGAGGGCCACCCAGTCCACGCCCATGCGCAGGGCGAAGGCCAGATCCTCGCGGTCCTTGGGCGTCAGGGCCGAGACCGGGACCACCGCCTCCGGCACCGCCACGCCCTTGCGGTCCGACAGCTTGGAGCCGCTCTCGACGGTGACGTCGGCCCACTCATCGGTGCGCTCGCCGACGCGCAGCCGCACCCGGCCGTCGTCCAGCAGCAGCAGCATGCCGGTGCGCAGGGCGCGGAAGATTTCGGGGTGGGGCATCTGCACCCGCGTCAGGTCGCCCGGCGTCGGATCCAGGTCGAAGCGCATCTTGTGGCCCGGAGCCACATCGATCTCGACGTCCCTGAACCGGCCCAGACGCAGCTTGGGTCCCTGCAGGTCGGCCAGCACGCCCAGCGGACGCTTCAGCGCCATCTCGGCGCCGCGCACGGCCTTCAGGGCCGCGGCATGATCCTCGTGCGAGCCGTGGCTGAAGTTCAGACGGAAGACGTCCACCCCCGCCTGGGCCAGAGCCTTAACGGTCCCGGGCGCACGGCTGGCGGGTCCGAGGGTGGCGACAATACGGGCGCGCCGGGCTCTGTTCATCTTGTGGCTCTGGGTCGTTTTTACGAGTGTTGGCCCCTTGTGCCTATGAAACGCGGAACGGGTAAGGCCGCTCCGGTTCCCGGAAACACGAAGTTATGGACGCGCCGGGCAGGTCGAACCGCCGGGGGCCTGCAGATCGATGCAGCGACCGTCCAGACCGGCGGGCGTCGGCACCCCGATGATCGGCGCCAGGGTCGGGGCGATGTCTATGGTGCGGATCGGCAGGAAGCGCTCCTGCCCCTGCGCGCCCGGCCACCAGAAGATGATCGGCACGCGGCGGTCATAGTCCCACGGGGTGCCGTGACCCGAGATGGTCCGGCCGACCCGGCCGCCCATCACCACATTCTCCTTCAGCGCCGTGATGATGTCCGGCGACCGCTGCGCCACCGCCGACAGGCGCATGCGCTGACGCACCGTCATCAGGTCCGGCGTCAGGTCCGCCGGCGGCACGGGTTCGGCCAGCAGCACGTCACGGCTTTCCGCGAAAGCGATATCCGGGTTGGCGCGCAGCAGGTCCAGCGCGGCGTTCAGGATGCGCCCGCGCAGCGGCTCGGGCAGGCCCTTCTGCTCGGCGTCACCGACCATGACACCGCTGCCGCCCAGCGACAGGGGTCCATAGTCCAGACCGAACTGCGCCTTGAGCGTATCGTTGATCCGCGCCATGGCGGCGGCATCGGCGCGATGGGCGTGCGGATAGCCTCGCTCGGCCAGACGCTCGACGAAGTCCGAGCCGCCATGGTCGGCGGTCAGGACCACGATGGCGCCTTGCGGCAGGCGCTCGAGGAAGCGGCCCAACGCGGCGTCGAGGCGATACATCTGCTCGCACATCTCCGGTCCCTGGGTGCCGAAGGTGTGGCCGATGCGGTCCGTGCCCGACAGGCTGACGCCCAGCATGTCCACCGTGCCCCGACGGCCGAGTTGCTGCGTCTCCAGCAGCTCCGACGCCGCCTCCAGCGTCAGTTCGTCGAGGAAGGGCGAGGTGTCGATCTCGAACCGCTGGGGCGGCAGGCTCGAGCGGAAGGTCTGGCCGTTGATCTTCCACTCGCCGTCCAGGCTGCGGCAAGCGTCACGGGTATAGGTCCACGACGGCGGCGTGGCGCGCAGGCGTTCGGCGATCCGGCTGTTCAGCCCGGCCACCGGCTGCAGCCGTGCCTCCGCCGTCTGACCCGGCTCGACATAGGTCGTGAAGCCGAAGCCCACCGTGTACCAATAGGCGCCGTCGCCCTTGTGGCCGTTCAGGTTGATGGCGCCCCGGTCCTTGCCCGAAACGGCGAAGACCCGGCTCTGCGGGCTGGCGGTCTTCAGCCAGTCGGCGAGCGTCGTCGCCTCCAACTGCTCCGTGCCGACCACGCCGTTGTCGGTCGTGTCGTCGCCGTGAGCCAGATGGTTCACCGGCGAGAACAGGCAATAGACCTCCTTGCCCGTCGTCGCGTCGATCCAGTCATTGGCCGGAATGCCGGTGCGGGCGGGGTTCATGCCCGTCAGAACCGTGGAGTGCCCCGGGCAGGTCTCGGTCAGACCGTGCTGCTGGAAGCCGTTGGCGTGGACGCGGCCCTGCTGCGCCAGGGTCGCGAGACCACCGGTGAAATCATCGCGATACTGGTTGAACAGGTTGGCGCTGAACTGGTCGATGACCAGGGTGACCACCAGCGTCGGACGGTTGGTCGATTCGGCGACCGACGCCGGAACCGGAGCGACCACCGGGGCGGCTTCCACCGCCTCCCCCTTCGGCAGCCAGTTCTGGACGGTGGCGCATCCACCGAGGGTCAGAAGGGCGGCTGCGGCGGCGAAGGTGGTGTGGACTCGGGTCACGTGGCGTCTCCTGCGGTCGCCGCCGGGTACCGCCAACTCACGACACCCCTGCGACAGACCGGGACTGCTACGCTCCACAAACCGTCGAGGCTAGCCCTGCGTGGCGTTCCAGGCGGTCACGAAGGCGCGGGCGCGCTCGCCCACTTCGTCGGCGGTCATGCCCGGCTTGAACAGGGCGCCGCCGATGCCGAAGCCCGAGGCGCCCGCCGCGCGCCAGCTCGTCAGATTGTCCGGCGTCACGCCGCCGACGGCGTACAGCCGCTGGTCCGACGGCAGGACCGCCCGCAGCGCCCTGAGTCCAGCAGGGCCGGCGATCTCGGACGGGAAGAGCTTAAGGACCTGCGCGCCCGCCTTCAGCGCCGCGAAAGCCTCGGTGGCGGTGAAGACGCCCGGCATGGACAGAGCGCCGACGGCGACCGTCTCGCGGATCACATCGGCGTCGGCGTTGGGCGAGATGATGATCTGACCCTTGGCGGCGACCACGTCGCGCACCGCTTCGGGCGTCAGGACCGTGCCCGCCCCGACGACGGCGCGGTCGCCCAGCGCCTCGCGCAGCAGCCGGACGCTCTCCAGCGGGCGCGGCGAGTTCAGCGGCACCTCAAGGCAGGTGAAGCCGGCGCCCAGCAGGGCTTCGCCGACGCCGACCGCCTCCTCAGGCGTCAGCCCGCGCAGGATGGCGACCAGCGGGAGCGCGTCCAGTCGATCCAGAATAGCCGTCGTCATCGCATCGCCTCCCAGGCACGCCACAGACCCGCGGCGGTCGCCGCCTCGACATCCGCGACCACAACATCCTCAAGTCCGGCGAGGGTGAGGGCCGAATGATAGCGCTCCACCAGCGCCGGGGCGCCCAGCAGGGCGATCAGACCCTGCAGGCCTTCGCGGGCCTCGCCCGCGATCTCGGCGCCGATCAGCAGGCCCGAGAGATAGTCCTGCAAGCCGGTCGGCGCCACGCGCCCGGCCAGCATGCCGACCCGGGTCGAGAAGAGGTTCCGGCTCAACGGCTCGTCCTCCAGACCGGCGCATACGCCCGCCTCGAAGGCGGCGTCATCCGTCCCGGCTGTCCCGCCGAGGAAGGAAGGACTGGCGCCCAGGGCGGCGAACACTTCGCCGGTCATATGGGTGCGGAAGTCGACGATGCGTCCGCCGTCCAGTCGCGCCCATTTGCTGTGGGTGCCGGGCGCGATGACGCGGTCGAACTCGGCGCCCAGTCCGAACAGTTGGGTCTCCTCACCGCGCATGACGTCGTCCAGCGCGCCGTCGCGCCAGACCGCCACACCGGGCAGGATGCGAACCTCGGGCGCGTCGATGGGGCGGACGAAATAGCTAGCCAGATCAGCCAGACCGGCGGGACAGGGGGCATACGGCGCTTCGAGCCAGCGCCCACGAGCGCCGGCCATGCCACAGACCACGACCGGCAGATCCTCGGCCAGCCAGTCGGCGGCGACCTCGGTCAGGACATCGGCGAACTGGCCCGGCGCGAGCGTCGAGGCGCCTCGCCCATCGGCGCGCCGACCCAACACCGTTCCGCCCTCCGCCATACGGAAGACCCGCAGGTTGCTGGACCCCCAGTCCACACCGATCAGGGCTGTCGCTGTGCTCATGGAGTCCGCAGTAGCGAAAAAGGAACGGCGCGGCGATGACCGCCGCGCCGATATAAAGTTCACGGCCCGGCGTAATAGGGAGACAGCCGGTCCGCCGCGATCAAAGCTGAAGGAAACGGGTCGAAGGGTTGGGCAATCGACAGTTCAGCAGTGATTACGTTTTCACCAGCGACAATATGCTTCATGGGTGACAAAGGCGTCAAGCTCATTCTAGATAGCGCTAACATTCCGACACAGAAGCGGTTTGAGGGACGATGACGAACGGGAAGAGCGGTCTCACGCGGAGACAGGCTGCGGCGCTGGCCGCCACACCCCTGCTGGCGGGCGCGGCCCTGCCGCAGGCGCCTGAGGCCTATCGCTGGCGCAGCGTGAAGGTCGGTGCGGGCGGCTTCATTCCGGGGATCGTGTTCAGCCGGGTCGAGCGCGATCTGGCCTATGCCCGCTCGGACATGGGCGGCGCCTATCGTTGGGACGCCGGCCTGTCGCGCTGGCTGCCGCTTCAGGACGACACCCCCATCCCCAATGACTACGGCGTCGAGAGCATCGCGCCCGATCCCGTCGATGCGAACGTGGTTCACGCCGCCGTCGGCGTCAGCCGTCATGCTCCGGCGGCCATGCTGCGGTCCGAGGATCGCGGGACCACCTGGCGGCGGACACCGGTCGAGTTCCGTATGGGCGGCAATGAAGACGGGCGTGGGCTGGGCGAACGGCTGGCCATCGATCCGAACGACACCCGCATCCTCTACTACGGCTCGCGCCATGACGGCCTGCAGCGCAGCACCGACGGTGGCCTGAACTGGCGACGGGTCGAGAGCTTCCCCGTCCGGGGCCTCGGGATGGACCTGAACGGCCCGACGCACGGCGGCCTGTCCTTCATCCTCTTCGATCCGACCAGCGGGACGCCCGGCGCGGGATCGCGCACAATTCTGGTCGGGGCGGCCGATCCGGGAGGACCGCGCCTGTTCCGCTCGACGGATGCAGGGGCGACTTGGGCCGCCGTCGCGGGCGGGCCTCGCCCCGAACTGTCGGCCGCCAAGGCCGAGTTGGACGACCGCGGCGTCCTGTTCCTGACCTGCACCCTCGGCATTGGTCCGAACGGCGTCAGCGACGGGCAGGTCTGGCGGCTGGACACGAAGACCGATCAGTGGCGCGACATCACCCCGCCCCGCCCGCTGGGCGGCTTCATGGGCGTGGCGCTGGACCGGACCAAGCCGGGCGTCGTCCTGGTCTCGACGATGAACCGCTGGCAGCCGGGCGACACCCTGTGGCGGTCCATCGACGACGGCCGCAACTGGAGCAGCCTGCGCGAACGCGCCCGGCGGGACGTCAGCGCGACTCCCTACCTCTACTGGGGCAATGACGAGCCGGACTTCGGCTGGTGGATCGCGGCCCTGGCCATCGACCCGTTCGATGGGGAGCGGGCGGTCTATGCGACCGGGGCGACCGTCTATGCGACATCGAACCTGTCCGCACGCGCCACCGACTGGGCGCCGTGGGTCGAGGGGATCGAGCAGACGGCGGTGATCACCCTGGTCAGCCCGCCGACCGGGCCGAAGCTGCTGACCGGCTTCGGCGACATCTCGGGCTTCGCCCACGAGGATCTGGACCGCTCGCCGGACCTGCAGTTCACCACCCCGGTCTTCGCCAACACCAACCAGATCGACTACGCCGGGCGCGCGCCGAACATCGTGGTGCGCAGCGGCACGCCGCATGAGGGCGTCGGGTCGGGCGGTCATGACGGCTCGACCATCGCCTGGTCCGAGGACGCGGGCCGAAGCTGGAAGCCGCTGGGTCGCCCGCGCCCGACCGGTCAGGCCGAGACCTCTCCCAACCCGCGCATGGACCTGTATCGCGACGCGCCGATCACGGTGACCGCGGATGGCTCGACCTTCGTGCTGGTCACGCCGCAGGTGATGTACTCCGACGACCGGGGCGCGGGCTGGAAGCCGTCACAGGGCCTGCCCCTGCTGCTGCGTCCCGTGGCGGACCGGGTCGATCCGCTGTTGCTCTACGCCCTCGATTTCTCGAACGGCGGCTGGTTCGTCAGCACCGACGGCGCGCGCAGCTTCGTGCAGATCGCCAGCCGGGGCCTGCCCAACGACCTTGGCGCCGACCGGGTCACTTGGCGGGAACAGAGCTGGCCGCTGAAGGCCACGCCCCGGCATGACGGCGATCTGTGGTTCGTCTCGCGCAGCGGCCTGTTCCGCAGCCGGAACGCCGGACAACAGTTCGACCGGGTTGCGACGGACCTGTCGGTCGAGATGATGGACTTCGGCCGCTCGCCGCCGGGCAAGACCTACCCCGCCCTGTTCGCCATCGGCACGCGCGGCGATGTGCGGGGCGTCTGGCGCTCGGACGACGAGGGCGTCAGCTGGATCCGGGTCAACGACGCCCGGCACGAATACGCCCGCCGCTTCCGCGCCATCGCGGGCGACCCCCGCGTTTTCGGGCGCGTCTATGTCGCCACGGACGGTCGGGGCGTGGTCTATGGCGAACCGGAGGGACAATCGTGAGCAGCACCCGGCGCAATCTTCTGAAGACGGGCCTCGCCGCCTCGGCCCTGCCTGTCGCGGGATGCGCGACGACCGGCGGCGCGGCGGACTCGGGCCCGTTCAAGCCGACGTGGGACTCGCTGATCGCGGGCTATTCGACGCCCGACTGGTTCCGCGACGCCAAGCTGGGGCTGTGGGCCCACTGGGGGCCTCAGTGCGTGCCCGAGTTCGGCGACTGGTACGGCCGCCAGATGTATATCCAGGGCAATCCCTTCTACGAGCACCATCTGGCCAACTACGGCCACCCCAGCGAGACGGGCTTCCTGAACATCATCGGCCAGTGGAAGGCCGAGGCGTGGAATCCGGAAGAGCTGATGGACCTCTTCCAGGCGGCGGGCGCCCGCTACGTCGTGGCCATGGCCCAGCACCACGACAATCTGGACCTGTTCGACTCGAGGCATCACGCCTGGAACAGCACCCGCGTCGGGCCGGGCAAGGACATCGTCGGGACGTGGGAGCGGCTGGCGCGTGCGCGCGGCCTGCGTTTCGGCGTCAGCAACCACGGCGCCCACGCCTGGCACTGGTGGCAGACGGCCTATGGCTATGACGCCGAGGGCCCGAAGGCCGGTCGCCGCTATGACGCCGCCACCCTGACCCGGGCCGACGGCGTCGGCACATGGTGGGAGGGACTGGACCCGCAAGAGCTCTATACCGGCCCGACCTTCGCGCCGCCCAACGGCATCGGCTCCATCGCCGAGATGAACGCTTGGCATGACGCGCGCGACGGTCAGTGGATCGAGACCCCGCCCGGGAACAATCCGGCCTTCACCCGCTCCTGGGTGGCCCGTCAGCGCGATCTGGTCGACCGGTACAAGCCGGACCTGGTCTATTTCGACAACTACGGCCTGCCGCTGGGCCAGCATGGGCTGGACGCGACGGCCTACCTCTACAACGCCTCGCTGGAGTGGCGGGGTGAACTGCCGGTCGTGAACGGCAAGCGGCTGGAGCCCCGGCAGCGGCGCGGCATCGTCGAGACGGTCGAGCGCGGCTTCAACGACGCCCTGATGCCCGAGCCCTGGCAGACCGACACCTGCATCGGCGACTGGCACTACAACCGCAGCCGCTTCACGAACCACAGCTACGTCCCGGCCAAGAACGTGGTCCAGCGGCTGTGCGACGTGGTGTCGAAGAACGGCAACCTGCTGCTCAGCATTCCGATGCGCGGCGACGGCTCCATCGACACCGACGAGCGCGCCATCCTCGGCGATCTGGCGGCCTGGGTGCGGATCAATGGCGAGGCCATCTTCGGGAGCCGCCCGTGGCGCATCTACGGCGAAGGGCCGACAGCCGTCACGGCGGGCATGCACGGCGAAGGCGGCGCCCGGCCGTGGACGGCCGAGGACATCCGCTTCACCACCCGCGCCGGCATCCTCTACGCCCTCGCGCTGGACTGGCCGGAGGACGGCAAGGTCCGCATCCGCGCCCTCGGTCGTCAGCCGCTTGAAGGCCGGACGGTGGAACGGGTCGAACTGGTCGGCGGCGGCGCCCTGCCCTTCAGCCAGACGGCGGACGGGCTGGTGATCGACCTGCCGACGGATCGCCCAGTGACCTTCGTACCCGCCTTCCGCATCCGCGGCGTGGGACTCGTCTAGCGAAAAGGGCCGGACGGGACCGCTCCCGTCCGGCCCTGATTTTATCGGTTCGCCCGCCTAGCGGACCGGCAGTTCGAAGGGCACGGCGGGCAGATTGTCCGGGCCGTAAAGATTGCAGACCGGGCTGTCGGCCCAGCAGAAGCGCACGAAGCTGCCCTGCGGAGCGTTCAGCCAGACGGTCGCGCCCTGCACCGTTCCCGGCGTGAAGCGGCAGGCCTTGTCCTGATCGCAGACCTCGAAGCCGATGGCGTCGTCAGCGCTGAGCGTGACCAGACCCGTGCCCGCATGGGCGAAGTCGATGCGGATGCGGTCGCCCTCGCGGACAGCGCTGACTGGCGAAGGCGAGCGGGCGACCGTCGTGTCCCCGGCCAGACGGCGGGCCTCCAGCGACAGTCGCCGACCGACCTCGCGCTTGTTGGTCGGATGGATGTCGTAGCGGTCGCCGATATCGATGGCGACGGCGAGGCCCGCGCGCGGATCGGCCTCGACCACCTGACGCTGGACGTCGCGCAACTCGGCCCAGGCCGAGTCGTGCGGCTCGCCCCAGCCCGGGCCGAAATTGGCCAGTTGGACGACGAGGAAGGCGGCGTTCGGGGTCTCGAACCGGGCGCGCCAGTCAGCCATCAGGCCGGTGAGCAGACGGCTGTAGCCGACCGGGTCGTTGACGTTGGACTCGCCCTGATACCAGGCGAAACCGGTCAGGGCGTACGGCCCCAGCCCGGCGATCATGCCGTTGTAGAGGGTCGTCGTGCCGCTGCCGCCGATCCACGGCACGCGCGGCGGTCCGGGCAGGCTGCTCAGCGCCGCCGAGGTCCGGAAACGCCAGGGCGCGGCCAGCGAGACGGTCGAGCCGTCAGCCAATTCGACCTTCTTGGCGTTCGCCGGTCCCCACATGCCGCCGCCGCCGCCGAGGTCCAGCGCGCCGACCGCGATGACATTGCGGCCCGGATGCAGGACGCCCGCCGGAATGACGTAATCGCGGGGCGTGTCCCAGCCCTGCATGCCGCCGATGCGGTGGCCGTTGACAAAGACGACGTCCATGTCGTCGACCGGCCCGAGGCTGATCTTCGCCTCGCCCCGCGCCTGAGCCCGGGTCAGCTGGATCGAAGTGCGATACCAGCCGGTGCCGTCATAGTTGCCGATGGCCGGACCGTCGGTCTCCCAGAAGCCCTCCGGCTTCGCGAGCTTCCAAGCGCTGTCATCAAAGCGGGCGTCGGACCACGGGATCGTCTCCTTCAGGCCCGGATCGTTGGCGCGCCACCACTGTTCGGAGATCCGGTTCCAGTGCGCCGTGCCGGTCTCGGGCGAGGTCGCATAGGCAGAGAGGATGTCCAGCGTCTCGGCATAGTCGCCCGCGCGACGCAGGGAGGCTTCACTCAGCCAGTCCTCGATGATCGAACCGCCCCAGGAGGCCGAGATCAGGCCGATGGGAACCTGCTGTGTCCGACGGAGCTCCTGCCCCATGAAGTAGCAGGCGGCGCCGAAATTCGGGGTGCTGGCCGGACCGGAGGCGCGCCAGACGCTGCCCGCCGGCAGGTCGCCCTCATCGATGCGGGCCTCGCTGCGGCGGTTGACCAGCAGCAGGCGCATCTGGGGGTCGGCGGAGTTGGCGACCTCGGTCTCGGCATTGGTCACCTGACGCAGACCGAACTCCATGTTCGACTGGCCCGAGCACAGCCAGACGTCGCCGATCAGGATGTCGTTCAGGGTCTGCACCTGCCCGCCGGACCGCGCCGACAGGACGTAGGGACCACCCGCCGCCGGAGGTGGGACGTTGGCCCGCCAGTGACCATCAGCGCCGGCGATCGCCTGCGCGCTATGATCGCCGAGGGTGACGGAGACGGTCGCGCCCGGCTGGGCCCGGCCCCAGACCGGGACCGGCCCGCCGCGTTGCAGGACCGCGTGGTCCTGGAACACGTCCGCCATCAGGGGCGCGGGCGTCGGGGTCTGGGCCCAAGCCGGGGCATGCGCCGCCCCGGCCGCCAGCAACAGGCCGAGGGCCAGCGATCCGGAACGCTTCCACATTTTACTGCCCCTCGAGGATTAGCGGCGGCGAACCTGAACCGCCGCGCCGGTGTACTCAACCACCTGCGCATTGGCCGCATCCCAGTCCAGCGCCGAACGGGTGGCGCCGTTTATGAAGCGGACGCGGAAGGTGCGGGTCGTCGGCATGCCCGGGTAGGAACCCTCGCGCGCGCCGATGGTCAGCACGCCCGAACGCTGGTCCCAGCGCAGCGGGATGCGCGAGAACTCGCCCCGCTCGTAGCCGTAGGTCGTGCCCGCGTCGTCATACAGATCGAAGCTGCCGTCCGCGCCCTGATAGACCGTCAGGGTGATCGGGCCATCGAGCTTCTCGGCAGTGTACTGCACCTGCGGGCCGGTCGGCAGGATGGATCCGGCGCGGACATAGACCGGGATGCGGTCCAGCGGCGCCTCGACGGTGACCTCGCGGCCTCCGGTCTGCTTGCGGCCGGTGTAGAGGTCGTACCAGTCCCCGCCCGCCGGGAAGTAGACGCTGCGGCTGCGAGCCCGGTACTCGTGCACAGGCGCGACCATCAGCGACGGGCCGAGCAGGTACTGGTCGTTGATATCCAGCACCTTGCGATCGTCGGCGAAGTCCATGGCCAGACCGCGCATGATCGTGCCGTCTCGGTGCCAGCTGTCGCCCGCCAGGGTGTAGATGTAGGGCATCAGGCGATAGCGCAGGCGCATCTGGTCGCCGAAGGCGGCGTACAGATCGGTGCCCGGCTCAGCCAGGTTGTAGACCTCGCGCAGCGGGAACTCGCCGTGCGAGCGGAAGATCGGCGAGAAGGCGCCGAACTGGAACCAGCGCAGGTTCAGCTCTTCCCATTCGGCCTTGTCTTCGGGCTTCATGCCCGCCGGGTTGGAGTAGCGCGCCTCGACCGCGAAGCCGCCGATGTCGTGGGTCCAGTTGGGCAGGCCCGACAGGCCCGCGTTGACGCCCGCCGACACCTGCTCGCGCAGGTCATCCCAACGGGCCACCACGTCGCCCGACCACAGGGTCGAGCCGGTGCGCTGCAGGCCGCCCCAGGCCGAGCGGGTCAGGATGTAGGTGCGGGTGTCCGGCTGTTCGGCGCGGAAGCGTTGGTAGACGCCCTCGGCGTTGACTAGCGGATAGGAGTTGAACACCAGAGCGCCGGGACCGGCGGCGGTCGGCCCCGCGCGCAGGGTGCGCTCAGGGATGTCGAGGTTGGAGTGCATGTCCGGCTCGACCGAGTCCAGCCACCAGCCGTCGAAGCCCATGCCCTTGAAGCTGTCCGACATCTGGCGCCAGTACAGGTCCCGCGCGGCGGGCAGGTAGGGGTCATAGAAGCTGTTGGCGTAGCCCGGCCCGACCCAGTCGCGCGCCCCCATATCGACGTTGCGCGTGTACATGCCGCCGATGGCCTCAAGCTCCTTGTAGTGCTCGGTCGTCGGATAGAATTTCGGCCACACCGAGATGATGACGTTGGCGTTCATGTCGTGAACGTCGCGGACCATCTGGGTCGGGTCGGGATAGCGGGCGCTGTCGAACTCGTGCGAGCCCCAGGCGTTCTCGGGCCAGTAGAACCAGTCCTGCACCACGTTATCGATCGGCAGGCCCAGCTCGCGATAGCGGCGGACGGTGTCCACCACCTCGGCCTGGGTGTTGTAGCGCTGGCGGCTCTGCCAGAAACCATAGGCCCAGCGCGGCAGCATGACCGCCTTGCCGGTCAGGCCGCGGTAGCCCGCCTGCACCTGATCCAGGTTCTCGCCGCGGATGAAGTAGTAGTCGAGGTCGGTCCCGGCCTGCGACCACAGCGACAGGGCCTGCTGGTCCTGCTCGGCCTGCGGGTCGAGGTGGCGCAGGGCGATATAGCCGTCGCCCGGGATCCACTCGACCTTGATCGAGACCTGGCGGTTGGCGGGCAACTCGACCTCGAAGTCGTGGAACCACGGGTTCCAGTTCTGACGCCAGCGGTCGATGCGCAGTTCGCCGTCGATCCAGACGCGGGCGTAGTTGGACGAGTAGAGCTTGAACTTGTGCACGCCCGCGTGCGGCGTCTCGATGGTGCCTTCCCAGGTGACGCGGACGCCATCCTGACCGGAGCGTCCCATGTCGCCGACCTGAACCGGCTGGGCGGGCTGGGCCTTGAAGCCCTCGGGCCAGCGCTGCTGGTCACGGATGAACTCGTAGTTCACCTCGTGCTCCTGACGCTGAACCTTCAGTTCATCGTTCTGGAAATAGCTGGCGGTCAGGCCGCCGAAACGGCCGGTGGCGTCGCGCAGGATGAGGCGCTGGTCCAGCATCCCGTATTCGCGCGGGTCGCCGAAGCGGGTGATCGAGTTGTTGTCCCAAAGCAGGCCGTAGCCGCCGGTCGAGGCGACGAAGGGAACGCCCACGTCAATGTTGTGCTGGGCCAGTTCGACGTCGTGGCCGCGATAGTTGGCGACGCCCTGCTGGTGCTGGCCCAGACCGTAGAAGGCGTCGTCGGCGCCGGGCTCGAAGACCTGGCGGACGGTGTTGTAGCGGTGCGAGCCGTTCTGGTCCTCGATGGTGACCGGGGCGATCTCGCGGCCGTTCACCCGCTCAGCCAGGATCACTTCCCCCGACGGATCGAGGAAGCGCACGGCGCCGGTGGCCAAGGTCACTTCGGCGGTGACTTCCGCCGCCTTGACCAGGACGACATTGGCGCGCTGCTCGACCGTGAAGCCCGTGGTCTGCGGCGTGGCCGTGACCATCAGGCTGGCCGGAGCCTCGAAGCTGTCATCGGGCGAGGCGGTGACCCGGATGGTGCGCGGGCCATAGACCTGCAGCCGGACCGCCCTCGCCTCTCCGCTCGACGGAATGACGATGACGCCGTCCGACAGGCGCTGGACGCGCTCGATCGAGACGGACTGGACGGGAGCCGAGGCGAAGGCCGCGACCGGCGCTCCCGCGGCCAGAACCAGCGCCATGGCGGCGGACTTCAGGAGACGGGCTTGGGTCATGGCAATCACTCGTAACGTCGTCGATCAGTAGGTGGCGGTGACCACGCGCAGCAGGCGCGGGCGATCCGTGAAATTAAGGCCGTAGTCGGTCTGGTCACCGTTCCAGATGCGCTCGAACACCCAGCGGTTCTCGGCGTCGAAATGGCCTTCCTCGTAGCGCAGGATCATCAGACGTGAGGCCGGGTCCTTGGGGGACAGCTCGACCCGCGCATGATGAGCGGTGAGGAAGAACTCGCCGGGGTTCAGACGGGCGATCAGCGCGCCGCCGTTCGGCGCCGTGGTCGCCTCGGGCTTGGGCAGTTCGCCAAACCAGGTCGCACCGGTCGCACCGAACTGCCACTGCTGATAGGTGACGGTCGCGGTCCAGTCGCCCAGGTCGACGGTCTGGGCCGAACGGTCGTCCGGCTCGGCCACGCCCCAGACGTCGCCCTCGTAGGCGGCCTTGGCCCAGACCCGCTGCCATGGCGCGATCAGGCGATAGGCGTCGCGGAACGGCTTCAGCGTCTCCTCGGTGATCTCCTTGGCGCCCAACGGGAAGTTGGCATAGCCGGTGTAGTCGATGCCGAAGGGCGAGAAGCCCAGGCCGCGCCGCCCCAAGGTCGAGAACAGGTAGCGGGCGTAGGGCTGGTCGTTGCCGATCTCGGCCACGAACAGGGGATTGTCCGCCCGCGCATAGCGATCCAGGTGACGCTCGGCGCGCGCCGAGGGGCGGTCGTAGATGTCAGGGGCCAGGAAATCGATGGCCGGCGCGGCGGCCTGCCAGACCTCGATCATCGACCAGACCGGTCCACCCGAGGCGTAACTGCCCGGCGCCGGACGCTCGAACGGGTCGCCCAGGGCGGCGTTGGCGTACATCGGCAACGGATACTCGGCCTTGCCGGCGGCCGCGACCTGACCGACGTAGCTGCCGATGGACCACGCCATAAAGGTCTCTTCAGCGGTCTCGCCGAACACCTGGGTCCAGGTGCCGGGCTGGCGGTTCATCCGCTGCAGCAGGGCCGCCGGGACCTGACCTTCGAACAGGGCCTGGGCGGTCGGAGAATAGTCACGCACCGATCGGTAGGTTCCAACCTCGTTCTCGGGCTGGACCATGATGACGGTGCGCTGGCGCTCGTCGATCTGGCGGATATGGCGCATCAGGCGGGCGAAGGCGCGGCTGTCAGCCGCGAGCCCCTCGGGCGAGTGCGGCGACAGGGCGTAGCTTGGCGTGCCGTCCTGCTGGATCAGCAGCGGGAAGCGCGTGCGGTCAGTCTTGACCCAGGCGGGGGTGTAGGCCGGGCCGGTGTTCTTCCAGGTCGCGAACCACAGAAGGACAAGCCGCTTGTCGTGCTTGCGCGCTTCTTCGATCACGTGGTTGACGAAGCTGAAGTCAAACTGACCCTCGACCGGCTCGATCTGCTCCCAGGCGATCGGCACCTGAATGGTGTTGGCGCCGATGAACTCGATCGCGGGCCAGGCCTCGGCCAGGGGGGCCGGATAGTTGGAGGAGTTGTTGACCTGCGCGCCCAGGATGGTGAACGGCGCGCCATCGACGATCAGGGCGTGGCGGCCATTGTGATGGACCATATGGGGAATGGACGATTGCGCCTGGGCCGCGCCCGCCGCTGACAGGGCGGCAACCACCCCGAGACCGGCGCCGACACGCCTCAACACATTGGTCCAGCCCATGGGCGGCCCTCCTTGTACTCCTGAAAACAAGAACCGGGCGCCGCCCCTCCGGCGACGCCCGGCAGTCCGGTTACGCTATCAGTAGCGGAAACGCATCCGCAGGCTGAAGCGACGGTCATCGACCTGATAGTCGCGGTAGCGGTTCTCAGTGATCTGATACGTCTGGAACTCCTGGTTCAGGATGTTCTGCGCATCGAAGGTGATCGCGACCTGCTCGTTGATGTCGTAGGTGATCGACCCGTCCAGCACGCCATAGGCCGCGCCGAAGATCGGCAGTTGGCCGGTGCCGACGCCCTGGGTGGTTGTCAGATAGTCATCGCGCCAGTTGTAGGCGAGACGCGCGTTGAACCCGTACTTCTCGTACAGCAGGACGAGGTTGTAGCTGTTCTCCGACAGCCCCTGGATCGGCACGCTGATCGCGGCCCCACCCGTCTGGGCGTTGGCGGCGATGGTCGAGGCGTTGGAGTCGATGAAGGTGTAGTTGGCCTGCACCCCGAAGCCATCCCACGGGGCCGGCAGGAAGTCGAAGAAGCGCTGCCCGCCGATTTCGAAGCCTTGCAGCTTGCCCTCATCCACGTTGTTCAGGCGCTGTATGTTGAAGTCGACGTCGCCAATGCCCGGCAGGTTGTAGGTCTCGAGGAAGGTCTCGGTGAAGAACAGGTCCTCGATGTCCTTGCGGAACACCGTCGCGTAGACGAAGCCGACCCGCGAGAAATACCACTCGATCGACGCGTCGAAGGCGTTGACCATCTGCGGCTTCAGGTTCGGGTTGCCGGTGGCCGTACCGGTGCCCGGGACGCCCGGCGCCGGCACCGGCGAGGGATCGCCCGTGGTATAGGACGGGCTGATCGAGAAGGTCGCGTTCAGCTGGCCGAAGTCCGGCCGCGCCATGTTCCGCGAGGCGGCGAAGCGCAGCTGCAGTTCCGGCGACAGGTGCAGACGCAGGTTCAGGCTGGGCAGGACCTCGGTGTAGTCCTGCTCGCCCACGATCGGGGTGACGATCGTCAGCGTCGGCGCGCCTGGGCCGCCCGGCGTCGGCACGAAGGCCGGATCGCGATAGTTGATCGTCTGGAAGCCGTCCGAGGCCGACTTGGTCTGCACGACGCGGACGCCGAAATTACCATCCCAGTCGAAGCCGAACGAGGTGGCGCCGAAGCGCAGCACGCCGTAGGCGGCCAGGGTCTGCTCCGAAATGTTGGAGGTCTGGGCCGCAGGATCGTCGAAGTCACGGAAGCCGACGGTCTGGTTGATCGGCGCTTGGCCGAGCATGTCGAACACGGCCTGCGGATTGCGGACCTGGTTCAGGCCCCACATCCAGACGTCGCCGAACACATTGGAGCCGTCGCCGCCCAGCAACGAGTTGGTGTAGGGCGAACGGGTGGCCTGATCCGGGAAGTCGCTCAGGCGATAGCAGCCCCACGGTCCCGACCAGTTGGCGCAGGTCGAGCCGACCGCGGTCCAGGTGCCGTAGGTGGTCGAACGGTTGATCGCCGAGCGGTCAGTGGCGCGAACGCCGGCGCGGAAGTCGCGCAGCACGCCGCCTTCATCGAAGTCCCACTGCAGGTCGGCCCGGCCAGCCCAGCTGTCGGCGTCGTTCAACTCGCGGTACGGCAGGACGGCGGTGAGGCCGTAGTTGTTGATGTCGGCGTAGTAGTTGCCGGTCGCTCCGAACGACGGGATGTCGGACGTCGTGTCGAAGTTGAAGATGTAGTTGCCGGGGAACATCGGCACGCCGTTGTCCTGAGCCCCCGAGGTGTTCGTCAGAACGCTGGCCGTGAGATTCATCGTCTCCTGATAGACGTTGGAATCGATGTACTGCAGGTCGGCGCTGACTTTCAGGCGATCGTTGACCTGCCACTTGCCGCCGATCGAGATGTCGGTGGTGTCGGTCTCGCGGCCGGTCGAGAAGGTGACTGCGTCCACGCCCGGGTTGATGAAGGCGCCCGAGGTGGCGATGCCGTCCTCGACGGTGAAGGTCGCGCCCGGAGCCAGATCCAGCGGCGTGCCGTTGCCGCCGTAGGCGAAGAACGAAATGCCGTTGTCACGGAAGGCATAGTCCGTGCGCAGGGCCTGCAGGTAGAACTCGACATTGTCGCTCGGCCGCCATTGCAGGGCCAGGGCGGCGCTGAAGCGCTCACGGTCGCCGAAGCCGACCTTGAAGCCGCCGCCGTTCGGCAGGGCGACTTCCTGTCCCAGGAAGCCGGGCACGTCGTTGCGAACCAGATAGGGCTCGACCACCGCCAGATCCTGACGGAAGGCGGTTTCGCCGTACGAGACGTTCAGCATGGCGCCGAACTCGCCCACCGAGGTATTCCAACGGTCGCTGACCAGGAAGGACGCCGAGGAGCCGGTGTCGTTGGCCAGATCGTAGTGGGTGCCCGAGACGCTGGCCGAGACCACGCGACCGCGCGCATCGAACGGCAGGCGGGTGCGCAGGTTGATGGTGCCGCCCAGACCGCCTTCGATCATTTCGGCGGACGGGTTCTTGTAGACGTCCACGCCGGACAGCAGGTCGGCGCCGACCTCTTCCCAGCTCAAGCCGCGGCCGCCCGATGCGGAGAAGATGTCCCGGCCGTTCAGCTCGGAACGCACGTTGGTCAGGCCGCGGATCGCGATGCCCGAGCCTTCGCCGTAGTTGCGGGTGATCTGCACGCCCGACACGCGCTGCAGCGCTTCGGCGACGTTCACGTCGGGCAGACGGCCGATGTCCACTGCGGTGATGGAGTCGACGAACTGCTCGGAATTCTGCTTGATCGACTGCGCCGAGGCCAGGCTGGCGCGAATGCCGGTGACGACGACTTCCCCCAGGTCGGAGGTGTCCTCGGTCGAGTCCTGATCCGTCTGGGGCTGCTGGGCGGGAACCGCCTGCGCCATCGCCAGAGTAGGAAGGGCCATCGCTCCGAGCGACAGAATGGATACGCCGCACAGAAGCGCGAGCCGCCGCTCGCCAGTCGATCGAGACATCAGGTTCCTCCCCGTTTGTGCCCTCCAACGACGCTCTATGGGCGCCTGACGAAGGGTTACCTCCCGCAGCCACAAGTCGGCGAACGTGGTTCGCGGGACCTGTCTGCATTTCAAGGATGCAACAAGTTTCAGGGAAAGAAAACCGTTTTCTGATAGCGCTACCATCAGAGGGCGGCAGAAAATGTGCTTCTCACCGGTAAATTTGCTATCAAATATGAACCAAGAGCCCTGAAGGGCCGGGAGGAAATGAGGGACGGGGAATGTCGGACAATCGACTGAGAAGAATCGTCATCGTCGGCGGTGGGACCGCGGGCTGGATGGCCGCCACGGTGATCGCGAAGAGCCTGACGCCGGGCTACTGCGAGATCGACCTGGTCGAATCGCCGGAGATCGGGACCGTCGGGGTCGGTGAAGCCACCATCCCTCCCCTGCTCGCCCTGAACCGTCAGCTCGGCATCGACGAGGACGAGTTTATCCGGCGCACCCAGGCGACCTTCAAGCTGGGCATCCAATTCAGGAACTGGGGCAGGCTGGGCCATGAATATGTGCACCCGTTCGGCATCTACGGCGCCGATCTGGAAGGCGTCGACTTCCATCATCACTGGCTGCGCCTGCGCGACGCGCGCGGGGGGCATGGTCTCGAGGACTATTCGCTGACCACGGCGGCGATGAAGGCGGGCAAGTTCATCCGCCCGGCCACCGACCCGCGCAACGTCCTGTCGCGCATGGCCTACGCCTTCCACTTCGACGCCAGCCTGTACGGCGGCTTCCTGCGCGAGATCGCCATGGCGCGCGGCGTCCGTCGCCACGAGCGCAAGATCGTGGACGTTGAGCTGAACAGTGAGACCGGCTTCGTCGAGGCGCTGAAGCTGGACGACGGCTCGCGGATGGAGGGCGACCTGTTCATCGACTGCTCGGGCTTCCGCGGCCTGCTGATCGAACAGGCGCTTAAGACCGGCTACGAGGACTGGTCGGAATGGCTGCCGATGGACCGCGCCTTCGCCGTGCCGTGCGAGGCCGTCGGCGCCCCGACACTTTATACCCGCTCCACCGCCCACGAGGCCGGCTGGCAGTGGCGGATCCAGCTGCAGCACCGGACCGGCAACGGCCACGTCTTCTGCAGCAGCTTCACCAACGAGGACACTGCCCGCGAACGCCTGCTGCAGAATCTGGACGGCAAGGCGCTGGCGGAGCCGCGGATGCTGCGCTTCGTCACCGGTCGCCGGAAGAAGGCGTGGAACAAGAACGTCATCTGCCTGGGTCTGGCCTCCGGCTTCATCGAGCCGCTGGAATCGACCAGCATCCATCTGGTGCAGACGGGCGTGACGACACTGATGTCATTCTTCCCGGATCGGAACTTCGATCAGGCCGACATCGATCGGTACAACCAGATCATCCAGGAAGAGTACGAGCACGCCCGTGACTTCGTGATCCTGCACTACCACGCGACCCAGCGGGACGACTCGGCCTTCTGGCGGCACGTCGCGGCGATGGACATTCCGGACAGCCTGAAGGCGCGGGTGGAGCTGTTCCGCAGCCGCGCCCGCATCTCTGGCAAGCAGGAAGACCTGTTCGCCTTCACCAGCTGGGTCGCCGTGATGATGGGTCAGGGGATCACCCCGACTGGCCACGACCCCATGGCCGACCAAATGCCGCTGGACGAACTGGAAATGAAGCTGGGCCGGATGCGCGAGGTCATCGGCAACGCCGTGCAGGCCATGCCGACGCACCAGCAGTTCATCGACCGGTTCTGCAAGGCCCCCAATCTTCCCTGATCTGGTCTCGATTGACCCGGAGTTTCCGCATGTCCCTTCGTCGCCTCCTGATCGCCGGTTCGGCGCTGGGCCTTCTGTTCGCCGGTCCGGCTATGGCGGAGGAGCGGGCGCTGGCGTCACCGGACGGCCGCCTGCGGATCGTCTTCGACCAGCAGGCCGACGGCACGCCGGTCTATTCGGTCGTGCGCGAGGGTCAGGCGATCCTCTCGCCCTCGCCGCTGACGCTCGATCTCGACATCGGCGGCGAACTCGGTCGCGGGATGACAGTGACGAACTCCACCATGCGCGAAGGCCGGGACGCCTACGACCTGATCGGCAAGGCTTCCCGCATCGACCATCCGTGGCGCGAAATGAGCGTCGACCTGACCGAGGCGCCGACCGCCGGTCGCCCGGCCCGCGCCATGCGCCTGATCTTCCGCGCCTACGACGACGGTGTGGCCCTGCGCTACGTCGTGCCGACGGATGGCGGTCTGGAGGCCGTGGGGCTGAAGACCGAGAACACCCAGTTCGCCTTCCCCGCCGACTACACCTGCTGGGGACTGAACCTCGGGCGGTTCAACAGCGCCCACGAAGGCGAGTTCGACCCCATCGCCGCCTCGCGCCTGCGCGATCACAACGCCTATGACGCCCCTCTGGTCTGCGAGACCGCCCCGAACGGCCCGGCCTTCGCCCTGGCGGAGGCGGACCTGCATGACTATCCGGCCCTGTATCTGGCCGGGCGCGGCGATGGCGAGCTGGGCGTTCAGGCCAAGCTGGCTCCGCATCCGGACGCGCCGACGCTGGTCGCGCGCACCCGCGTCGGCTCGCCCCTGACCACGCCGTGGCGGGTGATCATGGTCGGCGACAGCGCCGGCGACCTGATCGAGTCGACGCTGGTCACAGACCTGAGCCCCGCGCCGGACTTTGACGCGTCTTGGGTGAAGCCCGGCAAATCGGCCTGGGACTGGTGGAACGGCGGCCTGATCGAAAGCGTGCCGAACTCCGGCATGAACACCGCGACCTTCAAGGCCTTCATCGACTTCGCCGCCGCCAACGGCCTGCACTACATCATGGTCGATGAGGGCTGGTATCGCGGCGCGGGCGGTGGCGGCGTGGTTCGTCCCGGCGTGGACGTCACCCGGACCGTGCCCGAAATCGATATTCCGGAACTGGTCGCCTACGGCCGCGCGCGGGGCGTCGGCGTCCTGCTGTGGCTGAACTGGAAGGCGCTGGACGCCCAGTTCGATGACGCGCTGGACCATTATCAGGCCTGGGGCGTGGCCGGGATCAAGGTCGACTTCATGGACTGCGACGACCAGCCGATGGTCAACTGGTTCCACCGCCTGCTGGGCCAGGCCGCAGAGCACCGGCTGCTGGTCAACCTGCACGGGGCCTTCCACCCGACAGGGCTGGCGCGGACCTATCCGAACTTCCTGACGCAGGAAGGCGTGCTGGGCGCCGAGTACAACAAGTGGTCCAGCCGGGCGACGGCGACGCACAACGTCACCCTGCCCTACACCCGCATGCTGGTCGGCCCGATCGACTATACGCCCGGCGGCTTCCGCAATGTGACGCCGGAGACGTTCCAGCATCGCTTCCTGCTGCCGACCGTCATGACCACCCGCGCGCACCAGCTGGCGATGTTCGTCGTCTATGACAGCCCGCTGGCCGTGGTCGCCGACACGCCCGACGCCTATGCGGGTCAGCCGGAGATGGCCTTCATCTCGCAGGTTCCGACGGTGTGGGACGAGACCCGTTTCCTGTCGGGCGGCATCGGCCAGTCGGTCGTGATGGCGCGTCGCAGCGGACGCGACTGGTACGTCGGGGCCATGACCAATGAGCAGGGCCGGACGGTCAGCGTGCCGCTGGACTTCCTCGGCCGGGGCCGATTCACCGCCACCAGCTATACGGACGGCGCGGCGCCCACGGACGTTGAGATCGGCGACCGTCCGGTGACCTCGACCGACGTGTTGATCCTCGAGCTGAAAGGCAGCGGCGGGGCGGCGGTCAGACTGACCGCGCGCTGATCGCGACTTCCGCCCAGAAAGCAAAAGCCCCGGCCGTCTTGCGACGATCGGGGCTTTCCTTTGGCTCAGACGGCGGCGGTCACCACCAGATCGAATAGACCGCGATCAGGAAGGCGATCACGCCCAGGGCCGCGATGTTGAAGCCCATGGTCGTCTTGTAGCTGACGCCCGCGAAGCTGATCGGCAGGGTGGTCTCTTTCTGCGGGACGATGAAGGAGACGATGATCGCCGCCAGCAGCGAGGCGATGAAGACCACACCCACGCGGTTCATGAACGGCATGGTGAAGGCTCCGGTCGACTGCAGCCACCAGAAGACCCCCGACAGCACCACCGACAACACGGCCCCGGTCAAGGCGCCGGCCTGCGAGGCCTTGGGCCAGAACATGCCCAGCATGAAGATCACCACGATGCCGGGGGTGAAGAAGCCGGTGAACTCCTGAATGTACTGGAAGCCCTGCTCGAACCCGCCCAGCAGCGGGCGGGCGGCGATGACGCCGATGACCATGGCGACCACGGCGGCGATACGGCCAACCGTGACCAGTTGCTTCTCGGACGCGCCCTTGTTGGCCTTGGCGTAGAGGTCGAGCGTGAAGATTGTGGCGATGGAGTTGATCTTGGACGCCAGCGAGGCGACGACGGCGGCCATCAGGGCGGCGAAGACGATGCCCTTCAGCCCGATCGGCAGGAGGTTCATCATCGTCGGATAGGCCTGATCGGGCTTGGGCAGGCCGGGGGCCAGGATCAGGGCGGCCATGCCCGGCAGGACCACGATCACCGGCATCAACAGCTTCAGATAGGCGGCGAAGGCGATGCCCTTCTGGGCCTCCTGCACCGACTTGGCCGCCAGCGCCCGTTGAATGATGTACTGGTTGAAGCCCCAGTAGCTGAGATTCATGATCCACATGCCGCCGATGAGCACCGAGATGCCGGGCAGATCCTTGAAGTAGGGGCTGTCGGGCGAGAGGATCATGTCGAACTTCTCGGGGAACTCGGTGGTCAGACGGCTGAACCCGCCCAGCACGCCCGCGTCGCCACCGATCTGGCTCAGCGCGATGAAGCCGATGATCAGGCCGCCGGCGACCAGCAGAGTGACCTGCACGATGTCCGTCAGGGCCACGGCCTTCAGACCGCCCCACAGCTGGTAAGCCAGGGCGAAGACGCCGATGGCGACGATGGCCCACATCTGGTCCATGCCCGTCACCGTGGTCACGGCGATGGAGCCCAGCCACAGGATCGAGGTCACGTTCACGAAGACGTAGAGCACCAGCCAGAAGCCCGCCATGACGTTGCGGATCGTCGTGCCGTACCGCTGCTCCAGGAACTGGGGCATGGTGTAGATGTTGTTGGCGAGGAAGATCGGCAGGAACCACTTGCCCACAATCAGCAGGGTCAGGGCCGCCATCCACTCATAGGAGGCGATGGCCAGACCGATCAGATAGCCGGACCCCGACATGCCGATGATCTGCTCGGCCGAGATATTGGCCGCGATCAGGGAGGCGCCGATGGCCCACCACGGCAGGGCCTTGGAGGCCAGGAAGTAGTCGGTTGAGTTCTTCTGGGCCCCGCCCTTGTCGCGCGACACCCATTGGGCCAGTGCGAAGATGAACACCGCATAGGCGGCGAGCAGGATCAGGTCGATTGGCGCCAGCGTCATGGTATCGTTTCCCCCGGCCGTCTTCGGCTCAGTGCGCGGACGCTAGGTCCAATTTTCACAATCGGCAATCGCTTTTACAGGTGATAATACATGACTTTGACGCCTGAGGGGGATTCCATGCTGGACAATGTTGACGACGACGGCCGTAAGTACCGCGCTCCCGCGCTGGAAAAGGGGTTGGATGTCCTCGAACTGCTGTCGCAACACGGCGCGCCGCTAACCCCGTCGCAGATGTCGGCCATGCTGGGCCGGTCGGTCAGCGAACTGTTCCGCATGATTCAGGTGCTGGAGTTCCGCGGCTATATCGAGCCGACCTCGTCCGGCTACCGACTCACCAACCGCCTGTTCACCCTCGGCATCGCCCACGGTCCGGCCAAGGATCTGGTCGAGGCCGCCCTGCCCCATATGCGCGAACTGGCGGAGACGACGGTGCAGTCCTGCCATCTGGTGGTCCGCTCGGACGACCAGATCGTGGTGGTGGCCCGCATCGAGGCGCCCGGCGATCTCGGCTATTCGGTGCGCATCGGCTATCGCCGCAGCATCGTTGAGGCGACCTCGGGTCTGCTGTTCTACGGTTTCGCCAGCGAGCGGACCCAGGCGCACCTGCGCGACATCCTGACGGCCCGCCACGGCAAGAAGCGCATCGCCGACTATATCGCCGCCGCCGAGGCCGCTTCCGCCGAGGGCCACGCCGAACGTCCCAGTGACTTCGTGAAGGGCGTCACCGATCTGGTCGCGCCGATCATGGGCGCCGAGGGCATCCTGGCCACGCTAATCACCCCCTATATCGAGCGCATGCCCGCGGTCGGCTCCATGGCGGATTCCGTCGAGCAGTTGCAGCGCGCGGCGGCGGCGATCTCCAACGAGATGGGACATTCAGCCGCCTGACCTCTTATGACGTTGACGAAGCCCTCCCCCGGCGTCATTTTTCACGCACAAAAATCAAGCCAAGAATAAAATCTTGGCTTCAGCCCCTCGGGGCGGCGGGAGTGATATGGCGATCTATCCGGACCTTGAGTACGCGACGGTCATTGTGACCGGCGGCGCGGGCGGCATCGGCGAAGCGATCACGCGCGCCTTCGTAGCGCAGGGCGCGCGCGTCGGCGTCCTGGATCTCGACGTCGCACGCGGCGAAGCGCTGGCCGAAGCCCTGGCCCCGGCGGTCGAGTTCGTCCGCTGCGACGTGACCGATGTCGCGGGCCTGAAGGCCGCCATCGAACAGGTCCGCGCCCGCTTCGGCCCGATCAGCACCCTGATCAACAACGCCGCCCACGACGAGCGCCACGCCACCCTCGAGGTGACGGAAGAGTACTGGGACGGCCGCATGGCTGTGAACCTCAAGCACCAGTTCTTCGCCTCGCAGGCCGTGCTGCCCGACATGATCGCCTCGAAGAAGGGCTCGATCGTCAACCTGGGCTCCTGCTCCTGGATCATCGGCCAGGGCGGCATGCCCGCCTATACCGCCTCCAAGTCCGCCGTGCTGGGCCTGACCCGGTCGCTGGCGCGCGACTTCGGCGAGCATGGCGTGCGGGTGAACGCCGTCGCCCCCGGCTGGATCATGACGGAGCGCCAGCTCGAGCTCTGGGTCACTCCGGAGACCGAGAAGGAAATCTACGCCAACCAGTGCATCAAACGGCCGCTGGTCCCCGACGACATCGCCCGCGTCGTGGTCTTCCTGTCCTCCGACGACGCCTCGGCGATCACCAACCAACACTATGTCGTCGACGGCGGCTGGAACTGACTGAGATGACGAAGCCGCTTCGCTCGCGCGCCTGGTTCAACAACCCGGAAAACCCCGACATGACCGCGCTCTATCTGGAGCGCTACCTGAACTACGGCCTGACCCGTCAGGAACTGCAGTCGGACAAGCCGATCATCGGCATCGCCCAGACGGGCTCGGACCTCAGCCCCTGCAACCGCCACCATCTGGTGCTGGCCGAGCGCCTGCGTGAAGGCATCCGCGAGGCGGGCGGCATCGCCATGGAGTTCCCGGTCCATCCGATCCAGGAGACCGGCAAGCGCCCGACCGCCGGCCTAGACCGCAACCTGGCCTACCTCGGTCTGGTCGAGAGCCTGTACGGCTATCCGCTGGATGGCGTGGTCCTGACCATCGGCTGCGACAAGACGACCCCAGCCTGTCTGATGGCGGCGGCGACCGTCGATATCCCGGCCATCGCCCTGTCGGTGGGGCCGATGCTGAACGGCTGGCACAAGGGCGAGCGCACCGGCTCGGGCACGATCATCTGGAAGGCCCGTCAGATGATGGCCGCCGGCGAGATCGACTATGACGGCTTCATCGAACTGGTGGCCTCGTCGGCGCCGTCGGTCGGCTACTGCAACACCATGGGCACGGCCACAACGATGAACTCGCTGGCCGAGGCGCTGGGCATGTCCCTGCCCGGCTCGGCGGCCATTCCGGCGCCGTACCGCGAGCGGGCGCAGGTCGCCTATGAGACCGGCAAGCGGATCGTGGACATGGTCCGCGAGGACCTGAAGCCGTCGGACATTCTCACGCGCGAGGCCTTCCATAACGCGATCGTGGTCAACTCGGCCATCGGCGGCTCGACCAACGCCCCGATCCACCTGACCGCCCTGGCCCGCCACGCGGGCGTCGATGTGCCTCTGAAGGCCTGGCAGGACGAGGGGCTGGACGTGCCCCTGCTGGTCAACCTGCAGCCCGCCGGCGAGTATCTGGGCGAGGACTATTTCCATGCGGGCGGCGTGCCCGCCGTGGTCGGCGCCCTGATCGAACAGGGCCTGATCGCCGAAGGCGCCATGACCGCCAACGGCAAGACCATGGGCGAGAACTGCCGCGGCAAGGTCTCGGACCTGCCCGACGTCATCCGCCCCTTCGACAACCCGATGAAGACCCGTGCGGGCTTCATGGTGCTGTCGGGCAGCCTGTTCTCGACGGCCGTGATGAAGCTCAGCGTCATCAGCCCCGAGTTCCGCGACCGCTACCTGTCCAACCCCGACGACCTGAACGCCTTCGAAGGCCCGGTCGTCGTGTTCGACGGGCCGGAGGACTATCACCACCGCATCGACGATCCGGCGCTGGGCATCACCGAACAGACCCTGCTGGTCATGCGCGGCGCGGGCCCGGTCGGTTATCCGGGCGCGGCCGAGGTCGTGAACATGCGCCCGCCCGCATACCTGATCAAAAAGGGCATCACGGCGCTTGCCTGCATCGGTGATGGTCGCCAGTCCGGCACCTCGGGTTCGCCCTCAATCCTGAACGCCTCTCCGGAAGCAGCGACCGGCGGCAATATCGCCCTGATCCGCACCGGCGACCGCCTGCGCATAGACCTGAACACCGGCCGCGCGGACATCCTGATTTCGGACGCTGAACTGGCCGAGCGCCGCGCCGCGTTCGAGGCCGACGGCGGCTACAAATATCCGGCGTCCCAGACCCCGTGGCAGGAGATCCAGCGCGGCATGGTCGGCGAACTGGAGACCGGCGCGGTGCTGGAGCCGGCGGTGAAGTACCACCGCATCATCGACAAGTTCGGCGAAGCCCGGGACAACCACTGAGGCTCCACACCTCCTGTCATCCCGGACGCGCGCAGCGCGATCCGGGATGACATGGGTTCAGCCCTGAACGGTCACGTCCATCGACATCGACAGCGTCTCGCCCGGCGCCAGAACGGTCCAGCCGCTGGCCTCGTCCGCGGGCGCACGGGCGGCGTCGGGGCGGTGCGTCACCGGCTCGATGCAGCAGAAGTCGCCGCCCGGCACGAAGATGTGGCGCCAGCATGCGTTGGCTGAGGCCGTGACGGTCGTTGTCCGCCCCGGCTCGGCCAGCACCGCCGCGCCATCGCCGACATAGGCGTGGTCCACGAATGGGGCCTCGGCCACGCGCGGGCCCCAGGACCAGTCATAAACCTCCGCGACCGGCAGCAGGGTCGTCGGAACCTCGTCGACGCCCCCGCCCCAGACCTGCGTCGCATCGAAGCGCAGGCGGGTCTTGTCCGTCACCGGGAAATAGGGGTGCAGGCCCAGCCCGGCGGGCATGGGCGTGTCCCACATATTGGTCATCGAAAGGGCGACCGACAGGCCCGCGTTGGTCAGGCCGAAGGTCTGACGCGCCTCATAGGCCCAGGGCCAGGCATCCGGCGCATGACGATAGACAAGGGTCGCGGACGTCTCGTCCCGAGCCTCGACCGTCCACACACTCAGCCAGCCGTCGCCGTGCAGGGCGTGAGGAGCGAAGGCGGGCTGGACCGGCAGGGCGACCTCTTGCCCCTCGAACGCGAACGCCCCGCCCGCGATGCGGTTGGCGTAGGGCGTCAGAGGGAAGCAGGCCGCCTCCAGCACATTGGTCGAGCCGTCCAGCATCCGCCGCAGGATATCGACGCCGTCACGGGTCAGGGCTCCGATGGCCCCGCCGACCTCGGGCCGCAGGATCAGACGCCAGTCCCCGTGACGCAGTTCGATCACAGCTTCACCCGCGCCTGAGGCAGGCCCGGCGTCTCGACACGCAGGGCGTAGAGGCCGCCAAGGGTCGGCTGCTCGGCGCGCTTGTCGGCATTGCCCAGCCAGGCGGTGGTGCAGAACAGGGTCTGCAGATCATCCCCGCCGAACGCCGCCTTGGTCACCGTCTGGACCGGCAGCTCGATCTTGGGCAGCGGCGAACCATCCGGCGCGAAACGGGCCACGCCCCAGCCGTTGAACAGGCCGACGTGCAGCACGCCGTCCGCGTCCATGCTCGGGCCGTCGGCATAGCCGTCCACGGTCTTCGCGAAGAGGCGCTTGTTGGCCAGATAGCCGTCGTCATGGTCGAAGGCGTAGATGCATTTCTCGGTCGTATCGTGGTGATACAGGACCGAGCCGTCCGGGCTCATGGCCGGGCCGTTGGTGACCCGGTGGCCGTCGTCGTGACGGGTCAGCTCGCCGTCCCGCCAACGATAGAGGGCGCCCGAAACGGTCGCCTCGCTGTCATCCATGGTGCCGAACCACAGAGTGCCGTCCGGCGCGACGAAGCCGTCGTTGATGCGGTTCTGCGGACGATCTTCCTCGACCCGGATCATCAGGCTGAAGGCGCCGGTCTCCGGATCGAACCGGTGCAGGCCGCCACGCACGCCGCAGATCAGGGAGCCGTCCTCGGCTGGCAGGGCGAAGCCGATCTGCTCGGGCGCATCCCAGCTGTCGCGGGCGCCGCCATCCACGCCGTAGCGGTGCAGACGACGGCCCTTGATATCGACGAACCAGACGGCGCGGCGACGGTCGTCCCAGACCGGCCCCTCCCCCAGTTCGGCCTGAAGGTCCCACAGGAGGACGGGCTCGGTTCCGATCTGCATGGGTCAGCCCGCGCTGTAGCTGGTCTTGATCGAGGTGAAGAACTCCGCCGCAGCGAAGCCCTGCTCGCGCGCGCCATAGCTGGATGACTTCGTCCCGCCGAACGGCACGTGATAGTCGACGCCCGCGGTCGGCAGGTTGACCATGGTCATCCCCGCCCTGGCCCGACGCTGAAAGTCGCGAGCGTGCTTCAGGCTGCTGGTGACGATGCCGGCCGACAGGCCGAACTCGACCCCGTTGGCGATCTCCAGAGCCTCTTCATAGCTCTTCACGCGGATGGTCGAGGCGACCGGGCCGAAGACTTCCTCGTTGTTGATCCGCATGTCGGCGGCGGTGTCGGCGATCAGGGTCGGCTGGACGTACCAGCCGGGCTTGTCCAGCTTCAGTCGGTCGCCGCCGGTGACGATGCGGGCGCCCTCGCCGCGCGCGACCTCGACGTAGGTGTAGGAAGTCTCCATCTGGGCCTCGCTGACCGCCGGGCCCATCTGGCTGTTGGGATCCAGAGCGTCGCCAACGCGCAGGGCCCCGACCTTCTCGGCCAGGAGGGCGACGAATTTGTCATGGATGCCGTCCTGCACGATCAGGCGGCTGGAGGCCGTGCAGCGTTGGCCGGTGGCGAAGAAGGAGCCGTCCAGGGCGATGTTCACCGCCCGCTCCAGATCGGCGTCGTCCAGCACGATCAGCGGGTTCTTGCCGCCCATCTCCAGCTGCACCCGGGCCTGACGCTTGACCGCGCCCGCCGCGACGCCCGCGCCGACGCGCTGGGAGCCGGTGAAGGAGACGCCGACGACGTCCTTGTGGTCGACGATGGCCTGGCCGACGCGGCCGCTGCCGATGACCATGTTCAGCACACCCTTGGGCAGGCCCGCCTCATGCAGGATGGCGACCAGCGCCTCGGCCGTAGCCGGGGTCGGACCGGCGGGCTTCAGCACCACTGTATTGCCGAAGGCCAGCGCCGGCGCCGCCTTCCAGGCCGGGATGGCGATGGGGAAGTTCCAGGGGGTGATCAGGCCAAAGACGCCGACCGGCTGACGATAGGTCTGGATTTCCACGCCCGGACGGGTCGAGGCCAGGTTCTGGCCATGCAGGCGCAGGGCCTCGCCTGCGAAATACTTGAGGATGCGCGCGGCGCGGGCGGTCTCGCCGATACCTTCCGGCAGGGTCTTGCCCTCTTCGCGCGACAGCAGGCGGCCGACCTCTTCCTTGCGCTCCATCAGCAGGTTGGAGGCCTTGTCGAGCACGTCCGAGCGCACTTCCGGCGAGGCTTCAGACCACGAGGGGAAGGCCGCCTTGGCGGCGGCGACGGCGTCATCAACGTCCGAGGCCGTGCCGTCCGGCGTGCGGGCCACGACCTCGCGGGTGTCCGAAGGGTTGGTGCTCTCGGCCGGGCGATCACCCCCGACGCGCTCGCCGTTGATCCAGTGCGAAAGCTCGAGGGTGTCGGTCATGGGAGGCATTCCTTGGAGAAGTCGGTCGTACAGGTCGAAGCCCGACGGGCGACGCATCAGATAGGCATCCGAAGCGCCGCCCGCCGTACTCCGTTCGGGGAGAAGCGTCAGCCGGTCATCTCTTCCAGCTCCTTGCCCTTGGTCTCCTTGATGAAGGCGCGGACGAGGAAGATGCTGATCACGGCGGCGGCCGTGTAGAGGGCGTAGGTGCCGACCAGGCCGATGCCCTCGGCCATGCCGGGGAAGCTCTGGACGACCAGATAGTTGGCGCCCCACTGGGCCAGGCCGCAGATGGCCAGGGCCGAGCCGCGCATCTGGTTGGGGAACATCTCGCCCAGCATGACCCACATGACCGGGCCCCAGCTGAAGTTGAAGAAGATGACGTAGAGGTTGGCGGCGACCAAGGCGGTCAGACCGGCGGTGGCGCCGAGGGTCAGATTGCCCGCCGCGTCCGCGCCGGCGCCGCTGAAGGCCCAGGTCATGGCGCCGAGCGTGACGGCCATGCCGGCCGAGCCGATCAGCAGCAGCGGCTTGCGGCCGATCTTGTCGATCACCGCCAGGGCCAGCAGCACCGCGCCGATGGAGACGGCGCCGGAGATGATGTTGCGCTCCAGCGCGACTTCCTCAGACACTCCGGCCAGACGCCACAGGGTCTCGCCGTAGTAGAAGATGATGTTGATGCCGACGAACTGCTGGAAGGTCGCCAGGACCAAGCCGGCCCAGACGATCGGGCGGAAGCCGAACTTGCCGGTGATGTCCCTGAAACTGGGGCGGTGACCCTCGGTGAAGCTGGCGCGAATCTCGCCGATCTTGCGCTCGGCCGCCTCGGCGCCGAACAGCTTGGTCAGGACGACGCGGGCCGCTTCATCCTTACCCTTCATGACCAGATAGCGCGGGCTTTCCGGAATGAGGAACAGGGCCAGCAGGAAGACCGCCGCGGGCGCGGCCTGGGCCAGGTACATCCAGCGCCAGGCGGTCGTTCCGGCGATTTCGCCGAGGCTGCTGCCCGCGTTCTGGGCGAGGAAGTAGTTCACCAGGAAGGCGGCGGTCAGGCCGCTGATGATCATCACCTGCTGCACGGTGCTCATGCGGCCGCGGATCTTCGCCGGGGCGACTTCCGAAATGTAGAGCGGCGACAGCACGCTGGCCGCGCCGACGGCCATGCCGCCCGCGAAGCGCGCGGCGACGAAGATGGCGTGCACATCGGTCACGCCCTGGATCAGGGCGCCGAAGAGGAAGAGCAGCGCCGACACGATCATGACGGTGCGGCGGCCAACCAGATCCGCCAGTCGACCGGCGAAGAAGGCGCCGAAGGCACAGCCGATCAGCAGCGAACCGACCGTGAAGCCCAGCCCGTTGGCGTCCAGATTGAACTGCGCCTGCAGCCCCGCCTGCGTGCCGTTCACGGCCCCGGAATCGTAGCCGAACAGAAGACCACCGATCGTGGCGACGGCCACGATGGCGATGATGAAGCCGATATTGACGCGGTCGTTGCCCGCGATGTCAGGGCCTGAGCCCCCCGTCGGTCCTGCCATTCTCAATCCTCCTCCATGGGGCTCTTGCGGCCCCTGATTTTGAGCGTCGGCCTATCGCCAGCCGGCGTCCACGAAATACTCATGTCCCGTGATGAAGCGGGCGTCGTCGGAGGCCAGGAACATCGCCAGCGCGGCCACGTCGCGCGGCTCGATCCGCCCCTTCAGACACTGCGCCGCGACGATCTCCGCCTCCCCTTCCGGGGTGTACCATTTCATCTGACGCGGGGTCTTCACATTGCCCGGCACGATGCAGGCGACCCGCACGCCGTCGGCGCCCAGTTCACGCGCCAGCGCCCGAGTCATGCCCTCGATGCCCGCCTTGGCGGTCTCGTAGAGTGACAACTCCGGCAGGCCGAGATGCCAGCTGATCGAGCCGAGATTCAGGATCACGCCCTGCCCCGCCGCCTGCATGGCCGGGGCCACCGACTGGGTCGCGAAATACAGGTGACGCAGGTTCACCGCGATCCGGTCTTCCCAATAGGCGGGCGTGACCTCGGCCAGCGCATGGCGGTCGTCGTTGGCGGCGTTGTTGACCAGCACCTCGACCGGACCATGGGTCGACGCGATGTCCGCCAGACAAGCCTGCAGGGCCTCGACGTCGGTCAGGTTGCAGTGATGGAAGACCGGCGCGGGCGACAGATCGGCCAGCGAGGCCTCCAGCGCCTTCGAGTCCTCGACGGCGATGTCCAGGAACACCACGCGGGCGCCCTGCCGGGCGAAGCCCTCGGTCAGGGCCGCGCCGATGCCCGAGCCACCGCCGGTCACCACCACCAGCTTGTCCTTCAGCGACGGATAGATCGCTCCACTCATGCGCTGACCCCCAGCAGGCCGCGTTGCGCGAGGTTGCGCATCAGGGCCGATACTCCAAACACCCACGGCGGCGCCTTGTCCGACGTGGTCACAATGTTCTCCAGCACGCCCAGCTTCGGCGACGACACGCGCACGCGGTCCCCGACCTTGTGAGTGAAGCCCAGCCCCGGCGCGCCACGGTCATCGACCGGCGCGAACATGGTGCCGAGATACAGGGCGAAGCCGTCCGGATACTGGTGGTTGGCGCCCGCCGCCTGCCGGACCAGCTCCTCCGGATCGCGGCTGATCAGGGCCATGTTGCTGGTGCCGTCCATGACGAAACCGTCCGGACCGATGACCTCCAGCCGCACCTCGGCCTGACGCACATCGTCCATGCCGAACCCGTCGTCGAACAGGCGGATGAAGGGACCGATAGCGGCGGAGGCGTTGTTGTCCTTGGCCTTGCCCAGCAGCAGGGCCGAGCGACCCTCGACATCGCGCAGGTTGACATCATTCCCCAGCGCCGCGCCGACGGTGCGGCCGTTCGGGTCACAGACCAGCACCACCTCGGGCTCCGGATTGTTCCAGGCCGAGTTGGGGTGCACCCCGACCTCGGCGCCCCAACCGACCGAAGACAGGATCGGGGCCTTGGTGAAGATCTCGGCGTCCGGGCCGATGGCGACTTCCAGATACTGGGACCACATGCCGTCGGCGATCAGGGCGGCCTTCAGCGCTTGGGCCTGCTCGGAGCCCGGCTGCACTGCTCGGAGGTCGCCGCCGATGCGACGGGCCAGATCGGCGCGGATGCCTTCGGCCGAGGCCGAATCTCCGCGCGCCCGCTCCTCGATTACCCGCTCCATCGCCGAAACAGCGAAGGTCACGCCCGAGGCCTTGATGCACTGCAGGTCCACCGGCGACAGCAGTTCGATCTCGCCGCCGCCCCAGGCAGTGCGGAAATCCATGTCGGCGATGGGGCCCAGGTCCACACCCTCGACCGAGGCGGCGTCAGGACGCGCCAGCAGCTCAGCCATGGTGGGGGCGGTCAGGCTGACGTCGATCAGACGTCCGGCGCGAACCAGCACGGGCGACGGTCCGTCCCCGGTCTGCATGCGCCCTGCCAGTATCGCTTCAGGCCAATCGGCCGGAAGGTGATCCACTATCCGCAACGCTTCCCCCTCGCGCCCCATACGTGCGGGGCGTCAAATGTTAGCGCTAACATTCTTCCGGAAACGAACGCTGTCAAGCGCCCCGCTTGCTGGCTCAGGCGGCGGGGACCGCCGAGGAGTCGCGGACGATCAGTTGGTGACGGATCAGGTGCTGGGCGCCGGTGTCGCCCTCGTCCTCCGTCACGCCGCTCTCGTCGAGCAGGCGCACCGCCATCTCGGCCATCTCGGCGACCGGTTGGCGGATGGTGGTCAGGGCGGGCCAGATTTCCTGGGCCACCGGCGTGTCATCGAAGCCGACCACCGTCAGGTCGCGCGGCACGTCCAGCCCTCGCCGGTGCGCCGCCGCGATGGCCGCCGCGGCCATGTCGTCATTGGAGGCGAAGATGGCGGTCGGCGGGCGATCCGCGGACAGCAGGCGCTCGGCGGCGTCAAAGCCCGAGCGATAGGTGAACTCGCCCGCCTCGATCAGGGCCTCGACCGGCTCGGCGAAGGCCGCGACCTCGGTTTCAAAGCCGATCAGGCGCTCGGCGCTGGCGGTCTGGTTGGCCGCGCCCTTGATGAAGCCGATGCGTCGGTGGCCCAACTCCAGCAGATAGCGGGTCATCTCCGCCGCCGCCGCCAGATCGTCGATGCGGATCGCCGGCGCCGCGGACTTGAAGCGCCCCGGCGCAACGGCCACCGCCGTCAGCCCCCTGGCCTTCACCGCCGCGAGGGCGGCCCAGCTTTCGCCGTGCGGCGGTGGCAGGACGACGCCGGTCACCCCGCCCGCGGCCAGCCGCTCGACGGCGGCGCGCTCGCTGTCGCCATCGGCGTCGCATTTCTCGAGCAGCAGTTGGGCGCCGACCTGATGCGCGCCCTCAAGGGCGCCGAGCAGGAACTGGCTCAGGTAGCCGGCGCTGGGGTTTGAATAGAGCATGCCCAGCCGCCCAGACCCGGCGCGCGCCAGATTGCGGGCGGCGGCGTTGGGCCGATAACCCAACTCCTCAATGGCCGCCTGCACGACCTCGCGGGTTTTCTCACGCACGCCCGGAACGCGGTTCATCACCCGCGACACAGTCATGGGGGAAACCCCGGCCAGACGCGCCACGTCGTCGATCTTGACGGCCTTGTTCACGACCCTGCCCCGCTCATCGAATCCCGCGAAACTAGAGCGTCAGCGCCCGGAGCGCCAACGCCGTCTCAGGCGGCGGACTTCAGCGTCCAGTCCGGGCGCACGAAGTGGCAGGTATAGCCCTCCGGATAACGCTCCAGATAATCCTGATGCTCGGGCTCGGCTTCCCAGAAATCACCCACCGGCTCGACCTCGGTGACGACCTTGCCCGGCCATTTTCCTGAAGCATCAACCTCGGTGATGACCTCCTGGGCAGTCTGCCTCTGGGCTTCGTCGGCATAGTAGATGGCCGACCGGTAGCTGAGCCCGAGGTCATTTCCCTGACGATTCAGCGTCGTCGGATCGTGGATCTGGAAGAAGAACTCCAGCAACTGGCGATAGGTGAGCTCCTTCGGATCGAAGATGATCTCGATGGCTTCCGCGTGGGTGCCGTGGTTGCGATAGGTCGCATTCGGCACGTCGCCGCCGCTGTAGCCGACGCGGGTCGAAATCACGCCCTTGTAGCGTCGCAGCAGGTCCTGCATGCCCCAGAAGCAGCCTCCGGCAAGGACGGCGCGCTCGGTGGTGTCGGTCATGATCGGCCCTTTCATCTCGCGCCCGAACGGCGCGGTTTCGTCGAACAGATAAGCCGTTCGTCGCACAACGGAAGGTCAGCCCCCGATGGTCGAGATTTCGCCTTGATTGGAGGGCTAAGCCCCGAGGGCATGGATGCGACGCCCGACACGCCCGCCGCCGGTCTCGAAGCGGTGTTCACCGAGATGCGCCCGGCGCTGATCCGGCGCGCCTCGGCCATGGGCTTGGCCGGTGACGCCGAGGACGTGGTCCAGGACGTCTGGCTGAGAATCCGCACCGCCGAGGGGCCCATCGCCAACCCGCAGGCCTATCTGCTGCGCATGGTCTATACGGCGGTGCTGGATCGGCGACGGGGCGAACGGCGCGCGGCCGCCCGGGACGCGGCCTGGCTGAGCCCGGCCAATCTGCCGGAAGACAGCGTCGAGACGGCGGACGCCGAGCGCCGCCTGATCGCGGCCGAGACGCTGGCGGCGGTCGAGACCCGGCTCGCCGCCATCGGCGATCCGGCCGCGGCCATCTTCCGGCGACACCGCATCGACGGAGTCACCCAGCGCCTCCTGGCCGAGGAATTCGGCATGGGGCTGAGCACCGTCGAGAAGCATCTGCGCAAGGTCTATGCAGCGCTTCTGGACCTCGAGGAGGGCGGGGCATGAGGCAATTTCGCTTCGGCGGCGTCGTGGAGGCATGGGGATGACCGCCACGAGCAGAATGATCGAACGCGACGCCCTGGACTGGCTGGTCCGGGTCAACGATCCCGACTTTGATCAATGGGACGCCTGGGACGCCTGGCTGAACGCCGACGCGCGCCATGCCGAGACCTATTGGCGGCTGGCCGAAGCCGAGGGGTACGCCGTGGAAGCGCTGAAGACCGCGCCGCGCCGCGCCCTGCCGATGAGGCGCGTGAAGTCCGGCTTCGCTTTCCCGCGACGCGCCACGATCGCGGCGGCGGTGGGCGCGCTGGCGTTGGGCGTGGCCTGGATCGGCTGGAGCAGCCGCCCGCAGCCGTGGCTGGTCGAGACCGCGCCCGGTGAGCATCGGACTATCACGTTGGCGGACGGTTCTCAGGTCGTGCTGGACGGCGGCACCCGTCTGGCCATGGACCACCGCAAGCCGCGCGAAGTCAGCCTTGAGACCGGGCGGGCCCTGTTCGAGGTCGAGCACGACGAGGCCCATCCCTTCCTGGTGCAGGTCGGCGACGCCACCCTGACCGATCTGGGCACCATCTTCGACGTGACCCGCCTGCAGGACGGGGCCCGGGTGTCGGTGTCCGAAGGCAGTGTCCAGGTCGATGCCGGCTCGGCCCGCACCGTGTTGAACCCTGGCGACAGCGTCGTCGCTGGCCCGCGCGGGCTGGAACACGGCTCGGTCGCGCCGGAAGACGTCGACTCGTGGCGCACCGGTCGTCTGTCGTGGAACGATGAACGGATGGCGGTCGTGGCCCAGGATCTGAGCCGCGCCCTGAACCGACCGATCGACGTCGCGCCCGCGCTGACGAACCGTCGGTTCAGCGGCAGCCTGACGACGACCGCTTCTCCCACGGATCAGAAGCGTCGGCTGGAACTGCTGCTGGGCGTCCGGATCACCGAAGAGGGCGACGGCTGGCGGCTGGAGCCGCTCCGGGCGCCGTGACCGTCGCCGCCTGGCTGATGGTCGGGGCGCTGACGGTTCAGTCAGGCGCGCCCCAGACCTTTGACATACGGCCCGGCCCCGCCGTCCCCGCGATCAACCGACTGGCCGCACAGGCCGGGATCGATGTGGTCATCGCCGCCGACCTGACCGGACGGCGCACGCCCGAATTGCGTGGCCGGATGACGGTGCAGAGCGCGCTGGATCGCATGCTTCAACCCATGGACGCACGTGCGGTGCGCATCGGCGATGGCGTCTACCGGATCGAAGCGGCGCCGCCGAGGCCGCCCCGCCCAGCCCCGCCGCCCCGTCCCGAAGAACTTGCGCCAACCACCCTCAGCGAGGTCGTGGTCACCGCCGTGCCGCCCACCAGCCTGCAGGACGGCGCGGGCCGCAGCCTGCTCACGCCCGGCGGTCTGGAACGCGCCGAAGGCGTCGCCGCCAGCGAGGCGGTGTCCGACCTGTCCGCGACCGTGGATTCGACGCGTCAGGGTCTGGGCCGAAACAAGCTGTTCGTCCGCGGGCTGGCGGACTCTGCCATGAACGGCCCGCTGCAGGCGACGGTCGGCCAGTACCTCGGCGACCTGCGGCTCAGCTATGGCTCGCCGGACCCGGATCTGGCCCTGATCGATGTGCGGCGGATCGAGGTGTTCGAGGGGCCGCAGGGCACCCGCTTCGGCGCGGGTTCCATCGGCGGGGTGCTGCGCATCCAGCCCGAGGCCGCGGCCTTGTACGAAACCTCCGCCCGCCTGACGCTGGGCGCCGGCGCGACCTCCGGCGGCGCGGAAAGCACCGAGGCGGCCGTGGTTCTGAACCAGACGCTTGGCGACCAGGCGGCCGCCCGGCTGGTGGCCTATTCCCGCCACGATGGCGGCTTCCTGGACAATCCGGCGCAGGGCCTGCGCGAAACAGACGGGATCGACACCGTCGGCGCACGGGCCTCCCTGCGGTGGACCGACGCGTACTGGACCTTTGATCTGGTCGGCCTGGCCCAGCGGGTTTCCGCGGACGACGCCCAGACCGTCGCCGCCGACGAGATCGCCTTCAACCGCCCCGGACGCGTTCTGGAGCCCTACAAGAGCAGCATCGCCATCGCGGGCCTGACCGCCCGACGGCAGATGGGTGGCGGCGCGACCTTGGTTTCAGCCACCAGCCTGTCGCGACAGGAGCTGAGCGAACGGTTCGACGCCACCCAGCCCGGCGATCCGCTCCCGAGCGTGGTCGACCGGCGCCAGACCATCTTCGCCCTCGCCTCGGAGGCGCGGATCGAAGTCCCCGTCAGCGACGACTGGACCGTGACGGGCGGCGGGACCCTCGCCCTCGGCGAAACCCTGGTCGAGCGGCGTCGTCTGTCCATCGCCGCCACCTCGCTGATGGCGGCCGGCGCCGACTTGCGGCGCACCTTCACCGAGGTCGCGGCCTTCGGCGAGGCGGCCTTTTCGCCGAGTCCCGACTGGCGCGTGGCCCTCGGCGCGCGCCTTTCCGCTGTCCGCATCGACAGCGACTTGCGCGACGTGATGTTCAACATGCGGATCGGCACCGACGATCAGGGCATCACCTATCGCCTGACCCCCAGCCTGTCCGCCCGCTGGGACGCACGCCCCGGCCTGACCTTCTTCGGACGGTTCGAACAGGCCGTGCGCCCAGCCGGGGTGAATGAGGCCGGCGGCGCCTTCTCCCGCTATCAGGGCGACCGGGTGACCCTGCTGGAACTGGGCGCGCGGACCCAGGACAGTTGGAACGACCTGTCCGGCGAAATCTCTGTCGGCTGGATGGACTGGCGCGACGTGCAGGCGGACATCGTGACCGAAGGCGGCGATCTGGTCACCGACAATGTCGGCGACGGCGTGATCCACTTCATCTCGCTGAAGAGCGCCTGGCGACCGACGCCGACCTTCGAGATGTCCGGCGGCGTGTTCCTGAACCAGAGCAGCCTGACCCGAACGCGGTTCAGCACCATCGGCGGCGGGACAACCGACATTCCCAACGTCGCCCCGGTCGGCGCGCAGATGAGCGTTGACTGGGACGCCGGAGAGATCGCGACCCTGCCGCTGCGACTGGGCGCGGACTTCCGCTATATCGGACGGTCCCGACTTGGCGTCGGCCCCATGCTGGACGTGCCGCAGGGCGGCTATGTGCGGTCCGAACTGAGCGCGCGACTGGGCGACGAGCGGCGGTCCGCGACCTTGCGAATCTCAAACCCCTTCGATGCGACCGGCATCCGCTACGGCATCGGGTCGCCCTATCAGCTGTCCCAGCCGCAGGCCGTGCCGATCCGCCCGCTGACGGTCCGCCTGACCTTCGACGCCGCCTTCTGAAGAAAGATCGCACCGGACCGTAAGGCGTCCGGCGATCCCCGGCGTCATCAGGACAGGGCCGCAAGGCCGTAGACTTCTTCAGAGGCCATGGCGTGACGACGACTCTGGTGCTGGCCCACCCGACATCCTGTCGGTTCGTCGCGTCGAATGCCTCTGAGTGAAGGGATGGGCGCGCTGCTTTCGCCCCCGATGGAGCGCGCCCATTCTCCCTCCCCGCCTGATGGACATCACAGCCGACAACATCAACGCCCCCGCCTCGCTCTCGCGACACAGGCGTCTGGCCCAGATCTACCGGCGCGATCCGCGCGCCGAGGGGCGGTTCTGGTATTCGGTCGTGACCACCGGCGTCTATTGCCGCCCCACCTGCCCGTCACGACATGCGCGGCCCGAGAACATCCGCCTGCACGACACCCTTGAGGAAGCGCGCGCGACCGGCTTCCGCCCCTGCCTGCGTTGCCGCCCCGAAGCGCCCGCCCTGCGCGACCGTCACCGGGAACTGGTCGAGGCGGCCTGTCGCCACATCGAGACCAGGGGCGCCGCGCCATCGCCGCGTGAACTGGCCGACGCCGTCGGCGTCAGCCAGTCGCACCTGTATCGGCTGTTCCGCCGTCTGACGGGCATGACGCCGTCAGCCTACGCCCGGTCGCTGGTCGAAGTTGCGCCCCCGCCGCGTACGACGCGCGTCGGCCCGACCTGATCGACAGGTCTATTGGGCGGCCGTCTGGGGCAGGCGTTCGCGGTCGAAATTGATCGTGCTGATGCGGCGGTCCAGCCCCTCGACCACGCCGGCGGTCAGGTCGTTGCCCAGATTGCCGCCCAGCGCGGCGTTGCGGTCGAACAGCCCATAATCCGGATAGTCGGATTGATTGAAGTTATTGAGACGGTTTTCTTACTTTTTACTCCGGACGACCAAAGCCTCCCGGAGGTCCGGGAGGCTCTTTCGGCGCCGGGCTGTGCCCCTCGCGTCAGGCGGCGAGACGACCCTCGCCCGCACTCGGCGACACGCCGAAGTGGGCCCGGAAATGTCTCCAGAACGAGGTGTAGTCGCCGTAGCCGACACGACGCGCGACAGCTTTCAGCGGCAGCGCCGGTTCGTCACGCAGCAGCGACTGCGCCGCCTCCATGCGAACACTGCGGACAAACTGGCTGAGGCTCAGCCGCCGGAAATCCTGGAAGGCGCGATAGAGCGAGCGCGGGCTGACGCCAACGGCTAGCGCCACATCGGCTGCGGAGAAGTCGTCGGCCAGATTGGCCAGCACGAAGGACTCGGCCCGCTTCAGGTGCCGCCCCGCCGCATCAGGCGCCGCTTCAGACGTTCAAAAATGTCGTAGAAGCCGGACACGGTCGCTCCACCACTCGCTCCGGAGCAAGCCGACTATACGAGCGCCCTGTCATCGACAAGGCAGGTTCCGCGTCACCCGGTCGGGACCGGATTGGTGCGAGCGGCGGGGCTCGAACCCGCATGACCGAAGTCGAGCGATTTTAAGTCGCTTGCGTCTACCAGTTTCGCCACGCTCGCGGCGGTGTTCGTCCTAGTGGGCGGCGCCCGCCGTGCGCATGGCGCGGAAGTCCACGTCAGAATCCGCCACCAGATAGACCAGAGCGGCCCAAGCGGCGACGTTCTGGCTCAACTGGGCCGGATCGATCTTGTCCAGGGTGTCGTCAGCGGTGTGGTGCAGATCGAAATAGCGGGTTCCGTCCTGGCTGAGGCCGAAGACCGGCACGCCCGCCTCGGCCAGCGGGCCGATGTCGGCGCCGCCATGCAGTTCCGGCTCGGCCGAGGCCAGAACTCCGATGGGATAGAGCACCTGCGTCGCCGCCCGCTGGAAGGCCGAGTTCTGGGCGCCCGGCGGCAGTTGCAGGGCGTAGACGCGATCGGCGCCGAAGTCGCTCTCGCCCGCGATGATGTGATGCTCGACCGCCGCGCCAATGCCGCGCAGATAGGCGCCGCCGCCGTTGCCGGTGTCGGTCGGCTGGGCCACCTCTTCCGAGCCGTACAGAACGACGCGCACCGTGCGCGCCGGGCGACGACCGCTCTCGGCGATGGCCTTGGCGGCGGCCAGGGTGATCGCCCCGCCCGCGCCGTCGTCGATGGCGCCGGTGCCCAGATCCCAGCTGTCCATGTGCGAGCCGAGCACGATCACTTCTTGGGGACGCGAGGCGCCGGTGATCTCGCCGACCACATTCTGGGACACGGTCTCATAGGTGTGAGCCGTCGAGGACAGACGCAGGCGCACGGTCTGGCCGCTGGTGATCAGGCGCGACAGCTGGCTGGCATCGGGCGCCGACAAGGCGAAGCCCGGCAGGGGCACGCGGCCCTCGACGTAGCGGGTGGTGCCGGTGTGCGGCATGCGGTGCTCATCCGAGCCGACCGAGCGCATGATGAAGGCGACCGCGCCCTTGGCCGCGGCGGCGGCGGGACCAGCGCCCCGGATGCGGGTCAGGGGGCCGTAGCCGGCGCCGTCCTGCATGCGGACCATCTGGCCGGCGTCGACATAGGCGATCTTGCCCGCCAGCGATCCGGCGGGGGCGGCGTTCAGGGCTTCCAGGCTGGTGAAGCGAACCACCTCGGCCTCGATCACGCCATTGGTGCCGGGCGAATGGCCCAGCGCCGCGACGACCAGACGCTGCGGGTTGGCGCCGACGATGGAGGCGCTCTCCTCGCCCCGCTCCCAGCCGACCAGCGGGAAGGTCTCGACGCGGACGTTCTGGAAGCCGTGCTGGCGCATATAGTCCGCGGCCCAGGCGGCCGCGGCCTGCTCCGATGGCGAGCCCGCCGGGCGGGCGCCGAAGGTGGTCGTCAGGCGGGTGACGTAGTCCAGCGCGATGTTCTGCTGCAGGGCGCCGTCGCGAATGCGCTCGGCCCGCTGGATGGTCGCGGCGTCCTGCGCGGCGGCCGGCAGGGCGAAGCTCAGCGCCAGCGCGCTGGCGGCGAGAAGACGGGCGGACAGGCGCATGACAGCTCCGGGGGGACTCAGCGATGGAGCCGGACCCTAGACCCACATTCCGTGCGCGGAAAGGACGTCAGGCCACAGGATGTCAGCAGCGGCTTGGCTGCCGTCAGACGGATCAGGCGTCGCCCTTGACCCACACCTCGACCGGGCCTTGCAGCTTGACGGTGAGGGCCTTGCCGCGACGGTCGACGCGGTTGCCGACGGCCAGACGGACCCAGCCTTCCGAGATGCAGTATTCCTCGACGTTGGTCTTTTCCTCGCCCTTGAAGCGGACGCCGATGCCCTGCGCCAGCAGGTCGGCATCGTGGAATTTGCTGTCGGGATCGACGGACAGGCGGTCGGGCAGATCGGTCATGGCTTGGCTCTTCGGCAAATCAGCCGCCGCCTTTAGCCGGTCCGGGGCCGCGCTCCAAGCTCTTGACCTGACCCGAGGTCAATCCGCTAGGTTCGTTTCAAATCAATACGGACCTGTCCCGTGACCGATCTTGCGATCCGCGACTTCACCGCCCCGGCGACCGACGGCTATCCGCTGTCGATGCGGCTGGTCTCCCCGCCCGAGCCGACTGTGGCCGTGCTGATGAGCTCCGGCACCGGCTTTCCCAAGGGCTTCTACGACCGGTTCGCCCGGCATCTGGCGGGCAAGGGGGCGGCGGTCCTGACCTATGACTTCCGGGGCATCGCCGGATCGCGGCCCGATGATCTGGCCGCGATGAAGATGGACTATGTCGACTGGGGCCGGCTCGACATGCCCGCGGCGCTGGACGCCCTGATCGAGGCGGCGCCGGGCCTGCCGGTCGTCCATGTCGGCCATAGCGTAGGCGGCCATTTCCTCGGGTTCATGTCCAATCAGAACCGCATCTCGAAGCATGCCTTCGTCTCGGTCGGCAGCGGCTACTGGGGTCGGCACCACCGGTCCTACAACCCGATGGAGCTGTTCTTCTGGCTGGGCTTCGGCCCATGGAGTCTGGCGCGGCACGGCTACATCAAGGGCGGCGGCCTGTGGGCGGGCACCGACCTGCCGCGCGGTGTGTGGGAGACCTGGCGGCGGTGGTGCCTGAAGGAGCCCTATTTCCTCGAAGAGCTGAAGGCTGGCCTGAAGCCGCATCATTTCGACGCCGTCACCGCCCCGATCCACTCGTGGATCTTCACCGACGACCCTATCGCCACGCCCGTCACCGGGCCGATACTGATGCAGATCTATCCGAACGCGCCGCGCGACATGACTGTGCACGCACCCGGTGATTTCGGGCTGAAGCGCATCGGGCACGAGGGCGCTTTCCGACGCGGCATGGAGCCCTTGTGGGACCGGATGTTCGACTGGCTGCTTGAACCGGAGCCATCACGCCATAGGTAAGCGCCTCCACTCTCCCGGAGCCTTCCCATGACCGACCAGCCCGTCCTCACCGTCGACGGCCACACCATTCCTCTGCTGGGCTTCGGAACCTGGAATCTTGAGCCCGCCGACGCGCGCCGCATGGTCGCCGAGGCCCTGCGTATCGGCTATCGCCACATCGACACCGCCTGGATCTACAAGAACGAAGCCGCCGTGGGCGACGGCATCCGCGACGCCATCGCCGCAGGCCATGTGAAGCGTGAGGACATCTGGCTGACGACCAAGATCTGGGTCGCCCATTTCCATCGCGCCGATCTGCTGAAGCAGGCGAAAGAGTCCGCCGAGGCCCTGGGCTTCACCCCCGACCTGCTGCTGCTGCACTGGCCCAAGCCCGAGCCGTCGTTCGAAGAGACCTTGGGCGCCCTGAACGAGGCGCTGGAACAGGGTCTGACGAAAAGCATCGGGCTGTCGAACTTCCCCTCGGCCGAGTTCGCCCGCGCCCAGAGCCTGTCGAAAGCGAAACTGGTCACCAACCAGGTCGAGTATCACCCCTACCTCAAGCTGACGAAGCTTCTGGCGGCGGCGAAGGACCTCGGCTCCTCGATCACCGCCTGGTCGCCGCTGGCCCAGGGCAATATCGCCACCGACCCGACCCTGATCGAGATCGGCGAGGCTCACGGCAAGTCGGCCGGGCAGGTCACCCTGCGCTGGCTGATCCAGCAGGGTGTGATCGCCATCCCGCGCACGACCAAGGTCAGCCGCGCCCAGGAAAGCTTCGACGTCTTCGACTTCGAGCTGACGGCCGAGGAAATGGATCGCATCCACGCCCTCGCCCGCCCGGACGGCCGTCTGGGCGACTGGCTCGACAAGACCTTCCAATGGGATGAAGAATGGGCCTGACGCGCCCCGCCTGAGAGGGCGTGCGCCAATGTGCTCCAATCGGCGATAGCCGGTAGCGCAAAAGGGAGACGCCTATGGGTTCGGTGCACGGATTTCCGGGCGTCGATCCGTCGGACGCGGCGGTCGGCGCGAGACTGAAGCGATGGCGCGAACAGCGTGGCATGACGCTGGACGACCTCGCCGCCCATCTGCACATCACACCCGAGGAGGCCCGCCGCATCGAGGCGGGCCGCGCCCATCTGGACAGCCTCGGCGTCGGGGCGGCGACCACCGTCCTGCGCCTGCCCTTGTGGGCGCTGGTGTCGGATAGCCGGGCCTACTGACGCATCGCGACACGGACGGCGTGACACGAGCCCCGCGTCCGCCTAAGCGAGGCCATGGCCTACAAATCGCTGCGCGACTTCATCGAAATCCTCGAAGCCGAGGGTGAACTGGTGCGGGTGACCGAGCCGGTCTCCACCCATCTGGAAATGACCGAAATCCAGACCCGCCTTCTCCGGAATGGCGGCCCGGCGGTGATCTTCGAAAAGCCCGTCCTGCCCGACGGCACGATCAGCCCCATCCCCTGCCTGGCCAATCTGTTCGGCACGGTAAAGCGCGTCGCCATGGGCGTGACGCTGGAGAAGAAGCAACGCACCACCGCCGCCGAACTGCGCGAGGTCGGCGAACTGCTGGCTTTCCTGCGCAATCCGACCCCGCCGCGCGGCTTTGGCGACGCGATGGAGATGCTCCCGCTGGCCCAGACCGTCATGGCCATGCGCCCCAAGACGGTGAAGATCGCCCCGGTGCAGAAGGTGGTGCTGAAGGGCGACCAGATCGACCTGATCTCCCTGCCGATCCAGGGCTGCTGGCCCGGCGAGCCCGCGCCGCTGATCACCTGGGGCCTGGTGGTCACCAAAGGCCCGTCCGACGCCCGAGAGGACGACTTCAACCTCGGCATCTACCGGATGCAGGTGCTGGGCAAAGACAAGGCGATCATGCGCTGGCTGGCCCACCGCGGCGGCGCCCAGCACTATGCCCGACACAAGAAGACCGGATCGAAAGCGCCCCTGCCCGCCGCCATCGTGCTAGGCGCCGATCCGGGCACCATTCTGGCGGCCGTGACGCCGGTCCCGGACACCCTGTCGGAGTATCAGTTCGCCGGCCTGCTGCGCGGCCAGAAGGCCGAACTGGTCCCCTGCAAGACCGTGCCGCTGATGGTCCCGGCCAATGCCGAGATCGTGCTGGAAGGCCATGTCCTGCTGGATGAGCACCACCCGGAGGGCCCCTACGGCGACCACACCGGCTACTACAATTCGGTCGAGACCTTCCCGGTCTTCCAGGTGACGGCGATCACGATGCGGAAGGACCCGATCTATCTGACCACCTTCACCGGCCGTCCGCCGGACGAGCCCTCGGTTCTGGGCGAGGCGCTGAACGAGGTCTTCATCCCCCTTTTGCGCCAGCAGTTCCCCGAGATCACCGACTTCTGGCTGCCGCCCGAGGGCTGCAGCTACCGCATCGCCGTGGTATCGATGAAGAAGGCCTACCCCGGCCACGCCAAGCGGGTGATGCTGGGCGTGTGGAGCTATCTGCGCCAGTTCATGTACACCAAGTGGGTGATCGTCGTGGACGACGACATCAACGCCCGCGACTGGAAGGATGTCATGTGGGCCATCTCGACCAAGATGGACCCGGCGCGCGACATCACCCTGATCGAGAACACTCCCATCGACTATCTGGACTTCGCCAGCCCCGAGAGCGGACTGGGCTCCAAGATCGGGCTGGACGCCACCGACAAGTGGGAGCCCGAGACCAAGCGCGAATGGGGCGAGGAAATCCGCATGGAGCAGGACGTTATCGACCGCGTCTCGGATATCTGGGACCGGCTGGGCCTGCCCGGCGACAAGGCGCCGATCTGGAAGTGACTGTGGTGTGAGGGCCGCTGTTCATCGAGCCGCGCAAGACTTGTGTCAGAAAAGTGCTTCACAAATGACAGTCCTGTAATCTAACCTCCCGGCTTCGATTAAAACGGAGCCTCCCCATGCGCGCCCTCATCGCCGTCCTCGCCTTGGCTATCGCCACGCCGGTGGTCAGCATTCCCGTCCCGGCCGACGCTCAGGTTCTGACCGGTCGCCACAGCGCACGTCCGTCGCGTCCGCGTCGCGCGACCCCGCCGCGCCTGACGCAGGCTGAGCAACAACAGCTCTGGGACGCCCAGGATCAGGTGGCCGACCTGAACGCCACCATCGACGCTCTTCAGGCGGAAGGCGCCGCCGCCGGCGGTCTGACCGACGCCCAGCGCGCCGAACTGGCCGGCCACACCACCCGTCGCGACGAGGCCCAGGCCACCGTCGACCGTCTGGTCGCCAAGCGGAACGGCTAAGCCGGTCCCAAATCACAAGGCTCCAACGGGCGGCGGTGATCTCACCCCGCCCGTTTTGCTTTCCGGTCGCCAGAGGGGTGACGGCGGGGCCTCGCGACCATAGAAGTCACGCTTGACCGGTTCGGGGGATCCAGTGAGCGCTTTCGAGTTCTTCTTCAGCTTCTACGCCCTGTTGCTGGGCCTTTCGGTCGCCGTGATCGCGACCGGCGTCGCCACCGCCATCCAGCACCGCAAGCGCATCCGCATCGGCTGGCTGACGCCCCTGCTCGCCCTGTTCGTCGGGCTCGACATCGCCAGCTTCTGGGATTTCGCCTGGACCATCTTCCGCGAGGTGTCGTTCAGCTACGGCCTGCTCATCGTCGGCCTGGCCATCTCCCTGATCTACTTCGTGGCCGCGTCCCTGGTCTTCCCCCATGCGATCGAGGACGACCTTTCGCTGGACGACCATTTCTGGGCCAACAAGAAGCTGGTCCTGCTGCTGACGACGGCGGCGAATCTCGGCGCGATCCTCACCGCCCTGCCGGTGATCATGGCCATGCCCGCCGCCCAGCTTTTGCTGATCAACTACGGGGTGACCGTCGCCCTCTATGTCGGGCTGGTGGTTCCCGCAGCCTTCACGCGGAACAAGGCGGTGTTCGCCACCCTGACCTGGATCCACATCGCCATCTATCTGATCCTCGGCGCCCTCTCGGCCGCCTTCCCGAACGCGGGAGACGCCATGCTTGAAGGCGCCAAGCCCGCTGAGGCCGCCGCCGCCCAGACCGGGGCCGCCAAATGAGCGCGTTCGAGTTCTTCTTCAGCTTCTACGGCCTGCTGCTGGGCCTGTCGGTGGCCGAACTGGTCGGCGGCTTCGCCCGCGTGCTGCACGAGAAGGAACGGGTCCGCTTCGGCTGGCTGACGCCCATGCTCGCCGCCTTCGTCGCGCTGGACGTGGCGACCTTCTGGAATCAGGCCTGGGTCATCTTCCGCGGCGCGCCCTTCAACCACGCCCTGCTGATCGCCGGGCTGATCATCGCCGCCACCTTCTACGTCGCGGCCAGCGTCACCTTCCCTCGCGTTTCAGCCGAAGGCGTGGACGAGCGGATCGACCTGACCGACCACTTCTGGCGTTACCGCCGGCTTGTGTTCGGCTGCATCATGGCCGCCAACCTGATCGTCGGCGTCCTGTTCCTGACGTTGATGAGCGTGAACGAGGGCTTCGCCGGCCTATCGACCGTGCGGCTTTGGGTCGGCTTCGGCATCTTCTTCTTTGGCACGGCCACGGCGGCCTTCGCGCCGTGGCGGCCCGTGGTTGTCAGCGCTCTGGTCGTGGTGCTGGCCTACAGCCTCTGGACCGTCGGCATGTCCGCGCTCAATCTGATCTCGCGCGGCGCCTGGGCTCCGGCGACCGGCCTGTACTGAACCGAACGGGACAGCTTGCCGCAGGCGTGCATTTGGTCGAGGAAGGGCGCCATGCGCACCCCCCTTCTGATCGCAGCCGCCCTTCTGTTCGCGAGTCCCGCCATGGCCCAGTCTGTTTCGAACACCGCCCCGTGGGACCAGCCCTTCCTCCCGCCCGCGCCCGAGTGGAACGGCGCCAGCCGCGATCTGCTGCGCGCCGCCTCCGATCCGTGGGTCACGGCGTTCGAGGCCGACGCCGACCATGACTTCAGCCCCAACTACGTCGACACCCGCGCCTGGTTCGACCGTCTGGACGCCGCCAGCGACCTGATCCGCATCGAGCAGTTCGGCGTCTCTCCGGAAGGGCGTCCGATCTACGCCGTCATCGCATCCAAGGACGGCGCGACCTTCGATCCGTCCAAGCCGGTGCTGCTGGCCCAGGCCGGCATCCACCCCGGCGAGATCGACGGCAAGGACGCGGGCATGATGCTGCTGCGCGACATCGCCTTCTACGGCAAGGATGACCTGCTGGACCGGGTCAACCTGATCCTGATCCCCATCCTGTCGGTCGACGGACATGAGCGGGCCAGCGCCTACAGCCGTCCCAACCAGCGCGGGCCGCGCATCCAGGGCTGGCGCAATACGGCGACCAACCAGAACCTGAACCGCGACTACCTGAAACTGGACCAGCCCGAGATGCGGGCGGTGCGCGGTCTGATCGTGAAGTATCGGCCCGATCTGTACGTCGACATCCACGTCACCGACGGCATGGATTACCAGTACGACGTCACCTACGGCTACAACGGCGAGAACGGCCTCTATTCCCGCTCGCCCGCCACCGCCCGCTGGCTGGACGACGCCTTCAAGCCCGCCATGAACGCCGCGCTGGAAGCCCGCGGCCACATCCCCGGCGAACTGGTGTTCGGCATTGACGATCAGAACCCGCGCGCAGGCCTGAACGACGGCGGATTGGGCGAGCGGTTCTCGAACGGCTGGGGCTCGGCGGCCCACGTCCCGACCATCCTGATCGAGAACCACAGCCTGAAGCCGCATGAGCAGCGCGTGCTGGGCACCTATGTCTTCCTGGAGCGCGCTTTGAAGCTGCTGGCCACCGACGGCGCGGCCCTGCGCACCGCCATCGCCGCCGACAGCGCCCTGCGCCCGGCGGACATCCCGGCCAATTTCGCCTCGGACGAACAGCCGTCCTCGACCCGCGCCTTCAAGGGCATCACCTACGAGACCTATGACAGCCCCGCCTCGGGCCGCCGGGAAATCCGCTGGCTGGGCCAGCCGGACCCGCAGGTCTGGGAAATGCCCTTCTACTCCTCGCATCCGACCCTGACCCTGCGCCGGCCCGAGGCCTACTGGGTGCCGTCCTACCGGACCGACATCATCGAGCGGCTGCGCGTTCACGGCGTGACCATGGAGACCCTGTCGGCCCCGCGCACCGTGCCGGTCGAGATGCTGCGTCTCAACGATCCCCGCATCGCAACCCGCGCTAACGAAGGCCACGTCCAGACCACCGTGACTGAAGTCACGCCGCTGCAACGCGACTGGACCTTCCCGACCGGCTCGGTGCGGGTGCCGACGGACCAGCCGCTGGGCGACATCGTGGTTCTGCTGCTGGAGCCGCAATCGAGCGAGAGCTTCTTCGCCTGGGGCATGTTCCCCGAGGTGCTCAGCCGCGTCGAATACATCGAGGGCTACGCCATCGCCCCGCTGGCCGAGCGGATGATGGCCGCCGATCCGGCGCTGAAGGCCGAGTTCGAGGCCAAGCTGGCCGCCGAGCCCGACTTCGCCGCCAATGGCGATGGGCGTCTGCAGTGGTTCTATGAGCGGACGCCGTTCTATGATGACCACTACAGGCTTTATCCAGTCGCGCGCGAAAACTGATCAAGTCCTTGGGGAGGGTGAAAGATGTACGACTTTTCCAACGTAAACGGGCTCCAGTGGGCCGGCCTGTTCGGTGGCCTTCTGCTCCTCGTGATGCTGGTGCTGTCGGTCAACGTCGTGATCGGGCGCAACAAACATCGGGTCCTTCTGGGCGACGGTGGAAACCTTGAAATGGCTGTCGCCAGCCGCGGTTTCGGCAATGCGGCGGAGTATATCCCGGCCGCCATCGCCATGCTGACCCTGCTCGCCCTGACTGACGCCCCGCATTGGCTGATCCAGATCGTGGGCGCACTGATGCTCGCAGGTCGGATTATTCATCCGTTCGGCCTGAAGGCCACCGGAGGTGTGACCGTGCCCCGCTTGGTCGGCATGGTCCTGACTTGGTTGTCCCTGAGCATCGGATCGGTGGCGCTGGTCTGGACTTTCATCTTTGCTCAAGCCGGGAACTGAGCGTGGTTGATATGGGCGGTCTCCCCGGCCATATCGGGGCATGACCTCCCCGCGTGACGCCGCCTCCGACATCCTGCCCGAACTGATCGCCGCCGCCCTGAAGGCCGGCGCGGATGCCGCCGAGGCGGTGACCTCCGAGCGTGCCTCCCTCTCCATCGGCGTCCGCAACGGCGCGCTGGAGGATGTCGAGCGCGAGGAAAGCCGCGACCTGGGCCTGCGCGTCTTCATCGGCAAGCGTCAGGCGACCGTCTCGGCCTCCGACCTGTCGGACAAGACCCGCGCCCGTCTGGTAGAGCGCGCCGTCGCCATGGCTCGCCTCGCGCCGGAAGATCCCTATGCCGGTCTGGCCCCGCAGGAGCGTCTGGCCAACGGCCCCTTCCCCGATCTCGACCTCTACGATCCGACCGAGCGCAGCGCCGCCGAACTGGAAGCCGCTGCCGCCGCCGCCGAGGCCGTTGCTCTTGCGGTCGAGGGCGTCGCCAAGTCGGAAGGCGGCCACGCCGCCGCCTCGTACAGCCGCTGGCGCCTAGTCACCTCGCACGGCTTCGACGGCTCCTATCAGGGCTCGGCCTTCTCGCTGGGCGTCGGCGTCATCGCCGAAAAGGACGGCGCCATGGAACGCGGCGGCGAACACCGCGCCGTGCGTCACCTGTCCGACCTGCCCTCCGCCGAAGCCATCGGCGCGTATGCCGGCAAGCGGGCGGTCGAGCGCACCGGCCCGCGTAAGATCGCCTCGATCACCGCCCCGGTCATCTTCGAGAACCGCATCGCGACCCAGGTGCTGTCGCCCCTTCTGGGCGCCATCTCCGGGGCCTCCATCGCGCGCGGCACCTCCTTCCTGAAGGACCGGCTGGGCCAACCGGTGCTGCCCGAAGGCGTGAACCTGATCGATGACCCGTTCCGTCAACGCGGCCTTGGCTCGACCCCGTTCGATGACGAGGGGGTCGCCGTCTGGAAACAGTCCATCGTCGAGGACGGTGTCCTGACCACCTGGCTGATGAACAGCTCAAGCGCCGCCCAACTGGGTCTGGCCTCGACCGGCCACGCCTCGCGCGGCCTTGCCGGCCCGCCCGGCGTTTCGACCCACAACCTGCATCTGGAGCCGGGCGAGCAGGACCTGAACGGCCTGATGGCCGCCGCCGGAGCCGGTCTGCTGATCACCTCCATGTTCGGCCCTTCGCTGAACGGCAACACCGGCGACTGGTCCGCCGGGGTTTCGGGCTTCTGGTTCGAGAACGGCGAACGCGCCTATCCGGTCAGCGAAGTCACCGTCGCCGGCAATCTGAAGGACCTGTGGGCCCGCCTTGTCCCCGGTTCGGATCTGGAGTTCCGCGGCGGCTTCAACAGCCCGTCCCTACTGTTCGACGCGGTGGCCATCGCGGGCAAATGACGGACTTCGCGGACGATCTCGAACTCATCCGCGACGCGGTCCTGGCCGCCGGCGAACTGGCCCTGTCCGAGCGCGAGGCCGGGCTGAAGATCTGGTCCAAGTCCGGCGGTTCGCCGGTCACATCAGCCGATCTGGCGGTCGATAAGCTGCTGCGCGACCGCCTGCTGACCGCCCGCACCGACTACGGCTGGCTCTCTGAAGAGACCGCCGACACCACCGAGCGCCTGACCAGGCAGCGCATCTTCGTGGTCGATCCCATCGACGGCACCGTGGCCTATATGAAGGACAAGCCGTGGTGGTGCATTCCCATCGCCGTGGTCGAGGATGGGCGTCCGGTCGCCGCGGTCATCCACGCCCCGATGCTGAACGAGACCTTCGTCGCCACCCTGGGCGGCGGCGCGAGCCTCAACGGGCGCAAGATCACCGCCTCGGACACCACCGACCTGGACGACGCCTCGGTTCTGGCCGACGCCCGGCTCATGGAAGGCCCTAACTGGCCCGAGCCCTGGCCGCCGATGCGCTTTGAGAAGCGCAACGCCCTGGCCTATCGCATGGCCCTGGTCGCGGCGGGGGCCTTTGACGCCGCCATCGCCGTGACCCCGAAATGGGACTGGGATGTCTGCGCCGGAGCGCTGATCGCGGAGGAGGCTGGAGCCAAGGTCAGCGACCATCATGGCCGTCCATGGCGCTTCAACCAGCCGGATCCGCGACAAACGAGCCTGATCTGCGCCGCTCCGGGCCTCCACCCGTTGATCCTGCGGCGCACAGGGCCTATTCCGCTCGCGCCCCGCTGATCCGTCCCTTCAGGTGATCTCAACCTGCTCGTGGGATGGTGACCTCACAGACGCCCTCCCCCCGGGAACGAGAACATGACCACGAACGCCGATCCGGCCCAGCTTCTTCACATCGTCATCGGCGGCGAGCTGCGCCACCTGGATGCCCCCGTCTTCCGCGATGTCAGCCAGATCGAGTTCGTCGGCGCCTACCCGAACTATGAAGAAGCCCGCAAGGCCTGGAAGGCCAAGGCCCAGGCCTCGGTCGACAACGCTCACATGCGCTACTTCATCCTGCACGCCCACCGTCTGATCGACCCGCGCGGCGACTCCTCGGAGCACTGAGACCCAGCTTCCCCGCGGGGAACTTCGCGGGTGGCTTGCGCGCTTTCTCCGGGTACGGCTAGGCTGTCCCGGAGGGTCTGACCATGAACGCCATCCTCATTGTTCTCGCATTGGGCGCGCTCGGTGTCGGCATCGTCGTCTGGGCGACCCGTCGAAAGCCGGGCCAGACCAGCAACGCGCCACGGGAGGCGGATACGGCGTGGAACGATCCCATCACACCCGCCGCGCCTGACGAGACCAAGCATCCATGACCCTGTTCGGCCGAACTCTGGGCCCCGAAGAGATCAGCGGCCTCGTCTTCATGCTGATGCTGCTGGTCATCTGGATCGGCGCCCTGCGTCAGGAGATGCGCTGGACCCGCTGGTTCCGGAACTGGGAAGCCGAGCGCAAGGCGCGACGCGAAGCCGAACTGGCGCTTGAGCGTGGCGAGCAGCCGCAGCCGCAGCCGCCCTCGTCCCCGGACAGCCCGCGCGGTCCATGGGGCTGAGGCCTATTCGCGGCGCAACAGCTTTTCGGTCAGCAGCGTCCCCCACCACTGCCCCTTGAACTCGCTGCGGATCGCCTTGGGGTCATACGCCGGGCTGTCGATCCACTCGAGGAAGCTGACGCCCGTCGGCTCGACCTCTGTCAGATACTTCTCCAGCGTATAGTCCAGCACCCCGGTCAGGCCCTCGCGGTGGTGCAGGTATTTCTTGTCCAGTTGCTTGATCGCCTCGCTCATCGGCTCGCCCAGATGGAAGTGTCGATAGAAGACCGCCATCATCCCGGCCCGGTCCGCGCCCGACTTGCAGTGGATCAGCACCGGATATTCGATGGTCTCGAACAATCTCTTCGCCCGGTGGATGCGGTCGGCCTGTGGCGGATCGCGGCTGTCCAGCGGCGCGTCGATCAGGGTCAGGCCCAGCCGCTCGCAGGCGTCCTTCTCAAGCGCATAATAGGCCTCATCCCGCGCCCCGCGCAGGTTGATCACCGTCTTGATCCCCTGTGACTTCCAGTACGCCAGCTGTCGCGGCGACGGCTGGTTCGTCCGCACCAGATCCGGCCCCAGCCAGTGGGCGTTCATGAACCACCGCCGCAGGAAGGCATGATCCTTCCAGACATAGTCCCAGCGCGCCTTGAAGCGGCCGAACGGGGTGGAGAGGTCGTAGGACGTCATGGGTGGGGAGATAGAGGCTCGGAGGCCAATCGTCATCCCAAAGACTAGGGCGTCGGGATTACGTTTTCCGGCTCTGGCGGATCATAGGCTAACGGCGCAGTCACGGGCGCGGCGTAGTATGCGAACGCCCAAAAAATGAGGAAGCCGACGACTAACCCCGCGATCAGATAGCCGGCGGCCTTTCCGAGACCTCGTGCGATGCGCTTTCCGGCCATTCCGCACCTCCTGTTCTGTAGGCCATTGGAATCTGGGGATCGCCACACTTCAAGGGGGAGCTTGATCATGGCTTCCCGCTTGACTTCCTCCTCTCGCCGTCCGACCTCGGACCGATGACGACGCCCGCCGCCGCTGCTGACGAGAAAGAGCCGCTGCGCCCGCTGCTGGGGCGCATCTGGCGGGACTATCTCTCGCATCACCGGACGCCGCTGTTCCTGTCGATCGTCTGCGCCGCCGTCGTGGGGATCATGGCCGCGACGGTGCTGCAGTTGCTGCAGCCCGCCATCGACGGCCTGTTCCTGGGCAAGCCAGTCACCATCTGGCGCTACATCACCATCCAGCCGCAGGACGCCCTGTTGGGCATCCCGGCCATCATCATCGGCGCCGGGGTGATCTGGACGCTCGCGGCGCTTGGTCAGGCGGCGCTGGTCAACCGGCTGGGCCACGGCATCGTCGGCGACATCCAGGTCAAGCTGTTCGGCTCCATGATCCGCGCCGATCTGGCTCGGCTGCGCAGCCAGCACTCGGGCGGCTTTGTCGCCACCGTCCTGTTCGACGCCAATCTGGTGCGCGAGGCCTTCACCAATGGGGTGGTCAACTATACCCAGCACGGCCTGACCCTGATCGCCGTGCTCAGCTACATGGCCTGGACCGACTGGAAGCTGACCACCATCGTCCTGCTCGGCGCCCCGGTCATCGCCTTTGTCCTGCAGCGCTTCGGCAAGCGGATGCGCAAGGCGACCACCGGCGCCATGGTCGAGACGGGCAACCTGTCCACCGCCCTGATGGAGAACCTCGACGGCGTCCGCCTGATCAAGATCGAGAACCGCGAGGCGGCCGAGGAAGCCCGCGTCGGCGAGGTGGTCAACCGCCGCCAGCGCCACGTCATCAAATCCGCCGACAGCCGCGCCTTCGCCGGTCCCTTCTCCAATCTGGTCGCCATGGTCGTGGTCGCCGCCGTCATGGCCTATGCGGGCTGGCAGGCGCGCCAGGGCCAGATGAGCGTCGGCGCCTTCGCCGCCTACATCGGCCTCCTGATGTCGGCGGGCCAGTCCCTGCGTCAGGTGACCAATCTTCAGACGACCATGGCCGAAGGCCTGACCGCCGCGCGTCGCCTGTTCAACTCGCTCGATATCCAGCCGGAAATCCGTGAGGCCCCCGACGCCGCCCCCCTGCCCCACGGGCCGGTCACCGTGGCGCTGGATCACGTCAGCTTCGCCTACGCCCCGACGGCGGAAGGCGGCGCGCCGACCCTGTCGGACGTGTCCCTGACCGTGAAGCCGGGCGAGACCATCGCTCTTGTCGGCCCGTCCGGCGGCGGCAAGTCCACCATCCTCAGCCTGCTGCCGCGCTTCTATGACGTGACCGCGGGCGCCGTGACCATCAACGGTCGAGACATCCGCGAACTGAAGCTGCACGACCTGCGCAGCCGCATCGCCCTGGTGACGCAGGAGCCCTTCCTGTTCGACGACACCATCGCCGCCAACATCACCTACGGCCGCCCCGGCGCCTCGCAGGCCGAGATCGAGGCCGCCGCCGCCAGCGCCGCCGCCCACGACTTCATCACCGCCCTGCCCGAAGGCTATCTGACCCGCGCCGGCGAGGCGGGCCTGCGCCTGTCCGGCGGCCAGCGCCAGCGTATCGCCATCGCCCGCGCCTTCCTCAAGGACGCCCCCATCCTCCTGCTCGACGAGGCCACCTCGGCGCTCGACACCGAGAGCGAGGCTCTGGTGCAGGCGGCGCTGGAGCGGCTGATGGAAGGCCGCGCCACCCTGATGATCGCCCACCGTCTGTCCACCGTCCGCAACGCCGACCGCATCTATGTGATCGAGGCGGGGAAGGTGGTCGAACAAGGCTCGCACACCGCGCTGGTCAGGAAGGGCGGGCTCTACGCCCGTCTGGCCAAGCAGCAGTCGCTGGACGGTCATCCGGTCGAGGTGGTGTCTTGAGGCCCCTTCGCATTCCAGTCATCCAGAACACCCTCGCGTGGGTGCTCGCCGCATGGATGCGCTTCTGCTTCGCCACCATCCGCTGGACGCACCAGAACGAGGGCGCGGCCGAAGCGGTCTGGAAACAGGGCGGCGGCGTGCTGGCGGTTTTCTGGCATTCGCGCATCGGCTTGAGCCCCGCCTGCTGGCCGCTGGACCGCGCCACGCCCGCCAAGGCCCTGATCTCGCTCAGCGCTGACGGGGAGTTCATCGCCAAGGCCGTGGCCCGTCAGGGCTTCCCCGCCGTGCGCGGCTCCTCGACCAACAGGGACAAGGCCAAGGCGGCCAAGGGCGGCACCCAGGCTCTGCGTGATGGCCTGAAGCAGCTCAAGGTCGGCGGCCTGGCCATCACCCCCGACGGCCCGCGCGGCCCGGCCCGCCAGATGGCCGAGGGCCTGCCCATGCTGGCGAAGATTTCCGGCGCTCCGGCCCTCTTCATCGGCATCAGCTGCAATCCGGCCATCCGCCTGAACAGCTGGGACAAGGCTGTTCTGCCCCTGCCCTTCGGCAAGGGCGCCATCGTCTGGGACGTCGCCGACTATCCCGAGGGCATGGATATGGCCGACGTGGTCGCCGCCTGGACCGAGCGACTAAACGCCGTCGAGGCCGAGGCCGACGCCATCACCGGCCTGAAGCGGGTCTGATCTTGAGCCCCGCCCTGATCCTCTACCGGCTCCTGACCCGGATGCTGGAGCCCCTCGCCCCCCGCCTGCTCGACGGACGGGCGAAGAAGGGCAAGGAAGACCCGGTCCGCGTCGATGAGCGGCTGGGGATCACCCGCACGCCCCGCCCGGACGGCGAGATCGTCTGGCTGCATGGCGTCAGCGTCGGCGAGACCCTGTCCCTGCTGCCCGTGGTCGAGCGGCTGCGCGCCACGCGCCCGGACCTGAACATCCTCGTCACCTCCGGCACCCTGACCTCGGCCAATCTGCTGGCCCGTCGCCTGCCCGAAGGCGTGATCCACCAGTTCGCTCCAGTCGATACGCCCGGCGCCGTGGATGCCTTCCTGACCAAGTGGAAGCCGATGGTCGGCATCTTCGTCGAGAGCGAGCTGTGGCCCAACCTGATCCTGGAATCGCACCGCGGGGGCGTGAAGCTGGTGCTGGCCAGCGCCCGCATCACGGAGAAGACCGTCGCCGGCTGGCGGCGCGTGCCGGGCGCGGCGCGCCAGCTCCTGTCGGCCTTTGACGTGGTCCTGCCACAGGACGGCGTGTCGGCGGACCGGCTGGAGAGCCTCGGCGCCCGGATCGACGGTCATGTGAATCTCAAGCTGGCCGGCGACGCCCCGCCCCATGACGGCGCGGCCTTCACCAAACTCAGCGCCGCCATCGGCGACCGGCCCGTGGTCGTCGCGGCCAGCACCCACGACGGCGAGGAGATCGCCATCGTTCGCGCGCTGGACAAGCTGACCGACCGGCTGTGCCTGATCCTGATCCCCCGCCATCCGGAGCGCAGCGCCGCCATCGCCGCCGCCCTGACACGCGACGGCTACCGCTTCGCCCTGCGTTCGCAAGGCCGCCAGCCAGACGGCGACACCGACCTCTATGTCGCCGACACCCTGGGCGAAATGGGACTGTTCCTGCGGCTGGCGGATGTCGTCGTCATGGGCGGCAGCTTTTCCGCCGCGCTGGAGAAGCCCCCGGTCGGTGGCCACAACCCGCTGGAACCCGCGCGGCTCGGCAAGCCCGCCATCACCGGGCCCGACATGACCAACTGGGGCGCCGTGACCGAGGCGCTGGTCGAGGCGGGCGGCCTGCAGATCGTCGGCGCGCCGTGGGACCTGCCCGGCGCCCTCACGCCCCTGCTGGCGGATGAGAAGGCCGCCAAGGCCATGGGCGACCGGGGCCGCCGCGCCGCCGCCGAGGCCGGATCGGGTCTGGAACGGCTGATCGACAGCCTACAACCCCTGCTGCCGCCCAAGAGAGGCCGCCGATGAGCCTCAGCACCCCCAAATGGTGGTATCTGCGTGACCGCAAGTCAGCCGCCATGACACGGATGCTGCTCAAGCCCGCGTCGTGGATCTGGGCCGGCGTGACCGCCAACCGCATCGCCCGCGCCACGCCAGTCGATCCGGGCGTGCCGGTCATCTCCATCGGCAATCTGACGGTCGGCGGATCGGGCAAGACCCCCATCGCCCGAGAGTTGCTGCGCCTGCTGCGCCAGTCCGGGATCGACGCCCAGGCCCTGTCGCGCGGCTATGGCGGAAAGCTCGAAGGCCCTGTCCGCGTGGACCTGAACGCCCATACCGCCGCCGATGTGGGCGACGAGCCCCTGATGCTGGCGCTGGACAGCCCGGCGTGGATTTCCCGTGACCGCATCGCCGGGGCGAAGGCCGCAGCGGCTGACGGCGCGCAGGCGCTGGTGCTGGACGACGGCCACCAGAACCCGGCCCTGAAGAAGACCCTCAGCCTGATCATCGTGGACGGCGAGACCCGCGACAATGAGTGGCCGTTCGGCGACGGCTCCGTCTTCCCGTCCGGTCCGATGCGCGAGCCGCTGAAGGCCGGGCTGGCCCGCGCCGACGCCGTCGTCATCCTGATGCCGTCCGATCTGGCCGAGCCGGATGAGGAACTGCTGGAGACCTTCGGCGACCTGCCCGTCTTCATCGCCCGTCTGGAACCCGCCGGTCCGCCGCCTGCCGGGCCGCTGGTCGGCTTCGCGGGAATCGCCAAGCCCTGGAAGGTCGAGCGCTCCCTGAAGGCGGCCGGGGCCGAACTGGCCGACTTCGCGCCCTTCCCCGACCACGCCGCCTTCAAGGAAGAGGACCTACGCTTCCTTGCCGACCGGGCCGAGCTGTTCGGCGCACGTCTGGTAACCACCGAGAAGGACTGGCCCCGCCTGCCGCCGGAGTGGCGGACGCGGGTCACTTCGTGGCCAGTGAAGGCGTCGTTCGCGGATGAAGCAGGCTTCGTACGCCTGCTGACCGAAGCTCTGTCCTAGCCGAAACGGCGGCGCTGCTCGGCGCTGCGCAGAGTCGAGCGCAGGAATTCGGCGGGCGGATCAGTCTCGGCCAGCACAGCCTCCTTGATCGCGCGCGGCTCGCCGAACAGGTGGCCTTGGCCCATGCCGACGTCCAATTCGAGGATGTCGACGATCTGACGCTCGCTCTCGCACTTCTCGGCGATGACCTCGATGCCGTAGCGGCGGGTCAGCTGGGCGAAGTCGGCCGCCTGGATGTCCCGCAGCGACGGGATCGCCGGGCCGCTGTCGAGGTCGAGAAGCTGCTCGATCAGCAGGTCGGCGGCGACCTTGACGAATTTGACGTCCGAGCGCTGCAGGTCGGCGAAGTCGAGGTCCAGCGTCTGGACCTTGTCGATGGAGAAGCGGAAGCCGAGGTCGGCCAGCTTGGCCATGTTGCGAGCCTCGACCGCGCCGCGAGCGTCGAAGACGGCCTGGCCCAGCTCGAAGATCAGGGCCTGGTTCAGGTCGCGATTCTCGCTGAGGAAGTCGAGGAACTGCGGGAAGAAGGTCTCGTCGCCCAGCGAGGACAGGGCCACGTTGCAGAAGACGCCAACCTTGCGGTCCTGACGGGCCAGACGGCGGACGATCTGGGCGCAGCGGAACAGCAGCAGGTTGTCGATGGCCGGGACCAGTCCCTCGCCCTCGGCGACCGACAGGTATTCGGCGGGCATCATGACCCGGTCGTCGGCGGCGCGCAGACGGGTGAAGCTCTCGTAGAAGATGGTCCGGCGCTGCGGCAGCGAGACCACCGGCTGCAGGTAGAGGTCAACCCGGTTCTCCGCGAGAGCCTCATGGATGGTCTGGAGCAGGACGTTCGACTGCTGCTGATGGCGGGCCTCGAAGGCGCTGGCGGGCGCGGGACGCGACATGCGCTCGTCGATGGAGACGCTCATCTGCTGGATCAGGGTCTCCAGCATGCGGACTTCGCCGGACAGCTGTTCGGTCGAGGTCAGGGCGCCGGCCTCGATGGCTTGGGCCAGCTCGGTCAGGGCGCCTTGCGTGGATTCCATCGCGTCGGCCAGCAGGCGGTGCGCCTCGCGGATCTGGTCGATTTCCTTCTTGAGCGCGGCGCGCTGGGCCCGGCCCACCATCAGGACATGGGCGGCCAGAAGCAGCCCGCCCGCGGCGAGGCCGCCAGCCACACCCGCGCCCGCCCCGAGGTTCGCGCGCCACAGGAAGGCGCCCACGGTCATGGCGAGGAACAGGTAGCCGAAGAACAAGAAACCGTTGGTTATGGCGCGCATGGGTTACGGAGTTTCCGCCTTCCCGGATGGAATCGCCCGAGTATCGGGGTATCACGGTGCTACGCATAGGGTCCGGAGACGGATTCTCCCCACGCTTTCGAGGTTAACGATGGAATTGTTCGACCTGACCGGCAAGGTCGCGGTGATTACCGGCTCCTCCAAGGGCATCGGCAAGGCGATCGCCGAGCGGATGGCCGAGCACGGCGCCAAGGTGGTGATCTCGTCCCGCAAGGCCGAGCCCTGCGAGGAAGTGGCGAATGCCCTGAACGCCAAGTATGGCGCGGGCACCGCCATCGCCATTCCGGCCAACATCGCCTCGAAGGATGACCTTCAGCGGCTGGTCGATGAGACCAATGCGGCCTTCGGCAAGATCGACATCCTGGTCTGCAACGCCGCCTCGAACCCCTACGCCGGGCCGATGGCGGGGATCTCGGACGACCAGTTCCAGAAGATCTTCCATAACAATGTGCTGGCCAATCACTGGCTGACCCAGATGGTCGCGCCGCAGATGCTGGAGCGGAAGGACGGAGCGATCCTGATCATCTCGTCGGTCGGCGGCCTGCGCGGCAACGCCCTGATCGGCGCTTACAACGTGTCCAAGGCGGCGGACATGCAGCTGGTGCGGAACCTGGCGGTGGAGTTCGGACCGTCGAACGTGCGGGTCAACTGCATCGCGCCGGGCCTGATCCAGACCGACTTCGCCCGCTACCTCTGGGAAAATGAAGAAGTGCTGAAGGTGACGGTGGAGCCGAACCCGATGAAGCGCATCGGCCAGCCGGACGAGATCGCGGGCACCGCCGTCTATCTGTGCTCGAAGGCCGCCGCCTATGTGACCGGCCAGACCCTGGTCGTGGACGGCGGGCTGACGATTGCCTGGTGAAGGACACAAGGTGAGTTTCGGTCAGGACCTTGTCTGGCGGCTTGAAGCCGCGGCCTTCGCCGGCTTTGTGGGCTTGATGCGTCTGCTGGACGTGGATCGGGCCTCGAACCTAGGCGGCTGGCTGCTGCGGACGCTCGGGCCGCTGACCGGAACCCACAAGACGGTAGTCAGCAACCTGCGCATCGCCTTCCCCGACATGCCGGCGGCGGAGCGCAAGGCACTGGCGCTGGAAGCCTGGGACCGGGTCGGGCGGACCTTCGCCGAGACGCCGCTGCTGGACCGGATCACGGTCGACAGCGGCCGTCTGGAGGTGGTGGGCCTCGAGCGGTTCCACGCCATTCGCGACGGCGGCAAGCCGGTCGTCTTCGTCTCGGGCCATCTGGCCTGTTTCGAGACCATGGCCAGCGTGATCCTGGCGTCCGGCGTGCCGTGCCAGATCACCTACCGCGCCGCCAACAACCCCTATGTGGACGCCCAGATCCGCGAGGCGCGGGCCCGGTACGGGGTGAAGCTGTTCGCGCCCAAGGGCGGGGACGGGGCGCGGGAGCTGCTGCATGGCCTGCAACGGGGCGAGTCGGTAGCCCTGATGAACGACCAGAAATTCTCGGAGGGTCCCGAGGTCCAGTTCTTCGGCCAGCCGGTGAACGCGGCGCCCGGGCCGTCGCGGCTGGCGCTTCGGTTCGGGACGGTGCTACAGCCGATCTCGGTAGTGCGGCTGCCCCGCGCCCGCTTCCGGGTCACGGCGCATGAGCCCATCGAGATCACGCCCTCCGGCGACCGGCAGGCCGACATCACGCGCGGCGTGCAGGCGATCACAACCTTCGTCGAGGACCGGGTGCGCGAGGTTCCGGCCGACTGGTTCTGGGTCCACAAGCGATGGCCGCAGAAGGTCTATGACGCCCTGCCGCCCGAGGCCTGACTCCGCTCAGATGTCGTGGGGGCGGTCGGTGGCGCGGCGCTTCTCGCCCTTGTATTCCGCGCTCTGCACCCGGCGGCGATCCGGGCCGAAATAGCCGTCGGTCTTCACGAAGGGGCGCGGGCGGAAGATGACAGCCTGGATGCGGTCGAGGATGGCCTTGGCCGTGATCGGCTTGACCACGAACTCGGTCACCCCGGCGTCCCGCGCCTCATAGACCCGACTCTTCTCCGAATGGCCGGTCATCATGATGATCGGCAGATAGGGATTGGCGCTGTCCGGGCTGTTGCGGACCAGACGGGTGAACTCGACGCCGTCCAGTGGGAACATGTTGAAGTCGACGATGACGAGGTCGGCGGGATGCTCGCGGAGCATCTCGAGCGCGGCGACGCCGTCGGCGGCCTCGCGCACCTTGCGGATGCCGGCGGACTGCAGAACGGCCGAGGTGATCGCCCTCATGTGCTGGTTGTCGTCAACCAGAAGAACCTGAAGCGAAGCGAGGGAGGACATGTCGGAAGCTTGGTCGGTAACTGCGAAGCCGTCTGAGTCCAGCAGGTCTAGGGCCGGATTCGTCGTCCGTCCATGACCGATCACTGTTCAGCTTGGCCGTAAATGGCTAAGCTTGTTCAGGTTTTGACCAGAAGCGACGGATCGAGGTTGCGATCCCGCCACTTCATGCGCCAGCAGAGATGCGGTCCGGTGGCTCGACCGGTCATGCCGACACGGCCGATCAGCTCGCCGCGCATCAGCTCCTGCCCCTGCCGAACCTCCAGCCGCGACTGGTGCAGATAGGCGGTGATCAGCCCCTGTCCATGGTCGATCAGGACCAGTCCGCCTTCGAAATGCAGGGCGGGCTGGGCCAGGGTCACGCGACCGGCGGCGGGGGCGCGGATGGCCGAACCCTGCGGCGCCGCCAGGTCGATGCCGTAGTGCGGACGGGCGGGCGTGCCGTTCAGAACCCGCTGGGCGCCCCAGCGGCTGGTGACGCGGTAGCTTTCCAGCGGCCAGACGAAACCGTCGCGGAAGCTGTCGGCGTCGGTGCGGCTGGCGAAGCCCTCGGTCTTCAGCGCGACCTCGTCCCGGATGCGAGCCAGCAGGGCCGGGTCGGACGGCTCGACCGTCGCGGGCGGCAGGCCGTTGACCACCGTCGAGGGGAAGGTTCCGCGCGCGACGTCGAGAAGGCGGCGGGCCGAGCGTCCTTCCGAGCGGACCTCGATCTCGACGCTGCCCGGCGCGTCGCGGTCGAAGCCGACGATGAACCAGCCGTCCGCCGAGGCGGCGGTCAGGGACTCGCCGTCCACGAAGACGAGGGCGCGCGGCCAGGTGCGACCGATGGCGTGGCCGCCCTGAACGAAGCGGCCGGTCAGGTCGAGATCGGGCGAGGCCGTCTGCGCGCGGGCGGCGCCGGCGGCGAGCAGGGCCGCGCTTCCGGCCAGAAGGCCGCGCCGGTCCAGCATCAGGGCTGTTGTCCCAGTCGCTGGAAGGCCTCGGCCGGTCCGGCGTAGGCTTCCTGCAGGCTGGCGGACCAGTAGCGCAGGGTCTCCAGCGGGATCGGCTTGCCGGAGACGGCGCAGGTCACGAACTTGCCCGGCTTGAGCACGGCGAACTCGCCGTCGCCGTAGTGAAGGGTGGCCTGCGGATTGGCTGTCTGGTCCATGCCGTTAACCTAGCTTGACCGAGCGTCAGGCGCCAAGGCGGATCGGCCGGTCGGAAATGTGCACTCAGAAAAAAATGGAGTGCACATCGTGCACATTTTCGCGTGGGGCGGGGTGTGCGGGGGGCGGCTCAACCGGTGAGATGACGATTTCAAAGACCGGAGCGCAGTGTGGCATGCCGGTGCGTCAAATTTGGACGTGCGCTCACAAAGCTCCCTCTCCCGTGGGGAGAGGGTGGGGCCCGCCGACGAAGTCGGTGGGAGGGTGTGGGGTTTGGGTGGTGGGAGGTTGGGCGCGAGTCAGGGGCGGCTGGCGGGTGACCCCACTCCCTCCCACGCCTGACGGCGTGGGCCCCTCCCTCTCCCTCAGGGAGAGGGGTTTAAAATAGATCACCCTGTCCCGGCGCCGCCGGTTTGGGCTTCGGGGAGGGACGGGGCTTTGGGGCGGGGATCGGGTCGCCCCCCTCCCCGTCGATGCGGGCGCCCTTGGAGCCGTCGGCGAATACCAGGCGGACGGCCTGACCGTCATGCAGGCCCGAGGCCGACGCGATCATGGCGCCGTGTTCGTCCTCGACGCGGGCGAAGCCTGGCTTGGGCCGTTTGGGGTCAAGGCTGGTCAGGGCGCGGGACAGGGCGGCGAGGCGGGTCTGGTCCCGGTCGAGGCGACGGCGGACCGCAGGCTCGAACCGTTCGGAGAAAGCGATCAGTCGGTCTGTGCGGCGTTCAATGGCGCGGTTCAGGACCGTCGGCGTCAGGCGGGCGGCGACACTGACGAGCTGGTGCGCCTTCTCGCTGCGATGGCGCTCCAGCGCCGATCCGAGTTTGCTGCTGACGTGATCGAGCCTCTGGCTGGGCAGGGCCAGCAAGTCCTCGGGCCGGGCGGGCAAGCCCCGCGCGGCGGCGCGGAGGCGGGTGCGGCGATCCTCAAGCAGGCGACCACCGGCGCGGGCCAGACGGCGCTCGAAGTCGGCGACGGCGTATTGCAGGTCCGCCAGAACCGGCGTGGCGATCTCGGCGGCGCCGGTGGGCGTCGGGGCGCGGCGATCCGAGACGAAGTCGATCAGGGTGGTGTCGGTCTCGTGCCCGACGGCCGAGATGATCGGGATGGTGGCGGCGGCGACGGTGCGGGCCAGAGCCTCGTCATTGAAGGCCCAGAGGTCTTCGACCGAGCCGCCGCCGCGGGCGACGATGACGATGTCGGGACGCGGGATGGGGCCGTCGGGCCGCATGGCGTCGAAGCCGCGCACGGCGTTGGCGACCTGAGCCGCCGCGGCGTCGCCCTGCACGACCACCGGCCAGACGATGACCCGGCAGGGCCAGCGCTCGGAAATACGATGCAGGATGTCGCGGATGACGGCGCCGGTCGGGCTGGTGATGACGCCGACAGTGGCCGGGAAGGCCGGGATAGGCTTCTTGCGCGCCCCCTCGAACAGGCCCTCGCCCGCCAGGCGGGCCTTGAGCCGCTCCAACTGGGCCAGCAGGGCCCCCGCCCCCGCCGCCTCCATGGTCTCGATGACGATCTGGTAGGACGACCGGGCCGGATAGGAGGTGATCTTGCCGGTGACGATGACTTCGAGCCCCGACTCGGGCCGGACGCCGAGACCGCGCACAACGCCCTTCCAGACGACGCCGTCGATGGCCGACTTGTCGTCCTTGAGCGTCAGATAGACGTGGCCCGAGGCGTGGTGGTTCACCTTCGAGATTTCGCCGCGTAGCCGGACATGGCTGAAGCGATCCTCGAGCGTCCGCTTGAGGGCGAAGGACAGCTCGGAGATCGACAGCGGAGGATTGTTATCGCGCGGCGCGACCGGTTCCTCGGCCGGGCCTTCGAAGACGTAGTCGTCAGTCATGCGGTCAGCCTAGCGAGGTCGGGTGCGCCGCGAAACTCAGAACCGCTTGGTCAGGCCGATGGTGACGATGCGTCCGCGCGGATCGGCGACCACCGGATCATAGCCGAGGGCGAATTGGGCCAGAGGCGGATCGGAATCGGCGAGGTTCACCACGCCCACCGACAGGTCCAGCGACGGGGTGACGGCGCGAGCGTACTGCAGGTCGACCGTGGTCCAGCTGTCGATGGTGGCGTCGGTGATGCCGCTGCGGTCGTTGCGGTAGCCGCTGGTGTAGTGGGCCAGAACGGTGACGGTGTCGCGCGCGCCGCTCCAGCCGAGCGAGACCTCGCCCCGGTCCTGAGGCAGGGAGCGGGCGATGGTGTTCTGGTTGGTCGAACCGAGGCCCGAGGTCGCGGCGGCGCCGGGGCTCAGGCGGATGTCGTACTTGTCAACATAGGTCCAGGTGGCGGCGGCGGTGAAGACGCCGCTGAGCAGGTCGCGGTCATAGCGGGCGGACAGGTCCAGCCCCTGCGTCTCGATGGACGAGGCGTTGATGAAGCGCAGGTCCACGAAGGTCAGGGCGCCGTTGCCCGCGCGGGTGACGCGCTGCTGGGCGGGCGTGCCGGTCAGGCCGGCCAGATCGTCGGCGGCGGCCTGATTGATAATCGCCTGGGCCGACTCCTTGACGATCAGGTCGGTGTAATCGATCCGCCAGGCGTCAAGGCCGAGACGCAGGCCGGGCAGCGGGGTCCAGATCGCGCCGAGGGTCAGGGTCTCGGACTTCTCGGGCTTCAGGTCGGGATCACCGGTGGTCAGGGTGTTGACGAAGACGAAGGCGCCCCGGTCGAAGACCGAGGGCTGGGACGCCTGGGCGCCCGACAGGGTGAAGACCGAGGGGGCGCGGAAGCCCTGCCCCCATGAGGCGCGCAGGGCCAGGGTATCGGTGGCGTCCCAGCGGACGGCGACACGCGGGCTGAGGGCGTCGGCGCCGCCGTCATAGACCTCCTCGCGCAGGGCCAGTTGGGCCTCGATGCGCTCGCCCAGCTTCAGGCGGGCTTCGGCGAAGGCGGCGAAGACGTCCTGCGCGCCCTCGAAGTCGGGGGAATAGCCGGCGGTCAGCAGGTCGCCCGAATTGACCAGATCGCTCCAGTCGTGACGCAGGCCGCTGCGGCGGTACTGGGCGCCGAAGGCCAGGTCGAGGCGGCCGCCGTCCCACGTCAGGGCGCGGCCGTTGGTCTGGAGATCGACCGTGGTCAGGGTGGAGGCGCCGCGCAGGCCGGTGGAGCCGATCAGGCTGGAGACCAGCTGAGGGCTGTTGGCCGTTCCGGTTCCAAGGAAGGCGCTGCCGAAGGGGTTGAACCACTGGCAGGGCCCGACGCCGGGCGCGCCCGTGGACGGGTTGCAGCCCGCGCCGCCCAGACCGTTGAGGGCGTTCTGCAGGGCCGTGCCGATGGTGTCGGGCTTGTCGTAGGCGATGTGCTGGCGGCTGGAGGTCACCGAGGCGTCCCAGTCCCAGCCGTTGGCGAACTGGCCCGAGACGCCGCCGGACAGGCGCCAGGTCTCATAGTCGAAGACGGCTTCCGAGGCGCCCGCCTCGGCGCCCAGCAGGCGGCCGCGGAACAGGACCGCCTCGCCGAACGGATTGTCCGGATGGTTGGCCGGGACGCTGAGGGCGCGGGCGAGGATGGGCAGGGACGGGCTCTGACGGGCGATGGTCTCGGTCGAAGACCAGGCGGCTTGCAGGCGAACCTCGACGGCGCCCGCCGGGCGGCGCCAGTCGGCGAACAGCTGGGTGCGGGTCTCTTCCGGCGCGAGGTCGAAGAAGTCCGAATAGTCGAGACGGCAGAAGGCGTCGGACGGGCTGTTGCGGAATGCGTGGGTGAAGGCCGGGTTGGCGCAGTCCGGGTCCGGGGCGTAGCCGTTCGTGCTGGGGCGGAAATACGAGCCCGGCTGGCCGTAGCTGGTGACGGCGGTCCAGCCCGCGCGGCCATAGGCCTCGGCCTGGGTGAAGTCGCGCTCGTCCGAGCCGAGGGCCGAGCGGTGAGCGTAGGAGCCCGCCAGCGTCAGGTCGCCGCCCAGCAGGGTCGCGCCGCCGATGGCCTCGATCAGGCTGTCCTCGGCGCCGTCCATCACGCCGTAGCGGGCGCGCAGCTCGGGGCGGTCCACGCCGGAGCGGGTGATGAAGTTGACCACCCCGGCCACGGCGTCGGAGCCGTAGACCGCCGAGGCGCCGTCCTTGAAGGCCTCGACCCGCTCCAGGGCGATCAGGGGCACGAGGCTGTTGATGTCGACATAGGCCGAGCCGTCGGTGGCGACGGCGGCGCTGGAGGTCCAGCGCAGGCCGTCGACGAGCACGAGGGTCGAGCCGAGGCCGAGGTTGCGAAGATTGAACTGGGCGGTGCCCGAGCTCTGGGGCTGGTTCAGCTGATCGACCTGGGCCTCGGAGCCCGAGTTGGCGGTGAAGAGCTGGAGCATGCGGGCCGGGTCGGTGACGGCGGCGGCCTCAAGCTGGTCGCGACCGATGACCTCGACGGGAGCGAGGCGATGGGCGCCGGACAGGCGGGAGCCGGTGACGACCACCTCATCCAGCGCGGCGGGCGCGGTCTGGGCCCCGGATTGGGCGTTCGCGGCGCCGGCGAAGGCGCAGAGGGCGGCGCCGGCGAGGAGGGACAGGCGGAGGTCGGCTTTACGGGACTCGGACATGGGCGGGGGGTCTAAGCTCCCTTGGCGCGGAGCGACAGGGTGAAGCGTCGCAGGAGAGGCAAGGGAACGCCGTTCAGGTGTGGACCGTTGGTCCCGCATGCCCGCCGATCCCCCCAACACGGACCCTGAGGACCAGACCCCGCGCGAACGGGGACTGCGCCGTCGCAGTGATGCGCCGGCGGTCAGCCCGTGGGTGGTCATCGGCGGCATCCTGATGCTGGGCGCGCTGGTCTACGTCGCGTCCGCCCTGCTTTGATCCCGAGGAGTATAGAGATGATCCGCACCGCCCTTCTGAGCGCCGCCGCCGTCAGCCTGCTGACCGTCGCGGCCTGTTCCGACAACAAGAGCGACGACGTCGTGCAGGCCCCTGCCGCCGGCGCGGCGCCGGAAGCCGTCACCGAAAACCGCGCCGACACGGCCCAGGCGTCCGCCGCCCTGGCCTTCGGCATGACCCGCAAGGAGCTGGAGGACGCCGATCTGGTCTCGGCGGACCACACCGACCTCGGCGATGTGGACATTCTGGTGCTGGACGCCTCGGGCGCGCTGACACAGGTCGTGGTCGAGCTGGAAGGCCCCGGAGACCGCAAGGTGGCCCTGCCGATCGCCGACGTCAGCCCCATCGCCCACGACAACGGGACCGAGAAAAACCTGACCACTGTCCTGACCGCCACCCAGCTGGCCGCCCTGCCGGAATGGACCCCGCCGCCAGGCGTCTGAGGCGCTTTAAGCCTGATGGTGACTTGACCGCCTTCGCAGGTGCGGTAATCGGCGCTGATGAACATCCTGCTGGTCGGATCAGGTGGGCGCGAGCACGCCCTGGCGTGGAAAATCGCCCAGTCGCCTCTGGTGAAGCGGCTGGTCATCGCGCCGGGCAATCCGGGTATGGAGAAGCTGGGCGAACTGGTGGCTGTAAAAGCCACGGACGCCGAGCAGCTGGCGGCGCTGGCGCGGGAGATGCGCGCGGATCTGGTCGTCGTCGGCCCGGAGAGCGCGCTGGAGCAGGGTCTGGCCGACCGGCTGGCCGCCGCGGGCATCCCCTGCTTCGGCCCCACCGCCAAGGCGGCGCAGCTGGAAACCTCCAAGGCCTTCTCCAAGGCCTTCATGGAGCGACACGAGATCCCGACCGCCGGTTTCGGCGTCTATGAGCGGCTGCACGAGGCGCGTCAGGCGCTGACGGTGTTCAAGCCGCCCTATGTGATCAAGGCCGACGGTCTGGCCGCGGGCAAGGGCGTGGCCATCTCGCCGACCAAGCGCGAAGCCGAGCGCGAGATCGAATGGATGCTGGGCGGCCGCTTCGGCCAGGCCGGCGCCCGCGTGGTGATCGAAGAGTTCATGGACGGCGAGGAAGGCTCGCTGTTCGCCCTGTCCGACGGCCGCGACTATGTGCTGCTGGGCGGCGCCCAGGACCACAAGCGCGCCTATGACGGTGATCTGGGTCCGAATACGGGCGGCATGGGCGCCTATTCGCCCGCCCCGGTGTTCACGCCCGAACTGGTCGAGGCCGCGGAGCGCGAGGTCGTTCGCCCGGTGATCGAGGGCATGGCCAAGGAAGGCATGCCCTATCGCGGCGTCCTGTACGCCGGTCTGATGGCCACCGCCGACGGCCCGAAGGTGGTGGAGTTCAACGCCCGCTTCGGCGATCCGGAGTGCCAGGTGCTGATGATGCGTCTGGGCGGCGACATCGTGCCGATGCTGCTGGCCTGCGCCCGCGGCGACCTGAGCCGCGCCGTCCTGCCGGAGTTCCTGACCGAGACGGTGATCTGCGTGGTCATGGCGGCGCAGGGCTATCCCGACAGCCCGGTCGAGGGCTCGATCATCCGGGGGGCCGAGCAGGATTTTGGCCCGCATGTGCAGGTCTTCCACGCCGGGACCAAGCGCCGCGAGGACGGCCAACTGGTCGCCGCCGGCGGTCGGGTGCTGAACGTCTGCGCCCGTGGCGCGGATATCGCCGAGGCCCGCCAGCGCGCCTATGCCGCGATCAAGAAAATCGACTGGCCGGGCGGCTTCAATCGCACCGACATCGGCTGGCGCGCGCTGGAGCGGGGATAGGCACGGGCAGCAAACCGCTCGCTCTGGTTGAGAGCGCGCGCCATGACCGAAAATCCGTGGCATGATGCGGCATGACCGAACCGCCTCGCGAGTTTCAGGAAGAGCCAGCCGTCTTTAACGAGGTGGACGAGGCCGAACTTCGTCGGCGCATGGCGGACATGGCTGCCGGGAACTTCGTCTCCAACGAGGCGGTGATGCGCTGGGTCGCGTCGTGGGGGACTGACAACCCGCTGCCCAAGCCGAAATGCGGCGAGTAAGCTGGTCATCTGAAGCCCTCGACGAACTCGAGGCCATCGTGGCCTACATCGCCGCCGACAATCCGAACGCCGCCGGGCGGTACCGGACCAGATTGCTGAAAGCGACCTTCGACCTCTCGGAGTTTCCCGAACGTGGCCGCCTCGTGCTGCCGTGGGTGAGAGAGCTGACTCTCGTACGGCCCTACATCGTCCAGTATGCGGTCGTAGGCGATGAGGTGCGCATCCTGCAGGTTCGCCAGTCGGCGCGACGGCCCGAGCGCTGACGGACCTCCCCCTCCCGCCTCGCGGGAGTGCATCGTTAGCGTAACTATACGGAGTTATGCCTAATCGCTGATTAGTCAGCTTTTCAGAGAGCGATGGGATGTGAGGTGTCTCCCTCCATCCAGTTCTCGGATCGCCCATGAAAGCCCTGACGATCGGCAAACGCATCAGCCTGCTGACCCTGCTCGCGGTAGCGGGGTTGCTGATCGTCCTGGGCCTCTCGCTCATGCAGTTGAACAACACGCTGCGTAGCGAGGTCGCAGACCGGACGCAGAAGACCGTCGAGGTCGCCCACAGCGTGGTGGCGCACTATCACGCCCAGCAGACCGCCGGGTTGATGACGGAAGCCCAGGCCCAGGAGGCCGCAAAGGCGACGCTGAAGAGCCTGCGCTATGGCGGCGAGGACTACTTCTGGATCAACGACATGCATCCCAACATGGTGATGCACCCGACCAACCCGAAACTGGACGGCGCCGACATCAGCCAGAACGTCGATGCCGACGGCGTGCAGATGTTCCAGAAGATGGTCGAGGTGGTCCGCGCCGACGGCCAGGGCTTTGTCGCCTATCAGTGGAACAAGCCGGGGCAGGAAGCGGCTTCGCCCAAGATCTCGTTCGTGAAGGGCTTCGCGCCGTGGGGCTGGGTGATCGGTTCGGGCGTCTACACCGACGAGATCATCGGCCTGGTCGCCAAGGCGGCGCTGGCCCTGGGCTCGATGGCCCTGCTGGTGATCGTGGCCATGGGCGTGGGCGGGGCGATGATCGGTCGCTCGGTGTCCCGCCCGGTGGTGGCCCTGTCGGCGCGGATGCGCGCCCTGGCCGCCGGCGACAAGACCTCGGACATCCCCGGCCTGCAGCGCCATGACGAAGTCGGCCAGATGGCCGCCGCGCTGGAAGTGTTCCGCGAAGCCGCCATCACGGCGGATCGGCTGGAAGCCGAAGCCGTCGCCAACCGCAGCGCCACCGAGACCGAACGCGCGAAGAACCAGCAGATGACCGAAGCCGCGGCGCGGGAGCAGGCCGTGGTGGTCGCCGCCCTGGGCGAGGGCCTGGATCACCTGATGCGCGGCGACCTGACCTACAGCCTGACGCAGCCCTTCCCGCCGCACTACGCCAAGCTGCAGAACGACTTCAACGCGGCCATCGCCCAGCTGAAGTCGGCGATGTCGGTGGTGGTGACCAATGTCTCGGCCATCCGGTCGGGCTCGGGCGAGATCAGCCATGCCGCCGACGACCTGTCGCGCCGGACCGAACAGCAGGCCGCTTCGCTGGAAGAGACCGCCGCCGCGCTGGATCAGATCACCGCCACCGTGAACAAGACCGCCTCGGGCGCCCGTCAGGCCTCGCAGACCGTGCAGGCGGCCAAGGACGATGCGGAGACCAGCGGCCATGTCGTGCGCGACGCCGTCGGCGCCATGAGCGCCATCGAGAAGTCGTCGCAGGAAATCAGCCAGATCGTCGGCGTGATCGACGAGATCGCCTTCCAGACCAATCTGCTGGCCCTGAACGCGGGCGTGGAAGCGGCGCGCGCCGGGGACTCCGGCCGCGGCTTCGCGGTGGTGGCGTCGGAAGTCCGGGCCCTGGCCCAGCGCTCGGCCGAGGCCGCCAAGGAGATCAAGACCCTGATCACGGCCTCGAGCCAGCAGGTGAACGCGGGCGTGAACCTGGTCGGTCAGACCGGCGAAGCCCTGCAGCGGATCGTCAGCCGCGTGGCCGAGATCGACGGGCTGGTGTCCGAAATCGCCGCCTCGGCGCAGGAGCAGGCCACCGGCCTGCAACAGGTGAACACCGCCGTGAACCAGATGGATCAGGTGACCCAGCAGAACGCGGCCATGGTCGAGGAATCGACCGCCGCTAGCCACTCGCTGTCACAGGAGGCCGAGGTGCTGGCCAGTTCGGTGTCGCGCTTCCAGATCGGCGATACGCCCGCCCCGGCCCGCACGCCCGCCCCTGCCCCCGCCGCCCGTCCGGCGGTGCGCCATGCTCCGGTCCCGCAGATGAAGACGGTGGGCCACGGCGGCGCGGCGCCGAAATCGCATCCGGCGGAAGACGGCTGGGAGGAGTTTTGAAGCCTGAGATCAGGCTGAAGAGAAATCAGGGCCGGGTCGGACGATGTCCGGCCCGGCCTTTCTGACTCAGGCCCAGGCGAAGAGCAGGCGGCCTTCGCCCATGCGTTCGCGCAGGCGGGGCAGGTCGGTGTGGGCGACCGAGAAGCAGCCGTACGAGCGACCCAGCTTGCCCTCGCGGGCCAGGAAGGCCGGGTCGGCGTAGTCGGCGCCGTGGACGATGATGGCGCGCTCACGGGCGTTGTTGTTGGTGTACTCCAGCCCATCGAGCAGGACATTCGGCCCCTGCTGGGCGCCCCAGCCCGCCCCGGCCGTGGCGAAGGCGCCGACCGAGGACTTGAAGCTTTCCGGGGTGTTGGAGAAGGTCTTGGCGTAGCCGGAGTGATCCGGGTCCGACCCGCGCCCGTGGCAGGTGCGCATCAGGGTGACCGCGCCGCCTTCGAGATCGACTTCGTACAGGCGCTCGTCACCCGAGAATTTGGTGAAGTCGACCAGATACATCCGGTCGCGCTGGGTGATCTTTCGGCCGTGGATGTCCATGGCGGCCAAGGCGCGTTCCATCAGTTCGGGACGAACCTGACCACGCGGGTCCAGCAGGCGGGTGGAGTTGAGCTGGGCCGTGATGGTCTCGGGCTCGGCGGGCGCGACCACGATGCGCGGAGTCTGGACCGGAACGGCCTGGGCCGTATTGATCGGGGCGAAGGCGCCCGTCGGACGGGTCGCCGCCGCGGAGGCGCAACCCGATAGGAGGGCGGCGCCGCCCAAGATGAATCCGCGTCTGGCAAGCCGCATGCGACGCCCCTCGCATGTTTCACAGGAAGTGACGGGTTGTTTCAAAATGAGCGGATGAAGGCAACCTGAGCCTTGGTCGAAGACCGGGACCCAGCGTGGATATCCCTGCGCCGGGTACGGGTTTTGTGAAGTCGATCACGCGGATTTGGGCCGTTATCGCCCCATGTGTGGCCGCAAGCGTCGCCGCTCAAATCCCCACGACCACGTTCGTTTCGCGCCGAAGGAGAACCGGGTTCGTCCGACTGGGGCGACTTCTGGCCCATCGATCCACAGGATTTGTGCGGCGCGATAAAACTCTCGTGATCGGAGGGAACCCGACGGCGGAATCGCCCCCTGGCCGCTCCCACCCTTCTCGCGGCGGACCTGAGCCGCTATCTCGGAGGCATGACCCTTCCCCACGCCCTTTCCGGCCTCGGCGCCATCGCCGGGGACTATGACATTCTGCTCTGCGACGTCTGGGGCGTGATCCACAACGGACGCGAAAGCTGGCCCGAGGCCTGCGAGGCGCTGGCGCGGTTCAACCGCGAGGGCGGCCACGTCATCCTGATCTCCAACTCGCCCCGCCCCGGCCCCGGCGTCATCACCCAGATGGATGAACTGGGCGTGCCGCGCGAAAGCTGGAAGGCCGTGGTGACCTCGGGCGACGCGACCCGCGCCGAACTGGCCAAGCGCGCGCCCGGCCCGGCCTGGCTGATCGGTCCAGACCGCGATGCCCCCCTGTATGAGGGCCTCGGCCTGACCACCGTGGCGACCGCCGATGACGCCGCCTTCATCTCGGTGACCGGCTTCCATGACGACGAGGTCGAGACGCCGGAGGACTACCGTGACCGCCTGACGGGCGCCGCCGCGCGGGGTCTGGAGGTGATCTGCGCCAACCCGGACCGGGTGGTGCAGCGCGGCGACCGGCTGATCTATTGCGCCGGATCGCTGGCCGACCTGTACGAAAGCCTGGGCGGCCGCGTGACCATGGCGGGCAAGCCGTTCGGCCCGATCTATGATCTGGCGCTGAAGGAAGCCGCGGACCTGCTGGGCGGGCCGGTGAACCGTTCGCGGGTCCTGTGCATCGGCGACGGCGTGATCACCGACGTTCTCGGGGCCGACAAGCAGGCGCTGGACTGCCTGTTCATCGCCCAGGGCATCCATGGCGACAAGGCTCGCGGCGCCGACGGAACGCTCGATCCCGACCGCGCGGGCGAGCTTCTGAAGGCTGAAACCACATATGCGCGCTACGCCATGCTCGATCTGACCTGGTGAGGATGGTCATTCTGACGCACGGGCGCTAACACCCCCCTCATGGTTGATCTCGTTCAGAAACATCCCTCGGGCGGTTATATCCTCGAGGAGCTCCACGTCGGCATGGCCGCGGAGAAGGTGATCCACGTCACCGAGGAGCGCATTCGCCTCTTCGCCGAGGCGTCGGACGACTTCAATCCGGTCCACCTTGATGAGGCCTTCGCAGCCAAGACCGCCTATCGCGGACGGATCGCCCACGGCCTGCTGTCGGCGTCGTTCGGCTCGGCTGTGGTCGGCACCATCCTGCCGGGCGCCGGGTCGATCTATATTTCGCAGACCCTGTCCTTCCATCTGCCGGTGCGGATCGACGACACCGTGACCATCCGCATCTCGGTCATCTCGATCGATCAGGAAGGCGCCCGGGTCGAGCTGAACTGCGAAGGCTTCGTCGACGGCAAGCTGATCATGGACGGCATCGCCGTGGTCCGCGTGCCCCGCCGCCGCAAGCCGTCAGCGCGTTGATCGAGATCGTTTGCGGCTGGCGCGACCTGCCCCCGGCGCACCGGGGCGCGGCGGTCGCCATCGGCGCCTTCGACGGCGTTCACCGGGGGCATCAGGCCGTCATCGCCGGAGCCCGTGACGCCGCCGCCCGAGTGGGCGCGCCGCTGGCCGTGGTCAGCTTCGATCCGCATCCACGCCGCTGGTTCCAGCCGGACGCCGCCCCCTTCCGCCTGATGACGCCGGACCAGATGGCCCGCGCGCTGGAGCCGCTGGGCGTCGAGCGCCTGTATCTGCTGCCCTTCGACGGCGAGATGGCGGCCATGTCGGACGGGCAGTTCGCGCGCGAGGTGCTGGGCGAAGGCCTGGGCATCCGGCACGCCGCCGTCGGCTTTGACTTCACCTTCGGCAAGGGCCGCACCGGGTCGCCCGAGGCCCTGCGTCGCTATGGCGAGACCGCAGGCTTCACCGTCTCGGTCGCCGAGCGGCTGGACGACGCCGATGGGCTGAAGCTGTCGTCCTCGGCGGTGCGCGAGGCGCTGAAGGCCGGGGACATGACCCGCGCCGCCGCCATTCTGGGCCGTCCGTTCGCGGTTCAGGGCGAGGTGATCCACGGCGACAAGCGGGGCCGCACCATCGGCGTGCCGACCGCCAATGTCAGCCTGGGCGGCTATATGCGTCCGGCCTACGGGGTCTATGCGACGCGCACCCGCCTGCCGGACGGACGGGTGATCGACGGCGTCGCCAATCTCGGCGTCCGCCCCATGTATCCGACCGAGGATCCGCTGCTGGAAGTCTGGCTGTTCGACTTCAATGAGGATCTGTACGGCCAGACGGTCGAGACCGAACTGGTCGCCTTCTTGCGCGGCGAGATGAAGTTCGACGGGCTGGAGGCGCTGAAGGTCCAGATCGATCAGGACGCCGCCGACGCCCGGGCCGTGCTGGCCCGCTAGTCCCGGCCCAGCGCCCGACCACCGGCGGCGATGCGCCGGTTCGACTCGCTCAGGGCCTCGGCCAGCGAGGGCCAGCCGCCGGTGCCCAGGACGTCGTCGACCTTCCAGCCCCGGACCGGATTGCCCGCCAGACGCAGCACGGTCGTGGTCTCCTGTCCTCCGCCGCCGCCAGCATCATCATGCTCGCCTCCTGAACCCGATCAGGCCGCGCCCAGTCCGAGGGCCTCGCCAGCCGCCATTCCTGACGTTTGCGGGTGGCGCGGGCCGCCCCGGCTCTGCTAGACCGCTGACACCATGACCGTCCGCGTCCGTCTCCCGATTTCGATTAGCCGCCCGGCGTAGCGCTGCAGGGCCGTCGGCCCCGCGCACGTCGGGATATTCCATCGAAACCACGCGAACGATCGACACCACGAGACCGACTTCATGGCTGACGCCGACAATACCCCTACCGGCCGCGACTATCGCGATACCGTCTTCCTGCCGGAGACTCCCTTCCCCATGCGTGGCGGCCTGCCGCAGAAGGAGCCGCAGATCATCGCCCAGTGGGGCGATCTGTACGGCGCGCTGCGCCAACGGCGTCAGGCCGAGGGCGCGCCGCTGTATGTGCTGCATGACGGCCCGCCCTACGCCAACGGCGACATCCACATCGGCCACGCGCTGAACAAGACGCTGAAGGACTTCGTGGTCCGCAGCCGCTTCCTGCTGGGCTACGACGTCGACTACGTGCCGGGCTGGGACTGCCACGGCCTGCCCATCGAGTGGAAGATCGAGGAACAGTTCCGCGCCAAGGGCCGCCGCAAGGACGAGGTCTCCAAGGCCGAGTTCCGTCAGGCCTGCCGCGAATACGCCACCGGCTGGATCGACGTGCAGCGAGAGCAGTTCAAGCGGCTGGGCGTCGTCGGCGACTGGGACAACCGCTACGCCACGATGGACTTCACCACCGAGGCGGCCATCGTCGCGGAGTTCCACAAGTTCAAGAATTCGGGCCAGCTGTATCGCGGCTCCAAGCCGGTGATGTGGTCGCCGGTCGAGCGCACGGCGCTGGCCGACGCCGAGATCGAGTACCATGACCACATCAGCCCGACCGTCTGGGTGAAATTCCCGGTCATCGGCGCCACCGACGATCATCCGGACGATCTGCTGTCGTTCCGTGACGCGACGCCGTCCATCGTGATCTGGACCACCACGCCGTGGACCATCCCGGCCAACCGCGCCATCAGCTACGGCCCCGAGATCGCCTATGGCCTGTATGAGGTCACGGCGATGGAGGAAGGGCTGGAGTTCGAGCCCTGGGCCAAGCCGGGCGACCGCCTGATTGTCGCCGACAAGCTGGCCGAGGACGTGTTCAAGGCCGCCAAGATCGCCGCCTGGACCCGCGTCGATGACCTGAACCCGTCGGGCCTGGAGTGCGCCCACCCGCTCGCCGCCCTGTCGCCGGGCTATGGCTTCTCGGTGCCGCTGCTGGCCGGGGACCACGTGACCGACGACGCCGGCACGGGCTTCGTGCACACGGCGCCGGGCCACGGCGCCGACGACTTCGACGTCTGGAAGGCCCACGGCCATCACGAAGTGCCCGACACCGTCGATCCGGACGGCGCCTATTACGACCACGTGCCGCTGTTCGCGGGGCTGAAGGTCATCGAGACCGAGGGCAAGAAGGACAAGATCGGCAAGTTCGGCCCGGCCAACAAGGTCGTGACCGAGAAGCTGATCGAGGCGGGCAACCTTCTGGCGCGCGGCCGGATGGAGCATTCCTATCCGCACAGCTGGCGCTCCAAGGCGCCGGTCATCTTCCGCAACACCCCGCAGTGGTTCATCCGCATGGACCAGCCGCTGGACGACGACAGCACCCTGCGTGAGCGGGCGCTGTCGGCCATCGACGCCACCGCCTTCCACCCGGCGGCGGGCAAGAACCGCATCCGTTCGATGGTCGAGAGCCGCCCGGACTGGCTGATCAGCCGCCAGCGCGCCTGGGGCACGCCCCTGGCCATGTTCGTCGACAAGCAGACCGGCCAGCCGCTGGTCGACGCCGAGGTCGACGCCCGAATCCTGGCCGCGGTCAGCAAGGGCGGCGCGGACGCCTGGTTCGAGACCCCGGACGCCGAGTTCCTGGGCCAGCACGACGTCTCGCGCTTCGAGAAGATCGAGGACATCCTTGACGTCTGGTTCGACAGCGGCTGCACCCACGCCTTCACGCTGGAGGCCCGCGATCCGGCCCATGGCTACACCGGCGACCGCCCGTCGCACTGGCCCGCCGACCTGTACCTGGAAGGCTCGGACCAGCACCGCGGCTGGTTCCAGTCCAACCTGCTCGAAGGCTCCGGCACCCGCGGCCGCGCCCCCTATGAAGCTGTGCTGACGCACGGCTTCACCCAGGACGAGCAGGGCAAGAAGATGTCGAAGTCGCTGGGCAACACCACCGACCCGGCCGTCGTGATCAAGGAGTCGGGCGCCGACATCCTGCGCCTGTGGGTCGCGCTGGTGGACTATGCGGAGGACCAGCGGATTGGGAAGCAGATCCTGCAGACCACCGTCGAGGCCTATCGCAAGCTGCGCAACACCCTGCGCTACCTGTTGGGCGCGCTAGCCGACTTCGACGGGGCCGAGCGCCTGCCCTATGACCAGATGCCGCCGCTGGAGAAATTCATCCTGCACCGGCTGCATGAACTGGATGGTCAGGTCCGCGCCGCCTACGCCGACTACCGCTTCCAGGACGTGGTGCGACCGGTGCTGGAGTTCTGCTCCAACGACCTGTCGGCCCTGTATTTCGACGTCCGCAAGGACAGCCTGTACTGCGACCGTCCCGACAGCGTCCGCCGCCGCGCCGCGCGCACGGTGATGGACGAGGTGTTCAACCGCCTGACCGCCTGGCTGGCCCCGCTGACGCCGTTCACGACGGAAGAAGCCTGGACCACCCGCTTCCCTGAAGGCGGCTCGAACTGCGCCCGGGTGATCCCCGAGACGCCGGAGGCGTGGAGCAATCCGGCCGAGGCGGATCGCTGGGCCGGGGTGCAGACGGTGCTGGAAGTGGTCAACGAGGCGCTGGAAGCGGCGCGTCGGGAGAAGATCATCGGCGGGGCGCTGGACGCCTGGCCCGTGGTCACCGGCCCGGCCAACGCCTTCGCGGCCTTCGCCGAACTGGACGCGGCGGAGATCTTCCGCACCTCAGGCGCCGAACTGGTGCACGGCGGAGACGCGGTCACCGTCGAGGTGAAGCTGGCGGACTATCCGAAGTGCGCCCGGTCGTGGCGGAGGGTGCCGGACGTCGGCTCTGACCCGGACTATCCGGACCTGAGCGCCCGGGACGCGGACGCGGTCCGCTGGCTTGACGCCCGCAAGGCCTAGGCAAAACGGCCCCGCCCGATCCCGGACGGGGCCGTCTTTCTGTTCAGGCGTCCCTGATCAGCTCTGGTTGGCGCGAGCGCGCAGGCGAACCGCCTGGGCCTCCATCTCCTCCGCCTGACGGGCAAGGCGGGGCGACAGGGCCAGAAGCTCGGCGTCGGTCACCGGATGGCCCTGCTGGCGCTGACGCTCGATCTGTTGGGCGCGGTAGGCGGGGTCCCGCAGGCGACGCGATTCCTCACGCATCTGCTGGGCGCCGCGCTCCATGTTGTCGGCGCCGACGGCCATGTCCGCCCGGGCGCGGGCGACGGAGCGGGCCGCGTCACGCTGGGCGGCTGCCGCACGAGCACCGGCGTCACGGGCGGCGGCCTGGGCGCGCGCCGCATCGGCACGGGCATGGGCGACAGCCTGCGGACGAACACGAGCTTCCGCCACAGCCTGAGCGGCTTCGGCGCGCGCCTGGGCTGCTTCAGCCCGCGCTTGCGAGGCTTCGATCCGGGCCTGCTCGGCTTCGGCGCGGCGCTGACCGGCCTCCGTGCGAGCGCGGGCGGCGGCGCGGCGGTCAGCGGGGGAGCCGTTCTCGGTCCAGCTGCTCTGATAGCCATAACCTTGCGGCGGGACGGGAGGCGCGGGCGGAGCTGGGGGCGGTGCGGGCGGCGCCCTGAAGGCGGGCGGCGCAGGCGGGGCGGTCGGAGCCGAAGTGACCGGGAATGCGGGCGCCGGCGGCGGGGGCGGCGGAAGAACCGAGCGGCTCAGCGCCGGCGGCGCCGGGGGCGCGGGCGGAGCAGACAGAGCCCTGCGGGGCGAACGCGGCGGCGGGGGCGGCGTGGGCTGGCCCGCCAGTACGATAGGCGTCCGGTAGACCACCACCGCCTGAGGGGCGGTCGCCGCAGCGGGGGCGCTCCCCGTGGTGAGCTCGACAGCCGCCAGCGGCGTGGCGACGGCGATCAGGCCGCCGACCGTCATGGCCAGAACCAGCGGACGGGCAGGCAAAGTACGACGGGTCTTCATGATGCGAGCGATCCTTTTGGAAAGAGAGCGGGCGGGGCCGGTCATGCCCAGGGCGGCGGGCTGACCGAAGTCGGCGGCGAGGCCGACGAGGGTGTGGGCATAGGCGCGGGGATCGAGCTCCTGCAGGGCGGCGGCGTCGGCGGCGTCCTCGGTCCGCGCGGACAGTTGGGCGTGGAGCACCCAGACCAGCGGATTGAACCAGAACAGCGCCAGCGCCGTGCGCGAGAGCAGCAGAAACAGCCAGTCCTGGCGACGGATGTGCGCCAGTTCGTGGGCCAGAACCGCCGTGGCGCATTCGGGCCGACGGACCAGCTCATCGCTGATCAGAACGACGCCGGGCGGCAGGCCCCAGCTGAGCGGCGCGGGCGCTTGGGCCGATGAGATCAGGCGGGGCCGCTGGCCCTTGGACAGCAGGTTCAGCGGCGCGGTCCAGCGCGTGGAGGTGACCGGGCGGCCACTGCGGGTCCAGCGGATCAGGGTCGCCATGCCGAGGGCGAACTGGCCCATGACCACAGCCACGCCGATCACCCAGATCGCGACGGCCAGCAGAGCCGGCGACGCCTCCGTGACCGAGGCCGAGACCGAGACATCCCCCACGGACGCGACATCCGCGGTCCACAGCGGGACCACCGCGGGCGCGGTCTCAACCGGCGCGCCGGACAGCAGCGGTAGCGCCATGGTCGGCAGCAGCAGCATCATCACCGGCAGGGCCAACAACAGCAGGACCGTGACGCGCAGCACATCGACGACGTCGGTCGCGGACAGGCCCCGCAGGGCGGCGGCGAGCAGCAATCCACCTCCGGCGACCAGGCCGGACTTGATCAGGAGTTCGAGAAAGAGGGCCACGGTCATGCGTCGCGCTCCTCAGCGTCGTCGATCGCCCGGCGCAGGGCTTCGATTTCCTCGCGCTTGAGCGAGCGGGTCAGGCCCAGCAGGGCCGTGGCCGCGCTGGCAGCCGATCCAGCGAAGAAGGTGTCCACCATGCGATGCAGGGCGCCGGTCGCGAGGGTCTCGGGTTCGGGCGCGGGCCGATAGACCACCCCGCCCTCCCCGGCTTCACGCTCGACCAGCCCCTTGGCCTCCAGTCGGGCCAGCAGGGTGCGGACGGCGGAATCGCTGAGCGGATCGGTCAGGGCGGCCCGGACGGCGCCGGTCGTGCCCTGTTCCAGACGGCAGAGGGTCTCGAAGACCTCGCGTTCGCGTCGGGGCAGACTCTCAATCATGGCGACCGTCCTGTATCGCTACATATGTGGCGCTACATTTGTAGCGAATTGCGGCAGGATCAGGGCAGGCTCATGAACTCGGCGACAGGTCTACTCCAGACAGCAGAAAGCCCCGTCCGGGGGGCTCGGACGGGCTTCCACGCCTCGGAGATCACGGCGTACGGACGGCTCAGAACGTCCAGACGGTCTTCAATCCACCCACGAACATGTCAGGGCGATCTTCCCGGCCGCCTGGGTGGTGGATCCATTGCAGGTTCGGCCGCAGCGTCAGCCACGGCGTGGCGCGATAGCCGTAATAGACCTCGGCCACATATTCGCGGCTGGCCGCCGGGAGGGTTCGGGTCCCCGCCTCGATCTGGGCCTGCTGGCTGTCGGTGACGCGCGGATTGTAGCCGCTGGCGCCGACGGCGAAGCCGATCTCGTCCCTGGGGCGAGCCGCGAGCGGGCCGGTCAGGGCGACGCCGACGGCCACCTTGCCTTGCAGGGTGTTGGTGCGCGGGTCGGTGACGATGGCGTTCGCATAGACCTTGATCGCCCCGCTGCCGTCCGACTCGGGCGCGCGCAGGGTCTGCAGCGCATTGGCGTAAAAGCCGTAGCGACCGCTGCGCTCCTGCCCCGGCAGGCCGGTCAGGGCCCGCCAGTCGCCGTTCACGTCGGTGACGACGTCCGGCACATCCGCCGTGTCGTACCAGCCGCCGACCTTGTAGCTGCCGCCCAGCCCCTGCCCGAAACTGGGCGTCCAGGCGGTCTCGACCATGGTCAGGAAGCCGTCGTCGACGTCAAACCCGAAGTTGAAGCCTTGGCTGGGACGCAGGTTCTCGGGGTTGGATTCATAGACGCCGACCGAGACCGTGTGCTGCGGCGCGACGTTCAGCTTCACCCGCGCGCCCCACTGGCTGACCGGGAAGTTGTAGAGGACGTCGTGGGCGATGTGGCCGGGGGCCGAGCCGCACAGGGTCAGGTTCTGGAAATCGCAGGCCGAGCCGGCGAAATCCTCGGCCGAACTCATCCGGCCCAGCTTGATCGAGCCGCCCGGGAAGCTCTGCTCGTACCAGAACTGGCTGAGGCGCCAGACCTGGCCCCGGCCATAGACGGGCTGCACCTGCTGGATGATCCCCAGCGGCGAGTCATTGGTCAGGGCTTTGCCGTGGCGGTTGCTGATCGTGACCTGGAATTTGCCGCCCTCAATGCCGAACATACGATCCGCGTCGATGGTGGCGCCGAGGCTGAGTTGGCCCGAGGTGCGGACGAACTGGGGCGTGTCGCCGATGGCGTTCCACGCCGTCTCGGTGATCTCACCGGCCGTCAGGGTGACGCCGCGATCCTTCAGGCGGTCCCGCAGGCCGCCCCAGTCGCCGGTCAGGGTCCCGGCGAAAGCCGAGGGCGCGGGCGTCTGGGCCGATGTCTGGGCGAGCGCGGGCGCCGCGCCGATGACCGTGAACAGGGCCACGCCGGCGATGCGCCGGACCGGGTGATTGAAAGCCATAAGTTCCCTCCGGACCTCTTCGGGTCATCGGCGGGAAGGTTCGGAAAGCGCTGTCAGATGACAAACGCGAAGATTTATCCGACAGATGAATCCACTTCACCTCTCACCAGCGGTTCAAGATCGGCGGCGGGGTCCTTGGCCAGTTCGCCGATCAGCCAGCGGGCGAAGGCGGCCACGATGGGCCGCTGGGCGTTGCGCTTGGGATAGACCAGATAGTGCGGGGCGTAGATGAGGTTGTCGCACTGGCCGTCCAGCGGCGCGACCAGCCGTCCGCTGGCCAGCTCCCGCTCGGCCAGACGGGTTGAGTCCAGACAGACGCCCAGCCCGTCCGCCGCCGCCTGCACGGACATGAAGCTGCGGTCGAAGCGCATGCCGACGGCCTCGGGCGCCTTCAGGCGATTGGCCTTGAACCAGTCCTCCCAGGTCACCGCCTTCAGCGAGCTGCGGATCAGGGTGAGGCCGTAGAGGTCCTCAGGGGTTTTGATCTTCTCGGCCATCTTGGGGCTGCACATCGGCTTGACCACCTCGCGCCCCAGCGAGTGGACCACCAGGCTGTCATTGTCCGGCTTGCCGTAGACGATGTCGGCGTCGAACTCGTCGGCGGCGAAGCGGCTGTAGTCGGTGCTGGCGGCGATGCGGACCTCCATGCCGGGGTGTTTCTCGAGGAAGTCGGCCAGCCGGGGCGTCAGCCACTGGGCCGCGAAGCTGGGGGCCGTATGCAGGCGCAGCAGCTGGGCCTGACGCGCCGAGACGGCCATTACGCCGACACGGATATGCCCGAAGGCCTCCTCGACATGCTTGTGCAGGGTCTGGCCGTTCTGGGTCAGGCTGAGCGAGCGGCCGTTGCGGTCGAACAGCAGGGCGCCGAGCGACTTCTCCAGCTTGGAGATGGCGTGGCTGACGGCGCTGGGCGACAGGTTCAGCTCCTCCGCCGCCAGACGGAAGGAGCCGTGCCGCGCGGCGGCGTCGAAGGCGCGAAGAGAGCCGAAGGCGATGTTCATGCCAGACATGAACAATATTCATCTGTCCGTGTAAACATAGCATTTGTCACCCAAGACGCCTTCGCCCCTTATCCGGCCCAACGAAGACACCCGCGAACCGGGGAGGAAACAGGCGTCGATCCACGGCCCTTGCGGCCGTTCTTCCACGCACGTCCCCTTCCCGCCGCGCGCATCGAAGGAACCCGCGTGAGCGATCCCACTCCCGGCAATATGCCGTCCGTCGAACTGGCCCAGCGCGCCTATCACATCCGCAAGCACGCCCTGCGCATGGGCGCCGTTCAGGGTCAGGGCTATGTCGGCCAGGCGCTCGGCGTCGCCGACGTTCTGGCCGTGGCCTATTTCCGCGCCCTGACCTACCGCCCGAACGAGCCGGAATGGGAAGGTCGCGACCGCTTCCTGCTGTCGATCGGCCACTACGCCATCGCCCTGTACGCGGCCCTGATCGAGGCGGAGATCATCCCCTTCGAGGAACGCGACACCTACGGCTCGGACGACAGCCGCCTGCCGATGTCGGGGATGGCCTCCTACACGCCGGGCATGGAGATCTCGGGCGGCTCGCTGGGCCAGGGCCTGGGCATCGCCGTCGGCATGGCCCTGGGTCTGAAACGCAAGGGCTCGGACCGGTTCGTCTACAACCTGCTGTCGGACGGCGAACTGGGCGAGGGTTCGACCTGGGAAGCCGCCCTGTCGGCGCCGCACTGGAAGCTGGACAACCTGATCGCCCTCGTCGACTTCAACAACCAGCAGGCCGACGGCCCCTCGCAGGAGGTGCTCAGCGCCCCGGACCTGCAGGCCAAGTTCGACGCCTTCGGCTGGTTCGCCCAGCGCGTGGACGGCAATGACATCGAAGCCGTGATCGCGGCCTTCGACGCCGCCCGCGAACTGAAGGACGCCAAGCCCCGGATCATCATCTTCGACACCCTGATGGGCAAGGGCGTGCCCTTCCTCGAGCAGCGCGAGAAGACCCACTTCATCCGCGTGGATGAGGAGGAATGGGACCTCGCCCTCAAGGCCGTCGACGACGGCTGGGCCGCCCAGGGCGGCGTCGTGAACGCCGACATCTGAAGCCGACAAGTCAGGATCTGAACACCGTGTCCGCACCCCGCCTGAAGACCTCGGCCATGATCGCCTCGATCGCCGCCGAAGGTCAGCGCACCATCTCCGCCCCCTTCGGCCATGCCCTGGCCAAGGCCGCCGAGACCCGCCCCGAGATCGTCGGCATGACCGCCGACCTGGGCAAATACACCGACCTGCACATCTTCCAGCAGGCCCACCCCGACCGGTTCTACCAGATGGGCATGGCCGAGCAGTTGCTGATGATGTCGGCTGCGGGCATGGCGCGCGAGGGCTTCCACCCCTTCGTGACCACCTACGCCGTCTTCGCCGCGCGCCGGGCCTATGACTTCCTGTGCCTGGCCATCGCCGAGGAAGACCTGAACGTGAAGGTGGTCTGCGCCCTGCCCGGCCTGACCACGGGCTACGGTCCCAGCCACCAGGCGACCGAGGATCTGGCCATCTTCCGGGGCATGCCCAACCTGACCATCATCGACCCGTGCGACGCGGTCGAGATCGAGCAGGCGACCGCCGCCCTCGCCGACCATCGCGGCCCCGCCTACATGCGCCTGCTGCGCGGCAAGGTCCCGGCGGTGCTGGACGAGTACGGCTACCAGTTCGAGCCGGGCAAGGCGAAGACCATCCGCGACGGCGCGGATGTGCTGATCATCTCCTCGGGCCTGATGACCATGCGCGCGCTGGAGACGGCCGACGCGCTGAAGGCGGACAGGATCGAGGCGGGCGTCCTGCACGTCCCGACCATCAAGCCGCTGGACGAGGCCAGCATCATCGAGGCGGTGAAGGCGAAGACGGGCCGTCTGGTCGTCGTGGCCGAAAACCATTCGGTGATCGGCGGACTGGGCGAAGGCGTGGCCGCCGCCCTCATGCGGGCCGGGGTTCACGCCCCCTTCAAACAGGTCGCCCTGCCGGACGCCTTCCTAGACGCCGGCGCCCTGCCGACGCTGCACGATCGCTACGGCATCTCGACCAAGGCCATGACCACGAGCATCAAGGGCTGGCTGTCCGAGTAAGGACCGTCAGCCGCATCAGACCCGGAACACCGGGATGAAACGGGGAGGATAACCGTGACTGACACCACCGTGCCGAAAGCGGCGCCGACGATCGCGTCGGACGCCACCTACAAGAAGATCCTCTGGCGCCTGATGCCGTTCCTCTTCCTGTGCTTCCTGGTCGCCTACATCGACCGGATCAACATCGGGTTCGCCAAGCTGCAGATGCAGTCGGACCTGGGCTTCTCGGACCTGGTCTACGGACTGGGCGCCGGGATCTTCTTCATCGGCTACTCCGTGTTCGAGGTCCCCTCGAACATGATCCTGCACAAGGTCGGGGCCCAGAAATGGATCGCCCGGATCATGATCACCTGGGGCATCATTTCCTGCGGCTTCGGCTTCGTACATACGGAGTGGCAGTTCTACGCCCTGCGCTTCCTGCTCGGTGTGGCCGAAGCCGGTTTTGCTCCAGGAGCCCTGCTGTTCCTGACCTACTGGTTCCCGGCGGCCCGCCGCTCGCGCGCCAACGCCCTGCTGCTGCTCGGCATCCCGACCGCCGGCATCGTCGGCGCACCCCTGTCCGGCTTCATCATGGAGAGCATGGCAGGGTTCGCCGGCTGGGAAGGCTGGCGCTGGATGTTCGTGATCGAGGCCATCCCCGCCATCATCGCCGGCCTGCTGGTCTTCACCTTCCTGCCGAACAAGCCGTCGGACGTGAAATGGCTGAGCGATGAAGAGAAGACCGCCGTGAAGGCGGACCTGGACGCCGATGACGCGGTGCGCACCGCCCATATGTCGCTGAAGCAGTTCCTCGCCGACCGCCGCCTGTGGCTGCTGACCGCGATCTATTTCTGCATCGTCATGGGCCAGTATGCGATCTCGTTCTGGCTGCCGACCATCGTCAAGAACGCCGGGGTCGAGAGCCCGTTCGCCAATGGCCTGATCAGCGCCATTCCCTTCCTGGCCGCCGCCATCGCCATGATCTCGTTCAGCATCAGCGCGGACAAGCGTCGCGAGCGTCGCTTCCACCTGATCATCCCGATGTCGATGGGCGCCATCGCCCTGGCCCTGGCCCCGTCGTTCTCGAACAACCTGTTCCTGTCGGTGATCTGCCTGGCCTTCGCCGCCGCCGGCCTGCTGTCGTCGACGCCGATGTTCTGGAGCCTGCCGCCTGCCTTCCTGGGCGGCGTCTGGGCCGCCGCGGGCATCGGGGCGATCAACGCCATCGGCAACGTCGCCGGCTTCGCCTCGCCCTATGTCATCGGCGCCGTGGTCAACGCCACCGGCCAGCTGAGCTGGGGCCTCTACACCATCACCGCGATCGTCCTCCTCGGCATGCTGCTCGTCTTCCGCGTGCCCAAGAGCGTCAATCGCTGAGCCCTCTTAGTACCGGAGTAGCATCATGATCGTCGGTTTCGTCGGCCTCGGCGCCATGGGTCTGCCAATGGCCCAGAACCTCATCGCCAACGGCCACGCCGTCCAGGGCTTCGACCTGCGTCCCGAGCCGGGCCAGGCCCTGGCCGCGGCGGGCGGCACGGCGGTCGCCTCGGCCACCGAGGCCGCCGCCGGCGCCGACGTCCTGATGCTGATGGTGGTCAACGCCGCCCAGGCCGAACAGGTGCTGTTCGAAGCCGGGGCGCTACAGGCTCTCCCTGAAGGCGGGACCGTGGTTCTCACCGCGACCTGCCTGCCCAAGGAGGCCGAGGCCATGGCCGACAAGGTCACGGCCGCGGGGCGTCGATTCGTCGACGCCCCGGTCTCCGGGGGCACGGCGGGCGCGAAGGCGGGCAGTCTGTCCATCATGGCCGGTTGCCCGACCGTGCTGTTCGATGAGCTGAAGCCCCTGTTCGAAGGCTTCGGCGGCAAGCTGTTCCACGTCGGCGAGGCCGCCGGTCAGGGCCAGATGGTCAAGACCGTCAACCAGCTCCTCTGCGGCGCCCACATCGCCGTGGCCGCCGAGGCCCTGTCGCTGGCCGAGAAGATGGGCGTCGATCCGAAGGTCGCGCTGGAGATCACCGGCGGCTCGGCGGCGGCCAGCTGGATGCTGAACGACCGGGGGCCGCGCATGCTCGAGGCGGACCCGGAAGTGACCAGCGCCATCGACATCTTCGTCAAGGATCTGGGCATCGTCCTGGCGGCCGGCCGCGACAGCCAGGCCGCCCTGCCGCTGGCCGCCGCCGCGCATCAGCTGTTCGTCGCGACCTCCGGGCGGGGAGATGGCCGGGCCGACGACAGCCAGGTGATCCGCAGCTATGCCCTGCTCAACGGGCTCGCCGCCGGGCGCTGAGCCCCTCCTGCAACGATCCCGGAACGGCCCGTCGCACCCGCGGCGGGCCGTTTTTGTTTGAGCCGTCGTCCGGGACGGGCGTACAACCTGCGGCATATCCTCACCCAGCCGGAGGCCGCCATGCCCCACCCCGCCCTCACAGCCGGCGCCGTCGCCGTGGTCACCGGAGGGGCGTCCGGCATCGGCCTGGCCTCCGCCCGCCGGTTCGCCGCCCTGGGCCTGCATGTCTGTATCGTCGATCTGGGCGCCGAGCGGCTGAAGGCCGCCGTGGCCGAGTTGAGCGCCCTAGCCGTGGACAGCGCCGAGATCGCCGGGTTCGAGGTCGACGTCTCCGACCGCGCCGCCCTGGAGGCGCTGGAGGCGGCGGTGGCGGATCGCTTCGGCGGGACGGACGTGCTGATGAACAACGCCGCCATCCAGATCCCCAATGACGCCTTCGGGCCGGACGCCGACTGGCGCCGCCTGATCGGGGTGAACCTGTGGGGCGTGATCGACGGCAGCCAGGTCTTCGCGCCACGCATGGTCGAGCGCGGCCGCCCGGGCCTGATCATCAACACCGGCTCCAAACAGGGCATCACCACCCCGCCGGGCAACCCGGCCTACAATGTCTCCAAGTCAGGTGTGAAGACGTATACCGAGGCGCTGCAGCACCAGCTTCGCAACACGCCCGGTGCGAGGATCAGCGCCCATCTGCTGATCCCCGGCTTCGTCTGGACGCCCCTGGCCGCCGGCGATCGCGCCGACAAGCCCGCCGGGGCCTGGACGGCGACCGAGACCGCCGACTTCATGCTGGAGCGACTGGAGGCCGGGGACTTCTACATCCTGTGCCCGGACAATGACGTGGACCGGGCCACGGACGAGAAGCGGATGGCCTGGGCGATCGGCGATGTGATCGAGAACCGCCCGCCGCTGTCGCGCTGGCATCCGGACTGGACGGCGCGTTTCGAGGCGTTTTTGCGAGGATGAGCCCGCCGCTCGCCGGCCGGCCGCTCCTGCAGGCCCTCCGTTGGAGACCAGACAGCAAAAACCCCCGGGCCTGAGGCCTGGGG